>JAJVIQ010000001.1 GCA_022071965.1 Gammaproteobacteria bacterium
TCGCCGGAGCGCGCCGCCACCGCCACCGCGCCCGGGTGCATCGTCAGGCGATGGGGCGCCGTCTCGCCGCCGCGCCGGGGCGGCAGCCAGGGCGCGGCCGCCAGCACTGCGGTGGCGCCGAGCACCAGCGCCCACACGCCGGCCACCGGCCAGGCGTACACCAGCGGGTAGAGAGCGAGCAGGAACCAGTCGAAGACGAGCACCGTCGGTGCCTGCGCCAGATGCGCCGGACCGCCCTGGCTCACGACCGGCTGCACCAACGCCAGCAGCACCAGCATCGCCGCCACGCTGACGGCGATCGGCCGTGGCGGCTGGGTGCTGGCCTTGGGCACGCGCTGCACGTGCACCCACATCAGCAGCAGCGTGAGCAGCGGCACGCCGATGTGGATGAACACCAGCAGCGAGAACAGCCGGTTGCTGACGCTGTGGTCGTAAATGAAATTGCGCACCAGTTTGCCTCCGAAGCCGGGCAGCCAGTCCAGCCACTCGAAGCTCGCCTGGGTGACGAACTGCGCCAGGCGGTCCCAGGGAAGCATGAAGCCGTTGGCGCCGGCCGCGAATACCAGCCACACCAGTACGATGCCTGTCATCCACGAGAACCAGCGGAATCCGCGCATGCGATCGAAGGCCCAGTAGCGCATCAGGTGGATCAGCATCGTGACGACCATCGCGTCCGATGCGTAGCGGTGCACGCTGCGGAGGATGCCGCCGGCGTAACGCTGGGCATGCGTCAGCGCCTCCACCGAGCGGTAAGCCCCTTCGACGCTCGTGTCGAAGAAGGCATAGAGGTACAGCCCGGTGCCGGCGATGATCCAGAACAGATAGAACGTCAGCGCGCCCAGGTGATACAGGGGATTGAGCTTGTCGCCGAAGGCGCGGTTGAACACCGCCTCGGCATGCATGAAGCCCGCGCGCAGCAGGCGTTGCGGCCCTGGTCTCATCGTGCCCTTCCCGCGCGCCAGACCACGATCAGGAACAGCAGTCCGCCCAGGATCGCCACCGCGCCGCCCACCCCCATCAGCCCCATGCCGAAGACCTCGCCGGGGCTGCGCAGCACCTGTTCGGCGCCGGCGACCTTGCGCTGTACGCCATAGCCGCCGGACCACACCAGGCCGACGATGTGCATGAGCTGGCCGAGGCCGTACACATACGGCTGACTTACCGCGAGCCGCCCCTGCGGTCGCCCCCAGCCCAGCCGCGGCAGCAGGTGGTATACCAGCCCCATCAGCGCCAGCGTGACGCCGACAATGCAGCCGTGGTAGTGGGCGGGGATCTTCACGTTGCTCCCGGTAATGGTCATGCCGATCACGCCGCCGGCCGCGAACAGCAGCATCGAGGACAGCAGTGCCGCGCGCAGCGGCCGCGCCGCATCCGTCACCTGCCGCTGCGTGGCCAGCGCGATCGCCGCCGCCAGCACGACCGGGAAGATCGCCAGTCCGCCGCCGATGCGCATGCCCCAGGTGTGCAGCGCGCGATGCTCGACCGTCACCACGTCGTGCGCGAGGTACGCAACGGGCGTGACGAATACCGCCGCCAGGGCAATCGCGAACAGCAGCAGGGTCACGCGCGGGCTCAGCGGCACCCGCCCGCCGCAGGCCTGGGCCAGCGACAGCCAGGCCACCAGCATCAACAGCGTCCACGTGAACTGCAGCGCGTGCCCGCCGCCCCAGAACAGGACCTCCCAGTAGGCCTTGCCGTCCAGCGAGGCGGGCACCACGGCGAGTGACCAGCCGAAGGCCGTCAGCGCGACCAGCGTGGACACCGCGGCCGCGTACAGGCCGAAGCGCAGGGCCGCCGGACCGTCGAGCACGCCGCCGGGCGGGGGTATCGCCGTCAGCGACCGGATCACGAGCAGGATCGACGCCAAGCCGAATACCGCGAGTCCACCGAGAAACAGGCGCGACTCGATGACCGGTATGTAGTTGGCCATCACCGGCGCGCCGGGGTCGAGGAAGGGCGCGAGGGCCATCATCGCCGTGCCGATGCCGGCGCCGCTGAGCGCGATCCAGCCCCAGCCCTCGCGGCGGGGACCGGCGTTCAGGCTCCAGAGCACGCCGGCGATGGCAAGGAACCACACCAGCACCGACAGGTCCACGTGCACCACCAGCGCGGTGCGGAAGAAATCCACCCCGGGCAGCCAGGCGTTGACGCCAGGCGTGCGCGCCAGCACCAGCAGCACCGAGAACAGACCCGATCCGAGCAGCGCGAGCATGCCCAGCCACAGCCAGCCGCGCGCGAGGGCCTGCTGCGTGGCCTCGAAATGCAGCCGATATTCCGCCGGTCTCGAAGGCAGGAGCGTACGGCCGGGGGCGAGGCTCGGGGATGCGGTGGCGTTCATTGCAGTGTGATGCCGCCCTTCTCGGTGTCGAAGTCGATGACGAGGACCTGCGCCGGGGCGAGATGCACGCGACGCTCGAGCCTGTAGGCGAAGCCCGCGCTGCGCACGTCGTCGCGCAGGCGCACGCTGATCAACCGCTCGCCGGCGGGCACCGGCAGCCGCCGGTAGATGGACGAGGCGCCATCGCGCGCCAGCCCTGAAGGCGCGGCCTCGGCGCGCACCGCCGGCGCCCCGTCGATGTCGAGCTCCACCGTCACCGGCGAGCGCTCACGCGGACACTGCATCGGGGCGCGCATGTTCGGCGGCAGCTTCCCCAGCTCCTCGGGCGTGAGCGGCCGGCAGTCGCCCACGGGCTTGCCGGTGTGCACGAGGCTCAGCTTGACGAGCGCGAGATCGGCGGCCAGGTGCTGGTACGGAGGCCAGTGCGAGAACACCCCGACCGCCAGCGCGAAGAGGCCGTAGAGCACGAGCTGCCCGGCCCACGCGCGCAGGCCGCGAGGTCCGGCCGGTGCCGAGGTCCTGAAAGATTCAGCCATGATGCATCTTCGCTTTTGGGCGGCGATTTTCCTTGATCTCGGGCAAGCGCGCCCGCATCGAGGCCACCGCGACCTCGAGCACGGCCTCCTCTCCGGCGTCGGCCTGGATCAACCGCACGCGTGCGCGCGGCACGCGTGTGCGCAGGCGGGGCTCGCGCGTGCCGTCCAGGCGCTCGGCGGTCCAGCGCGCGCCGAGACGGAAGGCGCAGCCGCCGTCACGGCAGCTCGCTACCAGCACGCCGGCGGCACCGTCGCGCAGCGCGTATTCGACGAACGATGGCGGCAGCTGACCGGTGCAGATGAGCGGCAGCGCGAGGACGTCGGGGGCGGTGACGCGGCGTGCGTCGGCGCCCTGCGCGCAGCCGAAGACCACGATCCCTCGCGAAGACGGCAGCCTCCCGAGCCCGCTCCGCAGCCGCTGCCGCAGATCGCCCACCGGGAGCTGCGGCATGTCGATACCCGTGACCAGGGCCGCGGTGCTGCGAAACGGGGTCGATGACGGGCAGGCGCCCGCGCAGATGCCGCAGCTCGCGCACAGCTTGGGATCCACCTGCGCCAGCTCGCGGCCGATCCGGCGGATCGGGTGCGGGACCATCGTGATGGCCGCGAATGGGCAGTCGGCGAAGCAGCGCCGGCAGCCGTTGCAGTTCACCGGGTCGACCACCGCCGCCGGAGGGCGCTCCGCGGGGCTCCCGAGCCGCGGTACCGCGGCCGGCAGGAAGGGCAGGGCGAGCAGCGCGCCGAATATCCCCAGCGTGAGAGCCCAGGTGAAGCCGGCGGAGGTCGCGTACATCAGCGGATGCACGAACAGCAGGATCCAGTCCAGATCGAGCGGTGTCGGCACGCGTGCCAGGTCCGCCGGGCCCTGGCCCGTCACCGGCGCCGCGCAGGCCAGGACGAGCAGCGCGCCGAGCGTGCCGAGCGCCAGCGCACGCGGCGGGAATACCGTCGCCCGCGTGATCCGCTGGATGTGGAACCACAGCCCGAACAGCAGCAGCAGAGGCACCCCGACATGCACGAAGACCAGCAGCGAGAACAGCCGGTCGCTTACCGATTCGCTGCCCAGGAAGTTGCGCGCCAGCGGGTTGGCGAGCAGTGGCAGCGCGTCGAGCCACTCGGCGGTGGCGACGGCCGAGAACTGTCCGAGGCGGTCCCAGTTCAGCCAGAAGCCGCCGATGGCGCTCACCGCGGTCAGCGGCAGCAGGGCGGCGCCCGTCAGCCACGAGTAGCGGCGGAAGTGGCGCCAACGGCCGTGAAGCGCCTCGCGCAGCAGGTGCAGGACGGTGAACACGACGAAGGCATCGGCGGCGTAGCGGTGCAGGCTGCGTATCAGTCCGCCCGGGGACCACGGCGCGCGCGACAGGCGCATGATCGAGTCGTATGCGCCGCCGGCCGAGGTGTCGAACACGGCGTACAGCCAGATCCCCGACAGCGCCAGCAGCCAGATCGCGAGGAAGCCGAGGGCGCCGAGCTGCCGCAGCGGGTTCAATCGGGCGTCGAAGGCGCGGTCGAAGCCCTGTTCCAGGCGGCGCCACGCCGCCAGGGCCCTGGTACTCGGAAACTCCGACGCTTTCATGGCACGCAAACCGGCCGGCGCGTGGGAAGAACCGTTACGGCCGCGCGCCCGTGCGCCGGCGCAGGATCAGTGGGCCGCGTTCGCCAGGGGCGTCGCGCAGGCGCGGCGTATCCGCCGCTGCTCCCGGCGCTCGCGCCAGAGGTACACGCCTACCGTCGTGAAGAAGGCGAGCCCGCCGAGCACCTCGAACAGCAGCCCCCAGTCGTAGCGGTACTCGCCGGTCTCCGGGTCGTAGACCGTGCACAGGATGCGCACGCGCTCCACCAGTTCCTCGAGGGAGAACGCACCCCCGGCCGGCGGTGCGCCCAGCATCAACGCGCGCAGCACCGCGCCCAGCGCCTCGGTCGTGAGGCGATCGTTGTAGACCTGGCTGTGGATGCGGCCCCCGGCGTCCAGCACGGTCACCCCGACGATATGATCGAAGCCGGCCGGGGTCTCCACCCAGCTGAAGCCGAAGGCGCGCGTCAGCGCGTCCACATGCCTGGCGTGCGGGCTGAGGAACTCCCAGTTCGGGTAATCGATGCGGTGCTGCGCGGCGAACGCGCGCATGGCCTGCGGCGTGTCGAACGGCTGGTTGAAGCCGATGGACAGCACGTTGAACTTGTCGGGGCCGAGCATGCGATCCAGTCCCTTGACGGCCTCGTGCAGGGTGCGCGTCTGCGTCGGGCAGATCGTGAAGCAGCCCGTATAGATGAAGCTCACCAGCAATGGCTTGCCGCGGTAATCCGCCAGCCGCACCGGCCGTTCGCGGCGATCGAGCAAGGTGAAGTCGGGGGGCGTGGTGCCGATCACCGCCTGGCTGGCGCGCAGCGCGGCGGTCTCGTCGAGGCGGGGAACGCCGCCGGCGCGGGTCGGTGTCGCGAACGCAATGCCCAGAGCGAGGACGGCCGCGGCGAGAAGCTCAGCGCAGCATCGCATCGATCGCCACCGCCACGATGAGCACCGACAACTGCGCCATCGACGCGAAGAAGGCCGCCATCGCCGTTCGGCGCTGCGGATCGCGTGCCAGGGCATGCGTGCGGTGCAGGAAGTAGGCGCCGCCGGCGAGCGCGCCGGCCAGGTATACTGGCCCCGCGCCGAAGGCAAAGGGCAGCAGCGACGCGGTGACGAGGGCGACGGTGTTCAGGTGCACGATGCGCGCGGCGCGCCGGGTGCCGACCACCACCGGCAGCATCGGGATGCCGGCGGCCGCGTAGTCCTCGCGGTTGGCGATGGCCAGGCTCCAGAAGTGCGATGGCGTCCAGAGAAAAAGGACCAGGGCGAGCAGCAGCGGCAGCGGCCCGAGCGAGGGGTCCGCGGCCGCCGCGCCGGTGAGCACGGCGAAGCTGCCGGCCAGCCCCCCGATGACGATGTTGAGCCAGGTGCGGCGCTTGAGCATCACCGTGTAGACCACCGCGTAGGTGAATGCCCCGAGGAACAGATACAGCGCCGCGACGCCGTTGAGCGTGTACCACGTCGCCGTCACCGACAGCGCGAGCAGCCCGACGATGAGCGCCATCCATCCGGCGCCCGGATGCAGCGTGCCCGTGGCGAAGGCGCGGGCGCGGGTGCGCTTCATCAGGCGATCGCTGTCGGCCTCGATGAACTGATTGAAGGCCCCGGCGCTGGCGGAGGCCACCAGCACCGAGATCGCCATCACCAGCACCTCCCAGGGCGCCGGCATCGGTGCCGGTGCGATCGCCAGACCGCCGAGAGCGGTGACCATGATGAGCACGCCGATCCGGAGCTTGAAGACCCCGAGCACGGTGCGCCAGTCCGGCGCTGCGGTTACGGCGTCGCTTCGAACCAGGGTGCTGGTCATCGGCTCACTCCTTCCCTCGGCGATCGCGCGGTGGAGCCGGCAATCAGCTCAATCCCCAGACAGTCGACAGGTACTTCCAGTTGATGAAGTAATAGAGGACGAACGCCACCAGGAAGACCATCGCCAGCACGAAGGTGCCCGGCGCGGCGAAGCCCGCGGATCCGTAGGTCTGCGCCACCAGGGTGGGTGCCGCGCGCGGCACCGGCGTGAACTTCGGGCTGGTCTCCCCGCGTTCGAGGCGCCTGCCCCAGAGCAGTGAACCGACGGTGACGTAGATGTAGATGGCGCCGCCGGCGATGGCCGCCAGGCCGGAGATGCCGACCAGCCCCATCATGAGGTAGGCCGCGCCGGGCCACTCGTAGGCCAGTGCGTTGCCCTGGAAGGCCATGTCCCAATGCCGCCGGGATACCCCGAGCGTGCCCGCGCCCATCATCACCAGGGTGAAGAAGTACATCGAGAAGCCGAACAGGTACGGCTGCCACTTCGCCAGTTGCGGCGCGATCATCTCGCGCCGGAACAGCACCGGGATGAGGTAGTAGGTCAGCGCCATGAAGGTCAGTGTGGTGCCTATCACCACGGTGGCGTGGAAATGCCCCGGCACGTAGATCGTGTTGTGGATGATCATGTTCAGCTGCTCGGTGCCCATCATCACGCCCGAGATGCCGCCGAGGAAGCCGAAGCCGATGATGGCGATGAACACGCCCGAGAAGGTCGGATTGCCCCACGGTGCCTTGCGCAGCCACTCGAACAGCCCCTTGGTGTAGCCCTTCTGCCGCTGCGCGACTTCCATCGCGCCCGGGATGGTCAGGCCGTGCAGCATCGACGCGAGCACCGCGAAATACATGAAGTAGCTGGTGTTGAGGACCTTCCAGCCGGTGGACAGGCCCGGGTCGGCGAGCAGGTGGTGGGCGCTCGCGAGCTGCAGGAACAGGATGTAGAGCAGGAACGCCGTGCGGCTGACGCGCTCGCTCATCGGCTTGGCGCCGAAGGCGATGGCCGCGACCAGGTACCACACCGAGATGTGCGCGGCGACGTTGATCTGCTGCGAGGAGTGGCCGAGGGCCCACCAGATGGTGCGGTACGCGAGCGGATCCACCTGGTCGATCACGCCCAACGACTTCAGCCAGGTCGGGATCAGGATGATCGCACCGGAGACGAGGGTGAACACCGCGATGATGGCGGCGGTGATCGCGCCGAAGGTCACCAGCGGCACCGAGCCCTCGTAGGTCTTCTCGTTCTTGGCCACCACCAGCGTGCCGAAGAACACGAAGCAGGCGATCAGCGCGCCCACCGCGAACAGGATGAGGCCGAGATAGAAGTTCGGTTCGGCCATCATGGGCACGTAGGAGGTCATCATCACGCTGGAGGCACCGCGGAACACGGCGATGTTGTTGACCACCGAGCCGATGATCATCAGCGCGAAGGCGAGCCACGCGATCCTCGGCGTGGCTATGCGACAGCGCAGCAGCGTCGAGGCGCAGAAGTAGAGCACCGCGATCTCGAAGAAGATGATCCAGAAGATCAGCATGTCGAGCCCGTGCGCGGTCAGCGCCATGTAGAACGTCTGGGCCTCGAGCCAATGCACCGCCGGCCAGCGCGTGAGCACGACCCCTATGGCGAGCAGGCCGCCGATCAGCAGCCAGACGACGGCGACGAAGGCGTTGGCCTTGATCAGCCACTCGGCCTGGGATTCGAACTGGAGCCCGGAACGCGGGCAGGTACGGTAGGTGGTCGCGATGCTCATCGTGTTCCCCTCACTTGACGTAGAGCCGGCCGACCATCTGGTGGTGGCCGATACCGCAGTACTCGTTGCAGACGATGGAATAGGTGCCCGACTGGTTCGGCGTGACCGTCACGACGTGTTCGAAACCCGGCACGATCTGGATGTTGATATTCACGGGCTGCAGCGAGAAGCCGTGGTTGTAGTCCAGGGACGTCAGATGCAGCCGGTAGGTCTTGTCCTTCTCCAGCTCGAGGATCGGCCAGAAGCTCCACAGCCGCGCGACCAGGTAGACGTCGCTGCCCGGCGGCGGGGCGACCACCGGGATGTTCTGATCCGTCTCCGTGCGCACCGTCCACTTGTCGACCACGGCCTGGGCCTTGGTGGTGAACTGCTCGGGCGTCGTGCGGTAGGTCTCGGTGGAGAGGTTCTGCTTGCCCCAGATATGCCAGCCGATCATCATGAAGAACATGATGAGGCACCAGGTCAGCGCAATCGCGATCCAGGTGCCTTCGACGCGGTCGATCGGATGCTTGTACCAAAGGCGCTCGGTCGGGGGAAGGATGGCGCTCATCGTCTTGCTCCTAGTAGGCTCGTGGCTGCGGCGGCGGTCACTTCGCCGCCGGAATGGTCATGATGTCGATGACGCCCCAGAGGTTGTAGACGATCATCGGGATCAGGACGCCGAGAAACAGCAGCAGAAACGGATTGTCCAGCAGTTTCTGCATGAACGGGACTGGCGCGTTTTCATCCTCGTGCTGACTCATGACATGCTCCTTCTCGCTGGGTTGAACTGGCGTGTGGATGGCGGCAGGCCGCGCGGCCCGTCTCGCGAAAATACGTCGTCGCCCGAGCCCGCCCGCCGCCGGCCTGCAACGCGAAGCGGAGGGGGAACGCGAAAGGCTCCGCATGCGGTCGGGCTGCTCGATGCCGGGGTCATGGACCCTGCCTCCAGGGGGCTGATGGACGGCGGAAGTCTAGTGCGCGCACCGCGCGGACAGCCTTGACGAGAGTCAAGTCCGCCGCGGATCGGGCTCGAGCCGCCGGGAGACCTGAGCCTGGCTGACCAATGTCAAGGCGGGGCCGGCGCGGCCGGGCGAGGATGGCCCCGTGCCGATGCGCAGTGGACCGGCGCCGTGACGCCGTCGCCGCGGGGCGAAGATGCGCCGTCGGCGCGAGGCCGCGCGGCGCCAGCTGCGCGTTTCGTGGCTGGACATACGACAATCCCCACTCACTACATGGCGTCACAAATGAGCACCGCCACGGCGGCCAATTGGAATGATCGTCTGCTGGGCCTCGCGGTCGCGTTGACGCTCGCGGTGGTCGTCCTGAGCGCCTATCTGCGCATCGCGGCGGCGGACCTGGGCTGCGCCGCCTGGCCGGCCTGCTATGCGCGGCTGAGCGCCGTGCAGGAAGGGGCCCGCGGACCGGCGCGGGCCATGCATCGCGCCACCGCCTCCACGATCTCCGTCGTCGTGCTCGGCTATCTGATCGTTGCACTCCGGCGCAGGCGCGACCGGGTGGCCGCTCTGGCCATGACGGCTCTCACGGCGCTGCTCGCGTGGGTAGGCCTGCACACGCCGTCGCCGCTCGAACCCTGGGTCACGCTGGTGAACGTCGCCGGGGGCATGGCCCTGCTCGCGCTCTGCGGGTGGCTGTGGCTGCGGCCCGGCGCCGCCGCGGCCGGCCCCTGGAGTCGGCGCCGGCTCGCGGCCGCCGTGGGCGTGGCCGTGGTCTACACCCAGGTCGCGCTCGGCGCCTGGGCCGCGGCGCATTACGCGGAGCCGGCGTGTCCAGGGCTGTGGTGCCCGGGCGAGGTGTCGGCAGGACGTCTCGCCGATGCGTTCGATCCCACGCGGAGGCTGAGCGTCGCGGAGGGGCGCATCGCGATCGACGAGGCCTCTGTGCTCGTGCAGCGTGCGCACCGGCTGGGCGCGTTCGTCACGTTCCTGTTCTTGAGCATGCTCGTCTTGTACGCGCCGGCCCGTACGGCGGCGTCGCGCCAAGCCGGCCTCGCGCTCCTCGCGGTCCTGTCCGTCCAGGTCGCGCTCGGCATCGGGGCCAGCCTGTGGGGCTATCCCATGTGGGCCGCAGTCGGCCACAATGCGCTGGCGGCGGTTCTCCTGCTCGCCGTCGTGCGCCTGTATCACGCATACGCCCGGGACTGAATCATGATTTCATTTGCCCAAGCTGGTCGCCGCGGCCCCGTCGCCGCATGGCTGCTCGTGTGCTGTGCGCTCGTCTTCGCGATGATAGTCCTCGGGGGCGTCACCCGCCTGACGCGCTCGGGCCTCTCGATCGTGGAGTGGCAGCCGATCGTGGGCGCCATCCCGCCGCTGACCGCGCAGCAATGGGAGGCGGAGTTCGAGAAGTACAAGCAGACGCCCGAATACCTCGAGGTGAACTCCGGGATGAGCCTCGCGGAGTTCAAGGAGATCTACTGGGTGGAGTACGCCCACCGCCTGCTGGGCCGGACGATCGGATTCGCCTTCCTCGTGCCGTTCCTGTACTTCCTGATACGCAGGCAGATCGGGCGCGAGCTCGCACCGAGGCTCGCGGGCCTGTTCGTGCTGGGAGGATTGCAGGGGGCGATGGGCTGGTACATGGTCGCCAGCGGACTGGTGGACGACCCGCACGTGAGCGCATACCGCCTCACGGCGCACCTCGGGCTCGCGGTGATCATCTATGGCTACATGCTCCTCGTGGCGCTCGATCTGCTGTATCCGCAGGCGCGGCCCGCGCCCGCGGGGGTGCGGCGCTACGCCCTGACGCTGAGCGCGATGGTGTTCGTCACCATCCTCGCCGGCGGCTTCGTCGCCGGCACGCGCGCGGGCTTCGTGTTCAATACCTGGCCGCTGATGTACGGGCGTCTCGTGCCGGAGGGCCTTTACGCCCTGAGCCCGTGGTGGGTCAATCTCTTCGAGAACGTCGCCACGGTCCAGTTCAATCACCGCTGGCTCGCCTACGCCGTCGTGGTCGCGACGGTGCTGCTGTGGGCCGCGGTGCGCCGCTCATCGACGACGCCGCGCGCGCGGACGGCGGCGCATCTGCTGCTCGCCGCCGTGACGCTGCAGTTCGCACTCGGCATCGCGACGCTGCTCGCGGTCGTTCCCCTGTCGCTCGGCGCCGCGCACCAGGCCGGCGCATTGCTGGTCCTGACCGCCGCGCTCTTTCTCAACCACGCGCTGCGCAAGGGACCGGCGTCCCGCTCCTTCGGCTAGCCGCCCCCGGGCGGACAGGAGGCTCCGCCGGGCGCGGAATCTTCGGATCCCCGCGCATGCCGACGGCAGACGCCGCGGGCGCGTGTGCCGCACGGCTCCGCCACCACCCCGTTGACAGCGATGACCGAGGACCCGTGCGCACCGGCCGGCGCTCATTGATTCTCGTCAAGGAGACTCGCCTGCCGCGCACGCGATAGTTCGTGGATCGGGCCTCGATCACCGCGCCAGTGCTCATCGCCCCAGCGGCGCCCAAATCGCAGGGAAGGCCTCCGTGATGGTGCCGGTGCGGCCGTCCCCCCGGAATTCGACGAGGAGCGCCGGCATGCGTCTCGCCTACGAACGATCGCCGTCCATCAGCCTTCCCTACCGGTTTTTCGCCTCGGGACTCCTGTTTGCGATCCTCGTCTCCGCGGCGGTCATGTTCCTGGGCGAGGAGCTCTGGGTATCGCGCTGGAACCCGGCGACGATCGCGGCCGTACACCTCTACGCGATCGGATTCATGCTGCACACCATGATCGGGGCGCTGTTTCAGATCCTGCCGGTGGCCACGGGCGGCGAACTGCCGATGGCGCCGCGGGTGGCGCGGCTGACGCACCCGCTGCTGATCGTGGCGGCAATCTCGCTGCCCGCCGGGATGTGGAGGCAGGCTCACGCGCTGCTCATCCTCGGCACCGTCGCCGTCGTCATCGGGCTCTCCCTGTTCCTGGGGGCGGCGGCCGTGGCCATGGGCAGGGCGCGCGCCCGCGGACCGTCCTTCATCGCCGTGGCCTGCGCGCTGTTGTCGCTGGCGGTAGGGCTCGCACTCGGTGCCTGGGCGGTGGCAGGCCTGCTGGGGGCGTCGCTGGACTTCATCTCCGCCGTGCGTCTGCACGCCGGCTGGATGCTCGGCGCGTGGGCGGGAAGCCTGCTCGCGGGCGTGGCCTTCGTCGTGGTCCCGATGTTCCAGGCGACCCCGGAGTTCCCGCGCGTCGTGGTCCGCTGGCTCGCGCCGGCGCTGGTCGCGGCCGGGCTGTGCATGACCGTGCCGCTCGCCGGCGCGCCGGCCGCCATGCTGCCGCTCGGGCTGTGGGTATTTGCGGCCGCCATACTGGTGTTCGCGATGACGGTGCTCCGGTTGCAGCGCCGCCGCCGGCGGGCGAGGACGGATGCGACCTTGTGGTACTGGCGCCTGGCCATGCTGTGCGCGGCGGCGTTCGCCCTCGGGCTGGCGTGGGCGGGCATGGCGCGGCGGGACCTGTCGCTGCCGCTCGGTGTGCTGCTGCTGCACGGCGTATTCGGATCCGCGATCGCCGGGATGTTCTACAAGATCGTCCCCTTCCTCAACTGGCTCTATCTGCAGGAGCGCGTCAGCAACGCGCCGAAGATCGACCGGATGATCCCGGCGCGCGCGCAGGCTGCGCAGTTCACGCTGCACGTGGTGGCGCTGGCGGCCCTGCTGGGCGCGAGCCTGTGGCCTGCCCTGGGCTCCCTGGCCGGCGGCGTGATGCTGGCCGGCTACGCGGCGCTGGCGTGGAACGTGATGCGCGGGATGTGGAGGTGCCGCGAGCTCACGGCCGGTACTCGCGCAAACGCCGCACGTCGTGTATGACGATGTGGCGGCCCTGCACCGAGATGAGGCCCGCCTCGATGAGGTCGTGCTGCACGCGGGACAGGGTCTCGGGCGTCACGTTCAGGCGCGAGGCGATGATGAGCTTGGAGGCGGGCAGATCGATCTCGACTCGCCCCTCGGCGACCTCCTCGCCGGTGCCGGCGGATTGCAGCAGGAAGCCGATCAGGCGCTCGGCGCTGGAGCGCAGCGAGTAGGCCTCCACGTCCAGCACCATCGCATGCAGACGCATCGACAGGCCGGCCAGCATGCGGCGGGCGACCTCCGGATCCCGATCCAGCAACTCGAAGACCGGTTCCCGGGGGATGCGCAGCAGGCGCGACTCGGCGATTGCCTGCGTGTAAACCGGATAGGGCTTGTCCGCGAACATCACCGCCTCGCCGAAGCTCTGCTGCGGACCGCGCAGCGAGATCACCTTCTCGGCGCCGCGCGTGGCGGTGAAGGCGAGCTTGATCTGGCCCTCGATGACCAGGTAGAAGCCGGTGGGCATGTCGCCCTGGCGGAAGAGGACCGCCCCCTTCTTCAGCCGGATCATCTCCGCGCCGGCGGCGATGGCGGACAGCGACCCGGTCCCGACGTTCGAGAAGATAGGCATCGCCGCCAGCACGCCCAGGATGTCCAGCGCCGATTCCTGGCCCGTTGGTGCGTCGATGGCAGGCGTAAGCGATACCCCGCTGTGCGATGGTGTCGAAGGCATGCCAGTCTACCACCCGATGCGCAAGGTCACCGCCGCGTTGCGCCCCGGTTCCGTGAAGAACCCCGGCGACGGCACGTTCTCCTCGGTGACGCCGCGCAGGCTGGCCCATTCCCAGTAGCGCTGATCGAACACGTTGTAGATGCCCACGTCGAGAGTGGCATACCGATCGAAGCGCAGGCGCGCCCGCAGATCGAGCGTGACGTAGCCGGGCGGTTCGAAGAGATTGGCCGTGGAGCGATCCACGCGCCCTTTCTCCGAGACGGCCGTCAGCACCGCGCCCAGCTCCGGCCACCCGCCGCGGGCCTCCCGCTCGATGCCCACGACCAGGCGCGCCGGGAGCACGGTGTTCAGGGGTTCATCGCGCTCCAGGTCGTCGCCCTGCGACCAGGCGAAGGCGCCATGCACGCTGATGCCCCGCAGGCCCGGATGCAGCGATGCCAGGGCGACGCCAGCCGCCGCCTCCACACCGAAGATCCGGGCGCGATCGCGGTTCACGGACTGGAAGACGGCCGCGCCGCTGGCGTCCACGCCGAGGTTGGCGCGGCTCTCGATCAGGTCCTCGTAATGATTGTAGTAGCCGACCAGCCGCCACCAGGCCTGCTCGCCGGAGTGGTTCCAGCCGAGCTCCATGCCGTGGCTGCGTTCGGGTTCGAGATCGGGGTTCGCCAGCACGACGTAGTTGAACTGCGGCAGGACGAGCGCGATGTTCACGTCGCTGAAGGGCGGCGCACGGAAGCCCTGGACGTAGGCCGCGTAGACGTGGTCAGCGTCCGTGACGGCGTAGCGCATGCCGAGCTTGGGGGTGAGGCTCGAGTCCGACAGACTCACGGGGGCGACGTCCGGGTTGTCCTCGCGGAACACGGCGTCGGCCTCCGCGTCGACACTGTAGTGATCGTAGCGCAGCCCTCCGATCACCGCCCAGCGTGCGCCCGGCAGCGCGGCTTCGTCGGTGAGGAACAGCGCCCATTCGTCCACGGTGGAGTTCGGGAAGTCGCGCACCGGCAGATCCTCGCCGAGGATCACGTTGGTGACATCGCCGGTGACGAGGTTCCTCTGGCGGCCGTCGCGCTGCTCCTCGTAATCGGTGCGGCTCGCCTCGAATCCGTACACGAGCTGATGTTGCAGGCCCCACGCCGGGAACTCGCGGCGCAGGTCGGACTCGATGCCGAGCTGATCCGCCTGGAACCGGTAATCGCGCTCGCGCAGCAGCGGGAACGGCGCGATCGGCGGCTGCGCGCGCCGTCGCTCGGTCACATGCTGGTCCGTTCTCGCACGCTGCGTGTAGCCGCGCAGCTCGACCTCGTCGGCCAGCCAGCCGACGCGACCGAAGCGCAGGCTGGCGAGCGCGCGCTCGCGCTCGTCGCTGTCCTCGCTCAGCAGGCTCTGGGTGGCGGCGAACCGGCCGCTGCCGATGGCGGATTGCACATCCGTCTGCGCATCCGTCGCGTAGCGCTCCAGCGTCAGGGCCGCCTGGCCCGCGGGGTGATCGGCGGTCAGCTTCAGAAAGCCGCTGTCGCGCTCGACGTCGGCCGGATTGGCGGGCAGCTCGTCGTCGCGCGCATGATTCTCCGTCTCGTGGCCGTCGCGCCGGGAGTAGAGCGCCAGCGCGCCGAGGCTCCCGCCCTGCCAGGCCCCGAGCAGGCCCGTGCGCATCGCCTCATCGCGCGTGGTATAGGTCGCGAGCACGCCGCCGTAGGCGTCCCCGGGGCGGGCGAGGTCGTAGGGATCGCGCGTGGTGAAGGACACCACCCCGCCGAGCGCGTCGCTGCCGTAGAGCGTGGAGGCCGGCCCGCGCAGGATCTCCACGCGCCGCACCAGCTCCGGATCGATGAGATCCCGGCCGGCGCTGGAGAGCAGGCCGATGGAAAACCCGTCCGGCAGCGGCACGCCGTCGATCTCGATGCCGACGCGGTTGCCCTGCAGGCCGCGGATGTTGAAGCTTTCGGCGCCGAAACGGGCGGGGTCGTTGACCACCGCGACGCCCGGTTCGTAGCGGACGAGGTCGCGCAGATCCTGCGCCTGCAGCCGCTCGACCTCGGACCGGTCGATGACGGAGACGTCGCCCACCACCTCGGCGGTGGGCTGCGGACGCCCGGCCGCGACGACCACGAGATCGGGCAGCACCGAGAAACCGGTGGCGGCGCCGTCGACGGTCGCGGCCAGGGCAGGTACTTCGGGTTCGGCCACGGGCAAGCCGGGTTCGGCGCCGCAGACGGGGGGGAACAGCGCGGCCAACAGCAGCCGTGAGGCGTTCAAGATTCGGCTCCGTGCGCCGGTCACGGTGGCGCGTGCCGGGAGGCCCGGACGCCGTGCGGCGTCCGGGCCCGCCACCTCAGTAGATGTCGTGCACGGTGTTGTAGACGTTGAACTTGCCGGTCGGGGTGATGAGCTTGGGATCCTTGATCACCGCCTTCATCTCCAGCGTCTTGTCGTCGAGCACCACCAGCGCGGAGCTCTGATCCTTGCCGTTCCAGACGGAGAACCAGACCTCGTCGCCGGCCTTGTTGTACTCCGGCTGCACGACGCGCTTCGGTCCCTCGCCCAGGTCAGCCCACTCGGCGATCGGCAGCACCTTGTAGCCGGCCTGCAGGTTGTCGATGTCGAACACCGCGATGCTCTGGCTGATCTTCGCGTCGGGATTGAGCGTCGTGTCGACGTAAAGATGCCTGGAGGTCGGATGCGTCTTCACGAACAGCGAGCCGCCGCCCTGTCCCTTGAGGACCTCCACCACCTTCCACGCTTGGTCGGGATGGCCCTCCGGGTCGGTGCCGATGAGCGTGACCTTCTCGTTGCCGAGCGCCGAGGTCGCCCACACCGGCCCGTAGGTCGGGTGCACGAAGTTCGCGCCGCGTCCCGGGTGAGGGATCTTGTCGACGTCGATGAGCGCGGTCATCTTCTGCTCCTTGGAGTCGACCACCGCGATCTTGTCGGACTGGTTCGCCGCCGTGAGGAAGTAGCGGTGGGTGGAATCCCAGCCGCCGTCGTGCAGGAAGCGCGCGGCGTCCAGCATCGTCGTCTTCAGGTTGTCGATGTCCTCGTAGTTGACCAGCAGGACGCGCCCGGTCTCCTTGACGTTGACGATGAACTCCGGGTGCTCGTGGCTGGCGACGATGGCGGCCACGCGCGGCTCGGGGTGGTACTCCTGGGTGTCCACCGTCATGCCGCGGGTGGAGACCACCTTCAGCGGCTCCAGCGTCGGGCCGTCCATGATCACGTACTGCGGCGGCCAGTAGGTACCGGCGATGGCGAGCTTGTCCTCGAAGCCCTTGAACTTGGAGGTCTCCACCGATCGGGCCTCCAGCCCGACCTTGATCTCGGCCACCCGCGCCGGCGGGTTCATCCACAGGTCGATGAGATCGATGCGCGCGTCGCGGCCGATGGTGTAGACGTAGCGGCTGGAGTGCGAGAGCCGCGAGATGTGCACCGCGTAGCCGGTCTTGATGATCGTGACGATCTCCTTGGTGTCGCCGTCGATGATCGCCACCTCGCCGCTGTCGCGCAGCGTCACGGCGAAGATATTCTCGATGTTGCGTTCATGCATGGGCTTGGTCGGACGCTCCGCCACCGGCACCAGCACCTTCCAGCTCTCCTTCATCTGCGGCAGGCCGTACTCCGGCGGCGCCGGCGGCGGGTGCTGGAGGAAGCGTGCCATGATGTCGACCTGCTCCGGCGTGAGCTGGCCGGAGGAGCCCCAGTTCGGCATGCCGGCCGGGGAGCCGAAGTTGATCAGCGCCTTCAGGTAGTCGGTGCCCTTGGCGAGCGTGATGTCCGGCGTCAGCGGCTTGCCGGTGGCGCCCTTGCGCAGCACGCCATGACAGCCGGCGCAGCGCTCGAAGAAGATCTGCGTGGCCTGCTTGAACTCCTCCTCCGTGACCGCCGGGGCCCCGGGAGTCATGGCGATCCTGGTCTCGGTGCCGGTGACGGCGCCCGGCCGGGCTTGGTACTCCATCTCCGCCTCCTTGGTGGCGGGGTGGCGCTCGCCCTGCGCCGGGTCGGTCGATACGCCCAGGCCCGTACGCAACTCGGCGACCTTCTCTCCCGCGATCTCGCCGCCCGGGTTGCCCCAGCTGTTGAACACGTAGGTGATGATGCCGGCGATGTCGTCGTCGGAGAGGTGGCTCATGGCCGGCATGACGTTGTTGTATTCCACGCCGTTGACCACGAGCTTGCCCGAGAACCCCTTGAGCACGAACTCGGCGATCTTCTCGGGCGTGTTCTTCTGCAGGAAGTCCGAGCCCGCCAGCGGCGGGAAGGCTCCCGCCAGGCCGGTGCCCTCGGGCTGGTGGCAGGCCGCGCAATTGGCGAGATAGGCCGCCTTGCCGGCGTCCAGTCCCTGCTTGGGCAGGCGTTCGTTGACCGCGGCGTCCTCCGCGACGGCCGCGCCGCTCATCACCAATGCGGCGCTGACGAGTACCAGGTGTTTCATTGATTCATCCCCTTTTCGACTTCGGCGTATGGAGTTGTTCTGCGTCTGCGCGGCAGTATCGGTGCGACAATGCCGTTCCGACATTGACGGCGATCAAGAGCTGACGCGGGGTGAGCCACCGGGCGGCGACAGTCGCAGGCCACGCGTTGACGCCGGTCAAGGCGGGTGCCGGCACCCCGCCCGGAGAATGGCGGGGAAGCGGCGCCTCTTGCGGGTCCAATGACATGAGAAAGGAAGACGGGATGAATCGTTCGGGCAGGATTTCGTATGCGTTGATGCTGGCGGCGTGCTCGGCCGTCGTCGCCGAGGCGGCCACAGCGGGGGAGAACCTGATGGAGGCGATCACCAAGGGCAAGGTGGACTTCTACGGACGCCTGCGCTACGAGCACGTCGATGACGAGCAGGGCGGTGTCGAGGACGCCGACGCCTTCACCCTGCGCACGGCACTCGGCTATGAAACCGGCCTGTTCTACAGGTTCGGCGCATACCTGCAGTTCGAGGACGTGCGCGCGATTGTCGAGGACTACAACGACGGCGGGTCCAACGGCAAGACGCAGTACGCCACCGTCGTCGACCCCGAAGGCACCGAACTGAAGCAGGCCAACATGCGCTACGAGTTCACGCCCTCCAGCATGCTGCGGGTGGGGCGCCAGGACATCCAGCACCGCAAGGCGCCGCTGCACCGGTACATCGGCAACGTCCTCTGGCGGCAGCACTGGCAGACCTTCGATGCCGCGCGCCTCACCGCCGGGCTGATGCCCGCTGCCGATGGCGAGCCCAATCGCCTGCTGCTCGATTACACCTACGCGTGGAACGTCAATCGCATCTTCGGGGAGGATAATCCGCTCCCGGATCGCTCCGACTACCCGATGAATTCGCACTTCTTCAAGGCCAACTGGGACGGCTTCGAGGCGGTGAAGCTCGAGGGCTACGTCTACAGCCTGGACTTCGACAACTCGGCCTCGTACCGCTTTTCCACCAATACCGTGGGCCTGCGCGGCGAGGGCGAGAGGGCGCTCGCGGAGCGCTGGAAGATGCTGTACACGGCGGAGTTCGCGCACCAGTGGGACGCCTACGAGAACCCGAACGACGTCGACGTCAACTATTACCTCGTGGAGGGCGGGGCGAGCTACAAGGTCGGCAGGCCGTGGCTGGATGCCATCACCGTCAAGGCCTCCTACGAGGTGCTCGAGGGCGACGGCGGGCAGGCCTCCTTCCAGACCCCGCTCGGCACCAACCATGCGTTCCAGGGCTGGGCGGATCGCTTCCTCGTCACGCCGGGCGACGGGATCGAGGACCTGTTCTTCACCCTGCGCGGCGGCGTCTTCGGCGCCAACGTCATGCTGATGTACCACGATCTCGCTGCCAACGATCGCGACTACGACTACGGCACGGAGTGGGACGTGGTGGCCGAGAAACCGTTCCTGAAGCACTGGATGGCAGGCGCGAAGTACGCCAACTACTCCGCCTCGGACGATGCGCTGAACGTGGCGGCCAACAGCGCCACGGGCCAGGCCTTCGACAAGGAGATCTTCTGGGCCTACCTGCAGTTCAAATGGTAGGCGCGCCGAACCCGCCGGGCCGCGGTGCGACGCAATCCGGCGGGGTTCGCTGCGTCCCCTTCAGTGTGTCTCGAGCGGGATGAACCGCGGCTGCGCCGCGACCCGTTCGATCCATGCGGTCACTGCCGGGTAGCGTTCGAGCGCGAAGCCGCCGTCCGCGGCGACGTGGGTGTAGGCGAACAGCGCGATGTCGGCAATCGAGTAGGCATCGCCGACGAAGTAGGGGTGCGCGGAGAGACGCTGCTCCATCACACCGAGCGCCTTGTAGCCGCGATCATAGAGACCGGGGACCTCGGCGCGGCGCGAATGATCGGGCGGCAGGAACTTCATGATGAACCTCGCCACGGCGATATACGGCTCGTGGCTGTACTGCTCGAAGAACATCCAGCGCAGGGTGTCGGCGCGGCCCCAGCGATCGGCCGGCCACAGCGGGCTGCCGTCGGCGAGGTAGCAGAGGATGGCGTTGGATTCCGGCAGGTATCGACCCGGCCCGACCTGTAGCAGCGGCACCTTGCCGTTGGGGTTCATGGCGAGGAACTCCGGCGTTCGTGTCGCACCCTGCAGGATGTCTGTTTCCTGCCAGGTGTGCGGTATCTGCAGCTGGCTCAGCAACAGCTTCACCTTGTAACTGTTGCCCGAATGCGACGTACCCAGGACCTTGTACATGTTTCCGCCCCCCCTGATATTCATCCCGGCGGCCGGCCGCGCCGGCGCGCCGCGTGCCCCGTCGTGGCGAGGCGATGCGTTCGTGAAGTGTATAGCCGGTCGCGCCTAGGACATCGCCTCCACGATCAGCCAGGTGGCGTGGGCGAGGAACAGGATTGTCACCGCGATGCACACGGTCCAGTTCAGTCGCACCGCCGCCTGGCCGCGGTCGCGTTCGAGCAGCCACTCCGCGGCGATCGAGGTGATCAGCGCGACCACGATCATCAGGAAGGTGGCCGTCGCGAGCTGCGAAACCAGCAGCGAGCGCCCGGCCCGCGTCACGTGCTGTCCCAGTGTATACACGTTGCCCACGCCCGCGAGGATGGCGGTGGTGGCCAGGGTGGCGCGTATCCCGAGCGCGGAGACGTTGACCATATACATGAGCAGGCTGATGAGGTTCGCGGCCAGCAGCCCGGTGAACTGCGTCGCGACCAGGTACTGGCTGTCGCGCGCTATCTCCAGTTCCATGACCACGCGCGAGAACTGATCCGCCCGCTCCGTGCCAAGGCCGAAGCGCGTGTCGTAGCCCTTGACGTACTCCAGCAGACGCAGCACGCCGAGATCGAAGCCCGGCAGGTCGACCAGCTCGCTCAACTTGCTGTCGACGATATCGGGGGCCAGGCGCAGCTCCGAAGCCGTGTAGGGGGTCTCGAAGATGACGCGCAGGACGTGACGATCGAAAGGATAGCGCCGCAGGTTCCAGTTGTGGTTCACCGTGGCCGAGACGAACGCGGCGCTGTAATGCCTGCCGTCCGCCAGGGTGCGGCTGTTCACGCTGCGCACCTGCCATTGGCGCCCGTTGACGATCTGGAAGTCGGAATTCGGGTTGATGACGTACCTGTCGCTCACCCACCAGACATAGAGATCCATGTCGTAGCTGTTGTTCACCACGTCCAGGCCGTGGATGCCCGTGACGTACATCCCGAACCGCACCTCGGCGGGCGCGGCCGCGGCGGGGGCCGGCGCGGCGCAGAGCGCGCCGATCAGGACCGGGAAAAGCCACACGGCCAGGAAGTGGTGAACGTTCCTGGCATACATTTCCCGATATCGCGGCATGGTATCGTCAGCATAACAAAGGGCGGCCGCGCCGGGGCGCGGGGCCGCGGCGGTCATCGCCGCGTGCCTCGCCGCCGTACCGGCGCCGAGACGGGTGCAACGGTCTCCTCGCGGACGAGATCGATGATGAGATTGCGCAGCCAGACGTGGCCCGGGTCCTGGTCCGAGCGCGCGTGCCACACCATCGAGATCGTGAAGGTCTCCAGCGGTATCGGCGGGGGACTGAGGGTGAGTCCGAACACCCTGGCACAGCGCCGCGCCATCGACGTGGGCAGCGTGGCGATGGTGTCGGTCTCCTTGAGGATGAACGGCAGGGTCGAGAAGCGCGTCGTCGACAGCACGACGCGGCGCCGGCGCTGCAGGCGCCGGAGCGGCTCGTCGACCACGCCCTCGAAGTCGCCGACGAATGACATCAACAGGTGCGGGTGCTCGAGGTAGTCCGGCAGCGCGATCGGCGAGTCCAGACCCAGACGCCTGCCGTCGTAGAGACAGGAATAGGCCTCCTCGTAAAGCGCCCGCTGCCGATGCCACGCGGAGATGTCGCTGAAGCGCGAGATCCCGAGATCGATCTCGTTGCTGTCGAGCAGCCGCGCGCCCTGCTCGCGGCCCGCGAGCTGGCTCACCAGCCGCACCCCGGGCGCCCGCTCCGCGATGCGCCGGATGAGCGTCGGCATCAGCGCCACCTCGATGCTGTCGGGCATGCCGAGCCGAAAGCTGCGCTCGGCGCTGACCGGGTCGAAGCGTTGCGTGCCGAAGAGTGCGCCGTGGATCCGCGCCAGCGCCGGGCGAAGCTGGTCGGCCAGCTCCAGCGCCCGCGCCGTCGGCTCCATGCCCCGCGCGGTGCGCAGGAACAGCTCGTCCTTGAGAAGCTCCCGCAGGCGCGCCAGCGCCGCGCTGACCGCCGGCTGCCCGAGGTAGAGCCGTTGCGCCGCGCGCGTCACGCTGCCCTCGCGCATGAGCGCGCTGAACACCAGGAGCAGGTTCAGATCTGCCCGGCGGAAATCACGTTCGTTGATATCTGGAATCATAACAATCGATTTGAATGATAAAACCGCGGAACCCAGACTTCAAAGCACGATGGCGGGGCGAGGTGCCGCGGAGGCGGCCTGGCGCCGGCCCGCGTCGTGCCGGCCCGGGGTGAAGCAGGAGGACGAAATGCGTACATGGCTCATCGATGCCCATCGGCGTGGCACGTCGGCGTACGCGCTGGCCCGCCGCTCCGCGAGGCGCCCGTGCGCAGGCGCGGTGTCGCGGGGCGGGGAATCGCCCGGGAGCGTGGAGCGCGATGCCGCGGCCTCGGCACCGGCGCCGGCGCCGCAGACGGGCGGGAACCTGTACGGCTACGCCTGCGCCGCGTTGACGGTGGCGATCTGGTGTGGATTCATCCTGGTGTCGCGCTTCGGCGGCACCAGCGGCCTGAGCGCCTACGACGTGACCGCCCTGCGGCTGGGCACGGCCGCGCTGGTGCTGTTGCCGCTGTGGCTGTGGCGCCGGCCGGCCGGTGTTTTCAGCCTCCGGATGATTGTCCTCGCGTTGCTGGGCGGACTCGGCTACGCGCTGCTGGTCTATGGCGGCTTCCGGTACGTGCCGGCCGCGCATGCCGCGGTGCTGCTGCCCGGCCTGCTGCCGTTCGAGATTGCGTTGTTCGCCTGGCTTTTCACGGGCGAACGCCCCGGCCGCATGCGGGGACTGGCGCTGGGCGTGATCGCGCTGGGCGTGGCGAGCCTCGCCATCGAGAACATGGCCACGGGCACGAGCATGCTCGGGGCGATGCTGATGGTCGGAGCCTCGCTGTGCTGGGCCGTCTACACGGTGCTGGCGCGCCACTGGCGCGTGCCGCCCTGGTCGGCCACGCAGGGCGTGAGCCTCATTGCGGCGGCGATCTACCTTCCCCTCTACGTCGCGCTGCTGCCGAAGCAGGTCGGCACCGTGCCCTGGACGGTGGCGGCGGCGCAGGGGTTCTATCAGGGTGTCATGGCGATGATCGTGGCGATGATCCTCTACCTCAAGGCCGTCGAGTCGCTCGGCGCCGCGCGCACCGGCAGCCTGATGGCGCTGGTGCCGGCGATCTCCGGCTTCGCCGCCGTCCCCATCCTCGGCGAATCCGTGTCGTCGTGGATAACCGCCGGCCTGTTGCTCGTCTCCGTGGGCGCATGGCTCGGCAATCTCGATCGCCCGATCTTCGCGGGGAGAAGCCACGCCGTACGTGAACATCCGCAGCACGCGTGAGGGCGCCACCGCCGATCGAACGGCGGCCAGTGTCCTTTGCAGGCAGCCCGGGCAACGGAGCGCCGTGAGTGTTCGATGGTAGAATGCCCCGCCCACCGACACGGACGATTGGCGGGCTGTCGATGGTGGCCGCGTCGGTCCCCCCGCGACGCTACGTTGTGAACCCCGTCAGGCCCGGAAGGGAGCAGCGGTAACAGCCGATGCGTGCGCCGGGGTGTGGCTGGCGCGGCCGCCTCCATCTGTTGCCGGCCAGCGGGCCGGTCGATGGCCTTCGGCCGCGGCACCGGGCAGGCTGTCCACGACACCGACACGAGAGCGTCCATGAGCTACCAGGTACTCGCCCGCAAGTGGCGGCCGCGCCGCTTCGAAGACATGGTCGGTCAGCAGCACGTGCTGCAGGCCCTGGTGCACGCCCTCGACGAGGGTCGCCTGCACCATGCCTACCTGTTCACCGGCACGCGCGGCGTCGGCAAGACCACGCTGGCGCGCATCTTCGCCAAGGCGGTGAACTGCGAGGCGGGCGTGAGCTCGAAACCGTGCGGGGAGTGTTCCGCCTGTCGCGAGATCGACGAGGGTCGCTTCGTGGACCTGATCGAGGTCGACGCGGCCTCGCGCACCAAGGTCGACGAGACCCGCGAGCTGCTCGACAACGTGCACTACGCCCCGACGCGGGGCCGCTACAAGGTGTACCTCATCGACGAGGTGCACATGTTCTCCGGCCACAGCTTCAACGCCCTGTTGAAGACGCTGGAGGAGCCGCCGCCGCACGTGAAGTTCCTGCTGGCGACCACCGATCCGAAGAAGCTGCCGGTCACGGTCCTGTCGCGCTGCCTGCAGTTCAACCTGAAGCGGCTGACGCCGGCGCAGATCGACAAGCACCTCGAGCACATCCTCGTGCAGGAGGGGATCGAAAGCGACCGCAATTCGCGGCGCCTGGTGGCGGAGGCGGCCGACGGCAGCGTGCGCGACGCCCTGAGCCTGCTCGATCAGGCGATCGCCTTCGGCGGCGGCGCGCTGCGCGAGGCCGAGGTCGGCGCGATGCTCGGCACGATCGATCGCCAGCAGATCCACGAACTGCTGCGCCTGCTCGTCGAAGGCGACGCCGCTGGCGTCCTGCGGCAGGCGCGGCGCATCGCCGAGGCGAGTCCGGATTTCTCCGCCGTGCTCGCGGACTTGCTGGCGCTGCTGCAGCGGATCGCCGTCGTGCAGGTGCTCGGCGAGGAGGGCGAGGCCCTCGAGGACGACGCGGGGCTGCGCGCGCTGGCCGCACGACTCTCCCCGGAGGACTGCCAGCTCTACTACCAGATTGGTCTGATCGGGCGGCGCGATCTGCCGTGGTCGCCGGACCCGGAGGGCGGCCTGGAGATGGTTCTGCTGCGCATGCTGGCCTTCCGCCCGGCGGGGGCGGAGCCGGCCACGCCGGTGGCGCCGGAGGGCGCCGGGGCAGGGACGGGCGGCGCGGCGCGCGCCGCCCGTGCCGATGCGACGCCGCACGCCCTGGCTGCACCCGCCGCGCGAGCCGCACGCGGAGATGCGCCGGTTTCCCGTGCGGAATCCACCGACTGGAACGTGATGCTGAACGAACTCGGATTGAGCGGCAGGGTGCGCGAACTCGCTGCGCAATGCGTGTATCTTGGCACCGACGGCAATCTCTTCCGGCTCGCCCTGGCGCCGGCCCATGCGAACCTGCGCAGCCCGGCGGCGGAGGCCCGCCTCGAGCAGGCCATCCAGGCCTGCCATGGGGAGCGCCTCAGGCTGCAGTTGAGCCTGCAGGAAGTCCAGGGCGCGGAGTCGCCGGCGCAGGCGCGTACCCGTCGCGAGGTGGAGCGCGAGCAGGCGGCCCTCGCCGCGATCGAGGGCGATCCGAACGTGGCCGCGCTGCGCGAGAGCTTCGGGGCGATTATCGAGAAGGTGAGCACCAGGGGGCCGGAGTGAACGGCATTCTGATTTGATATCGAGGAACCAGTCATGAAAGGCCCATTGGGCAATTTGATGAAGCAGGCCCAGCAGATGCAGGAAAGCCTGCAGCGCGCGCAGGAGCAGATCGCGGCCATGGAGGTCACGGGCGAGTCCGGCGCGGGCATGGTCAAGGTCACCATGACCGGCCGGCACGACGTGAAGCGGGTGGAGATCGACCCGAGTCTCATGCAGGACGACAAGGCCATGCTCGAAGACCTGATCGCGGCGGCCGTCAACGACGCCGTGCGCCGGGTCGAGCAGGTCAGCAAGGACAAGCTGTCCGGCCTGACCGCGGGCATGTCGTTGCCGCCGGGCATGAAGCTGCCGTTCTGAGCCGGCGCCGTACGCGGGGCGTACCAGCACGGTGAGCGAAGCAGCGCTGCTCGACCAGCTCATCCAGGCCTTGCGCTGCCTGCCCGGTGTCGGGCCGAAGACCGCGCAACGCATGGCGTTCCACCTGCTCGAACGCGATCGCGAGGGCGGGCGCCGGCTCTCCGAGACGCTGCTCGCCGCCATCCAGCGGGTCGGGCACTGCGAGCAGTGCCGCAATTTCAGCGAGACGCCATTGTGCACGCTGTGCGCGAGTCCGAGGCGCGACCGCGCGCTGCTGTGCGTGGTGGAGAGCCCGGCGGACGTCAGCGCCATCGAACAGTCCGCCGACTATCGCGGACTGTATTTCGTGCTGATGGGGCGCATGTCGCCGCTCGACGGCATCCGCCCGGAGGACATCGGCATCGACAGGCTTGCCGAGCGCCTCGATCGGGGAGAGGTGCAGGAGGTGATCCTGGCGACCGGAACGACCGTGGAGGGCGAGGCGACGGCGCACTACATCGCCCAGATCGCGCATCGCCGCAACCTGCGCGCCACGCGGATCGCGCATGGCGTTCCGCTCGGCGGGGAACTGGGTTATGTCGACGGCGGCACGCTGTCGCACGCCATCGCCGCGCGCAGGGAGTTGTGAGGAGAGGACTCGCGCCCTCGCCGGGCTCCCGCGACACGCGGCCCGCACGGCTCGCGCTCGCTGTCGCGGCAGCGCCCGGCGTCGCGATCGCCGCGGAGGTGGCTCCTGCGCCGACCCCGTGCACCGCTCCTTCGCCCGCGGCGCGTGACCTTCCGCCGCATGCGGCCCGTCTGCTCGCAGGTGTATCGCTCGCAGGAGTTCGAGGGGCAGGACGACCCCGGCAAATGAAATACGGATCGCCGAATTTCACCGTGGCGTACCAGGGACCCCCGGGGGCGCACGCGCCGCCGGCGATTGCCCCGGCGCCGGTCGGCCCCTAGCGGGCCAGCCGGTAAAAACCCTTGTTGAGGTACTCCGTGACGTCGGCGACGTCCTGATCGCTCCAGCCCAGGCCCAGCGCCTGTTCGCCCTTGCGCACCTGGGCAGCGATCTCCGCGATGCTCCTGGCCTTGCGAGCCGGCCCGCGATAAAGGCCGTCGTCGTGACACTGCTGGCAGTTGGCCGCGTTCAACTGCCGTCCGCGCTCGGCATCGGCCGCCCGCGCGGCCGGAGCGAATGCCGCGATCGCGGCGAGCGCCAATGCCGATGCGAATGCGGCGCGCATGGTCAACGCATCAACGCCTGCAGGTGCGCCACCCGGATGGGCGCAGGTGGGTGCGAGTCGTGGTAGGCCGAATACAGGGGATCAGGGGTGAGTGTGTTGGCGTTCTCCCTGTAAAGTTTTACCAGCGCCTGGATCAGCGCGCGGCCGTCGGACTGCTGCACCGCGTAGGCATCGGCCTCGAACTCGTGCCGCCGCGACCAGCCGCTCAGCAGCGGCTGCAGCACGAAGGTGAAGACCGGCGAGACCGTCAGGAACAGCATCAATGCCGTGTGCGCCGAAGGCGTGGAGATGCCGAGGCCGCTATAGAACCACGGCTGTCCGCTGAGCCATCCCAGGGCGGCCAGCCCGATGAGGCTGATGACCGACATCGCGGCCACCCGCTTGGCGACATGCCTGCGCCTGAAGTGGCCGAGCTCGTGCGCGAGCACCGCCTCGATCTCCTCGCCGTCGAGTTCCTTCAGCAGCGTGTCGAAGAAGACGATGCGCTTGTTGGCGCCGAAACCGGTGAAGTAGGCGTTGCCGTGCGCCGAGCGGCGCGAGCCGTCCATCACGAACAGCCCGCTCGAGCGGAAGCCGGTGCGGGCGAGCAGTCGCTCGATGCGATCGATCAGCCCGCCGTCGGTGAGGGGTTCGAACTTGTTGAACAGCGGCGCGATGAACACCGGAAACGCCCACAGCACGAGCAGGCTGAAGACGGTCCATGCGAGCCAGACGTACAGCCACCACAGTGCGCCGGAGTTCCGCATCAGCCAGATGACCAGCGCGGCGAGCGGCGCGCCCAGCACCACCAGCAGCGCCGCGCTCTTGAGCAGATCGGTGAGGAAGGTCCTGGCGGTGGTGCGATTGAAACCGAAGCGCTGCTCGATGACGAAGGTGCGGTAGACCTGCGCCGGCAGATCGATGATCGCCAGCAGCAGGAAGCCGGCGAGCAGGAAGGCCACGCCGGTGGCGACGCCCGGCCAGCCCAGGCCGCGCACCCAGCGGTCCAGCAGGTCGAATCCGCCGCCGATCGTCCAGCCCAGCAGCACGATCGCGCCGACCGTGGTCTCGATGAGGCCAAAGCGCAGCCGGGCCGTCGTATAATCAGCC
This sequence comes from Gammaproteobacteria bacterium, assembly GCA_022071965.1. Classification (GTDB taxonomy): domain Bacteria; phylum Pseudomonadota; class Gammaproteobacteria; order JAJPIJ01; family JAJPIJ01; genus JAJVHZ01. Next base: position 28,087 of record JAJVIQ010000001.1, read on the forward strand.
GCCTTCTGATGCGCGGCGAGCGGGATCTCGCCGGCAAAGGCATCGGGGACGGCGGATCGATGTGCGAGCACGTGCCGCAGGTGGCGGCGGTCGAGCCAGAGGTGCAGCCCGAGGTTCAGCGCCAGCACGGCAAGGAAGACGCAGGTGAAGGTGTTCATCGTTGGCTGCATGCATCGACGGGGCAGGCCCGGAAAGGAAAGCGCGAGTGACGGTCTCGGCCGACAATCTGATCTGGATCGATCTCGAGATGACCGGGCTGAATCCCGACACCGATCATATCATCGAGATCGCGACCGCCGTCACCGACCCGCAGCTCAACACCATCGCCGAGGGGCCGGCGCTGGCGATACACCAGGCCGACACAGTGCTCGCCGCCATGGACGAGTGGAACACCACCCAGCATGCCAGGTCGGGGCTCACGGCGCGGGTGCGCGCGAGCACGATCACCACGGCGCAGGCCGAGGAGCAGACCCTGGCCTTCCTCGCCCGGTTCGTGCCCCCGGGGACCTCGCCGATGTGCGGCAACAGCATCTGCCAGGATCGCCGGTTCCTGTTCCGTCTCATGCCGCGGCTGGAGAAATTCTTCCACTATCGCAATCTCGATGTCAGCACCGTCAAGGAATTGGTCCGTCGATGGGCGCCGAATGTTCCCGTCTACGAGAAGAATTCCTCGCACCTCGCGCTCGATGACATCCGCGACTCGATCGAGGAGTTGCGCCACTATCGCGTCCAGCATTTCAGGATCTGAGCCGGCGGCGCGATGAGCGGCGTGACCACCGAACTTCCGCGTCAGCTGTACCGCGCCGAGGGCGTGAGGGCGCTGGACCGCGCCGCGATCGAGACCCACGGGATAGGCGGCGCCGTGCTGATGGAGCGCGCCGGCGGCGCCACGTTCGCGGTGCTCCGCCAGCGCTGGCCGCAGGCCGGCTCGATCGCGGTCATTGCCGGTACGGGCAACAACGGCGGCGACGGTTTCGTGGTGGCGAGGCTCGCCCGTCGCGCGGGCCTGGCCGTCGAGGTGCGCGTGGTCGGCGACGTGCAATCGGTGCGTGGCGACGCGCGCACGCACCTGCAGCAGCTCGTGGCGGAAGGGGTGCGGGCGCAGCCCTGGGAGCAGGGCGCCGCGCTGCGCGCCGAGGTGGTCGTCGATGCGCTGCTGGGTACCGGCCTGGACCGCGACGCGGCGGGTGCACACGCCGCGGCGATCGCCGCGATGAACGCCGGCCCCGCGCCGGTGCTGGCGATCGACATCCCCTCGGGGCTGCACGCGGACACCGGGCAGCCGCTCGGCGGCGCGGTCTGCGCCCATGCCACCGTCACCTTCATCGGCCTGAAACAGGGCCTGCTGACGGGCGCGGCGCCGGATCATACCGGGAGGTTGTATTTCAGCGACCTCGACGTTCCGCCACAGGTCTACGACGCGGTCTCGCCTTCGGCATGGCGCATCGCGCGGGCGCCGCTCATGCACCTGCTGCCACGGCGCCGGCGCACGGGCCACAAGGGTCATTTCGGGCACCTACTGTTGATTGGCGGCGATACGGGCTACGCGGGGGCGATCCGGCTTGCCGGCGAGGCGGCGGCGCGCACCGGGGCCGGACTGGTCAGTCTCGCCACGCGCGCGCGCCACGCGGCGAGCATTGCCGCCCAGTGCCCGGTGCTGATGAGCCACGGCGTGGAGACGCCCGCCGAGCTGGAACCGCTCCTGGCTCGCGCGGATGCGGTCGCGATCGGCCCGGGCCTGGGCCGCAGTGAGTGGGCACTCGGCCTGCTGGCCCGTGTACTGGAGGCGAGGCAGCCGCTGGTGGCGGATGCCGATGCCCTGAACCTTCTGGCGATGGAGCCCTGCCGCCGCGACGACAACTGGGTGCTCACCCCGCACCCCGGGGAGGCCGCGCGCCTGCTCGGTGGCAGCGTCGCAGGGGTGCAGGGGGATCGCTACGCGGCCGCCAGGGAATTGCAGAGTCGTTATGGCGGTGTCTGTGTGCTGAAGGGAGCGGGCACGATCGTCTGCAGCGCCGGGGAGCTGGCGGCATGCAGCGCCGGCAATCCCGGCATGGGTTCCGGGGGGGTGGGCGACGTCCTCACCGGCGTGATCGCGGCGCTGCTGGCGCAGGGGCTCGGCCCCCGTGACGCAGCGCAACTGGGTGTCTGCCTGCACGCCGAGGCGGGGGATCGCGCCGCGGAAGGGGGTGAGCGCGGCCTGATCGCCACCGACCTCATGCCCTGGCTGCGTGTTCTCGTCAACGGCTAGTGCGCCGGTGGACACGCCGATCGGGGGCCGCACCGTCGCGCGCACGCTGCGCTCGGAGGCGGAGACCGAGGCGCTGGGCGCCAGGCTCGCCGCCCTGCTGGTCCCGGGGACGATCGTATTCCTGTACGGAGATCTCGGGACCGGAAAGACCACGCTCGTGCGCGGGCTGCTGCGCGCACTCGGGGTCACCGGTATCGTCAAGAGCCCGACCTACACCCTGGTCGAGCCTTACCGGACCGCCGATCTGGTCATCCATCATTTCGATCTCTATCGCCTGCGCGACCCCTACGAGCTGGAGGAGATGGGGATACGCGACTACCTCCAGGGCGGCGCGATCTGTCTGGTGGAGTGGCCTGCGCGTGGTCACCCCGTGCTCAGGGACTGCGACCTCGCGGTCACGCTGAGCGTGGGCGGCTCGCCCACCGAACGCGTCGCGCATCTGCAGGCCCGCAGCGCGCATGGGATCGCGCTCGTCGATGCCCTCTAGGCGCGGCGTCCTCACGCTCCGGTCTCGTCGAGGCAATTATCGCGAAAACATGGATATAACGCGTTTCTATCACTAACAGGTTGAATTTTGGCCGGTAAGAGCTAAAAATATGGTGACAATCCCGAAACAAGCGGACCTGCACCCCCGAAATGCGTCTCTTCACCTCCCTCGCCGCGTTGCTGATGTCGTTGCCCGTGACCGCGCTGGAGGTCCAGAACCTGCGATTGTGGCCGGCCCCGGACAACACCCGTGTGGTCTTCGACATCAGCGCCCCGGTCCAGTACGAGGTCTTCACCATCGACAACCCTCATCGCGTCGTCATCGACCTGAAGGCAACCCAGGTGACGAAACCCCTGCCGCAGCCCGATGCCGCGCATCGCCTGCTGCGCGCCGTCCGCCACGGCCCGAAGCCGGACGGCGGCACGCGCGTCGTGTTCGACGTGACGGGTCCGGTCGTGGTGCGCAGCGCGCTGCTGAAGCCGAATGATCGCTACGGTCACCGCCTGCTCATCGAGCTGACGAACGGGCCTTCGAGGCCGTCGTCGCACACGCTCGCCGCCCTCCCGCCCGGGTCCGCAGCCGCGGCCGCGGTGCCGAAACCCGAGACCAAGGCCGAGACGCGCGAGGCCGGGCAGGTCGCCATGGCGCCCAGCCCGTCGGCCAAGCCGCCCGCGCAGGTTGCGGGTAACGGGCGCAGCCGCGACGTCATCGTCGCGGTCGATGCCGGCCATGGCGGCGAGGACCCGGGGGCCATCGGTCGCAAGGGCACGCGCGAGAAGGACGTCACCCTGGCGATCGCGCGCCGGCTGGCCGAGGAGATCAATCGCATCGAGGGCATGCGCGCGGTCCTGACGCGCGATGGCGACTATTTCATTCCGCTGCGCAGGCGCATCGAGAAGGCGCGTGAGCATCGTGCCGACATGTTCGTGTCGGTGCACGCGGATGCCTACAAGGACCCCGACGTCGCCGGATCCTCCGTCTATGTCCTCTCGCAGCGCGGGGCCAGCAGCGAGGCGGCGCGCTGGCTCGCCGATCGGGAGAACTCCTCCGACTACATCGGCGGGGTCACCTGGGACGACAAGGACAGCGTCCTGAAATCGGTGCTCCTCGACCTCTCGCAGACCGCCTCCATGGAGGCGAGCGCCGACGTCGCCGAAGAGGTGCTGGACCGCCTCGACCGCATCGGCAACGTGCGTAAGCCGCAGGTGCAGCACGCCGGCTTCGTGGTGCTGAAGTCCCCCGACATACCCTCCATCCTGGTGGAGACGGCCTATCTCACCAATGGCGCGGAGGAGCGCAAGCTGCGCACCGCCTCGCACCAGAAACAACTGGCGCGGGCCATCGCCGACGGCATGCGCCAGTATTTCGAGACCACGCCGCCCCCGGGCACCCTGATGGCCGAGCGGCGCGAGCGCCGCGTGGCCTCGAACCCCTGATCCGCCGGCATCGACCGCCGCGACACTTACCCGGGGTCGCGCCGGCCTTTACCATAGCGAGGCATGTTGCCGCGCATCGCATTACTGCCGGATTCCGTCATCAGCCAGATCGCCGCGGGCGAGGTGATCGAGCGCCCCTTTTCCGTCGTCAAGGAGCTGGTCGAAAACAGCATCGACGCCGGCGCCGGGCAAATTGACGTCGAGGTCGAGGTGGGCGGCGCGCGCCTCATCCGCGTGCGCGACGACGGCGGCGGAGTGAGCCGTGAGGACATGCCGCTGGCCCTGCGGCGGCACGCGACCAGCAAGCTGCGATCACTGACGGACCTGGCGGCCCTCGGCACGCTCGGCTTCCGCGGCGAGGCGCTCGCGAGCATCGGCGCCGTCGCGCGGCTGACGCTGACCTCGCGCGAGCATGGCAGCAGCGAGGCATGGACCGTCTGCGTGCAGGGATCGGCGGACATCGAAGGACCGGTACCCGCCGCGCGCGCCACGGGCACGACCGTCGAGGTGCGGGACCTGTTTTTCGCCACGCCCGTGCGCCGACGGTTCCTGAAGAGCGAACGCACCGAGTTTCTGCACATGCAGGACTGGCTGCGGCGGGCCGCATTGGCGAGCCCCCATCTCGGTTTCAGTCTCACCCACAATCAGCAGCGCGCGCTTGCGATCAGGCCGGCGTCGTCCGATGCGCAGTTCGCGCGCCGGCTGGAGAAGATCTGCGGCCTGGCGTTCATGCGTCATGCGCGGCCGGTCGGCGTCGCGGTGCCGGGTCTGGCCGTCCGCGGGTGGATCGCGGCGCCGGCCGGCGCCCGCAACCAGAGCGATCTGCAGTTCTGGTTCGTCAACGGCCGCCCGGTACGCGATCCGCGTCTGCAGCACGCCGCGCGCCTCGCCTACGAGGATGCGCTCGCCGCCGGCCGACACCCGGCCTACGTCCTGTATCTGGAGATCGATCCGCAGGCGCTGGACGTGAACGTCCATCCGGCCAAGATCGAGGTGCGCTTCGCGGACACCCGCCGGGTACACGATTTCGTGTTCAGCGCGCTCAGGCGAGTGCTGCGCGGCCCCGATCCCACACCGGCACGGGCGCCGCCGGCGGACGGCAGCCTCGCCGGGCCGGAGCAGGCGGCGGCCGCGGCCGAGCCGGCCCCGGAGTATTCGCCCAAGGTCGCGGCGAGGGCAGCAGTCGTCGGGGCCGGTGAGGAGCCGCCGTCTGCGGCGGGTCCGTCGCTTTTGCTGGAGATGGACAAGGTCATGGCGCTCCCAGGCGGCCTCATCGTCGTCCGCGAGGCGAGCGGGCTGCTTTTGATCGATGCGCAGCGGGCGCGCGCCGCGCTCTGGCTGGACGCCCTGCGGGAGGCGGGCGATCCCCTGGCGATGACCCCCCGGCTGCTGCTGTTTCCGTGCGCGATGAGCGTCGATGAGGAGGCCGCGGATGCCATCGAGCGCGTGGCGGACGCGCTGCCAGCCTGCGGCGTGGAGCTCGAGCGGGTGGCGCCGGGCGCGGTGATGCTGCGCGCCGTGCCCGCCGCCCTGCGGGAGGTCCCGGCACGGGCGGTGCTGGATGGCGTGTTGCAGGCGGGCGCCGAGTCGCACCGGCAGCGTGTATCGAGGCAGGCGGCCATTCTCGAGGGCATCGCCCGCGCCGGCGGCGCCGCGCTGGCGCCGACCACCGACGCGGAGGCGGCGGCGCTGCTGCGGGAACTCGCCGGGCGCTACGACGTCGAGACCATGGTATGCCGGGGCATCGCCGGGCGGGCAGGCACCACCGATCTCCGGGGGCTGCTCGCCAAACGCGCCTAGCGGACGCTGATCCTCGCCGGCACGACCATTCCCGCGCTCTCGCTCCATGAAGCCGCCGACGCCGACCACACCGCCGCGCCCGCCGGTCATCTTTCTGATGGGACCCACCTGCAGCGGCAAGTCCGCCGCGGCCATCGAGCTCGTGCAGCGCCTGCCCCTGGAGATCGTCAGCGTGGATTCCGCGATGGTCTATCGCGGCATGGATATCGGGACGGCCAAGCCCGCGCCCGGGATGCTGGCGCTGGCGCCCCATCGTCTCATCGACATCAGGGAGCCGAGCGAGAGCTACTCGGCCGGCGATTTTCGCACCGATGCGCTGGCCGCCATCGAGGCCATACGGCACGCCGGGCGCGTGCCACTGCTGGTGGGTGGCACGGGGCTGTACTTCCGCGCCCTGGAGCGCGGACTCTCGCCCCTGCCGCCGGCGGATGCGGTCACCCGTGCAGCCCTGAAGGCCGAGGCCGATCGGCTGGGCTGGGCGGCCCTGCACGCGCGCCTGACGGCGCTCGACCCGCAGGCCGCCGCCCGCATACACCCCAACGACCCGCAACGGATACAGCGGGCGCTGGAAGTCCATGCCCTCACCGGCCGCAGCATGACCGAGTGGTGGGCGGCCCACGGCGGGGAGCTGCCCGGTGAGGTGTGGAAGTTCGTGCTGTGCCCGGCCGACCGTGAGGAACTGCGCCGCCGCGTCGAGGCGCGGTTTCATCAGATGTTGTCCGAGGGCTTCCTAAGCGAGGTCCGGAGACTGCGCGACCGCGGCGATCTGCATCCGGACCTGCCGGCGATGCGCGTGGTGGGCTACCGGCAGGCGTGGGCGCACCTCGATGGCCGATGCGACCGCCCGAGCATGACCCGCGCCGCGATCACCGCCACGCGCCGGCTCGCCAAGCGCCAGCTCACGTGGCTCCGGGCGGAGCCGGGGGCGCGATGGATGGACGCCGGCGGGCCGGATGCAATCGATGCATTGATGCGAAATGCGGAACACATTCTTCATCGGCATGTCAACATTAAGCGGGTATAATTTCTCAGAAGGGAACTGATCGCCAACCCGGACCTGTTCCCGGCCAATCGGAGGTAAAGGGGCCGGATGACGCCGGCGTACCGCCAGGGAGGCTGGCGCCGCGGCGTATGCAAATCCTCGTGCGCAAACAATTCACAATCCGGATGCAATTGAAAACTAGAAGCGCAACAGAAGAAGGAGAACAACAATGAGTAAAGGACAGTCATTGCAGGAGCCGTTCCTCAACGCCCTGCGCAAGGAACACGTCCCGGTGTCGATCTACCTCGTCAATGGCATCAAGTTGCAGGGGCAGATCGAATCCTTCGATCAGTTCGTCATCCTGTTGAAGAATTCAGTCAGCCAGATGGTCTACAAGCACGCGGTCTCCACGGTCGTGCCGGCGCGCAACGTCAAGTTGCCGCGTACCGATGAGGATGCGGCGGGTGCCGGGGAATAGGGTGGGATCAATCTGGCGCGGGCGGCGACGGGCATTGACGCGCACGGGAGCGGGCCCTGGCCGCGTCGCTGTTTGAGCGTCCCTCCCGGGGGCGGCGCGCAGTCCTGGTGAACATCAGCCTGCGCGGCGCACCCGTCGAGGAGTCGCTGCAGGAATTCGTGGAGCTGGCCAGCTCCGCGGGCGCCGAGGTGGTGGGCACGCTCGCCGGCTCGCGTCACAAGCCGGATCCGGCGCATTTCATCGGCCGCGGCAAGCTCCTGGAGCTGGAGGCGGCCGTCGAATCACTCAGCGCCGAGGTGGTGCTGTTCAATCACAGCCTCACGCCAGCACAGGAACGCAACCTGGAACGGCAGCTGCGCTGCCGTGTCACCGACCGCACCGGCGTCATCCTCGACATCTTCGCCCGGCGCGCGCACACCTACGAGGGCAAGCTGCAGGTCGAGCTCGCGCAATGCCGGCACATGGCCACGCGCCTCGTGCGCGGCTGGACCCACCTCGAGCGGCAGAAAGGCGGTATCGGCGTGCGCGGTGGTCCCGGTGAGACCCAGCTGGAGATCGACCGCCGCCTCGTGGAGCGCCGCATGCGCCAGATCGAGGAGCGCCTGGCGCGGGTCCGGCGACAACGTCACGAGCGCCGCCGCGCGCGCGCCCGGGCCGACATGCCCACCATCTCCCTGGTCGGCTACACGAACGCCGGCAAGTCCACGCTGTTCAACGCACTGACCGGGGCGGGCGCCTATGTCGCAGATCAGTTGTTCGCGACCCTGGACCCGACCCTGCGCAGACTCGACCTGCCGGGCAGCGGCCACGTGGTGTTGAGCGACACCGTCGGATTCATCCGCGAACTGCCACACGAGCTGGTGGCCGCCTTTCGCGCCACGCTCGAGGAGGCCACACGGTCCGATCTGCTCCTCGTGGTCATCGACGCGGCGGATCCGCGGCGCGAGGAACGCACCGCGGACGTGGTCGATGTCTTGCGGGAGATCGGCGCGGATGCCCTTCCCAGCCTCCTGGTCATGAACCAGATCGATCGGCTCGAAGGTGTGGCGCCGCGCATGGACCGCGATGACGAAGGTGTGCCGCGGCGCGTCTGGCTGTCGGCGCGGACCGGGCAGGGCATCGATCTGCTGCTCGACGCGATGGCCGAGCGCATGCGCCGTGGCGTCGGACCGGTCAGTGTGGACGTGCCGCCGACCGCCGCGAGACTGCGCGCGCGCCTGCACGCCATGGGCGTGGTGACCGCCGAGCGGGTTGCCGAGGACGGCGGCGGCTGGGTCATCACTGTGCACATGGATCCCGAGTTCCTGCGGCACCTCTGCGCCGAGGCCGGCCTGCCGCGGGCGACGGAACCTGCAGCCAGGGAAAGGGCCGAGCTGCAGGAGGCCTGAGCACGGTCGGTTGCAGGCCGGGCGGGCCTCCCCGTACAATCGCACTCTTGCGCATCGCGGTTGTACAACTCCTTGAAGTGCAAACACTTAGAGAATTCAATAGCGACCGCCACGGGGTATCCGGCGGGAGCAGCAGTCTGAAAGCGCGGCAGCGACAATGAACGACGAGAAGACGGGCGGCGCGCCCATGGCGTGGGACGAACCCGGCGGCGGACGCGACCGCGAGCCACGCGACCCCTGGGGCGGGGGGCGCCGTCAGGACGGCCCGCCGGAACTCGACGAGGTCATCGGCAAGGTGCGTGACCGGCTGCGCGGCCTGTTCGGCGGCGGCAAGGGACCTCGCAATGGCGGCGGCGGCGGAGGCGGCGGCGGCCCGAGGCTTCCGACGACCTATCTGCCGATCGTCGCCCTGTTCGGCGGCATCCTCGTCTTCAGCCAGATGTTCTACGCCATCCAGCCCGGGGAGCGCGGCGTCGTCACGCGCTTCGGCAAGCATGTCGATACCCTGGATCCGGGCTGGCGGATACGGCTGCCGCGTCCGATCGAGCGGGTCCAGAAGGTGAACATCGATCTGGTCCGTTCGCAGCAGGTGAAGGGCTCGATGTTCACCAAGGACGGCAACATCGCAGTGGTCGATCTCGAGGTGCAGTATCGCATCAAGAACGCGGCCCAGTACCTGTTCAACGTCAAGGGGCCCGATGAGATGCTGCGCCAGGCCACCGAGGCGGCGCTGCGAGAAACGGTCGGCGCCAATACCATCGACTTCACCCTCACCGAGGGACGCCAGCAGATCGCGCAGGCGACGAAGGAAAGCCTGCAGCAGATACTGGACACGCACGGCACCGGCATCATCGTCAACCAGGTCAACAGCAAGGACGCCAATCCGCCGGCCGAGGTCAAGGACGCCTTCGACGACGCCATCAAGGCCGACCAGGACTACGAACGACTCGTGAACGAGGCCGAGGCCTACAAGAACGAGATCCTGCCGAAGGCCGGCGGCGCCGCCGCGCGCCAACGCGCCGAGGCCGAGGCCTACAAGCAGCAGGTGATCGCGCGGGCCGAGGGCGAGGCCAATCGCTTCCGGGAGCTGCTCACGCAATACCGCAAGAGTCCGGACGTGACGCGCGAGCGACTGTATCTCGAGACGATGGAGTCGGTCCTGGACAAGAGTTCGAAGGTGCTCGTGGACAGCGAGTCGGCCAACCAGATGCTCTATCTGCCGCTCGATCGGCTGCTGCCGCAGCGACAGGGACAGGCCGCCGCGCCGCCGGCGCGCACGCCGGATGACCTGGCCCGCGACCTGACGGAAGACGCCTCGGTGCGGGCCTCGATTGAAGAACGCGATCGCGCCACCGAGCGCGTGCGGGAGACACGCTGACCATGTTCATGCCACGTCTGTTCATAGCGCTGGTGATCATCGTCGTCGTGATCTGGTCCTCGACCTTCGTCGTGTCGGAGACCGAACGCGCCATCGTGCTCAACTTCGGCAAGATCTACCGCTCGGACTACAAGCCGGGCCTGCATTTCAAGCTGCCGGTGGTCATGCAGGTCAGGAAATTCGACAAGCGGCTGCTGAGCCTCGATGCGGAGGCCCAGCGCTTCACCACCAAGGAGAAGAAAGCCGTGATCGTCGACTCCTATGTGCGCTGGCGGATCGACGACGTCGAGGACTACTTCCGCGCCACCCAGGGCCGTGAGGAGTACGCGGCGGCGCTGCTGTCGCAGACGATCAACTCCAAGCTCAAGGAGGAATTCGCGAAGCGCACCGTAGACGAGGTGATCTCCGGCGAGCGCGGCGTGGTCATGGGCCTGGTGACCGAGGCAGCCAGCAAGGGCGGCGAGGACATCGGCGCGAAGGTCGTCGACGTGCGCATCAAGCGTATAGACCTGCCGCCGGAGGTCAGCATGTCGGTGTACAACCGGATGCGGGCGGAGCGCGAACGCGTTGCGCGCGACCTGCGCTCGCGCGGCGGCGAGGCCGCGGAGAAGATCCGGGCCGGGGCCGACAAGGAGCGCACGGTGATCCTGGCACAGGCCTACCGCGACGCCGAAACCCTGCGCGGCGAGGGCGATGCGCGTGCGGCCGAGATCTACGCCTCCGGATACGGCGCCGATCAGGAGTTCTACAGTTTTTATCGCAGCCTGAGCGCCTACCGTGCCGGCTTCAAGAGCAAGGAGGACATCCTCGTGCTGCAGCCGGATTCGGAGTTCTTCCGGTACTTCAGGAGTCCGTCCTCAGCGTCGGTGCCGCCGACACCGTGATGCATGCGGCGCCGTGGAGGGTAACGTGTGGCAGGACCTCGCGGCGGCGTTCGGCCTGATGCTCGTACTTGAAGGCATCGGGCCGTTCCTGAGCCCGGCGACGATGCGGCGGGTATTCGAGCAGGCCTCGCGTCTGCACGAGCGCACGCTGCGCTACGTCGGACTCGGCTCGATGCTCATCGGGCTTCTCTTCCTGTACCTCTTTCACTGAGTGCCCGGCCCATGACCCTGCGTGAACACTGGCTGCTGCCGGACGGCATCGAGGAGGTGCTGCCGCCGCAGGCCGCGGAGCTCGAGGCGCTGCGCCGCCGCGTCCTCGATCTGTTCCGCGGCTGGGGCTACGAGCTCGTCATGCCCCCGTTCATCGAGTACCTGGAGTCGCTCCTGACCGGCATGAGTCACGATCTCGACCTGCAGACCTTCAAGCTCATCGATCAGATGACCGGCCGCATGATGGGCGTGCGCGCCGACATGACGCCGCAGGTTGCGCGCATCGAGGCGCACCGCCTGAAGCGCAATGCGCCGACGCGCCTGTGCTACCTCGGCACCGTGCTGCATGCGCGCGCCGCGCGCCTCGACGGCGCGCGCTGTCCGCTGCAGGTGGGAGCGGAGCTGTACGGGCACGCCGGCACAGAGAGCGACGTCGAGGTCATCCGGCTGATGCTGGAGACCCTCAAACGAAGCGGCATCGGCCCGGTGTACCTCGATCTCGGCCACATGGGCATCTTCCGCGGACTGGCGCGGCTCGCGCGTCTGGAGGAATCGCAGGAAGGCGCGCTCTTCGCGCTCCTGCAGCGCAAGGCGGTCTCCGAGCTGGCCGCGCAGCTGCGCGAGTGGAAGGTGCCCGCGCGCACCGCGGCGATGTTCGGCGCGCTGCCGGAGCTGGAGGGCGAGCTCCCCGCGCTGCGTGCCGCGCGCAAGGCGCTGCGCGGCGCCCCGGCGCAGGTCCAGCGCGCCCTCGACGGCATGGCCGCGGTGGGCGCCGCGTTGCGGCGGGAGGTGCCCGAGCTGCGGCTGCATGTCGATCTGGCGGAGCTGCGCGGCTATCACTATCACACCGGCATTATGTTCGCGGCCTACCAGCCTGGACGCGGCCAGGCGCTCGCGCTCGGCGGACGCTACGACAACCTGGGCCGGGTTTTCGGCCGCGGTCGCCCGGCGACCGGCTTCAGCGCCGACCTGCGGGAGCTGCTGCCCGCGGCTGCGCCGGCGCGCGGCAGGAATGCCCGCATCCTTGCGCCGGCGAACAGCGACCCGAGGCTCAGGGCGCTGGTGGCGAAGTTGCGCGAGCGCGGCGAGATCGTGGTCGTCGCCCTGCCGGGCCAGACGGCCGACGCCGTCGAGATGGATTGCGCGCGCCGCGTGGCGCGCATCGAGGGACGCTGGCGGGTCATAAGGGCCTGAATGCCGCGCACCGTACCGTCAAATCCGAGCAGAGCGGAGTCAACGTGGGGAAGAACGTCGTCGTAGTCGGCACGCAATGGGGTGACGAGGGCAAGGGCAAGGTCGTCGACCTGCTGACCGATCGGGTGCGCGCGGTGGTGCGCTTCCAGGGCGGGCACAATGCCGGCCACACGGTGGTCATCGAGGGCCGGAAGACGATCCTGCACCTCATCCCCTCGGGGATATTGCACGAAGGCGTGGAATGCCTGATCGGCGGCGGCGTGGTGCTCTCTCCGAAGGCGCTGGTCGAGGAGATGGAGATGCTCGGGGCCTCCGGCGTGCCGGCAAGTGAGCGCATACGCATCAGCGCCGGCTGCCCGCTCATCCTCTCCTACCATGTCGCCATGGACAGGGCGCGCGAGGTCGCCAAGGGCAATGCGGCCATCGGCACCACCGGCCGCGGCATCGGGCCGGCCTACGAGGACAAGATGGCCCGCCGCGCCCTGAAGGTGGGCGACCTGCCGCACCGCAAGCGCCTCGCCGCCAAGCTCGGCGAGGTGCTCGACCTCTACAACTTCGTGTTGACGAACTACTACCGGCGGGAGCCGCTCGATTTCCAGAAGGTGCTCGACGAGGCGCTGTGCTGCGCCGATCTGCTCGTGCCGCTCATCACCGACGTGCCGGAACGCATCGCCGAGCTGCAGGCGCAGGGAGCCAACATGCTCTTCGAGGGTGCACAGGGCACGCTGCTCGACATCGATCACGGCACCTATCCCTTCGTGACCTCCTCGAACACCACGGCCGGATACGCCGCGACCGGGAGCGGGGTCGGCCCGCGGCGGCTCGACTACGTGCTCGGCATCACCAAGGCCTACACCACGCGCGTGGGAAGCGGACCGTTTCCGACCGAGCTGACCGACGACGTCGGCGAATACCTCTCCAAGCGCGGCCACGAGTTCGGCGCCACCACCGGCCGGCGACGCCGCTGCGGCTGGTTCGACGCCGTGGCGCTGAGGCGCGCCTGCATGCTCAACAGCCTGAGTGGCCTGTGCATGACCAAGCTCGACGTGCTCGACGGGCTGGACACGATCCGTCTCTGCACCGGCTACCGCTGCGACGGCAGGTTGATCGGCAGCGTCTCGGCCGATGCCGAGGCCCTGCTCGCCTGCGAGCCGGTGTACGAGGAGATGCCGGGCTGGAAGGAATCCACGCTCGGGGCACGCCGTTACGAAGACCTGCCGGGCAACGCCCGCGCCTACCTCGAGCGCATCGCGAACGTCCTCGATACGCCGATCGACATCATCTCCACCGGCGCCGATCGGGCCGATACGATCGTCCTGCGCGACCCGTTCGCCTGAGCCGCCGCGCGCTCATCGCACGCGCGCCGCCGCCGGCGAGGGATCAATCAGCCTCGGGTCGTCCACAGCAGCAGGATCAGCAGCACCGCGCCCAGGACCAGGCTGCCGAGGATGAGCTTGCGCTCCACCGGCAGCAGCGGCTCGTAGGGCATGCGTTGCAGCTCGTCCCGGATGCGCCGATCGCCTTCGTTCTGCATACGCTCAGCCTCGATCTCAGCCTGACGCCAGCGGCGGCTTCACGCCCGCGAAGAACAGCCAGGAGATCAGCAGCCCGAACCAGATGATGAAGCCGAACAGGCTGACGGCGTACACGGCCGCCAGCCTGCCGATGCCTTCCTCCCGCAACCTGCGGAAGTCGCTGACCAGCCCTATGCACAGGAAGGTCATCAGGAAGAACAGCTGCCGGTAGACGTTGGCGACCTCGGTGGCCGGCTTGGCCGCGCCGATGCGGGTCTCATCACCCAGGCACCACCAGAGCATCACGGCGAAGGTCAGCACGTAGCCGATGACGAATTTCGGGAAGCGCTCCCAGATCTCCCCGATGCCCACGCGCACGCCCGGCTTCGGCTCGATGAAGCTCGTCCAGATGATCGCGAGCACGAACGCCCACACGCCGATGAAGACGTCGATGAAGATCTTGGTGGTCGTGGTGGTCATCGAGATCCAGCCTTCCTGGTACTGGACGCCGCCCGCGGCAAGGGCCTTGGCGCGGATCAGCGAATCGGTGATCGCGCCCGCCGGGATGGCCGCGCCGTCGGTCTTCACCGCAAGCCCCATCCACGCGCCCGCGACCATCGGCTCCTCGTAGAGGAAGTGCTGCGCCAGGAAGGGCAGGACCAGCAGCTCGATCACCGCGAAGATGACCACCAGCGAGGAGACCATCACCGCCACGATCGGCCGGGCGCGTATGGCGGCGCCGGTCGCGATCGCCGCCGAGACGCCGCAGATGGAGATCCCGGAGGCGAGCGGCGCCGCCCACTCGCGGCTGAAGCGGAAGTAGCGCCGCGCCACGTAGTAGATCACCGCCCAGTAGATGAGATAGGCCTCGACCACGGCGCACAGGCCGCGCCAGATCACCGATTGCGCGAGACCGAAGGTCTCCGCGGACTTCACGCCCAGCGCGGCGCCCATGATGACGATGGCGATCTTCACGTACAGCTCCGGCCGCGCCGCCTCCCCGAGGCGCCCGGCAAGACGGGGCGAGAGGTTCGCGATGGCGAGGCCGGCCAGCAGGGCGATGATGTAGCCGGACTCGCCGGTGAGGTTGAGCGACCACGCGATCCCCAGCCTGTCGAACTTGTCCGGGGTGGCGGCGATGTAGGCGTAATGGCCTGCCACCGAGCAGAGCACGCTCAATGCGAACAACACCGTGAACGCCGCGGCGAAGCGGCCTGGCCGTATGCCAAGGAATTTCGCTCCGGCGCAGGTCAGCAGCAGCATGAAGAGATAGGTCCCGGCGAGCGACAGCAGCGGCGGGACGGTGGAATCCTTGGCGACCGGGGAGAGCGCCCTTGACGGATCCAGCCATACCTTGCTGGTCGCCGACCAGCCCAGCAGATCGACGCCGAACATGGCCGCGGCGGAGAGGGCGAAGACCAGCAGCCCGATCCACACCGCCAGCCAGTCTTCACTGATGCGAGTCATGGCGGCTCATCTACCTCGCGGCGGGAACGCCGTGGAGGGGTGGACGGTGGCGCGAAAGGTTCGAGCGTTGGCGCGGCGAGCAAGGAACGCACGAACGGCGCGCACCACAGGCGCGCAGCGAGGCGGCGCCGTCACGCTGGGGAGCGCGTCGGCGCCCGGGACTGGCGCAAGCGAATCGAGCTCGATCATGCCGTACCCCCGTTCGGCAGGCGAGGATGACCTAAAGTATGAACGCTTGCTACGCCGTCGGACAATCCTGCGTAT
Organism: Gammaproteobacteria bacterium; assembly: GCA_022071965.1. GTDB lineage: Bacteria > Pseudomonadota > Gammaproteobacteria > JAJPIJ01 > JAJPIJ01 > JAJVHZ01. The sequence goes on from JAJVIQ010000001.1 coordinate 43,820, forward strand.
GCCGCGGTGACCACAGGGCGTGATTGAGTCGGGTCTCGATGACGAAAAAGGCCTGGCGTCGTGGCGCGCGATCGGCATGGCCAGGCTGACGCGAGTTGTCGGGCAGGGATGTCGTGGAGTGCTTGCCGAGCCCGGAAGGCGAAGATCAGGTTACTGGCTGAAAAGCTGGCGGGCGGGTTGTGGCACTGGCCGGGGTTAGCGGCTAGACTGCGTGCCACGCGCGCCGCGGAGGGCGATATGCGCGACTACCAATCAACCTATTGGATGATTGGGGAGGATGGTGCCGAGGAGAGGACTCGAACCTCCACGGGTCGCCCCGCTAGTACCTGAAACTAGTGCGTCTACCAATTCCGCCACCTCGGCGCGGAGTCGGGCAATTTATCCAGCCAAGTACCCCTTGTCAATGAGCCGAAAAAGAAGCCATCGCTGGTCCAACGATCCCTACGCCGAGCGCGAGGCAGCCCGCTACGACCGCCCCATCCCCAGTCGGGAGTTCATCCAGAAATTCCTCGAAGAAGCCGGTGTGCCGCGCGATGCCGAGCAGATCGCGCATGGGCTGGGTGTCACCGACGAGGATGACAAACTGGCCTTGTCGCGCCGCCTCGATGCCATGGAACGCGACGGGCAGCTCGTGCGCAACCGCCGCGGCGGCTACGGCCTCGTCGACAAGATGGATCTCATTCGCGGCCGCATCGTCGGTCATCCCGAGGGGTTCGGCTTCCTCATCCGCGACGAGGGCGGTGATGACGTGTTTCTCTCGGCGCGCGAGATGCGCTGCGCGCTGCACGGTGATCGCGCCCTGGTGCGCCTGCGCGGGCACGACCGGCGCGGCCGTCCGGAAGGCTCGATCGTGGAGGTCTTCGAGCGGGCCAATCACCGCGTCGTCGGCCGCTATTTCAACGAGGGCGGCGTCGGCCTCGTCGTCCCCGACAACAAGCGCATCGCGCAGGACATCCTCATCCCCGCCGGCGAGGCGGGCAACGCCACGCACGGCCAGATCGTCATGGCGAAGATCATCGCCCAGCCGGATCGGCGCCGGCAGCCGCTCGGCCACATCACCGAGGTGTTGGGCGAGCACATGGCGCCGGGCATGGAGGTGGACATCGCCATCCGTGCCTATGAGCTGCCGTGCGTGTGGCCGGAGGCGGTGGTGGAGGAGATCGACACCATCGTGCCGGAGGTCACCGCCGCCGACCGGCGCGGGCGGCTCGACCTGCGCGACACGCCGCTGGTGACCATCGACGGGGAGGATGCGCGCGACTTCGACGACGCGGTGTACTGCGAGCGGCACGGCCAAGGCTGGCGATTGCTGGTAGCCATCGCCGATGTCTCCCACTACGTCCGCCCGGACGCGCCGCTCGACAAGGAGGCGCACAATCGCGGCACCTCGGTGTATTTCCCCGATCGCGTGATCCCGATGCTGCCGGAGCTGTTGTCGAACGGACTCTGCTCACTGAATCCGAAGGTCGATCGCCTGTGCATGGTGTGCGAGATGCACTTCGACGCCAGGGGCGTGAAGAAGCGGCACGTCTTCCACGATGCCGTGATGAACTCCCACGCGCGGCTCACCTACACCGAGGTGGCCGCCGCGCTGATCGACGGCGACGAGGCGGTGCGCGCCAGGCACAGGAGGCTGATGCCGCACCTGGAGAATCTCTACGCGCTGTATGAACTGCTCCGCAGGCAACGCGAGCAGCGCGGCGCGATCGATTTCGACACCAGCGAGACGCGCATCCTCTACGGCCCGGACAGGAAGATCGAACGGGTGGTGCCGCTGGTGCGCAACGAGGCCCATAAGCTCATCGAGGAATGCATGATCGCGGCCAATATCTCGGCGGCCGAGTACCTGCAGGAGCAGGAGGTGCCGACGCTGTACCGCGTGCACGAGAAACCGTCGGCCGAGAAGATGGAGGATCTGCGCACCTTCCTTGCCGAGCTCGGGCTGCAGCTGCCGGGCGGCGAGGTGCCGCGGGCGAAGGACTTCGCGCGGCTGCTCGGAAAGATCGGCGGGCGCGAGGACGCGCACCTCATCCAGACCGTGCTGCTGCGCAGCCTGCGGCTGGCCGTGTACGGGCCGGAGAACATCGGCCACTTCGGCCTGGCGCTGGAGTCCTACACGCACTTCACTTCGCCGATCCGGCGCTACCCGGATCTGCTCGTGCACCGCGCGATCCGCTCGCGCATCAGCAAGGGCAGGGCGCACAAATACCTGTATGACATGGCCGCGATGCAGGCCCTGGGCGAGCACTGCTCGATGACGGAGCGCCGCGCCGACGAGGCCACGCGCGATGCGGTAGCGTGGCTGAAGTGCGAATTCATGATGGACAAGGTGGGCGAGGTCTATGACGGCATCATCTCCTCGGTGACCGGCTTCGGCGTGTTCGTCGAGCTCAAGGACATCTACGTCGAGGGCCTGGTGCACATCACGGCGCTGCCGAACGACTACTACCATTTCGATGCCGTCGGCCATCGCCTGCGCGGCGAGCGCAGCGGGCGGGTATACAGGCTCGGCAATCCCGTGCGCATCAAGGTCATGCGGGTGGATCTCGACGAACGCAAGATCGATTTCGATCTTGTCGCGGAGGCCGAGCCGCGCGCCGCCGCGCCCGCGGTCGGGAAGCGTGGTGTCGGGAAGAAGACGAAGAAGCGTCGCTGACCGCGTCCCGATCCGGGACGCGTGGCCGAGGCGGGCGAAGAGATCCTCATGGCACGCAGTGAACTCATCTACGGGGTCCATGCCGTGCGCGCGCTCATCGAGCGTTCGCCCGATGCCGTCCTGGAGCTCTGGGTGCTGGCCGGCGCGCACAACCCGGCGCATGCGCCCATCCTCGCCGCCGCCGCCGGCCACGATATCCGCCCACAGCCTGCGCCGCGCGCGACCCTGGACAGGCTTTCCGGCGGCGGGCGGCACCAGGGCGTCGTGGCGCGCTGCCGGCCACGCGAGGTGCAGCAGGCCGTGGAGCTGCCGCCACTGCTCGAGGGCGATCTGCGCGATGCGCTGTTTCTCGTCCTCGACGGCGTGGAGGATCCGCACAACCTCGGGGCCTGCCTGCGAGTCGCCGACGCCGCGGGCGTCCGGGCGGTCATCCGTCCACAGCACCGGGGCACCGGACTCACGGCCGCGGCCGCGAAGGTGGCCAGCGGTGCCGCCGAGACCGTGCCCCTCATCGCGGTCAACAACCTCGCCCGGGCGCTGGCGCAGATGAAGGAGGCCGGAGTCTGGCTGATCGGCGCCGCGGCCGAGGCCGAGAAGACGCTCTACGACGTGGACCTCACCGGACCGATCGCCTGGGTGATGGGCGGCGAGGGCGAGGGCCTGAGGCGGCTCACGCGCGAGCTCTGCGACGCGCTCGCCCGGATCCCGATGACCGGGACGGTGGCAAGCCTCAATGTCTCGGTCTCCACCGGCATCTGCCTGTTCGAGACGCGGCGACAGCGGTTGAAGCGCGGCATGTGACCTCTGCCGGCCCGTGCCCCGCGATGCGAAAACCACGCTGACGGGCCTGACCGGCGCCGAGGCGGCGGAAGGGGCCGTGCCGAAGGGCCGGCCGGCGCGCGGATCGCGCATCGCTGTGCCGGAGTATTGACGTACCGCCATTTCTTGGCGGCTCGATGTTGTGTCAGGATGAACGCGATCCGGTACCCGAACAGGAGGATTCCATGCGCATTGCAAATAATACCGCCGAACTCATCGGCAATACGCCGCTCGTGCGACTCAACAGGATATCGGCCGGCATCGACGCCGAGATCGCCTGCAAGCTCGAGTATTTCAACCCGGCCCACAGCGTGAAGGATCGTATCGCCGTGTCCATGATCGACGCCCTCCAGGCGGCCGGCCGCATCAAGCCGGACACGATCATCCTCGAGCCGACCAGCGGCAACACCGGCATCGGGCTCGCGATGGTGTGCGCGGCGCGCGGCATCAGGTGCGCGTTCGCCATGCCCGATACCATGAGCCGCGAGCGCAAGCTCATCCTGAAAGCGTACGGGGCGGAGCTGATCCTCACTCCCGGTTCAGAAGGCATGCCCGGGGCGATCAAGCGCTGCGAGGACATGGCGGCAGCCGATCCGCGCTACGTCATCGCGCAGCAGTTCGAGAACCCCGCCAACGTGCAGATCCATCGCGAAACGACCGCGGAGGAGGTCTGGCGCGACACCGACGGCAAGGTCGACATTTTCGTCTCCGGCATCGGCACCGGCGGGACGATCACCGGCGTCGGCGAGGTGCTCAAGGCGCGCAAACCCGGCGTCCAGATCGTCGCGGTGGAACCGGACGCGAGCGCCGTGCTCTCCGGCGGGCCACGCGGACCGCATCCGCTCCAGGGCATCGGCGCGGGGTTCATTCCCAAGATCCTCAACACAGCGATCTACGACGAGATCGTGCGCGTGAAGAACGACGACGCGCTCGACGTCGCGCGCCGCATGGCGACACAGGAGGGGCTGCTGGTCGGCATCTCCTCGGGGGCGGCCACCTGGGCGGCCCTGCAGATCGCCGCACGGCCGCAGAACCGGGGCAAGCTGGTGGTGGTGGTCATACCCTCCTTCGGTGAACGCTATCTCTCGACCGTGCTTTACAGTCATCTCGAGATCTGAAGGGAGGCGGGCGGATCGAAGACGCCGGCGTCGCGCTCCAGGGGGCCGAGTGTCCAAAGACTCGCGACTGGGGCAGGCCGCTGCCGGCAGTGCGGCACCGGGGTCCAGGGCATGAGGGCGGAATTCGACTTCGACCATCCACCGGATCGCCGCGGCACCGACAGCCGCAAGTGGGCGAGGTACGCGGGCCGCGACGTGCTGCCGCTGTGGGTGGCGGACATGGATTTCCCCTCGCCACCCTGCGTGATCGAGGCCCTGCACGCGCGCGTCGATCATGGCGTATTCGGCTATGGCGACCCTCCCGCCTCGCTGGTCGAGGCGGTCATCGCCACGCTCGCCGGTGATTTTCAGTGGAACATCCGCCCGGAATGGCTGGTGTGGCTGCCCGGCCTCGTGCCGGGGCTGAACGCCGCGTGCCGCGCCGTCGGCGGACCCGGCGATGCCGTGCTGACCGCGGTGCCGATCTATCCACCGTTCCTGACCGCGCCGCTGTACTCGGATCGCGCCTGCATCCGCGTCCCGCTGGTGCAGAGCGGCGGGTGCTGGCGATGGGACCCGGACGCGCTGTGCGCCGCCCTCACGCCGCGCGCGCGCCTGCTTATGCTGTCCAACCCTCACAACCCGGTTGGCCGCGCCTGGTCGCGCGAGGAGCTGCTCGAGGTGGCCGCGATTGCCGAGCGGCACGATCTCGTCGTGTGCTCGGACGAGGTCCATGCCGATCTCCTGCTTGTGCCGGGCCGCCGGCACGTCCCCTTTGCCAGCCTCGACCCGGCGGTTGCCGAGCGCAGTATTACGCTGATGGCCCCGTCGAAGACGTACAACATCCCGGGCCTGGGCTGTTCGTTCGCGATTGTGTCCAACGCGCCGCTGCGCCGCCGTCTGCGCCACGCGCTGCGCGGCATCGTTCCGGATGTGAACGTGCTGGGGTTCGCGGCGGCGGAGGCGGCATACCGCCACGGCGCTGCATGGCGGCGCGCATTGCTCGATTATCTGCGCGCCAGCGCCTCACTGGTCCATGACGCCATCAACGACACGCCCGGATTGTCGATGACGCCGGTGGAGGCGACCTACCTCGCCTGGATCGATGCGCGCGGCCTGGGCCGTGCCGATCCGCACGCTCACCTCGAACGCGCCGGCGTGGGCCTCTCCCGGGGAGAGGATTTCGGGGCGCCGGGATTCGTTCGCCTCAACTTCGGCTGCTCCCGGGCGCTGCTGCGCGAGGCGCTGAGCCGGATCCGGCGCGCCGCCGCCGGGTCATGACGGCGGCAGCGGTCCCGCCCCTGCCGCCGCCGGGCAGGGACTGGCGCGACCTTCTGCAGCTGGCCTGGCCGATGCTCATTGGCCAGCTTGCGCAGATCGGCATGGGCGTGGTCGACACCGTCATGGCCGGGGCCGTCGGCCCGCGAGACCTTGCAGCGGTCGCGGTCGGGTTCAGTCTGTGGATGCCCGTGTACATCATGTGCCTGGGCATGCTGAGCGCGGTGACGGCCATGGTCGCCCGCGCCGAAGGAGGGAGGGATCGCGCCGCGCTCGCGGCCTCGGTGCAGCAGGGTGTCTGGCTGGCCGGTGGCCTGGCGGCAGTCGCCCTGACGCTGATATTGCACGGCGATCGCCTGCTCGAGTTCATGGCCGTCGACCCGGCCGTGCGGCCGATGGCGGCGCGGTATCTCGCAGGCATGGCGATCGGAACGCCGGCGATGATGCTCTTCCTCGTCCTGCGCGGCCTGACCGAGGGTGGCGGCAGCAGTCGGCCGGTCATGCTCATCCAGGTGCTGGCGTTTCTCTGCAACATCCCGCTGAATTTTCTCTTCATTTACGGGGAGTTCGGCCTGCCTGCCCTCGGCGGGGCGGGATGCGGCTGGGCCAGCGGCTTCGTCATGTGGATCCAGCTCACCGCGCTGGCCGTGCTGACGCACCGGCGCTGGCGGCCATTGCTGAGTGGGTTCGGCCCCCTGGAGACGCGGCGCCTGTGGTCGATGCTGCGGCTGGGCTTTCCGATCGGCGCGGCGATGTTCGCCGAGACCAGCATCTTCGCGCTGGTCGCGCTGCTCATCGGCAGGCTCGGCGCTGCAACGCTGGCGGCGCACCAGATTGCGTTGAACTTCAGCGCCCTGCTGTTCATGGTGCCGACCAGCCTCGGTCTCGCGCTGACCGTGAAGGTGGGCCATGCCCTGGGTGCCGGGGCACCCGCCCGCGCCCGCCGGTACGCCCGGCAGGGGGCCTGGAGTGCGGTCATCTTCGCGAGCTGCAGCGCCTTCGCCCTGCTGGTCTTCCCCTATCAGATTGTCTCGCTCTACACCCCCGATGAGGCGGTGCGCGAGGTGGCGGTGACCATCCTGGCGTACTCGGCGGCGTTCCAGGTTTCCGACGGATTGCAGGTGACGGCCGCGGGCAGCCTGCGCGGCTACCACGACACGCGACCGACCATGGTCATCACCCTGCTTGCCTACTGGGGTGTGGGGATGCCGCTGGGCTACGCCCTCGGGCTCACCGACTGGCTGGGGCCGCCGCAGGGCGTGCTCGGCCTGTGGGCCGGTCTGGTCGCCGGGCTCACGGTGGCGGCCCTGCTCCTGAACGCGCGGCTGCTGAGGACGTCCAACCGGCAGCTCCGCACCGTCGGTCTCACCGTACCCTGATACCCGTTTAACGTCATGATCCGGCGCCGGTTATCGGGGCCCGCGGCGTGTTGCCTGATTCCGGTCCCTGCACTACACTACGCGCCCCCGCGGACGTCCGGCCGCGCGCCGCGCCTCCGGGGGATCCTTGCCTCACCGCCGGATGACGCCGGTCGGGAGGCTGCCAACCCGAAAGGAAATTGCATGCGTCATTATGAGATCGTGATCCTGATCCACCCGGATCAGAGCGAGCAGGTACCCGCCATGCTCGAACGCTACAAGGGCATCGTCTCGGCCAGCGGTGGCGCAATACACCGGCTCGAGGACTGGGGACGCCGCCAGCTCGCCTATCCCATCGCCAAGGTTCACAAGGCCCACTACGTGCTGCTCAACATCGAGTGCACGCAGCAGGCCCTGACCGAGCTGTCCAACGCCTTCCGGTTCAACGACGCGGTCATCCGCAATCTCATCGTTGCGCGTGACGAGGCCGTGAGCGAGCCTTCACCGCTGGCGAAGGCGCGCGAGGCCGAGGAAGAGCGATATACGCCGCGCCGCGGCGAACCGGGCGCGGCCGAGGCGGAAGAAGTGTCTGAAGTGGAACCCAGCGAGGCTGAGGCATGAGCATGAGACCGCGGGAAAGACCGACGGCGCGTTTCTTCCGTCGCAAGCGTTTCTGCAAATTCACGGCGGAGGGGGTCAAGGAGATCGACTACAAGGACATCGCCACCCTCAAGCAATATATCTCCGAGAACGGCAAGATCGTTCCGGCGCGTATTTCAGGGACCAAGACCCGCTATCAGCGTCAGCTGGCGACGGCGATCAAGCGTGCGAGATTTCTAGCGCTGCTGCCGTACTGCGACTCGCACTAGCCTCACGCTCAACACGGCGGAACTCGCATGCGCCCGCTGGCCGCGTGGATCATGCAGGGCCGCCTGCACGCGGGCGCGGCGGCCGCGCTGTTCGTCGCCATCGGTTGGCTCGTCGCGCTGCTGATGCCGTTGACGAGCTGCCTCAGCGGGGCGGCGATAGCCCTGGTGACGCTGCGTCATGGGGCGGCCGAGGGCCTGAAGGTCTCCGGCATCGCCACCGCGGCCGTCGCGGTCTTCACCGGTGTGATGTTCCGCTCCCTGCATCCCGCGCTGTGGGTGTTGTGCCTCATCTGGCTGCCGGCGCTGCTGTGCGCGCTTGCCCTGCGCGTGAGCCGCAGACAGGGCTGGGCGCTGGTGACAGCGGCGGCGATCACGGCCGCATCCGCGGTCGCCATGCGGCTGTGGACGGGTGATGTCGTTGCCTGGTGGCGGCGGCTGCTGGACAACATGATGAAGCTCGCGGGGGAGCAGGGAGCGGCATCCGGGATTACGTCGGAGCATCTCGATACCGTGGCGCGCGTGCTCAACAGTCTGGTCGCTGCCTCCATGCTGGTGACGCTGATGGCCACGGTGCTGCTGGCGCGCCACTGGCAGGCGCGGCTGTACAACCCCGGCGGCTTCGCGCCGGAGTTCCGGGCGCTGCAACTCCCACGCGGATTGGCCGCGGGCGCGCTGCTGGCACTGCTGGTCGCGGTGACGGTCTCCCGCGCCGCCGGTGTATCGGGGGCCCCCCTGGGGTATGCTGTGGACCTGCTGGCGATCAGCGTCTGCGCCCTGGCGTTCCACGGACTGGCCTACGCGCATCACGAGCTCTGGCGCCGGCGGCTGCCCGCGGGTTGGGTGTTCGGGCTGTACCTGGCATTGCTGCTGCTGCCGTTTTACGTGATTGCGCTGCTCGCGGCCCTGGCCCTGGCAGACCTGGTATTTGATTTTCGCGCCCGGTTCGCCGCCGGCGCGTAGACATTGGCGAGAACAGTTGCGTCTGAAAGGTGAACGAAGATGGAAGTGATCCTGCTTGAGAAGGTACACAATCTGGGCAAGCTCGGTGATCGCGTGAAGGTGCGCCCGGGCTACGCGCGCAATTTCCTCATCCCCGAGAAGATGGCCGTGCCCGCCAGCGAGGCCAACGTGCAGAAGCTCGAGACCATGCGCGCGGAACTGGAGAAGGCGCAGGCCGAGGCCCTGGCGAAGGCCGAGGCGCGCGCCGCCGCGCTGAAGGACGCGGTGGTCACCGTCGCCGCCCGCGCCGGTGAGGAGGGCAAGCTGTTCGGCTCGGTCGGCACCGCCGACATCGCCGAGGCCTTCAGCAAGGCCGGCACCGAGGTCGAGAAGCGCGAAGTGCGCATGCCGACCGGTCCGATCCGAACCCTGGGGGATCATGCGGTGGAGCTGCATCTGCACGCCGATGTGAACGTCGCGGTGACGGTGCGCGTCGTCGCCGAGAGCGAAATCAAGGCCTGATGTGGCATGCGACCCCGCGCGGGCGGGGTCGTCAGATTTCCACCTTGGCCAGCTATGCGGCAGAAGCGGTCACCGATGCGCTGAAGGTGCCGCCGCATTCCATCGAGGCCGAACAGGCGGTCCTCGGCGGGTTGATGCTGGACAACGACGCCTGGCTGCTGGTGACCGAGCGCGTCACCGAGCAGGATTTCTATCGTAACGATCACCGGATCATCTTCGGTGCGATCGCAGGCCTGGCCGGGGCCGGCAAGCCCTGCGACGTGGTGACCGTGGCCGAGGCGCTCGAGGTCAACGGCGAGCTCGAACGGATCGGCGGACTGCCCTACATCGCCTCGCTGGCCGAGCACACCCCCAGCGCCGCCAATATATCCGCCTACTCCGACATCGTGCGCGGGCGCTCGGTGCTGCGACAGCTGATCCGCGCCGGCGCCAGTATCAGCGGTGTCGCCTTCAATCCGGAAGGACGCACGAGCGAGGAGCTGCTGGACGAGGCCGAGCGCCTGGTCTTCGAGATCGCGGAACAGAACAAACGCGGCCGTGCCGGCTACAAGTCGATCAAGGAGCTGCTCGGCAGCGCGCTGGATCGCATCGACGAGCTGTTCACCAAGCAGAGCCCCATCACGGGCGTTCCCACCGGGTGGGGCGATTTCGACGAGCTGACTTCGGGTCTGCAGCCCGCGGACCTGGTCGTGATCGCCGGCCGGCCGTCGATGGGCAAGACGAGCCTGGCCCTCAACATCGTCGAGCACGCCGCGATCAAGGATCGGCATTGCGTCGCGGTGTTCTCCATGGAAATGCCGGGCGAGCAGCTCGCCATGCGTCTGATGTCCTCGCTCGGTCACATCGATCAGCATCGCATGCGCACCGGCAAGCTCACGGACGACGACTGGCCGCGCCTGACCTCGGCGGTGCAGATGCTGAACGACACCAGGCTGTTCATCGACGATACGCCCGCCCTGACGCCGGGGGAGTTGCGGGCGCGCTGCCGCCGCATCGCCCGCGAGCACGGTCTGAACCTCATCGTCGTCGATTATCTGCAGCTCATGCAGGTCGCGGGGACCAAGGAGAACCGGGCGACGGAGATCTCGGAAATCTCCCGGTCGATGAAGGCGCTGGCGAAGGAGCTGCACGTACCGGTGATCGCGCTCTCGCAGCTCAACCGCAGCCTGGAGAGCCGCAACGACAAGCGTCCTGTCATGTCCGATCTGCGCGAGTCCGGCGCCATCGAGCAGGACGCCGACGTCATCGTCTTCATCTACCGCGACGAGGTCTACAACCCGGACTCCGATCAGAAGGGGATCGCCGAGATCATCGTCGCCAAGCAGCGCAACGGACCGATCGGCACGGTCAAGCTCGCCTTTCGCGGGCAGTTCACGCGCTTCGACAACCTGGCCTACGACGACTACCAGCGATGAGCCGCCCGGCCCGAGTCGTCATCGATCTGAATGCCGCGCGCGCCAACCTCGCGCGTGTGCGCACGCTGGCACCCCGTTCCAGGGTCGTGGCGATCATCAAGGCCGATGCCTACGGCCACGGCCTGACGCGCATGGCGCGCGCGTTCGCCGACGCCGACGCCTTCGGTGTGGCCTGCCTCGAGGAGGCCGTGGCCCTGCGCCGCGCCGGCGTGGGCAAGCGCATCATCCTGCTAGAGGGCGTCTTCGACGCCGAGGAGCTGAGCCTGGTGCGCCAGCTCCGGCTGGACACCATGGTGCACTGTCCCGAGCAGGTGGCGATGCTGGAGCAGGCGCCCGCGGGCCCGCCGGTGCCCGTCTGGTTGAAGATCGACACGGGCATGCACAGGCTCGGCGTCGATCCGGCGCAGGCGTCGGCGTTGTGGCAGCGACTCGATGAATGCCACGCCGTCGCCGATCCCATACGGCTGGTCACGCATTTCGCGAACGCCAACGCCCGCGGAGATGCCTCCGTGGAGCGCCAGCTGGCCGTGTTCGCCGATTCCACCGGCGCGATGTCCGGCGAGCGGTGCATCGCCAATTCCGCGGGAATCATCGCCGTGCCGCGCGCGCGTGCGGAATGGGTAAGGCCCGGGCTGATGCTCTACGGGGTCTCGCCGTTCGCCGACACGGTCGCCGTGCAGGAAGGGCTGCAGCCGGTGATGACCGTCCGCTCGGCGCTGATCGCGGTCAAGCCGGTACGCCGGGGCGAATCCGTCGGCTACGGCTGCACCTGGGCCTGCCCGGAGGACATGCCGATCGGCGTGGTTGCCATCGGCTACGGCGACGGCTACCCGCGGCATTGTGAATCCGGCACCCCCATGCTGGTCAACGGCATGCGCGCCGCCCTCATCGGACGTCCGTCCATGGACATGCTGATCGTCGATCTGCGCAACGTGCCGCAGGCGCGGGTCGGCGACCCGGTCGTGTTGTGGGGCGAGGGTCTGCCGGTCGAGGAAGTGGCCCGCCATGCGGGTACCATTCCCTACGAGCTGCTCTGCAGCGTGCGAGTGCGTGCGCGTTTCGAGGTCATCGGTGAGGTGACCGCGAGCCCGGATCCCGGCACGCTCGACTGGGAGGAGCTCAGCGAACCGGTCGACAACGGTATCGTCTGACGCCGGCTCACCACGGCCGGCAGTCGGTCCCACCGCGCCTCCGTCCGCCACGTTCGGTCTCCAGCATGCGCGCTAAGAGCCAATACCAGTGCCAGGATTGCGGGGCGACGCAACCGAAATGGGCGGGGCAATGTCCCGAGTGCGGGGCGTGGAACGCGCTCGTGGAGGTCGCGGTCGAGTCCAGGCCGGCGAGGTCGAATCCACGATTCTCCGGTTACAGCGGCGACAGCGCCGAGATCTGCGACCTGCGCAGCGTGGCCGCGATCGAGGAGGAGCGCCTGGCGACCGGCATCGGCGAGCTCGACCGGGTCCTGGGCGGAGGTATCGTTCCAGGCTCGGTCGTGCTGATCGGCGGCGATCCAGGCATCGGCAAGTCCACGCTCCTGCTGCAGATGCTGGCGGCGGTCGCCGATCGGCTCGGGACCCTGTATGTCACCGGCGAGGAATCCCCGCGGCAGATCGCGTTGCGCGCGCGCCGGCTCGACGTCGACACCCGCTCGATCCGCCTGCTCACCGAGACGCGCATCGAGCGCGTCCTCGACCTGGCGCGCCGCGAGCAGCCGCGGGTGATGGTGGTCGACTCCATCCAGACGATGTACACGGAGGTGATCACCTCCGCCCCCGGGAGCGTCAGCCAGGTGCGCGAGACGGCGGCGCAGCTCGTGCGGTTCGCCAAGCAGAGCGGCACTTCGATCTACCTCGTCGGCCATGTCACCAAGGAGGGCGCGCTTGCCGGCCCGCGCGTGCTCGAGCACATGGTCGACACGGTGCTCTATTTCGAGGGAGACAGCGGCGGGCGATTTCGCGTCATCCGCGCGGTCAAGAATCGCTATGGCGCAGTCAACGAACTGGGAGTGTTTGCGATGATCGACAAGGGACTGCGCGAGGTCAGCAACCCCTCGGCCATCTTCCTCACCCGGCACGAACGGCAATCCCCGGGCAGCGTGGTGACGGTCACGCGCGAGGGCACGCGCCCGCTGCTCGTGGAGGTGCAGGCGCTGGTCGACGAGACCAGGCTGGCCAACCCGCGGCGCGTGACCATCGGACTGGACGGCAACCGGCTGGCGATGCTGCTGGCGATCGCCCATCGCCACGCCGGGGTCGTGACCTACGATCAGGATGTCTTCGTCAACGTCGTCGGCGGCGTGCGCGTCTCGGAGACCGGCGCCGATCTCGCCGTGCTGCTGGCCGTGCTGTCCAGTCTGCGGGGCAAACCGCTGTCACGGGACCTGATCGCCTTCGGAGAGGTCGGCCTGGCGGGGGAGATCCGGCCGGTGCCCGGCGGCCCGGAGCGGCTGCGCGAGGCCGGCAAGCACGGCTATCGCCACGCCATCGTTCCGAAGACGAACGTGCCGCGGGAGAGCATCGAAGGCATGCAGGTGATCGGTGTACTGACGCTGGACCAGGCGCTCGCGCAGGCGTGAACGTCGGCGTGCCCACGATCACGAGGCATCATGGCGCAGCGCCTCGGCGCCGCTGTGATCGTCGACACATTCAAACGCCGACCGATCGTTCTTGCGCCTGGGCGTTTTCGGTACACTGATCGCAGAGGGGAGTGGGGGAACGGCCATGTACCCGTGGGGATTGGTGGCGATCGCGTTCTTCGCGCTGCTTTGCGTAGCCGTCCATGCATGGGTTCGCGGCAGGGCCGTGGAGGTGAAGGAGAGCGACGAGAATCGCCGCACGCGCGAGTCGCTGGCCAGGCAGGAGACGGCTTTCCGTCGCGAGTTCGACCTGCTCGCGCTCGAGCTGAAGGCCAGGGAGCGCCTGCTGGACCAGACGCGGCAGTCATTCCAGGAAGGCTACATCAACGGCCGCCGCTGGCTCACCCACCTGATCGCCGAGGCCGACAAGGCCATGGACGACGTGGTCGCGGTCCAGTTGCGAGGTCGGCGCCGGGACGTGCAGTCCGGCGACGTGGAACTGGCCCGTGTGCAGGCCGAGCGCAGGATGCTCAAGGACAGGCTCAAATACCTCGAATACCAGCTCGCCAGCTACAAGGAGTACTTTCCGTTCCTGGAGGATTACGAGAACACCATACTCAACGAGGCGGTCCAGTTGCTCCCGCACGCACCGGGGGCCGGGGATCCGGTGCTGCGGCTGCTCAGCAGCGATGAGTATCGGCAGCTTTCGAGCGTCGAGCGTGACCAGCTCGCGCTCGATCGCTTCATGCGCCAGGGCCTGACGCCGGCGGCGATCGGCATGCTGTACGACCGCTACATCGGGTATCTGTACGAGCGGGAGGGCTGGGAGGTGCGTTACCAGCCCGTCGCCGCGGGTGTGAAGGGGCTGTCGCAGGATCTCGTCTGCTGCAAGGACGATGTCATCCATGTCGTGCACGCGCGCTGCTGGGCATCGGACAAGCTGATACACGAGCGGCACATCCTCAATCTGCACGGCACCGTGCAGATGCTCAGCATCCGGCTCAGCGAGGACAAGCTGTTTCCGCCCATGATCGTGCCGCGATTCATCACCAACACGCGCCTGAGCGAACTGGCGCGCGAGGCGGCCGCGCGACTGAAGGTGGAGGTGAAGGAGAATTTCAGGCTCAACGTGAACTTCCCCGTCATCAAGTGCCGCATCGACGAGCGCACGCGGGAGCGGCTGTACCACCTTCCATTCGACGACCAGTACGACGAAGTGCGTGTGGAGCCGCGCCGCGGCGAGTGCTATGCGCGCACGGTGCAGGAGGCCGAGAAGCTCGGCTTCCGGCGCGCGAGCCTTCTCCCGCCCGGCCGCCGCGCCAGCCTTCAATAGGGACTCCGCTCCCGGCCGGCAGGACATCGGCCGGGAGCGGAGGTGAGCGCTACGCGAGCAGGCCCGTGAGGTTCAGGCCGGTCTCGATCGGCTTGCCGGCGAACTGCGGGAAGACCGCGCTCCTGGAACCCGCGCTCACCCAGTCGCAGGCGCGTCCGAATACGTGGTCGATTGCAGTGAGCCCCTGGATATCCGGATTGTAATAGCGGTTTGGCTGCGCGAGGACGTCGACCTCCCGCTGCGGGAACATGGTTCCGTACACGCCGCCATTGACCGGGTTGCCGATCAGGATGATGTAATTCCCCTCACCGTGGTCCGTTCCGTTGCCGCCGTTGGATCGGATCTGGCGCCCGAACTCGCCATCGAGCACGAACACCAGGTTCTGCTGCGCGCTTGCCGAGAGGTTCCGGTACAGCAGATCCAGACCCTGGCCGGTGCCGAAGAGCGCCTCGAGCTTGTCCTCGATCTCGTTGCGCTGGTTGTCGTGGCTGTCCCACCCGTTGAACTCCATGGAGGCGACCCGCAGGTTGACGATATCGCTGCAGGCCAGCGCATCGTGCAGATTGCGCAGCTGCATGCCCAGGTACCAGCCGTAGGGCGAGTTCTCGATCCACGTCTGCAGATCCTCCGGTTCCGGAAAGCTGGCCAGGCGGGCATCGATTTGATCGCCGAAGTTCCGCAGCTTCTCCTCGGTGTCGAAAAAGCGCGCATACGGCGAGTTGTCGGGAACCGTCGCGCGCTTGCCCGCGTAGTAGCTGCGCAGAGCGCGGGCAACGCGCTCGTTGCGGCCGACATTGCCGGTGCCGCGCGGCGCGTCGTACAGGCCGTAGTCGCGCATGTTGCTTGCGATGATGACGTTCTGGTCGCTGTTCCTCCTGAGGTCATTGGGCGCCGCCGGGTCGGGGCCGTAGCTGAAGGCGCGCGGATAGCCGGACACCGCGAGCACGTTGCCGCGCGCCGCATAGGCGAGCCGCCCGCCCCATCCCGAACCGAAGGCGGATTTCGGGGCGGTGGTGTCGCCCAGCTCCATGACCGTGGTGGCCTGGTCGTGATCGCGCGAGTCCGATCCGAAGACATTGCTGACGAAGGCGACATTGCCCTGGTCCCACATGGTCTTCAGCCACCCGCACCTCTTCAGTATGCCGAACTGCGTGCCGCCGGAGCTGACGGGAAAGTAATCGTTCGTCCAGCGGTTGTTGAGCGAGGTGTTGTCGTTGGCGATGGAGTGGGAAGTCGCCTTGTTCTTCCAGTATGCGTAGCCGACGCTGGTGGTGACCGTGCTGAACGGCGGCACGAAGGCGTGGCGCAGATCCGGGCCGCCGCCGAGAAAGATGTTGGCCAGCACGCGCTGGGTCACGTTCTGGTTGCCTGCCGCTAGAACGGGCCGGCTGTCGAACAGCGTTCCGGTACCGGCGATGAGGCCAAGGGCGAGACTGCGCTTGAGGAAGTCCCGGCGCGTGTTCAGGCTTGCAATGGTATCGTTCCGGCGCTTCATGATTATCGTCCCTCCTGTACAAGCATGAACGGTGTGGCGAGTATGAAATTGATGGCTTGTCCCACGCGCCGGTTCGCCTCGGTGCGATCGGCGGTGACGTTGCTGTTGAGGTTCATCAGCCCTGCGGCATAGCCGTTCACGGCGGCGGCCAGCGCCGCGTCGGTAGTCAGGTCCGTGGCGGTTATGACGCGATCCGGGTTGGCCGTCGAGTACGCGTAGGCAAGGTCGTTGCCCGTTGCCAGCAGGGCGTAAAGATGCGCGCGCTCGAGCGGGCCCAGGTTCTTGCGGCCGTCCGAGACGTAGCGCTGCCACAGCCACTCCGCGACGGAGCGCACGGAGTAAGTGCCATTGGTGGCCGGCACCACGGAAGCCCAATTACGAGTCAGGGTCAGGCCGTGCCGCGTCAGGGTGTAACCGGTGTTCCTGCCGCCGTTTTCGGTGGCGTTGTCGTAGTTGGACTGGAACAGGTAGGCGCTCTTTGAGGTCTCCTCCCCGGTCTGGCCGCCGAAAACTTCGTGCATGGGCTCGAACGGCCGCTGCTGATCGAAGTCGTTCAGCCAGCGGGTCCGGGGCCATTCGGCGTACTGTTCGTTGTTGTTCAGGGCCGTCTTGTTGGCGATGTTCAGGTGCCGGTCGAAGCTGTTCAGATACTTGACCCGCAGCGGGTCATGGAACAGGGTGGAGATGGCGTAGGCCTGCAGGAACAGGAGAATGTCCTTGCGTGCCATCGATCTCCACGCCTGGCGCAGGGCCGCCTTTTTCGCGTTCGACAGGTTGTCGTCCGCCAGCACCTGCACGATCATCACCGGCAGCGTGTCCAGGCTCTCCGGGTGATTGATCTGCGCGGCGGCCTGGTTGACGAATCGTTGCTGCGCGTTGGTGCCGCTATTGGCGTTGTGCAGGATGTCGAGCGTGCCGGCGGGGTGCTGATCAGACTGATACTGCACCTCCTGGCCTGCCCACGGCTCCGGGTCCGTGCCGGGCGTGAGCCCGGTGTGGTACAGGTTCATGTCCGTCAACGCCTTGGCGGTATTCTTGATCGTGGTGTTCTCGTGGTAGTCGGGCTCGTTGAGGGCAAGTATCCCGAAGAACAGCTGATGGTATTCGCGGGCGAAGTCCTCGTTGCAATAGCACTCGCCCGTCGAGCGATTGAATCGCGCATTGTCGTGACCATATTGGCGGGCAACCGCCGCGGACAGGGCGGCGGTCGTCATCACGGTCTCGTAGCCGTTCGCCGAGGACGCGGCCAGCGCGCTCAGGACGCGGTCGTAGTAGGCGAAGAGCTGCTCGCTGCTCAGATTCCGGCGGTGCACCGCCAGGTGATAGTTGGTCTCGAAGAGCCCCATCTTCTGGCGGAAGGGATTCAGGCCACGCAGCGTCGCCGCATACATCCACGTGAAGTTCGATCCGTTGTAGGCATCCTGTTCGAAATCAGCGCGGTAATCGGTGTCGGGTATCGGGCTGGAGGCGCCCGAGAGAAAGGCGCTCACGCCGGTGAGCGTGCCGTCTCCGAAGGACGTGCCTTCAGATGGTGACAGCAGGTTGTTCGTCGTGCCCAGTGTCAGCATCTGCCTGATGGCGTCGGCCGGTCTCATGTTCGCCCATGTGGTGATCTGCGAGTCGCGCGCGAGTCCGCCATAGGCGAAGATCTGCAGCACCTTGCGCACGGCGGTCTCGTCCCAGGTTGCGTCGTTGACGGAAGGCAGGCCGGTCAGCAGGCCGGGGAGCGTCGGGCGTGGCGGCGGCGGCGGCGGCGGTGCGACCACCCGCCTCGGCGGAGCGCTCTGTGCTTGCGCGAGCGCAGGGAACAGCGCAAGCGTCATGGCGAGCAGTGGCAGAACGGCGGGAGTCGCACGCCGACAGGA
Organism: Gammaproteobacteria bacterium; assembly: GCA_022071965.1. Taxonomy (GTDB): domain Bacteria; phylum Pseudomonadota; class Gammaproteobacteria; order JAJPIJ01; family JAJPIJ01; genus JAJVHZ01. The sequence continues at coordinate 62,041 of JAJVIQ010000001.1, forward strand.
GGCGGCAAATCGTCGCGTCGCCGCCGGTTCGCGATTGCACGAGTATGTCCTGTATGTCTCTCGGTGGTCGTCAGTCTCTCGCATGGTCATATCCTTGTCGGTAGATCTCAGGTTCCCCCAATGAAGTGAGGACTCGTCGTCCCGGGCCGCGCCGCACATCCGGGCGCCCGCGCATCCTGCGGCTGTCTCAGGGCATCCGCGGACATGATGCACAGCCAGGTGTTCGCGGCTGCCCGTCTGCGTACCGCTGTTCACTTCGGCTAGAGAGGTTAGTGGCAGGCATCCCCGCCAATGTTGACGACGGTCTCGAATACGCGCGTCAAGAATCCGCCGTAAGAAGGTCGGTCGGGGAATCGATCTGGTCTCGCGCCTCGGACCTGCATGAGAGCGATCGGAGTTTGGTCCCGCCCGCGCCCCCTTGCGGTCGTGTCCTTCAGGAGTGGTGATCGGCGAGCCGCTGCGGCGCTTTCCTACGACCAGTTTTTGACAGCCGTTAGTGTGACGAATTGTGCATCGGCCTGCCGGACGTCGAATTACAGTTGCCCTGAAGGTCGTTTGTTATGCCGGCCCGCGCGCAACGCTGGACGGCGGTCGCAATCGAAGCGGCACATGCGCAGTCAGGTGCCGGCAATCCACCGGGAATTCATGGCGAACTGGAGCAGAGAGATGAGGACAGCAACGAAGCACAGAAATGCGGCTCTGGCATTGCTTGCCGGACTGGGATGGGCGAACGCCCCTGTCGTCGGCGCGGCAATGCTCAATTTTGACGATATCCTGCCGGCAACCTCCGACCAGCCGGTGCCGGTCGGCTATGGCGGATTCGACTGGGAGTCCAGTCCGTTTATACCCGCGACGATGCAGAATGCCGACTACATGGACGCCACCACCGGGTTCGGAAACAGCTACGGGGCCCCCTCGGGCACCACTGCGATCTATACCAACGCGGAGCTCATCATCAAGCGCGCGGAGGACTTCACCTTCAACAACGTCTATCTGACGTCGTTTTCGGGGTTCGATGCGGCATACGGCTCGTCGGCCGGCGGTGTCCAGGTGAGAGGCTTCAATAACGGCGTCGAGGTGGGCTCACAGTCGGTCGTCCTCGCCAACGACAAATACTCTCCCTTCGATTTCTCCACGTTCGGGGTCGTCGACGAGCTGCGCTTCCTGCCGACCGCAGGCCTCAACAGCGGGCTGTACTTCCTGCTCGACAATCTGTCCTATGACATCCAGCCCGCGGCGGTGCCGCTGCCTGGCGCAGTCTGGTTGTTGGGCGGTGCGCTCGCAGGCTTGATGGGCAGTGCGCGTCGGCGACGTGCCGGCCGTTGAGCAGAACCCGGCCTCATTTCCTTCGCAACATTCACCAGGCTCGTCCGGGGACACGTCCCGTGCTCCCCCGGCGGACCGTCTCGCCCGTTAATCGAAGGCCGTGTCATGCGGCGTGGGTTTGCGTAGCCGCTATGCGGGCATAGCGGGCAATCGGAAAGTTCAACAAGGCAGACGAAGGTTCCGCAGGATGCCGCCTGCGCAGTGGCTACCGGGGTTGCCGGCCGGCGCGTCGGCGGCGAAGCAGACCCAGCACGCCCATACCGCCAAGCATGGCCAGATACGCGCCGGGCAGCGGTGTCGGGATCGGATCCCCCGAGACATTGAACTCGTAGTTGTAGTTGAAGGTGCCGAAGGCGGTGTCCTGTACCCAGAATGCATAGGTTCCGGGCCCGAGGGGACCGGTGAATCCCGTCGTGCCGGGATGCAGTATGTTGTTGCCGATATCGTCCAGTATGTTCGTGTCGACCTGATTGAGACCGTAAAGTGCATAACCCAGGAGCCCGGCAGGACTGCCTCCGGTCGGATTGACCGTGACCTGATTGCCGGACTGCACGCCGATGAACGACACCTGGCTGCCCACCTCCGTTACCGGACGCAGAAAGATGGAGTCGAGCTGCTGCCCGGCGGAGAGCGTGAAATAGAAGTAATCGCGATCGACGATGGCGGTGAAGCCGGTGGTACCGCGTATAGTGTTCACGCCCCCATCGAGGGCGATCAGTGTCGGATTCAGGCCGTCGTTTGAGAACAGGTCGCCGCCCGCGGGTTCGGCCCACATGGCCGCATTGGTCGCGTACGATGCGGTACAGGCCATGGTGATGGTCAGCGCGGAAACGGCGAGTCGCATGGTGGCCTCCAGGCAAATAGTTCAAGGTTGTTGGAGAGCGCACGCGACACAGACCGACCCCGCCGCCGCTTCCCGGGGTCCCGGGGTGTCGGCGCGGGCGCGTGTCTGCTCCTGACGGGTAAGTTAATTCGCCGGCGAGTCTCAAAACGTGAAGGTCTGCACATCGGCGCGTGCCAATAAGCCGACGGGAAGGCCAGCGGTGCAGACCGCGCGCGACCGTGGTTCGATGGGATGCAACGGAGGACCTGCCGCGGGCGGCGTGCCCGGGATCGCGAAAGACAGGGCCGCAACGTTTCCGTCCGGCGATGCCGTCGCGGCGGACCGGACAGGGGTGCCGAGATCCACGGTCCCACGAGCGCATGCCGACTCTGGTGCGTCTGGGCGACCGGCGTGCCGAGATCCACGGTCCCACGAGCGCATGCCGACTCTGGTGCGTCTGGGCGACCGGCGTGCGCATCCGCGTGACGCCGGTCGCGGGCAGTCGAAACCATGGGGCTGTTACGGTTTGGTCGGGGTAACACGATTCGAACGTGCGACCTTCTGCTCCCGAAGCAGACGCTCTACCAGGCTGAGCTATACCCCGATGAACGGATTTATGAGCGGCGACTGACCGCGAAGTCGGCCAGGGCCAGCAGCGCATCCTTGAACTGCGAGGCGGGCAGGGGATGCAGCGCGGCCGCGGCGAGCCGTGCCTGCTCCGCGGCGAGCGACGCAGTGTACGCGATGCCCCCGGTCGATTCAATCGCCGCCCTGACCTCGCCGATGAACTCCAATCCGCCCTTCTCGATGGCCTGGCGCAGCCCGCTCGCCTGCGCACCCTGGCTGTTCCAGAGCGCATGCAATACCGGCAGCGTCGGTTTGCCCTCGGCCAGATCGTCGCCGATGTTCTTGCCGATCTCTTCGGCGGAGGCGCTGTAATCGAGGACGTCGTCGATGAGCTGGTAGGCCGTGCCCAGATGCCGACCGTAGGCGGTCAGCGCCTGCTCCACGATCCGATCGCTGCCGGAGATGACGGCGCCCAGTTGAGCGGCCGCCTCGAACAGCTTGCCGGTCTTGGCATGGATGATCGCCATATACCGCTCCAGCGTGGTGTCCGGATCGTGACAGTGCGTGAGCTGCATGACTTCGCCGGCGGCGATGGTATTGGTGGCGTCGGCGAGGATCTCCATGACCCGCATGTTGCCGATGGCGACCATCATCTGGAACGCCCGCGAATACAGAAAATCCCCGACCAGCACGCTGGCATTGTTGCCCCAGACCAGATTGGCGGTCAGGCGGCCGCGGCGCATGTTGGAGGCATCGACGACGTCGTCGTGCAGCAGGGTCGCGGTGTGGATGAACTCAATGATGGCCGCCAGGGAGACGTGATCCTCCCCGCGGTGATCCGCGGCGCGGCCGGCCAGGAGTGCCAGCAGCGGGCGCAAGCGCTTGCCGCCGCTGTTGATGATGTAGTGGGCCAACTGATCGATGAGCGCTACGTCGGAGTGGAGCGAGCGCTCGATGAGGCGATCGACTGCCTCCATGTCCTCGGCGATCAGAGCCCGGATCGCCGGCACGTCCATGGCCGGGCCAGTGGCATGGGGGCGTACGGCGGCGTCAACGGCTTTGACATGCGGCATCTGGGGCGGTCCGGGCTGGGGAGCAGAGATCATGGGCGCACGGTAACCCGGATTGTACTGCAATTGTCTTCGGGGTGGTCTTGCGCCGCGTCAGGCGGGCGCCGGACGGCGCGGCTGGCGCCAGGGACTCCCCCCGACGCGGAGCCGGCGGCGGAACCGCCGCCGGGGTCACCCCCTACTGGGAGATCAGTTCGTCGCCGATGACCAGCACGGTCGCGGTCTGATTGTAGTGCCCGACGGCGCCGCCCAGCGTAATGCCCTGCTCGCCGAAGGTGTTGAACCCTATGACCGGCACATCCTCGCCCAGGGTCTCCCTGATGATGCTGGTATCGCACACGTCCATGCGCGTCTTCAGCAGGTGGCGCAGTATACAGTTGAAGATGACCACGGCGCCCACCTTTTTCGGGCTGCCGGCGTCGTTGACGGCTTTCTGCAGCGTGCTCCTGAAGCTGGCGATGGCGAAATTGCGGTCGGTCTGCATGTGGCGGAGGTAGGCGCCTTCGGGGATCTCCGCGAAGAAGGTGAGGCTGCCGTCCTCGCCGTGCTGGGCCACGCTCTTGACCGTGTATTCCGCGAAAACGTCCGAGGACTTGATGCCGAAGGGATTCTTGGCGAACACCTCGCTATTGAGCTCGTTGATGCCGAGCATCTCCTTGACCACCTCGGTGGCCGGGCGCCTGTTCAGCTCGTACACGGTGCGGCCCTGTGAACGGGTCACGACCGCGCCCTTGGTACCCGGGAAATACGGATGTCCCATCGCGGTTCCGAGCTTCAGCCCACTGCTGATGGTCGCCAGAACCGCGGCGTTCTGATAGACCCCATTGCCGAACTGGAAGGTCGTGCTGGCGTTGAAGTCGTGAGCGGTGGAGCCACCGACGATCTGCGCCACCGTGCCGGTCTCCTTGATGAGGGCGCGCATGAAGGGCTCCTCCTGCGCCGTGGACCCGTCGGGGATGATGACGTTGACGAACGGCTTGAGGCGTGAGGCCTCGGAGGCATTCTTGCCGTCGAGCGCGATGGCCATCAGCGACATGACCGTGGGGTTGGATTTCAGCGACTTGTGCGCCCCGGCGGCAGCCTGCTCGGCGGCGGCCTTCGGATCGGTAGAAAGGTTCTCGCCCACGCCCACCCCGATGCTCAGATAGGAGCTCTGCAGCGTCATTACCGCGACGCTGTCGTTCTGCGGACCCTGCAGGGCGCTGGTGATCTCCCCGCAGGAGGTCCCGCCGATAATCGCGGAATTGCCGACCATCGAGCGGATGGCGTCATAGCTCTCCTTCGGGTTCTTGCCGAAGGCGCTGAAGGCGATCGTGAGGTCCGGCTTCGGCGTCTTCTGCATCGCCGTCTCGGCGGCCTCGCGTGCGGTCTTTGCGTGTCCAATGCCAACTCTCAATACAGCCATGGGGGGTCTCCAGATCGATGTTTGGTGCCGGTCTCGTACGAACGACGGACCTACAGCAGCTTGGCGATGCCCTCGGCGGCGCGCCGGGCGTCGAGGAAGATGAGGCCGAGCTTGGCACTCGGCCGCGCGAGCACGGACAGCACCGCGTCTTCGCCCGCATGGGTCATCAGGATGTAGCCATCCTTGCCCTTGACCATCACCTGCTCGAGCGCTCCGCAGCCGAGCTCCGCGGCGCTGCGGTCGCCGAGCGTCAGCATCGCGGCGTTCATGGCACCGACTCGGTCCTCGTCCATGCTGGCGGGCAGCAGGCTGGCGATCATCAGACCGTCCGTGGAGATCACCGCCGAGGCAGTGATGTCGGCGGAGCTGCCGTTGAGGTCGCTCAGAATGGAACGGATCATTTCTTCACGCATACGATGTGGCTCCGGGTTTCTATTCCAGTGACTATTTCCTGATGGTGCTCGCGCGGCGCGAGGTGTCGTGTTCACCGGCATATCGGCGCGTGAGCCCCCACACCAGGTGCGCGAAAGCGGTGCGGTGCAGGCATGGCTCGCCGCTCACCACGAGCACGAAATGCTGGTTGCCTATGAACAGCGGCCAGAATCCCATGCGGCTGTGACCGGCCGCGTCGACCACGGACCAGGCGGCCGAATCGATACCGAGGTTCTCGCGGACCAGATCGTCATGGCGCGAGGCCACGACGCCGATGTCCGCGGCCAGGGCGCCCAGCGCCTCGGCGGTCTCGTGGGTGAAGCCGCTGGCGGAGAGGAAGAATCCCTGCGAATCGGCGAGCAGCGCGCGGCCGTCGACTGCCAGTTCCTTCAGCAGGCCGGGAACGTCGCGTTCCATGTGCGTCTCCGGCGCGGTCTGCGCGGCGCGCAGCCCCTTGATCCAGCCCACGCTCTGCATCCGGTACAGCAGCTCCGCGGCTTCGTCTTCGTTGTTGGTCTGCGCCCACTGGCAGACCTTCTCTGCCGACAACGTCGGTGTCAGCGATTGCGCCATCAGCGCGAACAGCAGCGTTCGCGCCGCGGTGGGTTCGCGGCCCGAGGAGGCGTAATAGGCGCCGGCGGGAGTGACGCCCACGTGGGCGTTGGAAATCAGTTCGTACTCAGACATGATAGTCCTTTACGCCAGGGTCGATGGAAAAGAGCAATGCCTGTACCAGCATCGACACATCACCGCGCCGACGCGCATCGATCTCGAAGATCGGCGCGTTGACCGTGAACCCGCGCTGCCCGCCGCTCAGGTGACGGTGGTAGTCGTCGATGTCGGGCTTGCGTGTGGCGCCGGTGAAGTTGACGCCGACGACGACGCGGCTGCGCTGGATCAGCGACTGGAAGGCATTCAGGAAGAAATCCAGATCCTTCATCGGCTCCTTGCGGGAGTTGTCGACGAGAATCACCAGTCCAAGTGCGCCAGTCTGCAGGATATCCCACATGAAATCGAACCGCTCCTGCCCGGGCGTTCCGTACAGGTGCACGCGTTCGGAATCCGATAGGCGCATCAGTCCGTAATCCATCGCCACGGTCGTGGTGACCTTGCGGCTGCGGGTCATATCCCGCGCCCGCGCGTCGGTGTTGACCAGCGGTATGTCGCTGAGCGCCGATATCGCGGTCGTCTTGCCCGCGCCGACCGGTCCGGCGAACACGATCTTGAAGTTGCGGGCGGCACGCTTCGGAACGTAGGAGAACGTCGTGCTTGCCGTGACGGGCGGTCCCCTGCCTTCGCCGCGCAGGCGGGCGATCACGTCGCCTACTGACTGCGGGCGGTTCTCGGCGCGGATCTGCATCATCCAGTCGATGATGCGCAGGAAATCATCATGGTACCGGCCGTTGCCCAGCGTGACTGCAGGCACCAGCGGGTCGCTCTGGTGCTCCTCGGCCGCCCGCTGCCGTTGCGCCGCGTCGACCGGCGGCCCGACGCTGATGCAACGGTATAGCGTGGCGCCCACGGCGTAGAGATCCGACCATGGTCCCTGCGGGGCGTCTGGGGAGTGCTGCTCAATCGGGGCGTAGCCGGGCGTGAGCACCTGCACGTCCTCGGAGCTGCTGCTTCCGAACTCCATTTCCGCGGCCCCGAAATCGATGAGCACCGGTGTGCCGTCATTGCGGATCTGTATGTTCGCGGGCTTGATGTCGCGATGCAGGTATTTCTTTTCGTGGACGATGCGCAGCCCTTCCAGCAGGGGCACGAAGATGGCGCGCAACTGCTGTTCGGGGAGTGGCTCCTTTGCCGCGCGCAGCACCTCGCTCAGGCTCTGCCCGCCCTCGAAGTCCATGACAATGTAAGCGGTGTGGTTGGCCGGGAAGAATCGCGCCACACGCAGGATGTTCGGGTGCCGGAACTGGGCGAGCACCTGCGCCTCCGCGATGAAGCGCTGCCGGCCCCATTTGTACAGCTCGCTGAATTCCTCCGATTTCAGCAGTACGCTGCCGCTGCCTTTCGAATCGCGGGTGACGAACTCGCTCGGAAAGAACTCCTTGATGGCCACCGACGTCTGCAAGTGGGTATCCCAGCCCTGGTAGGTGACTCCGAAGTTGCCCTTGCCGAGCACCTTCTCGATTCGGTATTCCTTCAAGTTGAAACCGACGGGCAGTGCAGAGCCGGTCATGGCGAGGTCCGTGGCCGTTTCTCAGGCCACCAGCCGCTTCAGGCGGCCGACGACGCGATTGATGAAGCTGCGCTCCACGTGCTTGCGCGGCGGGACGCTGGCCAGCAGATTGTCCGCCTCGCGCTTGGCGTGGTTCGCCAGTCCCGCGGCCTGCGCCGCGCCGTAGAACGCGAAGACGTGGCGTTGCGGGATCTGCAGCGCCTCGGCCACCCGGGGGAGGGCGAGCGGCTGCCCGACCAGCAGGGCGGAGATCCGCATGGCATCAGGGACGTCGAGCAGGCGCGGCAGATTCGGCCAGCGCCGCAGGTACACGCGTTCCCTGACGGAGGTTCCCGCGGGCAGACGCCCCCGATACGTCCACAGTGCCATCTTCCACAGCAAAGCCTCGAGACTCACGGGTTCGCCGAAGGGCCTTGGCGCGGCCTGCGGCGGGTCGGTGGCAATCTCCGTCATGCGCACCTGGTTGGCAATGAATCGCTTGGAGGCATTGTTCCGCAGTATCTCGTCGCTCAGGACCACTCTGGCGACGCGTTCCATGCTGGAGATGATGGCCACGTCCTTGTCCTGGATGTTGAGGCTGATCGCCTTGCGCATGTTGTCGGAGCGGATCTGGGTGCGGCGCAGCCAGTCCAGCAGCGTGCCCTCGGCATCGAAGGAGCGCTGTCGGACCTGTTCGAGGTCCTCGCAGTTGATATCCGGGAGATGGCCGCAGACGTCGCGGTAATCCCTTGCCGGCTCGGATCCGGACGGCGCGGCGATCTTCGACGGCGCGGGATGCGAAGCGGGCGGCGGTGAGGCGGCGACCGCGCGGCGGCTCTGCGAGCCGCTGGTAGTCTGCGAGGTCGCCGTCGCTTCGCGCCTGGAGGGACGAGTCGTGGCCGTGATCCGGGTCGTCGGACCGCCGGGTCCAACGGCTGTCTCGGTCGTCGCCCTCACCGTGATCCCGGGGGCATTGATGTCACCGGTCTCAATCCGGCGGCGGATGTCGTCCACGGCGCTCAACAGGGCCTCGATGCGTATCGGCTTGATGAGCACGATAGCCGTCTCCGGCACGGTGCAGTCATTGAGGGTCAGCAGGACGCTCGGGCGCCGCGGATGCTGGTGACGGTACTTGCTCCATTCCGCGCGCGCGCCGATCCCGTCCAGGTCGACGATGACCGCGTCGGCCGCGTCCCCGTTGGCGAACTCGCAACTGCCTCTGGCGCGACCGGCGAAGGCCATCTGCAACGCGTTGCGCGTGCGGACGTTGGCGCCGATGAGATCGAAGAGGATGGGCGTGGATGTGGGCATGGACGGTAACGGCAGCTATCGGCCCGCTGCGGCACCCTCGAGCAGGGACAGTGTGTCCAGCCAGTCCTTTTCGACGGCGCTGTCCTTGATATCGATCTTGCTGTACATCGACTGGCAGCCGTCCAGGTCGCGTGCGCGCCGGTAGATCTCCAGCAATTCGCGGTGCATGTCGCTATCCTGTGCGTGCATGGGCAGGGCCGTCTCGAGCACCCGCCTGGCCTCCTCGACCTGCCCGTTCTCCAGGTATTCCCGGGCCTCGCCCAGCGGCCCGCGCGCGTCGCTGCGGGCCCCGTTCGTTCGGGCGCCCAGCGTGACCAGCTTGGCGGAGCGTTTCGGCGCGAAGCGCGAGGTGGGCAGATCGAACATGCTGGTGACGATCTCGGTCACCGCCAGTTGCGCGCGCAGGCTGCTGACCTGAGGTGGCGACAGTACCGGGGCGACTCGCTGCAGAATATCCCTGCGTAATTCCAGACCCTTGGTGCCGAGCACCTGGAAGAGGTCGGCCAGAGAGCGGTAAGTGGCCTGGCGGTTGCCGGCCGCAGCCCACAGCAGCACCCGGCGTACGTGCGCGAGCAGGTCGCGATTCTTTGCCGTGACGTGAAAACCGAGGTGCTCCGCATAGCGCTGCCGCCAGCCGGTGACCGGCAGTGACGGCAGCAGGCGAGTGCCCGGGGAGAAAAACGCCGGTTCGAAGGGGACCTCGGCCCAGGGGTCGACATGCTCTGCCCGTGCCTTCGGGCGGATGATCGTCAAGCTGTCGTCATTCATCGCCTGGGTCCTCCTCGGTGTCGGTGCTCGCGGACACTGGCCACTGCAGATGTCCCGGACGGCGCACGATCGCGCGCGTTGTCCGGTCCTGAGCGGAAGTATCGGCCTTGCAATGCAAACCTTTAAAATCTAAAGAAAGCAGTGGGCCCCGGCAGATCCCCGTCTGCCTCGATCCACCCGCTGGGAACGTGGGGTACCCGGCCCCCGTCGTTTACCTTGTCTGTGCTTAGCAAATTCCGTACAATCGCGCCCCTCGTTTACGCACCAGCACGCAGGGGTCCGCGGTATGTATGCCGTCATACGCACAGGTGGAAAGCAGTACAAGGTCGCCCAGGGCGACACCCTCGACGTCGAGAAACTCGCCGCCGAACAAGGTGCTAGCGTTGAACTGAGCGACGTGCTGATGCTGGTGGACGGCGACAAGATCACGGTCGGCACGCCGACGGTCGCCGGGGCGAAGGTCTCGGCCAGGGTCGTCGAGCACGGTCGCGGCGAGAAGGTCAGGATCATCAAGTTCCGCCGCCGCAAGCACTATCGCAAGCAGGCCGGCCACCGCCAGGGTTACACCCGGCTGGAGATCACGGGCATCTCCGGCTGATCCCGTCGAGGCGGGCAGAAACCCGCAGGAGAATCGAGCAATGGCACACAAGAAGGCAGGCGGTAGCACCCGCAATGGCCGCGACTCCGAGGCGAAACGCCTGGGCGTGAAGCGCTTCGGTGGCGAGTTCGTCAAGGCTGGCAACATTCTCGTGCGCCAGCGCGGTACGGAATACCACGCGGGCGCCCATGTCGGCACGGGCCGCGACTACACGCTCTTCGCGACGGTGGACGGCAAGGTCAGCTTCGCCGTGCGCGGCAGGAAGCAGCGGACCTACGTGAGCGTGCAGCCGGCCGGCTGAGAGCGCTGCATACTTCGCTTGCAGAGAACCCCGTCGAGCACGGGGTTTTTTGTTTGCGGGGTCTGAAGGGCGAAGAACGATCATGAAGTTCGTCGACGAAGTCACCATACGGGTGGAGGCGGGCAAGGGTGGAAACGGCTGCATGGGCTTTCGCCGCGAGAAGTTCATCCCGCGCGGAGGCCCCGACGGCGGCGATGGCGGCGACGGCGGCAGCATCCACCTCGTCGTCGAGGAGGGCCTCAATACCCTGATCGATTTCCGCTATGAGCGGCGCTTCAAGGCCCAGGACGGCCAGCCGGGCATGGGCAAGCAATGCAGCGGCCGCAAGGGCGAGGATCTGTACGTGCGCGTTCCGGCGGGTACCCTGGTCTTTGACGCCGGCACCGAGGAGTTGATCGGCGATCTCGTCAGGCGGGGCGACACGTTGCTCGTCGCAAGGGGCGGGCGGCATGGGCTCGGCAACATGCACTTCAAGAGCAGCACCAACCGCGCGCCGCGCAAGACCACCAGGGGCGAGCCTGGCGAGGGCCGGGACCTGCGCCTGGAATTGCGTCTGCTGGCCGACGTCGGCGTGGTCGGCCTGCCCAACGCGGGCAAGTCCTCGCTGATACGCGCCGTTTCGGCGGCCCGCCCGAAAGTCGCCGACTATCCGTTCTCGACACTCTATCCGAGCCTGGGCGTGGTGCGTACAGGGCCCGGAAGCAGCTTCGTGATCGCCGATGTCCCCGGTCTCGTGGAAGGTGCCTCGCAGGGCGCAGGGCTGGGGATACAATTTCTGCGACATCTGGGGCGCACGCGCCTCCTGCTGCACCTCATCGACGTGGCGGTCGGGAATGAGGGGCGCGATCCGATCGCGGACTTCCACACCGTCGACACCGAGCTAGGCAACTTCTCCGTGGAGCTTGCGGGGCGTGAGCGCTGGCTGGTGCTGAACAAGATCGACGTGCTCCCGCCGGCGGAGCGCGATGCATCGCTGGACGCCATCGTCCGGGGCATAGGCTGGTGCGGGCCGGCGTACGCGGTGTCCGCGCTGAGCGGGGAGGGATGCGAGGCATTGATGCTGCGTGTACAGGACCGACTCAACCAGATGCTGGTCGAGCGGCAGGCAGCGAGCGAGGCTGAGTCGGCGCAGGTCGCCGCAGCGAACGCGGACGATATCGGGCATACGGATGAGTCAGGGGCGAACACGGCTTAAGCAGGCCAGGCGCTGGGTCATCAAGATCGGCAGCGCCCTGGTTACCAACGACGGCCAGGGTCTGAACATGGCCTCCATCGCAGCCTGGGCGGCGGACGCCGCCACGCTCTGGGAGGCCGGCAGGGAGGTCGTGCTGGTGACCTCCGGCGCGATGGCCGAGGGCGTCGTGCGGCTGGGGTGGAAGAGGCGCCCGCACGCCCTGCACGAATTGCAGGCGGCCGCCGCCGTCGGCCAGATGGGGCTGGTTCGAGCCTATGAGACCTGTTTCCAGCGCCACGGGATCAAGACGGCGCAGGTGCTGCTCACCCATGAGGATGTTGCCAATCGCGAGCGCTACCTGAATGCGCGCAGCACGCTGCGCACCCTGCTCGAGCTGCGCGTCATTCCGGTCATCAATGAGAACGACACGGTGGCCACCGAGGAAATAAGGCTCGGTGACAACGACACGCTGGGCGCCCTGGCTGCGAATCTGATCGAGGCCGACGTGCTGGTGATTCTGACCGACCAGGCTGGCCTCTTCGACAAGGATCCGCGCCACCACCCTGGCGCGAAGCTCGTGATGGAGGCGAATGCCGGAGACCCCGCGCTGGAGGCGATGGCCGGAGACGGCGGTGCGTGGGGCCGGGGCGGGATGCGCACCAAGGTTCGGGCCGCCAGGCTGGCGGCACGCTCGGGCACGGCCACGGTCATCGCAGCCGGGCATGAGCCGAGCGTCATTACGCGGCTGTCTGCGGGCGAGGCGCTGGGCACGCTGTTCCTGCCGGGGCAGGGGCCGCTGGCCGCCCGCAAGCAATGGCTGGCGAGCGGCCTGAAACAGCAGGGCAGCCTGCTTCTGGACGCGGGCGCTGTCAGGGTCCTGAGGGAGCAGGGACGCAGCCTGCTGGCCGTAGGCGTGCGCGAGGTTGAAGGCGACTTCCAGCGTGGGGCCCTGGTCGTCTGCCTGGACCCGGAGGGCCGCGAGGTGGCCCGCGGGCTGGTCAACTATTCGGCCAGCGAGGCACGGGCCATCAAGGGGCTGCCGAGCGACCGGATTGAGGCCACCCTCGGTTACGCGGACGAACCGGAGCTCATCCACCGCGACAACCTCGTGCTCACCTGAGGCGGCATCGATCGGGCGGCCAGCCGGCCTGCCGCGGCGAGGAAGAAAAACGCCGCGTCTGACGCGGCGTTTTCCTGTGGGACTGGGGTCGTGGCCGTCAGGCCATCGCGCGCAGCCGTGCGGTCAGCCTCGACTTGTGGCGGGCGGCCTTGTTGGCGTGGATGAGGCCCTTGGTCGCCATCCGATCGATGAGCGGCTCGGCGGACTTGTAAGCGGCCTCGGCGGCGACCTTGTCCTTGCCGTCGATGGCCTTGATGACATTCTTGATGCAGGTGCGCAGTGCAGATCGGCGGCTCGCATTGTGCGCGCGGCGGGCTTCGGCCTGGCGCGCACGCTTCTTCGCGGACTTGATGTTAGCCAAGGGGCACTCCGTAATTCGTTGCCGGGTCGGAAAGGGGCGGCACTATGCGGGTTTCGGGCCTGATTGTCAATCCTGTATGATACCCGCCGCCGGCCGGAATTCGGCGGCAATTCAACGGCTTTTCGAGCTTTCAACTTCGCGGCTCACCGGGAGATAACGGCCCTGGCATCCCTATTCCGCGCGACGGCGACCGTAGGACAGATGACCCTGCTGTCGCGCATCCTGGGATTCGTGCGCGATATGGTGCTGGCCCAGCAGTTCGGCGCCACCTACGCGGCGGATGCCTTCCTGGTGGCATTCCGCATACCGAACCTCCTCCGCCGGCTGTTCGCCGAGGGGGCGTTTTCGCAGGCATTCGTCCCGGTGCTGGCGGAATACAAGTCACAGCGCTCGCAGGCGGAGGTCAAGGCCCTGGTGGACCGCGCGGCCGGCACGCTGGCAGCGGCGGTCCTTCTGGTGACGATCTTCGCCGTGCTGGCCGCGCCCCTCATCGTCTATGTGGTGGCGCCCGGCTTTCGGACCGACGCGGACAAGCTGGCAGTCACCCAGCAGATGCTGCGCATCACCTTCCCCTATCTGCTGTTCATCTCCCTGGCCGCCTTCACGGGCGCAGTGCTGAACACCTGGGAGCGATTCTGGGTGCCGGCCTTCACACCGGTTCTGCTCAATGTCTGCATGATCGTGATGGCACTCTGGGCGGCTCCCTATTTCGCCCAGCCAGTCGTTGCCGTGGCCTGGGGGGTGTTCCTGGGCGGAGTCGTACAGCTCGCCTTTCAGCTTCCACAGGTGGCCCGGCTGGGTCTGCTGCCACGCCCGCGGTTCGCCTGGCACGACCGCGGTGTCCGCCGGATCATGGCTCTCATGGGGCCGGCGATCTTTGGCGTCTCCGTCTCCCAGATCAATCTGCTGATCAACACCATGCTGGCCTCGTTCCTGCCGACGGGCAGCGTGTCGTGGTTGTATTACTCCGATCGATTGCTCGAGTTTCCGCTGGGCATCTTCGGTATTGCGCTCGGCACGGTGATCCTTCCGTATCTGTCCGAGCGTCATGCGCAGGGCGCCGGGGAGCAGTTCTCCGGGCTGCTGGACTGGGCGCTGCGCGGAGCCGTCGTCATCACGCTGCCGGCGGCCGTGGGATTGACGATCCTTGCCGGCCCCATACTTGCCACGCTGTTCCAGTACGGCAAGATGACCCCGCGTGATGTGGAGATGGCGATGCTGAGCACGATGGTCTACGCGCCGGGCATCCTCGGATTCACGCTGGTGAAGGTGCTTGCGCCGGGGTACTTCGCGCGGCAGGATACGCGTACACCGGTGCGTATCGGCGTCATCTGCGTGCTGGCGAACTTTTTCATCAACATCGTCATCATCTGGCCGCTGATGAAGCTGGGCATCGGGCACGTCGGTCTGGCCTTCGCGACGGCCTTCACCGGATTCCTGAACGCGGCATTGCTGTACGTCGGGCTGCGCCGGCGCGGCATCTACTCGCCGGGCCCGGGGTGGCTGAAGTTCTGGATGCAACTCCTCTGCGCCAGCGCGCTGATGGCGGCGGTGGTGTGGGTCGGGCGCGGGGACCTCGATCGGTGGATCGCCTGGACCGCCTGGCAGCGCGCGTGGCATCTGGCGCTCTGGGTCGCCGCGGGCATGGCGTCGTACTGGATGGCGCTGCGGGTGGTCGGCGTGCGCTGGAAGGATGTGACCGCCGGCGGCGCGCCGGTATAATTTCGTGGTGATCACGCCCGCCCGTTCCCGCTGACGGTCCCACGCTGATGGAGCTCATTCGCGGCCTGCACAACCTGCGCGCCCGGCATCGCGGCTGCGCCGTGACGATCGGCAATTTCGACGGCATGCACCTTGGCCATCAGGCATTGCTGGCGCAGTTGCGCGCGGTGGCCGCCCGCGACGGTCTGGCACCGGCGGCGGTGATCTTCGAGCCGCAGCCGCGCGAGTACTTTACTCCCGCGACGGCGCCGTCGCGGCTGACCCGGTTGCGCGAGAAGCTCGAGTTGCTGCGGAAAGGCGGCGCGGGGAGGGTGTTGTGCCTGCGATTCGACGCGCGGCTCGCCTCTTTGGGGGCGGAGACATTCATCGAGCGGATACTGGCAAACGGGCTGGGCGCGCGCGTGGTCATCATCGGCGATGATTTCCGCTTCGGTCGCCACCGGCGCGGCGATCTCGCGCTGCTCGCATCCGAGGGCGAACGTCACGGATTCCGGGTCGAGCGCGCCGAGACCTATCGCATTGATGGCCGGCGCGTCAGTAGCTCGAGGGTTCGGGCCGCGCTGGAGAGGGGCGACATGAGAGAGGCGGCCAGACTGCTGGGCCGGAACTACAGCATGAGCGGCCGCGTGGTCCACGGCGAGAAGCGCGGACGGGAGCTCGGCTACCCGACCCTGAACATCGACCTGCATCGCGCGCGCACGGCGGCGGAAGGGATCTTCGCGGCGCGGGTGCACGGGCTGCAAGCAGGGCCGCTGCAGGGGATGGCCTACATCGGGGATCGGCCCGTCGTGCAGGGCGAGTACAAGCGGCTGGAGGTGCACGTTTTCGATTTCGCCGACGAATGCTACGGCCGGCATGTCCGCGTGGAACTGGTGCACAAGTTGCGGGAGGACATGGCGTTCGTCTCGTTGCAGGCGATGCGGGAACAGCTGCATCAGGACGCCATCGACGCGCGCGCGGCGCTGCGAGCGTCGTCGTGAATGAAGGGCGAGGATTGAATTGAGGCTTCAAGGACCAGGCAGGTGGAAAAAAAAGACAAGACCGACAGCCGCTACAAGGGGACGCTGAATTTGCCGCGGACGGATTTTCCCATGCGCGCGAACCTTCCCGAGCGCGAACCGCAGATCCTGGCGCGTTGGGGTGAACTCAGGCTATATGAGCGGATCCGCACCTCGCGGCGCGGGCGCGAGAAGTTCGTGCTGCACGATGGACCCCCATACGCAAACGGCGACATCCACATCGGCCATGCCGTCAACAAGGTGCTGAAGGACATCATCGTCAAGGCACGCTCGCTGAGCGGTTTCGATGCGCCATACGTTCCCGGTTGGGACTGCCATGGTCTGCCGATCGAGCTCATGGTCGAGAAGAAGATCGGCAAGGCCGGGCGCGATATCGGGGCCAAGGAGTTTCGCGCCGCCTGCCGTGCCTATGCGCGGGAGCAGGTTTCGCGCCAGCGCTCGGACTTCCAGCGCCTGGGCGTGCTTGGGGATTGGGAACAACCTTACCTCACGATGAATCCCGCCTTCGAGGCGGACATCGTGCGGTCACTGGGGCGTATTATCGCCAACGGACATCTCATCAAGGGTTCGAAGCCCGTGCATTGGTGCATAGACTGCGGCTCGGCGCTGGCCGAGGCCGAGGTCGAGTACGAGGACAAGCAGTCGCCGGCCATCGATGTGCGCTTCGACGTTCCGGATGTCGAGGCGGTCATGGCCCGGTGCCGTCATGTCCAGGGGCACGAGGGCAGGGGACCGCTGTCGGTGGCGATCTGGACGACGACGCCGTGGACGCTACCCGCAAACCAGGCGGTGGCCGTACATCCGGAGTTCGAATATGCCGTGATCCAGTGTGACGGTCCGGCGGGGGCGGAACGCCTGCTCCTGGCCGAGGCGCTCATCAAGGACGTGATGCTGAGGCTGGGCATCGAGGACCACCGGGTCATCGCCTATTGCCGCGGCGACGCGCTGGAGGGTGTGAAATTGCGTCATCCGTTCTACGATCGCGAGGTGCCGATCGTACTTGGCGCGCACGTCACCCTCGATGCGGGCACCGGCTGCGTCCACATCGCGCCGGGCCATGGCCAGGACGACTATCTGGTCGGCAGCCGCTACGGCCTGAAGGTCGACAATCCGGTCGGCGACGATGGCAAGTTCCTGCCGGGCACTCCGTTGTTCGCCGGCGAACACGTGTTCAGGGCGAATGCGCACGTCATCGAGGTGTTGCACGCGCATGATCGCCTGCTGCATCACGAGACGCTGCGGCACAGCTATCCGCACTGCTGGCGCCACAAGACGCCGGTCATTTTCCGCGCGACGCCGCAGTGGTTCGTGAGCATGGACGCCCATGGCCTGCGCACGCAGGCGTTGAGGTCCATCGACCCGGTTCAGTTCACTCCCGACTGGGGCCGCGAGCGCATCCAAGGCATGGTTGAGAATCGGCCCGACTGGTGCGTGTCACGCCAACGGGCGTGGGGCGTGCCGATATCGCTGTTCGTGCACAAGGAGACCGGGGCGCTGCATACGGATACGCCCGCGCTGATCGAGCAGGTGGCGCAAAGGATGGAGAAATCCGGCATCGATGCGTGGTTCGAGCTCGATGCGGCGGAACTTCTGGGTGAGGACGCCGGGCAGTATCGGATGGTGAGCGACACGCTGGATGTGTGGTTCGACTCTGGCGTCACGCACGAGGGCTGCCTGCGCCGCAATCCCGCATTGAAGTTTCCGGCTGATCTCTATCTCGAGGGCTCCGATCAGCACCGCGGGTGGTTCCAGTCCTCGTTGCTCGCGTCCGTGGCCATGAACGGCACGGCACCGTACCGCGGGGTGCTCACGCACGGCTTCACGGTGGACGCGGAAGGCAGGAAGATGTCGAAGTCACGCGGCAACGTCATCGCCCCACAGCAGGTGATGAAGAACCTCGGTGCAGACGTGCTCCGACTGTGGGTGGCGGCAACCGACTATCGCGGAGAGATGGGCGTCTCGGACGAGATCCTCAAGCGCATGGCGGATGCCTATCGGCGCATCCGCAACACCGCCCGCTATCTGCTCGCCAATCTCGACGGGTTCGATCCGGCGCATCACATTGTCGGCACGGACCAATTGCTGACGCTGGACCGCTGGGCGGTAGATCGCGCCGCGGACCTGCAGCGGCAGATCATCGCCGCCTACGACGGCTTCGAGTTCCATCTCATCTACCAGCTCGCCCATCAGTTCTGCGCGGTGGACCTGGGAAGTTTTTATGTCGACGTCCTCAAGGACCGCATGTACACCATGCGCAGGGACAGTCTCGGGCGGCGATCGGCGCAGACCGCGATGTACCATATCGCCGAGGCGCTGGTGCGGTGGATAGCCCCGGTACTGTCCTACACCGCTGAGGAGATCTGGCGCTATCTGCCGGGTGAGCGTTCGGAGTCGGTGTTCTTGGAGGAATGGTACCCGGGCCTACCTGCAAGGCCGTCGCAGACTTTCACCTTCGAGTATTGGTCCGACGCCCTGCGGGTACGAGAGGCGGTTTCCAAGGAACTAGAGAGGCTACGGGTCGCCGGCGGTATCGGGGCCTCACTCGAGGCAGAGGTGGATCTGTATTGCAATGCGCGCTGGCAACAGGCGCTCAACAGGCTCGATGATGAATTGCGGTTCCTGTTTATCGTGTCGTATGCACGCGTTCATGCAGTGGATGCGCGGCCGGACAATGCCGTGCCTGCCGGTGACATCGAGGGGATGTGGGTCACGGTGGCGCCCAGCGATCACGCCAAGTGCGAGCGCTGCTGGCACCGCCGCGAGGATGTCGGGAGCGATGACGCGCATCCTACGATCTGCCGCCGGTGCGTGGGAAACGTCGACCACGGCGGCGAGCGGCGTCTTCACGTATGAAGGCCGTCAGGACAGTCGCACGGCCGCCGCCCACGGCCGCGGCGGTGGGACGATGATGCGCCAGGGAGGAATACATCGATGAAATGGTTGTGGTTGTCCGCGCTGGTCGTTGCGCTGGACCAGGCGACGAAATACATCGCCACCTCGGCATTGGAGTTGTACGAATCCATCGAGGTGCTGCCGTTCTTCAACCTCACCCTCGTGCACAATTTCGGCGCTGCCTTCAGCTTCCTGAGCCAGGCCGGCGGCTGGCAGCGCTGGTTCTTCAGCGTGCTCGCTTTCGTGGTCAGCGTGGTCATCATCGTCTGGCTGCCGAGGGTGCGGGATGCGCATATCCACCTGCCGCTGGCATTGAGCCTGGTGCTCGGCGGCACGCTCGGAAACCTGGTCGACCGCATGGCGCTGGGTTATGTCGTCGATTTCCTTGATTTCCACGCCGGTGGTCGCCACTGGCCTGCGTTCAACGTCGCCGATACGTCGATAACGCTCGGCGCGCTTTTCCTCATCCTGGACACGCTTCGCAGGCAGCCGGAGGAGAAATCCTCGCAGAGTTGACACTACCCGGGGCCGGCCGTAGTGTTGCGGCATGCCGCACAATTCTTTTTCGCTCCGGATCGGAGCGGTCATTTCGGGAAAAACGCCATGCAAATCATCCTAGCCAACCCTCGCGGATTCTGCGCCGGCGTCGACCGTGCCATCGGCATCGTCGAGCGCGCACTGGAGCTGTTCGGCGCGCCGGTGTACGTCCGGCACGAGGTGGTCCACAACAAGTACGTCGTCGATGGACTGCGCGAGAAGGGAGCCGTGTTCGTCGATGAGCTGAACGAGGTGCCGGATGACGCCACTGTAATATTCAGCGCCCATGGCGTGGCGAAATCGGTGCGCGAGGAAGCCGCCCGCCGCGGCCTGCGGGTGTTCGACGCGATCTGCCCGCTGGTGACCAAGGTGCACATGGAGGTGGGGCATTACCAGAAGGAGGGGCGCGAATGCATACTCATCGGCCATGCGGGTCATCCGGAGGTCGAGGGAACGCTCGGCCAATATCGTCGCGCCGACGGCAGGGGCGGCATGTACCTGGTGGAGTCGGTCGAGGACGTCGGGAATCTCAGAGTCAAGAACCCGGACTTCCTCGCCTTCGTCACCCAGACCACGCTGTCCATGGACGACACTGCCGAGGTGATCGACGCGCTGCGCAGGCGCTTCCCCAACATCGCCGGACCGAAGAAGGAAGACATCTGCTACGCGACCCAGAACCGGCAGGACGCGGTGAAGAAGCTGGTGAAGCAGTGCGGGCTCATCCTGGTGGTGGGCTCTCAGACCAGCTCGAATTCCACCCGGCTGAAGGAGATTGCGGAGAAACAGGGCCTGGCGGCCTATCTCATCGACAGCGCCGATGAGATCAGGCGTGAGTGGCTGGAAGGCATCAAGGTGGTCGGCGTGACCGCCGGCGCCTCCGCGCCGGAGGTGCTGGTGGAGCAGGTCGTGGCGCGGTTGCGGGAATGGGGCGGCGAGACGGTGAACGAAGCCCCCGGGATCCGCGAACAGGTGGTGTTCAGCCTGCCCCGCGAGCTCGCCCGCACCGGCACGGGCTGAGGCGACTCACCACAGTTGTGGATTCCGCCTCACGCTACCAACAGGTGGTGGCCGTTGCGCAATCGCATTGCGCACCGGCTCCACCCTTGGTGCCGCGGCTGTCGATGGTCATCGAAGTGCATTTGCTGTCGTCGCTCTGCCCTCCCTGCGCCGTCGCGGTCAGCACGTAGCAGGTTGCAATGGTTTCTCCACCGCAGGCCGCCGCATCTACCGAATAGTAGGCGTTCTCGGTGATGGCCGGATCGGTATCGTCCAGACCCAGGGCAGTCATGTCGGTCGTGTAGGTGTTGTTGTTCGAAAAGAATTTCTCCTGAAGAGCTGCGGCATTCATCAATTCGCTCTTACCCTCGGCGCGATGGGTGCGGCGCACATAGTCGCGGTAGGACGGATAGCCGATGGCGGCGAGGATGGCGACGACCGCAACGACGATCATCAGCTCGATCAGGGTGAAGCCATGTTGCCTGCGGTGCGTAGCGTGATTTCCTCGCATCGGTTTCGCTCCGGGTTAGGTCCGAGATGGTGTCCGTGCACTGCGCTGCCGGGATGTCGTGGCGGCGATTCTGCCGTCAGTTGTTGAGCGCCGCCCCGGGCTTCCAGGTGCCCTGGTTCAGTATCGCCTCGGCGTTGTTCCCCGCCGCGGCGCCGCTGGCCAGGCCATCGGCGCCGGCGCTCATGTTGTTGCCGCCGGTGCTGGTCACGTTGAAATAGTATGCGGCCAGATTGGCGCCCTGATTGGCCTCGGTGCCGGATCCAACAGGAACCGGGCCCGTGTCGACGAACTCGGCGGTGATGAGCGCGCCGGAGCGGGTCGTGGCGCCCGCATCGTTATTCAGCATCTGCGAGCCGCTCGAGGGCGGATTGAAAATGAGCGAGGAGAGTGCGGCATTCGGCAGCATCGCGAGCAGACCTTGCGTCAACCCGGACTCCGCCGCGTGAAACGCCCTGTTGTGCTCCTGGCTGTTGGCAGCCATGCGCTCCTCCAGGGTGGTCGTTCGGAGCGCCGCAACGCCGAGCAGTGTCATCACCAGAAGGAGGATGAGCGCGATCACGAGTGCCGCGCCACGCTGGCGGAATTCGGCACGAGAGCAGAAAGTGGTTGTCATGGAATGCCGTTCTCCTGACCGTATCCGGGCGACCGTCGTCTATCGTTGATTGGTGTTGCGCAGCGCCACGGTTGCAAGCAGCATGCGGCGCGTGTGCGTATCATTCGGCGCGACACCGCCAAACAGATCGGTGTCGTTGAGTGCGCGATTCTGTGCCGCCGTGTACACGAGCGTGTCCGGCTGCAGCGAGCGCGGAAGCTCGGTGCGCGCGAGCAGACCGATGCGCACGCTCACCACCTGCGTGTCCCAGTTTGCCAGCGAGCCGAGGCTGGCGTCGTCGGCGCGCACGTAGGAATCAGGTACACGGTCGCCGCTCGTATCGATGCCATAGGTAATCTGCATGTTCTCGATGCCTGCCAGCAACTGCTGGCGGACGACGGTGCCGGAGGCCGAATCCCAGATCTGCCTGAAGAGGGCCGGTCCGGTATTCGCGCAGGTTGCCGTATTGCTGTCCGTGTCCGGTTCCATGCAACCCAGGCCGATGTAATAAGCCACCGGTGAGAACTTCGAGAGCCTCGACGTCGCGTAATCGACCGCCGTCCCGGCGTCGCTGGTGAAGCTCTTCTTTTCGCCATACTCGGTATTCAGCTTGGTGCCGCTCACCGGCGTTACGGAAGTCGAACCTTGATTGCCGACCTGGAATACGTCCGCAGAGTTGCAGTTCGACACGGAGACAAGATCGTCGGCATTGACCGCCACGCCATTGACAGGGGTGTTGTCGATGCTCACGGCACTGGTCAGGCTCGCCATCTGCGACGTAACTTCCCAATGAACGCCGCCTGCGTGGCGGATGAGGATGGCGTCGGGATTGCCAGTGGATACCGGTGCTCCGAAGGTGGCCGCCGACATGGCGGCGTTCGATGCTACCGGCGCGGAAACCCAGGCCGAGATGTCAACGCCGCTCGGGTGCCACTCTGCAGTCGCGGCGCTGCCTTCCCAGCCTTCGATGCCGCCGCCGGAAATGTCGATGATGTGATTGGCGTCGGTGATCAGGCCCGCCGGTATGGCGCTGTGGAGCTTGGTCGGACTTGCCGCGGTAGCCGGGACGTCGGTGTTGGCGCAGCCATAATAGCCGGCCATCCGGACGTCGTGCGTGAGTATCTCGCTGGCGAACCGCAGATTCTCCTGCAGGCGCGAGGACACTTCATTTTCGTTGTAGGTCCGCTTGCTGTTGGTGAAAACCGTCACCGCTCCGAACATCAGGAATATGCCGATGGCCATGGCCACCATGAGTTCCACGAGGCTGAAGCCGCGTTGGGTACTGTTTTGCGTCGTCATGGCGCGGGTGCTCACGGTTGGAAGGAGACCATCACGGGGGTGGCCGGAGCGCCGCCGGCTGCGCGATTTACCCAGCTCAGGGTCACCTGGTAGATGTCGTTGTTGGGATTGCCGTCGTTGTTGCAGGGATTGCAGGTGACCGTGCCGTCCGTTCCGCCAGGTAGCGTGCGATCGATGTCCAGCTGCCAGCACTCGAGCTCCTCGGCGACGTCGGTGCTGCCAGGGTCGCACGCGCCGTCGGTATTGGCGGCAGTCGTGGTATAGAGCAGCATGGCATCCTCCAGCTTGTTCTTGTCGGGATCGTTGCTGAGTGGATAGGAACGGGTGCGCATGCGGTCGATCACATCGTATGCGAGTATGGTGGCCTGGGTGCGCGCGTAGGCATCGGTGTTGTACTGCATGCCGCGCGCCTGCAGGGCGGCGATGCCGAGCATGCCGACGGCCAGCACCACCAGGGCAATCAGCACCTCCAGTAGCGTGAAGCCGCACTGACGGCGCCCGCCGGGTGCGGGCGATGCGCAGATCGGATTGCAGTAGGCGTTCTGTTTCATGGGCATTTCACGTCGTTGTTCGAGGAGTCCTTGGTGTTGCTGGTCTGCACCTGCCCGACCAGCGAGACGGTGACGACACGGCCCACCACGCCGGACTTGCACACTTCCGTGATCAGCGGCGCGGCGTTGGCGATGGTGCCGTTGGGATTGAAACGCAATGCCGCGGGCGAGGTGGTCACAGAGCTCGGCGGCTTGATGGTGTAGCCGGATGCCTGCGCACCCTGGGATCGCAACAAGGTTTCCGTGCTGTCGACGGCGTTGTCCGCGTCGGTGTCCATCCAGACGTTCCAGCCGCCACTCCAATCGGTGCCGGTGGCGCCGATCGTGACGACGGCATTGCGCCGCAACGCCTCGCTGCGGGCGTAGTGCAGCCCGGCGACCAGGGAGTTGACCTCGGTGGTGAGCCGATTGTTGATAATCATCTGTTGCAGGTTCGGCGCGCCGAGCGAAATCAGCACGGCAAGGACGACGATCGTGATCATCAGCTCGACAATCGTGAAGCCGCCTGATCTCCGGCGCTTGATCATGGCCCTTCTCCCCCGGGTACCCGCGTATTGTGCCATCGAAGACTGCCTACTGCTCATACCAGTAGGTACGGCGCCACAGCTCGCTCTCCGCCAGCTCGATGGATTCGCTGATGGACTGCGGCCCGCCTGTTATCGCCGTCACCGTACCGTCGCCGAAGGCGAACTGGGGAGTGGAGCCTATACCGCCCGTCGTCGTTACCGCCACGCCAGTCGAATCATAGTTGGGATTCTGGCCCGAGGTGTCGTAGGTCGCGAAGGCAGCGCCGCTGTAGAGGTTCAGCTTGTAGATGCGATTAGTGCCCTCCTGTGGCTGGCAGGCATTGACCGACTCGGTGGTCAGGGGCGCGAAGGTGGTGAAGAGCAGCGTTCCAGCCAATGCGCGCGCGCGACCGACCACCTTTTCGCCTGTGTTTGTGAGCGCCAGTCGCCAGCCGCGACCCGCCTGCAGCGCCTCGAGCTTCGCCAGCTGCGAGGTACTGAAGGTCGGCTCTCCGGTGGACGGGTTGATTTCCGAAGGCACGAGATCGGACGGGGTGATCACCGTGAGGCCGTTCGGATCGGTCGGGCCGCTCTGATCGCCGGTGACGGTGATGTAGGTGGAATCGACCACGCCGTCCGCGTCGGCATCCAGGGTTCCGACAGCGTAATCGCGGATGGCAAAGAAGCTGTTCAGCACGACCTCGTCCTTGGGATGGTTGCGGTGGCCGCTGCCTATGAGAACCAGATCGTAGCGCGGTTTGCTCGGATCGCTGAACGTCAGCTCATTGGCCTGGACGATGGTCGGTTCGAAGTAGAAGGCACGCGTGTCTGCGTCCAGCGGAACCGGGGCACCGCTGACGTTGCTGACCGGGTTGAGATCGGCCAGCTTGCCGGCCAAACCTACATCCGTGCCCGTCGAACTCGCGGTCAGCGTGCGCTTGAGATCTACACGCCAGACATTCCCGCCGAGGTCGCCGAAGTACAGTCGATCCGTATTGCTGTCCCCGTCGGTGTCCAGCATGGCGATGTTGGAGGGGATGGGATAATTCATCCCGACCACCTTCAGCCTGGCGTTGGTACCCACGCCGCCGATGGACGTGATCAGGCTGCCGTTGGTCGCATCGACGATATAGACAATGTTGCCGCGGTTGTTGGTGCTGTCGCCGTTGACATCGACCGTCTCGTTGCCGAACTGGTCGTTCAGTTCATAAATGTTGCCGCCTCCGAAGATGAGCGCATGCGTGGAGGTTTCGCTCGAGCCGGTGCGCAAGCGTGTCTTTTTCGGCTCCGACCAGGTATTGGCCAGGGCCTGGAATGGATCCGTAGCGTCGGTCGCGCCATCGCCGCCCGTGATTCGCCAGAGCAGCGACGGATTCACCGTCACACTGGTGCAGGCCGCGCCGCAGGTTGCGGTCGGGTTGAGCTCCAGTGCCCAGTAGTGCGTGCCGCCGTCGCGCTGACCGAGGAACAGGGCGACGAAGTCATCGGTATCAGCCGTCGTGTTTTCGTTCGCAACGCTGCCGCCTGCCGCGATGCGGCCGTCGCCGTTCTGGTCGTTGAACCAGATTACGGGAGTCGCGTCGAGACCGTACTGGCGGTTCCCGACCGGCGTGCTGGTATTGGCGCGCACGATCTTCTGGAATGGCAGCAGTTCCTGGGGGATGAACATCCACTCCTCGACACCGCCATTGGAGGTGTCCTTGGGCTCCGAGGCGGGGCCGGCGATGCTGGCCGCGTTGAACATGTGCAGCCCGCCACCGTTGGTCGGCAGGAAGACCTTTTCGATCGGAGCGCTGGAGGCGCCGCCGTAGGAGACGACCACTGCCTGCGCGTGCAGCGGGTCGGCGATCATGTGGCGCGTCGTGGTCGTGGCATCCTCGTCCTCGTCGTCCACGTCGACGCCACGGATCCAGTCGATGAGCGTCTTGCGCTCCGTGTCGTCGGCGACGTCGAGCATGGCGTTGGTCAGGCTGGGATTGGTGATGGTCCCGGCAACCGCGTCGGCCGCCACGAGATTGACAGCGTTGCTCAGATCCGTGGTGCCGGTCGCCACATTGCCGGAGTAAGCGCCGGTGAAGGTGTAGACGTTTCGGCTGGCCGGCGCGGGCATGCGCGACAGCGCGCCGCCGGTCCCGGTCTCTCCGCCGTTATCGGGATCCGACGGACTCCAGAAGCTCTGCGTCGTGCTGTCGATGAGTCCGGTACTCGCATTGAGGAGCGGCTGTTCGTCGGCGGAATAGTACTCGCCCTGGCTCAGCGTCTGGCCTCCGACGGTGCAATTGGTCTGCAGGCAGATCTTGTATTTCTTGAGGTTGCCCTGCCAGTTCTGGGTCATGGCGGGCTTGAACAGCGAGACGTAGACGTTGTCGCGATTCTCCAGGGGGCTGAAGGAGTTGATCGTGAGCGCCGGGGGGTTGAAGGAACGCGACTCGTCCAGCGCGCCGCCGAGGATCGACAGAAACACGTCCACCAGCTGGCTCGCGGTGCTCGCGGAGTAGTTCTGACCGCCGCCGGCCGCAGCGATGTCCTCGAGGAATGTCTGGCCTGCCGTGTTATCCAGATTGAAACCGATGGTGTCGACGATGGCGTACTGCTTGCCGTCGACGTCCGCGCGCAGGTCTGTCTCGAATAAATGCTGTGCGATCTCCACGCCGCATTCGTAGTTGTTGTTAATATTCGGGCAGGCTGTGCCGCCGCGGAATTGTGAGGCGACGTTGTTGATTACCGTGGTCGAGTATTGGGTCGGTTCACCGTCGGTGAGGAAGATGACGTAGTCGGCCTGCTTGCACTGTTCGTCGAGTTCGCTTTGGGGGATGCTCGCGTCCGTTGCATTCGGAAGTCGCGCGATGTCCAGCGGGCTCTTGTAGACAGGGGCGCCCGAGTAGTACTCGCATCCGACGCCTGTCAGCGCGTTGCAGCCGCTGGCGGCGCCGATGGCATTCACAACTGTCCCGCCGGTCTGTGACGCGACATGGCTGATACCCTGGTTGGGCGATTGACCGAGATAGCTGGCGCTTTGGCTGCCGAGCTCGACACTCAGCCCCTTGTAGTAGCGGGCCGCTTCATAAAGCGTCGGGACGATCGGCGTGCCACCGCTGGGCGTCGTGGCCTCGATCAGTTCCACGATGCGATCGCGCGCGGTCTTGGTGGTATCGGTGCCGCCTTCGACCGTGCTGTTCAGTGCCGTGAGTTCGGTCACCGGGTACGCGATCGGCTGCTGATTATGAAAACCACTGAAGATCAGCAACCCCGCGTTGATCCCCTGAAAGATCTTCTCATTGCGGAGAATGCCTGAATTGTCGCGGCCACCGCTCGCGATTGGATTTCCGATCATCGCGCGCTTCAAGTTCTCAAGGCGGTTTGCGCCGGTGCCCGCGACGGTTTGCGACATACTCCCGGATCGGTCGAGAATGAACAGCACCCGCGGCTTGTTGGTGGCATTCGGCTCCGGAGTGGCCTCGCCGGCGATCAGCACCTCGGTATCGTCGGTCGTCGCCAAGACCGGCCGGGGCGACGAAAGGGCGGCGATCGTGCCGAGGATCGCGGCGGCCGCAAGGTGCCGGATTCGGGGGGGGACGGTATTGGATGCGTCAGTGCGGGTGGTATTCATTGCTGTCCTCGGTACGCTCTCAGTCCGGTGGCGCCGGTCCCTGCTACGGGCAGGCGCGGGCCATGACACCATGGATCCGTGAGCATAGGTATAGCAGCGGCCATCTTGGCCGCCCATGCCGGGTCGACCGACGGTGGCGATCCGCCGATGAGCGGGCGCGCGCTGCACCGATACTGTGAACTGGTCCGCGGGCAGGTGTGCATGCCGGCGACGGGCCCGCCTGCGCGGAGGGCGCCCCCGCAGAGGGGGCCTTCGTCGTGCCACCGGAGGCTTGAATGGCGCGCCCCCCGTAAACGGAGGCATGCAGCATGCCCTGTCGATACTTGGGTCGTTCCGGCGGCCGGGTTATACTTCGTACAAGCAGGAGGACGATTATGGTCCGAGAAGAGGTTGGCAAGCTGTTGGAGGCAAAGGGCATACTCGCCACCCCGCAGCGGATGGAGATCGCGGCGCTGATGCTGTCCTGTCACCAGCACCTGTCGGCCGATCAGGTCCTGGCGCGGGTGAACCAGAACGGTGCGGCGGTCTCGAAGGCGACGGTCTACAACACCCTGGGACTTTTCGCGGAGAAGGGCCTGCTGAGACAGGTCATCGTCGACCCGACCAAGGTATTCTACGACTCGAACGTGTCCACGCATCATCATTTTTACAACGTGGACAGTGGCATGCTGACCGATATCGATGTGGCGGAGTGCACTGTCGGGAGGTTGCCGGAGCTGCCGCCGGGCACGGTCGCCGACGGCGTCGACGTAATCGTGCGGATTCGCAACGCGCGCGCCGCTTAGCCGACCCCCATCTCGCTGTTTCGGGCGCAGGCCCTCTGGCTGTACTCAAACTGCCGGCGTAGCTCAGTTGGTAGAGCAACGCATTCGTAATGCGTGGGTCGGGGGTTCGACTCCCTCCGCCGGCACCATCTGCTGCAGCCAATCTTGTGTGTCAAAGGGCGGGGCCCGACGACCGGCGCGTTCGGCCCGCTGCGGTCCGTGCGTGCCCGCGGAAAGGCCTACTGTATCGTCGAACTGTTGAGGTGCTCTTCCAGGACCAGCCGCTCGCGCTCGCTGATATTCCTGTCCTCCAGGCGGGCGCGCACAAAATCCATCGGCACCAGACCGCGCTTCAGGAGCTTGCGCTTTTCCTCCGGCAGCACGGTATCGCGGAAAAAAATATCGCCGACCGGCATGAGTTTGGTGTCAACGATGATGCCAACTTCGTTGATGAGTGCGCGAAATCCGCTATGCGTGTTGCTGAGGCGAGCCTCGGCGAAATCGATCTGCGCGATGCCGGATGCGTAGATGGCGTGCATCTCCTTCTTGTAGCGCTCGATAACCAGAGGATTCACCGTCGTCTCTATGTGCTGCTCGATGCCCGCGAGTCGCCGGGGCAGCAGGTACTGCATCATGTCGATAAGCGCGTACTGACTCTTGATAGCCTCGTACAGAGCCAGGATATCCTCGATGCTCAGCTTGACATACACGTCCTCGACGAAGGCGGTGTTGCGCTCCTGCGCCAGTTCGTCATAGCTGCGATAGCCCAGCGCGTCGATGACGTCCGGAAGTCTCGTGATGGTCGGGTGAAATCCGATTCCGCACAGTATCTGCGTGGACCGCATCCCCAGTTTGTAGGCGACGCGCCGTATGCGTTGCTTGGGCGTGAGGCTGGAGCGGCCGGCGACGCCGTACAGGAGATTGATCAGGCGTTCGGCTGAGGCCGTCAGTATGTCGGTGATGGTCGCCATCGAGGAGAACGGGCCGCGGCTCTGTGTGATGGCGGGTCAATTCCGGGAAGGCTGCTCTATGAGGCCCTGAATGGCGCCAAACTGTCTGATCCATGGGTTTGCCTTGCGTAACTCGGCCGGAAGCTGGCCGCGCGCGGCCTCTGCATCCGCCTGGCTGGCGAACACGCCGTAGATCGCCGAATAACGAGTCTGACCGTTCACGTTGGCACGGAAGTAGGCAACATCGCCGCTCAAGGACTGGCGTCGCAACAAATCTAGCAGGGCATCTTCACGGCTGCTAGACATGATCTGCAAAGTGTAGTGGTCTTTGGGCTGCGCGGCGATCCAGTCCTCGCGCTGTATCCCGGCGGATGTGCTCGGAACCGGCGAAGAGGCGGCCGTGGGTGCGCCCGGCGCGGCGCTGTCCGGCGGTGGGGAGGCGGGTGCCGCAGCGTCGGGGGCCGCCGCCTTTGCGGCCATGGTAGGCTGGGCAGCTGCCGCCGCGGCCGGCGGCGGAGTCGTGCCACTGCTTCCCTGCAGCGCGGCGAGTTTGCGAGTCGCCGTCTCGAGACCCTGATTGGCGGCAAGCGTGTACCATTTCCGCGCCTCATCGGGGTTCTTCTCGACTCCCTGGCCGTTCTCGTAGAGTACCCCCAGGTTGTATTGTGCCTGAGCCATGCCCTGCTCGGCGGCCTTGCGAAACCACTGCGCAGCCTGCGCGAAATCCACCGGAACGCCCTTGCCGAAGGCGTGCATCACCGCGAGGCTGTATTGCGCAAAGATGTGATTCTGGGCTGCCGCCTTGCTGTACCACGCCAGGGCCTCCTTGTCGCTCGCCGGCACGCCGAGACCGCGTGAATACATGTATCCGAGGTTGTACTGGGAGTCGGCGAGCCCGTTCTCGGCCGCCATGCGCCACCATTTGGCCGCCTGTTCGTAGTCCTGGGTGACGTCCTGCCCGCGGTAGTACTTCACGCCGAGGTCGTGCTGGACCGCCGGGATGCCTTGTTCGGCCGCCTTCTTGTACCAGGCGATGGCCTTGCCGACGTCCTTCTCCACGCCGTAACCGTAGTCGTACATGATGCCGAGAGTGACCTGTGCCTTGGCGTCACCGCTCTCGGCCAGGGGTTTGAGGACCGCGAATGCGCGGTCATACTCCTTCGCGAGGTAGGCGGCTCGACCCTCCTCGAAGGAGCCGGAGGTGGCGTTGCCGGGTCGAGCCGCTGTAGGTGGCTCAGCGGCCGGCAGGACAGCCGAAGATCCCAGCCACAGGCACAGCACTCCCAGGACGCAACGGATCGACGTCATGCTGCCGTATACCTCCTGTGGCGGGGTTTGTGTTTCAACTAAGCGCTATTGTAACGCTCCATCCCGGGCTTTAGACGGTTCCGACCATCTCCTTGGCCAGGGCGTAGATCTGCGGGGCGTCGAACACCTGATTGTTGGCCTCGAAGAGCTTGCCGATGCAGCGACGGTGCAGGTTCAGCTTCAGATTGCCCACACCGAGCGCGCCCCAGCAGAGCTTGCCGTTACGGTTCTCGGCCTTGTCCTTGGCCTTCACACCCTGGATCCCGAGCGGCGGGGTCGCATTGGCGTCGGACAGGGCCACGATGCTGGGGTGGTTCTTCCACATGTCCTCCGACATCAGCTCGATGCCGGCGGCGCCGGTGGCGAGCACGATGTGCGTGCCCTCGAGGAGGTCCGCGGTGGATGCCTTGTCAGCGGCGGCGGCGGCCGTCATATTGACGCCGAAGGCCTTGTTCATCGCGTAACAGGCGGCCTGTGCGCGATCGACCTTGCGCGAGGTGAGGATCACCTCAGCGCCCTCCTGCGCCATCATCACGCCCCCGCGCTGACCGACTGGCCCGGTGCCCGCGAGTATGACCGCGCGCTTGCCCTTCAGCGGGATCTCCTTGGCCAGCAGGGCGACCATGGCGGCGGCCGTGGTGTTGCTGCCGTTGCTGTCGATCATGATCGAGACACGGAAGTCACCGAAAAACTGGCGCTTGACCGCCTCGAACAGTTCCTCGCCCGCCTGCATGTTGCTGCCGCTCACGAAGATGGCGGAGTTCTTCTTGTCGCCACGGGTGAAAATTGTGCCGGCCACCAATGGCGTCACGTTCTCCGTGGTGACCCCGCCGTACCCGTGCACGTGATCGGCGCCACCGTCGTAGGCAACGACCGTATCGAAGACGCTCGGCATCGGGTCGGTATCGAGGTGGAACAGCAACTTCTTGGCCATGTAAGGATCTCCTCAAGCAGACTGGTCAGACTTGGACGATTAATACCTCAAGAACGCGGCTTTGCGCGGCCGCGCTGCGGGCCGTCGACCGATGATAATGGTTTCACACGGGAAACATGGCGGGTCTGCGCAGCCCTGCCCAGGAAAACCGCCGCCTCAGGAAGGCAGCCGGATGGGGCGACCGTGGAAGTCGCATAACCTTAACGCATCGCCGTTTGCCCGACAACCGGGCCGGATCACGTGCCGACGACGATTCGGTGGCTGCGGACGGCCTCGCGACAATATAATGCGCGCCCTGTACCGACCCGCCTGAGCGCACGGGCGGGAGACCAACCTGCTGGAGCATTCCGAGATGATGAAAGACAAACCCGTACAAGTTTTCCTGGACGAACTGGCGAGCAAGGCCTCCACCCCGGGCGGCGGCAGCGCTGCGGCGATCATGGGCGCGATGGGCGCGGCGCTGGCCAGCATGGTGGGCAATTTCACTATTGGCAAGAAGGGCTACGAGGCGGTGGAGCGGGAGATGACGGACCTGCTCGCCAAGATCGAGGCACTGCGCGCGAAGCTCACCGACATGGTGCGCGCGGACGTGGAGGTCTTCGATCAGGTCATGGGCGCCTATGGCATGCCGAAGGACACCGATGAGCAGAAGGCCAAGCGCTCCGAGGCGGTCCAGGCGGCGCTGAAGGCGGCGACCGATGTACCCCTCGCCTGCGCACGGGCCTGCGCCGAGGTCATCGACCTGTGCAAGCCCGTGGCGGAGAAGGGGAACAAGAACGTCATCAGCGATGCGGGCGTCGCAGTGCTGGCAGCCTACGCCGCGCTGCGCAGCGCAGCGCTGAACGTGTATATCAACGCCCCCGGGATCAAGGACCGGCAGTTCGTCGAGAGCCGCACCGCCGAACTGGAAGGCATCCTGAAGGGCAAGGAGGCCCGGATGGAGGAGATCTACGGCATCGTGAAGAGCCGTCTTTAGGTCCCACGGGCCTGGCCCCGCCGGGGGCGCTGCCGAGCGGCGGTGTCCCCGGCGGGCGCGAACACCGGATGCCGGCGCCGGGGTTCCGTCGCCCCAGGTCAGGCGTCGATACGCATCGACAGGTCAATCGCGCGCAGGTGCTTGGTCAGCGATCCCACCGAGATGTAATTCACTCCGGTCTCGGCGATTGCCCGGATCGTCCCGCGATCCACTCCGCCGGAGGCCTCGAGCTTTATGCGACCGGCGTTCATGGTGACGGCCTCGAACATCATGTCGAGGGTGAAGTTGTCCAGCAGCGCGCTGTCGCTGCCGACCTCGATGGCCTCCTCAAGCTGGCCGATGCTTTCGACCTCGACCTCAACCGGCTTGCCGGGATTCAGCCGGCGCGACGCGCGCACGGCCGCGGTGATCGAACCGCACCCGGCGATGTGATTCTCCTTGATGAGGACGCCATCGTGCAGCCCCATCCGATGGTTGGTCCCCCCGCCGCACCGTACCGCGTACTTCTGGGCGCAGCGCAGGCCCGGGATGGTCTTGCGCGTGTCGAGCAATTTCGCATGCGTGCCGGCGAGGAGTTCCACGTACTGCCTGACCACGGTCGCCGTGCCGGAGAGCGTCTGCAGGAAATTGAGCGCCACACGCTCCCCGGTCAGCAGCGCGCGGGCCGGCCCATCCAGCCGACAGATCTCCTGGCCGGCCTGCAGCACGTCGCCGTCGCAGACATGCCATGCGACCGTGACGTGCTCGTCGACCTGGCGGTAGACCTCGTCGAACCACGGTACTCCGCACAGCACGGCGGGCTCGCGCGTAATGACCCTTGCCTGCGCCCAGGCATCGGCGGCGAGGAGTTCGGCGGTGATATCCCCGCCCCCGACATCCTCGCGGAGGGCGGCCGCGACGTTCTGTTCAACACAGGCGAGCAAATCCATGGCGTGTGGCGGTTGCGTGTTCGAGGAGAATTCAGTGGAATGGCGTGATGGTAAAGACGCTCTGCCGCCACTATACCAGCGAGCGCGACCCGTGAGACTCGATCGCGAGTCCGGGTGGGTCTTCGGCGCACGCCACGTGCCCTCGCCCAACCACGACGATCGACCGGTCGGGACGAGCGTGAACCTGCTCGTGATCCACGGCATCAGCCTTCCGCCCGGCCGTTTCGGCGGAGATTGCGTCGAGCGCTTTTTCACCAACGCGTTGCCGCCGGGCGAGCATCCCTTCTTCCGCGAGATCGCATCCATGCACGTCTCTGCACACCTGTTCTTGCGCCGCGACGGGGCGCTCCTGCAGTTCGTCTCGTTGCACAAGCGTGCCTGGCACGCAGGTGTGTCGTCGTTCCTGGGCCGCGAGCGCTGCAATGACTACTCCATCGGCATCGAGCTGGAGGGCACCGACACCGTGGCATACACCGCACGTCAGTACCGGCGCCTGGCGACGGTGGGACGGCTGCTCATGCGACACTATCCGGCGATTACGCCGGACCGAATGGTCGGCCACAGCGACGTTGCGCCGGGGCGCAAGACCGATCCCGGTCCGGCCTTTGACTGGCAGCGTTTCAGAGCCGCCCTTTAACGGTTAGGATCGGGGCAGTACGGCAACCCCCGGGAGAGCCTCGAGTAACCGCCGCCATGAGACTCATCATCATCGTCATCGCGTTCCTCGCGGAGCAGCATCTCGGTTCTCTGGAGCGCTGGCGCGACTGGCGCTGGCTGCACTGGCTGGCGGACAAACTCCATGCCGCGTTCGCGGAACGCTCGTTCTGGGCCGGATCGCTGGGCGTGATCGCCACGCTCGCCCCGCCGCTGCTCGTTGCCAAGGCGGTCTTCAATTACTCCCATGAGCACATGTGGCTCATCTGGGTGCTGTTGCAGGTGGCGGCACTGCTCTATTCGATGGGACCTCACGACCTCATCAACCTCGTGGATCGATACGTGAGGGCGTTGAAAGGCGGCGATACGGCGGACCTGAATGCCACGGCGGCGGAACTCACCGGGCAGGCGGAGTTTGCGGCGGAGCAGCGGCCGCAGGCGGTACTGGAGTCCATCTTCACTGGCGCCAACCGGCGTCTGTTCGCGCTTTATTTCTGGTTCGCCGTCCTCGGTGGCGTGGGGGCGTTGCTGATGCGCGGCCTGGTGGAGCTGCGGCCGGTTTCCACTTCCCGCACGTTGGGCTTCTCGCATGCCGCCGATCGGTTACACGCGCTGATGATGTGGTTCCCGACACGCCTGTTCGCCCTCGGCTTCGCGCTGGCGGGCAGCCTCACGCATACCTTCGATCGCTGGTCGGTTGGACAGACCATGCATGCTGATGAGAACGACAACCTCGTGAAGACAGCCGGGCTCGGAGCCCTGCAATTCGATCGTGCCGGGCAGGCGCTGACCGCGGAGGAGGAGCGTGAATGGGTCGAGCAGGCGCGCGGCCTGGTCGGGCGCACTCTCCTGGTCTGGCTCACCGTCCTCGGCCTGATGACGCTGGCCGGCTGGGCCGTCTGAGTTCGCCGTGCCGCATCAGCACGCGCACCCCCAACCGCCCGCACGGGCGCGGCGCCACCGGGCGCGCCTGGCGGGCGCGGGCAGGATCGCTCGACAGGTCTGTCGAATCGTTGTTGCGATCTAGTCGGGGCCCGCGAGGAATTCGCCGACCGGCATCAATCGCTGGCTGGCGGCATCGCAGACCAGCACCGAGTCCCGTACGTACCAGTCGCCAAGCACGATGCGACGCGCCGGCTCGCCGTCGAGATCGAAGTCGTGGATGGCCGGACGGTGGGTGTGGCCATGGATGAGCAGGCGCACGCCGTGCGCGCGCATGGCGGCCTCGACGCTCGCCTGATCGACATCGATGATGTAATCGGCCTTGCGCCGCGAGGCGTGGCGACTGCGCCAGCGCGCGTAGTGGCCGATCGCCTTGCGCACCCACAACGGCCGGCTGAGGAATCGCTGTTGCCAGGGCGGGGCGCGTACCTTCTGCCTGAAGGCCTGATAATCGGTGTCCTGGGAGCAGAGCAGGTCGCCGTGCATCAGCAGCACACGCGTTCCGTAGAGGTCGGCGGCGTGCGGATCGGCGAGCAGCGTGCATCCGGTTTTACCAGCGAAGGCCCCTCCCATGAAGAAATCGCGGTTGCCGTGCATTACGTACAGAGGCGTGCCGCGGCCGCTGAATTCGCGCATCGCGTTGAGGATTTCGGGGTTGGGCGGCGTATCGTCGTCGTCGCCGACCCAGACCTCAAACAGGTCGCCGAGTATGTACAGGGCCTCGACCCGGCCGGCCGCGCGACTCAACAGAGCCTGAAACGTTTGCAGTTTTTCCGGCCGCTGGCCGCTCAGATGCAGATCCGAAATGAAGATCGTTCTCATGGGGGCCGCCGGGATGGCGCTGTCGCTGCGCAGCGCGTGGTCTCAAATCTCGATGACATCATTCAGTCCCGGCACGACCGACTCGATCCGGGCCGCGCGCCGCATCGCGTTCTGCAGGGTCGAGAGGGCCTCTTCTTCACCATGCACGAGGTAAAAGCGCGGCTTGCCCTTGAAATGCCGCGCCCAGTCAAGTAGCTGCGCCTGCCCGGCGTGAGCCGAGAATCCGCCCAGGGTGTGAATCGCGGCCTTGACGGCAATGTCCTGCCCGAAGAGCCGAACCGAGGCCGCGCCGTCGACGATGCGGCGGCCCAGTGTGCCCTGCGCCTGGAAGCCGACGAAGATGAGATGCGTCTGCCGGCGCCACAGATTGTGTTTGAAGTGGTGCCGGATGCGACCGCCCTCGCACATGCCGCTGCCGGCGATGATGATGGCGCCGCTCTGGAAGCGGTTGATCGCCATGGAATCCTCCGGCGTGCGTGCCAGGCGCAGGAAATCCAGCGCCTGCTTGAAATGCCTCCCGCCGCCCAGTTTCGCGAGGTCCTCGGGATCGAGCAGTGCACGGTGACGCTGGTAGAGCTGGGTGACGTCGATGGCCATGGGACTGTCCAGCACCACGAACGACTGCTTCAGTCGTCCGGTACGATGCAGGCGCGCGAGGTGAAACAGCACCTCTTGCGTGCGTCCAACGGCAAAGGCCGGGATGAGCACATTGCCGCCGTCGCGATGCGCGGCTTCCAGCGCCTCGACGAATTCCGCAACCGTCTCGGCGTATGGTCGGTGATCGCGATCGCCATACGTGCCTTCCATCAGCACGACGTCGGCGCTCTCCATGGCGGTAGGCGGCGGCATCAACACCGATTCGGCGTTGCCGAGATCGCCCGAGAACACCACGCGGCGCGACCTGCCCTCCCCGGCAATCTCCAGCTCGACGATGGCCGAACCGAGGATGTGCCCGGCATCGTGGAAGCGCAGCGTAATGTCCGGCGATACGATCGTCGCCTCTCCATAACCGACTTCCACGCACAGCTTCAGAACGGCCTCGCAGTCCTCGGGCATAAACTGCGGCTCGAGCAGCGGCTTGCCTGCCCGCTCACGCCAGTGATTTTCCGACTGGATGTCCTTCAGGTGCAGGAACACCGCGTCCATGAGCAGAACGCGCAGCAGATCCGCGGTCGCGGGCGTGCAGTAGATCGGACCCTGGAAGCCCTGCCTGGCGAGGCGGGGCAGGGCGCCCGAGTGGTCCAGATGGGCATGCGAGAGGATGACGGAGTCGATATGGCTGAACGCTGCCGGCAACTCGTCGTGATCTTGCCGATCCGCCTCTTCCGCCTCGCGGCCCTGGCGGGCGCCGCACTCGAGCAGCACACGGCCGCCGCGGGTGCGGAGCAGGTAGCAGGAGCCGGTCACCTCCCGCGCCGCACCAAGGAACTGTAAGGTCGCCACTGTCGCGTTCTCTCGCCGATGGAGTCCGTCGCATCCTAAGCGTTGATCTGCGCCGGTGCCACCCGACGACGTCAGAGCGGCCGCTGGCCGGGCCTGCGGACCAATCGACGTAACGGCCCGCGCGCGGGCCGGACAGCCACGGTGCCTGCTATAATCAGCCGACATCTTTTAGAGACGCCACAGGCGCCGTGCGCATCGACAACGCCAGATCGATTCACTGCCCCCCGACCTGGGAGGCCCCGGCCGGTGTCCGACTGCGGACGCGTGCCGTGGTTGCGCTGCGGCAAGAGGCGCCGGCCTTCGAGGAGCACCGGCGTTGCCTGTACGAAGGTGTCATCAGCCGTGACCAGGCTGCGCGGGGTGCCGCAATCGGTCAGTATGTGCGAATGGCGATTGCGCATGCGGACGAGCGCGGTATCAGCGATGCCACCGCGGACGTCGAGATCACCTCAGCCGTCCTGCGCCACGACCTGATCGGGATCATGCTGCGCTCGATGACGGGTGAGGATGGTGAGCAGGAGCGCGGCAGATACGTCCGCGACGTTGTCTGAATCACACACACGCCCGAATTCCTTACCAGGACGGCCACCTCGCCGAGGCGTGGTGGTCGTCCGCTATGGCTGCTGCAGGGCGGCCTCGTCGGCCTTGATGGGATCGGTCTTGCCGTCGGCATCCTTCTTCGGTGTGCCGTACTTGGTCGTGTATTCGGCGGCGAGCTTCTCGGCCTCCGCCAACTCCTCCGGCGACAGCTTGCCGTCCAGCGACGTCAGCGCGGTCGGCGCCAGCTTGCTGCCCAGCTTGTCCGCGACCTTCAACCAGGCATAGGCGTTCTCCAGGTCCTGCGGCACGCCCTGCCCGTCGCGGTAGGCCACACCCAGCCGGTACTGGGCCGGTGCGATACCTTTTTCCGCGGCAGATCGGTACCACTTGGCGGCCTGCTCGGCGCTCTGATCCACGCCCTGGCCCTTCGCGTACATGTTGCCGAGGAAATATTGCGCCAGCCCATCGTCCGCGGTTTCGGCGAGCGGGATAAGCTGTTGGGCCGCGGTGCTGTAATCGCCGCGCATGTAGGCGGCCACACCGCTGTTGAAATCGGCCACGGCCACGGAACACAATGCGACGGTGAATAGCGCAACAGCTACCAG
Organism: Gammaproteobacteria bacterium; assembly: GCA_022071965.1. Classification (GTDB taxonomy): domain Bacteria; phylum Pseudomonadota; class Gammaproteobacteria; order JAJPIJ01; family JAJPIJ01; genus JAJVHZ01. The sequence continues at coordinate 100,560 of JAJVIQ010000001.1, forward strand.
TTTCGTCATGACTCCAGACTCCCAATATGCTCTTGTTCGTATCGCCCGGCCGGTTGGTCAGACGGTGACGGCATGCTATTGATGCCTGCTCGCGGCCGCATCCTCTGCTTGTTCAGCATCGACCCGCCGTGCCATCGCCACCCCGGCGGGGCGCAAAGTGTACCCGGTTTGCAGCGGCCACGAAATTAGGCCCGGTCCGGCGGCCGGAGTTCCACCCATCAATCCCTACCAGGCTGATATGCCAAAGACCTTCCGAGTACTCCGTGCCGTCCGGACCGACGGACGCATCGCCGCGGCCATTGAATGGGCGAGGCTCGAAGATCTGTCCCCGGGAGAGGTCGTGATCCGCGCCTGCTACTCCGACGTAAATTACAAGGACGCCCTCGCCGCCACCGGGCGCCATGGCATCATTCGCCAGTTCCCGCGCATCCCCGGCATCGATGTCGCGGGCGTGGTCGAGTCCTCCTCGGACCCGCGTTTTCGCAGCGGCGAGCCGGTCGTCGTGACCGGCTACGAGTTCGGCACCGGCCACGACGGCGGCTACGCGGAGTACGTGCGTGCCCCCGCAGAGTGGGTCGTCCGGCTGCCCGCCGGTCTGAGCCTGTACGAGGCCATGGCATTGGGAACGGCGGGATTCACCGTGGCCTTGTGCGTGAAGCGGCTGGAGGAAAACGGCCAACGGCCCGAACTCGGGCCGATCGCCGTGACCGGCGCGACGGGCGGGGTGGGGAGCGTTGCCATCGATGTGCTCTCGGGGCTTGGATACTCGGTGACGGCCATTACCGGCAAGGCCGCCGACGGCGATTACCTGCGCATGCTTGGGGCGGCCGAAGTGCTGGTTCGCCAGTCGATCGTGTATGGAAACCAGCCACTGGAGCGCGCCATATGGGCCGGCGCGATCGACAGCGTGGGCGGCGAGTCGCTGGCGTGGCTGACGCGCACGGTAAAGCCCTGGGGGAACGTCTGCGCGGTCGGACTGGCCGCCGGTACCGAGCTCAACGCGACCGTGCTTCCATTCATTTTACGCGGTGTCGCCCTGCTCGGCGTTACGGCATCCAACTGCGTTCCGCAGTGGCGCGAAGGCCTTTGGCGGCGCCTCGCGACGGATCTCAAACCGCGTCATCTGGCAGCGATGGTGAAGCGTGAGGTGACCCTCGATGAGTTGCCTGCGGTGTTCGATGCCATGCTGGCCGGAACGCTGACCGGTCGCACCGTCGTACGCATCGCCGAACCCTGATCCGGGGTGCCGCAGGGGGCCTGGCACAGCGCGGTGCTATACTGGCATCCCCGCTGTCATGCTGCGGTCCGTGTCGTCCTGGCATATGCCGGCGGCGGGACTTGACACCAGGCCGACCCGATATCAGCTTTCGAGACATGGCTGCCCGTACGCTATACGACAAACTGTGGGATGCGCACGTCGTGCGCCACTTCGATGACGGATCGTCGCTCATCTACATCGATCGCCATCTGGTGCACGAGGTGACCTCGCCTCAGGCCTTCGAGGGCTTGAGACTCGCAGGACGCAGGCCATGGCGCAAGGATGCCAATCTCGCCGTCTTCGATCACAACGTTCCGACCGATGATCAGAGCCGCATCGACGACCCGATCTCGCGGCAGCAGCTGGAGACGCTGGAGCAGAACGTCGTCGCCTGGCAGATCCCGAATTTCCGCATTCGCGATCCCCGCAACGGCATCGTGCACGTGGTCGGGCCGGAGCAGGGCGCTTCGCTGCCGGGCATGACGATCGTGTGCGGCGACTCGCACACCTCGACCAACGGCGCGCTTGGCGCCCTGGCCTTCGGGATCGGAACCTCGGAGGTCGAACACGTGCTGGCGACGCAGACACTGGTGCTGCGCAAGGCCAGGAACATGCTGATCGACGTCCACGGTGCCCTGCCGCCGGGCGTGACCGCCAAGGACATCATCCTCGCCATCATCGGCAGGATCGGGACCGCCGGCGGCACCGGATACACGATCGAGTACGCGGGCGAGACCGTGCGCGCGATGTCTGTCGAGGAGCGCATGACCATGTGCAACATGGCCATCGAGGCGGGCGCGCGCGCCGGCCTCGTCGCCGTTGACGAGAAGACCATCGGGTACGTGCACGGGCGTCCAAGTTCGCCGCGGGGCCCGATGTGGGAGAAGGCCGTCGAGGCGTGGCGCGATCTGCATTCCGACACCGGCGCCAGATTCGACGCCGTGGTGGAGATCGACGCGGGGTCGCTGAAGCCGCAGGTGACGTGGGGCACGTCCCCGGAGATGGTCATTGCTGTGGACGCCTGCGTGCCGGATCCGGCCGCCGAAGCCGATCCGGTCAGAGCCGATGGCATGCGCCGAGCAATGGAATACATGGGCCTGGCGCCCGGCACCCCGATCACCGCGATCGCCATCGACAAGGTTTTCATCGGATCCTGCACCAATTCCCGCCTGAGCGATCTGCGAGCGGCTGCCGCGGTGGTGCGCGGGCGCATGGTCGCATCCAGCGTAAAACAGGCGCTGGTCGTACCCGGTTCCGGGCTGGTCAAGCAACAGGCGGAGGCCGAGGGGCTGGACCGGGTCTTCCGCGACGCCGGCTTCGAATGGCGCGAGCCAGGCTGCTCCATGTGCCTGGGCATGAATCCCGACCGGCTTTCACCGGGCGAGCGCTGCGCATCGACTTCGAACCGGAATTTCGAGGGGCGCCAGGGGCCGCGGGGCCGTACGCACCTCGTCAGCCCGGCCATGGCGGCGGCGGCGGCAATCGCGGGACATTTCACCGACGTGCGCGAATTGTCCTGACGACCAGGGACCCGCGCCTGTCGTCGCACCTCGCACCTCCACGGTGCATCGGCTCACCAATTCATGGTAGGTCGGCCATTCAAGCGCACCACGTTCGCGGGGCGACGACCGTCGTGGACTCCACGCCGCAGCATGCGTGGCACTGTTATTGAGTTCGCAATTGTCCCGCCTTTCGCGATCCATTGAGAAACTGTATTGCGCAGGCAGTCGCAGTGACGGCGGCTGACCCTGGCCGATATCGAATCGCGTTGATAACTTCGTCCGCATGTCAGTGCCGCTCTTCCGATCGCCGACATCTCGCGCACGCGTATGAACAGGCCGCGTCGCCGCCATCCGGGCGCGCGGGCCGAGGTCGACCCGCCGCCAGTCGTATACCTTTCATCCGGCCGTCGCCTGGCGAGGTACACCGTGCTGGACGTCGTCCACTACGACGGCTTCGTGGCCACATATTGCGCGCGCCGCGTGCGGCACGGCAGCAATGTGCTGTTGCGGGAATACTTCCCCGCGGCCTGTGCCGCCAGGAACGACGATGGATCGATCGGGCCGTCGGCCCCGGAGCAGGAGGCCGAGTATGCGCGTGGACTGGAGCGATTCCTGAAGCTCGCCAGCAGGCTCGCCGGGGTCCGGCACGCCAACGTCGCTGAGGTTGCCGATGTAGTGGCGCTCAATGGCACGGGCTATCTGGTGACCGCGGAGAGCGGCACGGAAACCGTCGCGCAGCGTTTTGCGGACCGACAGCAAGTCCCGGCGGATGAAGTGCTCGCCTTGGCACTCGAGCTGTTGGGCGGTCTGGAAATGCTGCACCTCGCCGGAATGGTGCATGGCGATATCGCGGAGGGCAGTGTCCGGTTCAAGCGGGGAGTTCCGCAGCTCGTTCACTCACCGGCCGCTCTGCTCACCAACTTTCGGAAGATGGCCGTGATCGTGCCATCCATCGATCCGCGGCTCGATCCGGCGACCGCGGATCCCGACTGCACACAGGATTTGTACGAATTCGGTCTGTTGTTGCATCGCCTGGCGAAAGGCAAGTCCGCGCGCCACGAAACCGTGCTTGACGATCCGCGCAGCGCCCTGATGCGCGCCGTGCTGCGGGTGATCGAGCGCGCGTTCTCAGGTCCTCGGGAATTCCGGCCGCGCAGTGCCGGGGAATGGCGTCGGGAGTTCGAGATGATCCGCGAGTTCCCGGGGGCTGAAGCGTCCTAGGCCGGCACGCGCGGCAGCTTGGGGACGCTGGACACCGCATCGGTATCGGGGCACCGCCGCAGCGACACGCCGGCGGCATATCTGTGTGTGACCGCCCGCATTCAGCGCATGTAAATCTGGCGGGCGTAAATTCCTCATGGCAGGCTGAAATTTGGATCCTCGTGCCCAGCACCGCATCCGCCCGATTCGGCTGGGGGTTTGATACGCCGCTGCGCCTCCTTCGGCCAAAGACCAAAGACAGGAGTTTCTATCTCGTGAGCCCCCGCGCCCTGCCTCCCGGTACAACGCTCGGCCGTTATCGGGTCGTGTCCCTGCTCGGGCAGGGACCGTTCGGTCTGACGTACCTGGCCAGCGACCCGGCGTCCGGCGCAATGTTCGCCATCAAGGAATATCTGCCCGCCGCCTATGCACTGCGAAACCCGGACCGCTCGGTATCCCCGATCTCGGATTTCGAGGAGGACGACTTCGAGTTCGGCATGGAGCGCTTCCGCGCCGATGCGCAGGCGCTGCAGCGGACCGTGCATCCATGCCTCGTCGGGGTTCGGGACGTTTTCGATGCCAATGGCACCGTGTGCATGGTCATGTCCTACGAGGACGGTCCGTCGCTGGCGGAGGTCTCGAACCGCGAGCCGACCCTGACGGAGCGGGAACTGCTGACTATCGCCGTGTCGTTGATTGACGCATTCAAGACGCTGCACGGCGCCGGACTCATTCACCGCGACGTCAAGGAGGCGCATATCAAGTTGCGCCGCGACCGTACCCCAATCCTGCTTGATTTCGGCGCCGCGCGCATCGGACTGCTTCGACGACGGCTTGCCATCGGAAACGGCGACCCCGGGCTCGATCCATCGAAGCTCGACGGCTCGGCCGGTCCATGGACCGACATACACGCGCTGGCAGCCATGCTGTTCAGGATCGCCAAGCGGCTGGGCGCCTCCTGTTCGCCGCGGGTGATTGACGCCATACGCGCGGGAATCTCGGTGCAGCCGGCGGATGTCGCGCCATTGACGGCGCAATGGTCCGAGCGGATCGACGCGCTGCTGCGGGAGTTGCCCGTCCCCGAGTGGCCGGCTGCGGCCGCGCCGCCCGAGGGATCATGTGCCGGGCCGGTGCCGGCTGTGCCGGCCCAGGACAGGGGAACCTGCGCCGCAGCCGTAGATGCGGATACAGACACCTTCGAAATCCGCGCCCGGCAGGGCGAGGAGGCGCCCGCGCGCGTGGAGGAGGCAGAAACGGCACCCGAGCCGGCCGCACAGCCGTTTCGAGAGGCGTCAGTGGCGCATGCCGAATCCGCTGCAGCGCAGTCGACTGATTGCGATGGCGCGTACTCGTTCGACCGCAACGATACCGAGACCGCGAGTGACTTCGCTGAATCCGACGCCATGCCCGAGCCGTCGCGTGCGGAGATTGCGCTCGCGATCGAGCGGCCGCACCTGCCTGGGTGTCCATCCCCGTCCGCCACCCATTCCCCCGAACCGATCGAAGGAGCGGGCAAGACGTCGGCGCCGGCCAGCCAGGATACTCTCGCCTCGGCGTCTGCGCGTCTTCCAGATTCGCGACCGCAGGCATTCATGGTGCCACGGGCGTCTGCGGCCTCCGCCGATCCCGAGGCGATACTTGACCTGGATCGGCTGACGAGGTGGGTCGCGGCTGCCGCGGTCGTTGCAGTCGTTTTAGGTATCGTGATGTGGAGCCTGAACGCGCGCACGCCCGTGCCGTCGACCGCGGCGGTTCGGCCTGCACCGCCAGCTGCCCCCACGATCGACGCCCCTGGGCGGCCCACCCGCCCGGCGCGTGATACCGTGGTGGCCGCAACGCCGCCGACGGCCGCCCTGGAACAGTCCGCGCCGCGTGACACATCGTCGCCCGAGACGCCAGCCTCGACGACCGCCGCCATGACCATTCCGCTGCCGCCGGATTTCCCCGCGGACACCAATGCGGGATCGATCGTCGCGGGCGGCGCCGCCATGACCATTCCACCGCGGCCAGAACCCCCCGTGAACGCAGAGATTGATGGCCTGTTGGCCGAGGCGGCGAGGGATCTGGCGGCGTTGCGGCTGACCACCCCGCGTGGCAGCAACGCGGTGGAGAAATACGAGGCCGTACTCGCACTCGACCCGGGCAATGACGCGGCACGGCAGGGCCTGAATGCCGTGAGCGATCGATACGTGGATCTGGCAACCACCGCGCTTGCCCGCGGACAGCTCGCCGCTGCGCGCCGCTATCTGGAGCTTGCTCAGTCGATTGCGCCGGACAATGCCAAGGCTCAGTCGCTGCATCGTGAACTGGAGCTCCGCCAGCAACAGCCAGCACGCCGGAGCGCGGAGGAGACCGTCGCAGCCGAATGGCGTGGCGGGCTGTACGATCGGGTGCAGAGCCTCCTCGAGCGCAACCAGGCTCGCCCGCCGCGGCCGCCCAGCCGGGCCGAACAGATCCCGGATCGCCTGGGCGGCCAGCGCTAGGCGTTTCGAATTCGCGCGCCGCGCTTGCAGCGCGGCCCGGCATTCGGTAGAAAGGGAATCCCCGATTCACACGCGCCGTGTCCGCCCGCGACCCGGCGCTCGGACGCCGGAGCTTCCTGTGCAACCCATCAGGCAAATCGAGGGCATCGTCGCGCCCCTGGACCGACCCAACGTAGACACCGATCAGATCATTCCCAAGCAGTTTCTGAAGTCAATCGGGCGTACCGGCTTCGGGCCCTATCTGTTCGACGAGTGGCGCTATCTCGATCGCGGCGAATGGGGCCAGGACTGCAGCAAGCGGCCGTTGAACGGGGATTTCGTGCTGAATCAGCCGCGGTACCGCGGCACGCGCGTTCTGCTCGCCCGCGAAAATTTCGGTTGCGGCTCCTCGCGCGAGCACGCAGCGTGGGCGATGCTCGACTTCGGCATTCAGTGCGTCATCGCGCCGAGTTTCGCCGACATCTTCTTCAGCAATTGCAGCAAGAACGGCCTCCTGGCCGTGACGCTGCCGGCAGGGCAGGTCGACAGCCTGTTCAGGGAGGTGTTCGCGCAGCCGCGCTATGTGTTGAAGGTCGATCTCCCGGCGCAAACCGTCACCACCCCATCGGGAGTCATGCATGGATTCGAGTTTCCGCCGAGCCTCAAGCACCGGTTGGTCGAAGGGCTCGACGAGATCGGTGTGACGCTGCAGTATGCGGAGGATATCCGCGCCTACGAGGCGCGCGGCGCCTCGGAGGCGCCGTGGCTGCATCCGCAGACGCCGCCATAGGCCGCGCCCGCAGGCATATCAATCCTCGAGATAGGTCCTGCCGCTGAAACGCTCCTTCAGAAATTCAACGAAGCTGCGTACCTTCGCCGGCAGGTGGCGACGATTCAGATAGACCACGTGCACGCCGATGCTCGGCGTCTCGTAATCGGTCAGCACCGGTTCGAGTTCCCCGTCTCGCAGCTCCTTGCCCACCATGTAGGCGGCCTGCAGGATGAGGCCCAGACCCCGCTTGGCCGCCGCTCGCGCCACGTCGGCGACGTTGGATTCGAGGTTGCCGCCGACCGTCACCTCGAAATGTTCCTTGCCGGACTTGAAAGTCCATGTGTCCTGATGCATCGGCGAGGAGTGCCAGCACAGGCAGTTGTGCCTGAGCAGATCGTTGGGATGCTGCGGCTTGCCGTGCTTGCGGAAGTACTCCGGCGAGCCGCAGACGAGCGTCGGCGCATGCGAGAGGGTGTGCGCGATGAGCCCGGAATCCTTCAGGTCGCCGAGGCGGAACGCGACATCCAGCCCTTCGGCGGCAAGATCGAGCCAGCGATCACTCAGCGTGAGCGAAACGTCGACCTCGGGATAGGCCATGATGAAATCGGCCACCGCCGGCGCGACCTGAAGCAGACCGAACGACGGCGGCGCGGCGACGTTCAACGTACCGCGTGGGACCGAAGTCGAATTGGTGGCCTGCCGTTCGGCGTCATCGAGGTCCTCCAGGATCTGCGAGCAGCGCTCCAGGTAGGTCTCGCCAATATCGGTGAGGCTGAGCGATCGCGTCGTCCTGTGGAGGAGACGCACACCGAGTTGATCCTCGAGGTTCTTGAGCTGCTTGGTGACCATCGAACGCGAGATGCCGAGCTGGTTGGCCGCGTTGGTCAGGCTGCCGCTGCGCGCCACGCGCACGAAGGTGCGGATGCAATCGAACTTGTCCATGAAAGTCGCTTCTTCAGGGTAGTCGAAACGTTACCACGCCGGGTGCGGTTTCGATGCCGATTCCGATCAGGATGCCAGGAAGGAAATGGTGCGCGGTACTGGGATCGAACCAGTGACCCCTGCCGTGTGAAGACAGTGCTCTCCCGCTGAGCTAACCGCGCACTGGGGAGGGAGATATTACGGTCGGGGCAGTTCGCGGTCAATCGCAGCGCCGGGCTGATATACTGCCGCGCCTCGTTTCCCCGGTGATCCCAGACACTCGCATGACTGTAAGAACCCGGTTCGCTCCCAGCCCTACGGGCTATCTGCACATTGGCGGCGCGCGCACGGCGCTGTTCTCCTGGCTGTACGCCCGACGCCACCGCGGCACCTTCATCCTGCGTATCGAGGACACCGATATCGAGCGCTCCACGCAGCAGGCGGTGGACGCCATCCTCGAGTCGATGGACTGGCTGGGCCTGGGCTACGACGAGGGTCCCTACTACCAGACCAGGCGCTTCGATCGCTACCGCGAGGTCATAGAGCGCATGCTGGCGGCCGGCACGGCCTACCGTTGCTACTGTTCCAGGGAGAAGCTCGAGGCGATGCGCGCCGAGCAGATGGCGCGCAAGGAGAAGCCGCGCTACAACGGTTGCTGCCGCGACCGCACCGATCCGCCGCGACCCGGTACCCGGCCGGTGATCCGCTTCAGGAATCCGAGCGATGGCGAGGTCGCGGTTAACGATCAGATCCATGGCCGCGTGGTCTTTGACAACAGCGAACTCGACGATCTCATCATCGCCCGCGGTGACGGCACGCCAACCTACAACTTCACCGTTGTCGTCGACGACATGGACATGCGCATCACGCACGTCATCCGCGGCGACGACCATCTCAACAATACCCCGCGACAGATCAATATCCTGCAGGCGCTCGGTGCCACACCGCCGCTGTACGCGCACGTGCCGATGATCCTGGGGCCCGACGGCAAGAAGCTCTCCAAGCGCCACGGCACGGTGAGCGTCATGGAGTTCGAGAAGGAGGGCATACTGCCGGAGGCGCTGCTCAATTACCTGGTGCGCCTCGGCTGGTCACACGGCGACCAGGAGGTGTTCTCCATCGAGGAACTGACCGAGATCTTCGACGCCGCGCACGTGAACAAGTCGGCGGCGGCGGTGAATCCCGAGAAGCTGTTGTGGCTAAACCAGCACTACATCAAGGCCCTCCCGGTCGCCGTCGTCGCACGTCGCCTCGAGGTCTACGTGCGCCGCATCGGGTTGAACCCGGAGAACGGTCCGCCGCTGACCGATGTCGTGGAGGCATTGCGCGAGCGGGCCAAGACCTTGGTGGAGATGGCCGCAGCCTGTCGCTGTTTCTATGCGGATTTCGAGCACTACCACGAAGAGGCGGCGCGCACCCACCTGACCGCCGCGGTGCTGCCGGCGTTCGAGGCCCTGCACGCACGGCTGGCCAAGCTCGAGCCATGGTCCGTGGCAGGAGTCCACGAGGCCGTGGCTGCCGCAGCGGAGGTCCACGGCCTGACACTCGGCAAGCTCGCCCAGCCATTACGGGTGGCCGTCACCGGGGGCACGGTGTCGCCCCCGATCGACGCCACCGTCGCACTGGTCGGCCGCGAGCGCGTGTCGAGCCGCCTCGGCCGCGCGATTGAGACCATACGCAGGCTGCCGGGGTGAGGCATCGGGAACACGCGCCGGCTCCGCCTAAGGGTTTGCATCGGAACGGTTTCCGCCTTGACAGGGGCGGCGCCGGCCCGTAAATTCGCGCTCCTGTTCCCGGGGCCATAGCTCAGCTGGGAGAGCGCTTGCATGGCATGCAAGAGGTCGGCGGTTCGATCCCGCCTGGCTCCACCAATTTCCAAAAAAGGCTGGCTCCCCAGCCTTTTGTTTTTACGCAATTCGGCCGCCACTACGTCCCCATCGTCTAGAGGCCTAGGACATCGCCCTTTCACGGCGGTAACCGGGGTTCGAATCCCCGTGGGGACGCCAATTCCTGAAGACGCCCTCGCTTCGGGAAACGCGGTAATGGCTATCAGAATGCCAGACCGCGCCGGTGCGGTGGTCCCAACTACACCGGCAGCATCGTCGCGACAGTTCGCATTTTTCGCCGCACAAGCTGGCCGCGGCTACGCCGTCCCGACCGGCGGCGATGTATCCAGAGATCGGAATTCTTCGGGCAGAATCGCCGTGCTTCAGGCTTGTCTGAACGGAAGCTAAACGAACTCGGCGCAGTAAAACCGATAGTCGTGCGTCAGTCACAATTTGTGTTCCAGGCGATTGAGTGCGCCGACAAAATCTTCCTTACTTAGTCACATGCGACTGTTTGCCGCGACGTCGGCTGTAAACGGCGTGGCAGGCAGGCAGGTGGTATCCGAATATCAACACAGGAGTTGGCTGATGAATATGAGTGCTGCGAAGCTCAAGAACGTTTTCGGTCTGGCGGCTGGCGGTTTGATCTTTATTTCGTTTGGCGCCGTCGCAGGTGGTCCGATAGGGGCGTCGTTCCAGACAAATGTGAACGAACAGACCGCGCTTGGTGGTGTCGATGGTAATGCCGATCCGGTCGTCGTCAGCGTCCTACTCACTCAGAACAACGGACTTCCGACTCCTCGACTCGGGGAGAACAATACGCAGGACCTCCCGGCGGGCTGGTACTTCCGTTCGGACTTCAACGGCCAGGACATCCCCGGCTGTAAGCTGGATGTGTCCAATTTCTTGAACAAGAGCTGGGGCATCTACACGTTTGAACTTGCGCCCGTCTCGAACAACGCCGGGACCTGTACCTGGACCCCCGGCGAGTACCATTACGCACTCACCATCAATAGGGTCGGGCAGGGCGGCGGCCGTTATCGGGGAAGCGCGCTGGGATCGTTTGTGATCCCGGAGGCCCCGCCCGCAGCTCCTACCCCGTAGACACGTGGCATACTGGCCGGCATTCCGATGTCGTGGCTGGTCTGAATCGAGTTGCCTGAGGCCGGCGGAGCGGCCTCAGGCGCCATCGACGGTGAGGTGATTTGGGCGGACGTAACTCGGTCCGTTGCTCCGCAAACGGGCAGCCCGGGTTGACTGGCGGCACAGCCGACTCAGTTTTTTAACGCCCCCTTGGCCAGCTTGCCTGCATTGCGCATTTCTGCCCGGCAGACTTCGGCGAGATCGAACAGGGTGTTCCCAACGTGCCCGAACGACTTGGTGCTCCTGGTCACCTGACGCATCGCGCAAGGATTCTCACCTGCCACTCAATGCGGGCAAGCAGGATTTCAGTGGCGCGTATCCTGTGCTGCTATCCAGGATAATTCGATCGAAAGCCCATTCGCTGCCGTAACCGGAGTTGGAAACCCGCTGGTGATGTCAGTCTGGGCCTTGCCGCCATGTGTTCGCCGGGAGGCGTACCGTTTCCGGGTATTGGTATTGTCGAACTGCTCATCGCCGGCGCCTCAGGGGTTGCGCAGGCCCGCGATGTAGGCGCTGACCACGGTCTCCGCCACGGCGCCGATTGCGAACTCCTCGGGCTTCAGCAGCCAGCTCGAGACCAGTCCCTCCACCAGCGCGTGCAGACCGATGGCTGCGTTGCGCGGCGCGACGCCCTTTCTCAGCTGTCGCAGCGCCTTCGCGGCACGAAAACCACGCTCCATGGTCTCCATGCATCGACCGCGACACTTCAGATAGGGCTCGCGGGCGACCTCCATGTCGTCCACCAGCTCGCACTTGTTGATCAGTATGTCGAACACACGCTGCGTCTGCCTGTCCGTCGAGACCCGCCGCAGCATCTGCACGGTCCTGCGTTGCAGGTCGCCAAGGGGGTCTTCGGAACCGGCGGCGGGCGGGCTATTGACGATCTCCTGCATCGGCAGCGAGACGCGCTCCAGCATCGCCTCGATGAGGTCCACCTTGTTGTTGAAATGCCAGTAGATCGCACCGCGCGTGACGCCTGCGTGGCTGGCGATGTCCGCGAGGGTTGCACGGGCGACCCCGAGTTCAAAAAAAACGACCTCCGCAGCATCCAGGATCTGGCTGCGCGTGGCTTCAGCTTCTATCTTGGTTCGACGCACCATGACCCTGTTTACATACAGACGTGAATGTATGTAGAGTACCCGGAAACATCAACAACTCCAAGCTTGAAAGGTTCCCGATGGGTGCGAACGTGGCTTTGGCTCGTCGTAGCAACGCGACGGTAGGGTTGACGGTGCTGTTGTTAGGCGTCCTCGTCGCCGGCTGCAAGCCGCAGGGGACGGCGCAGGCCCAGGGCGCGGAAGGCGGCGGGGCGCCGCAGATGCCGCCACCGGCCGTGAGCGCCGCCGAAGTGTTGTCGAAGGAAGTCGCGGAATGGGACGAGTTCCCCGGCCGTCTGGAGGCCGTGGACAGCGTCAACATCCAGCCGCGCGTAGCCGGCTATATCGAGAGCGTGAACTACAAGGAGGGCGCGGAGGTGAAGAAGGGCGACGTGCTCTTCGTCATCGATCAACGCCCGTTCAAGGCCGAGTTGGCGCGCGCGGAGGCGGAGCTTGCGCGCGCCCGCGCGCAGGCGCAACTGGCCGATGCGCAGGCCGTGCGCGCTCGCCGGCTGCTTGCCACCAACATGATCTCGCAGGACGAGGCCGACGAGCGCTATGCCGCGCAGACGCAGGCGGCCGCGGACATCCGTTCCGCCGAGGCGAACGTCGCCGTCGCGAGGCTCGACATGGAATACACAGTCATCCGATCCCCGATCAACGGCCGCGCCGGCAGGGCGATGGTGACGCCCGGCAACCTCGTCAGCGGCGGGGAGATGGTGCCGAACGCGACGCTGCTGACCACGGTGGTCTCGCTCGATCCGATGTACGTCTACTTCGATGCCGACGAGCAGACCTATCTGCGCTATGGCGCGATGGCCCGGCGCGGCGAACGGCCGAGCTCGCGCGAGGTCGCGAACCCCGTTCAGATCGGGCTTGCCAACGAGGAGGGTTTCCCGCACGAGGGACACATGGACTTCGTCGACAACGCCCTGGATCCGGCCACCGGAACGATCCGCGCGCGCGCCGTTGTCGACAACAAGGATCGGATCTTCACGCCGGGACTGTTCGCGCGCGTGCGCGTGCTCGGCAGCGGCAAGTTCCAGGCGATCCTGATCGACGACAAGGCGATACTCACCGATCAGGACCGGAAGTATGTCTACGTCCTCGGGCCGAACAACGTCGCGGAGCGCCGTGACATCAAGCCCGGCCGCATCGTCGACGGATTGCGGATCGTCACCGAGGGGCTGAGTGCCGGCGACAGGGTCATCGTCCACGGCGTGCAGAAGGTGTTCTTCCCGGGCATGCCGGTGGCGCCGCAGATGATCAACATGGGCGATCCGCCGCCGGCGGCGATGAGCGGACCGCCGCCGGCCGCAGCCGGTGAGGAGAACAAGGACTCCGCCCCGGCGCCTGGCGGCACGGGCGAGCCCGCGGGCGAGGGGGCGAACGCGGCAGGGCCCGGCGCATGAAGGACTTCTCGGCGTTTTTCGTAGACCGGCCGATCTTTGCCGCGGTACTGTCGATCATCATCTTCACGGCGGGCCTCATCGCGATCCCGCTGTTGCCGATCAGCGAGTATCCGGATGTCGTACCGCCATCGGTGGCCGTGCGCGCCGTCTACCCCGGCGCCAATCCGAAGGTGATCGCCGAGACCGTCGCCACGCCGCTGGAAGAGGCCATCAACGGCGTGGAGAACATGATGTACATGAAGTCGGTGGCGGCCTCCGACGGCGTGCTCACGCTCACCGTCACATTCAGGCCGGGCACCGACGTCGACCTGGCGCAGGTGCAGGTGCAGAACCGGGTGAATCAGGCGCTGCCCCGCATGCCGGAGGACGTGCGCAGGATGGGTGTGACGACCGCCAAGCAGTCGCCCAACCTGACCATGGTCGTGCATCTGCTGTCGCCGGACGAGCGCTACGATGCCTTGTACCTGCGCAACTTCGCGACGCTGCGGGTTAAGGACGAGCTGGCGCGCATACCGGGCGTCGGACAGGCAGAGGTATTCGGGGCCGGGGACTACTCGATGAGGATCTGGCTGGACCCGGAAAAGGTCGCAGCGCGCGGCATGACGGCCGGCGAGGTGGTCAACGCCATCCGCGAGCAGAACGTCCAGGTATCCGCCGGCGCGATCGGCGCGCCGCCACAGCCTCACGCTTCCGATTTCACGCTGTCGATAAACGCTCAGGGAAGATTGGTCACGGAAGAGCAGTTCCGCGATATCGTGATCAAGACCGGCTCCGGCGGCGAAGTGACGCGGCTGCGCGACGTGGCGCGCATCGAACTGGGCGCGTCTGACTACTCGCTGCGCTCGCTGCTCAACAACCGGCAGGCGGTGGCAGTGGTGATCTTTCAGGCTCCCGGTTCCAACGCCATCCAGCTGTCAGACGAGGTGCGCGCGAAGATGACCGAGCTCGCGCGCTTCTTTCCGCAGGGCGTGGAGTGGAAGGTCGTCTATGACCCGACAGTGTTCGTGCGCAACTCGATAAAGGCGGTGGTCACGACCCTGGTCGAGGCGGTGATGCTGGTGGTTCTGGTGGTCATCCTCTTCCTGCAGACGTGGCGCGCCTCGATCATTCCGCTGCTCGCGGTGCCGGTGTCCATCATTGGCACGTTCGCGGTGCTGCTGGCGCTCGGTTTTTCCATCAACACGCTCACGCTATTCGGCATGGTGCTGGCGATCGGCATCGTGGTCGACGACGCGATCGTGGTCGTCGAGAACGTAGAGCGAAACATCCAGAATGGCCTTGCCCCGCTGGCCGCCGCGCACCAGGCCATGCGCGAGGTCAGCGGACCCATCATCGCCATCGCCCTGGTGCTGTGCGCCGTGTTCGTGCCTATCGCCTTCCTCTCCGGCGTGACCGGCCAGTTCTACCGCCAGTTCGCCGTGACGATCGCGATCTCGACGGTCATCTCCGCGACGAATTCGCTGACCCTGTCGCCGGCACTGGCGGCGGCGCTGCTGAAGGCGCGCGACGCCAGGCCGGATTGGCCCACGCGCGTGATCAACGTGCTGTTCGGCTGGGTATTCAAGCCCTTCAACTACCTGTTCAACGGCGCGGCGCACCTCTATGCGCGGGCGGGCCGGCCGGCCCTGAGGTTCGCACCGCTGATGCTGTTGTTGTACGTGGGGCTCGTGATCGCCGCATTCAAGCTGTTCCAGATCGTGCCCGGCGGGTTCATCCCCATCCAGGACAAGCTGTACCTGATCGGCGGCGTCAAGCTGCCCGAGGGTTCCTCGCTCGATCGCACGGAGGCCGCGGTGCGCAAGATGGCCGATCTTGCCTTGAATACCGATGGCATCACCAACGCCGTGCAATTTCCCGGCCTGAACGCCCTGCAATTCACCAACACGCCAAACACCGGCACCATCTTTTTCAATCTCGAGGACTTCGACAAGCGGGAGCGGACGGCGGAGGAGATAGTCGGTGAGCTGGCGATGAAGTTCAGCACGATCCAGGAGGGGTTCGCGTTCGCCATCGCGCCGCCAGCCATCCTCGGCATCGGTACCGGCTCGGGGTACTCGCTCTACATCGAGGATCGCAATGGCATGGGATACGGCGAGCTGCAGAACGCGGTAACGACGTTCTCCGGTGCGCTGTCACAGGTGCCGGGCATGAGCTTCCCCATCAGTTCGTATCAGGCCAATGTGCCGCAGTTGCAGGCGGAGATCGATCGCACCAAGGCCAAGACCCAGGGCCTGGCGATGACCGACGTGTTCGAGACGCTTCAGGTCTATCTTGGTTCGGTGTACGTCAACGATTTCAATCGCTTCGGCCGCACCTTCCAGGTCTTTGCCCAGGCCGACGCCCCATTTCGTGATGAACCGGAGGACGTGACCGAGCTGCGCACGCGCAACGCTGCCGGCGAGATGGTGCCTATCGGCAGCGTCGTGCAGGTCGGGCGCACCTACGGGCCCGACCCGGTCATCCGCTACAATGGCTATCCCGCCGCGGACATCATCGGCGAGGCCGATCCCCGGGTCATGTCCTCGGCGCAGGCGATGCAGACCATCGAGGCCATGGCGCCGCGGATCCTGCCGGCGGGCATGGACTTCGACTGGACCGACCTCAGCTATCAGCAGGCCAACGAGGGCAAGGCCAACCTCGTGGTGCTTCCGCTGTGCGTGCTGCTGGCGTTCCTGGTGCTGGCGGCGCTGTACGAGAGCTGGGCGTTGCCCCTGGCCGTGATCCTGATCGTGCCGATGTCGATGCTCGCGGGGCTGTCCGGCGTCGCCTACGTCGGTGGCGACAACAACGTTTTCGTGCAGATCGGGCTGGTCGTGCTGATGGGGCTGGCCTGCAAGAACGCCATCCTGATCGTCGAGTTCGCGCGCGAGCTCGAATTGCAGGGCATGGGCATCATCGATGCGGCGATCGAGGCTTGCCGCCTACGGCTGCGGCCCATCGTCATGACCTCCGTGGCGTTCATCGCCGGTGTGGTGCCGTTGGTGCTCTCGCACGGCGCTGGCGCCGAGGTTCGCCGAGTGATGGGCATCACCGTGTTCTCGGGCATGATCGGCGTGACGCTGTTCGGCCTTCTGCTCACACCGGTGTTCTACGTGAAGATACGGCAGTGGTTCTCCGGTCGTCACCGCGAGCCGCGGGTCGAAGGCGCCGCACACGGGCACGCCGGACACTGATTCAGGGTCATCTGCGGTGGTGGACGCGCAAGGCTGCACGTGCCTTGACCGCAGCCTGCATGCGCTCTCCGGAGGGGCGCCGCTGTGCCGGCCGGGATCGCCGCCAGCAGAGGCAAGCGATGGCCGTCACCATTTCTTCATTGCCGACAGCCGATTGCGGGGTTGGCGGGACCGGGGGGCTGTGAGACGATCACTGCCTATGGCAAAGCACATCGATATCCTCCGCCGGCAACGCCACGCGACCGGCTTTACCCTCATCGAAGTCATGGTCGTCGTGGTCATCCTCGGAATTCTGGCGGCGATCGTCGTGCCGCGCATCATGAGCCGCCCTGACGAGGCCCGCGTCATCAAGGCACAACAGGACATCCGCGCCGTGGAGGCCGCGCTCAGCCTTTTCAAGCTCGACAATTTCGAGTACCCGACCACCGACCAGGGGCTGGAGGCCCTGGTGAGCAAGCCGGACAATCTTGCACCCGGCGCCAAGTGGAAGGAGGGAGGCTACCTGGATCGGCTGCCCAAGGACCCATGGGGAGCGGACTATCAGTATCTGCGCCCGGGCACGCATGGGGAGTACGACCTCTACTCGCTGGGTGCCGATCGGGCCTCCGGAGGTGAGGGCATCAGCGCCGATATCGGTAACTGGGGTCTGGATGGCGGCCAGAAACCAGGCGGAAAGTAGAGCCCGGCGCTGACAGCCGGAGGCGCATGATCGCGATGACGGCGAGCATGCCACCCGCGACGTCGCGCCTGGCCCGCGAGCCCGCGCGCGCCCGGCCGCACTCCTCGGGCTTCACCCTCATCGAAGTCATGGTCGTTCTGACCATCATCGCCGTGCTGGCCGGAATGGTGGCGCTGCGTCTCGGCAATCGCGGCCGTGAGGTTCAGCACGAACGCGAGCTTCGGCGCCTGCAGCAGGCAATCACTCTCGCCGTCGAGGAGGCGATCATACAAGGGCGGCCATACGGCCTGGCGATCTCGGCGCGCGATTACCGCTTCTGCCGCCGCGAACAGGGAAGCTGGAAACCCATCGAGACGGATCGCGGACTCAGGCCCCACGATCTTCCAGAGAACCTGCTGCTGCAGATCGACTCGGAGCTGCCGCAATCGTCTTCCGAAGGAAGCGAGAGCGATACCGAGGAGAGCTGTCCGATGATCCGGCTGTTCCCGAGCGGCGAGGCCGAACCCCTGCAGCTCACGCTGAAAGACACCAGCGGCGAGCGGCAGGCCACGCTTGCCCTCGCCGTAACGGGCAAGGTGGCGCAGCTTGCCGATCGCCGCGCGGAGTCCGGGAAGTGAGGCGCGGAGGACGGTATCGGCAGGCCCGCGGATTCACCCTGCTGGAGGTGCTGGTCGCCCTGGCGGTCGTTGCGATCGCCCTCGGCGCGGCGCTTACCACCGCGTATCGCCAGACGCACACGCTGGTCGAGTTGCGTG
Organism: Gammaproteobacteria bacterium; assembly: GCA_022071965.1. Taxonomy (GTDB): domain Bacteria; phylum Pseudomonadota; class Gammaproteobacteria; order JAJPIJ01; family JAJPIJ01; genus JAJVHZ01. The sequence goes on from JAJVIQ010000001.1 coordinate 118,760, forward strand.
ATCGCACCTACGCGCACTGGGTCGCGATGGACCTCGTGGCCGCCTGGCGGCTCGGACTGCAGAGCGATGGCGGCGGCAACGTCAACGGCTCGATGCAGATGGACGGCAGGACTTACTACTGGTCATTCAATCGTGCGCGTTCCGCCGACGCCAACGTGCTGCGCACGGAGGTGCAGGTACGCATCGACGGTGAGGAGGGACCCGTCCTTGCCACCGAGACGGCATACCGGCTGGTCCCGGCTGCCGCGAAGAATTCCTGAACCGTGCGCCGGCAATACCGTCATCGGAATCTCGGTGCCGGCTTCACCTTGCTGGAACTGCTGGTGGCGATGCTGGTCTTCGCCGTTCTGTCCGTCATGACCTATGGCGGGCTGCGCAATGTCATGAACACCGATCGCCAGAGCGAGGCCGCCTCCGGCCGGCTCGCCGATCTCGAGATGACCTTCATGTTCATCGGCCGCGATCTGGGGCAGGCCGTCGATCGCACCGCGCGCGATGCCCTGGGCACGCCGATGCCCGCCTTCACGGGCGACTCCATGACCATGGCCTTCACCTGCTACGCGGGCGGCGACGGCGAGGTCGGCCGCGTGGAATATTTCCTGCGAGGAGGTTCACTGCGACGCGGGCGCTGGCCGGTTCTCGATGCCACGCAGGAGACGGAGCTTCAGCACTCGGAACTCCTGGGCGGGGTCACCACATGGCGGGTTCGTTATCTCGCCAGCCAGTGGGCCGAGACCTGGCCGGCGCCGAACGTGAACACGACCCTGCCGCGTGCGGTGGAGATCACCCTGAAACTCGAGGACGGCACCGAGTTCCGGCGGCTGTTCGAGCTGCCAAACGTCGAGGAGCCGCCATCGTGATCAAACGCATCGGCCGGCGCGATGCGCCTCGTCAGTCCGGTGTCGCGCTCATCACCGCCCTGATCGTGGTGTTCCTCGCCACCGCCGCGGCGGTGGCGATGTCGGAGCGACAACTGTTCGATCTGCGCCGCGCCGAGAACCTGCAGCGTCTCGACCAGGGCATGCTCGCGATCAAGGGGGCCGAGGCATGGGCCCAGGGGGCGCTGCGTGCGGACCTTCTCGCCAATGCCGGCACGGCGCGCGCGGGCCGGCCGTGGATCCTGCCCACGACGGAGATCCCGGGCGGCACGGTCAGCGCCGAGATCCGCGATGCCGGCGGCTGCTTCAACGTCAACAACCTCGTTGATGGCGCCGAGCCCAGCGCCGCCGACCTGGAGCGGTTTCGCCGGCTGCTACTCGCGCTGTCGATAGATCCCAAGCTTGCCAACGCCGTGCTTGACTGGATCGACGCAGACTTGAACACTACCTTGCCAGGCGGCGCGGAGGATGACTACTACACGCGACTCGATCCGCCCTATCGAAGCGCCAACCGTCCGATCGCTTCGCTCGGCGAGCTGCTCAAGGTCAACGGAATGGATGCACGAACGCTCGAGCGCCTGCGGCCCTATGTCTGTGCGCTGCCCGGGCGCACCACGATCAACGTGAACGCGGCCAGCACGCTTGTGCTGATGAGCCTCGCCGAGGGTATCAGCAAATCCACCGCGGTATCGATCATCGCCATGCGCAACAGCCGCCCGTTCGCACAGGTGGAGGACTTCCTGAAGCGCCTGCTGACGGTTCAGGTCGAGGTGTCGCCCGATAACCTCGATGTCCAGAGCCAGTACTACGAGGTACTCGGCCGGGTGAAAGTTGGCAGGGTGGAGGTGCGTGCCGCCACGCTGATGGCGCGTTCGGATGCGGGCGTGCAGGTCGTCTCGCGGCGTCTTGGCGACGAGGACCTGACGACGGTGGATGCGAATGAGTGAGGCAGTGCTGATCAGACCGGCGGGTATCCCGGATGTGTGGGAATGCGCCCGCCTGGCCGTCGATGCGGCGAAAGGCGCCGCCCGCGGGTCGCTCGAGGAGGTCGCGCGGCTCTGCCGCGGCCAGCGCGTGGTGGCGCTGGTGCCGGGCACCGCCGTCACGCTGCACCACGTGCAGGTGCCGGCGCGCAGTGCGAGCGAGATCCGCATGGCGGTGCCGTTCGCGCTCGAGGAGCAACTGGCGGGCAAGATCGAGGGTCTGCATTTCGCCATCGGGCCGAAGGCGGCCGACGGCATGGTGCCGGTGGCAGTCATGAACGGTGACGCCCTGCGCGCGTTTCTCAAGCCGCTGCAGGAGGCCGGCATCACGCCGGACGCGGTGCTGCCGGAGCCGCTGGCCCTGCCCTGGACAGACGGCACGCGCAGCGTACTCATCGATCATGGCAATGCCATCGTCCGCACCGCCATCACCGGCGGGTTCGCGATCGAGGCAGGGCTTCTGCCCTCCGTATTGCAGCGCTTCGGTGATGCGCAGGCGCCGGTCAGGCTCTGGCATGACCCCGAATCGGTGTCCGCCGCGGAGGTGGCGAAGATCGCGGCGGAAATGGGCAAGCCCGTGGAGCAGCAGGTTCTGCCACCGGTGCTCGCCGCCGTGTTCGCGCAGGCGCTGCACAGTCAACCGTGCAATATCGACCTGCTGCAGGGCGAGTACCGGGCACGGAAGGGCGGGGCACTGCAGCGATTCCTCCCGGCGATTGTGCTTGCCCTGGCGGCCCTGCTTGTCCACCTCGGATGGTCGGGCTGGGATCTGTATGCACTGAAGCGCACGACTGCGGACCTGGATCGTCGTAGCGAGGAGCTGTTTCGCAAGGCCTTCCCGGAGGTCAAGCGCGTGGTGAACATGGATGCCCAGGCCGATCAGGCCCTCGCCGCCCTGCGCAGCGGCTCCGGCGCCGGCGACTTCCTCGATCTCTATGCGCAAGCGGCCTCCGTGCTGCAATCGACGCCCGGTTTGGAGATCGACAGCATCATGTTCAGGGATGGGCAGCTCAGCCTCGCGGTCCGGCCGGGCGATAAGGCGGCGATCGGACAGATCGCCGAACGGATCGCGGCGGCCTCTGGCGTGCCCACGACGGTGCAGGACGACACGCGGATCGTCATGCATGGAGGCGCCCCATGAGGGAATGGTGGGAGAATCTGGCGGAGCGGGAGCGGCTGTTGCTGTCCATCGGTGTGCTGGTGCTGGCGTCGTTGCTGGCATACCTCTTTGCCGTGGAGCCACTGCAGAACGAACTGAAGTCGGCGACCGCGGAGCGTGACGCCAAGATCACGCTGTTCCACAGACTCCAGAACGCCGCCGCGCAGGCCGATGACCTGCGGGCGCAGCAGGTCGTGGCGGGTTCCCTGCCGGACGGCGCTGATGCGCAGACCCTCGTGCGGGAGAGCGCCGCGGCGGCAGGGTTGGAAGAGCAGGTCAAGGATCTCGGTTCCGGGGAGGCCGGCGGCGTCCGGCTCAGCCTGGAGGAGGCGCGGTTCGACACGGCCTTGCTCTGGCTGGCGACGCTGCGTCAGCAATATGGGCTGCGAGTTGAAACGTTCAGCGCCACGCGCGGCTCGGAGCCCGGCAATGCCGACATCGACCTCACGCTTGGTATTCGCTGAGCTCCCTGGCCACCTCGCCGACGCCCGGCGTTTCTTCCTGAGGATGCGTCGCCTGTTGTCAATTCGCTGAACGGTCGCGCAGCCGCTCCCCGCCGCGGATCCTCAGAATCGACCCGTCACTGACGGAGTAATGCCACCGAGACCCGGCACCCCGGCGGTCACACGAGCGTGTTGAGGTCGAAGATGGGCAGCAGTATGGCGACTACGATCAGGCAGACGACGACGCCCATGGTGAGGATGAGCAGCGGCTCCAGCAGCGCCAGCAGCGTCTGCAGCGTGGTCTGCACGTTGCGCTCGTGCGTGCGCGCCGCCGTCTCCAGCATGGCCTCGAGATTGCCGCTCGCCTCGCCATTGGCGATGAGGTGCGCCGTGAGAAGCGGGATGCGCTTGGTCTGCCGTATCGCCTGGTGCAGGGAGACGCCCTCGTGCACGTTGGTGGCAGCCGTCGCGATCGCCTCGCGCATGGGCACCATCACCAGCGCCTTGGAGGTGATGCGCAGCGCCTCGAGCATCGACACGCCGCTCTGAAGCAGCACCGACAGGGTGCGTGCGAAACGCCCGGCGTCGGCCTCGCGCAGGACCCGGCCGACGATCGGCAGTCCCATCAGAAACAGGTGCCAGCGCCTGCGCGGGGCCGGACGCTTGACGATATGCTTGAAGATGACGAATGCGCTCACCGCCGTGAGCAGCACGTACAGCCCCCAGTGCTTGACGAAATCGGCGACCGCGATGAGGCCCACCGTCAGCAACGGCAGCTTCTGGTCCATGTTCTCGAAGATCTTCACCACCTCCGGCACCACGTAGGTGAGCAGGCCGGCGATGACGAGCACCGCGACAATCGTCAGGATCGCCGGATAGAGCATGGCGAGCTGAAGCCTCTGCCGCATCTGCTGCTGATCCTCGATATAGTCCGCAAGCCGTTCGAGGATCATTCCGAGGCGCGGCGACTGCTCGCCGGCGCTGACCGTGGCGGTGTACAGCTCGGGGAACACACCGGGCATGGTCTGCATGGCGTCGGCGAGACTCTGGCCTTCCAGCACGCGCGCGCGCACCTCCATCATCACGCGCCGTGTCGCTGCGTGCTCGGTCTGCTCCGAGGCGGCGTAGAGCGCATCGTCCAGCGGCAGGCCGGATCGAATAAGCGCCGACAACAATCGGGTGAGCATCGCGAGGTGGTCTCCGCGCAGGCGCGGCGAGAACAGCTTGAACCCGCCCTTCTTGGCGGTCGTCTTGCGCTGCGAGAGTTCCGCAATCGTGAGCAGCGTGAGGCCCTGCTGCCGGATCTGCTGGCGCACCATCCGATCGCTGTCGCCTTCCAGGACGCCGCGGCGGCGGCGACCGGCGGTGTCCAGCGCCACGAATTCATACGCGGGCATCGGGCGTGGCGGGCGTTCGTATGGAGCGGAAAGGCGCGGGAGCGTTGAGGCGTGACGTCATGGCATGGCTTCTTGGCAGAGGCCGCGCGTCAGCTGTCGCGAATCACGCGCAGGACTTCCTCGGGCGAGGTGATGCCGGCGAGCACCTTGTCGCGGCCGCAGTCGCGCAGGCTGCGGGTGCGGATGCGGGCGCGCCCTTCCAGGGCGTGCTCGGTTTCGCCGTCATGGATCATGCGGCGGAATTCGTCGTCGACGATCACCAACTCGTAGATGCTGGTGCGGCCGCGATAGCCTGTCTGGTTGCAGAGCGAGCAGCCTTTCGCCTGGAAAAGTTTCGGGGCGGCGAGATGCGGAATGGTGAGCGCGTTGAGCTCGCTGATGGGGCCGCGCCAGGGCTCGCGGCACTGCGTGCAGAGAACACGCACCAGCCGCTGCGCCAGCATGCCGATAAGGCTCGAGGCGAGCAGGAAGGGCTCGACACCCATGTCGCGCAGACGGGTGACGGCGCCGATCGCCGAGTTGGTATGCAGGGTCGAGAGCACGAGGTGACCGGTGAGGCTCGCCTGCACGGCAATCTCGGCGGTCTCGAGATCGCGGATCTCGCCGACCATCACCACGTCGGGGTCCTGGCGCAGGATGGCGCGCAAGCCGCGCGCGAAGGTGAGCTCGACCTTGGTGTTCACCTGCGACTGCGCGATACCATCCAGATAGTATTCGATCGGATCCTCCACCGTCATCACGTTGCGGCTCGCGTCGTTCAGGCGCGAGAGCGCGGCATAAAGGGTGGTTGTCTTGCCGGACCCGGTGGGGCCGGTCACCAGCAGGATGCCATGCGGGCGGCGGATGAGTTCGTCGATCGACGCACAGGTCTGCTCATCCATGCCGATTTCTTCCAGCCGCAGCCGTCCCTCCTGCTTGTCGAGTATTCGCATGACCACGCGTTCGCCGTGGCCGCACGGAAGCGTCGAGACGCGCACGTCCACCGGCCGGTTGGCGATGCGAACGGAGATGCGGCCGTCCTGCGGGAGGCGCTTCTCGGCGATGTCGAGCTTGGCCATGATCTTGATGCGCGAGCAGATAAGCGGCGCGATGAGCCGCGGCGGCTCCAGCACCTTGCGCATCACGCCGTCGACGCGGAAGCGCACGGCAAGCCGGCCCTCGAACGGCTCGATGTGAATGTCCGAGGCGCCCTCGCGGATGGCCTCGGAGAGCATGGCGTTGATGAGGCGGATGATCGGCGCTTCGTCGGCGTTCTCCAGAAGGTCGGTGGGTTCTGAGAGCTGCTGCGCGGCGGTGGAGAGGTCCAGTTCATCGCCGATGTTGGCGACCATTTGTTGGCTTTGGGTTGATTGCTCCTCGAAGCTCCGCTGCAGCATCTGGTCGAAACTGCCGGCGTCGACCTCCACGAGTCTGAATGGGCGGCCGAGCAGGCGCCGCAGCTCGAGCAGGGCCTGCGCGGGGGTATCGGCCTTGCAGGTCACCTGCGGCACCCCCGCCTCGCCTTCGGCCACCAGCACGCCGTGCCGCTTCGCGAAGGCGAAAGGCAGTCGCGTGAATTCATGGGTGTACGGGGCGTCGGTGGTCATGCGGATGCGGAACGGGTATGGCCCGAGACCTGAGAATAACGGCAGGGAAGGGCCGTTGTCAGCAGACTGGCGTCGTATGTTTGCGGGCGCGCATGGCGAGGGCCATGCTGCGGGCCCGGGACGAGCAGTGCGCCCGCCCGAAAAGGGTCGCGAATCGGGGTTTCAATTCCGGCGGGATGAGAGGAAGCCGGGGACCCGGGGCTCTTCGCGCTTCGGCTCGGGTTCCTCCGGCACGCCGCCGGGGCCGGTCGATTCGGCGACGGGGAAGGCGGCCGAGGTGGCGGCGCGACTCGCAGCGCGGGTGTCAACCGGCGCGGGCTGTGGCACGCTCGCCGACGCGGGCACCGGTTCAGCGATCGCGAAGGTGCGGGCGGAATCGGCGGCGGTGTCTGCTGTCGCCGCCGCCGCGCCGGTGGCGGCGGGGCTGGCCGACAGCGGCGGCGCCGACAGCCGCAGCTCCTGGCCCTGCCCGCCAGGCGGCAGCGGTGCGGCCGCACCCGGCGGGGCGTTCAGGTACTGCTCCTTCTGCAGACTCTGCACGGGCGGCGGCATCTCGCCATCCCTGAGTTGCGGCATGGAGTACGCCGGCAGCTTCGGTGCCTGTACGTCGGGCAGCAATTGCACGTGATTGAACGGCTCCACGAGTTGCTTGTCGCGGATCAGGCTGTATTTGCCCATCGTCAGGTTGTTCGCCGTGATCATGTCGCGAACGATGGTCGGTTGCAGGAAAACCATGAGGTTGGTCTTCGCCACGTCGCTGCGGCGATTGCGGAATGCGTTGCCGATGATCGGGATGTCGCCCAGCAACGGAACCTTCTGAGTGGACTGGCGCACGTCGTCCTGGATGAGGCCGCCGATGACGATCATCTGGCCGTCTTCTACCAGCACGTTGGTCTTGATCGCGCGCTTGTTGGTGATGATGTCCACGCCGGAGGTGTCGGGCGAGATGCTCGAGACCTCCTGTTCGAGGGTGAGCTTCACCGTGTCGCCCTCGTTGATCTGCGGCTTCACTTTCAGCAGCACGCCGATGTCCTTGCGCTCGACGGTCTGGAACGGGTTGGTGACGCCCTCGCCGGCCCCCGTGGTGGTGTACTGGCCGGTGATGAACGGCACGTTCTGACCGACCGTGATCTCGGCCTCCTCGTTGTCCATGGTGACCAGCGACGGTGTGGCGAGCACGTTGGTGGCGCTGTCGGTGGCGAGCGCGCGCAGCAGCGCGCGCACCGTGGCGCCCTCCAGGAAGCCCAGCGTCAGGCCGGTGCCCAGGGTGAAGGTCGGGGGCGTGATCGACTGGATATTGCCGGCCGACGTGCCCGGGAAGATGATGCCGCCGAGGAACCCGTCATCCGGGTTGTTGGTGCGCCATTGGACGCCGAGCTCCGCGGCCTTGCCCGCGCTGACCTCGGCGATCACGCCCTCGACGTGGACCTGCGCGCGCCGGATGTCCAGGGCCTGGATGATGCCGCGCATCTCGCGTATGCGCTCCGGGGAACCCTGCAGGATGAGGGCGTTGGTGGCCTCGTCGGCGTAGATCTGCACCTCCGGAGCGCCGCCCGCGGGGGCAGCGGTGGCGGCACCCTGCGCCGCCGCGGCCGCTGCATCCTGCGCCGACCGCGTGTCCAGCTTCTTGCCGACCTCCTTCAGCGTCTCGAGGAGATCCTTCGCGACGGCGTTGCGCAGGTAGATGACCTCGACGTTGCTCTGTACGTTGATCGGCGTGTCCAGGTGCGAGATGAGCGTGCGCAGCTGCAGGCGCGTCTCGCGATCCCCGCCGATGATGAGGCTGTTGGTGCGCTCATCGGCCACCACTCCGATCGGTACCGCGCCCGTGGTCGGGTCCGGCGTCTGCGGGCGCGTGGCGTTGAGTACCTTGGCGATCTCGGCGGCGCTCGCCTGGTTGAGGCGTATCACCTCGACATCGCGCTCCACCTTGCGGTCTATGCGCGAGATGATCTGCGCAAGGCGGGCGACGTTCGCTCGCGCGTCGGAGATGATGATCGCGTTGCTGGCATTGTGGGCGGCGATGTGCGCCTCCGGCGGCAGCAGCGGCTGGAGCACCGGCACCAGCTCCGCGGCCGTGACGTACTTCAAATCGATGACGCGAGTGACCGGCTCCTCGCCGAGAAAGCTGCCGCCGGGCCCGCTGTCGCCCCCCTGGGCCTTGGCGACGACGTCAGGGATGATCTTCACCACGTCTCCGGCCTCCACCGCCGTGAAGCCGTGCACCTTCAGGATGGAGACGAAGACCTCGTAGAGGGTCTTCGGGTCCGTGGGCATGGCCGAGATGACGGTAACCTTGCCCTGAACGCGCGGGTCGATGACGAAATTTCGGCCAGTGAGCTCGGCCATCGATTCGATGAAGGCGCGGATGTCCGCATCCTTGAGATTCAGGGTCATCGGGTCGCTGTCGGCGCCGTACGCCGGCGGTGCGGAGCCGATGACGGCGCACAGCGCCGCGACCAGCACACCAAGGCGCCAGCGGGACAGCGGGGACTTCGCGGCCGCCGCGACGGTGGCCGGTCCCAATCCTTCGTCGCTTCTCACCCTCACATCCAACCTCTCCGACGGATGCCGATCCGGCCCGGAAATTACGACCTTGAGGGTTAGGCTAGCACAAAAATTCAATAAGTTATAGTTATAGCTTAATGTAAATATGAAGAAAGCAGCGACAACCACTCAGATATCCGCAAGATATGGCACAACAAACATTGACGAGCCGCCAGATATGGCGTTTTCAGCCTCGAGGAGCGGCTGTTGGCGGCGCGCGATGCGATTGTCAATGCCGCGGGCCGCGGTGGCTTCGATACATTGGCCGGACACGAGGGTGCCGAGCCACCGCGAGGTGCGGGCGGTTTCTCCTTGAGGGGATCCCGTCAGGGTGCCCGCCGGTGAGCCGATCCCCGGCGGCGGCGGGTCGTCAGATCGGGCTCGCCGGGGCCGGCGTAGGGTCGACGGCCGCTACGGCGCGGGCTCGTCCGGCGGCAGCGGCGGCTGCGGCGATTCGACCGATGCGGGCGGGAGATCCGGCGCTCCGGCTTCCGGCGGCGCGGCCGCCTGTTCACCGGTGGAGGACTCGAGCGGCACCTCCGGCACGGGTTGTTCGGCGGGCGGCGTGACGATGGCGGTCGGCAGAGGCACTTCCGGCGCCACACTCTCGGGAGCGCCGGTGGTAACCTCGGGCAGCGGCAGGGATTCGAGCCTGTCGCCGCGGCGAATGATCACCTTGCGGGTGTCCACGCCGGCGAGCACGGCATCATCGACGATGGCCTCGCCCACCGAGTAGGTTCTTTCCACGCCCGACTCATCGGCGATGATCGCGAGCCCCGACTCTGTCCTCGGGCCGGCCACCACGCCATGGAGTTTCAGGTTGAGCGGTGTCTGCTCGACCACCGCCGGCATGACGGTCTCCGCCGGCGCCTGCGGCGCGCCGAACGGGTGCCAGGCGCCGAGCAGGCCGAGATCGGCCTGCGGCCTGGTCGTCGCGGGGGCCTCCGCCGGCGCCACCGGCTGGCCGTCCGGCGCGGCGCGCCCCTTGAGCAGACCACGGGCATGCCACGCGACGGTCAATCCCAGCAACACGACCGCCCCGGCGGTCGCGAGGTTGGCGAGAGGGTCGCGCCTGCCGGCCGAGCCGTTGATCTTCTTGCCCGCGGAACTCATGCGGTGAGTTTACCGTCCGTGCGCAGCGGTGTCGCCGTGTCCTGGCACAGGAATGCGTGGACATCATCTACGCCGCCGCCTGCGGGATGGGGTGCGGTGCCCGGGGAGGTCATCACGTTCCGATGCCCAATCCGCCCTTGCGCTCCGCGTGAATGAGCCGGCGGCCTGCCCGATGCTTTTCAACGTGAATCCCATCGGATGTAATGCCGACAGCATGCTTTCATCGGAAACCGAAGACGAGCGGCACACGAGGCGCTGGCTGAGCGGGCTCGACGTCCTCGCGATCCGCAGTTTCCGCCTTTTCCTGGGTGCGCGCCTGCTCGCCAATCTCGCCGTGCAGATGCAGAGCGTCGCGGTGGGCTGGCAGGTCTATACCCTCACCGGCGATGTGCTGGATCTCGGCCTGGTCGGCCTGGCGCAGTTTCTGCCGTTCGTCGTCCTGGTGCTGGTCGCCGGGCAGGTTGCCGATCGCCACGACCGCCGCGTGATTCTGGCGCTGTGCTTCGCCGTGGAGTTGTCGTGCGCACTGCTGCTGCTGGCGTACAGCGTCATGGGCCCGACCAATGTCTGGCCGGTGTTCGGCATCCTGGCATTGTTCGGGGCCGCGCGCGCCTTTGCGATGCCCACGGGCCAGGCAATGGTGATCAACCTGGTGCCGGCGGAGAAGTTCGGCCACGCCGTGGCGATCAGTTCCTCGATGTATCATCTCGCGGTGATCGCCGGTCCGGTACTCGGCGGCCTGCTGTATCTTGCCGGGCCCTCGGTAGTGTATGCACTCGTCGCCGGCCTGTTCGTCGTGAGCGTTCTGTTCACGCTTGCCATACGCCTGGAGCGGCGGCCGGCCAGCGCGCAGGAGCCGGTGTCGTGGCGTGGGCTCTCCGAGGGCCTGCGATACGTCTGGTCGCGCCCGGAAGTCCTCGGCGCCATCACCCTCGATCTGTTCGCGGTCCTGTTCGGCGGTGCGACCGCGATGCTGCCAGCCTACGCGCGCGACGTGCTGCACATCGGTCCGGCAGGGCTGGGCGCCCTGCGCATGGCGCCGGCGATCGGCGCGGCGGCAATCTCCCTGGCGCTGGCCTTGCGGCCCATCGGCCGTCACGTCGGCAGCTGGATGTTCGGCGGCGTCGCCGTGTATGGGGGCATGACCATCGTTTTCGGTCTGTCCACCCACGCCGCGCTGTCGTTCGTGGCGCTGGCCATCATGGGCGCGGGCGACATGGTGAGCGTCTACATTCGGCACCTCCTGGTGCAGCTGGCGACGCCGGATGCGATACGCGGGCGGGTCAGCGCGGTGAACGCGGTATTCATCGGCGCGTCGAACGAACTCGGCGAGTTCGAATCCGGTGTCACGGCGAGGTGGTTCGGGCTGGTGCCGTCGGTGGTTCTTGGTGGCATTGCAACATTGCTGGTGACCGCTGCCGCGATGCGGGCGTTTCCCTCCGTGCGGCGCATGGACACGTTCCCCGCCGCGGCACACGATCGACTCCGGGACTGAGCAGTACGGCGGAGCCCGGGGTTCGTCTTGCCGGTCCCTTCCGGCCTCGCCAGCGCGAAGCAGATTGTCGTCCTGCCGTTCAGGCGCGGAACGAAAGGTGCCTGCGCTAGAATGATGCGCGGCCGGGGGGCGGCCGTTGCGGGCGCGAAGTCGCGCGCGCGGCTAGACTTCATGAGTGGCTCGTGACAACGGGGGCGCAGCGAACATGACGCCGAAATCGCCGGCAGAGATACCCGATATCGATCCTCAGGAGACGCGCGAGTGGCTCGAATCGCTGCAGGCGGTCATCGAGCGCGAGGGGGTCGAGCGCGCACACTTCCTGCTGGAGCGGCTGATCGACACCGCGCGGCGTTCCGGCGCGTATCTGCCGTACTCGGCCAACACCGCGTACATCAACACCATCCCGCCGCAGCGCGAGGAACGCATGCCGGGCGACCCGGCCATCGAGTGGCGGCTGCGTTCCCTGGTGCGCTGGAATGCGCTGGCGATGGTGGTGCAGGCCAACCGGGCCTCGAGCGAGCTTGGCGGGCATATCGCCAGCTTCGCCTCCTCGGCGACGCTGTACGAGGTAGGGTTCAACCACTTCTTTCGCGCGCCGACGTCGGATCGTGGCGGCGACCTGGTATTCATACAGGGGCATTCCGCACCGGGCATCTACGCGCGCGCGTTCCTCTACGGCATCCTCTCGGAAGAGCAGTTGCAAAACTTCCGCCGCGAGGTCGACGGCAAGGGCCTGTCGTCGTACCCGCACCCGTGGTTGATGCCGGACTTCTGGCAGTTCCCCACCGTCTCCATGGGCCTCGGCCCGCTGATGGCGATCTACCAGGCGCGCTTCATGCGCTACCTGGAGCACCGCGAACTGGCCAACACGGCGGATCGCAAGGTATGGTGCTTCTGCGGCGACGGCGAGATGGACGAGCCGGAATCGATGGGTGCCATCGGGCTGGCCGGCCGCGAGCGGCTCGACAACCTCATCTTCGTCATCAACTGCAACCTGCAGCGGCTCGACGGTCCGGTGCGCGGCAACGGCAAGATCATCCAGGAACTCGAGGCCGCCTTCCGCGGCGCGGGGTGGAATGTCATCAAGGTGATCTGGGGTTCGTACTGGGATCCGCTGCTGGCGCGCGATCACAAGGGGCTGCTGCAGAAGCGCATGGAGGAGTGCGTCGACGGCGAATACCAGGCGTTCAAGGCCAACGACGGCGCCTACGTCCGCAAGCATTTCTTCGGAAAGTATCCGGAGCTCGAGGCCATGGTCGCGAACATGTCCGATGAGGACATCTGGCGGCTGAACCGCGGCGGTCACGACCCGCACAAGATGTATGCGGCATATGCCGTCGCGGCAAGGCACACCGGACAGCCTACGGTGATCCTCGCCAAGACCGTGAAGGGCTACGGCATGGGCGAGGCGGGCGAAGGCCAGAACATCACTCATCAGCAGAAGAAGATGGGCGAGGAGGCGTTGCGGCACATCCGCGATCGGTTTTCCATCCCCATCCCGGACGACAAGATCGCCGAGGCGCCGTTCTATCGGCCGCCGGAGGACAGCCTCGAGATCCGCTACCTGAAGGAGCGCCGCGAGGCGCTCGGCGGCTTCCTGCTCAAGCCGCGCGTCGCCCCGCCGCTGCCGGTGCCGCCGATCAGCGTCTTCGAACCGATACTGAAGGGTTCCGAGGGCCGCGCGATCTCCACCACCATGGCGTTAGTGCGTCTCCTCGGCATACTGGTGAAGGACAAGGCCATCGGCAGGCACATCGTGCCCATCGTGCCCGATGAGGCGCGCACCTTCGGCATGGAGGGCATGTTCCGGCAGCTCGGCATCTACTCCTCCGTCGGGCAGTTGTACGAGCCGGTCGATCGGGAGGAGGTGATGTACTACCGCGAGGACAAGCGCGGCCAGATCCTGGAGGAGGGGATCTGCGAGGCCGGCGCCTTCTCGTCCTGGATCGCCGCCGGCTCGGCGCATCGCCACCATGGGATCTCGATGATCCCCTTCTGCATCTTCTACTCGATGTTCGGCTTCCAGCGCGTCGGCGATCTCGCCTGGGCCGCCGGCGACATGAAGTGCAGGGGATTTCTGCTCGGTGGCACCGCCGGGCGCACGACCCTCGCCGGCGAGGGCCTGCAGCACCAGGACGGACACAGTCACATCCTCGCATCGACGATCCCGGATTGCGTCGCCTACGACCCCGCCTACGCCTATGAGCTGGCGGTGATCGTACACGAGGGCCTGGAGCGCATGTACGTCCGGCACGAAAAGGTCTTCTACTACATCACGGTGATGAACGAGAACTACGTGCAACCGCCCATGCCGGCCGGCGTTGCGGAGGGCATCCTGCGCGGCATGTACCGCCTGCAGGACGGCGGCGAGGCGGAACTGAAGACGCAGCTGCTGGGCAGCGGCACGATACTGCGCGAGGTGCTCGCCGCCGCCGAGCTGCTGAAGGCCGATTACGGCGTCGCCGCCGACGTCTGGAGCGTCACGAGCTTCAACGAACTGCGGCGGGAAGGGCTCGACTGCCGGAGATGGAACATGCTGCATCCGACCGAGGCGCCCCGCGCCAGTCACGTCGAGCGCTGTCTGCAGGATACTGCCGGACCGGTGGTGGCGGCCTCCGACTACATGCGTACCTACGCCGATCAGATCCGCGAGTTCGTGCCGCGGCGTTACCGCGTGCTCGGCACCGACGGCTTCGGCCGCAGCGATACGCGCGCGCAGCTGCGGCGGTTCTTCGAGGTCAACCGCTACTATGTCGCAGTCGCGGCGCTGAGCGCTCTCGCCGAGGATGGGCGCCTGCCGGTCGCCAAGGTGACGGAGGCGATTCAGCGCTACGGCGTTGATCCCGACAAACCCAATCCGGTGACGGTATAGCCGCCATGTCTGCACAGGTGTTTCTGCTGCCGGATATCGGCAACTTCGAGGGCGTCAGCGTCATCGAGCTGCACGTCAGGCCCGGCGATCGCGTGCAGGCCGAGGACCCGATCATCACGCTGGAGAGCGACAAGGCCACGATGGAAATTCCGGCGCCGTACGCCGGCGTGGTGCGCGAGCTGAAGGTCGCCGTTGGCGACAAGGTGCGAGAGGGCGTGCCGGTCGCCGTCATCGAGCCGAGCGCGCAGGGCGCGCCGCCGGCGGCCGCGCCCGACTCGCAGGGTCCGAGGCCGGTGGTCCCGCAGCCCGTCGCCAGTGCCGAGGCCTCGGCGGCCGACCCCACTTCCGCCCCGGAGGCCGCCACGCCCGCGCCCCGGCCGGCGCCGGCGGGCCTGCCGCAGGGAGCGGAGATCGTGGGCGCGAGCGAGTCCGCACGCGCGCATGCCAGCCCCTCGGTACGCCGCTTCGCGCGCGAGCTCGGGATCGATCTCGGCCTGGTGCAGGGCAGCGGGCCGCGCGGACGCGTGCTGCGGGACGATGTCGCCGCGTTCACCAAGTCGGTCATGAGCGGCGCAAAATCGGTGGCCGCCGGGCTGCCCGCGGTACCGCCCGTGGACTACTCGCGCTTCGGTCCCGTGGAGCATCGTCCGCTGTCGCGGGTGAAGCGGCTTGCGGGGCAGGCCCTGCATCGCAGCTGGGTGACCGTGCCCCACGTGACCCAGTTCGACGAGGCGGACATCACCGAGCTGGAGGAATTCCGGCAAGGCAAGCTCGAGGATGCCGGGCGGCGGGGCGTGAAGCTCACGCTGCTGAGCTTCCTGCTGAAGGCTTCCGTCACTGCGCTGCAGCGGTACCCGGAATTCTGTGCCTCGTTGTCGCCCGACGGCGAGACCCTGGTCCTCAAGCAGTACTTCCACATTGGCGTGGCCGTGAACACCGACAACGGGTTGATGGTGCCGGTCATCCGCGACGTCGATCAGAAGGGACTTCTCGACCTGGCGCGCGAGGTGACCGTGGTCAGCGAGAAGGCGCGTGCGGGGAAGATCGCGCCGGCCGACCTGCAGGGCGGCTGTTTCACGATCTCGAGCCTGGGCGGCGCCGGCGGCACGGCATTCACGCCGGTCGTGAACGCACCGGAGGTGGCGATACTCGGCGTCTCGCGCGCCGCCACGCGGCCGGTGTTCCGCGATGGGGAGATCGTCCCCCGGCTGATGCTGCCGTTTACGCTGTCCTACGATCACCGCGTCATCGACGGCGTTGCAGGCGCCACCTTTACGCAGTTTCTCAGCACGGTGCTGGCGGACATCAGGCAGATACTGCTCTGAGGCGGCGGCGCAGCGAGCGCAGGCGCGGCGCCGACTGCATCTCTCTATCCGCGGGAGGCCGTCGTCAGCGGCAGCTCGCCCTGGGCGAGCACCCCGGAGGCCGGCGGGGTACCGCCCGGCGACAGGGCGCTCGCCCGCACGCCCAGCAGCCGCAATCTCCGATCCAACGACACACGTCGCAGGCATTCGCCCGCGGCTCGGCGGATGGTCCGCGGATCGTCGGTGGCGCTCTGCAGCGTCACATCACGTGTCACCGTGCGGAAGTCCTCGTAGCGCAGCTTGATGCCGATGGTTCGTCCGCGGTATCCCTTGCGCCGCAGGTCCTCGGCCACCTTCGCGCACAGCAACGTGAAATGCTCCGACAGCGTGGCGCGATCGCGCCGAGGATGCAGGTCGCGATCGAAGGTGGTCTCACGGCTCACGGACTTCGGTTCGGACTGCGTTACCACGGGACGCTCGTCGATTCCGTGGGCGACCTCGCGCAGCCAAGCAGCGTAGCCGCGGCCGAAATGGTCCTGCAACAGGGCCGGTTCGGCGCGTGCGAGATCGCCGATGGTGTCGATGCCCAGCCCGGAGAGTCTCTCGGCGGCCTTCGGGCCGATGCCGTTTATCTTGCGCACGGGCAGCGGCCAGATCCGCTCCGCGAGCTCGGACAACGCGAGGATGGTCAGGCCGTCGGGCTTTTCGAGATCCGAGGCGATCTTCGACAACAGTTTGTTCGGTGAAACGCCCATCGAGCAGGAAAGTCCCGTGGTGGCGCGTACTGCGTCCTTGATCTGCCGCGCCAGCGTGGGCGTGTCGCCGGGCAGATCGCTCAGGTCGATGTAGATTTCGTCGATGCCGCGGTCCTCGATCTCGGGGGCGATGGCCGCCACGGCCGCCTTGAACAGGCGCGAGTAGTGGCGATAGGCGTCGAAATTCACCGGCAGGAGAATCGCCTCCGGGGCGAGGCGGGCGGCCGTCATGACGCCCATGCCGGAGTGGACGCCGAGCGCGCGCGCCTCGTAGGTGGCGGTGGTCACCACGCCGCGGCCGACGTAATCGCGCAGGCGCGAGAATGGGCGCACCCCGTCGGCGGATACGACCGGGTGCTGATCCCTCCGGCCGGCGATGACCAGGGGCATCCCCCGCAGTTCCGGGTAGCGCAGCAGCTCCACCGACGCGTAGAAGGCGTCCATGTCGAGGTGTGCGATCCGCCGCGTACCCTTGTTCATGGTGTGCCGACGATACCTGAATTGGCGTCGCCGCGCCCGCGCCGCAGCCCGACCGTCTCACCGGCGTCAGGAGGAGAGCTTCATTTCCATCCGACCCCGCATGCGAGTCCGGCCGCTGCCCCCGAGATCGCTTCCCCACCGGCACCACGCGATCGAGAGCCTCCGCCAACGTCGCGCGTGCGGTCATCGCATGCAGGCACCCGTGCAGGGCGGCATCGGCGCGCCCGCATTGTCAACACGAGAGAGTGGCAGGTGCGGGTGATGCGCCGGGGGCCATTCGGGTGGACGTCGGGCCGCACCACGCGCGCGCCCTGCGCGCCTGGAAAGCGCGGCACGTGAGTCGACTTGCCAGCCCGCAGCATGGGCTGCCCGGAGGCGTTTCTGCGGATGTGGGTCCATCGGGCAAAAAAAAAGGACCGCCGTGGCGGTCCTCATTCCGGGTTCCTGGCGGTCGCCGTCCGGCTATTTCTTGCCGGCACGCGCTCCGGACTCGTTCTTGCTCTTGGCATTGCGCGCGGGCGCGGGCGTGGCAGTGGCAACCTTGGGTTCTGCCGCGGCGATGGCCGACATGGCATGCAGCCCGCGGAACTGTGTCGCGATCTTCTGGGCGTTGCTGGTTCGCATAGACTCCTCGGATGGATTCAACCTGACGCTAAGACCGTTGGTACGCGCAATTGGTTCGCTTGCGCTGCCCGGCTCGTCCTCGCAATCAGCCGGTATATCGGCAATGACCGCAGGAACTGTTGTTGTTTGCATCGTACGACCCCCGAGCTGAACGTCGCCTTAAGTGTCGGCGCTCCGGGCCCGACTTCAGGCTCGAGACGGCGGTCGATGCGTGGTCGCGAGCGGCGCTCGGAGACGCGCTGCGACGCGGCGCAGCAGCGGCGTTGTGGAAAAAGGCAGGCTGCTCGTTCAGGTATCGGCCATGCGAGAACCGGCGGGCATGCTGGCGTGACGGAGCGATTCAGTTGGCTTCGGGAGCGGGGGGGATATCCGACGCCGGTGCGGGCGCCGGCGGCGGCGCGGTCGCGTCGTCGCCGGTGGCTTCCGATGCCTCATCCGATGCCTCATTCGGGGAGGGGTTCGCACCCGCCGTCGCGGTGCTCGCTGCCGCCGCCGCTCCCGGTTCGGGCGGGTAACCGGCCTTGTCGAGGGCAGCGGTCAGCGCGGCCGCGTCGTATTCGCGGAGGATGGTGTCATCGATATGGACGACGGGGACGTTCATCAGCCCGTCCTCAACCCCGAGCAGGTCCTGCAGCTCCTTCCGGATCGCCCCGTCGGTGGAGGCGTCCTTGTCGGTGAACGGCACACCGCGGGCCTTCAACTGCAGGCGCACCAGCTCGCAACTGTCGCAATTGGGGATGGAGTAGAGCGTGACCGGATGTTTCGCCACGATCTCCGACAGCACCGGCGTGGGGGGATTCACATTGCCCTGCAGCCGTTTTTCACCCTTCTTGATGCTGCCCGGCGGACAACTGTCCCGGAAGGAGCTCTGGCCCGATTCGTCGATGCACTCGACGACGGTGACGGCCTTTACCGGGAGGAGGCCGGCGAGGGCGGTGATCACGATCGCCTGGCAGGATCGAAGCAGGGGAGTTCGCATCATTGGCAGGTTCCTGACTCTCTGGGTTGAAGGGTGCGAATCGGCCACACGCGGGAGATGACATGCACGGTCTCACCTGCCCGGACGTTCGCGGTACGCGAAAAGTATAGCAATCAATTGCTTGTTTGCCGTCCTTTCAGGAGTGCCGGGCGGGGGTTACCCGCGTGTTTGACCTCAGTATAATGCCGCGTGTGCGGCAGGCACCCCGGTATTGAGCGCCCTCCCGGTCGGCCCGAGCCACGTTTCCCTCTGCGAGACCTCGACCCCAGTCTTCCGGGCAACGGCTCAGTCCCCCGGGGGAAGCGCCGTCGGCACGCGAAAGTGGCGGAACTGGTAGACGCGCTGGATTTAGGTTCCAGTGGGGAAACCCGTGAGAGTTCGAGTCTCTCCTTTCGCACCATCTCGTGGAAGACCGGTCCACTGCCGGGCACGGGGTCGCTGGCCGTCGCCAGCCCCGCGGTAAAAACCCAACGGCAAACATACATATATATAGGGCAGGATCATATGCAGGTATCAGTCAGCAGCACCGGCACCCTGGGGCGCCGCGTCACCGTCGAGGTACCCGAGGAGCAGATCAGCAAGGAGGTCCAGAGCCGTCTGCGGACGATCACGCGCACGGCGCGTATCGATGGCTTTCGGCCGGGCAAGGCACCGATGCGATTGGTGGAACAGCGCTATGCCGCGCGGGTCCGCGACGAAGTGGTCGGCGAGGTGGTGCGCCGCAGCTTCGCGGACGCGGTGATTCAGGAGAAGCTGCGCCCTGCCGGGGCCCCGGTCATCGATCCCCTGAGCGTGGAGCCGGGCAAGGGGCTCTCCTATACGGCCACGTTCGAGGTTTATCCCGAGGTGGCCATGAAGCCGGTCGCCGACCTGAAGCTGAACCGGACCACCTGCGCGATCACCGAGGCGGACATCGACAAGGTGGTCGCCAGGCTGCGTGAGCAGCGCCGTAACTGGAATAGGGTGGATCGCAGCGCCGCCACCGGCGATCGGGTCACCCTCGATTTCGTAGGCAAGATCGACGGGGCGCCCTTCCCCGGTGGCACCGCGCAGGACTACCAGCTGGAGCTGGGGGCCGGCCGGTTCATCCCGGGATTCGAGGAAAGCGTGGTCGGCAAGGCGCCGGGAGGCCACGAGATCCATGTGACCTTCCCGAATGACTACCCGCACCAGGGGCTCGCGGGCAAGGGCGCGGTGTTCGAGATCACCCTCAAGCAGGTCGAAGAGCCCGCCCTGCCGGAGCTGGACGAGGAGTTTTTCAAGGCATTTGGTGTCGAAGAGGGCGGGATCGACGCCTTCAGGGCGGACGTACGCAGGAACGTCGAACGGGAACGCGACCAGGCCCTGCGCACCGGCCTCAAGCACGGTACCTTCAATACCCTGATCGAGGCCAATCCGCTCGAACTGCCCAAGGCGCTGGTCGAGAATGAGGCACGGCGATTGCTACATCAGAGTCAACAGGGCCTGATGATGCGGGGCATCCCGCGCGCCCAGGTGGAGGGCATGTCGGCGGATTCATTCCGTGCGCAGGCAGAGCGGCGCGTAGCGCTCGGTCTGCTCATGGGCGACATCATCCAGAAGCAGAAGCTGGAGGCGGACCCGGCGCGGGTGCGCAACCTGCTCGAGCATATGGCATCTACGTACGAAGACCCGGCGGCGGTGATCAAGTGGTACTACGAGGACGAGGAGCGGTTGAACGAGGTCCGCACGGCCGTGCTGGAGGACCAGGTGGTCGACTGGCTGATGACGCAGGCGAAGGTCACGGAACAGAGCATCTCGTTTGACGATCTCATGAATCCAAGGCAGACTGAAATCGACCCTGGAGCGGCAGTTCGACATGACCGGTAACGCGCCCATGAATGCGACCACCCGCGCGCTGAATCTCGTGCCCGTCGTCATCGAGCAGACGGCGCGGGGCGAGCGCGCCTACGACATCTACTCGCGTCTGCTCAAGGAGCGGGTGATATTTCTCGTCGGACCGGTCGATGACCACGTCGCCAATCTCATCGTCGCCCAGCTTCTGTTCCTGGAATCCGAGAACCCGGACAAGGACATTCATTTTTATATCAATTCGCCGGGAGGCTCGGTCAGCGCCGGGCTGGGTATCTACGACACCATGCAGTTCATCAAGCCGGATGTCAGCACCATGTGCATCGGCATGGCGGCCAGCATGGGCGCCCTGCTGCTGGCCGGTGGTACGGCGGGCAAACGCTACTGCCTGCCGCATTCCCGCGTCATGATCCATCAGCCGCTGGGCGGCTTCCAGGGTCAGGCCACCGATATCGAGATTCACGCCAAGGAGATCCTGAAGGCGCGCGAGCGGCTGAACTTCATACTGTCCCAGCACACGGGACAGCCTCTGGATCGCATCGCCCAGGACACTGACCGCGACAATTTCATGAGCGCAGAGGAGGCGAAGAGGTACGGTCTCATCGACGAGGTGTTGACCCGGCGTGCCTGACTGGCCCGTTAATTGTAAGGTGCAGCCGGCGCGCAGGACGCGATCCACCGTGGTGTGGTCTAGAATTCTGGGTGTGGGCAATCGGAGAGCAAAGCGATGAGCGACAACAGACAGAACAAGGGGGAAGGCGACCGACTTCTGTACTGTTCCTTCTGCGGCAAGAGCCAGCATGAGGTGCGCAAGCTCATCGCCGGCCCTTCCGTGTTCATCTGCGATGAGTGCGTCGAGCTCTGCAACGACATCATCCGTGAGGAGATACAGGACAAGGCGACCGGTGGACTCGGCAGCCGGCTGCCGACGCCGCAGGAGATCAAGAACACTCTCGACGATTACGTCATTGGGCAGGAGCAGGCCAAGAAGATCCTGGCCGTCGCCGTGTACAACCATTACAAGCGGCTGGAGACGCGCAGCAAGAACAGCGATGTCGAGCTGGCCAAGAGCAACATCCTGCTCATCGGCCCCACGGGCAGCGGCAAGACGCTCCTCGCCGAGACCCTGGCGCGCCTTTTGAACGTGCCCTTCACGATCGCCGACGCGACCACCCTGACGGAAGCCGGTTATGTCGGCGAGGACGTCGAGAACATCATCCAGAAGCTTCTGCAGAAGTGTGACTACGACGTCGACAAGGCGCAGACCGGCATCGTCTACATCGACGAAATCGACAAGATCTCGCGCAAGTCCGACAATCCCTCGATTACCCGCGACGTCTCGGGCGAGGGCGTGCAGCAGGCGCTGCTGAAGCTCATCGAGGGCACCGTGGCCTCGGTGCCGCCGCAGGGCGGGCGCAAGCACCCGCAGCAGGAATTCCTGCAGGTGAACACTTCCAACATCCTGTTCATCTGCGGCGGCGCCTTTGCCGGCCTGGACAAGGTCATCCAGAACCGCACCGAGAAAAGTGGCATTGGCTTCTCGGCGGACGTGCGAAGCAAGGTCGACCGCAAGACCACGGCGGAGTTGCTGCACCAGGTCGAACCCGAGGACCTCATCAAGTACGGCCTGATACCGGAGTTCGTCGGCCGTCTGCCGGTCCTGGCGGTGCTGAACGAGCTGGACGAGAGCCAGCTCGTGCAGATCCTCACCGAACCGCGCAACGCCATCACCAAGCAGTACGCCAAGCTCTTCGAGATGGAGGGCTGCGAGCTGGTCTTCCGCGAAAACGCCCTGCGCGCGGTCGCGCGCAAGGCCGTGGAGCGCAAGACCGGAGCGCGCGGGCTGCGCTCCATCCTGGAGCACGTCCTCCTGGACACGATGTACGAGCTGCCGTCCATGGACAACGTCGCCAAGGTTGTGGTTGACGACACGGCGATCGAAGGGGAGTCCAAGCCTCTGATCATCTATGAGAGTTCGGAGCAGCAGCGGCCCAAGGCGGCCTCCGATTGACCGGTCCGCGACGGCCGCGACAGCAGTCATCCGAGGGGGGCATCGCCCCCCTTGATTTTTTCGCCGGAGGCCCCAGCTTCATCCGGTGATGGTTTGGTTGTTGCTTGCCTCACCAGACCCGCGTCCGGCCCACGACCGGATCCGGAGCGATGCGCTGTGATGCCGCCGCCACTCGCCAACCTGTCGAATACAGATATACTCAATTTAAGTGGTACCGCGTAAGAGGGCGCTCCAACGAAATGACTGAATCCACACTCGTAGTCCCAGTGCTCCCGTTGCGGGACGTCGTTGTGTATCCGCACATGGTGATCCCCCTGTTCGTGGGTCGGGAGAAGTCCGTCAAGGCGCTCGACATGGCGATGGAGAGCAACAAGCAGATCCTGCTGGTGGCCCAGAAGAGCGCCGGGGAGGACAACCCCGAGGTCGCGGACATATACACCATCGGGACCCTCTCGAGCATACTGCAGTTGCTGAAGCTTCCGGACGGCACCATCAAGGTCCTCGTCGAGGGCAACCAGCGCGCCAACGTGAAGCGGTACATCGCCACGGACGCGATTTTCACCGCGGAGGTCGAGGTCGTTCAGTCCCAGGAGGTCGACGAACGCGAGGCCGAAGTCCTGATGCGCTCGGTAATGTCGCAGTTCGACCAGTACGTGAAGCTCAACCGCAAGATCCCCCCCGAGATCATCTCCTCCCTATCGAGCATCGACGAGCCCTCGCGCCTGGCCGACACGATTGCCGCGCACATGGCCGTGAAGATCCCCGAGAAGCAGAAGATCCTGGAGATTGTCAGCGTGCGCGCGCGGCTCGAGCACCTCGTTGGCCTGATGGAGGGCGAGATCGACCTGCTTCAGATCGAAAAGCGTCTGCGTACCCGCGTCAAGAAGCAGATGGAGAAGAGCCAGCGCGAGTACTACCTGAACGAGCAGATGAAGGCCATCCAGAGCGAGCTCGGCGAGATGGATGGCGGCAACGAGTTCGACGAGTTGCAGAAACGCATCGACAAGGCCGGCATGTCCAAGGAGGCCAAGGCCAAGGCGAATGCCGAGCTGAAGAAACTGCGCATGATGTCGCCGATGTCGGCGGAGGCCACCGTCGTGCGCAACTACGTCGACTGGATGCTCAACGTGCCCTGGAAGAAGCGCACCAAGATCAGCCAGGAGGTGAAGCGCGCGGAGAGGATCCTCAACGAGGATCACTACGGGCTCGAAAAGGTCAAGGAGCGCATCGTGGAGTACCTTGCGGTGCAGGCGCGCGTCCAGAAGATGAAGGGCCCGATTCTGTGTCTCGTGGGCCCTCCGGGCGTGGGCAAGACCTCGCTCGGGAAGTCGATCGCGCGCGCGACCAACCGCAACTTCGTCCGGATGTCGCTGGGCGGTGTGCGTGACGAGGCTGAGATTCGCGGCCACCGCCGGACTTACGTCGGCGCCCTGCCCGGGAAGATACTGCAGAACATGGCGAAGGCCGGCACGCGCAACCCGCTCATTCTGCTGGACGAGATCGACAAGATGGCGATGGATTTCCGCGGCGACCCGGCGGCGGCGCTGCTGGAGGTGCTGGATCCCGAGCAGAACTGCACGTTCAACGATCATTACCTGGAGGTCGATTACGATCTCTCCGAGGTCATGTTCGTCACGACCGCCAACAGCATGAACATCCCGGCGCCGCTGCTCGATCGCATGGAGGTCATCCGGTTGTCCGGCTACACCGAGGACGAGAAGATCAGCATCGCCGAGAAGTACCTGATCCCCAAGCAGATCAAGGGCAATGGGCTGAAGACCGAGGAGATCGAGATACCTACCGCCACGATCCGCGAAATCGTGCGGTATTACACGCGTGAGGCCGGTGTACGCAATCTCGAGCGCGAGATCGCCACCATCTGCCGCAAGGTCGTGAAGGAGATCCTCTCCAAGGGCGGAGGCAAGCGCATCAATGTCGCCGCAAAGAATATCGAGAAGTTCCTCGGTGTGAAGCGCTATCGATTCGGGCTCGCCGAGGAGCAGGATCGCGTGGGGCAGGTTACCGGACTGGCATGGACCGAGGTCGGCGGCGATCTGCTGACGATCGAGGCGGCCGTGGTGAGCGGCAAGGGCAAGGAGACCTATACGGGGCGCCTTGGCGATGTCATGCAGGAATCCATCAAGGCCGCGATGACCGTGGTGCGCAGTCGCGCACCGGCGCTGGGCATCGATCCGGAGTTCTACCGCAAGCGCGACGTGCACTTCCACGTTCCGGAGGGTGCCACGCCGAAGGATGGTCCGAGCGCGGGTGTCGGCATGTGCACCGCTTTGGTATCGGCCTTGACGGGGATCCCGGTGCATTCGAACGTGGCGATGACCGGCGAAATCACCTTGCGCGGGGAGGTCCTGCCCATAGGCGGCCTGAAGGAAAAACTGCTGGCCGCGCTGCGTGGAGGCATCAAGACGGTGCTGATTCCGTTCGAGAATCAGCGTGAACTCGCGGAGATTCCGAAGAACATCAAGCAGAACCTTGAAATCCGGCCGGTGCGTTGGATCGACGAGGTGCTCGAGGTTGCGCTGCAGCGCTTGCCGGCGCCGGCGAAATTCGAGGAAGCCGCCGAACCGGAGATCCCCGCGGCAAAGTCCGAAGGCGAGGACTCCGCCGATCTGCTGCGCGCGCACTAGCTCGCGGACATCAGTAACCCGACGCAAATCGCGCGACGAATTGTCGGCGGTTCCGTCATACGACATCGGACGCCGCGCTTGCTTGACGCCTTCGGAGAGCTGTTGGTATAAAGCGCTCTCTCCAGACGATCGAAGTTCCTCACGTCCAAGCAGGGCGGCGCGATAGATCGATCCGCCGCGCACAATGGAACTCAGCGACAACAAGCCAAAGGGGATGAGCGACAATGAACAAAGCAGATCTCATTGAGAAGATTGCCGAGGCTGCAGATGTTTCGAAGGCAACGGCCACGCGGGCCCTGGATGCAACGCTCGAAAGCATCACGAAGGAACTCAGGAAGGGACAGATGGTCACTCTGGTTGGCTTTGGCACGTTTACGGTCCGCAAGCGCGCCGCTCGCACCGGCCGCAATCCGCGGACCGGTGAGACACTCAAGATCAAGGCCGCGAAGATCCCGGGCTTCAAGGCTGGCAAGGCCTTGAAGGATGCCGTAAACTAGCGCGCCCCCGGAAGGGCCGCAGCGCCTGGGTGCTTAGCTCAGCTGGGAGAGCGTCGCCCTTACAAGGCGAATGTCGGGGGTTCGATCCCCTCAGCACCCACCAAAATTCGTAGGAGCGGTAGTTCAGTCGGTTAGAATACCGGCCTGTCACGCCGGGGGTCGCGGGTTCGAGTCCCGTCCGCTCCGCCAATCTCGAGGGCGCTCCCGCGCATGCAGGGTGCGCCCTTTTTCATTGTTGCGGACAGCAGGCCCTTGATAATCTTGCCCTCATCGGGTTGACGGAATCGCGAGGTGGACGAACATGTTACAGAGCATTCGTGATCGTGCCCAAGGCTGGTTTGCCACCGTCGTTTTCGGCCTGCTCCTCATTCCATTCGCGCTGTGGGGCGTGAACTGGTATGTGCGGGAGCGCTCGGAGATCGTCGTCGCCAAGGTGAACGGGACCAAGATCCGTCTGCAGGAATACGAGCGTGCGTACCAGGAGCAGCGCCGTTACATGCAGTCATTGCTGGGCGACGCCAGCCGGCTTGACGGCAAGGACCTGAAACAGCAGACCATCGACAAGCTGATCAGCGATCGCCTGCTCGAGACCGCGACGCAGCGGTACGGTCTGCGGATCGGAGACGGTGACCTCGTCGGCGCCATTCAGCTCTTCCCTGCGTTTCAGAAAGACGGCAGGTTCGTCCCGCAGTTGTACGAGAACCGATTGCGTGACCTCGGGTTGTCGCCGGCCGGTTTCGAGGGGCGCATGCGTGTGGATCTGGCCACCGAACAGCTGCACCAGGGCATAAGCGAAACCAATTTCGTCACCCAGGCCGCCGTCAAGGTCGTCGAGAAACTGAAGGACCAGCGGCGCGACGTCGTGTACGCGACCATCGCCGCGGAACCGCTGAAGAGCCGGATCACGCCCACGGAGGCCGAGATCGAGGACTACTATCAGCGCAACAGCACGCGCTTCATGTCCCCGGAGACGGTGAAGCTGGCCTACGTGGAACTGTCAGCCGACGAGATGGCCAGGGAGGTGGTGGTCGACGAGCAGGCTCTCAAGGACTACTACGAGACCCACAAGGCGACCTACAGTACGCCGGAGGAACGCAGCGCCAGCCACATCCTGGTGCATGTGAAAAAGGACGCGAAGCCCGAGGAGGTCGAGGCGGCGCGCAAGCTGGCCGAGGGATATCTGAACGAGGCCAAGGCGGGCAGGTCCTTCGAAGAGATCGCGATGCAGAAATCCGACGATGTCGGCTCCAAGGCGGAGGGCGGCAAGACGGGTTTTTTCCCGCGCGGCGTGATGGCCAAGGAGTTCGAGGACGCCGCCTTCTCCATGCAGCCCGGCGAACTGCGCGGCCCGATACGCACCGAGTTCGGCTGGCATGTCATACGCCTCAACGAGATCAAGGCGGCGAGCTCGAAGACCTTCGACGAGGCGCGTGCCGAGGTCGAGTCGGCGGTGCGCAAGGAGCAGGCCGAGAAGCTCTTTTTCGACGAGGCCGATCAGCTCTCGACTCTGACATATGAAAACTCCGATTCGCTCGAGCCTGCTGCCAAGGCGCTGAACCTGCACGTGAAGGAAACCGGTTTTTTCAGCCGCACCGGCGGGGAGGGGCTGTTTGCGAATCCCAAGGTGGTCGAGGCGGCGTTCAGCAGCGAGGTGATCACGGAGCACCTGAACAGTCAGCCGATCGAGATCGGCCCGACGCACGTGCTGGTCCTGCGCCTCGTGGAGCACAAGCCCTCGGCACTGCGGCCGCTGGCCGACGTGAGGGCGGAGGTGGCCGCGCTGGTGACCGCGGAGCTCGCGAAACGCAAGACGGAGGAACGCGGCAAGACCCTCCTCGAGCGTCTCGCCAAGGGCGAAGACCGCGACGCCCTGGCCAGCACCGAGCAGCTCGCCTGGACGGAGGTCAAAGGGGCAACCCGCGAGGACGACACCAAGCTCAGTCGCGCGGTGGGGCGTCTGGCATTTCGCATCCCCTATACGAAGCAGGGAGAGGTCCGTTACGACGGCCTGTCACTGGGTACTGGCGATTACGTCATCGTCGGCGTCACCGGCATCGGCGAGCCGGATCTTTCCAAGCCGAACGAAGACGAGCGCAAGGCCGCGCGGGAGGCGCTGTTTGCGGATTACGCCGACAACGACTGGCGCGACTACCTCGCCGCCCTGAAGGCCGGCGCGAAGATCTCCACCTATACCGACAAGCTCTAGGCGCGAAGCCGCGACCGATCCTGCCGCTGGCGGTCGTCTGCCGCCAGGTGCTCCGCCGCGCGCGGCGGCAGCGCGGCGCCGCGGGACCCTCAGACCTCCGCGAGCCCGATCGCGTTGTACCCGCAGTCGACGTAGATTGTCTCCCCGGTCACCGCCGAGGCGAGATCCGAGCACAGGAACGCACCGACATTGCCGACCTCCTCGATCGTGACGTTGCGGCGCAGTGGCGCGTGCTTCTCGACATACTCGAGGAACTTGCGCAGATCCTTCACACCGGATGCAGCGAGGGTGCGGATGGGACCGGCGGATATCGCGTTGACGCGCGTGCCTTCCGGCCCGAGATCCTGGGTCATGTAGCGCACATTCGCCTCGAGGCTCGCCTTCGCCAGCCCCATGACGTTGTAACTCGGCATCGCCCGCACCGCCCCGATGTAGCTCAACGTCAGCAGCGCGCCGTTGCGCCCCTTCATCATCGGTCTTGCCGCCTGCGCCAGCGCGGTGAAGCTGTACGAGCTGATCTCGTGCGCAATGCGGAATCCCTCGCGCGTCGTGACGGACATGTATTCGCCCTCCAGGCATTCGCGCGGGGCGTAGGCCAGTGAGTGCACGAGTATGTCCAGATGACCCCAGCGCTTGGCCAGTCCCCCGATCGCCGCTTCGATCTGCCCGTCCTCGGCGACGTCGCAGGGCATGGTGATGTCCGAGTCCAGTTGCCGTGCGAAATCCTCGACGCGTTCCTTGAATCGTTCCGTCTGGTAGCTGAGCGCGATCTCCGCGCCCTCCCGGCGCATGGCCTGGGCGATTCCCCAGGCGATGGACCTGTTGCTCGCCACTCCGACGATGAGAGCGCGTTTGTCTTGCAGAAACCCCATGATTGATGCCCCCTGCCGATCTTCGAATGGCGCAAAGTGTACCCGGTCGCCGTCGGGTTTATAATCCCCGGCGGATCGCAAGCCATGCGCTCGACCAATATCATCGCCGTCCTGATCCTCGCCGCCAGTGACGTCGCGGCAGCGCCGTGGAACAACCCTTATCCGGCGGCCGACGCCACCGCCGACGTCTACTACGACTCCTTCGAGGAACGGCCGAAGCACCTCGATCCGGCCCGCTCCTACGCCGAGAACGAGGGCCAGTTCATCGGACAGGTCTACGAACCTCCGCTGCAATACCATTACCTGCGGCGCCCCTACGAACTGGTGCCGCTGACGGTCAGGGAGGTCCCCACGCCAATCTACCAGGGCGCTGACGGGCGCGAATTGCCGGAGGACGCGCCGGTCGGGCGCATCGCGCGCACCGTGTATCGATTCAGGCTCAAGGCCGGGATCCGGTTCCAGCCCCATCCCGCGCTGGCCCGCGATTCGCAGGGAGGCTTTCTCTATCATGCGCTCGCGCACGCGGACCTCGCCGCCGTGCACACGCTCGCCGATCTGCCCGTCAGCGGGACCCGCGAGCTGGTGGCTGCCGATTACGTGTACCAGATCAAGCGCCTCGCCGATCCCGCGGTGGCCTCCCCCATCGCGGGCCTGATGTTCGAACACATCGTCGGTCTGCGCGAGTACGCCGAACGCCTGAGGCGACTCCGCACCGCGGCGCGCGCCAGCGGCGGCTTTCTGGACCTGCGCGCGCATGATCTCGAAGGAGCACGCGTGATCGATCGGTATGCCTGGGAGATCACGATCAAGGGAAAGTACCCGCAGTTCCTCTACTGGCAGGCGATGACGTTCTTCGCGCCCATGCCCTGGGAGGCGGACCGCTTCCATGCGCAAGCCGGCCTGGCCGAGCGCAACGTCACGCTCGACTGGTTTCCAATCGGCACCGGACCATTCATGCTGGCCGAGAACAACCCCAATCGACGCATGGTCCTGGTGCGCAATCCCAACTTCCGCGGCGAGCGCTATCCCGCCGACGGCGAGATGGAGGACGGTCCGGCGGGGCTGCTGGCCGATGCCGGGAAGCCCATGCCCTTCGTGGACCGCGCCGTCTACAGTCTGGAAACCGAGAGCATCCCGCGCTGGAGCAAGTTTCTGCAGGGCTACTACGACGTCTCGGGGATCCCGAGCGACAGTTTCGATCAGGCGGTTCAGTACACCACCGCCGGGCTGACGCTGACCGAGGAGATGCGGCGCCGCGGCATCCGGCTGCTGACGGCGGTGAGCGCGTCGACGAGTTACGTCGGATTCAACATGCTCGATCCGGTGGTCGGCGGCGATGGCGAGCGTGCGCGCAAGCTGCGGCGCGCCATCGCCATCGCCGCCGACACGGAAGAGTACATCAGCATCTTCCGCAACGGTCGCGGCGTGGCATCGCAGGGACCCATACCCCCGGGCCTCTTCGGCGCCCGCGAGGGCGAGGCGTCGATCAATCCCTACGTCTACACCTGGGTCAACGGCCAGCCGCAACGGCGCCCGCTGGAGGAGGCCAGGCGCCTGTTGGCCGAGGCGGGCTATCCCGGCGGACGCGATCCGGCGACCGGACGAGCGCTGGTTCTGCATTTCGACACCTCGGCCTCCGGACCCGATTTCAGATCGACGCTGGATTGGTGGCGCAAGCAGTTCGACAAGCTGGGCATCCAACTCATCGTTCGCGACTCCGATTTCAACCGTTTCCAGGACAAGCTCGCGCGCGGCAATGCCGAGATCTTCCAGTTCGGATGGAACGCCGACTATCCGGATCCGGAGAACTTCCTGTTTCTGCTGACGGGAAGCCAGGGGAAGGTGCGGCACGCGGGCGAGAACGCGGCCAACTATTCGAACCCGGATTTCGATCGGCTCTTCGAGCAGATGCGGCACATGGACAACGGTCCCGGGCGGCAGCGCATCATCGACAGCATGGTCGAGATCGCCCGTCGTGACGGACCGTGGCTTTGGGGCTTCCATCCCACCGGCTACACCTTGATGCATTCCTGGTACTCCAACGCGAAACCCAATCTCATGGCACGCAACACGCTGAAGTACGTGCGGGTGGACCCGGTGCTGCGGGCCGTGCGCCGGTCACAGTGGAACGCGCCGGTCTGGCAGCCCGTCGCGTGGTTTGCGGCATTCCTCGTCGCGGGCCTGCTTGCGGCCATCCGGGTCTATCGGCGGCGCCAGCGGGCAACCGCGTTATGACCGCGTACATCGTCCGCCGGTGCCTCTACGCAGTTCCGATCCTCGTCGGCGTCAACCTCGTCACCTTCTGGCTTTTTTTCTTCGTCAACACGCCCGACGACATGGCGCGGCTCGCGCTGGGCGCGAAGCACGTGACGCCGGAGATGGTCGCCGGCTGGAAGCAGCAGCACGGTTACGATCGCCCGCTGCTGTTCAACTCAGCGGTCCGCGGCACGGGGAAACTCACGGAAACGCTGTTCTACCGGAAATCACTGCGGCTGTTCTTGCTCGACTTCGGATCCTCCGACGGGGGGCGGGACATCGGACACGACATCGCTCAGCGCATGGGGCCGAGCCTGGCAATCGCGGTGCCGACGCTGCTCGTCGCGCTGGCCGTCGAGGTGGGCATCGCGCTGCTGATCGTGATGTTCCGGGGGAGCTACATAGATCTCTTCGCCCTGTTGATCTGCATCGTGCTGATGTCGATCTCGCTGCTTTTCTACGTCATTGGCGGTCAGTACCTCATAGGGAAGGTTTGGCGTCTGGCACCGATCTCCGGATTCGGCGATGGCGTGGATGCCTGGCGCTTCGTGGCCTTGCCGGTGTTCATCGGCGTCCTTGGCGGCGTGGGCGCGGGTGTGCGCGTCTATCGGACCTATTTCCTCGAGGAGGAGGGTCGTGATTTCATCCGCACGGCGCGCGCCAAGGGGCTCACCGATGGGGTCGTGTTGTTCCGGCACGTGCTGGGCAACGCCATGATCCCGGTGCTCACCGGGCTGGTGGTCGTACTCCCGTCGCTGTTCCTGGGCAGCCTCATCATGGAGTCGTTCTTCGGCATCCCCGGCCTGGGCAGTTACACGATCGAGGCCATACAGAACCAGGACTTCGCCATCGTGCGCGCGATGGTCTTCCTCGGATCGCTGCTGTACGTGCTCGGGCTGCTGCTGACCGATATCTCCTACACGCTCGTCGATCCGCGGGTACGCCTGGGATGAGACTCTGGCTGGCATTGCAGCAATGGTGGAGCGGCGAGGCCGTGCTGCTGTGGACCGATGCGCTGCTGTTCCTGCTGCTGATGGCGCTGGTCGCGGCGTACGTCCACGTCCGTCGTGATGAACCGCTGCGCCGCTCCTGGCGCCGCGTGCTGGGAAGCGCACCGGCCATGGCCTCGGCGATCGTGCTGTCGGTCTACATCCTGGTCGCGCTGTTGGATTCGCTGCACTTCCGGCCGCTGCAGCCCGCCGGGGAGAGCGGCGAGCGCTACGAGGCAGGCGTCCTCAGTGTGCTCGACGCCGCCCTCACGCCCGAGCGCACCCATACGGAGCGATCATATTCCCGACCCATGGCCATCCGGGCGCTGGAGATGACCACTGTGATGGACCCCGACGGCCTATCGCGGCAGGAGTACCCGCGGCTGAAGTACGGGGGTTCGCATCTGCAGGACCCGGCGCAGCGCGGCGCTGATCTGCTGGCGGCGAGCGCGCGGGCGCTCGCACAGGCCGTGCTGACAACGCTGCTGGCATGGGCGGCGATCAGCGGGGTGCTGGCGCGCCGGCACGGCCTGAGCTGGCGCATCGCCGCCTCCGGCATCCCCGGAAGGGCCGGTGCGGTGCCCTGGCGCACAATCATGATGACCCTGCTCGTGCTGGTATCGCTGGGCTGTCTCTGCGCCGAGCTGGGCCCGCGTTACCATCTGCTCGGGACCGACAAGGTCGGCAACGACGTGCTCTTTCAATCATTGAAGGGCGTCCGGACGAGCGTCGTAATCGGTACCCTGACGACGCTGCTGACGCTGCCGCTGGCGATAGCCTTCGGTGTGGCCGCCGGCTATTTCCGCGGCCCTGTCGATGATGCCGTCCAGTATCTGTACACGACGCTGGATTCCATCCCCGACGTGCTGCTCATCGCCGCCATGGTGCTGGTCATGCAGGCTTACATGGCCGGGCATGCAGAGGGCTTCAGCAGCGTGCAGCAGCGCGCGGACCTGCGCCTGGTATTGTTGTGCGCGGTACTGGGGATCACGCGCTGGACCGGGCTGTGCCGGCTGCTGCGAGGCGAGACCCTCAAGCTGCGGGAGCAGGATTACGTGCACGCCGCGCAGGCGCTCGGCGCGGGTCACCTGCGCATCCTGGGGCACCAGATCCTGCCGAACGTCATGCACCTCGTGCTGATAACGGTGGTCATGCAGTTCAGCGGACTGGTGCTGGCCGAAGCGGTGCTGTCCTACATCGGGATCGGAGTCGACCCGGGCATGCACAGCTGGGGAAACATGATCAACAGTGCGCGACTGGAACTGGCCCGGGAACCGGCGGTCTGGTGGTCGCTCACGGCCGCGCTCGCGTTCATGCTGGTCCTCGTGCTCGCTGCCAACCTGTTTGCCGACGCCGTGCGCGACGCATTCGATCCGCGCGCGACGCGGCGGTCGGAGGAAGCTGGGCGCTGACCACCGCGGCGCCGCATTGACAAATGGCACGAGGCCGACAAGGATCGCGCCCAGCCTGCGGGGGAGTGTGGCGATGACCCCCGATCACGGAACGAAAGCCGACGGTCACGGCTCCAACCATGGCGCTCCCGTGAGGATCGTCCACACACTGATGGCGCCGCTGTTGGCCACCTGTTCAAACCGCATCCAAGAGCGACGAGTATGAAAAGATTGATTCTTGCACTGAGCATCGCCCTGGCCGCGATGAACGCCCCTGGCGCCACCCTCGCCGAGGCCAAGGCCGCATTCAACAGGGGTGACCATGCCACGGCATTGCCGACGTTCGAGGCACTGGCCCAGGACGGCGACCACGAGGCGGAGTTCTATCTCGGGTTGATGCATTACGCCGGTCTGGGCACCAAGGCTGACAAGGCCGCCGCGCTGGAGTGGTTCCGCAGGTCGGCGGAAGCGGGCAATCCCAAGGCCCAGAACAACCTGGGCGCGCTGTACCAGAAGGGCGACGGGATCGGGCAGAATTTCGCCGAGGCCATGAAATGGTACGGCAAGGCCGCCGAACAGGGCATGGCCATGGCGATGCAGAGCATCGGCTACCTTTATTTCAAGGGTGAAGGCGTAGAACAGAATTACGACAAGGCCGTGGAATGGTGGAACAAGGCCTCCGGGCGCGGAGATTCGCAGGCGAAGTTCAATCTCGGCCTGATGTACTTCTCGGGCAAAGGCGTGAAGGCCGACGTCCCCAAGGGTATCAAGCTTTGGCGCGAGGCCGCCGAGATGGGCAATGCCGAGGCGCAGAGCGCCCTCGGCAACATCTTCTTCAACGGCACCGACGTCGATCAGGACTTCCAGGCGGCCTATATGTGGTTCCGGCTTGCCACCGCTTTCGGCAGACCCGGGGACGATTTGAAGGCGACGATGGCCGCCCAGCGCCTGAAGAAGAAGGAGCTCGATCAGGCTGAGAAGGAGGCACAGGAGAAGTTCGAGGTCATCAAGGCCGGCCTGATCAGGCAACAGCAGCAGGACGGCTGAGCGGCGTGGCGCCCTGAACCGGGCGGGGCCGGAACGATCGCGTGCTACCATTGCGCGGTGCGTAGACGATCGCGCATTCCCGCCAAGGGGCGGATCGGATGACCGGACCACTGCTCTCGGTATCCGATCTGCGCGTGCATCTGGACACCGGCGGGCCGCCGGCGCGTGTCGTCGACGGGATATCGTTCTCAATCCGTGCCGGCGAGACCTTCGTGCTGCTGGGCGAGTCCGGCTGCGGCAAGTCGATGACCGCCCTCGCGCTGCTGCGGTTGCTGCCGCCCGCCGGCCGCTACGCGAGCGGATCCATCACTCTCGGCAGCACCGATCTGCTGCGGATCCCGGAGCAGGCGATGCGCGACGTGCGGGGCCGGCGCATCGCCATGATCTTTCAGGAGCCGCAGACCGCGCTCAATCCCGTGCTCACCGTCGGGGCGCAGGTGGGCGAGGTGCTGGCACGGCACCGCGGGCTTCGCGGCGCCGCCATGCGCGATCGCGTCGTCGAGTTGCTCGACGATGTCGGGATCGCCGATCCGCGGCGCCGCGCCGAGGAGTTCCCGCATCAGCTCTCCGGCGGCATGAAGCAGCGCGTCATGATCGCCATGGCGCTGGCCGGCGGGCCCGACCTGCTCGTCGCCGACGAGCCGACCACGGCGCTGGACGTCACCATGCAGGCACAGGTGCTGCAGCTCCTGCGCGAGATCAAGGAGCGCACCGGCATGGCCATCCTCCTCATCACGCATGACCTTGGCGTGGTCGCGGAGATGGCCGATCGGATCGCGGTGATGTACGCCGGTCAGATCGTCGAGGAGGCGCCGCGGACCGAGTTCCTCGGCGCGCCGCTGCATCCGTATTCCCGCAAGCTGTTCGAGTCGTTGCCCGACGAAAGCCGCCGCGGCGCCCCGCTGGCAGTCATCGAGGGTGTCGTGCCGCCGCTGAACACGGAGTTCCGGGGATGCCGGTTCGAGACGCGCTGCGAGCGACGCTGGCCGACCTGCGCGCTCCTGCCGCCGAAATGGATCGATGCCGGCGCCGGCCGCTACGTGCGCTGCCATCTTCATGACCCCGCGATGCGTGACATCCCGGAGGGTGTGGCGCGCGCAGGCCGGGCGCAAACGGCGGCCGACGGTCCGCGGCAAAAATCGCATGCCGCCGCCACGCTGATCGTGCGTGATCTCCAGGTGCACTTTCCCATCCAGCGGGGGATCCTCAGGCGCACGGTCGGGCACGTCTACGCGGTCGATGGCCTCACCCTGGCCGTTCCGCCCGCAAGCACGCTCGCGCTCGTGGGCGAGTCCGGCTGCGGCAAGACGACTACGGGCAAGGCGATCGCCCGTCTGCTCGAGGCGACCGGTGGGGAGGTGCGATTCGACGGGATCGACGTGCTCGCGCTGCGCGGAGCGGCGCTGCGGCGCTTGCGCCGGGAGATCCAGTTCATCTTCCAGGATCCGTACGCGTCGATGAATCCGCGCATGAACGTCGCCGACATCGTCGCCGAGGGTATGGTGGCCCAGGGGATCGGCCGCACCGCGGCCGAGCGACTGCAGCGTGTCGACTCGCTCCTGCACCAGGTCGGCCTGGACCCGGGGGCGAAGAGCCGCTACCCGCACGAGTTCTCGGGCGGTCAGCGGCAGCGGATATGCATTGCGCGCGCGCTGGCCGTGCAGCCGCGTCTGGTCATCTGCGACGAGCCCACCAGCGCACTGGATGTCTCGGTGCAGGCGCAGATCCTCAATCTGCTGCGAACGCTGCAGGAGGAACTGGGGCTGAGCTACCTGTTCATCACCCACAACCTCGCGGTCGTGCGCTATCTTGCCCACGAGGTTGCGGTGATGTACCTGGGCCGCATCGTCGAGCGCGGACCGGTCGAGGAGGTCATGGCGCGCCCGCGCCATCCTTACACGCGCGCGCTCCTGTCCGCGGTGCCGCAGGTGGACCCGGAGACCGGAAGGGAACGGATCCGCCTGCGGGGCGAGCTTCCTTCGCCGTCCTCACCGCCCTCCGGTTGTCATTTCCACCCCCGCTGCCCGGTGGCGGAGCCGCGCTGCCGTGAGCGTTACCCGGCCGCGGTGAGCGTCGGCCCCGACCATACGGCACACTGCCACCTGCTGGCGCCACCGTAGGCGGGGCGCCGCGCCGGGGTGCGCTGCCGGCGGCCCAGAGACGGCGGCGAGCGGCCCTCAGGACGCCAGGCGCGCGACGATGGCGCGCGTCATTTCCCTGGTCGTCGCGCTGCCGCCGAGGTCGCGGGTATGCACCCTGTCCTCCGTGAGTACCGCCTTGATGGCGGCTCGAATGCGGCGCGCCGTGGCGTGCTCGTCGACGTATTCGAGCATCATGCAGGAGGCCAGCAGCAGGGCGTTGGGGTTGGCGACGCCCTTGCCGGCGATGTCCGGCGCCGATCCGTGCACCGCCTCGAAGATGGCCGCATCCTTGCCGATGTTGGCGCCGGGCGCCATGCCCAGGCCGCCGACCAGTCCGGCCATGAGATCCGAAAGGATGTCACCGAACATGTTGGTGGTCAGCAGCACGTCGAACTTGCTCGGGTCCATGACCAGTTGCATCGCGCAGGCGTCGACGATGCGATCCTCGATGGCAAGCTTGTCCTCGTAGAGTTTGCCGACCTCGCGTACCGTCTCCAGAAACACGCCGGTCAGCGCCTTGAGGATATTGGCCTTGTGCACGATGGTGATCTTGCGGCGGCCGTTGCGCAGCGCGTAGTCGAACGCGAACTCGGCGATGCGCCGGCAGCCGGCGCGCGTATTGATGCCGGCGCCGATGGCCACGGCGTGGGGATCGCCCTCGATCGGGAAATAGTGCTCGAAGCCGACGTAGTAGCCTTCCGTATTTTCGCGCACCATCACCAGGTCCACGCCCTCGTAGCGGCCACCGGAGATCCAGGTGCGTGCCGGGCGCACGTTGGCGTAGAGATCGAAGGTCTGCCGCAGCGCGACGTTCGCGGATCGGTAACCGCCCCCGACGGGCGTGGTCAGCGGGCCCTTCAGTGCCAGCTTGGTACGGCGGATGCTGTCCAGAGTGACCTGCGGCAGGGGATCCTGGTACTTCTCCATGGCGGCCATCCCGGCCACCTGCTGCTCCCAGCTGAACGGGGCGCCGACGGTCTCGAGCACCTCCAGCACGGACTCGACGATCTCCGGGCCTATGCCGTCGCCGGGGATCAAGGTTACGGGGAATTTACCTTCGTGTCTCGCGGGCATGGCAGTCCTTAATCGTTGATGTTTCCCGATGAATTCGCGCCATTTTACATGACGCGCGCCGCCAGCGGGCGGGCGCCGGCGGCCAGGCACGCCGGGCGGCACCCGTTCGATGCGTCGGCGCAATCTGGTAACGTGGCGCGGATCCCGGACTGCCTCCGTGGCAGTTCGCCGGCCAGAGGAAAGACACCCGGAGGACGAGATGACGGCGAAGTCCATACCGACGCGGAAGTTGCGCGCCCTGATGCAGAAGCCCGGCATTGTCCGCTCGCTGGGCGCCCACGACGTGCTCACCGCGGTCGCCATCGAGCAGGCGGGATTCGAGACGGTCTTCATCGGCGGATTCGGCACCAGTGCCAGCCTGTATGGCCTGCCCGATCTCAATTTCCTGGGCATGACGGAGATGGCCGATGCCGTGCGGCGCATGGCGCATCGCGTCTCGATACCGGTCATCGCCGATGGCGATACCGGTCATGGCGATCTGCACAACGTCATGCGCTGTGTGGCGGAGTTCGAGGCGGCCGGGGCGGCCGGCATCATCCTGGAGGACCAGGTGTTCCCGAAGCGCTGCGGGCATTTCGAGGGCAAGCAGGTCGTCCCGATGGAGGAGATGATCCAGAAATGGAAGGCCGCCGTGCGCGCGCGCAGCGACAAGGACTTCCTGTTTGTCGCGCGCACCGACGCGCGCGAGCCCAACGGCCTGGAGGATGCCATCGATCGCGTCAATGCCTACTGCGCTGCCGGTGCGGACGTCGCCTTCATCGAGGCTCCGTTGGCGGTCGCGGAGATGGAGATCATCTGCAGGAAGGTGCCGCACCCGAAGCTCGTCAACATGCTGGCCTTCGGCAAGACCCCCATCCTGACCAACGCCGAACTGGAGGAGATGGGCTTCAAGATCGCGGTGGCGCCGATCGACTCGGTCCTGATCACGGCGTACGCCATGCGCGCGATGGCGCAGATCTACATGCGCGAGGGCAAGACCACGGCGCTTGCGGACGGGATGCTGCGCTTCGACGAGATCAAGGACATGCTCGGCGTCGAGGAGTTCCTCTCGCTGCGCGATCGCCTTTAGAAGCCGCCGATGCGGGAGGGGGCGGCTTGCCGGGGTCGACCGTCGCCTCAGGCCTGCTGAGGTCCATCCGGACCGCGCGCCGGGGTCCATGTCCGCGCTACGTCCGCGTACCGCCCAACGCTCCGGCTCCGCGCCCGCCCGGTGTGCGCAGCGCCCGGGCGCGCCGCATGCGCCCCTGGGCCGGGGCGCCTCCGGTGGCGCCCCGTACCGCGGCCGGTGAGGGCGCGATCGACGCGTTAGCACCTCGGTGCGCGCTTTCGGTATCATCGCCGCCATTCCGGTAATCCCCGGTTTCCAGTCCCGTGGGGGCAGCGAGCATGACGAGGATCGCCGTGAGCGGCGCCGGCGGCAGAATGGGGCGCGCCATCATCGAGCTGCTGCAGCGGCAGGAGGGGGCCACGCTCACCGCCGCCCTGGAGCGGCCCGATTCCCCGCTGATCGGCACTGATGCGGGCGAGATCGCGGGGATAGGCCGGCTGGGCGTCGAGGTTTCCGCGGATCCGGACGCGGCGATCGCGGCCAGCGACGTGCTCATCGACTTCACGCATCCGGCCGCCACCCTGGAACACCTCGGGGCGTGTCGGGCCGCCGGCAGGCGCATGGTC
This sequence comes from Gammaproteobacteria bacterium, assembly GCA_022071965.1. Lineage (GTDB taxonomy): Bacteria > Pseudomonadota > Gammaproteobacteria > JAJPIJ01 > JAJPIJ01 > JAJVHZ01. Next base: position 158,008 of record JAJVIQ010000001.1, read on the forward strand.
ATCGGCACGACCGGTCTGGACGATTCCGGGCGGCGCGCCATCGCGGAGGCGGGCCGGGTCATGCCGCTCGTTTTCGCCCCCAACATGAGCGTGGGGGTCAATGTCTGCCTGAAGCTCCTCGATCTGGCGGCGCGTGCGCTCGGCGACGGCGTCGACGTCGAGATCATCGAGGCGCATCATCGCCACAAGATCGATGCCCCCTCGGGCACGGCGCTGCGCATGGGAGAGGTCGTGGCCGCCGCGCTGGGCCGCGACCTGAAGAGCTGCGCGGTGTACGGCCGGCAGGGTCACACCGGCGCGCGCGATCGCAGGACGATAGGCTTCGAAACCATCCGTGCCGGCGATATCGTCGGCGAGCATACCGTGATGTTCGCCGATGTCGGCGAGCGCGTGGAGATCACTCACAAGGCCAGCAGCCGGTCGACCTTCGCCGGCGGCGCCATACGGGCGGCCCTGTGGCTGGCGAAGCAGCCGCCGGGCTGTTACGACATGCAGGACGTGCTCGGCCTGCGCTGAGGGAGCGGCGCGGTCGCGCGCATCCGCCGGTGGCGGGTGGTCCGATCGCCGCTGCGGCCGCGGGCGCCGCAGGCCGGGTGTCTCCTATCACGCGCTGCCGGATTCGCCGAGCTCCACCTCGCCGCGCCGGTTCACGCGCACCGGGATGCCGTGCGCCGGGGACTCGCGGGGAGGCCCGGGCTACTCCTTGTAGCCGCCCGCCGCCTTCACCATGTAATCGACGGCGGCCTTCACCTCGTCATCCGTCAGATTCGGATTGCCGCCGCGTGGGGGCATGCCGCGCAGGCCCTTGATGGAATGCTCGTACAGCTTCTCGCGTCCCTGGGCGATGCGCGTGGCCCAGGCAACCTTGTTGGCGAATTTCGGCGCACCGTTCATGCCCGCCTGATGACATGCCATGCAGATGCCCTGCGCGATGACGGCGCCGTCGATGGGCTTGGCCGGCGCCGCTGCCATGGCCGGCGGCGGTTCCGTCTGCGCGGCGGCGACCGGCGCGGTCCCGGCGGCAGGCGCGGTCTGCGCGGCAGGCAAGGTCCCGGTCGCCGAAGGCGGCGGCTGCGCGGCGATCGGTTCGGCGGGCAGGGGTGATTCGGCCGGCGCCGCGGCGCCGGTTTCCGGGGCCGCCGCCTCCTTCTTGGAGCAGGCCATCAGGACCAGGGAGAGCGTCATCGCCAGCAGCGGAAGCAAATCGCGATATTCCGGCATCGGGGTGATTCCGTTGGGTTTTTGGGTAGGCGGTACGATGAAGTGTAGCACCTGACCGGCCTCTGAATGCCATTGGCACGCGGCCGCCGACGACGGGGTTTTCGCCTTTCATCACCGTCCCCGCTCAAGTACAATTCGTGCGGTACGCGGGAGCAGACCAAAAGGAGATGGTCGCTCCCGCTTTCGTATGTGTCTCCCGCTGGAGATCCTCAATCGATGCTGAGTTCGCAACCGGCCCTGCTCGCGCTGGAAGACGGCAGTGTGTTTCGCGGCACCTCCATAGGCGCCGTCGGAGAGTCCGTCGGCGAAGTCGTGTTCAACACGGCCATGACCGGGTATCAGGAGATCCTTACCGACCCGTCGTATTGCCAGCAGATCGTGACGCTGACCTACCCGCACATCGGCAACGTCGGGACGAACACCGAGGACGCCGAATCGGCCAGGGTCCACGCCGCCGGGCTGGTGGTGCGGGATCTTCCGCTGGCGCTCAGCAACTGGAGGGCGCAATGGCCGTTGTCCGAATACCTGCGCAACCACAACGTGGTGGCCATCGCCGATGTCGACACACGCCGATTGACCCGGCTGCTGCGTGATCACGGCGCCCAGCGCGGCTGCATCGTGGCCGGGGACGCCGGTGTCGACGAGGCGGCTGCGGTCGCCGCGGCGAGGGCCTTCCCGGGCCTGATGGGCGCGGATCTGGCCAAGGTCGTCAGCACCTCGAAGCCGTATGAATGGACGCGGGGCAGCTGGCGGCTGGATGCGCCGGAAGGGCGCGCGCCGGCCACGCGGCCCTACCGGGTCGTCGCCTACGACTATGGCGTGAAGTTCAACATCCTGCGCCTGCTGGCCGATCGCGGCTGCGACCTGACGGTGGTGCCGGCTCAGACCCCGGCCGCCGAGGTCCTGCGCGAGAAGCCGCATGGCGTATTTCTCTCCAACGGGCCTGGCGATCCGGAGGCCTGCGACTACGCCATCGCGGCGATCCGGGAGTTCATCGGCGCCGGCGTTCCGACCTTCGGGATCTGCCTCGGTCATCAGCTGATGGGGCTGGCCTGCGGCGGCCGCACGCTGAAGATGAAGACCGGCCACCACGGCGCCAATCACCCCGTGCTCGACATCGACACCGGCCGGGTCATGATCACGAGTCAGAATCACGGCTTTGCCGTCGACGAGGCGACGCTGCCGGAGGAATTCCGGGCTACGCACCGCTCGCTGTTCGACGGCACTTTGCAGGGCATCCATCATCGCCAGAGGCCGGTGTTCGGCTTCCAGGGTCATCCTGAGGCGAGCCCCGGCCCGCACGATGTCCAGCCGCTGTTCGAACATTTCATCGAGCTGATGCGTGCGGCCAGGTGACGGCAGATCGAAAGGCGACGACAGATGCCCAAGCGGACCGACATCCACAGCATACTCATCATCGGCGCCGGCCCCATCGTGATCGGCCAGGCCTGCGAATTCGACTACTCCGGCGCGCAGGCGTGCAAGGCGCTGCGCGAGGAGGGCTTTCGCGTCATCCTGGTCAATTCCAACCCGGCGACGATCATGACCGACCCGGAGATGGCTGACGCGACCTACATCGAACCCATCCGCTGGGACGTCGTCGAGGCGATCATCGCGAAGGAACGACCAGATGCCATTCTTCCGACCATGGGCGGACAGACTGCGCTCAACTGTGCCCTGGACCTCTGGCACAACGGCGTCCTCGGGAAGTACGGCTGCGAGCTGATCGGCGCCTCGCCCGAGGCCATCGACAAGGCCGAGGATCGCCGGAAGTTCAAGGATGCCATGACCAGGATCGGTCTGGCCAGCGCACGTTCCGGCACGGCGCACGGCATGGATGAGGCCAACGCCGTGCAGGCCGAGATCGGCTTTCCGGTCATCATCCGCCCGTCGTTCACGCTCGGCGGCACCGGCGGCGGCATCGCCTACAACCGCGAGGAGTTCAACGACATCGTCCAGCGGGGGCTGGACGCATCCCCCAGCACCGAGGTGCTGCTCGAGGAATCGCTGCTGGGCTGGAAGGAGTTCGAGATGGAGGTCGTGCGCGACCGCGCCGACAACTGCATCATCGTCTGCTCCATCGAGAACCTCGACCCCATGGGCGTGCATACCGGCGATTCGATCACTGTCGCGCCCTCGCAGACCCTGACCGACAAGGAGTACCAGATCATGCGCAACGCCAGTATTGCGGTGCTGCGCGAGATCGGCGTTGACACGGGCGGTTCGAACGTGCAGTTCGCGATCAATCCCGACGACGGTCGCATGATCGTCATCGAGATGAATCCGCGCGTCTCGCGCTCCTCGGCGCTTGCCTCCAAGGCCACCGGCTTCCCGATCGCCAAGGTCGCCGCCAAGCTGGCCGTGGGCTATACGCTCGATGAACTGAAGAACGACATCACCGGCGGCGCGACGCCCGCGTCCTTCGAGCCCACGATCGACTACGTGGTGACGAAGATACCGCGCTTCACCTTCGAGAAGTTCCCGCAGGCCGACGATCGCCTCACCACGCAGATGAAATCGGTGGGCGAGGTGATGGCCATCGGCCGCACCTTCCAGGAGTCGCTGCAGAAGGCGCTGCGCGGATTGGAGACCGGCATGGATGGTCTGAACGAGATCATCGCACCGGGCGACGAGGAGGCGATGGTGCGCCTGCGGCGCGAGATCCGGGTGCCCGGATCGCACCGGCTCTGGTACGTCGCCGACGGTTTCCGCGCCGGCCTGGAGATGGAGGAGCTATTCGAGTTGAGCAGGATCGATCCCTGGTTCCTCGCGCAGATCGAGGATATCGTCCGGGAGGAGAAGCGGGTACGCGAGGAGGGCATGGCGGCGCTCAACGACGCCGCGCGGCTACGACTGCTCAAGCGCAAGGGGTTCGCCGATCGTCGCCTGGCCAGGCTGGCCGGTACGACCGAGCAGTCCATACGCCGCCTGCGCGGCGACCTGAAGATCCACCCCGTGTACAAGCGGGTGGACACCTGCGCGGCGGAGTTCGCGACGACGACCGCCTACATGTACTCCACTTACGAGGAGGAATGCGAGGCTCGCCCTGGCTCGCGCGAGAAGATCATGGTGCTGGGCGGGGGGCCGAACCGCATCGGACAGGGCATCGAATTCGACTACTGTTGCGTGCAGGCGGCCTTCGCGCTGCGCGCTGCCGGCTACGAAGTCATCATGGTGAACTGCAATCCGGAGACCGTGTCGACCGACTACGACACCTCCGATCGGCTGTACTTCGAGCCGCTGACGCTGGAGGACGTGCTGGAAATCATCCGCATCGAGCAACCCAAGGGCGTGATCGTGCAGTACGGGGGGCAGACCCCCCTGAAGCTCGCGCGCCCTTTGTATGAAGCCGGCGCGCCGATCATCGGCACCACCCCGGATGCCATCGACGAGGCCGAGGACCGCGAGCGCTTCCAGCAGCTGCTGAAGCGCCTGGAGCTGCGCCAGCCGCCGAATCGGACGGTGCGCAGGCCGGAGGACGGCGCGGCGCTCGGGCGCGAGATCGGTTTCCCGCTCGTGGTGCGGCCATCCTACGTGCTGGGTGGGCGGGCGATGGAGATCGTCTACAACGAGGACGATCTGAACCGCTACATGAACGAGGCTGTATCGGTGTCGAACGATTCACCCGTCCTGCTCGACCGCTTCCTCGACCAGGCGATCGAGATCGACGTCGACGCGATCGCCGACGGCGAGGACGTGCTCATCGGCGGCATCATGGAGCACATCGAGCAGGCCGGCGTGCACTCCGGCGACTCGGCATGCTCGCTTCCGCCCTACAGTCTGTCACCAGGGACGCAGGACGAGCTGCGACGGCAGATGGTGGAGATGGCGCGCGCGCTCAATGTCGTCGGGCTGATGAACGCACAGTTCGCCATCCAGGCCAACGACCGGGGCGGACAGGACATCTACGTTCTGGAGGTCAATCCGCGCGCTTCGCGCACGGTCCCGTTCGTGTCCAAGGCCATAGGGGTTTCGCTTGCGCGCGTCGCCGCACTCTGCATGGTTGGCCGGGGCCTGAAGGTGCAGGGTATGACTGCCGAACGGGTACCGGGGTATTTCTCGGTCAAGGAGGCCGTGTTCCCGTTCGTCAAGTTCCCGGGGGTGGACCCGCTGCTCGGGCCCGAGATGAAGTCAACGGGCGAGGTGATGGGCGTGGGCCGCAGTTTCGGTGAGGCGTTCTACAAATCGCAGCTCGGTGCAAACGTGGCGTTGCCGCGCAGCGGCCGCGCCTTCATCAGCGTGCGCGAACAGGATCGCGCTGCCGCGGTGGACATCGCCAAGCGTCTGCGCAGGCTCGGCTTCCACATCGTCGCCACGCGCGGCACGGCGCGCGCTCTGAAGGACGCCGGCGTCGAGTGCGATCCGGTCAACAAGGTTCTGGAGGGGCAGCCGCACATCGTCGACATGATCAAGAACGATGAAATCGGTTTCATCGTCAATACCACGGAGGGCAAGCAGGCGATCGCGGATTCCTTCACCATCCGCCGTACCGCCCTGCAGCGCAAGGTCGCCTATACGACGACTATCGCCGGCGCGTTCGCCACCGTGATGGCGCTCGAGGTCGAGGGCACCGGGAACGTGAATCGGTTGCAGGACCTGCACAAGGAGCCGATGCAACGATGAACAAGACGCCCATGACGGTAGCCGGAGCGCAGAAGCTGCGCGAGGAACTGCAGTACCTGAAGGCCGCCGAGCGGCCGCGCATCATACAGGCGATCGCCGAGGCGCGCGCGCACGGCGACCTCAGCGAGAATGCCGAATACCACGCGGCGCGCGAGCAGCAGGCCTTCGTCGAAGGCCGCATCAAGGAGATCGAGAACAAGCTTGCGACCGCCGAGATTATCGACGTGAGCCTCATCGAGGCCAGGGGCAAGGTGGTGTTCGGCGCGACGGTCGAGATCACCAACGTGGAGACCGGCGAGAGCGTCGTCTACCGCATCGTCGGCGAGGACGAGGCCGACATACAGGCGAGCCTCATCTCGGTCAGATCGCCGATCGCGAGGGCGCTCATCAACAAGGAGGAAGGCGACGTCGCGCTAGTCGATGCGCCGGGTGGGCGCATCGAGTTCGAGATCATCTCCATCCGCTACGAGTGAACCCCGCGCGGAGACGGCGTCCGCGCCGCGGTCCCTGACCCAACGGGCAATGCCCAAGCGCAAGACCAGCAGCAGGCGATGGTTGCGCGAGCACGAGCGCGACGCCTACGTCCGGAAGGCGCGCGGCGAGGGTTACCGCTCGCGCGCCGCCTACAAGCTCAAGCAGATCGACCGGCGCGACCGGCTGCTCCGGCCTGGCATGACGGTCGTCGATCTCGGCTCCTCGCCTGGCGGCTGGAGCCAGGTCGTGCGCGAGCGTCTCGGTACGCGCGGTACCGTCATCGCTGTCGACATACTGGGGATGCCGTCGCTCGCGGGCGTGACCTTCATCCAGGGCGATTTCACTGACCCGGACATTCTCCGGGCCGTCCGGGGAGCCGCCGCCGGCGGGGTCGATCTTGTATTGTCGGACATGGCCCCCAATATGTCCGGCATGCGGGCCGTGGATCAGCCGCGCATGATGCACCTGTCAGAGTGCGCCCTGGCCTTCGCCGAGCAGGCCTTGAAGCCGGGCGGTGACCTGCTGCTCAAGGTTTTCCACGGCGAGGGGTTCGACGATTTTCTGCGTGTGCTTCGTGCCAGGTTTGCCAGGGTGGCAGTGCGCAAACCGGACGCTTCCCGCGACCGCTCCAGTGAAACCTATGTCCTGGCGAGAGGTCTAGTGTATAGTGGGGTCCAGATGGGGTAATTTGAGGTAAGACGTTGAACGATATGGCTCGAAATCTGATTCTCTGGGTAATCATCGCGCTCGTGTTGATGCTGGTCTTCAACAATTTCGGCCAGCGGCATCCCAATGCGGCGACCGTGGATTACTCGCAGTTCATCAGCGACGTGAAAAGCGGGCGCATCGACCGGGTGAACATCGTCGACGGCGCCGCGATCTCCGGCCGTACCGTCGACGGTACGGATTTCGTCACCTACAGCCCCGAGACCAACAATTCCGCGCTCATCGGCACGCTGCTGGACCACAATGTGCGCATCAGCGGTCAGCCGCCGGCGCAGCAGAGTATCTTCACGCAGATCCTCATCTCCTGGTTCCCGATCATCCTGATCATTGCCGCCTGGGTCTTCATCATGCGGCAGATGCAGGGCGGCGCGGGCGGGCGTGGTGCGCTTTCCTTCGGCAAGAGCCGAGCGCGTATGCTGGGCGAGGATCAGGTCAAGGTCACCTTCAACGACGTCGCCGGCGTCGACGAGGCCAAGGAGGAGGTCGGTGAGTTGGTGGAGTTTCTTCGCGACCCGGCAAAGTTTCAGAAGCTCGGCGGCAAGATCCCGCGCGGCGTGCTGATGGTCGGTTCGCCGGGCACCGGCAAGACCCTGCTCGCCAAGGCCATCGCCGGCGAGGCGAAGGTGCCGTTCTTCACCATCTCGGGTTCGGATTTCGTCGAGATGTTCGTCGGCGTGGGCGCCTCGCGCGTGCGCGACATGTTCGAACAGGCCAAGAAGCATGCCCCCTGCATCGTCTTCATCGACGAGATTGACGCCGTCGGCCGCCATCGCGGCGCGGGCCTGGGCGGCGGTCACGACGAACGCGAACAGACGCTCAACCAGCTGCTGGTGGAGATGGACGGGTTCGAGGGCAACGAGGGCGTGATCGTCATCGCCGCCACCAACCGGCCGGACGTGCTCGACCCGGCGCTGCTGCGGCCGGGTCGCTTCGACCGCCAGGTAGTCGTGCCGCTGCCGGATATCCGCGGCCGGGAGCAGATACTCAAGGTGCACATGCGCAAGGTGCCGGTCGCGGACGACGTGCAGGGCTCGATCATCGCTCGCGGCACGCCAGGCTTCTCGGGCGCCGATCTGGCCAACGTCGTCAACGAGGCCGCCCTGTTCGCCGCCCGCGCCAACAAGCGGCTGGTGGACATGGAGGACTTCGAGAAGGCCAAGGACAAGATCATGATGGGCGTGGAGCGCAAGTCCATGGTCATGAGCGAAGAGGAAAAGCGCATGACCGCCTATCACGAGGCCGGGCACACCATCGTCGGGCGGCTCGTGCCCGAGCACGACCCGGTCTACAAGGTCAGCATCATCCCGCGGGGCCGGGCCCTGGGCATAACGATGTTCCTGCCCGAGGAGGACCGCTACAGTACCAGCAAGCGGCGGCTGGAGAGCCGGATCTCCGCGCTGTTCGGCGGCCGCATCGCCGAGGAGCTGATTTTCGGGTTGGATGCCGTGACCACCGGCGCGTCCAACGACATTGAGCGTGCGACCGAACTGGCCCGCAACATGGTGACCAAGTGGGGCCTTTCGGCCAAGCTTGGTCCGCTGACGTACACGGAGGACGAGGGCGAGGTGTTCCTCGGGCACTCCGTCACCAAGCACAAGCAGGTATCCGACGACACCGCTCATGTGATCGATCAGGAGATTCGTGACGTAGTCGATCGCAACTATCAGCGCGCCAAGGGCATACTGACCGAGAACTTGCCCAAGCTGCACATGATGGCCGAGGCCCTGATCAAGTACGAGACTCTGGACACGGATCAGATCGACGACATCATGAGCGGCAACGAGCCGCGTCCGCCCCAAGGGTGGGGCGATGAGGATCGCAGGCCGCCGAAGAAGAGCGTCACGGAGGCGCAGTCTCCGCAGGACGCCACACCGAACCCGCCGAAGGATCCCGCCATCGGCGGTCCGGCGAGTTCCCATCAGCGATAGCGGTCCCTCGGCAGGCACTGGCGGCCGCTGACTAAAGCGGAGCACGTACCGCGCCGATAAAACGAGAGGGAGGTCGCCTTCGGTCTCAGTGCACCGAGGGTGGCGCTTTTTCAACCGGGGAATTCATGAGGAGCCGCGAATGGGAGTGACGCGCAGGTATTTCGGGACCGATGGCATACGGGGGAAGGTCGGGGACTACCCGATAACGCCGGATTTCGTGATGAAGCTCGGCTGGGCGGCGGGCCGGGTTCTTGCCAATGGCAGTCCGCAGGGGAAGGTCGTCATCGGCAAGGACACGCGCATCTCCGGCTACATGTTCGAATCCGCCCTTGAGGCGGGTCTCGCGGCAGCAGGCATGGACAGCCACCTCCTCGGACCGATGCCTACCCCGGGTATCGCCTATCTCACCCGCACGCTGCACGCCGTGGCCGGCATCGTGATCAGCGCCTCGCACAATCCCTATTACGACAACGGCATCAAGTTCTTCGCCGGCGACGGCATGAAACTGCCGGACGACATCGAGGCAGCCATCGAGCACGAGCTCGACCGCCCGATGCAGGTCTGCGACTCGCGCAACCTCGGCAAGGCCTTCCGCGTCGAGGATGCGCGCGGCCGCTACATCGAATTCTGCAAACGGACGGTTCCCTATACCACCAACCTGACGGGCCTGAAGATCGTCATCGACTGCGCCCATGGCGCCACCTATCACGTCGCGCCCAACGTTTTCGAGGAGCTGGGCGCCGAGGTGATCATGATTGGAGCGGAGCCCGACGGCCTGAACATCAACGACGGATTCGGAGCGACGGCCCCCAAGGCGCTGCAGGCGCAGGTTCTGGCCCACGAGGCCGATGTCGGCATCGCGCTCGACGGCGACGGCGACCGGCTGATCATGATCGACGCCAAGGGCGAGATCGTCGACGGCGACGAGCTGTTGTTCATCATGGCCCGCGAGCGCATGCGCAATAACATGCTGCGCGGCGCCGTGGTCGGCACGCTGATGAGCAACCTCGGCCTCGAGCACGCGCTGCGCACGTTGGGTCTGGATTTCAGGCGTTCCAGGGTCGGTGATCGCTATATCATCGAGATGCTGAAAGAGAACAACTGGAGCCTTGGCGGCGAAAACTCCGGCCACATCGTCTGCCTGGACGTTACAACCACCGGCGACGGCATCATCTCGGCGCTCAGCATACTGGAGGCGATGGCCCGCTCCGGCACGCCGCTGAATACGCTCAAGTCCGGCATGCACAAGTACCCGCAAGCCCTCATCAACGTGCGGTTGGAGCGAAATGGCGTGGATGTAATGGGCCTGCCCTCGGTCACGGACGCGGTGCGCGCCGCGGAGGCGGAACTCGGCGACAAGGGCCGCGTGCTGCTGCGCCCGTCTGGCACCGAGCCGCTGGTTCGCGTCATGGTCGAGGGCACCGACACCATGAAGGTGAAGACCCTCGCACAGCAGATCGCGGACGCGGTCGCCGCCGCGATCAGGCAGGCGGCCTAGCCGGCCTGCGCTATCCGCGCGGATTCAGACTCCGCGCAGCAGCTCGTTGATCCCCACCTTCGCCCGGGTCTTGGCGTCGACCTGTTTGACGATGACGGCGCAGTAGAGGCTGTGGCTGCCGTCTTTCGCCGGCAGGTTGCCCGAAACGACCACCGACCCCGGCGGGATGTACCCAAAGGTGATCTCGCCGGTCTCGCGGTTGAGTATGCGCGTGCTCTGACCGATGTACACGCCCATGGAGATCACCGAGCCCTCCCCGACGATCACGCCCTCGACGACCTCCGAGCGCGCGCCGATGAAGCAATCGTCTTCGATGATGGTCGGATTGGCCTGCAGGGGTTCGAGCACGCCGCCGATGCCAACGCCTCCGGACAGGTGCACGTTCTTTCCGATCTGCGCGCAGGAGCCGACTGTCACCCAGGTGTCCACCATGGTGCCGCTGTCGACGTAGGCTCCGATGTTCACGAACGAGGGCATCAGCACGACCTGTGGGCCGATGTAAGAGCCCTTGCGCGCCACGGCGCCGGGTACCATGCGCACGCCGGCGGTCGCGAACCTCTTCTTGCCGTAGCCGGAATACTTCATCCCGACCTTGTCGTAATACTGGTGGCAGCCGGAGCTCATCACCTCGTTGTCGTGCAGGCGGAACGACAGCAGCACCGCCTTTTTCAACCACTGGTTGACGGTCCACTCGCCTGCCCGCTTCTCTGCCACGCGCATCTCCCCGGCATCGAGCGCGGCGATGCACCTGCCGACGGCGCCCTTTAATTTCTTGCTCGCCTTGGCCGGCGTGATTTCGGCGCGGCGCTCGTAGGCCTCTTCGATGATGGTCTGCAGGTCTTTCACGTTGGCGGACTCCTCGGTGTCGTGGCTTTATATGAGGGACTCGACGAATTTGCGGATGCGATGCGCCGCCTCGATGCACTGGACCAGCGGCGGCACCAGGGCGATCCGCACGCGCCGCGTGCCGGGATTGCCGGCATGCGCTTCGCGGGCGAGGTAGCTGCCGGGCAGCACGGTGACGTTTTCCCGTGCGATGAGACCGCGCGTGAACTCGACCTCGTCAATCGGGACGCGTGGCCAGAGATAGAAGCCCGCGTCCGGGCGGGTAAGTTCGAGAACCGGCTGCAGGATGGGCAGGACGGCATCGAATTTCTGGCGGTACAGGGCACGATTCTCGCGCACGTGGGTCTCATCGTCCCAGGCGACGATGCTCGCGGCCTGGGTGTACAGCGGCATCGCGCAGCCCTGGTAGGTGCGATAGTGAAGGAAGGCCTTGAGTATCTCCGCGTCGCCGGCCACGAAGCCGGAGCGCATGCCGGGGACGCTGGAGCGCTTCGACAGGCTGTGGAACACGACGCAACGCCTGAAGTCATGCCGGCCGCACTGCGCGGCAACCTCCAGCAGACCCGGCGGGGCCCGCGTCTCCTCGAGATAGATCTCCGAGTAGCACTCGTCGGCGGCGATCACGAAATCGTGGTGGTCGGCGAGCGCCAGAAGCCGTTCGTATACCTGCGGCGACAGGACCTTTCCGGTCGGGTTGCCGGGAGAGCAGACATAAAGCAGCTGGCATCGTTCCCATACCTCCGCCGGTACCGCGTCGAACCGGGGTAACGCGTCGGCGTCGTCACGGTTGTTGATGTAGTACGGATTCGCGCCGGCCAGCAGCGCCGCTCCTTCGTAGATCTGATAGAAGGGGTTCGGCATGGCGACCACCGGGTCGGGTCTGGTGCGATCGACGACGCACTGTGCGAACGCGAACAGGGCCTCGCGCGTTCCGGCCACAGGCAGTACGTGCAGATCGGCGACCAGTGAGCTCTTGGGCAGCCGGAAACGGGCCGTCAGCCACTTCACGATCGCGGTGCGCAGTTCCTCGGTTCCGCGCGTGGTCGGATAACGGGCCATCTGCGGCAGGTGCTGCGCCATCGCCTCGATGACCAGGCGCGGAGTCTCGTGCTGCGGCTCGCCGATCGAGAGATCGAGCGGTGTCTTGTGCCGGGCGGCGCGGGCGGTGCTCTTCAGGCGCGCCAGCTTCTCGAACGGATAGGGATGCAGGTGCGCGAGCGCTTCGTGCATGGCTTGGGCGGGTGGGGCGGTGTTCGGCGGGCCGCTACGACGAGCGGGGTAGTATAGGCGATGCGGCGGGGCACTCCAACGCGGCGGCGGGTCCTGGCAGGCCTCGTCTCCACGCCACGCGGCGTGGCCGCGACGAGGGCCATGGCGTCACGCCGGCGCGCGGCGCGCGCTCCGGTTGGCATTTCCGGGCCAAAGATGCTGCAATGACGGGCTGTGTCCCGCGCCTGCGGGCAGGCGGTGTACGCGTAGCGAAACGACATTCATGACGACCAAGAAGATGCTGGTACTTCCGGGCGATGGCATCGGCCCGGCCATCGTTGCGCAGGCCCTGAAGGTCTGCCGTGCGCTGCGCGATCGCGATGGGCTGTGCCTGGACTACGAGGAGGGGCTCATCGGCGGCGCGGCCATCGACGCCACCGGAGATCCCCTGCCGGAGGCCACCCTCTCGGCCGCCAGGGCGGCGGATGTGGTGCTCCTCGGCGCCGTCGGCGGGCCGAAGTGGGAGCCGCTGGATATTTCGGTGCGCCCGGAAAGGGGCCTGCTGCGCATCCGCGCGGGACTGGAATTGTTCGCCAACCTGCGGCCTGCGATCCTGTACCCGCAACTTGCGGCGGCCTCCACGTTGAAGCCTGAGGTGGTGGCGGGCCTGGACATCATGATCGTGCGCGAGCTGACCGGCGGGATCTACTTCGGCGAGCCGCGCGGGGTGCGAAGGCTCGCCAGCGGGGAGCGCCAGGGGTACAACACCGAGGTCTACAGCGAGGGCGAGATCCGGCGCGTCGCGCACACCGCCTTCGAGCTGGCGTTGAAACGCTCGCGCCGCCTGTGCTCCATCGACAAGGCCAACGTCCTGGAATGCACGGAGTTGTGGCGCAACGTGGTCGAGGAGGTCGGGTGTGAGTATCCGCAGGTCGCGTTGAGCCATATGTACGTCGACAATTGCGCCATGCAGCTGGTGCGCGCCCCGAAGCAGTTCGACGTCATCGTCACCAACAACATGTTTGGCGATATACTCTCCGACCTCGCCTCGATGCTGACCGGTTCGATCGGCATGCTGCCGTCGGCTTCACTCGACGAGCAGGGCAAGGGCATGTACGAACCCATCCACGGCTCGGCGCCGGATATCGCCGGCAGGGACCTCGCGAACCCGATCGCCACGGTGCTGTCGCTGGCCATGGCGCTGCGCTACACGCTGAACGAGCCCGGGCTGGCGGCGCGCGTCGAGCAGGCAGTGGGTCGCGTGCTCGACCAGGGATTGCGTACCGCCGACATCATGTCCGATGGCATGCGGAAACTCGGCACCGAGGCGATGGGCGATGCCATCGTGGCGGCGTTGTGATGAAACAGTCAGACACCTTCAACCCGGTTTTCCATAATTGTTTTCGAAGACGCTGATATGAGCCGTAAATTCAATGTTGCAGTGGTTGGCGCCACCGGCGCGGTGGGCGAGGTCATGCTCGACGTTCTCGCCCAGCGGAAATTTCCCGTCGGTCGTGTACACGCGGTGGCGAGCGCCCGTTCGGCCGGCAAGCAGGTCGATTTCGGCGGCGGGAAACTCACCGTGCAGGCGCTCGAGGACTTCGACTTCTCCGACGTGCAGGTCGGGCTGTTCTCTCCCGGCGCGTCGGTGTCCGCGGTATATGCGCCGAAGGCCGCTGCCGCCGGCTGCGTGGTGGTGGACAACACCTCGCAATTCCGCCAGGACAAGGACATCCCCCTGGTCGTGCCCGAGGTCAATCCGCATCGCATCGCGGAGTACGCCAATCGCGGCATCATCGCCAATCCGAACTGCTCCACGATCCAGTTGGTGGTGGCGCTGAAGCCGATCAGGGACGCCGCAGGGATCGAGCGCATAAACGTGGCCACCTACCAGTCGGTATCGGGCACCGGCAAGGAGGCGATCGACGAGCTGGCGGCGCAGACGGCGGCGTTGCTCAACGGCAAGCCGATCGGGCACAACGTTTATCCGAAGCAGATCGCCTTCAACTGCCTGCCCCACATCGACGTCTTCATGGACAACGGCTACACCAAGGAGGAGATGAAGATGGTCTGGGAGACGCGCAAGATCATGGAGGACGAGTCCATCCTCGTTAACCCGACGACCGTGCGTGTCCCGGTCTTCTACGGCCATTCCGAGGCGGTCCACATCGAGACCCGCAGGAAGATCTCCGCCGAGGAGGCCCGCAAATTGCTGGAGCAGGCGGCGGGGATCGTGGTGCTCGACGAGCGCAAGGACGGCGGCTACCCGACCGCGGTCACGGAGGCCGCCGGGCAGGACCCGGTATTCGTGGGGCGGTTGCGCGAGGATCTGTCCCACCCGCGCGGGCTGAACATGTGGGTTGTCTCGGACAATATCCGGAAGGGCGCCGCGTTGAACAGTATTCAAATTGCGGAAATTTTGGTAAAAGACTATTTGTGAGCTATAGTTATGCCTAATTTATAAAGTCCGTTCGCAGGTTTCGGGTCATGGCCCGCCGGCGTCGATGTGCCGCAGGGTGGGTCCCCGGTGGCGTTTCTTCGAGGATTTGCAATCATTACAAAAGGTTAAGGATCGGGAAATGAGACGGTTACTGCGACTCGGGTTGGCAGCTTTCATGTCACTTCCCATCAGCGTGCATGCGCTGAGCCTGGGTAACCTCGAGCTGATGTCGGCATTGCACCAGCCGCTGGACGCGCGGGTGCCGATATTGAGCGCAACCGGCGACGAGATCGAGTCGCTGCGGGTGAAGATCGCCTCCGCCGAGGAGTTCGCCCGGGCGGGCGTCAATTACGCCGGTATCCTGACGCAACTCACATTCGACATCCAGCAGACGAGCAAGGGCCCCGATTACATCCGTATCACCTCCCGCGACCCGGTTCGCGAGCCGTTCCTGAACTTTCTGCTCGAGGTGAACTGGTCCAAGGGTCGGCTCATCCGCGAGTTCACCGCCCTGCTCGACCCGCCGCTCTACGACCCGAGCCGACGCGTGGCGTGGGAGCCGGCGCGCGTACAGCCGATGGCGCCCGCGGTCGCCCCGGGGCCCAGCGGCGGCCGGGAGCTGAAGGTCGTGACGACGCCCGCGCCCGCGCCCTCATCTTCGACGACATCGGCACCGATGCCGGCACCCGCCACGGCAGCCGCGGCGGTACAGCCCGCCACGGGCGGCACGTACAACACGCTCTGGTCCGCGGCCACCGCCATGCGCCCGGACAACTCGGTCAGCATCCAGCAGATGATGCTGGCCTTGCTGCGGACCAACCCCGACGCCTTCATCCGCGGCAACATCAACCTGCTGAAGAAGGGCTACGTGCTGAAGATGCCCGAGCGCGGTGCCATGGACAGCATCTCCCGCGCCGAGGCGTTGGCGGAGGTGCAGCGTCATCACACGCTGTGGCGCGAATACCGTGAACGCGGGGCGGCATCCGCGCCGCGGCAGCCGGAAGGCGCCGCTTCCGTGGCAGCCGCGCCATCCGGGACTGCGACCAGCCCTGCGGCGACGCCGCAGGACGAAGCAAATCTGCGCCTGCTGGCCGGGAACGAGGCCGGCGCGGCCACGGGCAGGGGCGCCGATGGCGACCTCGCGCTTGCCAAGGAATCGCTCGAATCGAAGGTGCGCGAGAACGAGGAATTGCGCGCTCAGCTCAAGGAGTCCGAGGACATCATCGAGAAGTTGAAGAGTCGCGTGTCGCTGCAGGACGAGCAGCTCGCCGATCTGCAACGCAAGCTCAGCGCGGAAGCGGGCCAGGCGTCCGCGGCCCCGCCGGCTGCCGAAACCCCGGCCGCGCCGGAGATGCCCGAGGAGGCGGCGACCGAGCCTGGCGCACCGCTGGCCGTGGCGCCGGAGTCCTGGCGATCACTGGATAGCACCGTTCAGGTCCCAGCCTACCCGTTGCCGGAACCGACGCCCGCGCCGGAGCAGATGCCCTCCACCGAGGAACCTGCCGTCGAGGCCCCGGCGGAGGCGGCGCCCGAGGCGGAGGCCCCGCCGAGCGAGGCGGTGGCCGAAGCGCCGGCCGAGCCGGCAGCGGCGGTGGAGGAGAGCCCACCGGAGACCGCGGCCGCCGCACCTGCGATCGAACCCCCGGCGGAGGAGACCAGCGCGGAGGAGACGCCGCCGCCGTCGACTGCCGAGGCGCCGCCTGCGGAACCCGCGCCTGAGGAACCCCCGCCATCCGGCGGCGGCTTCATCAATACGCTTAACAACCTTTTCGGCACCGTGGTGCCGAAGTCGCTTTTGGAGATCGTACCCGGCGGAGCCGTTACGCTGCTCGCGGCGCTGGTTGCGCTGGTCGGCGGCCTGGTTGCCCTGCTGGCACGCCGTCGCGCCGCGCCCGAGTCGGGTCCGGCGGCGGTCGAGGGGGGCGAGAGCGCCTTCGACCTCGCCCTCGGCGAGGCGCGGGAGGTAGGCGAGCAGACGCTGGAGGAGCGCGCGCCCGCGCCGACGGCCGCCGAGGAGGACGAACTGTTCGCCGCCACCAGCCATACCGAGCCGGTGGCCATGGAACCCGGCACGGAACGCGAGGCGGAAGCGGCGGCACCGGAGGAGGACCCGCTGGCCGAGGTCAACGTCTATCTCGCCTATGAACGCTTCGACGAGGCCGAACGGCTGATCAGGGAGGCGATCGCCGCCAACCCCGGTGAAAGCAAGTACAAGCTGCGCCTGCTCGAGGTGTATTACTCGAGCAACGACAAGGGCAAGTACGAGGCCGCCGCGCGCGAACTGCACGATGCCGTGGGTGGCCAGGGGCCGCTCTGGGACAGTGCCGTGGCGATGTGGCGCGAGATGTCGCCGAACCGCGAGCTGTTCGCGGGCGGCGAGGAGCCTGCGGCTGCGGCCGCGCGGGAGCGGCGGCAGTTCGTCGATATCACCGCCGTGGAGGACATGGCGAGCCGTACGGTCACCACCCTGGCCCCGGCGGCGGCCACGGCTGGCGAACCGGCCGCGGCCAGCACCAGCGCGGAACTCGGTGAGGGCGGTGACACCCCGCCGGTGTTCGACGTGGCCAGCGCCGAGCAGGATTTCGATCTGCTCGACATCACGGCGTCCGGCGACGTACGCGAGGCGGATTCCGACATCCTCGATATCTCCGCCGGCGTGGGCAGCAGCACCGGTGAGCTGGCCTTCAGCGAGCCGGCCTCGATTGAAGGCGCGAGCTCGGCGGTCAACGAACTGCTGAGCCTCACCAAGAGCAATGCCGTCACGCCCTCGCAACCCGGCGAGCCGGACTTCCTCGAGTCCAGTCTCGACTTCGACACGGGGCTGGCGGCCATCGGCGGCAGTCCCGAAGACGCCGGCGCGGCCACGGTGGGACCGGACCATCTGCTCGATTTCGATCTCGGTACCGACACCGGCCCGGGGGTCAGGGGGCCGGAGACCAACGTCGTGGATTTCCCGGCCCGCGCCGAGTCGGCGGCTGCCGAGCCGACGCCGGAGTCGCTGTCGACCATGATCGACCTGGCGCCGGAGCCGAGCCCGGCCGCGCAGTCGGCACCCGCGGTGGAGTTCGACATCGGTGGCCTCGATCTGGCTCTGGACGCGGAATCCACCGCCGACGCCAAGGGCGAGGAGGCCAGTCTGGACCTGGCCCTGGAATCTCCGGGCGCGGCCGAGGTAACGATGGGCGACATCGACAGCCTGAGTCTGGACGAGGACACCGTGCGCCTGTTCGAGAACGATCTCGCCTCCACCAGCGCGCAGGACACGATGCCCATGTTCGAGCAGGACGCGGACATGGCCGCCACCGACCGCAAGGGCGGCGGTTACGGCAAACAGGCCGTCAGCGAGGACGAGCTCACGCTCGACAACGATGATCTGACACTGGACGACATCACCAAGTCGCTGGAGGAGACGGTGGGCTCCAAGGCCAAGACCTACAGCGAGTTCGAGACGGTGGACCTCACGCTGGACGCCAAGGCGCTCATGGACAACGAGCAGACGGCCGAGCTGTTCGAGCAGGAACTGAAAAATGACGGGGCCGACGACGGTTTCGGTCCGGCCGCCGCCACGCTGGGCACGCAGGGTGGCGACGATGTGGACACGAAGCTCAACCTGGCCAAGGCCTATATCGAACTCGGCGATGCCGCGGGCGCACGCACGATCCTGGATGAGGTCACCGGCGAAGGCAGCGAGACGCAGCGCGAAGAGGCCCAGCGCCTGTTGCGTGAACTCACCACCTGAGGTTCCCATCATGATGGCAGCACGGGGCTGGATAGCAATGTCCAGCCCCGTTTGTTTGTCCGTGGCGGCCCGTGCCGCCGCCCGGGATCGCTGACCCGTGCGTGTCGCTCTCGGAATCGAATACTGCGGCAGCGGCTTCAGCGGCTGGCAGTATCTCGGTGCCCGCCGGCAGGTGCGTACCGTGCAGGAATGCCTGCAGCAGGCGCTGGCATCCGTCGCCGCCGAACCCGTGCACCCGGTCTGCGCCGGCCGCACAGACGCCGGCGTGCACGCGTGCGGTCAGGTGGTGCATTTCGAGACCGGCGCGCGGCGCAGCGCTCGCGCCTGGATCCTTGGCGCAAACAGCACGCTGCCGCCGGATATCAGCGTTGCCTGGGCGCGTGACACCGGCGAGGACTTCCACGCACGCCACAGCGCCGTCGGTCGGCTTTACCGCTATTTCGTCCTGAATTCGACCGCCCGGTCCGGTGCCCTGGCCGGACGCGTCACCTGGCATCACTGGCCGCTCGATCACGCGCGCATGCAGGCGGCGGCCGACACCCTCATCGGAGAGCACGATTTCTCCGCCTTTCGTTCCTCGGAATGCCAGTCGAAGTCGACGCTGCGCAACCTGCGGCAGTTGCGGGTGCAGCGCGACGGGGAATTCCTCGTCATCGACGCGGAGGCCAACGCGTTCCTGCACCACATGGTGCGCAACCTCGTCGGCGTGCTGCTCGCGATCGGGGCCGGCAGGCGGGACGTCGGCTGGGCGCGCGAGGTCCTGGATGGTCGCGACCGCCGTCTCGGCGGCGTGACCGCGCCTGCCGAGGGGCTCTACCTTTGCCGCGTGGATTATCCCCCGCATTTCGGGATCCCCGCCCCGCGGGGTGCCTTCCTCCCGGTGCCTCCTGCATAATCGCCGACCATCTCCCGACCGCTTGCCACGACTGCAGGACCGCATGAACCGAACGCGCGTCAAGTTTTGTGGGATCACACGCCGCGAGGACGCGCTGGTGGCGGCGCAACTCGGCGCCGATGCCATCGGGCTGGTCTTTCACGCGGCGAGTCCGCGCGCGGTCACGATCGCGCAGGCGCGCGATGTCGTGGCCGTACTGCCGCCGTTCGTCAGCACGGTGGCGTTGTTCGTCAATCCCGCAGCGGAGCTGGTGAGGGCGGTCGCCGATGCCATTCGCCCGAGCCTGCTTCAATTCCACGGGGAGGAGCCGCCGGCACAGTGCGGAAAGTTCCGGATACCATACATCAAGGCCGTGCGCGTCCGTCCCGGCATCGATCTGCTGGCCGAGACGGAACGCTACGGGAATGCCGCGGCGATCCTGTTCGACAGCTATCAGGAAGACCGTCACGGCGGCACCGGCGCGACGTTCGACTGGTCGCTGCTGCCGGCGGCGGCCTCCAGGCCGTTTATCTTGGCAGGCGGGCTGACTCCTGATAATGTCGCAGCCGCTGTAGCCCGGGTCCGGCCTTACGCCGTCGATGTCAGCGGCGGTATCGAAATCAGCAAGGGCATCAAGGATCTGACCAAGATGCAGGCATTCCTGCGCGAGGTGCACCGTGGGAGCACTTGAAAAATCTGTCGCTCGTCCCCAGCCGTTGACGCTACACGACATCCGCGAGGACACGGGCCTGCCCGACGCGCGTGGCCACTTCGGGATCTTCGGTGGACGCTTCGTCGCCGAGACCCTGATGCAGCCGCTGCTGGAACTCACGGACGCGTACAACCGCTACCTGAATGACTCCGATTTCTTGCGTGAGCTCGACGACGACCTGCGGAACTACGTCGGTCGTCCCTCGCCCCTCTACCATGCCGAACGCCTGAGCAGGCGGCTGGGCGGCGCCCAGATCCTGCTCAAACGCGAAGATCTCAATCACACCGGCGCGCACAAGATCAACAACACCATCGGCCAGGCCCTGCTCGCGCGGCGGATGGGCAAGACCCGGATCATCGCCGAGACCGGCGCCGGCCAGCATGGCGTCGCGTCCGCGACCGTGGCCGCGCGCCTGGGCCTGGAGTGCGTGGTGTACATGGGTTCCGAGGACATCCGGCGCCAGGCCCTGAACGTCTACCGGATGAAGCTTCTGGGTGCGGCCGTCGTGCCGGTGGAGTCCGGCTCCAGGACCCTCAAGGACGCGCTCAACGAGGCGATGCGCGACTGGGTCACCAATGTCGACAACACCTTCTACATCATCGGTACGGTCGCCGGTCCGCACCCGTACCCGGTGATGGTGCGCGATTTCCAGGCCATCATCGGCCGCGAGGCGCGCGCGCAGTGCCAGGATCGATGCGGGCAGCTGCCGGATGCGGTGGTCGCCTGCGTCGGCGGCGGCTCCAACGCCATCGGGCTGTTCTATCCGTTCATCAACGACCCGCAGGTGAGGATGTTCGGGGTTGAGGCCGCCGGCGACGGCATCGCCACCGGGCGCCATGCCGCCTCGCTGTGCGCGGGCAGGCCGGGGGTGCTGCACGGCAACCGTACCTATCTGATCGAGGACGCCGACGGCCAGATCATCGAGACGCACTCGATCTCCGCCGGACTGGATTATCCCGGCGTCGGGCCCGAACACGCATGGCTGAAGGAAACCGGGCGTGTCCAGTATGTGAGCATCAGCGATGAGGAGGCGCTGCAGGGATTCCATGATCTGACGCGCATCGAAGGCATCATGCCGGCCCTTGAATCCAGCCACGCCATCGCCCACGCCTGCAAGCTGGCGCCGACGATGAGGCAGGAGGAGATCATCATCGTGAATCTCTCCGGGCGCGGCGACAAGGACATACACACCGTGGCCTCGCGCCAGGGCATCCGTCTCTGACACATCGATCCGATCGCCAGCCATGAGTCGCATCCAGGCATGTTTCGACGGCCTGCGGCAGCGAGGCCGCGCGGCGCTGGTTCCATTCATCACCGCGGGGGACCCGCATCCCGGCGCCACTGTCGCGCTGATGCACACGCTGGTGGAGGCCGGCGCCGACATCCTCGAGCTGGGCGTGCCGTTCTCCGATCCCATGGCCGACGGTCCGGTCATCCAGCGCGCCAGCGAGCGTGCGTTGAAGCATCACGTCAGCCTGCGCGACGTGATCCTCATGGTGCGCGATTTTCGCGCGACGGATCCGCTGACGCCGGTAGTGCTCATGGGTTATCTGAACCCCGTGGAGGTCATGGGCTACGAGAAATTCGTCATGGAGGCGTCGTCGGCGGGCGTCGACGGCGTGCTCACCGTCGATCTGCCGCCCGAGGAGGCCGGTCCGTTCACCACGCTGCTCAAGGACAGGGGCATGGATCCGGTCTTCCTGTTCGCCCCGACCACCAACGAGGAGCGTGCGGCGAGGATCTGCGCCGCGGCCTCGGGGTTCGTGTATTACGTCTCGCTCAAGGGCGTCACCGGCGCGAGTACGTTGAACGTCGAGGACGTCGCCGAACACATCCGGCAGATCCGTCGCCACACCAGGCTGCCGGTCGGCGTGGGATTCGGCGTGAAAGACGCGGATACCGCCACGCAGCTCGCGCGTGTCGCGGACGCCGTGGTAGTCGGCAGCGCGCTGGTCTCCGCGATCGAGTCCACGGCCGGTGACGAAGCCAGGATGCATGCGGCGGCCCGCGAACTGATCGGCTCGCTGCGCGCAGGGATGGACACCGCGAGCAGGACGGCATGACCGAGGGGGGCTTCGGCACGATGAACTGGTTCAAGCGGCTGCTGCCGTCGCGCATACGCACGGAGGGCATAAGCAAGCGCGCGGTACCGGAGGGCGTGTGGACGAGCTGCCCGGCGTGCAAGGCGATGCTCTATCGCGCCGAGCTCGAGCGCAATCTCGATGTATGTCCCAAGTGCGGTCATCACATGCGCATCAGCGCGCGCCGCCGTCTGGACAAGTTCCTCGACGCCGAACCGAGATCCGAACTGGCGGGCGACGTGCGGCCGGTGGATTTTCTGAAGTTCAAGGACACCAGGAAGTACAAGGACAGGCTCACGCAGGCGCAGAAGGACACCGGCGAGGCCGACGCGCTGGTCGTCATGCGCGGCGCCCTTCGGGGCATGCCGGTGGTGGCCTGCGCCTTCGAGTTCGAATTCATGGGCGGGTCGATGGGATCGGTCGTCGGCGAGCGATTCGTGCGCGCGACGGACGCGGCGCTGCAGGAGCGCATACCGCTCGTCTGTTTCTCCGCCAGCGGCGGGGCGCGCATGCAGGAGGCGCTGGTCTCGCTGATGCAGATGGGCAAGACCTCCGCGGCGCTGCGCCGGCTCGGCGATCAAGGCGTGCCGTTCGTCTCGGTGCTGACCGACCCCACCATGGGCGGTGTCTCGGCCAGCCTCGCGATGCTCGGCGACGTCAATGTCGCAGAGCCGAATGCACTCATCGGATTCGCCGGGCCCAGGGTCATCGAACAGACGGTGCGGCAGGTGTTGCCGGAAGGCTTTCAGCGCAGCGAATTCCTGCTCGCCCACGGCGCCATCGACATGATCGTGGATCGCCGGCAGTTGCGCGATCGGCTTGGCTCGATACTGTCGATACTGAGCGGCAAGCAGGCCACCTGATCCCGGCCTCGCCTCCGGGCGTGACGTGTCGCGGCCGCGGCGTGCGCCCGTGTGCGACTTTCCGCCCTCAACTTCCGGTATGATCAACGCGTCCTCCTGAGCCCTGCAGCGCCGCCTGATGACGCCGACACACGCCCTTAGTCCGATAGGCACATCACCGCGCTTCACCACGCTGCGCGAGTGGCTGTCCTGGCAGGAGTCGCTGCATGCCAAGGAGATCGAGCTCGGGCTGGACAGATGCCGGGCGGTCGCCGAGCGCATGCAGGTCTTGCAGCCTCGTTACGCGACCGTCAGCGTGGCCGGCACCAACGGCAAGGGTTCCAGTGTGGCGATGCTGGACAGCATCCTTGGCGCGGCCGGATACAGGGTCGGCAGATACACCTCGCCGCACCTCATCCGCTACAACGAGCGTATCCGGGTGGCCGGCGAGATCGTCGACGACGCGACGATTTGCGCGGCCTTTGATCGCATCGATCGCGCGCGCGGGGAGATCTCGCTGACCTATTTCGAGTTCGGGACGCTGGCGGCGCTGGACATATTCATGCGTGCCGGTATCGACGTGGCCATACTGGAGGTCGGCATGGGCGGACGCCTCGATGCCGTCAATCTCGTGGATGCCGACGTCGCGCTGATCGCGGCCATCGACATCGACCACGTCGATTTCCTCGGGTCGGACCGGGAAAGCATCGGCCGCGAAAAGGCCGGCATCATGCGTGCGCGGCGCCCCGCCGTGTGCTCCGATCCCAGCCCGCCGAACAGCCTGATCGAGCATGCCCGGGGGCTGGGCGCGGTGCTGCACGTGCTGGGGGAGGAATACGGCTACGAAGTCGGTGAGAAAAGCTGGTCGTGGCGCGGCACCGGGCGAGTCATGAAGGACCTGCCGCCACCGCACCTGCACGGCGCGTTCCAGTTCCAGAATGCGGCCGGCGTGCTGCGTGTCATCGAGGCGCTGGCCCCGCGCTGTCCTGTGTCGCGACACGCGATCGACACCGGATTGCGAAACGTGCAACTCGCGGGCCGCTACCAGGTCTATCCGGGCGAGGTGTCCTGGATACTCGATGTCGCGCACAATCCCCAATCCGCCCGGATGCTGGCCGAGAGCCTGCGCAACGAGCATCGCTGCAACGGGCGCACCCATTTCCTGGTCGGGATGTTGAAGGACAAGGACATAGGCGGGGTCTTCTCGGTCCTGCACGACCTCGCCGACGAGTGGCACCTGGTCACGCTCGCCGCCCGCCGCGGCGCGACCGCCGCGGCGCTGAGCGAGCAGCTGCCGACACATTCGGGCCGCGTGCCAATGCACCTCCATGATTCCATTCCCGAGGCATATGAGGCGATCTCGGCGGCCGTGAGCCCCGGCGATCGCGTGCTGGTCTTCGGTTCATTCCTGACGGTGGCCGGGGTGGCCGACATCCTCGAGCGGGCAGGGCGCGCGTCGGACTAGGCGCACGGTGATGGAGCGCCCGCTCAGACAGCGACTCGTGGGTGCGGCCGTCCTGGTCGGGCTTGCCGTCATCTTCGTCCCGATGGTCATCGAGCGCTCGCCGATCGAGACCCCGCGCATCGAGGAGAGCAATATCCCCGCGGCGCCGACGCCGCCGGGCGGCGAGTTCACATCCAGGATCGTGCCCCTGGAGCCGGTGGAACCGGTGACGCCGGTGGTACCGCCGTCCGCCGAGCAGGCGATGGAGGCCGCGGCACCGACCTCGCCGCCGGCGGCCGTCGGGGGAGCCGCGGCCGGGCCTGCGACCGGTCACGAGGGCGCGGTGCCGCAAGTCCCGCCGTCGGCCGTCGGCGAAGCCGAGGAGTCGGCGCCGGTGGCCCCGGATCAGCGCGCGGGGGTCAATGCCTGGGTGATCCAGCTGGGAAGTTTCGCCAGCGAGCAGAATGCCCGGGATCTCGAAGCGCGGCTTCAGAAGGAAGGCTACGCCGCGTTCGTCGAGAAGATTGGCACCGGCGCGGAGCAGAAGTTCCGCGTACGAGTCGGTCCGGAGCTCCTCCGCGCCAAGGCCGATCAGGCGCGCGAGACGCTCGAGAAGGAGCTCAATCTCAAGGGCATCGTGGTGCGTTATCCCTGAGGACGCGCGGCAGGTCTGCGGCTCATGCATCCCGTCGATATCGGAATCCTGGTGATAGTTGGCATCTCCGCCCTGCTGAGCCTGCTGCGCGGGCTGGTGCGCGAGGTCCTGTCGCTGGCAGCGTGGGCGGTCGCGTTCTTGGTCGCGCGCACCTACAATCCGGCTGCCGCCGGCTGGATGGCGGGCGTGGTCAGCGTGCCGTCGGCGCAGTACGTGCTGGGATTCGGCCTGCTGTTCTTCGCCGCCCTCCTCGCGATGGGCGTGGTCAACTACGTGCTTGCCAGGATCGTCGCCGCGACCGGCCTGAGCGCCACCGACCGCATGCTGGGGGTGATCTTCGGGCTGCTGCGCGGGGTTGGCGTGGTGATATTGCTGGTCTTCCTGGCGAGCTTCACGCCCATGACGCGCGACCCGTGGTGGTCCGGTTCCATGTTCGTGCCCAGGCTGCTGCCGGCGGCCGACTGGCTGCGGGCGAAGATCCCGCCGGAATTCCAGAAATACCTTCCGGAATAGGGTTTCGGGTCTAGAATAGACACTGTCTCCCCACACGGTCAGATTCCATGTGCGGCATCGTCGGTATCGTCGGCAGGATCCCCGTCAACCAGGCCATCTTCGACGGCCTGACGGTGCTGCAACACCGCGGCCAGGACGCTGCCGGCATGGCGACCTACCACGACGGGCACATCTACCTGCGGAAATCGGGCGGGCTGGTACGCGATGTATTCCACACCCGGCACATGCTGAGACTCATAGGCAACATGGGCATGGGCCATGTCCGCTACCCGACGGCCGGCTGCAGCTCCTCGGAGGAGGCGCAGCCCTTCTACGTCAACTCGCCCTACGGGATCTGCCTCGCGCACAACGGCAACCTGACCAACGCCGAGGTCCTGAAGGAGGACCTTTATCGCGATGACCTGCGCCACATCAACACCGACTCCGACTCCGAGGTTCTGCTCAACGTCTTCGCGCACGAGTTGCAGCGCATGGGCAAGATGCGTATCGACGCCGAGGACATCTTTGCCGCGGTGCGCGCCGTGCACCGCCGCTGCAGCGGCGGCTACGCGGTCATAGCCATGATCTCCGGCGTCGGTCTCGTCGGCTTTCGCGACCCGCACGGCATCCGGCCGATCGTGTTCGGGCGCCGCGAGACGGTGGACGGGCCGGAGTGGATCATCGCCTCGGAGAGCGTGGCCATCGACGCGCTCGGCTTCCAGCTGGTGCGCGACATCGGCCCCGGCGAGGCGGTGTTCATCGACAAACGTGGAGGATTCCAGTCCAAGGAGTGCGCCGGAAATGCACAGTGTGTGCCCTGCATCTTCGAGTACGTGTACTTCGCGCGTCCCGACTCGATCATCGATGGGATCTCGGTGCACAAGGCTCGCATGCGCATGGGCGAGAAGCTGGCGGCGAAGATCCTGCGCCTGCGCCCGGACCACGACATCGACACGGTCATTCCGATACCCGATACGAGCCGCACCGCCGCGCTGGAGCTGGCGCATGCGCTGGGCGTGAAATACCGCGAAGGTTTCATCAAGAATCGCTATATCCCGCGCACCTTCATCATGCCGGGCCAGAGCATGCGCAAGAAGTCGGTGCGGCAGAAACTGAACGCGATCGATCTGGAGTTCCGCGACAAGAACGTGCTGCTGGTGGACGACTCGATCGTTCGCGGCACGACCTCGGGGCAGATCGTGCAGATGGCGCGCGAGGCGGGTGCTCGCAAGGTCTATTTCGCCTCGGCAGCTCCGCCGGTGTGCTACCCGAATGTCTACGGCATCGACATCGCGACCTCCGAGGAGCTAATCGCGAAGGGGCGAACCACCGAGGAGATCTGCAGGCTGATCGGCGCGGACTGGCTCATCTATCAGGATCTCGAGGACCTGATCGACGCCTGCCGCCGGGGCAATCCGCGCATCACCCAGTTCGACACCTCCTGCTTCGACGGGAAATACGTCACCGGCGACGTCAGCAGTGGCTACCTCGATCGTATCAACCAGTTGCGCAACGACGACGCCAAGGCACGCCGCAACGATGTCGTCGAGCTGAATGACGACCTGACCGCCACCGCATGAGCCGGCCGCGGCAGCGGCGCGCGACTTCCAGGCGGCAGCCGGGGCGATGCCCCCGCGAGATCACGACGGCGGAGGTGAAGACGGTTCGGAGAGCCTGGCGCCCTCACGGGGCGCCGTGATTGACAGCCCTGTTCCTATCCACTAGATTCGCCTCCAGCAGCAGCGCCGATTTGAATCAGCTTGCGGGCGCGGGAAGCAGCACTCCCAAACAGCTAATGCGATGCCACCCGCACCTGCTTTAGCAAGCGGGTTTTTTTGTGCCCACCGCCCGCCGCGCCTCCGGTGCAATTCAGTTTCGCGCCGCATCACGAACCGTGGAGGCAATACGATGCCGGGTCCCTACGACCAATACGAAACCGATACCCTGGCGGTGCGCGCCGGCCAGGTGCGCACGCACGAGGGCGAACAGAGCGAACCGCTGTTCCTGAGCTCGAGCTTCACCTTCAGTAGCGCCGCCGAGGCCGCGGCGCGATTCCGCGGCGAGCAGCCCGGCAACATCTATTCGCGGTTCACAAATCCCACGGTCCGCGCCTTCGAGGAACGGCTTGCGGCGATGGAACGCGCCGAGCGCTGCGTGGCGACCGCCTCCGGCATGGGCGCCATCCTCACGCTCTGCCTCGGATTGCTGCGCGCCGGCGATCACATCGTCTGTTCGCAGAGCGTCTTCGGCACCACCGTGACGCTGCTCCAGAACCAGCTTTCGAAATTCGGCGTCGCGAGCACGTTCGTGGCGATGACGGACTACGAGGCGTGGTCGAACGCGATCCGGCCGGAGACGCGGCTGCTTTTCCTCGAGACGCCCTCGAATCCGCTGACGGAGATCGCCGATATCGCGCGCATCGCCGACATTGCGCACGCGCGGGGCTGCCTGTTGGCCGTCGACAACTGCTTTCTCACGCCGGCGCTGCAGCGTCCGCTGGAGCTCGGTGCCGACGTCGTCATCCATTCCGCCACCAAGTACATCGACGGCCAGGGCCGCTGCCTGGGTGGCGCGGTGGTCGGCCCCGAGAAGCTCGTGGGTGAGGCCGTCTTCGGCGTGGTGCGCAACGGCGGCATCTGCCTGAGCCCCTTCAATGCGTGGGTCTTCCTCAAGGGCCTGGAGACGCTGGGTCTGCGCATGGAGGCCCACGGCGCGCGGGCGCTCGCGCTCGCGCAATGGCTGCAGGGGCAGGGGGCCGTCCGGTCGGTTCACTATGCCGGGTTGCCCTCGCATCCGCAGCATGACCTGGCCAGGCGCCAGCAGCGCGGCTTCGGCGGCATCGTCGCCTTCGAGGTCGAGGGCGGGCGCGAGGCAGCATGGAAGGTGATCGACGGCGTGCGGATCTTCTCCATCACCGCCAATCTGGGCGATGCCAAGAGCACGATCACGCATCCGGCCACGACCACGCACTGGCGGCTGACGGACGCCGAGCGCGCGCGCGCCGGCATCACCGAGGGTCTGATACGGCTGTCGGTCGGGCTGGAGCACGTCGAGGACCTGCGTCGCGACCTCGCCAGGGCCTTGGGCAGCTGACCGCGCACAGGCCATCGCGGTGATTGCCGGCGTCGCGGAGGCGGCATCACGCGTCGCCGACATCAGCGTGCGGGCGGCCCGCCGAGGGGGTCAGACGCAGGGTCAGCCACTCCACCGCGGAACCGGGTCGGCGGGCCGGGTCCGGGAGGCGTCGGCGCGATCCCCGTGTCGGCCGGTCCCGGCCCCGGAGGACCTGCGGTCGCGTTTCGCGGCTCGAGTTGGCAAGAGAATTGTAACTGCGCAGACACCCCGGGGCCCGGGCCGCGGCGCCCTTCGGCTGGGCGGGCGCCGAGGATCTCCCGCGCCGATCGGGGGCACGATGGTCGGCCCGTCGGGGGCATGGAGAGGAGCGATGCCGAGACTGTCACTGCGCCTATGGGTCCTGATCGCCGTCGTCGCCACGTGGGTCTACGTGGATTTCTTCCGCACGCCCACGGACGCCACGGCCGCCATCCGCAAAGGCGGCTACGCGATCACCGAGCTGCAGCGCTACGAGCAGACGGTGCGCGTGCTTGCCCGCGAGGAGTACCACTTCGGACGCGAGGCCGAATTGTCGCCCATGGACGTCGCTGTGGGCTGGGGCGTGATGGCAAAGCCCGAGGTCTACCGGCAGTTCAGCATCACGCAGAGTGGGCGCTGGTATTACTGGAGTTCGGACAATCTCCCCATCCCGCGGCGCGAGGTGGAAATCAACAGCAGCAACATTCACCTGGTTCCCGCCAGCCCCGAGATCGCCGATCGCCTGCGGCGCATCAAGCGCGACGACGTCCTGGCGCTCGGCGGTTCCCTCATCGAGGTGACGGCCTCGGACGGATGGCGATGGCGCAGCTCGCTCAGCCGGGAGGATACCGGCCAGGGCGCCTGCGAGCTCTTGCTGCTCAAGCGATTGGACTGGGTGAGGCCGCCGGCGGCCGGCCTGCCGTGAGGGCGTTGCCCTCCCCGGGATCCTCCAGGACCTGGCGCCGGGGCAGGCGAACCACCGCCTCGCGCACCACGGCGCCCGCGCGCGTGCCCAGCGCAAACCGGGCTCCTGCGGTCGCGGGATAGGCGGGAAAATGAAAATCGGAGTTTTTACGGGGTCTTACGTATCTGTTGCATCTTGCGCCACGTTCGACGGTCATGGTAACTTTGCGATCCTTTTTGGGGGACCGTTCTCTCGCGTGTGGGTGTCTGCCAGCGTGCGGCCTGCGGTCAATAATTAACTCGCGGTAAATCTCGATCGTGTGGTTGGCGCAAGAACCGGTTAGTCTCCGGTGCTGCGTTGCGTCTACTTCTCAATGCCGACGTTGGAGGAAATAGCTATCATGGCTGGACGTAACTTCCTGTTTATCCCCGGCCCGACGAACGTGCCGGATCGCATCAATCGCGCCATACACCTCGCCCAGGAGGACATGCGCGCCCCGGATCTGCCTGCCTTCACCAAACCTCTCTACGAGGACATGAAGAAGGCCTTCAAGACCCAGACCGGCCGCGTCTTCATCTTCCCCGCCTCCGGCACCGGCGGCTGGGAGGCAGCCATCTCCAACACGCTGTCGCCGGGCGACAAGGTGCTCATGTCCGGTTTTGGCCATTTCTCGAACCTGTGGATCGACATGTGCCAGCGCTGGGGCCTGAACGTGCAGGCGCTGGACGTGGAATGGGGTGAAGGAGTCCCTGCCGAGAAGTATGCCGAGATCCTCGCCGCCGACAAGAAGCACGAGATCAAGGCCGTTTTCGCCACCCAGAACGAGACCGCCACCGGCGTGGCCTCGGACATCGCGGCCGTGCGCAAGGCGATGGACGCGTGCAACCACCCCGCGCTGCTGTTCGTCGATGGCGTCTCCTCCGTCGCCTCGATGGATTTCCGCATGGACGAATGGAAGGTCGACCTTTGCGTGTCCGGTTCGCAGAAGGGCTTCATGCTGCCCACCGGGCTGGGTATCGTCTGCGCCAGCCAGAAGGCGCTCGAGGCCAGGAAGACCGCCAAGCTGCCGCGGTGCTTCTTCGACTTCGACGACCAGATCAAGACCAATGACCTGGGCTTCTTCCCGTATACGCCGCCAATGAACCTGCTGCGCGGCCTGCGCGAGTCGCTCAACATGATCTTCGACGAGGGCCTGGAAAACGTCTTCGCCCGCCACCACCGCTACGCCGAGGCCACGCGCGCCGCGGTCAAGGCCTGGGGCCTGCGCCTCGTGGCCAAGGAGCCGAAGTGGTACTCCGATACCGTGAGCGCCGTGTACGTGCCCGAGGGCTTCAATGGCACCGAGGTGGTGCGCACCGCCTACCGCCGCTACAACCTGGCGTTGTCGATCGGCCTGGCCAAGGTCGCCGGCAAGATCTTCCGCATCGGCCACCTCGGCGATCTTAACGAGCTGCAGGTGCTGGCCTGCCTGAGCGGCGTGGAGATGGCGATGCGCGACATCGGCATCACCACGGTGCAGCCGGGCTCGGGCGTGGCGGCGGCGCAGGAGTTCCTGCGCGCGAGCGCCAAGCCCCCGGTCGAGGAGGCCAGGAAGATCTAGTCCTGCCGCGCTGCCCCTTGATCTTGCGCGGTGCGCCCCGGGGCGGCAGCGTACTATCGGCGATGTGTCGTGAATTCCGCACCGGCCGACCCGAGCGGCCGGTGCGGCTCGCCTCGGCATGCTCCCAGCGCCGGGGCGCCATCCATCAAGGCAAGGGAGGAGGATTGCATGAGCTTCACACAATACAAGCCGGTGCGTACGCGGCTGCAACGCAGCGAACTGGCGGTTCCCGGTTCGAACCCATCGATGTTCGAAAAGGCGTTGAAGAGCGACGCGGACTACATCTTCCTCGATTGCGAGGACGCGGTCGCCCCGGACGACAAGGAGCAGGCACGCAAGAACATCATCCAGGCCCTCAACGACCTCGACTGGGCCGGCCATGGCAAGACCATCTCCGTGCGCATCAACGGCCTGGACACCCATTACATGTACCGCGACGTGGTGGACATCGTCGAGCAGGCCGGCCACAGGCTCGACACCATACTCATCCCCAAGGTCGGCACGCCGTCTGATGTCTACATGGTCGACTGCATGCTCACGCAGATCGAGGAAGCCAGGAAGATCAAGAATCCCATCGGCATCGAGTGCCTCATCGAGATCGCGCTCGGCATGGTCAACGTCGAGGCGATCGCACAGTCGAGCAAGCGCCTGGAGGCCCTGCACTTCGGTGTAGCCGACTTCGCCGCGTCCTGCCGCGCCCGCACCGTCGTCATCGGCGGTCTGAATCCCGACTACCCCGGCGACCAGTGGCATTCCTCGCTGCAGCGCATGGTCATCGCCTGCCGCGCCTACGGCATTCGCGCCATCGATGGTCCGTTCGGCGACTTCAATGATCCTGAGGGTTACACTGCCGCCGCCATGCGCGCGGCCGCGCTGGGCTACGAGGGCAAGTGGGCAATCCACCCCTCGCAGATCGCGCTGGCCAACGAGGTCATGTCACCGCCTCCCAAGGAGGTCGAGCGGGCCAAGCGCATACTGGCCGCCATGGACGAGGCCGCCAAGGCCGGCAAGGGCGCCGTGGTGCTCGACGGCCGCATGATCGATCTGGCCTCCTCGCGCATGGCCGAGAACGTCGTGCGCATGGCCAACGTGATCGATGCCAAGGCGAAGAAGTGACAGCCGCAGGCCCGGTCATCACACGGCGATTCGACGGCCGGCGGCTGGTGGCGCGGCCGCCGACGACCGGCAGATTTCAAACACCGACACGAGACTGATCTGAAGGAGGTCTTCCGTGGAAATTCATGAGTATCAAGCCAAAGAGATCCTCTCCGGATTCGGCGTCAACACCCTGCCGGGTGGCCTCGCCTACAGTCCGGAGCAGGCCGTATATCGCGCCAAGGAGATCGGCGGCGAGGTGTGGGTGGTCAAGGCACAGATACACTCGGGTGCGCGCGGCAAGGCCGGCGGCATCAAGGTGTGCAAGACCGATGACGAGATCTGGGAGGCGGCCGACGAGCTGCTCGGCAAGCGCCTGATAACGCACCAGACCGGTCCGGCCGGCAAGGTCGTGCACCGCCTGTACATCGAGGCGGGCTGCGCCATCGAGCGCGAGATCTACCTCGCCTTCGTGCTCGATCGCGCCGCGGAGCGCGTCTCTGTGGTGGCCTCGGCCGAGGGCGGCATGGAGATCGAGGAGATCGCCCGCGTGCGTCCGCAATCCATCGTTCGCTGCGCCATCGAGCCGGCGGTCGGGATGCAGGAGTTCCAGGCCCGCGAGATCGCCTTCGCGCTCAAGCTGCCGCCCTCCATGGTCAGCCAGGCGGTGACGACCTTCATGGGCTGCTACCGGGCATTCCGGGATCTCGACGCTACCATGGTGGAGATCAACCCGCTGGTGGTCACCAAGGACAACCGGCTGATCGCGCTCGACGCGAAGATGTCCTTCGACGACAACGCGCTGTTCCGGCATCCGAACATCGCCGAGCTGCGCGACAAGTCGCAGGAGGATCCGCGCGAGATGCAGGCTGCCGACCGCGGCCTTTCCTACGTCGGTCTCGACGGCAATATCGGCTGCATGATCAACGGCGCCGGCCTGGCGATGGCATCGATGGACATGATCAAGCTGGCCGGGGGGGAGCCCGCCAACTTCCTGGACATCGGCGGCGGCGCGAATCCCGAGCGCGTGGCCAAGGCCTTCCGCCTGGTGCTCTCGGATCAGAAGGTCGAGGCGATGCTCGTCAACATCTTCGCCGGCATCAACCGCTGCGACTGGGTTGCCGAAGGCATCATCCAGGCACTGCAGAAGATTGAGATGAAGGTGCCTCTGGTCGTGCGCCTGTCGGGCACCAACGTCGAGGCCGGCCGCAAGATGATCAAGGAAAGCGGTCTGCCGATCATCGGCGCCGAGACCCTCGCGGAGGCGGCTGAGAAGGTCGTCGCGGCCTGGAAGAAGCACACTGGCAGAGCCTAAACCACGGGTATCCACGGGAGTTTACGCACATGGCAATTCTTCTCGACAAGAACTCACGCGTGATCGTCCAGGGCTTCACTGGGCAGATCGGCACGTTCCACGCGAACGACATGATCAAGTACGGCACCAACGTGGTCGGCGGCGTGACGCCGGGCAAGGGCGGCACCACGCATCTGGATCGTCCGGTGTTCAACACGGTGAAGGACGCGGTGCGCGAGGTCGGCGCCAACGCCAGCATCATCTTCGTGCCGGCGCCGTACGCGGCCGACTCGATCATGGAGGCGGCCGACGCCGGCATCCGGTACTGCGTGGCGATCACGGACGGCATCCCTGCGCAGGACATGATCCGCGTGAAGCGCTACATGCGGCGCTACAAGGAGGCCAACCGCATGCGCCTGACCGGTCCGAACTGCGCCGGCAGCATCAGCCCGGGCAAGTGCATGATGGGCATCATGCCGGGCCACATCTACATGGAAGGCGATGTCGGCATCGTCGGCCGTTCCGGCACCCTGGGTTACGAGGCGGCCTCGCAGATGAAGGCGCTGGGCATCGGAGTGAGCACCTCCATCGGCATCGGTGGCGATCCGATCAACGGCTCCTCCTTCAAGGACGTCATCGAGCTCTTCGAGCAGGATCCGGAGACCAGGATGATGGTCATGATCGGGGAGATCGGGGGGCCGCAGGAGGTCGAGGCGGCGAAGTTCGTCAAGGAAAACTGCAAGAAGCCGGTGGTGGCGTACATCGCGGGGCTGACGGCACCGAAGGGCCGCCGCATGGGGCACGCGGGCGCCATCATCTCCGCCTACGGCGAGTCGGCGGCGGAGAAGGTCGAGGTGCTGAAGGAATGCGGCGTGCATGTCTCGCCGACTCCGGCCGACACCGGCAAGACCGTCGCCGAGGTGCGCAAGAAGTACGGCATCTAGCCGTCTGGGCATTTGAAGCTGGGCATGGCCGGCCGCCGCCCCCTCAGCGGGGGGCGGTTCGCGCCGAAAAGAAGAACAGCCGCGTATGATCGCTTAGACAAGTCTGGAGACATCGTATGAGCAAGCCCAAGGTCCTCGTTACCCGCGCCTGGCCGCGGGAGGTCGAGGAGGAGATGCGCAGGCGTTATGACGTGACTCTCAACGCCACGGACACGCCGATGACGGTTTCGGAACTGCAGGATGCATTGCGGAACTACGACGCCGTCTGCCCGACGGTATGCGACAGGATCGGCGCCGAGGTGCTCGGCGCGCAGCCCATGCGCGCCAAGGTGCTCGGCAACTTCGGCGTCGGCTTCAATCACATCGATCTCGAGGCGGCCAGGAAGGCGGGGCTCACCGTCACCAACACGCCGGAAGTGCTCACCGATTGCACCGCCGACATCGCCATGACGCTGATGCTGATGGCGGCGCGCCGGGCGGGCGAGGGCGAGCGCCACGTGCGCACCAGGGCCTGGACGGGCTGGCGGCCGACGCACATGATCGCCACGAAGGTCACCGGCAAGACCCTTGGTCTCATCGGCATGGGGCGCATCGCCCGCGCCATGGCGCACAAGGCGCACCACGGTTTCGACATGAAGATCGCGTACTTCGACCCGTTTCCGCCGGCGCCGGAGTCGATCCGGGATCTGGACGCGACGCAATGCGGCTCCATCGAGGAGGTGCTGAGGCAGGCGGACGTCGTCTCCCTGCACTGCCCGGGAGGCAAGGAGAACTACCACCTCATCAATGCCGAGCGGCTGAAGATGATGAAGCGCGACGCGATCCTCATCAACACGGCGCGCGGCGACGTGGTCGAGGAGAAGGCGCTGGTGGACGCCCTGAGGAACGGCACAATCAAGGCTGCCGGGCTCGACGTGTTCGAGGCCGAGCCGAAGGTCACGGAGGATCTTCTCACGATGGAGAATGTCGTCCTGCTGCCGCACCTGGGCAGCGCCACGCGCGAGACCCGCGTGGCCATGGGGATGCGCGTGCTGGAGAACCTCGACCTGTTCTTTGCCGGCAAACCGGTCCGCGACAAGGTGGTCTGACTGCGGCTCCCGACGGCCACCGCGGACGGCCAGCGGCGCCCGTGCCCCCCTCGGCCGCCTGGCCCTCGGGACCCTCCGCCGTCGCCGCTGCGGCGGCAGGGATCCAAGCGCGCCGCCCATGCGCGCATTGCATGGCCGTGCGGTATCATTTCCTCGAGACAGACCCGCGACCCCGCGGGGAAGAATCCACCCCGGCACCGTCATGCAGTCATGAGGCGTTCGAATGACCGTCACCAGCAGCGAATACTTCAGGGGGCTTAGCGCCGCCGCTCCCAACGAGGGCCCCATCGCTGCGAACACCGCTGCCTATGCCGGCGAGGTCGTCAGCCTGCTGACGGAGCTGTTGCTGGAGGTATTGCGCGCGCGCCAGCCCGACATCGTGCCGCTGTTGAGCGGCGAGGCGCCGCCGCCGACCGAGGACAGCGAGCTGCTGCGGCGCATGATGCAGGCGCGGGGGATCTGGGTTCAGCTTCTGAACATCGCCGAGGAGAATGCCGGCATGCGCCGTCGCCGGCTCATCGAGATCGAGCGCGGCCCGACGGCCGTGGAGGGGACGTTCGCGTTCGTGCTCGACGAGGCCGTGAGGAGCGGCGTGAGCGCCGAGGAGGTGCAGAAGCTGCTGAATGCGGCGCGCGTTCGCCCTACGATCACGGCGCACCCCACGGAGGCCAAGCGCGTCACCGTTCTCGAGATACACCGGCGCATCTATCTCTTGCTGGTGCAGATGGAATCGAGCCGCTGGACCCCGCGCGAGCGCGAGGATTTCATCGACCAGTTGCGCAACGAGATCGATCTTCTCTGGCTGACCGGAGAACTGCGGCTCGAGAAGCCCACGGTCGACATGGAGGTCGCCTGGGGCCTGCACTTCTTCAACGAGTCGCTTTACGATCGCTCGCCCGAGCTGATGCACAATCTGGAGGAGGCGCTGGCGCGCGCCTATCCGGCCCGCACCTTCGACGTCCCGCCCTTCTTCAAGTTCGGCTGCTGGATCGGCGGCGATCGGGACGGCAACCCCTTCGTCACCAGCGAAGTCACGCGCCGCACGATCAAGTGCAACCAGCTCTCGGCGCTGCGCAGGTATCGGCGACGGCTCGAGGATCTGAACCGCAAGCTCAGCATCGCGCATCACGCCATCAGCGTGCCCCCGGCCTTCGTCACGGTGCTGAACGAGAATCTCGAACGCAGCGGCGATGGTGAAGGCATTGCGAGACGCAATCCCGGGGAGCTGTTCCGCCAGTTCGTCACCTGCATCAAGAAGAAGCTCGATGCGAGCCTCAGCGCGGTCGAGCGCGACACCACGATCCACACGAGCTTCGCCTATTTCACCCCCCGTCAGATGGTGGACGACCTGCTGGTGATGGAGCGCGGGCTGGCCGACGCGCGTTGCCAGACCGTGGCGCTCAACGACGTCAAGCCGCTGCGCCGCGAGGTGGAGATCTTCGGCTTCCGCACCGTGAGCCTGGACGTGCGCCAGAACACCACCGTCATCAATCGCACCCTCGCCGTCGTGTTCGAGCGCCTCGAGGGAGCCGCCGCGCCGGAGCCGGACTCCCGGGCGTGGAGCGACTGGATACTCGCCGAGCTCGCCCGCCCGCTGCAGCGCTACCCCGACCTGAAGGGGCTGCCCGAGGAGGCCGCCGAGACGCTGGACATGCTCCACCTCGTGGCCGAGCCGCGCTCGCTCGCCGACAGCGAGGCATTCGGCGCCGCGGTCCTGAGCATGACGCAACGCGCCTCCGACGTCCTGGGCGTGTACCTGCTTGCCAAGTACGTCGGCCTGTTCACCGACCTGGAGGCGGTGGATGCCTGCCGCATCATGGTGGTGCCGCTGTTCGAGACCATCGACGACCTGCATGCCGCGCCGGCCATCATGCGCGAGCTGCTCGCCCACGGTGTCGTGCAGCGCACCGTCGGGCAGTTCGGCGGAGTTCAGGAGGTGATGATCGGTTACTCCGATTCGAACAAGGACGGCGGTTATCTGACGGCCAACTGGGAACTGACGCTGGCGCAGGCGAGGCTGACGCAGGTCGGCAACGAGATGGGCCTGCCGATCTCATTCTTCCACGGCCGCGGTGGATCGGTCAGCCGTGGCGGCGCGCCTACCGGGCACGCGGTCGCCGCGCAGCCTGCGGGATCCGTACACGGGCAGATGCGCATAACGGAACAAGGCGAGGTGGCCTCCGCCAGGTTCGCCAACAAGGGCACCGCGCTGTACTCCATGGAACTGCTCGCCTCGAGCGTCTTCGCGCACTCGCTGATGTCCGGGCGCGAGGCGGAGCTTCAGCCGCATCCCGAGTTCGACGAGGTGATGCGCGCGTTGTCGGCAAGTTCGCATGCCGCGTATCGCGAGCTCGTCGATCTTCCCAGCCTCGTGCATTACTACGAGGCGGCCAGTCCGGTGGAAGAGCTGGCGCTGCTGAACATCGGGTCGCGGCCCGCGCGCCGGTTTGGCGCCAAGACCCTGTCGCAGCTGCGCGCCATACCCTGGGTGTTCGCGTGGACGCAGAACCGCCACATGATCACCGGCTGGTACGGGGTCGGCACCGCGCTGGAGAGGTTTCTCGGGGCACACGGCGCGGAGGGTGCCGCGACCCTCAAGCGCATGATGGAGGGCTCGCGGCTCTTTCGCCTCATCATCGACGAGGTCGAGAAGACACTGCCGCAGGTGGATCTCGATATCGCCCGCAGGTACGCGGACCTCGTCGAGGACGCCCAGATCCGCGAGACCGTCTACGGCATGGTGCAGGAGGAGTACAGGCGCACGGTACGACAGGTGCTGCGTGTCAGCGGCGGCAGCACCCTGGCGGAACGCTTCCCGCGGTTCCGCCGCCGGCTCACGCGCCGCCTGCCCGCCATCAATCAGGTCGGGCTCGTCCAGGTCGATCTCATACGCAAGTTCCGCACGGCCAAGCAGACCGACAAGCAGCTCGCCGAGCAGCACCTCGTCTCGCTGCTGTTGTCGATCAACTGCATCGCCGCCGGCCTGGGCTGGACGGGTTAGGATCGATCGCCCGTCGGCCGACAGGCGATGGCGGGAGAGATCGCGCGCTGACGACGGCCTGGTGCACCACGCCGTGGAGGTCGCGCGGCGCGCGGGGATGGGCGCATCCGAACGGCAGGCGGGCGCGGCCGGGAGTTCCCTCCCGCCAACGGCAAGACAGGGGCAAGGACACCGACCGGCATGCCGCAGTGGGCGCAGGACTACACCCCGATCGCCGACAGTCTGTGGTGGTCGACGCTGATCGCGGCGCTGCCGCTCGCGTCGTTGATGGCGTCGCTGGCCCTTCTGCGCATGCGCGGCCACGTCGCGGCCGTGCTGGCGCTGTCCATCGCGCTGCTGGTGGCGATACTGGCGTACCGAATGCCGCCGGCGATGGCGGTTTCCGCGGCCATCTATGGTTTTCTGTATGGACTGTGGCCCATCGCATGGATCGTGGTCGGCGCCGTATTCCTCTACAGGGTCGTGGTGCATAGCGGTCAGTTCGAGGTCATTCGCGCCTCGGTGCTGCACATCACCGCCGACAAGCGGCTGCAGATGGTGCTCATCGGTTACGCCTTCGGCGCCTTCCTCGAGGGCGCCGCGGGCTTCGGCACGCCCGTGGCAATCACCGCCGGCCTGCTGGTCGGCCTGGGCTTCAATCCCGTCTATGCCGCCGGGCTTTGCCTCATCGCCAACACCGCGCCGGTGGCATTCGGCGCGCTGGGCCTGCCGGTCATCGTTGCCGGCAAGGTCAGCGGCATCGAGCCGTTCGTGATCGGGCAGATGGCCGGCAGGCAGCTGCCGTTGCTGTCGCTGCTGCTGCCGTTCTGGCTGGTGGCCGTCATGGACGGCTGGAGCGGCGTCCGGGCCACATGGCGCGCGATCCTGGTGGCCGGCGGATCGTTCGCGCTCACGCAGTTTCTGACCTCCAACCATCTCGGTCCCGAGCTGCCCGACATCGCCTCGGCAATGGTGAGTCTGCTCGCGACCACGCTGTTTCTGCGCTGCCAGTCGCGGCGAAACGGCCGCGCGCCGGCTGCGGCGCCGTATTCCGGTTTCTGGGTCCTGCGCGCGTGGGGACCGTTCATCGGCCTCACCGTCATCGTGACGATCTGGACGCTGCCGTCGGTGAAGCAGTACATGCAGCAGTACACGCTGGCGGTTGCGGTCCCCGGTCTGCATGGCCTGGTGATAAAGAGCGCGCCGATCGTACCGAGCCCCATGCCCTACGAGGCGATCTTCAAGCTGGACCTGCTTGGCGCCACGGGCACCGCGATACTGGTGACGGCGCTGCTCAGCGCAGTGATGCTGCGGGTCCCGGCGCGGGCATGCGCCGGGTTGTTCGCGGCGACACTGCGCGAGCTGTCCCCGCCGATTGTGACCATCGGTTCCGTGCTCGCGCTCGCCTTCGTCGCCAACTACTCGGGCATGTCCTCGACGCTCGGACTGGCCTTCGCCGCCAGCGGCGCGCTGTTTCCGCTGTTCTCGGCCTTCCTCGGGTGGCTCGGGGTGTTCCTCACCGGGTCGGACACCGCGAGCAATGCGCTGTTCGGCAATCTGCAGCGGGTCACGGCGGAGCAGATAGGCGTGGATCCAATCCTCACGGTCGCCGCCAACACCACCGGCGGTGTCACCGGCAAGATGATCTCGCCGCAGTCGATCGCGGTGGCGTGCGCGGCGGCCAGGCTGACGGGCCGCGAGGCCGAGCTGTTCCGCTTCACGCTCAGACACAGCCTCATCTTCGCGCTGCTCATCGGGCTGTTGACCTGTTTGCAGTCCTACGTCCTGACGTGGATGATCCCGGCATTACCGGCGCAGTGAGCGGACGGGCATGTTCAATCTGCTCTCACCCAATCTCGACCTGGTCGCCAGCGTGGAGGACCTGCGCGCGATCGCGCGCCGCCGCCTGCCGCGTGCCGTCTTCGAGTATGCCGATCGCGGCGCCTACGACGAGCTGACGCTGGCCGCCAATCGCGAGGCCTTCCGCCGGCTGAGGCTCCTGCCGCGGATAATGATCGATGTCGCGGCACGCCGGCTCGAGACCACCATCGCGGGGCAGCCCGCCGCGCTGCCGCTGGCGATCGCACCGACCGGACTCGCGGGTCTGAACTGGCCGGACGGAGAGATCCATGCCGCGCGTGCGGCGCACCGCTGCGGCATACCCTACTGCCTCAGCACGATGTCGATCTGCTCGATCGAGGACGTGCGTGCGGGCGCCGGCGTCCCGTTCTGGTTCCAGCTTTACGTTTTTCGAGATCGCGGCTTCTCGCGCTCGCTCATCGAGAGGGCACGCGAGGCGCGGTGTCCGGTGCTGGTCCTCACGGCCGATCTCCCCATCCAGGGGCAGCGCCATCGCGACGTCAAGAACGGACTCTCGGTGCCGCCTCGGCTCACGACGGCAACGGTGATCGACCTGCTGCTGCGGCCGCGGTGGAGCGCGGGGGTGCTGATGGGGAGGCGCAAGTCCTTCGGGAATCTCGAGGGCCGCATCGCCGGGGCGGACAACCTGCGCACGCTCGCCGCCTGGATCGTCGATCAGTTCGATCCCACCCTGACCTGGAGCGATCTGGAATGGATACGCGATCGCTGGCCGGGCAGGCTCGTCCTCAAGGGCGTCATGAGCGTCGAGGACGCAAGGATTGCCGTGGCCAACGGCGTGGATGGCCTGATCGTCTCCAACCATGGCGGACGCCAGCTCGACGGCGCGCCTGCCGCGCTGGACATGCTTCCGGGAATCGCGGAGGCGGTGGGCGAGCGCTGCGAGGTGCTGTTCGACAGCGGCGTGCGCAGCGGACAGGATATCCTGAAGGCGCTGGCGCTCGGCGCCCGCGCCTGTTTCATCGGGCGGCCGTTTCTCTACGGCCTCGCCGCGGCCGGCGAGGCGGGTGTGGTCAAGGTCATCGACATCATGCGGCGCGAGCTCGAGGTCAGCCTCGGTCTGGTGGGCCTGCGCGACGTGCACGCGGTGACGCCGCAGGTCCTCGCGCCAGTGCCCGATCGCCACGCGTAGCGCCACGCGGGCGCGGAACCTGCATCCCCGGCGCGTCGCTGGCATGACTGCGGCAATTGGCCGCATCGTCCGCGCCGGTCACGTCGCTACACTACCGCCGCCTTAAGAAAACCAAGAGCCGGGGGGCGGTGACATGCGTCGTTCTATACTCGTATTCCTGACGGCCGGCGTGGCGCTGGCGGTCTTCGCGTCGCCGGTTCGCGCCTGCGATTTCTGCCTCATCTCGCAGGGCATCTCGCCGCTCGAGACGCTTTCCGGCTCGGGTCTGCGTCTCACGCAGCGCTACGCGCTCAACGACAGCGTCTACCGCGGCACCGAGGAGATCGACAACCCCGGCGGGCGCGAGAGCTTCTGGACCACCGATCTCAGCGTCTTCCACAGCTTCGAGCAGGTGCCGGGCCTGCTGCTGACGGCGAACGTGCCGCTGCGACACACCGAGCTCGACGGCCATGTGCACGCGCATGGCGATGGCGAGGTCGAGGCCCACGACGGTCGGGGCGAGGAGACGGGTGTCGGCGATGTGTCGCTGCTGGCGCGCTATACCTTCCTGACCCATCACACGCTGGACAGCACGCTCCTGCTCGCGGGCACCGTCGGCGTGAAGCTGCCCACGGGCGCAACCGACGGCAAGGTCGACGGCAGCGAGGAGTTCATGGACGCGCACACCCAGCTCGGCACGGGCTCCACGGATCTCCTGCTAGGAGCGTCGGCCAATCTCGCGCGCGACCGCTTCGGTGTCGCGGCCAATCTGCTGAGCGGCATCACCGGCGAGGGCGAGGTCGGCGACGTCGACCACAGCTTCGGCAACTGGCTGAACTATGATCTGACCGGCCGCTATCGAGTCTGGCCCGCCACCGTGGGCGCGGGCGGCAACTCGGTGTTTCTGTCGCTGGGCGCCAACGGCGAATTGCGCGGCAGGGAGACGGAGGGCGGCGTGGAACTGGACGATTCCGGCGGCCATGCCGTTTACGTCTCACCGGGACTGCAGGTCAACCTCGAGCAGAACTGGGTGTTCGAGTTCTCCTATCAGCACGCCGTCTACCACGATCTGAACGGCGTGCAGCTCGGCGAGGACTACAAGGTCTTCGGGAGCCTCACCTGTTTGTTCTGAGCTCGCCTCGTCCCTGGGCCAGCGCTGTCGGCTCGAGAGCGCGGCGGGCGATCACGCCGCCGGCGTTGCGCTCGGGGTCCCCGCAGGGAACGGTGCGGGTGGCGGCGGCATCGCGACCTCCGTCAAGGCGGCGTCACCGTTGCGGGCGCGTTGAACCATGCACAGAGCATCGCATCTCAATATCATGGCCCGCAGATTGTCATCGCTTCTGGTTTGCCTTGCCCTCGTGCTTGCGACGGCCCCGACTCGGTCCGCCGGTGCCGTCGACCTCCTCGCTTTCGATCGTCTTGGGCAACCCGCGCCGCCGCTCGTGCTGGATGACGGCAAGACGCTCGCGGACTACGGTGGCCGATGGGTGTTGCTGCATTTCTGGGCGACCTGGTGCGGGCCATGCGTGAAGGAGATGCGTGCCCTGGATCGCCTGCACCGGCGATGGGCCGACAAGGTCGCGTTCTTCACGGTGTCGATCGACGAGGACGGCGAGCAGTCCGTCCCGCCCTTCCTGCGTGAGCACGGCATAGAGATGACGACC
The DNA here is from genome assembly GCA_022071965.1 of Gammaproteobacteria bacterium. GTDB lineage: Bacteria > Pseudomonadota > Gammaproteobacteria > JAJPIJ01 > JAJPIJ01 > JAJVHZ01. The sequence continues at coordinate 201,463 of JAJVIQ010000001.1, forward strand.
CTGCTCGCGCGCGACACGCGCGCCTCCGACCGTTACTGGCGCCAGGGCGTGCCCGTCACCTACCTCATCGATCCGGAGGGCAGACTGGTCGTCCGTGCGCTCGGCACACGTGATTGGGACGCCGACGCGGCCGATCGGACGCTCGCGTCGATCACCGGCCTGAGCCCCTGACGGTTCGCGGCGTTTCCGCCGCGTCGCCATCCGATCGACGCGTTCCGGGCGCAGGTCCGCGTCTGCGCGCTACGGCGCAGGGGCCGGATCCAGGCGCCAGAATCGATACTTCTCCAGCAGGCTGGCCCCGTAAGGGGCGTGCGGGCAACCGCGGTTCTTCGTAGTGTGGGCAGCCGTGGCGACCTCCCGCCATTTTCCAGCCTTCGTGGGTGGATGAAGATCGCGGTCCCGCACCGTCCCGCCGCCGAAGAGGCGCGCGCGGTGGTGGCGTCCCCATGTGTGATCGGGCAGGATCCGGGGAGCGAAATGATGTTCCCGGCGAGGTGGGGAATGAAGGAGGCGGCGGTGAAGGAGTTGATGCGCAGGCTGCACGAGGAGCTCGAGTCGGCCGAGACGATCGATCCCGAGTTACTGGGGCTGGTTCGCGATCTCGACTCCGACATACGCAGGATCCTGACGACCGGCGCTGGCGCCGGAGAGGCGCAGTCCCTCATGGATCGCGCCGCCGCGCTGGAGACGCGATTTGCCGCCCGGCATCCGGTCGCCGAGCGGGTGCTCAGGGAGATCGTCGAGGCCCTTGGCAAGATGGGCGTGTAGCGGCCCCTTGCGGCCGTGTCGCACCGCGGGCCCCGGGCGGCGCATCGAGGAGTGGCCGCGGCGCGCGCATCAGCCCGGCTGGCAGACCATCATGTACAGGCATTCGTCTCTCGCCGTGGTGGCGGGTCTGATCCGTGGTGTTGCAGGAGACCGGACCAGGGCCGACAGCCAACACGGTTCCCGAGCCCGCGCCGGGACCCCGACCCCGGGACCGATGATCGATTCCCCCCATGCAGGCAGACCGGCCACATCCCGCCCGGACCGGGCCCGCATATCGGCTGCGGGCGCCGGCCCATGGAGGTCCCGCACCGGCCTGCAGAGGGGCGCTGCGCACTGGAGCGAGGTCAAGCGCGGCGCGGCTCATCGCCTGGCCGTCACCGAACGCCGTTGCGCTACGAATGGTGAGGGCTGAGGTGCATGCGTGGCCGGTCGGCGGGCATGCCCGCTGCGGGCCGGGGGGCGCGCAAGCATCGTCGCCGGGGACCACGACCGAAGGTCTGACTGCTTGACGGTGGCCGGCGATCCCCTCGTCGCCGTCATCGGCGGCGGCCCGGCGGGACTGATGGCCGCGGAGGCGGCCGCGGCGGTCGGCGCGCGGGTGGCGCTCTATGAAGCCATGCCCTCCGTCGGCCGAAAGTTCCTGCTGGCCGGCAAGGGCGGGCTGAACCTCACGCATGGCGAGGACCCCGCATCGCTGCTCGCGCGCTACGGCGATCGCCAGGCGCGGCTGCGGCCGCTCATCGCGTCGTTCGACGCAGCGGCCCTGCGCGCCTGGGCGCGCAGCCTGGGCGTGGAGACCTTCGTGGGGTCCTCTGGACGCGTGTTTCCCGCCAGCATGAAGGCCGCGCCCCTGCTGCGGGCATGGCTGCGCCGGCTGCGCCTGGGCGGCGTGGAGTTCCATGTGCGTCACCGCTGGTGCGGCTGGAGCGAGGGCGGCGCCCTGCGCTTCGCCGCGCCGGGTGGTCACCGCGAGATCACCGCCAGCGCCACCGTATTGGCGCTCGGCGGCGGCAGTTGGGCGAGGCTCGGGTCGGACGCGGCATGGGTGCCGTTGCTCGCCGGGCGCGGCATCGGCATTGCGCCGCTGAGGCCCTCGAACTGCGGATTCGAGGCAGCCTGGAGTGCACATCTGCGTGCCCGCCAGGCCGGCCAGCCCGTGAAACCGGTGATCGTGACACTGGTGTGCGCCGGGCAGCGGGCATGGAGTCTGCGGGGGGAGCTCATCCTGACGGCCTATGGCGTGGAGGGCGGCGTCATCTACACCCTGTCGGCGGCGATCCGTGAGGAGATCGCGCGGCACGGCACGGCCACGATCCGGCTCGATCTCGCCCCTGGCAGAGACGAGGCGCGGCTCGCCGAGGCCCTGGCGCGGCCGCGCGGCGCGCACTCCATCGCCAAGCACCTGCATCGCCGCGTCGGTATCGAGGGCGCGAAATCGGCGTTGCTGCACGAGATCCTGCCGGCCGACGCCTTCAGCGATCCGTCACGGCTGGCCGCGGCCATCAAGGCGCTGCCGGTCACGCTGATCGCGCCGCGGCCGATGGATGAGGCGATCAGCACGGCCGGCGGCGTGCGCTTCGAGGAGCTCGACGACACCCTGATGCTCAGCAGGCTGCCGGGGGTTTTCTGCGCCGGTGAGATGCTCGACTGGGAGGCGCCCACCGGGGGTTACCTGTTGACCGCCTGCTTTGCCAGCGGCCGTGCGGCGGGTATCGGCGCGTCGGCGTGGCTGCAGCGCGCAAGGTGAGCATCGGCGGGTAGCCCGGGACCGTGGCGACAGGCAACAAAAAACCCGCAGGTGCGGGTTTCTTGCCGGTCGATGGTCACTATGATCCCGCCCTTGCCGTGTCCTTCGGTGACCGAGCACCGACGGCGAGCGAGGCAACTCCCGCGCATTGGGGAGTTCTCTCCGAGGTCCGCCCGGCTACGCCTTCATGCTAACGGCCTCGGCGCATCGACACCGCTGCGTGTGCCCTGCGGCACTGACCGGCGCGTCGCATCAGCTGCAGCGTGTCTATCTTTAACTCTAGTTCCCCGGGGTCGGATCGCAAGGCGCCACTGTGATCATATGCACCATTGCTTGATCGTGATCAGGCCGTCGCGGTTCCCGCCGCGTCTGGAACGAAGCCCGCCTCCGCCAGGAAGTGCGGCGGTTTCCCGGCGATTCAGTCGGCCGGTTTCAGGGCGTCGAGGATGTCCGCCGGCACGCGATGGTCCGGATACGCCTTGACGAAACGTGCCAGCGAGAGCTGCGCATCGGTGAATCTGCCCCCGCGAATGAGTTCGCGAATCTCCTCCAGCCAGCGCTCCTCGGGCGTCTGCACGGCGAGGCCCGCCGCCTTGTCCTTCGCGAGCCTGCCTGCAGTCGCGGCCTCCTCCGCGTTTGCGGCCGGCGCCTGAGGCTCCACGGGTTCCGGCGTGATGGCGCGCGCCGGCGCCCCGGCGGGAGCGGCCTGCAATTGCCCGTCCGTTGTGGACGGCATGGCGGCGGCGCGCCCCGACTCGGCCGCGGGGGCAGCCTGCTGCCTGCCCGTGGCGCCCGTGGCCGGCGCCTCGGCCGGAAAAGGCTCCGGTGCCGCCTCGCGCGCCTGCCCAGGCGCCGTCGACCCCGCCCTGTCGGCCGG
>JAJVIQ010000019.1 GCA_022071965.1 Gammaproteobacteria bacterium
TACTCTGCGCGATGCTCCTGCACCATCCGAACCGCACGCTCACGGACCTCAGGTGAAAACTTGTTTGACTTGTTCATGGCTCCATTCTCTCAAGAGTTGAAGCCTCCTCAAAACCCGGGGCGATTCACCATGTGCTCGAGTACGTGACTGATCACCACCACTTGCAGTTCGCGCTGGTGGATGGCCTCAGCCAATGTCGCCTCGCTTTCGATTTTACCCACGGGCAAGCCCCGTTGTCGGCAGTGCGCCGCGGCCTTCGGATCAATCTCCAGCCCCTCGGCGATGGCCCCTCGTCTTATCGCAGAAGCCACCAGCAACCCGTATCCGCACCCGACATCCAGCAGCTTGAGTCCGGACAGCGGTTTCCAACGCGCGCAAAGATCGAGCTGCGCCTCCGCGCGGCGCGCCATGACTCGAAGATAGCGCGAGTTCACATGGTTCGCGCGCGCGTTGCTGTATCCCCTCACGTAATAGCTCTGCAGAGTTTCGGCATCCGGAAGGACCGCCACCTGTATATGCTGGCACGATGTGCAGCGTAGTAGGGGATGCCCCATAAACTGGTCTTTCACATCCAGCCTCGCAACCCGAGCGCAATTGCAGGCAATGCACCTGCCCATGTCGCAATCCGATCCTGCCGGGGAGGGGTGCTCGCCGGCAGTCCCGCATGAGCTTGCAAACGATTCGGACATCAGGACCGTCGGAATCTGTGGATGGGCAACAGAGATCGCAATTTCATCTTTAATGCCGATCGGGTCTCCGGCCAGAGCGCATCGAACGCGATCACTACCACGAACTGCGCGACAAGCGTTGATACGGCGGCGCCTACCATCCCCAGTCGGGGAATGAGCAGCCAGTTCCCGAAGACGTTTGCAATGACGCCCGCCAACGTCCGCCCCAGATAGGCCCGACTCATACCCTCCAGTATCATCCAACGACCGCTGGCTACGCCTAGAAATACCAGGATCCCGGTCCAGATGTGCACTCCAAGAACCGTGCCAGCTTTGCGGTACTCCTCCCCAAAGAACAGCGCCAGCAGCTCATCAGACCAGAACGAGAACGGAATGGCGATCAGCAATGCCATCCAAACCATCAGATCATAGAGATCCTGCAGGCGCCCCAGGTAGTGCTCCCTCGAAGTCTCTCGCGCCCTGACCAGCGCCGGGAACACCGAGCTCACGATCACCGCCGGCAGAAAGTACCAAGCCTCACTGACCTTGGCCGCGGCGGCGTAGAGGCCAGTCGCTTCGTCTCCCAGCAGCGCCCGGACCATCACCCGGTCGATATGCGCGTACAGGGAAACCAGTCCCATCGAAAGGGCCAACGGCCACGTCTCGCGCAGCAACTGGATTGCAAGCTCCCTGTCGAAGCTCCAGACCAACTTCTCTCCCGGGAACATCCGGTATGCGAGAAGAAGGGATACGGCCAGAACCATGGCCTCGACCAGCGGCTGGCCGGCGAACAGGGCGAGCGGCGCCTCCGTCAGGATACATGCTCCGGCGAAAGCTGCCCCCGCAAGCCACGCGCAAACCTTGGCCAGGGAGCTCCAGCGCGCAGCGACTCTTGCCTGGAAGAAGAACTCGACGACCGCCACGGCCTGGGGAAGCAGCGCCAGACTGATGACCAGCGTCATCCACTGCAGATTCCGATCGTGACCGGAGAGGCCGCTCGCCACCATCAGCACGGCGATCACCGCCAGCCCGGCGCCCAGCCGCAGCGCCGCCGAAGTGCCGAGATACACGCCGCACCGCTCCGGTTCTTTCACGATCTGGCGAACCATGATCGCATCCAGACCAAGCCCGGCGAGCAGACCGAGCAGTCCGCAAAAGCTGATTGCATACTGAAGGAGCCCGAAATCCGCGACACCGAGATGGCGTGCAACGAGGATGTAGATGACCAGGCCAATCGCGAGCCCCGAGACACGCTCCGCGATCATCCAGGAGGTGTTGAGGGAGTATGTGCGCAGGCGTGCGCGGTCAAACTGCGGCGGTCGTTTGCCTGCGATCACTCGATCACCGCTTGCGTGCGGACGCTCTGATGGGAACGGTTGGGAATGCCGGTGGCCGCATTTATACCCGAGTGCTCGTCAATCTTGCACATTCTATGCATTATATTGCCGCAAGGCGGTGGGGAGGGCATTAGATTTGCTGAAGATTGACAATGGATAGGCTGGCAGGAACGGTACTGGTGACGGGTGGAGCCGGATTCATAGGCAGCAATCTGGTTCGTCACCTGATCTCACGCGGTGACGTTTCCGTGGTCACTCTCGACAAGCTCACGTACGCGGGTCATCGCCTGAATCTCGGCGACATCCTCGGGAGCCCGCGTCATGTTTTCGTCGAGGGCGACATTGCCGATAGAGCGCTGGTCGCGCGCCTGCTCCAGACGCATGCCGTTGGCGCGGTGATCAACCTCGCGGCGGAGACGCACGTCGACCGTTCGATTCACGGTCCGGCCGCATTCGTTCAAACGAATGTCGTCGGAACGCTCAACCTCCTCGAGCAGGCATATCTGTACTGGCAGAAACTGCCCCCATCGGACAGGGCGTTGTTCAGATTCGTTCACGTTTCCACCGATGAGGTCTACGGGTCGCTCGGGTGCGGTGACCCCGCCTTCACCGAGGCCAGCCCCTACGCCCCGAACAGTCCGTATGCCGCGTCGAAGGCGGGAGCCGACCACCTGGTGAGGGCCTTCCACCACACCTATGGCCTCCCCGCCCTCACCACGAACTGCTCGAACAACTATGGCCCGCGCCAGTACCCCGAGAAGCTCATACCTCTGATGATTCTGAATGCGTCTAATGGCGAACCGCTGCCAATCTACGGGGACGGGCAGAACGTCCGGGACTGGTTGTACGTTGAGGACCACTGTCAGGCATTGCTCAGGATCCTCGAAGCGGGGACGGTCGGCGAAACCTATGTCGTTGGCGGCAGCGACGAGCTGACCAACTGCGAGGTGGTAGGCATGATCTGCGACATGCTGGATGAAATGCACCCGCGAAGCACAGGAGGCTCATACCGAGAGCAGATCGCTTTCGTTCCTGATCGCGCGGGTCACGACCGGCGTTATGCGATGAATGCCCAGAAGCTCCGCGGGGAGTTGGGATGGACGCCCGCGACGAGTTTCCCGGAGGGGCTGAGGCGTACCATCGGCTGGTACCTGGAGAACCCGCAGTGGGTCCGCGAGGTCCAGACTCCCGAGTATCGCCAGTGGATCGCCACCCAGTACGGCGGCCGCTCGTCTGCATGAGAAAGGGGATCATACTCGCCGGCGGATCCGGGACGAGACTCTACCCCGTCACCAGGGCGATCTCGAAGCAGCTCCTGCCTGTCTACGACAAGCCGATGATCTACTACCCGCTAAGCATACTCATGCTGGCCGGCATACGGGATGTACTGATCATTTCAACCCCCGAGGATACTCCGCGCTTTCGACACCTGCTGGACAGCGGTGCGCAATGGGGCATGCGGTTTACCTACGCCGTGCAGCCCGAACCCAGAGGTCTGGCACAGGCGTTCACGATTGGGGCCCCATTTGTCGGCAGCGATCCGGTCACTCTGGTATTGGGGGACAATATTTTCTTCGGCAACGAACTCGCGCCCTTGCTCAAGAGGGCCAGTGCCAGCACAGACCGTGCCACGGTATTCGCCTACCCGGTACAGGACCCGGAGCGCTACGGCGTCGTCGAATTCGATGCGCAGCAACACGTGCTGAGCGTCGAGGAAAAGCCGGACAAGCCGCGGTCCCGATACGCCATCTCGGGCCTTTATTTCTTCGACAGCAGCGTCGTCGACGTGGCCAACTCGCTAAAGCCGTCGCCGCGCGGCGAGTTCGAGATCGTCGACATCATTCGAACCTATCTTCACCGTGGACGGCTGGACGTCGAGATCATGGGGCGCGGCTTCGCATGGCTCGACACTGGCACTCACGAGTCCCTGCTCGATGCCTCGATGTTCGTGCAGACCATCGAGAAGCGACAGGGCCTGAAAATCGCTTGTCCGGAGGAAATTGCCTATCGCATGGGTTACATCGACGCAGCGCGCTTGACGGAACTTGCGGCCGCCTTGATGTCGAACAGCTACGGCCGTTACCTGAAGTCGATCTTGGATGAGGTGGTTTTTTGACCCGATTCACCGCGCATTCCTTCTCGCCGGACGCAGGGAGCGGCCCATAAGGAGCTGTCGTCGCTCAGGAGTCGCGGCATTTGCGCACGATCTGATCGATAGACACATCGACGGAAATTGGAGATGGATATGAGCCAGCAGCCGACACTCGACACGGGCTTTGCGCTGTGTGACCGCGGCCAGAAAGGCGGGTGACCACAGCCACACTGTCGTTGAATAATCGGTCTATGGAGCGCGTTTTCCCACAGAACCTGTTGATTTGAGCGCAGTGCCGATTTCTTTCGCTACTCGTTCAGAGCCCCTTACCGCCTATTAGCGACTTGAGATGCAATCGGTATCGTTGCACAACCTCCTGCCAATCGAATCGTTGCACCGCCGCCTCTCGACCGCGGCGTGCAATCGCAAGTCGCCGATTTGGATCTCCAAGGAAAGCGATAATCTGCTCTGCCAAGCTTGCTGGGTCGCCGTGAGCGGCCAGCAAACCCGTCTCACCGTCAGCAATAACGTCACGTATGGCTGGCAAGTCGCTGGCAACGACCGGACATTCGCAGCCCAAAGCCTCCACCGGCACCAGCCCCAGTCCTTCTTGATCGCCACTGCCTGTCTTGACCGACGGGAATACGAGCATAGTTGCGCGACGATATTCTGCGACCAATTCGCTATGCGGCTTTCCGCCCACCCAGTCGATGCGTTCGGCCACCCGCTGTCGTGCCGCAAGCTTACGATACCTTTCTCTCTCCGGACCGTCGCCGATGACCCGTAACCTTGCGTCCGGGTATTGCTCCAGAATCTTTGGCAGGGCGTCAATTAGCACATCGAGTCCCTTCTTCGCCACAAGCCGGCCGACAAAGAGGATTTGCGCGTGGCTACGTTCTAGCCGTCGATCCGGGGTAAATGTTCCACGAAGGTCCGCCCCCATTGGCGATACGTAAATTGGTGTTTGAACACCGCCCTCCAATTCGGCAACGGCGGTCAGCATAGACCGACTGACAACGGTTAGCGCATCGCATTGCCGAATCACGAAAGTCTTCAGCCTGCGAAAGAATTTGCCTCGAAGCGCAAACAGGTCCGCACCGTGACTCGTACATAGGATAGGCACGCGGCGGCGGGCAATCCATCGCGCCACCACGGCGGCCAACCCCTGGGGAACTAGCCAGTGAGCATGAATGATATCGATCCGCTCTCGCCTCAAACAGTGGACAATTGAACACACTGCGGCAGCCATAAAAAACGGCACTAGCATCACCCGCACGGGGTTCCGGGCAAGCCCGGATAGAATGCCTCCTTCGTAGGCCAATGTTTCCCATGCATCCGGGCCGTACCGAAAACGCCGTACTTCCATACTCTCGATCATCTCCGTCGCCTTGGCGCCCCGTGCATGAGGAGCAAGAACGACGACATCGAACTCCGCCGCGAGACATTTTGACAGGTCAAACACAAAGCGTGGGACATGGTCGTTCGACCACCGTGGGAACGTGGAGGTCAACACGAGCACTCTATGGCGTTGCATTATGCACGCCCTTGTACATTCCTAAGGAATCTCTGAACAAGTAGCGAAAAATGTCGTCACTGTCTTCCTACGAGGTTCTTCCGCGTGAAATGTCGGTCGATAGACCGATTTGTCGTCGCCTGCGGGGCTGTTCGCGCCCCGCTCGGTGTCCTGCGGGCGCATTACGCCCCCGACAGGCGCAACAGCCGCCGGCGCATCATGTACAGATTGGCCAGCGCGCAGCTCACGAACAATCGATGCGCGTTCTTCGCCAGCCCCTTGTAGCGGGTCTTCACGAACCCGAACACCCGCTTGATGACGAAGAAGGCGTGCTCGACCTTGGCGCGTACGCGGGACTTGGTTTGGTTCTTCGCCCGCTGTACTTCATCCACACAGCCTTTGTAGCGATAGCGACGGTGGGTGAAATCTTTCGCCTTCGGCGCATGCCTGGCGAGCACCTCGCCCTGGCCCTGGTAGGCCGGATCGCCCCAGATGCGGGTCTCCTCCCCGTGCAGCAAGTCCGGCAGGCAGGCGGCATCGTGCACGTTGGCCGGTGTCGCGGCCACGGCGTGGATGACCTTGGTCTTGCTGTCGACACCGATGTGCGCCTTCATGCCGAAGTACCACGGATTGCCCTTCCTGGTCTGGTGCATGTCCGGATCTCGTTTCTTCTCCTTGTTCTTCGTGGACGGCGGGGCAGCAATGATGGTGGCATCGACGATCGTGCCGGTGCCGATCTTGACCCCCTGCGCCTCCAGGTGACGATGCACCTGCTGGAACAGCTTCACGCCCAGGTTGTGCTCCTCCAGCAGATGGCGGAAGCGCAGCACCGTGGATTCATCCGGCGCCGGCGCATCGGCCAGATCCACCCCGGCGAAGCGGCGCATCGAGGCCGAATCGTACAGCGCCTCTTCCACGCCCGGATCCGAGAGATTGAACCATTGCTGCAGGAAGTACACCCGCAGCATCATCTCCAGTTCCTTGGGCGGGCGACCGTCGCCGGCCTTCGGGTATTTCGGCGCAATCAGCCTGCACAGCTCGGCCCATGGCACGATGCGCTCCATCTCGGCCAGAAACTTCGCCCGCTTCGTCGTCCTGGAGAACTTCTCAAAGCCCGTGCCCAGGGTCAGCTGTTTGCTCATTGCCGTCTCCGATGTGTTTCGGTGTGCCTACCGATCAGATCGTGGACTTTTGCAGAGGTTCCCTAAGCACCATCATTAGGGCTCTTGGTGTCGCTTGTCGCGAGGCACACTACGATCCATAGCACAACGTCTACCAAAGGAACGGCTATCGGAGCAGTGACAAAAACTTTGTGGCAAGGCGTAACCGCTGCAACCCGGTCAGCCCCATCATCGCGAGCGACCAATTCACCAACAGTGCAACCGTCTCAACCCGCTCGCCCGACGGAACCACAATAGCAACATCCTCACCAGAGCGAAACGCAAGCGAGCGCAGCCCACGCGCAGTCCATCGTATTGAGTCGACCGGCACTTCATGCAACGTATACAATAATGGGACGGACACCGTGGCCGCTCCGTTTTTTTGAGCACCCGACAACTTCGTGACGATAACGAAGAGGGGTTCTCAGACATTCGAGTACATCCACCAAAAAGACGATGTCGGCGCAGCCGTCTTGTAGCGGTAGCGCATAATCATCGGCGTACACGGCAGACTCCCGGCTGCTTCGACTCGCTACGGTTTCCGGGCATTCCATCGCAACAGACTTGACTCCCTTTCAAATAGCGGTGAAGACCATGGCTTGCACCGTCGAGGTCCTGGACCAATCCTCCCCCATGAATGCCCACGGTGTTGGCCATTGTTTTCTGAATACGGGATATCAACCATTGTCGTTGTGGCGATGTTGGCTCTGGACATTTCGGAATCTTGCGTATGCGTTGAACCTTCATGTCTTGTTCTTATGCGGTGCGACACTTGCCCATATGGCTGCGCCCGTGCAGCCTATTCGATCCTGCCACGTAATGAAGAGGCGCGGTCTAATCCCGGCCGGTGCCCTGATAGGTTAAGGCCGTGATCTGTTCGGAGACCAGGCCAATAAGAAACACGACAATCGATGTGCTAATCAACAGCGCACTCATGTTTGTGAATCTTCCGTCGTTGATGTATGTGTATAGGTAATAGCAGAGACCCGCTGACAGAAACGCGAAACTACAAGGGAGAAAGATTCGCAGTGGTGAGAAGAGAGTACAGATTCGTATCATGATCAATAGAAACCGCAAACCATCTCGAATCGGCCTGATATGACTCCTGCCCTCGCGCCTAGCAGCCTTGATGGGCACATAAGCCACAGAGTAACCAGACCGAAAGAATGCCATGGTAGACGTCGTAGGATATGAAAATCCATTTGGGTACAGATGCATGAACTCTCGGAATTGTCGTGCTCTTACCACACGAAATCCTGAGGTAAGGTCGTGCACTTTGTGCTTAACCACCCAGCTCGCAAAACGATTATAGAAGGTGTTGGCAAGCCAACGGCCGAGGCTGGCCTGCGATTCAGAATCACGCGCGCCGACGACCATCTCGAAGCCGGCCTCGAGCCTGGCCAGTAGTCGATTTACGTCCTCCGGGGCGTGCTGACCGTCAGCATCCATGCATACAATCACTTCTCCGCACGCCACTCTTGCGCCCGTCTTGATCGCCGCGCCATTGCCCTTTGGATAAGGATGGGACACGACAATTGCACCTCCAGCCACCGCAACCTCGGCAGTGTCGTCGGTGGAACCGTCATTGACGACAATTAGCTCAGCCGAAGGATAAAGCTCCCTCAGGCGTGGTACGAGTACCTGAAGGGACGGCGCTTCATTTCTGGCCGGCAGCACCAAGGAGACAGTGGACATAATTAATCCCTATACGGCCGATCGAATCTCGAGCATTATCTGCTCCCGACCGCTCTACTTCCCCAGATTAAGAATCTTATTAATAGGTGACGAAAGATGATCGGGGTGCCTGCGCACATAATGAGCCGCGGTGGAGACGGGCGATGAGAGCGCCTTATCATCGCTTAGGCGGGCTCAACGCGTCCCGTTTCGCGCTCTGCTGGCTGCCCTTTTTGGCCTAACGCATCTCCGCATCGCGATGCTGGGCTTTGTTCTTGCTGGAGGATGGCACGCTGATTAGGGCGGCAACCACAATCGTGCCTGTGGCCACCTTGATACCGCGGGCCTCGAGACGACAATGTACCTGCTGGAAGAGCTTCGGGGGCGGAGAGGTTGACCGACAACTGCAGAACGTACACCCGCAGCATCTTCTTCAGTTCCTTCGGCCGACGGTCGTCGCCGGCCTTGGGGTATTTCGGCCCAGTTCGTGGGCACAGCTCCGCCCACGGCACGACGCTGTCCATCTCGGCACGAAACTTTTCCCCGCGCGTAGTCTGGGTGTACTTCTCGAAACCCGCGCCCAATGTCATTTGTATGCTCATTCTCATCCCCGACCGATATCGATATGCTTGCCGATAAAATCGCAAACATTTGCAGAGGTTCCTTGACTCACCAGATACTGACCCTGGAGCATAAGGCATCAGCATAATCCGAATTGGCGCTATCTGATTGACTGCCCACTGGTACCCAATATAGACACGACTTCATCGATCAGGTCTTGATAATATGCGCGATTGTCTCCAGCAGCCGACATCGCTTTTTGCAGAATATCACGTGACCACTCGGACTCGCCCATTTCCGCAGAAAATTTCGCCGCCAGAAGTAGCGCGAGAACAGCCTCCTTATCCTTTGCGTACGCGTTCAACAGGCGTGTGACTGCTTCACTTCGCTCGCCCTTAGCCCACATCAGTTGTGCACGGTAGATATCGATCTTTGTCCGATTGGGGTTCCCACCCCACATGCCGCGCCGAGCGGCCTGGTTCAAGAGTTCAATCATCGCATCGTTACGTATACCACAACGGCCATCTAACGCCAGGTTGCCCAACTCAAGCAGTCCGGTAAGCATGTACGACGTCACATGTGCGTCCAGCTTATGCGTCACCGCACGTAATGTGGCCTCCTCTATGCGACCACCGCTGATACACGTGATATAGAGCTGCTGTAAGGCTCTCCCGGAACTGACCGTGCTGCGGAGCAGGACCATCGCGTCCTCGAACCTTCCCTCCTGCGTGAGTCGCTGGGCGAGCACCGAAGCAGCCGCATCGGACTTTGGCCTGTGCCTGATAGCATGTGCCGCGATCGCCGTATCGCTGGTCCACAAGCCAGCGCGAATCCATGTAAGCGTCGCAATCGTCATTAGCGCACATGTCACAAATGATATCCGCACGACCATGCTAACTCTTGCTGACCACAATAGGGCGATGAAGGCCAGGACAAGACCAAAACTCGGAAGGTAGTTTCTATGCTCAAAGGCCAACTCCAAAGGTAACACCGTCGACTCAACTGAATGGCCCACCATGAATATCCAAATCCCGAGCGCAACCGCCGGCGCGGTCCTAATGGCGAAAACGGCATACACGGCAAGCGCAATCAGGATGGCGATTGCGTACGTAGTCGTCAGCGGCTCCCGGAGACTCTTGGAGACCTCAATATCATCGTAGTAAAAAGTCATGCCTCCCGGGTACGGTAGCACTATCTGACCCAGATACATCACAAGAACTCGCGCTTCTGTCAGAACACGTTCGCCGAGAGTGAATGGTCGATCCGAATAGCCAGATAGGGCAGGCTCAGTCACTCTTGCCATGCCAACCGCCAGGCACATCAGAATCACGATCGCGGCAATGACCACGGCAATCGCTCCAGTATGCGCAGTCACGCGACCCTTATACCTTGGCCAGAATAGAACCAATTCCAGAAGTGCAACGATCGGATACGTCAGCGCCCCGTTCTCCTTGCTCAAGGTAGCCAATGGAGCAAAGACAAAAAGGGAAAGCACGATAAACCACGCGCCATCACGTCCTTCACCCTGACGCGTACGCCCAACAACGTAAGACAGCAGACCGAGAATGGTGAATAGCGTGGCGAGCTGGGTCATCCGCTGCACGAGGTACAGAACCGTACTCACGTTTAGTGGATGCGCAGCCCATAGCAAGGCGCACGCTGCACCAGCTAGCCAGTCTATACATAACGGATGAGTCCGTCTGTCGATTACCGCGAATACCCACGAAGACAACCACAGCAGCAGCATTGCGTTTATCAGATGAAGCCCAATGTTAACCTCTTTCCACCCACGAACATCTGGTCCTAATGTGATGGCATTTAGAATGAATGTCCCCATCGACACAGGCCGGCCGAGCGGCCCACTGCTGCTGAACAGGTTCTCGAAGGCGTGGCTGGAGTCCGTCAGACCAAGCAACTGGCCAAGCTGCTGGTAGTCGTCGAGCAATAAAGGACCATTCGCGCCGCGCTGATAGATCGCCCATAACAGCCCGAGGCCGCCCACCATAACGATGGAGATCGTGACCTGACACTTCCAGTGAGACTGCTCTGGTTTGGCGACGGCGGTGCCATTCATTGGTTTATCTCATCACTCTGGCCCGGGGGCGATAGCGTGTCCTGCTTAGCGGACATTGCATATTGCGGCAACAACCGCAGAATACAATCCCGCGACGTTGACGTTAACGTCTTTGCTCTGCGTACGCCCGCCGCAGTTGCTCGTCGTACTCCGCAATCAATGCCGTATGCCGTTGTATCCTTCCGTTGTCCCTTGCTTTCACGTCATTTAGAACAGTTGAAGCGGCCGGCCATGCGTGCAGATCCATTAGAATCCTCACCCGCATCAATCCTGGCTCCAGGCGAGTTGGATCCAATGCGTCTGCCTCGGACCAGAACGCGAACGCCGCCGCCAACTCCCCCGACATCTCAAGCATTCTTCCCATCATGAAATTGAATAGCCAGCCGCCAGATGAGTGTGATCGCCCGTACAGCTTCTTGACCTGTAACGCGATAGGTCGGATATCGCGTTTCTTGCACATTCCTTGCTCATGAACTATAACCAGCGCTGTCATGGCACTTAGCGTATAGGGATGGGTCGGTAGCAGATCCCCTTTCAGCGTCGTTTCAGGCATGAATTCCCCGGAGTCATTGGTCGCAATGCAGCGGGCAACTTCTTTTTGAAGCCCAACGGCAACGCTAAGCGCCGGATTCATCTTTTTGACCATATTCAAATGCGCCATTGCGGCGACGTAGTCACCTTTGCTCATCGCCCAGCCGGCCAACTCGGCCTGTAACCGGGGTGAATTCGGATGACTCTGTTCCGCTGCTTTCAACATGGTCCCTATGTCACTCCAGATTAGGCTGCGCTGAAACGTCCCTAAAGCGAACAGCGTGGACATGATCGCCAAAATTGCGATCAAGCCGCGCCGTGCCACAGGCCATTGATCCCACGTACGTATCCCCAAAAACACCGAGCTGAAGTAGACGCCAAAGGCCGGGAGGTAGTTGCGATGCTCAAAAACCAGCTCTAAAGGGAGCACGGTGGACTCGACAACATGTGCCGCCAGGAAAAATGCGATCCCGAACCAGAGCGTACGATTTGAAGAACAAATACCGCGAAGTGTGGCCACGATTACTGCGGCCCAGGCCACGCACGCGATTATTGTCGTATATGGACTGCCAAGAGAGGTGGACACAACGTAGTCGTCGTGAAACACGCCCATCCTATGAACTCGTGGCAGCATCAAGTCATATGCGTAACCCCACAGGATCCTTGATTCCGTAAGGAGTCGCTCCATGAGCGAAAAATCTCGCGAGGCATAACCATCCAATATGAGACCTGGTCGTGCCGCCGTGATAATCAGCGCAGCAACGAGTGGAATCACGATCGTTATGAAATACAGGCTTTTCAGACTGAAGACCACTCCTCGGTTTCCTCGAAACCCAAAAAAGCATACTTCTACTATCAACAGGAGTAGAGGCAGCACCGCACCGTTCTCTTTGCTCAGCACCGCGAGTGGTAGACATACGAGAAATGCAACAGCCACAAGTAACGTGCCGATCCTCGGCTTATATGCAATCAAGGAACGCCCCTTCGCATAGCATACGATTCCCAAGAGGCAAAACAACGCAGACAACTGCGCCATCCGCTGTATGACATATAGCACAGTGCTGACCGACATCGGCGAGAGGAGCCAGAGCGACGTAAGGATGGCCGCGCCAATGTGAGCGCGATGAGTGGAAACGTTGGCGCGTTCGAACAATAGCGCGCCCAGATAAAAAATGACTAGGCCGCAAGAAATATGAATAGCGAGATTCGTGGCCTTCAGGGGCCACAACAGGTCGCCGGTGGTCGCGTAATTTGCGGCGAAAGTAAGCATGCCGACAGAACGTCCGCCAGGACCTGAGCTATTTTGCTCCAAGACCTCAGAGAGGGTGAGTTTGCCGTCGAGGAAATCGGCCAGCGGTTCAAAGTTTGTTACATCATCCAATACCGGCCCGCCATACAATCCTGGAAAATAGGCACCGACGGTCAATACCGCGATCCCGAGGCCCAAGATCGTCAGATAGCGTTGCCGCATGTTTCTGGCTCAAAAACGAAGAACCCCGGTTGCCCGGGGTTCTCCTTCGTGCCTTTTACAACGTTGACCGTAAACTAGTTGCGACAGTTCGCCGGCCGATACTTGTTTTCGAGCGTAGCGGTACTCGACGAACACGTCCAATTCAACGCCGAGAAGGTTGCATTCGGAGTGCCGGTCAGAAGAATCGTACGATTGGCACCGGAAAGCCCCAGCTCCGAGGCATTCAACGTTACCGTGATGATGCCCGAACTGGTCGTCGTAGTACCAGCGCGCGTAACCTGCATGTCGGTTACGTACTTGGATGTGACGGTAGAAATACCGGCAGTCGAATTATTCGACGGCATGCGCCCATTGCTAATGCGGAACTCTGATACGGATGTTTTTGCAGCGGAGGCGAGATTTATGCCTTCCGTCACCTTCGCGCGGATAGTGTAGTCCTGGTAGGCGGGGATGGCGATGGCGGCCAGGATGCCGATGATCGCGACCACGATCATCAACTCGATAAGCGTAAAGCCCTTCTGATACTGCTTCTTCATTTCGACTCTCCTTCGAATCGGTTAAGGATTGGGTACCCCGTGCCGGTATCGGCAACGACCCGGGGCAACTTGAGGCTGATACCAGCTTGCAGTCACCGGAGCCGCCGTGTCAGGGCTTGGCGGCAACGATGCAGCGCGCGTGCCAAGTAGCAACTATAACGGCCGCTGTGACCCGCTAGTGGTCCTCCGACAGCGTCCGGGAATTCGGTCACAGATTCATTCATGGCGCCAGGGCGCCGCCACTGACAATTTTTGTCAATTTTGACACTGTCCGTCAGTCCGCCTTGCCCAGACCCAGCTTCTCGAGTCGGTACCGGAGCGATCGGAAGCTGATCCCGAGCAGCCTGGCCGCCGCCGTCTTGTTGCCGCCCGCCTGTTCCAGGGCGGCGACGATGCGCTTGCGCTCGATCTCGTGCAGCGCGGAGTCCAGCTCGGCCGTCGTCTCGATCTCACCGTCGTCCGTCGACTCCCCCGGCGATCGCAGCTGCAGGTCGTCGACACCGATGACGTCGCCCTCGCACAGGGTCATCGCCCGCTCGAGGATGTTCTCCAGCTCGCGCACGTTCCCGGGAAACGGGTACGCGCCCAGGGCCCGCAGCGCATCTCCGGAGAGCCGCGGCAGGGGAACCGCGTTGTCGCGCGCGAGACGCGTGATGATGAAGTCCACGAGCAGCGGGATATCGTCGGCGCGCTCCCGCAGCGGCGCCACATGCACCTCGATGACGTTGATGCGGTAATAGAGGTCCTGCCGGAAGCTGCCGGCCGCCACCATGGCCGCAAGATTCTTGTGGGTGGCGCTCAGGACGCGCACGTCCACCTTCACCTCGGTCTGCGCGCCCACCGGTCGCACCGCCCGCTCCTGGATCGCGCGCAGCAGCTTGACCTGCATCGCGAGCGGCAGGTCGGCCACCTCGTCGAGGAACAGCGTTCCGCCATGGGCGCCCTGGAACAGCCCGGGTTTGTCCGCGACCGCGCCGGTGAAGCTGCCCTTCTTGTGGCCGAAGAGCTCGCTCTCGATGAGATCGTGCGGGATGGCACCACAGTTCACCGGCACGAAGGGCTGGCTCGCCCGCGGCCCCTGCTCGTGGATCATCTGTGCCACCAGTTCCTTGCCGGTCCCGGACTCGCCGCTGATGTAGACGGGCGCCTGGCTGCGCGCGAGCTTGGCGATCCTGGCGCGCAGCTCGCGCACGCTCGCAGACTCCCCGATCAGCCGCGAGCGGCCGGCCTCCTGCCGCTGTTCGTTCAGCTTCAGCGCCGTCTCCACCAGGCGACGCAGAACCGCGAGGTCGACGGGCTTGGTGACGAAATCGAAGGCCCCGCTCTTCAGCGCCTGAATGGCGGACTCCATGTTGCCGTGGGCGGTGATCATCGCCACCGGAAGATTCGGATGGTTGCCCTGGATGTGCGCCACGAGATCCAGGCCGTTGCCATCGGGCAGTCTCATGTCAGTCAGACACAGATCGAAGCCGCCGCGCTTCAGCAGATCGCGAGCCTCGGTGAGATTCGCCGCCGCGACGCTGCCGACCCCCATGCGCGTCAACGTGATGGCGAGCAGCTCCCGGATGTCCGGCTCGTCGTCGACGATCAGCGCTGTCGGCTGCTTGCTCACTGCTTCCCGAATGTTTCGACCTGTTCCGATGCGGCAGGGTGGATTTCGGTGCGCCGGCATCGCGTTGCCTTGGGTATACGTATTCGACGCCGCGCCCGTTGAATTGCCGTCATCGCAGGGCCTGCGCCACGCTGCGACGCTAACCCTCCGTCAACTGCTGGCGCGCCGGATGTGCAAAGTTTATACGGAATCGGCAGCCCCCGGGGGTATTCGCCTCGAGGCGCAGCGAGGCCTGGTTCGCCTCGCAGAGTTCGTTTGCGATATACAGCCCCAGGCCGGTACCCTTGGCCTCGGTGGTCGCGAACGGCTCGAAGATCCTCTCCACGAATTCCCCTGCGATACCGGTGCCGTGATCGACGACGTCGAGGAACGGGCGCCCGGATCTCTCGTCCGTGCCGCCGCGCAGCTCGATGAGCGGCGCTCCCCTGCTGTATCGCAGGGCGTTCTCGCAGAGGTTCCACAGCACCTGCCGGCACTGCCCCCGGTCCATGCGCACGGTCAGATCGCGAGGCTCGATCGCGACGGTGACGGCGTCGCTGCCGAGGTCGTGCCGGTCCAGGAACTCCCTCACGAACCCCTCGAGCCACGGCCTGAGCTCGAACGCCTCCGGGACCGGCATCTCCCGCCGTGCGAGGTTCATGACGTTCTCGACGATGGCGTTCACGCGCTGCGCGTGGTCGCGGATGATCTCCGTGAGGCGCTGATCCTCCCTGCCGTGCGTGTCGGACTCCTCGAGGAGCTGCGCGGCGTGGCTGATGGCGCCCAGCGGGTTGCGGATCTCGTGTGCGATGCTGGCCACCAGCCGCCCGAGCGAGGCGAGCTTGAGCTGCTGTGCGCGCTGGCGGAGCATGGCGTCGTCCTCCAGGAATACCAGCGCACCCTCCTGGCCGCCGGCGCCCAGGGCGCTGAAGGCTACGGTCAGGTCCGCACCCCGCCCGCGTATGGGCATGGAGATATTGCGTCCGTCCGCGCGCCACATCTCGTAGCGGCGCCCGATCTCGGGCAGGAGATCCGCCAGCGGCTGCCCCTCGGCGCCATGCCCGGTACCGAGCAGCCTGGCGGCGGAGGCATTCATCAATCGCACTCGCTCACCGCTGTCGATGGCCAGAATGCCCGATCGCATGCGCTGCACGATGTGCTCGTTGAGGCGCTCCAGGCTGGCCAGTGCCGCCGCGCGCTGCCGCGCCAGCGCCTCGCTCTCTCGCACGCGGCGCGCGGACACATAGGCCAGCAGGGAGGCGGCAAAGAAGGTGATGCCGAGCAGCCCGGCCTGCGTGTAGTTGACGACCGGCAGCTTGTTGACGGCGGCGGCGTAGATCTCCTCGCCGAGCACGGCGATGGACGCGATCGCGGCGAACGCCAGAGCATGCCGCCCGGTGGCAAGGATGCTCGCCCCCACGATGGTGACCACCAGCAGCATGCCCAGGCCGCTGGTCACCCCGCCGCTGCTGAACATCATGAGGACCACGGCGGCGGTATCGAGCACCACCAGCGCGTAGGTCAGCGCAATCTGAGTGGCGTAGCGCTGCTCGATGAAGACCTGCATCGCGACGGTGCCGGCAAAGTAGGCCAGCACCACCACCGCGAACAATTCATGGTCGACGGCGCCCAGGGGAGGCGGCAGGGTCCTGGTCAGCACGAAGACCGAGAACAGCCCGGTCAGGACGAGGCGGTAGATGTTGAAATAGCGCAGGGCGCGCCAACCGGTGGTCTCGGCAGCCGCGCCGCGCGCGAGCCCGCCGGAACCGGCGCTCGCGGCGAACCCGGTCATTCGGCCCGCGGACCGGCGTTGAGGTGTTCGAGCGAACAGAAGTGCTGACCGCCGCGTTCCAGGGCCTCGTGCGCCGGGACGTGGGTACCGCAATGGGCACAGCGAACCAGCGGGACGGTCGTGGAGCCCTTACGGTCGGTCACGGAGCGCCGTGTCGCGGAACGCCACAAACGGAACGCGATCCATACCACCGCCAGCACGATCACCCAACGAAGCAGGTAGCTCATGACAGTACACCGTCTATGATTAGGGGGGTGCGCGGAGCTCCGGCCATCCTGACATAAGGTAGGCCCCGCCGCCGCGGGCGGGGACCGCACCCAACAGAAAGACCGAGATCATGAATCTTCACGAATACCAGTCCAAGCAGCTGTTCGCAGAATATGGCATCCCGGTCCCGGCCGGCAAACCGGCGCACTCCATCCACGAGGCCCTGGCCAACGCCTCGGCGGTCAAGGGGCATGGCCATGGGTGGATCGTCAAGGCGCAGGTCCACGCTGGCGGCCGCGGCAAGGCCGGCGGCGTGCGCATCGCCAGCAGCCGCGAGCAGCTCGAGCACATCGTCCACGACATGCTGGGCAAACGCCTGGTCACCCGCCAGTCCGGCCCGTCCGGACAACCGGTCAGTTGCGTGCTGGTGGAGGCGACGACCGACATCGTCCGGGAGATCTATCTCGCGATGCTCGTGGACCGCGCCGCGCGGCGCATCGCCATCATGGCCTCCCCGGCCGGCGGCATGGACATCGAGGAGGTGGCGGCCACGGAACCGGAGAAGATCTTCACGCTCAGCATCGACCCCGTGCTCGGCCTGATGGGCTACCAGTGCCGCCGCATCGGGTTTTTTCTCGGCTTCGACGAGAAACAGCGCGGACAGCTGACCGCGATCCTCGGTGCCATGTATCGCCTGTTCATCGACAGGGATCTGAGCCTCATCGAGATCAATCCCCTGGTGGTGACCAGGCAGGGCGACGTACAGGCGCTCGATGCGAAGATCAACATCGACGACAACGCGCTGTTCCGGCAACCGGCGCTCGAGCAGTGGAGGGATCCCACCCAGGAGGACCCCAAGGAGTCCCACGCCAAGCGATTCGACCTGAACTACGTGACCATGAACGGCAACATCGCCTGCATGGTCAACGGCGCCGGCCTGGCGATGGCCACCATGGACATCATCCAGCTGCACGGTGGAGAACCGGCGAACTTCCTCGACGTCGGCGGCGGTACCAACGCCGAGAAGGTGACCGAGGCGTTCAAGCTCATCGTCTCCGATCAAAAGGTGAAGGCGATCCTGGTCAACATCTTCGGCGGCATCGTCCGCTGCGATCTCATCGCCGAGGGCATCATCAACGCCGTGCGCGAGGTGGGCGTGGGCGTCCCGGTGGTCGCGCGGCTGGAAGGCACCAACGTCGAGCAGGGATACGCCCTGCTCGCCGCCAGCAAGCTGCCGATCATCACGGCGAGCGATCTCGATGACGCCGCGGAGAAGGCGGTCGCCGCGGCAAGGAGCAAGTGAATGTCGATACTCGTCAACAGGAACACCAGGGTCGTCTGCCAGGGATACACGGGTCACCAGGGTACCTTCCACTCCCGGCAGGCGCTGGAGTACGGCACGACCCTGGTCGGCGGCGTGACGCCGGGACGCGGTGGCAGCGAGCATCTCGGCCTGCCGGTTTTCAATACGGTGCACGATGCCGTCGCGGCGACGGGCGCGACGGCAACCATGATCTTCGTGCCGCCCGCGTACGCGGCCGAGGCCATCGTCGAGGCCGCCGATGCCGGCATCGAGGTGATCGCGTGCATCACCGAGGGCATACCGGTGATCGACATGGTCAAGGTCAAGGCGGCGCTCGCGAGCTGCCCGCAGACGCGGCTCATCGGACCGAACTGCCCCGGCGTCATCACCCCGGGGGAATGCAAGATCGGCATCATGCCCGGCAAGATCCACACCCCCGGGCGCATCGGCATCGTCTCGCGCTCCGGCACACTGACCTACGAGGCGGTGCATCAGACGACGCGCGCCGGTCTCGGCCAGAGCACCTGCGTCGGCATCGGTGGGGACCCCATCCACGGCATGAATTTCATCGACTGCCTGGCCCTGTTCCAGGCCGATCCCGGCACGGAGGGGATCATCATGGTCGGGGAGATCGGCGGCAACGCCGAGGAGGATGCCGCCGAGTTCATCGCCGGGAACGTCACCAAACCCGTCGTCGCCTACATTGCCGGGGTCACCGCGCCGCCCGGCAAGCGCATGGGGCACGCCGGCGCGATCGTCTCGGGCGGCAAGGGCACGGCGGCCGGCAAGTTCGCCGCGCTGGAGGCCGCCGGTGTCACCACCGTGCGTTCCCCGGCTCAGCTCGGCGCCGCCATCGCCCGGCGCCTCGGCCGCTGACACACCGGCGGCGATCGCCTGCACCGGCGCGTGCTCCCCCGCGCCGACGGCGGTTCTGTAATATGACCGCATGAAGAACAAGGCCGTCGTCCGCGTCGCCCTCGCTCAGATCAATCTCCTGGTGGGTGACGTGCAGGGCAACACCGCGCGCGTCATCGAGTGGGCGGGGAAGGCCAGGCAACAGGGCGCGGCCCTCGTCGCCTTTCCCGAGCTCACGCTGACCAGCTATCCACCCGAGGACCTGCTGCTGCGCAAGGCCCTGTACGGTCAGATCGACGAGGCCCTGGCCGGCATCTGCGAAGCGGTCCGGGACATCGATGTCCTGCTCGGCTATCCGCAACGTACCGCGCGCGGACTGCACAACACCTGCTCGGTCATCCGCAATGGCCGCGTCATCGCGACCTATCACAAGCAGCACCTTCCCAACTACAGCGTGTTCGACGAGAAGCGCTACTTCGTCGCGGGCGACAAGCCATGCGTGTTCGACCTGCAGGGGATCCCCACGGCGCTGACAATTTGCGAAGACCTCTGGGTGCGTGGCAGCTGTTTTCAGGCGCGTGCGGTCGGCGCGCGCCTGATGATCAACATCAACGGATCGCCCTACCACCTGGGGAAGACGCGCGCGCGCGAGGAGATTCTCCAGGCAGCGGTACGCGAGGGCCGCATGCCGGTGCTGTACCTGAACCTGGTCGGGGGTCAGGACGAGCTCGTGTTCGACGGCGGCTCCATGGTGCTCGACGCCAGGGGTCAGGTCGTCGCGCGCGCGCCGGAATTCAGGGAATCGCTGGAGATGATCGAGCTGGGAGGCACCCCCGAGGCGGTCGCAGTGAGCGGCGGCATGGTCGCGCCCCTGCAGGACGAGGAGAGCGTCTACACCGCGCTGGTCACGGGTGTTCGCGACTACATTGGCAAGAACCGGTTCAAGGGGGCGATCATCGGCCTGTCCGGCGGCGTCGACTCGGCGCTGACGCTTGCCGTCGCGGTCGATGCCCTCGGCGCCGACGCGGTCGAGGGCGTGCTGATGCCTTCGCGCTATACCGCGCCCATGAGTATCGAGGATGCGCGGGCCGAGGCCGAGGCGCTCGGCGTGCGGCATCACCTCGTCTCCATCGAGCCGCCGTTCAGCGCATTCAGCGAGGCGCTGAAGGAGCGCTTCTCGGGTCTCGCCGCGGATGCCACGGAGGAGAACATCCAGGCCCGATGCCGCGGGATCATACTGATGGCGATCTCCAACAAGACCGGCAGGATCGTCCTGACGACGGGGAACAAGAGCGAGATGGCCTGCGGCTATGCGACGCTCTATGGCGACATGGCCGGCGGCTTCGCGCCGCTGAAGGACGTGCCGAAGTTGCTCGTCTACCGCCTCGCCGGGTACCGCAACCGCCTCCGGCACGTCATCCCGCAGCGGGTACTCGAACGGCCCCCGACCGCCGAGCTGCGCGAGAACCAGACCGATCAGGACAGCCTGCCACCTTATCCCGTGCTCGATGCGATCCTCGAGCGCTACGTCGAGCACGATCAGCCGCCGGAGGAGATCGTCGCCGCCGGCTTCGATGCCGAGACCGTCAGGCGGGTGGTCCGCATGGTCGACCACAATGAATACAAGCGCCGCCAGGCGGCCCCCGGGGTCAAGATCTCGGTGCGGGCATTCGGCCGCGACCGGCGCTACCCGATCACCTCGGGGTATTCCGAGGTGCCAGAGGACGCGTGATTGGCAAATCGTGAGTCGTGACCGGCACGACCCGCATCACCAGTCACCCGGCGCGAATCACCAACCACGCATCACGGCTCACCGCCTCGATCAGCGGATCACGGCCTCCCGCGCATCCTGCAGGCCCGGGTGATTGGGAAAGTTCAGCTCCAGGACGCGCAGGGCATCGTTGGCGAGGTCCTCCATGCCGAGGATCCGATAGGCCTTGGCCATGATGGTGAGCGCCTCCGGCATCGCGGGGGCCTGCTGATAGTTCTCGACCACGTAGCGCGCGCGATTGGCGGCCGCGATGTAGGCCTCGCGCCGCATGTAGTACTTGGCGACATTGACCTCATGCTGCGCCAGGATGTTGCGCAGGTAGACCATGCGCAGGCGCGCATCCTCCACGTAGATGCTGTTCGGGTAACGCTTCACCAGCTCGGAGAAATCGTTGAACGACTGTGCCGCCGCGCCCGGATCCCGCTGCGAGGGATCCGTCGGCAGGTAACGCTCGACCAGTCCCTGCTGGCCCTGGTTGAAGTTCGCGAGTCCCTTCAGATAGAAGGCGTAGTCCACCCCCTCGCCGTTCGGGTACAGCTTGATGTAGCGATCGCAGGCCGCCACGGCCGAGGCTCCCTCCTCCTTTTTGAAATAGCCATAGGCGAGATCGAGCTGCGCCTGCTGCGCGTGCGGCCCGAACGGGTGGCGCGCCTGCAGCTTTTCGTAGAGTTCCACCGCCCTCTGGTAAGATCCGGAATCGAGCTCGGCCTTCGCCTCGTTGTAGAGCTTTTCCTCCGTCCACTTTTCGGTTTCGTCGCCCTTGTCCCGAAAATAGGAACAGCCGCTGCCGCCGAACCCGAAGGCAATGATGAGAAATACCGCTATGAACCTCTGCAGCACCCGGTTGACCTCTGGTGACAAGTGGCGGGCATTGTAGCCGATCCGGCCTCGATGGACGCGCGTGCAGCATGAGCGCCGACGCCCCGCCGGTCCTCGATGCGATCGTGCCTGCCGGGCTGGCCGGCCAGCGATTGGACCGCGTGCTGGCAATCCTGTTCCCGGATTATTCCCGCAGCCGTCTGAAGGAGTGGATCGAGGCCGAACGCGTGCTCGTGGACGAGCGTCCCCGCCGGCCCCGCGATCCGGTACGCGGCGGCGAGCACGTGCTGGTGCATACGACCGTCGAGGCGCAGGCGGACTGGCGGCCCCAGGCGCTGGCGGCGCTGAACGTGGTCCACTGCGATGAGGACCTGATCGTCATCGACAAGCCTGCCGGCATCGTCGTGCATCCCGGGGCGGGCAACGCGGGGGCGACGCTGGCCAACGCGCTGCTCCACGAATTCCCGGAGGTCGCCGGTCTGCCGCGCGCCGGCATCGTTCATCGCATCGACAAGGACACCTCCGGGCTGCTGGTCGTGGCACGCTCGCCGCGCGCGCACACGCAGCTCACCCGGCAGATCCAGGATCGCAGCGTCTCGCGCGAGTACGAGGCGATCGTGAGCGGCGTGCTCATCAGCGGCGGCACAATCGAGGCGCCGATCGATCGCAGCGCGCGCGACCGCACGCGCATGGCCGTGATCGAGGGCGGGCGCGAGGCGGTCACGCATTACCGCGTTGCCGAACGCTTCCGGGCCCACACACTGCTGCGCGTGAAGCTTCAGACGGGCCGCACTCATCAGATCCGCGTGCACATGGCCCACGCCGGCCATCCGCTGCTGGGCGATCCGGTCTATGGTGGCCGCCTGCGGCTGACTCGCGGCGCCACGCCGGCATTGGCGGAGGCATTGCGCACGTTCAGGCGCCAGGCCCTGCATGCCGCGCGCCTCTCGCTCGTCCATCCGGGCACCGGCGAGGCGATTTCCTGGACCTCGCCCCTGCCCGCCGACATGCGGATGCTGCTCGCGGCATTGCGGGCCGACACGGCGAGCGCCTGACGATGACCGGGCCCGGGCTGGCGGCCATCAACGCCGAGTGGCCGGCGCCACCGCACGTGCTGGTACGAACCACCACCCGCCGCGGCGGTGTCAGCGAACCGCCGTATGAGTCCCTCAACCTCGCCACGCACGTGGGCGACGAGCCCGAGCGGGTCCGCGCCAACCGCGCCCGGGTGCGCGAGATGCTCTGTCTGCCCTCCGAACCCGCCTGGCTGGAACAACGTCACGGAACGCGGGTCATCGACCTGGAGCAGGACGGCGCGCGGCGTGCCGACGGCTCGTACACGCGTGTAGCGGGCACGGTCTGCGCCATCCTGACCGCCGACTGCCTTCCGATCGTCATCACCGATCGCGCGGGCACCGAGCTCGCCGCGCTGCACGGCGGCTGGCGCGGGCTCGCCGCCGGCATCATCGACGCCGGCCTCGCCCGCATGCGCGCGCCGCGCGGCGAACTGATCGCCTGGCTGGGGCCGGCC
Source organism: Gammaproteobacteria bacterium (assembly GCA_022071965.1). GTDB lineage: Bacteria > Pseudomonadota > Gammaproteobacteria > JAJPIJ01 > JAJPIJ01 > JAJVHZ01. Next base: position 23,487 of record JAJVIQ010000019.1, read on the forward strand.
ATCGGCGCCGAGCGCTACGAAGTAGGGGCCGAGGTGCTGCGCGCGTTCGCCCGGACGGAACCCGCCCTGGCCGGCGCCTTCGCACCCACGCGTCCCGGTCATTGCCACTGCGACCTGTACGCCATTGCGCGCGGTCTGCTTCATGCCAGGGGCGTGGCCAGCGTCCATGGCGGCCTGCACTGCACCCACCGCGATGCCGCCCGTTTCTTCTCCTATCGGCGCGACGCCGGCAGCGGCCGCGACACCGGCCGCATGGCGACGCTGGCATGGATGGAGCCCGTGGGACGTCGAACCGCTATACTCCCGGGCAAATAACAATGCGATCGCCGGCCCCAGACCCGGCCCATACATGACACTGCTCGCGTGGATCCTCGTCTTCTCCCTGCTCGGCGGCGTGCTGAGCGTACTGGCGGCGGCCACGCTGCTGGTCGTGCCCCCGCGGTGGCGCGATCGCGCCATGCCGCACATGGTGAGCTTCGCCACCGGCGCCTTGCTGGGCGCGGCCTTTCTCGGTCTGCTGCCGGAGGCCCTCGAGCGCGCCGGCCATGACAGCCTCCACGCCGTGACCGGGGCGGTGCTGGGCGGCCTGCTGCTGTTCTTCGTCCTGGAGAAACTCGTGATCTGGCGGCACTGCCACGAGGATCGCTGCGAGGGCCACGGTCACGATCTGCACGCGGGCAGCAGGCGGCGGTCCGCGGGGGCGCTGATCATCGTCGGCGACGGGCTGCACAACTTCGTCGACGGCGTGCTGATCGGCGCGGCGTTCCTGACCGACGTCTCCCTCGGGATCGTCACCGCTGTGGCGGTGGCCGCGCACGAGATCCCGCAGGAGGTCGGCGATTTCATCATCCTGCTCGACAGCGGCTACAGTCGCGCCCGGGCCTTCGTGCTCAACGTGCTGTCCAGCCTCACCACCGTGGTCGGCGCGCTGCTCGCATATCTGGGGCTGTCCGCGACCAGCGCCGCGCTACCGTACGTGATCGCCGTTGCGGTGGCGAGCTTCATCTACATCGCCGTCAGCGATCTCATCCCGGGCCTGCACCGGCGCACGGATCTGCCCGCCGGCATCAGACAGGTGGTGCTGATCGCCGCGGGGGTGGCCGTCATCGCGCTGGCCACCGAATCCCTGCACGCCCACGGCGGCTGAGCGGCAAAGTGGCGATCGGGCGCCGCCTGCGCGCCGGGCATGCGGCAGCGTCGGACGGCTTGACCCCCGTCGCGCCCGGCCCTGCCGGCACCTTGAAACCGCGTCTGATCGGCCCCATTTCCCCGATCACCTGAGCCCACACGTCCCGGGAGCACCCCATGCGCATCGACAAGATGACCACGAAATTCCAGACCGCGCTCGCCGATGCGCAAAGCCTGGCGATCGGTCGCGATCACCAGTTCATGGAGCCTGTACACCTGCTCGCCGCGCTCATCGACCAGGACGGCGGCAGCACCCGGGCACTGCTGCAACAGGCCGGCGTGGACGTCAATGGCCTGCGGGCGGCGCTGGCGCAGTCGCTGGAGCGCCTGCCGCGGGTGGAGGGCACGGCGGGCGATGTCCACCCGTCCAATGACCTGGTGCGGCTGCTGAACCTCTGCGACAAGTACGCCCAGAAGCGCAAGGACCAGTACATCTCCAGCGAATTGTTCCTGCTGGCCGCCGCGGAGGACAAGGGCCAGGCGGGGGAGATGCTGCGCCGGTACGGCGGCGGCCGGGAGCGCCTGGAGAAGGCCATCGACGCCGTGCGCGGCGGCGAGAGGGTTACCGACGCCAATGCCGAGGAGACCCGCCAGGCGCTGGAGAAGTACACCATCGATCTCACCGCGCGCGCCGAGCAGGGCAAGCTCGACCCCGTGATCGGCCGCGATGACGAGATCCGCCGCACCATCCAGGTGCTGCAGAGGCGGACGAAGAACAATCCCGTGCTGATCGGCGAGCCCGGCGTCGGGAAGACCGCGATCGTCGAAGGGCTGGCCCAGCGCATCGTGAACGACGAGGTGCCCGAGGGCCTGCGCGGCCGCCGTGTGCTCGCCCTGGACATGGGCGCGCTCATCGCCGGGGCCAAGTTCCGCGGCGAGTTCGAGGAGCGCCTGAAGGGCGTGCTCAAGGATCTGGCCCGGCAGGAAGGCAACGTGATCCTGTTCATCGACGAGCTGCACACCATGGTCGGCGCCGGCAAGGCCGAGGGCGCCATGGACGCCGGCAACATGCTCAAGCCCGCGCTCGCCCGCGGCGAGCTGCACTGCATCGGCGCCACCACGCTGGACGAGTACCGCAAGTACATCGAGAAGGACGCGGCGCTCGAGCGCCGCTTCCAGAAGGTACTGGTCAGCGAGCCGACGGTCGAGGACACCATCGCCATCCTCCGCGGCCTCAACGAGAAGTACGAGGTGCACCACGGTGTCGAGATCACCGACCCGGCGATCGTCGCCGCGGCCACGCTCTCGCACCGCTACATCACCGACCGGCAGCTGCCCGACAAGGCCATCGATCTCATCGACGAGGCCGCCTCGCGGATCCGCATGGAGATCGACTCCAAGCCGGAGCAGATGGACAAGCTCGATCGCCGCCTGGTGCAGCTGAAGATGGAGCGCATGGCGCTCGCCAAGGAGGCCGACGAGGCCTCGCGCAAGCGCCTCGCCGCCCTGGAGGAGGAGGTCACGCGCGTGCAGCGCGAGTACTCCGACCTGGAGGAGATCTGGAAGTCCGAGAAGGCCGCCCTGCACGGCACCCAGCACATCAAGGAGAAGCTCGAGCACGCGCGCCAGGATTTCGAGGCCGCGCGCCGCGCCGGCGACCTGGAGCGCATGTCCAAGCTGCGCTATGGGCTCATCCCGGAGCTGGAGAAGCAGCTCGACATGGCCGGGCAGGCGGAGATGTCGGACATGAAGCTGCTGCGCAACAAGGTCACCGAGGAGGAGATCGCCGAGGTGGTGTCGAAGTGGACGGGGATCCCCGTCTCCAAGATGCTGGAAGGCGAGCGCGAGAAGCTGCTGCGCATGGAGGAGGCGCTGCACGCGCGCGTCATCGGCCAGGATGAGGCCGTCACCGCGGTGGCCGACGCCATCCGCCGCGCGCGCGCGGGCCTTTCCGATCCGAACAAGCCCTACGGCTCGTTCCTGTTCCTGGGCCCCACCGGCGTGGGCAAGACCGAGCTCTGCAAATCACTCGCCGCCTTCCTCTTCGATGCCGAGGAGGCGATGGTGCGCATCGACATGTCCGAGTACATGGAGAAGCACACGGTGGCCCGGCTCATCGGCGCACCGCCGGGATATGTCGGTTACGAGGAGGGCGGCCAGCTGACCGAAGCGGTGCGGCGCCGCCCCTACTCCGTCATTCTGCTCGACGAGGTCGAGAAGGCGCACCCGGACGTCTTCAACGTGCTGCTGCAGGTGCTCGACGACGGCCGGCTGACCGACGGCCAGGGCCGCACGGTGGACTTCCGCAACACTGTCGTGGTGATGACCTCGAACCTGGGGTCGCATCTCATCCAGGAGATGGCGGGACGCGAGACCTACGAGACCATGAAGGCAGCGGTGATGGAGATCGTCGGCAGGCACTTCCGCCCCGAGTTCATCAATCGCATCGACGAAGTGGTCGTCTTCCACGGCCTGGAGTCGGCGCAGATCCGCGCCATCGCCGCGCTGCAGGTCAATCGCCTGCGCGCTCGGCTGAAGGCGCAGAACATCGAGCTCACCGTGAGCGAGGCCGCGCTCGACAAGCTCGGGCAGACCGGCTTCGATCCGGTGTACGGCGCCCGCCCCCTGAAGCGCGCGATCCAGGCACACCTGGAAACGCCGCTGGCGGGCAAGCTGCTGGCCGGGGAGTTCCACCCGGGCGACACCGTCGCCGTCGACGCGACCGAGGATCGCCTCGTGTTCGCGAAGGTCGGTAGCAGCTCCGCGCCGCACCTGCGCGCCGTGCCGCCGAAGAAATAGCGAGACCTGCGGCCCCGATAGCCTGACAGCCCCGGGCGTCTGCCGTGGGTCTGCGGAGCACGCCCGGGCCGGGGCGTGCAGCATGAACAGCGAACACGGCGCCGGCGGCAGACGGCGATGCCGCGTGGTGGTAGCGGGCGCGCGGGCGAACGTACCAGACCCGGTGCCACTCGTTCGTTCCGCGCGCACTCGCGGCCATGGTAGAGTGTGGCCGGCTCCCGGATCATCCCTCATCATGCACGACCAATACCGGTCGATACAGGACGACCCGCTTTTCGCCGATCTGGAACGGCAGCGCGGGGCGTACGGCTGGCTGCTAACCGTTGTCGTACTGCTCGCCTATTTCAGCTTCATACTGACCGTCGCCTTCGCACCGGAATCGCTCGCGCGTCCGATCCGAGAGGGCTCTTCGATCAGCTGGGGGATCCCGGTGGGACTGCTGATCATCGTGTTGAGCTTCCTGCTCACCGGCCTCTACGTGCACCGCGCCAACGTGGCCTTCGATCCGATGGTCCGGCGGCTGCTGGAGAAACACGGCGGCGGTGAGCCCGATGGCTCGCGCTGAGCGCGCTGCGCTCGCCGCGGGCATCGTGTCGTGGATCTCCCCGGCCGTGGGCGCGGCCGAGGGCGGCACGCCCCCGGTCGCATACACGGCCATCACGATGTTCGCGGTGTTCGTTGCGCTGACCCTGGGCATCACCTGGTGGGCAGCGCGACGCACGCGCACACGCCGGGACTTCTATGCCGCGGGCGGCCGGATCACGGGGCTGCAGAACGGACTCGCCATCGCCGGGGATTACATGTCGGCAGCCTCCTTCCTCGGCATCTCCGCCCTGGTGTATTCCTCCGGCTTCGATGGCCTGCTCTACTCCATCGGGTTCCTGGTCGGCTGGCCGATCATCCTGTTCCTGCTCGCGGAAAGGCTGCGCAACCTCGGCAAGTACACCTTCGCCGATGCCGTGTCGTACCGCCTGCGGGCGCTGCCGATACGCAGCCTCGCCGCCAGCGGCACGCTCGCCGTCGTGCTGCTCTACCTGATCGCGCAGATGGTCGGCGCCGGCCAGCTCATCCAGGTCCTCTTCGGTCTGCCGTACGCCACCGCGGTGGTGCTGGTCGGAGTACTGATGGTGCTGTACGTGATATTCGGCGGCATGCTGGCAACCACCTGGGTGCAGATCATCAAGGCGGTGCTGCTGCTCACCGGGGCGACCTTCATGGCCCTGGCGGTCATGGCGAAGGTCGGCTTCTCCCTCGAGTCGCTGTTTGCCCGGGTCATCGCCACGCACCCCAAGGGCCCCGCGATCATGGCGCCGGGCGGCCTGGTGTCCGATCCGGTCTCCGCCATCTCGCTCGGGCTGGCGCTGATGTTCGGCACCGCCGGCCTCCCGCACATCCTGATGCGGTTCTTCACGGTCAAGGATGCGCGCGAGGCCAGGCGCTCGGTCTTCTTCGCCACCGGCTTCATCGGCTATTTCTACATCCTCACCTTCGTGATCGGCTTCGGCGCCATCCTGCTGGTCGGCACGAATCCCGCGTTCCTCGACGCGCAGGGAGGCCTGCGCGGCGGCAACAACATGGCGGCGGTGCATCTCGCCAAGGCGGTCGGCGGTGACATGTTCCTGGGTTTCATCTCCGCCGTGGCCTTCGCGACCATACTCGCGGTCGTCTCGGGACTGACGCTCGCGGGGGCATCGGCGCTGTCGCACGACCTCTACGCCAGCGTCGTCCGGCACGGCCGCACCAGTGACGTGGAGGAGATCCTCGTCTCACGGGTGGCGACCCTGGGGCTGGGCGTGCTCGCGATCCTGCTCGGCGTCGTATTCGAAACGCAGAACGTTGCCTACATGGTGGGACTGGCGTTCGCCATCGCCGCCAGTGTGAATTTTCCGGTCCTGCTGCTGGCGATGTACTGGCGCGGGCTGACCACGCGCGGGGCCACCCTCGGCGGCTACTCGGGTCTTGCCGCCGCCGTCCTGTGCATGCTGCTGGGGCCGACGGTGTGGGTCGAGGTGCTGGGCAACGAACGCGCGATCTTTCCCTACAAGCACCCGGCGCTGTTCTCGATGCTGATCTCCTTCGCCGTCACCTGGCTGGTCTCGCGCACGGACCGCAGCGCGCGGGCGCGTGCCGAGGCGGGGCTCTTCGATGCACAGTACGTGCGCTCCCAGACGGGGCTGGGCGCGGATTCGGCACGCGCGCATTGAAAGCCACCCGGCGCAGGCCCGGCCCGCCTGTGCCGCGCGGATGGCCTCGCGCACTGCCCGTTCAGGCGCCACGCAGTGCACGAAGGCGCTGCCGTACCTCCCCGATCAGCCGGCGACTGACCGCGACGCGGTCGGATGTACCGCGAAGGACCACCACCATCTCCCCGTCATCGAGCCTCTCCAGGGCCGCGACGTAGTCGACGGCCACCAGGGCATTGCGATGCACGCGCAGGAAACGCCGGGGAAACTCGACCTCCAGCGACTTCAGCGAGTCCTCGACCAGGACACGACCCTCCGGCCAGACGGCCTCCACGTATTTCTGATCGGCGCGCAGGTACCGGATCTCGGCGACCGGCACGAGCTGCAGCCGCCCCTTCACCACCGCGCTCAGATGCGTGCGCACGCTCGCCGCCGGCAGCACCTCGCGGTGCGGCGCGGCGAGCCCGCGCACCCGCTCCAGGGCCGCGGCGAGTCTCTCGGCACGGATCGGCTTGAGGAGATAGTCGACGGCATTCGCCTCGAAGGCCGCCAGCGCATGATCGCCAAAGGCGGTCGCAAATACCACCGCCGGGGGATTGGCGAGCGTCCGGAGATGGCGCGCGACCTCCAGTCCGTCCATACCCGGCATGCGTATGTCGAGCAGCACCAGGTCCGGGTTCGAATTCTGCACGGCCTCGATCGCACCCGGACCGTCGCCGGCCTCGCCGATGACGTCGTCGCGGCCGAGCTCGGCGACGAGCCTGCGCAGCCGCTCGCGCGCCAGCGGCTCGTCGTCAACGATCAGGATGCGCATGGGCGAGATCCGCGGTCTGCCAGTAGGGGAATACGAGCACGATGCGGTAACGGCCGCCGCGCGTCTCGACCTCACTGCCGCCGGCTTCTCCGAAGAATGACCGGAGGCGCGCGAGCACGTTCTCCTGCGCCATCCGGTTGCCGTCGCGCGGCGCACGGGACGCGCCGTCGGGCAGCGGGTTGTCGATGACGATGCGCAGCGCCTCCCGCGTCACCTCGCCCACGATGCGCACGACGCCGCCGTCCGGCCGCGGCTCCACGCCGTGATAGACGGCATTCTCCACCAGCGGCTGCAGGGTCAGGGCCGGCAGCACGGCGTCGGACGGCAACCTGTCGACGTCCCATTCCACCCGGAGCCGTTCCCCGAGGCGCAATGCCTCGATGTCCAGGTACTGGCGGCACAGCCGCAGTTCCTCGCCCAGGGTCAGGTGCGACCGGGCGTCGGCCAGGCTGGCCCGGAACAGGTCAGCCAGGTCCTCCACGGCCTTTTCGGCCGCCGCCGGACGCACCCGCGTGAGGCTGGCGATCGTGTTCATGCAGTTGAACAGGAAGTGCGGACGGATGCGTGCCTGCAGGGCTTCGAACCGCGCCTGGGCCTCGGATTTCACGCGTCGCTGCCACTGGTGCTGCATGTAGAAGTAGCGCAGCAGGAAGGCGCTCAGTATGGCGCTGATGGCAAGGTTCCGCAGGAGGAACGCCGCGTGCGTCGGGGTGCCGAGGATCAGCAGTCCGGGCTGCATCGCGACCAGCCACCAGGCCGCCTCGCTGACGACCCAGGTGACGGCAAGAATGACGGCGTAGGCCAGCACCGCGACCGCGGCCTCGGATCGGCCCGCCAGCCATCGCCGGAGCGCGCACAGGACCCCGGCGCAGGCAAGGGCGACCCATTGTATGAACAGCGAGATCAGCGCGAGCTCGTCCAGCCGCTGCGTGAGCGTGCCGCTGCCCGCCAGCGCGATCACGATGGCAAGCATCTCGGCGATCACGACCATCAGAAACACCGTGCGGATGGCACAGAAATCCGGCAGGAACGCCTGCTGCGGCTTCGCGTCGGCTGGCATGGCTTATCCTGGCGTGATCCCCATTCGACGTCCCGTAGATCGCCGCGCTGACAATCGGTTACCCCCTCCCCCCCATCAAGATATACTGATGCCCACGTGTCATCCACCCATCGGTATCGACCCAGATGACGATCCCCGACGAAGACAAACCCTGGAGCGGACGCTTCACGCGGCCCACCGACGAGTTCGTCGAACAGTTTTCCGCGTCCGTGCATTTCGACCAGCGGCTGTACGCCAGCGACATCCGCGGCTCGATTGCCCATGCCACCATGCTGGCGCAGGTCGGCGTGCTGACGGTGGAGGAGCGCGAGAAGATCGTCAAGGGGCTCGAGAACATCCTGATCGACATCGAGCGCGGCGATTTCGCCTGGCTGCGCGAACTGGAAGACGTGCACATGAACATCGAGGCGCGCCTGATCGATCGGATCGGGGATGTCGGCAAGAAGCTGCATACCGGACGTTCGCGCAACGATCAGGTCGCCACCGACGTACGCCTGTACCTGCGGGGCGAGACGGACGCGATCGTCGCGGCGCTGGAACGGCTCGTCGCGGCACTCGTCGATGTCGCCGAGCGCGAGGCCGACACCATCATGCCCGGCTACACGCACATGCAGCCGGCGCAGCCGGTCACATTCGGCCATCACCTGCTCGCGTGGGTGGAGATGCTGCTGCGCGATCGGGCGCGCATGCTCGATGCGCGCAGGCGCGTGAACGTGATGCCGCTCGGCAGCGCGGCGCTCGCCGGCACCAGTTACCCGATCGACCGCCGGATCACGGCGAAGCTGCTGGGATTCGACGCGATCAGCGAGAATTCCCTCGACGCGGTCAGCGACAGGGACTTTGCCATCGAATTCACGTCCGCTTGCGCGCTCCTCATGATGCACCTTTCGCGTTTTTCGGAGGAGTTGATCCTCTGGTCATCGGCGCAGTTCGGCTTCGTCGACATCGGCGATGCCTTCTGTACCGGCTCCTCGATCATGCCGCAGAAGAAGAACCCCGACGTGCCGGAGCTCGTGCGCGGCAAGACCGGCCGGATTTACGGAAATCTCACCGCCCTGTTGACGCTGATGAAAGGCCAACCGCTGGCCTACAACCGCGACAACCAGGAGGACAAGGAACCGCTTTTCGACACGATCGACACCGTGCGCGACTGCCTGCGCGCCTATGCCGACATGATGCCGCACGTGAGCGTCCGTCGCGACGCGATGAAAAAGGCGGCCGGCGCCGGCTACACCACGGCCACGGATCTCGCCGACTATCTCGTGCGCAAGGGCGTGCCCTTTCGCGATGCGCATGCCATCGTCGGCCGGAGCGTGCGCCATGCCATCGAAGTGGGCCGCGACCTTGGCGAACTGACGCTCGATGATCTGCGCCGCTTCAGCGACAGGATAGACAACGACGTGTTCCAGGTGCTGAGCCTCGAGGGCTCCGTCTCGGCGCGCAATCACCTCGGCGGCACCGCCCCGGCCCAGGTGCGTGCCGCGGCGGTGCGCGCCCGCGAGCGGCTTGCGGCGAAGGAGTAAGGGGGCCGGCAGCGCGGCGGCCTGAGCGCGTGGAGGAAACCTTTGCCGGCGACGGAGGACCAAAGCGTAATGAGCGACGAACTGGGGGGACTGCGCGATCGCTTGCGCGAGTTCGCACGCGCACGCGACTGGGATCAGTTCCACACACCGAAGAATCTGTCGATGGCGCTCATCGCCGAGGCGGCGGAACTGGTCGAGCACTTCCAGTGGCTCACGCCCGAGCAGAGCGCGGACCTGCCGCCGGAGAAGATCGCCGCCGTACGGCACGAGCTCGCGGACATATTTGTCTACCTGGTGCGCCTCGCGGACAAGCTGGACGTGAATCTGCTGGCGGCGGCCGAGGAGAAGATGGCGATCAATGAGCGGCGCTACCCCGCGGATCGGGTGCGCGGCGATGCGCGCCGCGCCGCGGAATACGGGTCCCGGGCGCCGCCGGAATAGCGGCGCCCGGAATCGTCGCCGGACCGACGAAATCGGCCCTCCCGGGCGTCCGTCCGGGGTATTTTTTCGCCATACTTCCAACCAGGGGCGCGGTTGGCCGGTTACCGCACGGAAACGAGGGGACGAGGAGAATGAGCAAGCTGCTGAAGGTTCTGCTGGGCATCGTCATCGCATTGATCGTGGCCATCGGCGCCGCCGCCGTGCTTTTGCCGCGGTTCTTCGATCCGAACGACTACAAGGATCAGATCGTGGCCCAGGTCGAGAAGGCCACCGGCCGCAAGCTCGGCCTCGAGGGTGATCTGAAGCTCTCGGTGTTTCCGTGGTTGGGGGTGTCGACCGGCAAGTTGACCTTCGGCAACGCCCCGGGCTTCGGCGAGGCGCCGATGTTCAGCGCCGACGCGGTCAACGTCCGCGTCCAGTTGATGCCATTGCTTCGCAAGGAGGTGCTCGTCGACACCATCGTCGCCGAGGGCGTCAACGTCAATCTCGCGCGCGACGCCAGCGGCCGCACGAACTTCGAGGACCTGACCGGTGGCAGGAAGGAAGGGGGCAAAGGTCCGCAGATGGCCGCGCTGGTGCTCAACGGGCTGGATCTGCGCAATGCCAACATCAGCTGGGATGACCGGCAGAAGGGGGAGAAGTACACCGCCACCCATCTGAATCTGAGGACCGGAACGCTCGACTTCGGGGAGTCGATACCGGTGTCGCTGTCCACGGAATTCGACGCCTCGCCAAAGGGCGTGAGCGGCAATATCGCACTCGAAGGCGAGTTCGAGGTCAGCAAGGATCTCAAGCGCATCAACATCACGCCCGTCGACCTGAAGGGCACACTGACGGGCAAGGCGATCCCCGGCGGCTCCTCCGAGGTCAAGCTCAAGACGGCCGCGAACATCGATCTCGACGCGGGCACCATCAAGGTGGAAGGCCTGGATTTCGCGGGCTTCGGCGCCTCGGCGCAGGGCGGTGTCGAGGTGACGGACTTCCAGAGCGGCAAGCCCGTCGCAAAGGGCAAGGTGGCGCTCAATGCCGCCGACCTGCCCGCGATCGTCAACATGCTCGCCGGTGTCCTCCCGGCGCAGGCGGAAAGGCTCAGGCCGCTGGCGGGCGCTGCCGGCAAGGAGCTGAAGCTCGGTGCGGATTTCGACGTCGACATGAAGGCCGGTACCGCCCGGCTCGAGGGCATCGACTTCGCCGGGCTTGGCGCGACGCTCAGCGGCAACGTGAACGCACAAGGCATTGGCGCTGGAATGCCGACCGCCAGCGGCAAGGTCGCCCTGGCGGTAGCCGATCTGCCGGCTCTGCTTGGCGCCATCGCGCCCTGGGTGCCGCCGGAGAAGACCGCGCCGCTGCTCGAGCCGTTCCAGGCCGAACCGACGCTGGCCAGGGACCTGAAGCTCGACGCCGCCTTCGACGTCAACGCGCAGAGCGGCGTGGCCACGATCGAGGATCTCAAGCTGCACGTGTATGGCTCCGACATCACCGGCAGCGTCGATGCGAAGAATCTCCAGACCGGCAAGCCCGCCGCCACCGGCAAAGTGAGCATCGTGAGCAGCAACGGTCCTGCCCTGATCACCGCGTTCACCGGCAGGCAACTGCCCGCCGGCGCGAAGGAGCTGACCCTCGATACCGCGTTCGCCGTCGATCTCGCGGCCGATACCGCCAGGCTGACAGGTCTGAACTTCAAGGGACTGGACGCGACCGTGCAGGGCGACGTCACCGCCGGTGCGCTGAGCAGCGGCAAGCCCGCTGCCAGCGGCACGCTGAGCCTCGCCAGCAGCAATGCCCCGGCGATGTTGCAGGCGCTGACCGGCAAGAAGCTTCCCGAGGGCGCCGGCAGGGATCTGAAGGCCTCCAGCACCTTCAACGTCGATCTCGCCAGTGGCAGCGCCAGACTGCAGGATTTGAACTTCGTCGGTCTCGGCTCGGAGATCAGGGGCGACATCGACGCCAGGAACATCCAGTCGAAGCAGCCGGCCGTGGCCGGCAAGATTGCCGTCAACAGTCAGAACGGTCCGGCGCTCGTCAGCCTGCTCGCCGGCAGGCCGGTCCCGGGCGCGGCGGGCGATCTGAAGCTCAGCACGGCCATGAACGTCGATCTCGCGGCCGGATACGCAACGCTCTCCGGCCTGCAACTCGACACCATGGGCACCAGCGTCACCGGCGACATCGATGCCCGGAACATCAATGCCAAGGACTCCTCCGTGGCCGGCAAGCTCAACATCAGGAGCCCCGATGTGTCGGCGCTGCTGAAGGCGTACGGCCAGGCGGAGCTCCCCGTCGGCGTCACCAATCTCATCGCAGCCGCCAACATCGCCGGCACCGCGCAGAAATTCAAGCTCGATCCGATCACCGCCACGGCGCGCGTCAGCGGTCCGGCGGTGCCGCAGGGCGCGAGTGACGTGAAGATCTCCTCGCGCGCCGACGTCGACCTGGGTGCCGATACGCTGAACGTGTCGGAGTTCGCCGTTTCCGCCCTGGGATTGAATGCCACGGGCGCGATCGATGCCACGGCGCTGCGTACCGATCCGAAGCTCAACGGCACGCTGAGCGTCGCCGAGTTCAACCTGCGCCAGTTCCTGAAGACGCTCGGCAAGGAGAATGCGCTGCCGGCGATGGCCGACGCCAACACCCTGACAAAGGTCGCCGTCACCAGCGCCTTCACCGGCTCCAGCAACGATCTCAGCCTGCAGGGCATGAAGCTGAGGCTGGACGACAGCAACATCAGCGGCGATCTCGCCATCGCGGGCTTCGCCAATCCCGCGATCACCTTCAATCTCGCCGTCGACGCGCTGAATGCCGATCGCTACCTGCCGCCGGTTGCCGAGGAGAAGCAGGGTGGCGGCAAGTCCGAGGCGGCGGCCGCGGCCCCTGCGACGCCCGCGGCCGCCGCCAAGCTGCCGCTCGATACCCTGCGCCGGCTGAAGATCAAGGGCGACGCCAGCATCGGCACGCTGACCGTGAAGAAGGCGCGGATGTCCAACGTGCGCCTCGGCATCAACGCCCGTGACGGCGACATTCAGCTCGAGCCGATCGCCGCCAAGTTGTATGATGGCTCGTACAGCGGTTCAGTCGGCATCAATGCCAGGGCAGATGCCGCGGTGATACGGCTCGACCATACCCTGACGGGCATACAGATCGAACCGCTGCTGAAGGACATGAAAGGCAAGGCCAGGATGCGCGGCAAGGGGGATTTCTCCCTGCACGCCGCCGGCAGCGGCGCCACCAGCACGCAGGTCCAGCGATCGTTGAACGGCAACGGCGATTTCGTCTTCCGCAACGGCGCCATCAAGGGCTTCAACATCGCCAAGTTCCTGCGCAAGGCCGAGACGCTTTTCGTCGGCGACGTGGAGACGGAGGAAACCGATTTCACCGAGCTGACCGGGACCTACAAGATCGTGAACGGTGTCGTGACCAACAACGACCTGGCCGCCAAGTCGCCGCTGCTGCGCATTGCCGGACAGGGCAAGGCGGATCTCGTGAGTTCGGAGCTCGACTACCGGATCGACGCGACCGTGGTCGGCACCGTCGAAGGCCAGGGCGGCAAGGAACTCGCGGATCTGGGTGGCACGACCATACCCATCAGGGTGGGCGGCACCTTCGACAAGCCCAGCTTCAGCCCGGACATCGAGAGCATCGCCAAGGCGCGGGCGAAAAAGGAACTGCAGAAGCAACTGGACAAGAACGCAGAGAAGCTGCCGGTGCCCAAGGAACTGCTCGAAGGCGTGCTCGGGACTCAGACGCCGGCGCCCACCGAGGGTGCGGCGCCCGGAGCCGCTCCGGCACAGGAGACGACCGACCCGACCAAGAAGCTCCTGGAAGGGCTGATCGGCGACAAGAAGAAGACCGCGTCACCACCCGCGGACGGGGCGGCCGCGCCGGCCCCGGCGAAGCCAGCGGCCCCGAAGTCCGCGCCGAGCGCTGCCAAGGAGGCGGCCCCACCCGCGAAGGAACCGGCGAAGAAGAAAGACAGCGTCGAGGATGCACTGAAGGGCCTGCTCAAGGGCTTGTGACGAACCGCCTGGAGCGTGGCTGACATCGCCTGTTCCTCACCCTGCCACCAGTCCTCCCCCGCGGGAAGCACGCAGTTGGACGGGTTCGCGCGCAACCTGCTCCACTGGTTCGACGGCCACGGCCGCACGCAACTGCCGTGGCGGCGCGAGCGCTCGGCCTATCGCGTGTGGCTCTCGGAGATAATGCTGCAGCAGACGCAGGTGGCCACGGTCATTCCCTACTACGAGCGGTTCCTCGTACGCTTTCCCGACGTCCGGGCATTGGCCGCAGCCCAACTCAACGAGGTGCTGGCGCTGTGGGCCGGGCTGGGCTACTACGCGCGCGGCCGCAACCTGCACCGCTGCGCCCAGGTCGTGGTGCGCGCTCATGGCGGGGAATTCCCGCGCGAGATCGACGTGCTCACGGCACTGCCGGGTATCGGGCGCTCGACCGCCGGCGCCATACTCGCATTCAGTTGCGAACAGCGGCATCCGATCCTCGACGGCAACGTCAGGCGGGTCCTGTCCCGCTACCACGCCGTGGAAGGCCCGCCCACCGCACGCGCAGTCGAGGGCCGGCTGTGGGAGCTGGCTGCCCTCCACACCCCCGCCGCGCGCGTCGCCGACTACACCCAGGCAATCATGGATCTCGGCGCCATGGTGTGCACGCGTGCGCGGCCGCATTGCAGGTCCTGCCCACTCGCCATGGATTGCCGCGCTCACCACGACGGCGCCGTGGATCGCTATCCGGGTTCGCGTGCACGCAGGCAGGCACCGGTTCGCAGCCGATGCTTTCTCATCGTACGGCGCGACTCCGGTCATATCCTGCTCGAGGCGCGGCCACCGACGGGGCTCTGGGGAGGCTTGTGGAGCCTGCCCGAGACCGATACATGCGCCGCGGCAGAAACCTGGTGTGCTGCACATGCCCTGCCCGTGCGTCGGTCGACCTCCTGGGAGGTGATGCGGCACACCTTCAGCCACTTTCATCTCGACATGCATCCGCTGCTGCTGGAGATAGAGACCTCCCCGCAGGCGGTCATGGATGCCGATCGCTGGCTCTGGTATAAAGACGGCGATGCGATCGAGGTAGGTCTGCCCGCACCGGTGCGCCGCCTCCTCGACCGCCTCGATGCGCAGGGCAGCCCGGAGACGCCAGATGACCCGCACCGTGCATTGCGTAAAACTCGGCAAGACCGCTGAGGGGCTGAAGATGCCGCCCTATCCCGGTCCGCTGGGCAAACGCATCTTCGACAATGTCTCCGCCGAGGGGTGGCAGTTGTGGCTCAAGCACCAGACCATGCTGATCAACGAGTATCGCCTCACACCCTTCGAACCGAAGGCGCGACAGTTCCTCGAGCAGGAGATGGAGAAGTTCTTCTTCTCCGGGGGCGCCGACATGCCGGAAGGATACGTACCGCCGGGCCGCTGAGGCATGCGATCGGCGGACGGGGGCCAGGCATGCGGCATGCCGAATAGCGGGACGGCGTCAATCTGTAAGCGCGGCAAACCGCTGCCGCTCCCCTTACGCCGAGGCTGCGTCCCCCGCTCACCGGATGCGTGAGGACCTGCCCGGCTTGACGACAACCCCGCCAATCGCTTTAATTGCCCCTCCTCGCGGCCCGCATCGATTCCCGTTCGGCCAGGTAGCTCAGTTGGTAGAGCAGGTGACTGAAAATCACCGTGTCGGCGGTTCGATTCCGTCCCTGGCCACCAGTTCTTCCAGGCCGCTGCACACACACCCGATACCGAGGCGTACCGCAGGGGATCCTCCGGCCTCCTTGCCCAGAATCGGAACGGTCCTCCCGCTATCGAGCCGACCCTACGCCACCGACCCCGGTCTTCCGAGGCTGCAGCCTGCGTATCGAAGCCCCCATTTCGTTGCAGCAGCTCGGGCATGCTCGTTGCGTTCCCGACCTGATGACTCGACGTCGATCCTGGAGCGTCCGCCGGAACTTCATGATTGCCTGAACGGTGCCGGCCGGAATTGCGACGCTGCATTCGCCAGCGACGGGCGTAACGTCACATGCCAGAAATCTCGGTAGTAGTCCCGGCATATCGCGAGCGCGAGAACCTGCCGGCTCTCATTGCCGCCCTCGACGAGGCGCTGCGTGGGCATGACTGGGAGACGATAATCGTCATCGACGACGCCGAGGATGAATCGGAAATCCTGGTCCGGGAGCACGCGCAACGGAATCCGCGCATCCGGTGCATGCTGCGGGTTGGTCGGCGCGGTCTGGCCTCGGCGTGCATAGAAGGCATGCTATCAAGCTCCGCGCCCTACCTCGCCGTGAGTGACGCCGACCTGCAGCATGACGAGAAATCTCTTCCGGACCTGATCGCCGCAATCAAGAGATCCGATGCGGATGTGGCAGTGGCAAGCCGATACGCGACCGGCGCCAGCACGGGCGACCTGCCGCGACATCGCGTCTTCATGAGTCGCCTTGCGACCGGATTCAGTCGTCTCCTGGGCGTGACGCTCAGCGACCCGATGAGCGGATACTTTGTTGTCAGCCGCAAGTACCTCGATTCCGTCGTCCGCAAGCTGTACGGGCGCGGATTCAAGATTCTCCTGGATCTCGTCTCGGCTTCGGACGGTCGGGTGCGCGTGGTGGAAATACCTTATCGCATGCGAAGTCGGGCCCACGGCGAAAGCAAGATGAGCTTTCGAGTAATCTCCGAGTTTCTTGCGCTCGTACTTTATCGCATGTGCGGGCGGCTCTTCCCCGCGCGGTTTTTCCTGTTCCTCGCCGTCGGGCTCAGCGGGATGGCGGTTCATCTCGCCGTGCTGTCCGCCATGTTCGGGTTGACCGCCGGGGACTTCCTGCTCAGCCAGGCAACGGCCATTACCGTCGCCATGACCGGCAATTTCTTCCTGAACAACATCTTCACGTACGGCGACCGGCGTCTTCGTGGCACACGGATGTGGCGCGGACTCCTGGCTTTTTACGCGGCATGCGGCCTGGGAGCACTTATCAATGTGTCGGTTGCCGATTGGCTGTTCCTGAAGGCGGTTGACTACCGCCTGGCCGGGATGGCGGGAGCGGCCGTTGCGGCAATCTGGAATTTCCTCACGACCGCCTCAGTCACCTGGGGAGACTCCGGTCGCAAACGACAATGATTTCACGACCGGACAGCCGCCAGGAATGGCCGCATCCTGTCGTCGTCTTTCTCGTTTTGCTTGCGCTGTACGCCGCAACCGCGCCTCGAACGGTCGCGCTCGAGGACGACGGATTATTCATCCTGTCGAGTTTTTTTCTCGGGATCGAGCACCCCCCCGGATATCCACTCCACACGCTGCTCGGTCACCTCTTCACCTTGCTGCCCGTCGGATCGGTGGCATTTCGCGTACACCTGATGAGCGCGTTCTTCGGCGCGCTCACCTGCGCTGTCGTCTGGCTGTGCGTTCAGGCCCTGACGCGGGAACGCGTATGGGCGTATTTCGCCGCATTGGGATTGGGGGTTTCGCGCGCGTTCTGGTCGCAGTCGCTCGTCGCCGAGGTCTACACACTCAACACATTTTTCGTTTTCCTTCTCGTCCACCTCGGGTTGCGATTGGGATCCTCCGAGCGGTTCGCCCCCCGCACGGCGTCACTGATGGCATTCCTGTTCGGCCTGAGTTTGTCGAACCACTGGCCACTCATGCTGCTCGTATCGCCCGCATTTGCGATCCTGCTCTGGCCGCACAGAAGCAAGATCATCCGCTGGCTGCCGACACTCGTGCCGTTGTCGCTGCTCGGACTGTCGCCGTATGCCTGGCTCGTGGTGCGGTCATGGTCCGATCCCGTGTTCAGCTTCTACGGCCCTCTGACTTCGCCGGGCGAGTTCTGGACCATGGTCAGTCGCGCCGGCTATGCGTCCATCGACGCGTCCGCATCCGCTACGTGGATCGATCGTCTGTACTTCCTCCGGTATTTCGGTCAGCAGTTGATTCTCCAATTCGCGATCGTCGGCACCGCACTCGGACTGCTTGGAGCCATTGTGCAATGGCGAACGTGGGGCTACCGGGTCTCGATGTGCCTGACCGTCATCTTCCTGATGCCATCCGTCGTCCTCATTTTTCTCCTGGGATTCGATTACGACTTTCTGCACGCGCACATCTACAGCGTCTATCCGTTGCCGGCCTATGCCATCGTGGCAGTCTGGATGGCCTTGGGCCTGATGCACCTTGCCCGCGCCAGAAGGTTCGCGGGATGGTTCGTTCATGTGATCGGCTTGATATCCATCTCCCTTATCGCCGCGATGTCGGCACGCACCAACCTTCGCGCCGGATATGACTGGTCGAGCCGCTACGCGCGCACCATTCTGTTACCCCTTCCCGCGAACACGATCCTGTTCGTCTCGGGTGACGCCGAGGTCGGCGCGGTCGGCTACTTCCACTTGATCGAGGGAGTGAGGCCCGACGTCACCGTCATGAACCCTGGCGGCCTGGGCTTCGATACGCGGATCTTCCATCCGTTGCGGACCCGGCGATCCGACGGCCGCGCCGCCGTCGCCGCCTTCGCGCAGGCGGTCCGGCGACCCGTGGCCTTCACGCCACCGGTTCCGGAGGGGGTCAACACCACCAATCATTGGCTCCACTACATCGTTACGGACCCGGGCCAGGGCGGCAGCGCTGCGCTCCAGCCTCTCGACGCGACCCAGCGGGAGTTTCTCGAAACCGCGGTGCTGACCGGGGATCATCCCGATCCGTGGACATCGTTCGTGCAAGGCGGGCTGCGCCGCCGTATCGCGACGTTTCTGGCCATGAGGCCGGAGACCTGGAAAACGAACGATACCTTCGGCGACCGCTACCTCGGGAAACTTGACGCCGACTTCGACGGCGCGCTGGGCATCGCGATAGGCATGCTGGCCAACCCCGTCGGATACAACGCCGCCGATGTTGCGCGTCAGCTCGAGCGCGCCGCGTACCTGATGCCCAGTGACCTGCCCAAGAGCGACAAGGCTCTGTTCCTCGAACTGCGCGGGCACCTCCGGCTCGAGCTCGGGGATCTCGACGGCGCGACTCGCGATCTGCGTGCCGCGGTCGAACTGCATCCGCCCTCGACAGGCCGCTCTGCATCCACGCTGGCGGGATTGGTCCACCGCGGCAACGACATCGATGACGGGATGCGGATGTCCCGGTGATGCGCGGCAGGACTACGGACCGTGCCCGGCGTCCCACCACACGTCATGGCAAGGACTCGAACAGCTGGCGTGTGTCAGCTGCAAGGCCGGCGCTTGCCCTTCAATTCAGCCCCTCGGCGGGCGGGGGCTGCCGGAAGAAACGCGGGATCTCCGCCGCGGGACGCGGGTGGCTGAAAAAAAACCCTTGCATGCTGTGGCAGTTCTGCTCGCGCAGGAAGGTCACCTGCGCCTCGGTCTCCACGCCCTCCGCCACGACGGTGAGATCCATGCTGCGCGCAAGAGCGATGATCGCCTGCGCGATGGCGGCATTGTCGGGATCGTTGGTGATGTCGCGCACGAAGGACTGGTCGATCTTCAACTCGTCGATCGGAAAGCGCTTCAGATGCGTCAGCGACGAGAACCCGGTGCCGAAATCGTCAATCGCGACCCGGACTCCGAGCGCCTTGAAATCGCGCAGCGCCACGAGCGTCTTCTTCACGTCCTTGACGATGGTGGTCTCGGTAATCTCCACCTTGATGAGTCCCGGGTCTATGCCGTTGTGTTCTATCGCCTTGCCGAGGGTGCGCGCGATCTCGTGGCGCGCGAACTGGCGCGGCGAGACGTTGATGCTGATCGGCATCGGGAGCGGACTCAACTCCGCCCACGCCCGTGCCTGTCGGCAGGCGGCCTGAATGACCATGTCGCCGATGGGATGTATGAGTCCGTTCTCCTCAGCGATCGGGATGAATCTGCTCGGGGAGATGAGGCCGTCGCGCGGATGGTGCCACCGCAGGAGCGCCTCGACACCCGTGGTCTCGCCGCTGAGCAGCGAGACCTGCGGCTGGAAGAACAGCTCCAGTTCCCCGCGCTTCAATGCGCGGTGCAGGCTCTGCTCCATCGCAAGGCTTTGCATCGTCCAGTTGTTGATGTCCTCGGAATAGAATCGGTAGGCGTTGCGGCCGCGGTCCTTGACGCGATACATGGCCGCATCCGCCTTCTTCAGCAATTCCTCGGCATTCTCGCCGTCCTTCGGGCAAAGGCTGATGCCGATGCTTGCCGTCACGTAGAGCTCATGCCGGTCGAACCTGAAAGGCCGCTGGAAGCACCTGAGGATCTTGCTCGCCAGGCGCGCGACGACCTCCTTGCGCGATATGCCCTCGATGATGAACACGAACTCGTCCCCGCCCCAGCGCGCGACGGTGTCCTGGCCGCGCATGCCCGACTTCAGGCGCTTGGCGACCTCCCTGAGCAGACTGTCGCCGGCGCTGTGACCGAGGCTGTCGTTGACGCGCTTGAAGCCGTCCAGATCGAGGAACATGACGCCTATCCAGGTTCCGGCTCTCATGGCGCTGGAGATGGCGTGGGTGAGCCGGTCCTGCAGCAGCATTCGGTTGGGCAGCTCCGTAAGCGAGTCGTGCGTGGCCTGATGCAGCATGCGCGCCGTGATCGACAGGCTGTCGGTCACGTCATCCAGCGCCAATACCGCTCCAAACACGCTGCCCTCGGCATCACGCAAGGGGCCCGCCGTCGCGCGCACCAGCGTCCGGCGATCATTGCCGCGGTGGAGCATCGCAGGGTCCACGAGCTCCTGCACGCGGCCGCTGGCAAGACAGGCATCGAGGATTGCCGCGAGCTTCTCCTGCGCGCTCGGCTCGAGGGACAGCAGGACATCGCGCAACGGCCCGCCGCCGGCATGCTCGCCGTCGATACCGAGCAGGTCCCTGGCTGCCGGATTGACGAAGGTGACGTTGCCCCGTTTGTCCGTCGCCACCACCGCCTTGCCGACGGAATCCAGGATCGCCCGGCTGCGTTCCTGCGGATGGTGCAAACGCTCCGCAGACCCGTGCGTCCGCTGCCATGCCCAGGTGAGATGGCAGCCACACAGCGCGATGACGGTCGTGGACGGCGCAAACCAGCGCCCGCCGTATCGCATCAGGAGGTAGCTCGCCAGCAGCGCCGCGACGATCGTCACGGCGGTTGCGATCGGCGCGTATCGCGGCCGCACCGCCCCGTAGAGCACCGTCGCAGCCAGCAGCACGAGCAGTGTCAGCAGCAGGCTCGACGAGTTGCCGATCGGCACCACGCCGCTGTCATGCCGTAGCGTATCGAGGACGTGGGCGCTGACCTCCACGGCGGGCATGGCACGGGCCACGCCGCCGTGGGGCGTGGGATGCGCCTCCTGGAGACCCGCGGCAGTCACACCCACGAGCACGAATTTCCCCCGCAGCGAGCCGGCCACCGTGTCGTTCCGGAGCACGTCGACAGCACTCAGGCGGCGATACTGGCCAGGCGGCCCGGCAAATGGAATGTGCAGGCGGAAGTCCCGTACCCAGCCCTCCGCACGCGCAGCGGCGACAGTGACACCCCGTTCGCCTGCCAGCTGGTGCATGTTCCGCGGCGTCGTGAGCATCAGCATGGCCAACGGCAGCGCAGGCAAGGCGGACCCGGGTGGTCCCGCCTCGAGGAATACGCTGCGCAGAACGGCGTCCTGATCGGGCAGCAGCTCGATGTGTCCCAGGCCGGCGGCGGCGCCTTCGAACCTCGCCAGCGGGCGGGATCGCTCATCCGCCTCCCCGGGGCCAGTCGCGGGAGGCGCAATCGACAGCACCGTGCGCCCGCTCGCCTGCAAGGCACGCGCGAGGGCGGCGCCGCCCGCGGGATCACCGGCGTCGGGCGCGTTCAAATCGAACTGGAGGCCGACGACGCGCACCCCGGCGCCAGTGAGCCGATCGAGCAACTTCGCAAGCAGCCGGCCTGACCACGGCCACCGACCCAGCTCGGCGATGCTGCGATCATCGATGGCGACGATGACGATGTCCGGGGAGACCGGCCGTGGCCACGCCCGAAGCGCGAGATCGTATGCGGCCAGATCGGCGCGGATCAGGAGCCCGGAGGCCTGCAGTCCCGCCGCGAGCGCGGCCGCGGCCAGCATCGGGAAGATCTGCTGGCGGCGCACCGCCCGGCCGAGGATGCCGGTGTTCAACTCAGTGGACTTTCCGGGGCGCAACGTCCTGGCGGGCATTGCGGATTACCCACCGCACGCACCCTCCCTGCCGCAACGGCGTACCGGGTGCCGGCGCCGCCGCCAGGGCGGCGCGACATCGCGTCGGGGCGGGCATCGGTACTCACCTTGTGCTCGCAATGGATCCCTCATAGCCACATTCTAGTTACTGGCCGGAATTCCCGATATGCGCGCATGGGCACCTTGAGCGGCGGCGGGATCGGGATGGTCGTGCAGCTCGGACTCACACGGGCGGTGAACGGTCGGCCGCGGCAGGCGTTCCGCCGTCGGCAGGCTGGCGATGACGATGCCGATGCCGATGCGGTTACGGGGTTCGATCGCCGTCGCCGCGACCGCACGCGCGGCGGCGGCTCAGCCGCGCCGGCTGCCGCCGCTCAGCGACCCGAGCACGCCGCGCAGGATCTGCCGGCCGAGTTGCGTGCCGATGGAACGCGCCGCGCTCTTTGCCATGGACTCCACGATACTGTCGGTGCGGCGGGCGCGCCGCCCTCCGAATACGGAGCCAAGTATGTCCTTGACGAGTCCGCCGCCGCCCGGGCCGGAGCCCTCCTCGACACGCCCCTGCGCCGGAGCGTCCGCATGCGATTTCGCCGCACGTTGCTTCAGCATCTCGTATGCCGACTCCCCATCGAGCAACTTCTCGTAGTGACCATAAAAAGCGGAGGCCTTGATGATGCTGTCGCGCTCGGCCTCCGTGATGGGCCCGATCCGGCTGGCAGGAGGGATCACGAATGCACGCTCGGTGACCCCTGGGCGCCCTTTTTCATCGAGAAACGAGACCAGCGCCTCGCCCACCCCCAATGCGGTGATGACCTGTTCCGTGTCGAATGCCGGGTTCGGGCGCATGGTCTCCGCCGTCGCCCTTACCGCCTTCTGATCGCGAGGCGTGAAGGCGCGCAAGGCATGCTGCACGCGGTTGCCGAGCTGTGCCAGTACTGCATCCGGCACGTCGAGCGGGTTCTGGGTGATGAAAAAGACGCCAACGCCTTTGGAACGGATGAGACGCACGACCTGCTCGATCTTCTCCAGCAGCGCCCGGGGCGCCTCGTCGAAAAGCAGATGCGCCTCGTCGAAGAAGAACACCATCTTCGGCTTCTCGGGATCGCCCACCTCGGGAAGGCTTTCGAACAGCTCCGCCAGCAGCCAGAGCAGCAGCGTGGAATACAGCTTCGGGGCATTCATGAGTCGATCGGACACCAGGATATTCACCACTCCCCTGCCGGCGCCGTCCGTCTGCATCAGGTCCTGTATGTTCAGCATGGGCTCGCCGAAGAGCAGATCGCCGCCCTGCTCCTCCAGCTGCAGCAGAGCGCGCTGGATCGCGCCGACGCTGGCCGCGGAGACGTTGCCGTATTCGGTGGTGAACTGCCTGGCATTCTCGCCGACGTGCTGGACCATCGCCCGCAGGTCCTTCAGATCCATCAGCAACAGGCCGTTGTCGTCGGCGATCCGGTAGATGATGGCCAGCACCCCGGCCTGGGTCTCGTTGAGATTCAGGACCCGACTGAACAGCAGGGGTCCCATGTCGGAGACGGTCGCCCGCACCGGGTGGCCGGCGGCCCGCAGGGGGTCCCAGAACACCACCGGGCAGCCTTCGAAGGCGAAGTCGGCGAGCTGCAGGAGATCGAGCCGCTCCTTGATCCTGGGCGTCGCCGTCCCCGCCCGGGCTATGCCGGCGAGGTCGCCCTTGATATCGGCCATGAAGACGGGGACCCCCAGGTTGCTGAACCCCTGGGCGATCGCCTGGAGGGTGACGGTCTTGCCGGTGCCGGTGGCCCCGGTTATCAGACCGTGCCGGTTTCCCATCGCCGGCAACAGGCACACGTCCGTCGCCCCCGATTTCGCGATGACCAGCGGTCCGGGCATCTCTCCCCCCCTTGCGTCATGGTTGTATGGTCGTCCGGCCCCGTGGATTATACCGATCGGTGGCCGGGCACTGACCGTCGCCATGAACATTTCCCCCACTGCGGCGAGATTTCTCCTTGTGAGCGACTCACAGTTCCAGTAAGCTTTGCTGCAACAAGTCTGTAATCTTAAGTGACGAAAAAGCCACACTGTTCCGTGAAGGCGGGCGTGACTCAGCTGCCCGTCAGGTCAAACCGAGGGGGATTCGAATCATGAGGAACTATCTCAAGCTCGCCACAACGATTGCTTGTGTCGCCACGCTCTCCGGCTGCGCAAACTCCGGCGGCCTCAGCAAGCCTGTCTGCATGCTGGCCGGTGCTGCCGTGGGCGGCCTCGCCGGCGGTCTCGCCGCCGACGAAGACGAAGGCATCTACGCGGGCGCCGGTGCCGCGGCCGGAGCGCTGATCGGCGCGGCGCTGTGCCCGGAGCCGCCGGCGCCCGAACCGGTCGCGGAAGCGGCACCGCCACCGCCGCCGCCTCCTCCTCCCCCTCCGCCGCCTCCACCGGAGGAACCGAAGCTGATCCACACCCTGCGCGGGGTGAATTTCGACTTCGACAAGGCGACCATCAAGCCTGACTCGGCCGCCATCCTCGATGAAGGCGTGCGCAAGCTGGAAGAGGTCGGCAATGCCGACGTCAAGATCGTCGGCCATACCGACAGCATCGGGTCCGAGGCATACAATCAGGGGCTGTCGGAGCGCCGTGCCGAGGCCGTCCGCGAATACTTCGTCGCCCACGGGATCGCCGCATCGCGACTGACGACCGAGGGTCGCGGTGAGAGCGAGCCCGTCGCCTCGAACGATACGAAGGACGGTCGCTACATGAACCGCCGCGTCGAACTCTATACGAACGGCCAGTCCGGCGGTGCCGGCGCAGCGGCCGCCGGCGGCCCGTGCGACCCGAGACTCTGGCAGTGCGTCTGGCATGAAGTGCAGATGAAGTAACGCCGAACTACCGACAATAACGAAGTCCTTCAGCTTGACGGGCGCGTGGGATCACCCACGCGCCTTTTTCTTGTCCGGCAGCCAGCGAGGACACGGTGATGCACGGTGAGCCCGAGCGCGACGACAGTGCGCTCAACACGGCCTATGCGTACAACACTCGTCCATGCCTTCCCCGGGGCGAGGCACGCAGCGGCTGGCACGGGAAGATCGACGAGCTGTTGCGGCTCGATCACTCCTTTCTCGGCTATCGCTACAGCGACTCCGGTGTGCTGTTTCGCGGCCTGCCGCGGGGACTGACGGCGAACCTCCGCGCCGGCCGATGGCTGCCGAGCGTGGAGGCCGGTCCGCTAGGCTCTCTGGAGCGCCAGCTCGGCGTTTACCTGCTCTCGCATGATCTCTCGGACGCCCTGACGGTCGCGCGCATCTGGGCAAGCCTCGAAGACGCCGCGGTGATGATCTTCCCCGCCGCCGAATTCAACCGGCGCTGGGGGAGCGCCACGGCGGCAATGCTGGGATTCGCGGAGCCCGGCGTGGTGTTCAAGTACCCATTCCTGGTGGAGCCCCTGCCCATGCATGCGGTCGACAGCATCGTTGTGTCGACGCGGTGCGACGGTGTGAACGACCCCCGCGTGGTCAGGCCGCCGGCAGCGATCGGCGCCGTCCGGGGCCCGCTGGAGCGCTGGATACTGGAGCAATTGGAGAGCCGGGGCCTTTGTCCGGCACATCCGGAAGCCACGGACCGGTATCCCCGCCGCGACTCATCCCCGGGGTGACGGCGCCGCGTGCCGGGCCAGGGCCCATTGCACGTGCTCGCGTACCAGTCCCGAAGGATGCCCGGCGCGTGCGCGCAGGCCGGCGAGGACCTCGGGACGGCCAGGCGCATTGCCGAGTGCCACGGCAAGGTTCCGCAGCCAGCATTCGTAACCGATGCGCCGTATGGCCGAGCCCTCCGTGTATCTCAGGAAGTCCTCTTCGCTCCAGCCGAAAAGCCGCAGCAGGCTCGAAGAATCCAGGCCATGCCGGGGCCGGAAATCGCCCTCTCCGGTCGAGCGCGCGAAGCGGTTCCATGGACAATGGAGCTGGCAGTCGTCACATCCGTAGATGCGATTGCCGATGAGCGGGCGCAATTCCTCGGGTATGGAACCGCGCAGCTCGATGGTCAGGTAGGAGATGCAGCGTCGCGCATCGAGCTGGTAGGGCGCCACGATCGCCGCGGTCGGACAGACATCCATGCACACCGCGCAGCGGCCGCAGTGGTCCTCGCCTTCGCCGGCATCGACGGGCAAGGGCAGATCGGTATAGATCTCGCCGAGGAAGAACCAGGACCCCGCGCCGCGGTTGATGAGGTTGGTGTGCTTGCCGATCCAGCCGAGACCTGCATTGCGCGCCAGCGGCTTCTCCATGACCGGCGCGCTGTCGACGAACACCCGGTAGCCATGCCCGCCGGCGCTGACAGCCACACGCTCGGCCAGCCGCTGCAGGCGCGCCCGCAGGACCTTGTGATAGTCACGGCCGAGCGCGTAGCGGGAGACATAGGCAAGATCGGGATTGCCGAGCACCCGCTCGGCATCGGCCGCATCCTCGGGCCAATAGTCCATGCGCGCGCAGATGACGCGCAACGTGCCCGGATGAAGCTCCGCGGGGCGGCAGCGCTTGCTTCCATGACGCCGCATGTATTGCATGTCACCATGAAAATTCCGCTCGAGCCATTCCTCGAGCCGCGCCTCGTCCGGCCCGAGATCGATCCCGGTTACGCCGATCTGCTGAAACCCCAGGGCCGCACCCCACGCCTTGATGCGCACGGCGAGCGCGGGCATTGCCGCCGCATCGAGGCGGCGCGCCGGCGCAGCGTCAGAGTCCGTCGCGGTCGTCACGGCGGCGATGATGGAACTCCCTCCGGCGATGCGCAAGCTCCGGCGCGCGCCAACGCGGCATGGCGAGACTCACCTGGCGTGGCGTGAGGCGGGCGCGGTGATGGCCGGCGTGCGCCATCGGCCGGCCAAACCTCGAGGCATGGATCGAGCCATGCCGCCACAAACCGCATGCTCGTACATCCGACGGCGTTACATCGCCCTCACCGGACCCGGTGACCCGGGAGAGCGGCGATACGCTGCAGACCGTCGGGTCAGACCTGGGTCACCGGCCTCGCCCCGCTCCGCCTTGTCAGGAAGCCCAGCGCCAACGCCGCGATCACCGTGCCTGCGGCGGCGATGGAAAATGCGGCCGTGATGCTGACCTTCTCCCACAGCCAGCCGAACAGCAGCGCGCTGGGCAGGGCCAGCATACTGCAGACGAAGTGATACACGCCGAAGGCCGTGCCCTTCTGATCCGCTGGCGCGACATCCCCGATGAGGGCTCGCTCGGCGGCCTCGGTGCACGACAGCGCGGCCGCATAGAAGAGAAACAGGCCGATCCCCGCCAACACGCCTGCGGCGCCCGCGGCGATGGCCAGCAGCACGACGACCCGCGCACACCAGCCGGCGATGACTACCGGCGTGCGACCGACGTGGTCGGAGATCGACCCGGCGGCATAGGCGATGAAGACCTTGATGCCGTGCGCGACCGCCCAGAGCACCGGCACCCACAGCGTCTCGATGCCGCCCACCTGATTCACCCAGAGCACCAGCAGCGCCTCCGGCAGGGTCGAAAGCGTCAGCGCGGCGGCGGCGGCGATCAGCCCTTGCAACCGCCGGTCGAGGGCCGACCAACGCGGCCATGCGACCGGCAGCGGCGGTGCCGCGGGTTGTGCCGGCAGGGCGTACCAGAGGACCAGCAATATCAGCACTCCGGGCACGGCCGAGGCGAGGAAGACGTTCTGGAGGGACATGCCGCTCGCGAGCAGCGGCCAGGCCAACAACGGGCCGACGATCGCGCCGACATGATCCATGGCCCGATGAAACCCGAAGGCGCGGCCGCGCTCGGCGGTCTGCACGGCTGCCGAGATGAGCGCGTCGCGCGGCGAGGTGCGGAGCCCCTTCCCGGCCCGGTCCAGAAAACGCAAAGCCATGATGGCACCCCAGCCGGAGGCGAGTCCGATGAGCGGCCGCGCGAGGTTCGACAGCGAGTAGCCGCCGAAGACCATCCAGCGCGGGCTCCAGCCCCGGTCGGCGAGCCAGCCGGAGGCCAGCTTGAGCAGACTGGAGGTCGCCTCGGCCAGTCCCTCGATCGCGCTTACGATGAGCGGCCCACCGCCCAGCATCCCGGCGACGACCAGGGGCAGCAGCGGGGTGATCATCTCGCTGGCGACATCGTTGAGCAGTGATACGATGCTGAGCAGCACGACCAGTCGGGGCAGGGGCCGGCGGTCTGGAATGAAACTCGGCATGAATTGGACACACGAAGCCAACGAGGGGCCGGAGTATATTCGAATTCGCCAACTCCGATGTCCGGACTCCATGCCGATGTACCCGCGAGGCGAAGGATGAACGAGGAGAACGCGGCCGGGCACATCGACCCCATCTGCGGCATGGAGGTGGATTCGGCTGCCGGCGCCGACAGCGCCGAGCGCGACGGGCGCTTCTATTGCTTCTGCTCCACGTACTGCCTGGCCGCGTTCAAGGCCGCGCCGGCGACCGCGGCGACGGCTCGCTCCGGGCAGGCCTGCCGATCGCCGGCCACGAGCCCCGGCATGACGGTGACCGGCGTGAAGATCGGCGCGATCGGGCGCGGCGGCACGGCGCGTGATCCCGTCCGTGGCATGACGGTGAGCACGAGCACGCCATCGCGCAGCGAGCGCGACGGCACCACCCACTATTTCCGCGGCGAAGGGTGTCGGCGCAGGTTCGAGTCCGCCGTGGCGGCGACGGCCGGGCGGGGGCGCGAGTACATCTGTCCGACGCATCCGGAGGTCATGAGCACCGTGCCGGCGGCCTGCCCGCCTTGCGGCATGGCTCTGGAGGCCGTGACAGCCGGGACCGACGCCGGGGACAGCCCCGAATGGCCTCTCCGGTCGTGCTCCGGGCCGGTCTGCCGTTCTTCGAGCGCGCATGGGCGTCCGCGCTCCGCCGGCGGGCCAACATGTTCACGCTCATCGCCATCGGCGTCGGCAACGCGGCGTTACTTGCGCGCGGCGGGATTGATGCCGCAGCGATCGAATCCCTTGCCGAGCAGGCGCGCGCGCTCGTGCGCGCCCGGCGGCTGAGCCGCGCAACGCTACGGAACATTCGCCGGAACCTGGCGTTCGCGTTCCTCTACAATGTGCTTGGTGTGCCGATTGCCGCGGGTGTACTTTATCCCTTCACCGGCATGGTGCTGTCACCCGTGATCGCGGCAGCCGCCATGTCGTTGAGCTCGATGTCGGCAATCTTCAACGCATCGCGGCTGCAGCGGGTGCGGCTGTAACGGACCCCCGCAGACCGCGTTTCCGCGCGGCGGCACGGCGCACCGAACGATAGATGAGGGTGGGAATCATGATCGAAATCGTCCCGAACTGGCACCCGATCCTGGTGCACTTCACCGTTGCCCTGCTGGTCGTCGCGCCGCTGTTGTTCTTCGCGTCCACCTGGCTGCCCGTGGAATCCCCCACGAAGCTGCGTCTGCTCGCGGCAGCACGATGCAACCTGCTGCTCGGGTACGTCATCAGCCTCGGAACCGTTGCCGCCGGATGGTATGCCGCCAGCACCGTCGCTCACGATGAGGCCGCGCACGCCGCCATGCTCATGCATCGCAATTTCGCGCTGATCACGCTCGCCGCCTACACACCCTTCGTGCTGTGGACGCTGACGCGCGGCCACGGGCCGCGGTCGCATGGGTTCCTGTTCGCGGTCCTGTTGTTGCTGCCCATGGGGTCGCTGACCCTGACGGCGTGGCGCGGCGGCGAGCTGGTGTACGTTCATGGACTGGGCGTGCAGTCGTTGCCGGACCTCCGTGGCGAGCATCATCACGGCGAGGACGAATCGGCCCATGCGGCCGGGTCCGGACCGGGCACCGCGCATGACGCCGGGAACGAGAACGGGGACGGCGGCGACGGTGACGATCACGACAATGGACAGGAGCACGCGCACGAGGATGCGCCGCAGCCCTGAGATCGCCGCGTCCGCAGTGAGCCTCAGGCCTGCGCCGCCAGCCGCTCCTTGATGATGGCCCACAGGGCCGCGAATGCGCGCCCGGGATCCGACGGCCCGGCAAAGGCCCCCACGGGTGCCTGCTCCAGCCCCATCCTTTCGATCTGGCTCGCATAGGGAATGAAGACGCGCAGCAGCTCCGCATGCTGCGCGGCGAACTGCTGCACCAGCTGGACATGCACCTGGCGGCGTCGGTCGAGCATGGAAAAGAACGGCATGAGCTCGAGGGACTCCGCTCCGCTCCGCCGCAGAAATTCAGTCAGCATGTCGTACGCCCGCAGCGAGAGGTGGGTGGGTATGATCGGGACAAGCAGCGCATCGGCGGCGTTGAACACGTTCTCGGACACCAGTGAGATTCCCGGAGGGCAATCGAGCAGGACATAGTCGAAGTCATCTACCACGGACTTCAGGATCCTGCGCAGGCGATCCGCGGAGTGCTTCTCCTCGTTCAGAATGAGGTCGAGATTGCGGTGGGAAAAATCCGCCGGAACCACGGACAGCCGCTCGTAGACTGTCGGCACTATGTTCTCCAGGATCTGGCTCCTCCGGCCAATCAACTTCTCGCTGCCTCCCTTGAGTTCCGGCTCCACGCGCAGGTAGAAGCTCGCGGCCCCCTGCGGATCGAGGTCCACGAGCAGCACGCGCGCACCCTCCTGCGACGCTAACCACGCCAGGTTGACAGCGGCGGCGGTCTTGCCGACGCCGCCTTTCAGGTTGTAGGCGGCCAGTACGGTCACGTTGCTGTCTCCTCCAACATTCTCCGGAATCTGCGGCGATTGCGTTTGCGTCCGAACTTCCGGCAGCGCTCCGTGGCCTGCCGCCTCGCCGACCGCAACTCTTCGCGTATCTCCCGGCGCCACTGGCGCATGGCGACGGCCGCTGGCGGCGCGACATCGCTCGCCTCGTTCTCCACCAGCATCTCGCCCAGCGCCCCGACCTGCACGTGCAGGTCGCACAAGTCTCCCAGATCGTCCTGCAGCCGCCTCAGCGGTCGCGTTAGCCTCGCAATTGCATCATCGCCGTACAGCTCGCTGAAGGCCTCCACCGCGTAGCGCAGCTCCTTGCCATCCTTGCGCAGGGCATGCAGCCGTCTGTATCGGCTGTCCGCGCCGATCCGGCCGCAACGCCGGCAGAAGTCTTCCCAGCCGCTGCGGAGGCTCGCGCCCGCGAATTCCCGCGCCGGCGCGGATGGCGCGCCGGAAATGCGCTGTTCATCCAGAAAGTGGAACCAGTCGGCCTTGAGCTGCCCGTATCGCGCCGAGGTCAGCAACCGGAGCAGTCCGCTGCGGGCGACCCGGCGACGTTCGGCGATCTCGGCCTGCAATGCGGCTGCCGGTTCCCTGGCCAGGGGCGGCCTGCGCTCGCCTCGGAGACGCTGGAGCAGCACGTCGAGGTCGCGTTGGCGACCGGCCGACGTTGCCATCCATGCGAAATCCCTCTGGAAGCGCTTCAATGCGCGGCCGTCCAGACATTCGCCGAATCTCCGCAACAGTGCGCGGGTGCGCCGGATGGCGACGCGAAACTCATGCAGGGGTTCGATGTCGCGGTCATCGAGGACGCCCGCCTCGGCAACGACGAGCTGGGAGCGGTATTGACTCAATACCCCGGCGAGGACCGTGCGCATGGACTGCCCGCCGGGGGCGCGGCCGGATTCCGTTCCGCGCGGCGCCGGGCGCATGCCGCCCCGCTGCCGCGCCGCGCCCCTGCTCACGCAACCCCTCGTACGGACTGTATCCGCTCGTAGGCGCGCCGTATCGCCTGGGTCCGGTCATTGGCCATGCGTATCATCTCCTCGGACATGCCCTCGCCGGCGAGCTTGTCCGGGTGGTGCCTGCTGAGCAGACGGCGGTAGGCGCGCTTGACCTCCGCATCGCTGGCATTCATCTCGATGCCCAGCGTGCCATAGGCGGATTCCAGATCATCGGCAGGCGCGGATCGATCCGGCTGCCGTGCTCGGCCACCGCGCCCCGCCGAGGCCGCGCGCAGCAGTTGCTCGAACATGGGCCGCGGGACCCCCAGCCGAACGCAGAAGTAGCGCAACGCGGAGTCCTCCTGCGGCGTCAGCGCGCCGTCGGCGAGGGCCGCGGACAACTGTATCTCGGTGAACAGGCCAAGCAGCATCGGGTGTCTGCCGCACCGCGCACGGAAGCGATTCAGCGTCTCGTCGAGGCGGAAGTCCGCCGCCTTGCCCTGCCGGAACATGTCCATCGCCATCTGCCGATGCGCGGCGTTGAGCGCCATGCGATCCATGACCCGGGAGGCCATCGCGATCTCCTCCTCGCTCACGCGTCCGTCGGCCTTGCAGAGATACCCCATGACCGAGAACGTCGCCTGCAGGAAGATCGCCTGCGTGTCTGACCGTTCGCCCGTCCCGGCCGGGGCGGCGCGTTGCCGCCCGTCCATCATGTGCCCGAGTACGGCGCCCGCCACGGCGGCCCATGGACCGCCCAGCAGGTAGCCGGCGATGCCCCCGATGACCTTTCCCAACCATTTCACGATTGAACCGCTCCCCTCCCCGAATCCGGCCGCCGCCACTGCCTGATTCCGCCCGCCCCCGGGCCGGCGTAGGCATTCAATGGTCTCGAGCAGGGAAGATAAACCTACAGGCTCTCCGCGGCAAAATCGGCAAGTCTGGAGCGTTCCCCGCGCATCAGGATGATATGGCCGCCATGCCGCCAGCCCTTGAAGCGATCCACCACATAGGTCAGGCCGGAGGTGGTTTCGCTCAGGTACGGCGTGTCAATCTGCCCGATATTGCCGAGCGCGAGGATCTTCGTCCCCGGGCCCGCGCGCGTGATGAGCGTCTTCATCTGCTTGGAGGTGAGATTCTGCGCCTCGTCGAGAATGATGTAACGATTGAGAAAGGTGCGGCCCCGCATGAAGTTCAGCGATCGGATCTTGATGCGCTTCTGCAGAATGTCGGCCGTGGCCTGCCGGCCCCACTCGCCGCCGACCTCGCTTTGCGTGAGCACCTCGAGATTGTCGAGCAGCGCGCCCATCCACGGCGTCATCTTCTCCTCCTCGGTGCCGGGGAGGAATCCGATGTCCTCGCCCACGGGGATGGTGACGCGTGTCATGACGATTTCCCTGTAACGCTTCAGCTCCATGGCCTGCATGAGGCCGGCCGCCAGCGCTAGCAGCGTCTTGCCGGTACCAGCGGTGCCGAGGAGGCTGACGAAGTCCACCTCCGGGTCCATCAGCAGATTCAGGGCGAAATTCTGCTCGCGGTTGCGCGCGGTGATGCCCCACACCGCGTTGTGCTCGCGCCGGTAGTCCACCGCGCGCTCGATCACCGCCCGGTCGCCCTCGATGCGGCGCACGATGGCCTCGAACCCCTCATCGTCGCCGTTCTCCGGGTGATACAGGCATTCATTCGGGTTGAGGCCCGCCACGATCGGGCCGCGTATCGCGTAATAGGTCCGTTCACCCTCCTGCCAGCATTCCAGTCTATCGCTGTGCCGGTCCCAGAAGTCCTGCGGCAGCTCCTCGTAGCCGGCGTAGAGCAGCGAGACGTCGTCCAGGACCTTGTCGCTGTAGTAGTCCTCGGCCGTTATCCCGAGAACCCGGGCCTTGATCCGCAGATTGATGTCCTTGGAGACCAGGCAAATCTGCTTGTCCTTGTGGATGTTCTGCAGCGCGATGACCGTGCCGAGTATGGAATTGTCCGGCCTGTTGCCGGGTAGCGGCACCGGCAGATCCTCGGTCAGCGAACTGGTCTGCAGGTAAAGGCGGCCGCTTGGAGACGCGCCATTGAAGCCGCCATTCTGATTCAGGGGACCCGGTACGGGCAGGCCCTGCTCGATGGCATTCTTGTCGGCACCGCCGATCAGATCATCGAGGAACCGGCTGACCTGGCGCGCATTGCGCGAGACCTCCGATGAACCTTTCTTGGCATGGTCCAGCTCCTCGAGCACCACCATCGGAATGAAGAGGTCGTGTTCCTGGAACCGGTAGATTGCGGTGGGATCGTGCATCAACACGTTGGTGTCGAGCACGAAAAACCTGCTGCGGTCGATATCCGGCGATGCCTTCTTTGCCATCAGTCCTCGTTCAGATTCTCGGCGGATCCCGCGGGAACGGAAAGGCGGGCTCAGAGCTCCCTCGCCGCCGCGAGAACCTCCTCGACATGCCCGTCAACCTTCACCTTGCGCCACTCCCGGCGCAGCACGCCCCCTGCGTCGATGAGAAACGTGCTGCGTTCGATCCCGCGCACCCTTCGGCCGTACATGGTCCTTTCCTTGATGACGCCGAACATCGAGCAGAGCCGCTCGTCAACGTCGGAAAGCAGCTCGAAAGGGAAGCAGTGCTTGGCCTTGAACTTGTCGTGGGCGGCGGGGCTGTCGCGCGATACGCCGAGGATCACGGTATTCAGTTTCCGGAACGCGGCATGCTGGTCCCGGAACGCCTGGCCCTCGGCCGTGCACCCCGGGGTGTCGTCCTTCGGGTAGAAATAAAGCACGACATTGCTGCCCTTCAGGTCCGCCGATTTGATGCTCCGGCCGCTCGTCGATGCCGCGGTATACGAGGGGACCTTCCTGCCTACGGCGACCGTGCTCATCGTACCTGCCCGCCCCCCTGTTATTTCACCGGCTCCATGATCGAGTCGAGATTCAGCCTGTCGCAGAACTCCATGAATTCCCCCCGCAACCCGGCGATGGAGGTGTTGTTGGGCACCGCGATGGTCATGTGCAGCGAGAACATCGGCGCGCCGGTGTGCGTCGCCGCGTAGCCGCTGGTGTACATGTCCTCGATGTTGATGTTGCGCGCCGTGAAGAAACTGGCGATCTCGTAGACCACACCGGGATGATCGTAGGAGACGACCTCCACCGCATATGGCACCAGGCTCGTGGAGCTCTTGCGCGGCTCCGTGCGCTTGGTGGTGAGGACCAGGCCGGTGCTCTCCTGCAGGCGCGGCAGGGCGGACTCGATCTTGGCCACGACATCCCACGTTCCGGACACGAGCATGATGAGCGAGAACTCGCAGCCGAGCATGGTCATGCGGCTGTCCGCGACGTTGCCGCCACAATCGCGCACGACCTTGGTGATGGCATCGAGCAGTCCGGGTTTGCTCGGGCCAACGGCGGCGACGACGAGGAAGTTCTGCATCAAGGCAATGGGGACAGCCGGAGGGATGGTCGGATTCCTGCGGGAGGCGTCGTGAGTTCTTTTGCCGCGCATTGTGCCCGGTTCGAGTTGCCCCCTCAAGCCTCCGCAGACGGGCCCCGCGGAAAAAAAGCCCCGCAGCAGCGGGGCGAATGTCTCAGCCTACAACAAACCGAGATCAGAAATCGTACTGGATGCCGCCGGTGAACAGGTCCACGTCGGTGTCATCGTCGCCCAGCCCCTGGAATCGTTCCCATTCGGCGCGAACCTTTACGTGTTCGACGAGTTGGTAGGTCCCGCCGATGCCGAACGTGAGACTGACGCCGCTGTCGTCGTCCCCGAGTCCGACCGGGCTGCCCTCGGCGTTGGAATCCCAGATGAATCCTCCGAGCTTGCCGAACACGTATGTGTTCGGCAGCACCGGGTAGCCGGCCGTACCGGCCACGCTCGCGCCGCTGACGCTGTTGGTGGCGGTGAGCGTCCCCAGCAATGGGCCGAGGTCGACATCCACGCTCTCCTCGCCGAGATCGACGTAGGCCAGTTCGGCGCCGAAGTACGGCGTGAAGCGGTAGCCGCCGAAGATCTTCCATCCGAGATCGTCCGTGTCGCTGTCCACGTCGGCCGCGAAGCCGGCAGCGCGGAAATCCGCCTCAATGTCGTCGTCATCGTCCTCGTAATGCGACAGACCGACGCCGCCACCCGCGTAAAAGCCTGGCCCCTCGCCCGCCCATGCTGCCGGTCCAGCCAGGGCCACGATGCCGGCGAGACCTATCAGGCGCCAATTCCTCATAGGGTATAATCCTTATGAAACGATATGTTATGACCGTAATTTAATCTCTTTGTTTAGTAAAGTAAAGTATCGTGGGCTCTCGAGGCTGCCGGACCTGACCGTCCCTGCGGCGAGTCGCGAGTGTTTGAACGGGGCCGCGGCAGCGGCTATCTTTACCGCCCATATCACGCCAACGGGAGCGTGGGGTTGCCGCCAGCGCCGGCATGGGCGAACTCATGTGCAGAGGCCATCCATCGTGATCCGACTCCTTGCCCGTCTCATCGATCTCGTGACCCGGACGGCGATGTGGCTGCTGCTACCCGTGGGGCCCGTGGCGGCGGCCCTCATTGCCAGGAACGGGGACTACCTGCGCCATTACCCACGCAGTCTGCGTGCCTCGGCGAGCCATCTGCGCGGGCTGGGGCGCGGGCAACCGATCCGCCGGGCCGTGGAGCGCTGGCTGGCGAGCGGCGAGGAGGCGATTGAGACGAGGGAGATGGTGAGCGGCGCCTGTACCCACTGCGGACGGTGCTGCCTGGAGAAGGCCTGTATCTTCCTGCGTTACGACGAGGCGGGTCGCTCCCGCTGCGAGATCTACAACACACGCTTCTGGTCG
Organism: Gammaproteobacteria bacterium; assembly: GCA_022071965.1. Taxonomy (GTDB): domain Bacteria; phylum Pseudomonadota; class Gammaproteobacteria; order JAJPIJ01; family JAJPIJ01; genus JAJVHZ01. Next base: position 59,949 of record JAJVIQ010000019.1, read on the forward strand.
TTACTCCCATGCGGAGACTACCCGCTGAGCGCCAGCGAGATTGCCCAATACAGCTGCCCGTCCTACAGCGCGCACACGGTGCGCATCATCCCGATCCGGGCCTTGCCGCTCGGAAACGAGGAGGGGCCGCAGCGGGCCTGATCGCCACATCCCGATGTTCCCGTCCCCCTTGCCTGCCTTTATCGGCCCGAGATCGATTACGGCAGGCATGTGGCGTGTTCAGCATGCCGGCGCAGCCGGCGTCCGCGCCATCGTTCTTGTGTTCACCGATAAGGCTAAGTACCATACCGGCCCACATTGACATCCGCGGATAAAATCCCAATGTTTCAAGGAAGTATGGTAGCCATCGTGACGCCGATGCAACCGGGGGTTACGCCCGACACGCCCGTGGACTGGCCGGCGCTGGATCGTCTGCTCGAGTGGCACATCGAGAACGGGACCGACGCCATCGTGGCGGTCGGCACCACCGGCGAATCGGCCACGCTGAACATGGAGGAGCACGTGGCGGTCATCCGCCGGGTCATCACGGTCGTCAACAAGCGCATTCCGGTGATCGCGGGCACCGGCGCCAACTCGACCACGGAAGCCATCGAGTTGACACAGGCGGCGAAGACCGCCGGCGCCGACGCATGCGTGCTGGTGACGCCGTACTACAACAAGCCGACGCAGGAAGGCCTCTACCTTCACCACAAGGCGGTGGCCGAGGCCGTCGCCATCCCCCAACTCCTGTACAACGTGCCCGGCCGGACGGCCTGCGACATGCAGCCGGAGACCGCTGCCCGACTGGCCAGGGTCGACAACATCATCGGCATCAAGGAGGCAACGGGAGATCTCGGCCGCGTCGAGCGTCTGCGCACACTGTGCGGCGAGAAATTCCTGCTCTTCAGCGGTGACGATGCGACGGCAGCGGACTTCATGTTGAACGGTGGCCACGGCGTGATCTCGGTAACGGCGAACGTCGCGCCGCGACTGATGCACGAGCTCTGCGCGCTTGCCACGCGCGGCGAGCGCGACGCGGCGCGCGCCATCGACGGCCGGCTGGCCGGGCTGCACAAGGACCTGTTCTGCGAGGCCAATCCCATCCCCGGCAAGTGGGCCCTGAGCCAGATGGGGCTCATCCAGGCCGGCATACGCCTGCCGCTCACCTGGCTATCGGAAGGATGCCACGCGCGCGTACGCGCCGCGATGGAACAGGCGGGTGCAGCACGGGTCTGAATCACGCAGGGGTCAGCACCGAACCAACGCGGCCAGCACCCGGGAAGCCGCCGAACCGCGGTCACCACCCTCGCATTCGTAACAGCAAAAGGGTTTTCGTATGGTCCGTAATGTCCTGATATTGATGGCCGCCATCCTGGTGACGGGCTGCCGCTACATGCCCAAGCTCGACGAGGTGCTCCCCGACAAACGCTCGGAATACAAGAAGAGTCAGACGCTGCCCGACCTCGAGGTGCCGCCGGACCTTTCGACGGAGAGCATTAACGACAAGATGGCGGTACCCGACGAGGAAGGCGCGAGCTTCTCGACCTATCAGGAGCGTGTGGCGGCGCGCAAGAAGGCACGCGAGGAGGAAGGCCTGGCCGAGAATGCCATCGAGGCCCTCTCGGGCGAGAAGGTGCTCGTCGTGCCGGGGTCCACCAGCGAGGTCTGGGACAAGCTGCACGCGTTCTGGAGCGAGAAAGGATTCGAGCTCGACCTGGACGACGCCGAGTACGGCGTGCAGGAGACGACATGGCGCGAGGATCAGGATAATCTCGTGCGGGACAAGTACAAGATCTTCGCCGAGGCCGGCGAGGACAGCGCCAGCACCACCCTCTACGTATCGCACGAAGGCGAGGAGATGCGGCCGGACGGCGAGGGGCTGACCTGGAAGCGGCGAACGGATTCCGGCGCGCGTGATCGCATTGTCGCCGCGCTGCAGGAGTACCTCGGTGCCAGCGCCGGCGGCGAGCGTGCCGCCAGCGACACCGCCTCCTCCGGCGACTTCCTCGCCGAGGGCGGAGACGTCTCGGCGCCGGCCGAGATCATCAACTCCGGCGATGGCAAGTTCTATCTTTCCTATCCGGTCGAGTTCGCCGAGGCGTGGTCGCGCACGGGCGAGGCGCTTGCCGGCGCGGGCCTGAAGGTCACCAGCTCCGACAAGGGCAAGGGGACATACACCGTGCGATTCCAGGGGGAGCCCGCGGAAAAGAAGGGCGTCCTGTCGAAGCTCGCTTTCTGGAAGGGCGGCGAGAAGGAATATCAACTGAGCCTTACGGGCGTGGGCAGGAAGACCGAGATCGTCGTTCTCGACGAGGACGGCGACTGGGACAAGAGCGAGGCCGCCGGCGCGCTCCTCAGTCAGTTGAAGAGCGAACTCAACAAGGTCACCCGGTAAAGCGCGCGGCCGTGCGTTTCGCCTCCTTGGGCAGCGGCAGCCGGGGGAACGCCACGATCGTCACGGCCGGCTCGACCACCATCCTGGTCGACTGCGGTTTTTCGGTGCGCGAGACCGCCGCGCGTCTGGCGCGCGCCGGACTCGACCCCAATGACATCGACGCAATCCTCGTCACCCACGAGCACGACGACCACATCGGCGGTGTGGGGGCACTGGCACGACGCCACGGAGTGGAAGTGTGGTCGACGGCGGGGACCCGGCGCGTCGCCGCCGGCGCGTTGGGGGAGGTGCCGCGGATGTGTGTGTTCTCCAGCCATGAGAGCTTCGCCATTGGCGACCTGCTCATCGAGCCGATCTCGGTTCCCCACGATGCCAGCGAACCGAGCCAGTTTGTCTTTTCCGACGGCCAAAGCCGCGTGGGCCTGCTCACCGATGTCGGCCGCATCACTCCCCATATCTGCCGCATGTTGTCGGGACTCAGCGCCCTGTTGCTGGAGTTCAATCACGACGAGGAGATGCTGCGTCACGGGCCATATCATGCATCCCTGAAGCAGCGCATAGGGAGCGACCTCGGCCATCTCAGCAACGCCCAATCCGCGGCGCTCCTGCGGGAGATCGACACGCGGCGGCTGCAGCATCTCGTCGCGCTGCATCTCAGCCGGCAGAACAACGACGCCGGGTTGGTGCGCGCCGCCGCCGCGGCGGCGTTGAATTGCGGCGCAGACTGGATCGCCGTTGCCGACCAGGACTCCGGATGCCCCTGGCGTGAGGTCTCCCCCGGCCGCTGACCGCGCATCCGGCCGGCGGAGCCATCCGGTTCAGGTTCGCTTTTTCACGTGGCGCATCAGGCGGCGGCGCTTGGCGGCCTGGCGTGGCGTGATCTGGGTGCGCCTGTTCTTGTACGGATTCTCACCGGTTCGAAACTCCAGCCGCAGCGGTGTGCCCTCTACTGCCAGAGCCTCGCGGAATCCTTTGTCCAGGTAGCGCTTGTAGGATCCGGGGACGGCATCGGTCTGGTTGCCGTGGATGACGATGCACGGCGGATTCTGGCCGCCAAGGTGCGCGTAACGCAGCTTGATCCGGCGACCGCCGATCAGCGGCGGCTGATGCGTCTCGAGCAGATACTCCAGGATCTGCGTCAATTGCGAGGTCGGCGGATTGATGAATGCGGAGGCGTAGGCGCGATCAATCGACTCGAAGAGATTGCCGACCCCGCTGCCGTGCAGCGCCGAGATGAAATGAATGCGCGCGAAGCCGACGAAATCGAGGCGGCGATCGACGCCAGCGCGCACCCGATCGCGCTGTTCCTCCGCCATTCCGTCCCATTTGTTGACTGCGACGACCATGGCGCGCCCGGCCTTCAGCACTTCGCCGATGAGGCTGGCATCCTGATCGGTGACCCCCTCGCGGGCATCGATCACGACGATGACGACGTTCGCCTCCTCGATGGCCTGAAGGGTCTTGATGACGCTGAAGCGCTCAATACCGCGCTCCACCCGCGCGCGCCGCCGCACGCCCGCGGTGTCGATGAGGGTATAGGGTTTGCCGTCGCGCAGGAAAGGCACGGCGACGGCGTCGCGTGTCGTGCCCGGCATGTCGCAGGTCAGCATGCGTTCCTCACCCAGCATACGGTTGACGAGCGTCGACTTGCCGACGTTCGGGCGGCCGAGGACGGCTATGCGAGGCTGACGTTCCTGTTCGGATTCCGGCTCCCCTGCCGCCGGAAGACTGGTGAGTACCCGGCTCATCAGTTCATGCAGACCGAACGCGTGCGCGCTCGAGACGGGTATGGGCTCGCCCAGCCCGAGGGTGTGAAACTCGCTCACCGCGACGTCGTCGTTCAGCGCCTCGGCCTTGTTCACGACCAGGTGCACCGGTCGCTCGAGCCGACGCAGGCCTCCGGCAATCTCCTCGTCCTGGGGCGTCAGACCGGAACGCGCATCGACAACGAAGAGTATGGCATCGGCCTCGCGCGCGGCACGCAAGGCGTTCTCGGTCACGCGCCGCGAGAGCACCTCCTCATCGAGATTGATTCCTCCGGTATCGACGACCCAGTATGGCCGATCGCCGATCTGCCCGTGACCGAACTGGCGGTCGCGCGTCAGGCCGGGCACGTCCGCGACGAGCGCGTCGCGAGTGCGCGTGAGCTGGTTAAAGAGAGTGGACTTGCCGACGTTCGGGCGGCCGACGATCGCGACGACGGGTTTCATCTTGGCTGTCCACGCGCCACGCCGCCGCGATCACTGAGTGAGGAAGGCCGCCAGGGTGCCTTCCGTCGAATACGCATACAACATTCCGCCCTCGACCACCGGGGTCGCGATCAGGCGGGATTCGTCGACTCGCGCGCGCGCGACGAATTGGCCGTCGGCCCTGTTGATCCAGTGCAGATAACCCTCCAGATCGCCGACGACGAGGTAGTCGCCCACCAGGCCCGGGGCCGTCGGCTGGCGCGCGAGCAGCTTGTCCTGCTTCCACACCGCCGCGCCCGACTCCCGATCGAAGGCCCAGATCACGCCCTCCGCGTCAGTGAGGTACAGATAGCTGTCGTCCACCGCGATACCGGCGTAGGAGGAGAAATTCCTCGCCCACCGCACCTCGCCGCTGATGAGCGACACCGCCGCGACGCGCCCCTGAAAGGTCGCCACGTAAATGGTGTCGCCGACCCGTATCGGTTCGCCATCGATGTCCACCATGCGCTCCAGATCCGAACGGCCGGTACTCACTGCGATCACGGCCTCCCACGCGAGCTTGCCTGACTTCAGGTCCAGCGCCACGAGTCGACCGTTGTCGAAACCGGCGATCACCAGATCATCGGCGATGAGCGGAGCACTGCTGCCGCGCAGCGTGAGGGTCGGCGTGCTGCGCTCGTAGCTCCACAGGCGTTTGCCGCTCGCTGCGTCCAGGCCGATGATGCTGCCGTCGCCGGTGTGTGCCACCACCACACCCTGCGAAACGCGCGGCGGCGCCAGTACTTCGCTGGACACCGTGGCGCGCCACACCAGCCTGCCATCGGCCTCGCTGAGCGCAATCACCTCGCCCTCGCTGGTGCCGACGAGCACCAGTCCTTCACCGGCCCCGGGCCCGCCTGAGATCTTCTCTTCCGTGTCCTGCTCCCAGTAGGTCTTGCCCGTGGCCGCATCGTAGGCCGCCACGCGCCCGCGGCGCTCCGCCGTATAGAGCCGACCACCGAGCACGACCGGCACGAGCTTCAGAAACTGCTCATCGGTGCCCTTGCCGAGCCGCGTCGACCAGCCCTCTTTAACGGTGATCGTGGGCGCAAACTCCGCCAGCGGCGTGGGCGGCGTCGCGTTGCTCTCGCCGCCCATCCAGTTGGACACGCTCTTGGAAATTCCCTCTCCCCACTTGCTCGTGGTGCTGCAGCCGGAAATTCCCGAGAGAGCGAAGGCGCAGGCTGCGATCAGCAGGGGATGTATGGTCTTCATGGATTGATGACTGTTGCAGCTTGTGGCGGTGGTGGCGTGATTCCGAGACTGTCGAGCTTCAGCGCCAGGCTGCTCGTCTGGTCGGACTGCTGATCCGGCTCGGAATTCGCAAAAGCCTCGAGGTACTGCTTGCCCGCCTGGTCGCGCTTGCCCTGGGCAAGCAGGATGTCCCCTCGCAGCTCGGCCAGTGCGGCGGATGGCGGCGATGCGGCCAGCCCCACAACGTGTGCCCAGGCCTCCTCGGGCTTGCCCTGCGCGAGCGCCACGCGCGCCAGACGCATCTTTGCGAGGCGCTGCAGACCTTCATCGTCGCTGTGCTCCAGTACCCAGTTGAGATGTTTTATCGCCATCGGCAGGTCCTGCTTCTCCACCGCCAGCTTCGCCAGCATGAGAGCGGCGAACGCGGCGTAGGTAGTCCCGCCATAATCCGAAATGATCTGTTGCGCCGCCTTCTCCGCCTGGGCCGGTTGCCGCGCCCGCGACGCCGTCACCACGCGCGTGAACAACGCCGAGGCAAGCTCGTCGCGTGCCCGTTCCTGAGCCTGCCAGTATCGCCAGCCACCGATCGCACCGATACCCAGCGCCAGACCGACGATGATCGGCACCCCGTTCTCGCGCAGCCATTTCTTTATGGCTTCGACCTGTTCCTGCTCGTTGGCGTAATCGACCACGACTGCTCTCCAGTTGTGACTGTATGGGGGGCAAAAGCGGCACATTATAAGCGTCGCCGCCGGGTGCGACACCCGCGGAGCGAGGGCGGCAGACGAGGTCCGTTCAGGCGGCGCCAGGTGCCCGATGCCCGGCGGCCAGGGACTTTCTCAGCCAAGCCACGGCCTCGGCGCGCGTGACGGTACGCTGTGCGCCCTCGCCGCGCAATGGCTTGATTGAGACTGTCCCCGCCGCCAGCTCCTCGGTGCCGAGGAGCAGGCCCCAACGGGCGCCACTCTGGTCTGCACGCTTCAACTGCGACTTCACGCCGCCGCCGCCGCAATGCGTCTGCACCTTCAGTCCCTCCACTTCGTCCCTGAGGGATTCGGCGAGTTCCATGGCGGCTGCCACGCACCCTGCATCGAGGGGCATGAGGTACAGGTCCGGCGCCCTCGCACCCGCCGGCGCGAGATCATCGGCCTGCAGCAGCGCGATCAATCGCTCCAGACCCAGCGCAAATCCGACTGCCGGAGTCGGTCTGCCGCCGGACTGTTCGATAAGGCCGTCATAACGTCCCCCGGCGCAGATGGTGCCCTGCGCCCCGAGGCGATCGGTAATCCATTCGAACACCGTCTTGCTGTAGTAATCCAGTCCGCGCACCAACCTGGGATTCACCACGTAGTCGATGCCGGCGCGTTCGAGCATCTCGCGCAGTACCGAGAAATGCTCCGCCGACTCCTTGTCGATGTAATCGAAAAACGGCGGTGCCCCGGCGATCAGTTCCTGCATGCCCGGATTCTTGCTGTCCATGATGCGCAAAGGATTGGTGTGCAGGCGGCGTCGGCTGTCCTCGTCCAAGGTGTCGGCATGCGCGGCGAAATGGGCGACCAGCGCACCGCGAAAACGTTGGCGGGCCTCCGGGCTGCCGAGGGAATTCAGCTGCAGCTGAACGCCACGCATGCCGAATCGACGCCATAGGCGGGCGGTCATGAAGACGAGCTCCGCATCGATGTCAGGCCCCGCCAGACCGACGGCCTCCACCCCGATCTGGTGGAACTGGCGGTAACGGCCCTTCTGCGGACGCTCATGGCGGAACATGGGGCCGGCATACCACAAGCGCTGCGCCTGGTTGTAAAAGAGGCCGTGTTGCAGGCCCGCGCGCACGCATCCTGCCGTGCCCTCCGGCCGCAGCGTGAGGGAATCGCCATTGCGATCGGCGAAGGTATACATCTCCTTTTCCACGATATCGGTGGCATCGCCGATTCCACGCTCGAACAAGGCCGTCGGCTCCACGATGGGCAGCCGTATTTCACTGTAACCGTAGCTCTCCAGCACCTCCCGGATCTCGCGCTCTACCCACTGCCAGAGAGGGGTCTCCGACGGCAACACGTCATTCATGCCACGGACCGATTGCAGCGGAGCGACCAAGAGTGTTCTGCCTTGGGGGACGGGTAGGCGGAAGATGGCTTTCAGGGCTGGGCGAGGAAACCGTCGGGAGTCACCGAAAAACGCGCGACGGATTCGTAGGAAAACGCCGAGATGTCCAGTGGCCGGCCCTCGAAGCTCACGCTCACGGCCGGCGCATTGCCGACTTTCACCCTGTATGGCATGACGCCCTGGACGGATATGCGGCTACCCTGCCTGCCCATGTTGTAGTACAGGCGCTTGTCCTCGGCATCGGTGACTTCCAGCCATGCGTCCTCGGCGAGCTCGAAGCTGAGCACCTTCGCCCCGCCCGGCGTCGCCTCCGGCACGGCGGGCATCGCCGGCGTGAGCGGACCGGGATCGGTCATGCTCCGCTCCGCGAGCGGTCCATCACTGGGCGTCGCCGTTGCCGCCCCCTCCGCTGGCGGGACCGCCAACCGAGGACCGGACATCGGCTCCACCGTATTCGATATGGGCCGCCCGGTATCCGCCCACACCGGGACCGAAGCGCCGTCCGGCGACACCGGTGCCGAAGGTGGGTGTGCGGCAGTCGCCGCAGCCTGCTGGGTCACGGCCGGCTGCACCTGCACCTCGGCCGGCCCTGTCGCGACCTCGGCGCCCGGTGGCGCGTGCCCGGCGGCCGGCTGCGCTGCAGTGTCGGGCGGCGGGGCCGGCGCTGCCGGCAAGACATCAATGGAACCCGCTGCCGGTGCCGAAGCGGCCTGGGGCGAGACACCGGTAGGCACGGGCTCGGTCACGACAGACTGATCATCACTGCCAGCACCCCATTTCGGCACGCTCAGGGAGGCCACCGAGCGCAACTCCTGCGACTGCCAGAGCCACGCGCCCAGCAGTCCCACCACGATGGCGATCACCGCGTAGGTGACCATTCGCACGGGAAGGTCGGTTGACTTGACCTGCGGCTGCGGCGTGCTGGCGAACGGATTGAGCTCCGGCGGCTGCGTTGCATACTGATCGTACGCCGCCAGCAGCGATTCAGGGTTCAGGCCGACGAGATGCGCGTAGGCGCGCATGTAGCCGCGGGCATAGGTTGCCGCGGGCAGCTGCTCGAAAGCACCGTTCTCGATCGTTGCGACCACACTCGCGGACAGATGCAGCCGTGCCGCGATGTCCTGGACGTTCAGTCCGTGTGCCTCCCTGGCCTGCCGCAGTCGCTCGCCGAGCTGCTGTAGCGAGGAGACCGTTGCCTCCTCGACGTACGTCTCGTCGCGGGCCGCCCGCGCGTTCATTGCGCGCTCTTCATCAGCTGATGCGCCTCCTGCGAATCGGGAAACTTGTCCTTCAGCAGCATTGCGTAATTGTCGGCCGCCTCGCTATCGCCCAGCTTCCGCTCGATCTGCACCCCGAGGTACAGGCTCTCCGCCGTGTGGCTGGCGACCTGCTTGTAGCGCTCGAAATAACCCTTGGCCGCCATGTAGTTGTTGGACTCGTAGATCACCTGACTCATCCGCAGCAGTGCGATCGGCATCTCAGGGTTCCTCTCGAGCGCCTTGCGCAGAAACTCCTGCGCGGCCGACACGTCCTTCTGCTGCTCCAGCGCACAGATGGCCGCGTTCGTGTAAGTGTTCTCCGGCGTCTGGTACAAGGGATTCTCCACCGCCCTGGCGAACATCGCCTGACCCTCGACCGCCTTGCCATTGCGGCAGAGGAACTGGCCATAATTGTTCAGTATGCTGGAATCGTTCGGAGCCAGTTCCAGGGCCCGCTTGAAATTCTTCTCGGCATCGGCATTCTCGCCCAATCGTGCGTACAACAAACCGAGCACGTCATAGGCGCGCGCATAATTGCTGTCTATCTCTATGGCCTTTTCGAGCTTCTTCAGGGCGGTCTCGTACTGGCCGTCCTTCATGTACTCCACACCGAGCTGCGTGTTGATCTCGGCCAGTCGATCGGTGCTGCGAATCTCGGTTGCGATCGCCCCGTCGCCGCCCCCCTTGACGCCGGCCTGATTGGCGCAACCACTCAGGGTGAGCGCCAGCGCGACACCGGCGAGGATGCAATTTCGGGTGCTCATGCGATTAGGGCCTCCTAGGATGATGCGCCGGTGGACACGCGATGATAGCGCGCCGCGCGAGCCTGTACCCTGCCCACCAGCTGCCCGCAGGCCGCGTCGATGTCATGGCCGCGCGTCCTGCGGGTCAGCGTAATTACACCCGCATGCTGCAGGACGGCGCGGAATCGCTCGATCGCCTCTGCACTGGACCGGCGGTAACCGCCGCCTGGGAACGGGTTCCACGGTATGAGATTCACCTTCGAAGGGATGCCGTTCAGCACGCGGACGAGCTCCCTGGCGTGCGCCGGCGTATCGTTGACGCCGTCGAGCATCGTGTATTCGAAGGTGATGCTTTCGTGCGTGTAATTCTCCGCGAATCGCCTGCACGCGGACAGCAGCTCCGCCAGCGGATAGGTTCGGTTGAGCGGAACGAGTTCGTTGCGCAGAGCGTCGTTCGGCGCGTGCAGGGACACCGCCAGACTCACCGGGCTCGCCTGCTTGAGCCGGTCCATCTGCGGCACCATGCCGGCCGTGCTGACGGTGACGCGACGGCGCGACAATCCGTAGGCGTTGTCGTCGAGCATCAGTTCGATGGCGCGCAGGACATTGTCGTAGTTGAGCAGAGGCTCCCCCATGCCCATGAACACGATATTGCTGATCGGGCGCCGCCCGGGACGAGGAAACTGTCCCAGAGAGCGGGCCGCGATCCACAGTTGGCCGATGATCTCGGCCGTGCTCAGGTTGCGACCGAACCCCTGCCGACCGGTCGCACAGAAACTGCATTCGAGCGGGCAGCCCACCTGCGAGGAGACACATAGAGTGCCCCGATCGGGCTCCGGAATGTGCACGGTCTCTATAGCCTGGCCACCAGCGACACGCAGCATCCATTTGCGCGTGCCGTCGCTGGAGATCTGCTCGGTGATCACCTCGGGCAGCTCGAAGCACATGCATTCGGAAAGACGCTGACGCAGCGCCTTGCCCAGATTCGTCATCTGCTCGAAATCCGCCACACCGTGCTGATGCACCCATTTGACGATCTGCGTGGCGCGAAACGCCGGCTCGCCGAGCGCGCACAGCAACGCCGCCATACCCGGGCGGTCCAGATCGAAGACGTTGGTGCGCTCTGAGGTTCGAATACTCACGGGCGATCACAGAGGTCGCTGGGACGAAAAACACAGCTTATCTCGTAACGGGCCGATTCGGGGCTGTCCGACCCATGCACGGCGTTGCGGCTGACGCTTTCGGCGAAATCCGCCCGGATTGTACCGGCTGCAGCCTTTGCCGGGTCGGTGGCACCCATCACGGCCCGGTTCCTCGTGATTGCGTCCTCGCCTTCAAGGACCGAGCAGACTACGGGGCCGGAGGACATGAACTCCACCAAGTCCTTGAAAAACGGGCGTCCTATGTGGACATGGTAGATCGTCTCCGCCAGTTCCCGACTCATGTGCACCATCTTGCACGCCACGATCCGCAGGCCGCTGCTCTCGAAGCGGGCCAGGATCTCGCCTATCCTGTTCTTCGCCACTGCGTCCGGCTTGATGATGGAAAACGTACGCTCTATAGCCATTTCAATGCCTTAGATGAACCGGATGGCCTAAAAAACCGCGCAATTATAGGGACATAACCACTGGGGGGAAACACTGTCGCGCCGCAGCAGCGAGGCGCACGAGGGGCGGGAACTCGGGTTCCCTAGTCGAAGCGGGGGTCGCGGACCTGCACTATGCCGGCGCTGATCCGGACCGGGAAGGTCGGTATCGGCTCATAGGCGGGCGCGCAAAGCGCCTCGCCGGTTCGAATACAGAAGCGGGCCCCGTGGCGCGGGCAGGTGATTTCATCGCCGTGGATGTCACCCTCATCTATGGGTGTTGCTTCATGCGTGCAGACGTTCTCGAGCGCGTAGAAGCCCCCGTCGAGATTGATGACCAATATCTGCACGCCGTCCGCGTCGACCACCCGCCGTGCGCCGGGAGGCAGTTCGTCGGCCGCAGCGACATCAACCCAATCAGACACCTCCGCCAGCTCCGATCCTCCCGCGCGCCGGCCGTGTACGGAAGGTTTCCTGTTCGAGCCGTGCTGCCATCAGTACATGCCGGTCTGCAGGCGCGCCGCCTCCGACATCATGTCCTGGTTCCACGGCGGATCGAAGGTCAGCTCGACGTCCACGTCGGTGACATTCGGCACCTGCAGGAGTTTCTCTCTGACATCCTGCACGAGAAATTCGCCCATGCCGCAGCCCGGGGCGGTCAGAGTCATGACAACATCGACGCGATTGCCGGCATTGTCCGGCAACGGCACGATCTTGCACTCGTATACCAACCCCAGGTCGACGATATTGATCGGTATCTCCGGGTCATAGCAGGTGCGCAGTTGCATCCAGACCAGATCCTCGTCGACGCCGCCGTCCGTGCGCGCAGCGACCGCGAGTCCGCCCTGTGGCTGCATGCCCAGCGCATCGAGATCCTTGCCGGCGATGCGCGCCAGATTTCCGTTCACGTTGACCGTTACGCTGCCTCCCAGCGCCTGAGTCACGTAAACGTTCGTCCCCTCCTGGATCAGGATGGGGGTGCCGCTCGGGATGAGTATGGCGTCGCAATCGCGCGTCATGGCGATCGGAGTGTAGGGATCAACAGCCACGTTCATTGGTTTTCTGCCATCCGCGGACCATCCCCCGCGGGATGCTCGTGTTCCGGGCCCATGGTATGACCTGCTCCGAATCGGCGGCTCATTCGGTCGACGCCATGGTATCGCCATGCAGCGCCGCGTTCATGGCATGCCACGACAGCACGGCGCACTTGATGCGAGAGGGATACTGGCGCACGCCGGCCAGCACCGCAAGTTTTCCAAGCTCCGGGTCGGCCTCATCGCCCGCGTCGGTGACGAGCGCGTGGAACTTATCGAACAGGCGGCCGGCTTCGGCCTGGCTCTTGCCCTTGAGGATTTCAGTCATCAGGGAGGCCGATGCCACCGAGATCGCGCAGCCGCTGCCCTGAAAGCTGACGTCGTCGATCACTCCGTCCCGTAGCTTCAGATAAAGCGTCAGCTGGTCACCGCACAGCGGATTGTGACCGGCCACCGTGCAGGTCGCGTCCGCCATCTCTCGGAAATTACGCGGATTGCGATTGTGGTCTACGATCACCTCGCGGTAGAGATCGTTCAGATCCATCATCGAGTGAACACCTTTCTAGCGATCTCCAGCGCCACGAAAAGCCGGTCGACCTCTTCGCGCGTGTTGTAGAAGGCGAAGGAGGCGCGCGCCGTTGCCGGGATCTTGTATCGAGTCATGATCGGCATTGCGCAGTGGTGTCCGGTCCGGATCGCGATTCCCTCGGAATCGAGGATGGTGCCGACATCGTGCGGATGTATGTCGTTGAGCAGGAAGGAAAGCACCGCCGCCTTCTCACGCGCCTGCCCAATGACGCGAAGGCCGGGAACCTCGCGGGCGCGCGCGGTCGCGTAACGAAGCAGCTCGTGCTCATGAGCAGCCATGCGCTGTAGCCCGACGGTCTGTACGTAATCGATCGCCGCGCCGAGACCTATGCCTCCCGCGATATTGGGAGTCCCGGCCTCGAACTTCGCCGGCAGGTCCGCATAGGTGGTGTTCTCGAAACTCACGGTGCGGATCATGTCGCCGCCGCCCTGGTACGGCGGCATGTTTTCCAGCAGTTCCTCGCGCCCGTAGAGTACGCCCGTACCGGTCGGTCCGAAGATCTTGTGCCCCGAGAACGCGTAAAAATCACAATCCAGGGCTTGCACGTCGACGGGCATGTGCGCCACCGCCTGCGCGCCGTCGAGCAATACCGGCACGTCGCGCGCGTGCGCCGCTGCGACCATATGCCGCACCGGATTTATCGTACCGAGTGCGTTCGATACGTGCACGATGGCGGCGATCCGAGTCCGCTCGTTGAGCGACCGCTCGAACTCCCCCGCCACCAGCTCGCCGTCATCCGTAATCGGGACCACTCTCAAGCGCGCGCCAGTCAGCTGGCAGACCATCTGCCAGGGCACTATGTTGGAATGATGCTCCATCGCGGTGATGAGCACCTCATCGCCCGGACGCAGGCGTGGGCGAGCAAAGCTCTGCGCGACGAGATTTATCGCCTCCGTCGTGCCGCGCGTATAGATGATCTCCTTGCGCGAACGCGCATTGAGAAAGGCACAGACAGTGTCGCGTGCGTGCTCGTACTCGTGCGTGGCCTTCTCGCTCAGCCAGTGCACTCCGCGATGAATATTCGCATTCCACTCCTCGTAATAGCGTCGTTCCATATCGATGACGCTGCGCGGCTTCTGCGTCGTCGCGGCGTTGTCGAAATACACCAATGGCTTGCCGCGAATCCTCGTCCGCAGGATCGGAAAATCCGCGCGTAGCCGCTCCAGATCCTCCGTCATCCCGGGCCCCGGGCCAGCGACATTCGGCGCGACGACGCTCATACCGCTTCCAGGAATTCTGCGGCGCCGGGCAGGCGCCCGGCGATTCGCGCCGCCAGATCCTCCCGAAGTCGCGGGATGCCGAGCCGTCCCAATACGTCGCCAGCAAAAGCGTAGGTGAGCAGGGCGCGCGCCGCGCTTTCCTCGAGCCCGCGCGACCGGAGGTAGAAAAGCGCGTCCTCGTCGAGCTGTCCGACTGTGGCACCATGCGCGCATTTGACGTCGTCGGCATAAATCTCCAACTCTGGCTTCGTGTCGATCTCGGCATCCTTCGATAAGAGCAGGTTCCTGTTGGACTGCTGCGCATCCGTCTTGATCGCGTGCGGATGCACCACGACCTTGCCGTTGAACACGCCTCGGCCATGACCCCCGAGTATGCCCTTGTAGTACTCCTCGCTGCGCGTGCCTGGTTCGAAATGATCGATCCGCGTGTGGTGATCGACGTGCTGTCTCCCCTCCGCCATGTACAGCCCATTCAGGGTTACAGACGATTCCGGCCCCCTGAGCATGACGTGTATGTCCTGGCGCGCCATGAGAGCGCCGAACGACAGCGAATGCGAAACGACCTCGCTTCCGCGCTCCTGACTCACGATCAGATTGCCGACGTGGTAGGCCTTCGGTGACTCGTCCTGCAAGCGGTAGTGCGTCACCTGTGCACCTTCCCCGGCGTGTATTTGCGTCACGGTGTTCGTGAAACCGTCGGCCGCGGATTCGCCGACGTATTGTTCCACCATGATCAGACCGGAGCCCTGGCCGACGCTGACGATGACCCGTGGGAACACGGCGCGACCCCGGACATCCGCCGTCATCACGAATAGCAGCCTGAGCGGATCGGTGTGTTTGGCGCCATCGGCAATGTCGATCACGACACCGTCGGCGGCGAATGCAGCGTTCAGGGCGATCATGGGTGAGCACTCCCCGGCGCCCCATCCCGCGAAGCGTTCGTCAATCCGGCCGTCCTCTGCCACTGCCGCGGCAAGCGGCCGGATACGCAGCCCCGCGGCCGCGACCGCGCCGGACAGATCGGCTCGATGAATGCCATCAACGAACACGCACTGCGGGCCGTTCCATGCCCCCGCGGCGGCGAGCGCCGCGCGCGCGCGCTCCAGGCTGATCTGGGCGTCGATAGCGACACTGTGCTGCCGCCGCGCCAGGCCGGCCGTGCTGGTATAGCGCCACGCCTCGTCCCTCTGCGACGGGAAACCGCTGGTCGCGAAGCGGGCGAGCGCCGCGCGGCGCCGCTCCGTGACGCGCGCATCGCCCGGCAGATGCGCCGCGACGCGCTCGAATTCCGGGAGGAAATTGGCCGTTGGGGCCGTACTCATGCCGCCTCGTCCTTCAGCCAGTCATAGCCGCGCTCCTCTAGCGTCACGGCCAAGTCACGCCCGCCGCTCTTGACGATGCGTCCGCCAGCAAGGACGTGCACGAAGTCGGGCACGATGTGTTCGAGCAGGCGCTGGTAATGGGTGATCATGACGATGGCCCGGTCGGAGCGCCGAAGCTGGTTGACACCGTTGGCGACCACCCGCAATGCGTCGATATCCAGACCGGAGTCCGTTTCGTCGAGCAATGCAAGCTTCGGCTCGAGAACGGCCATCTGCAGGATTTCGTTGCGCTTCTTCTCGCCGCCGGAGAAACCTTCGTTCACGGCGCGGCTCAAGAACCTCTCGTCCATCTGCACCAGCATGGCCTTCTCCTTGATGAGCTTGAGAAAGTCCACCGCGTCGAGCGGCGCCTCGCCGCGATGCCTGCGAACCGCGTTCAGAGCCGCCTTGAGCATGTAAACGTTGTTGACACCGGGGATCTCCACAGGGTACTGGAAGGCCAGGAATACCCCCTCGCGCGCACGTTCCTCGGGGGACATTGCGAGGAGGTCCTTGCCCTCGAACAAGATCGAACCCTCGGTGACTTCATACGCATCACGGCCGGAGAGCACGTGCGCCAGAGTGCTCTTCCCCGAGCCGTTCGGGCCCATGATGGCGTGCACCTCGCCCGCCCTGACCTCGAGGTTCAGGCCCTTGAGGATGGGTTTGCCTTCGACCGCGGCATGCAGGTTCCTGATACTCAGCATCGTCATTTCACCATTGCTCATATTCATGCGAGGCACTGTCAACCGACTGCCCCCTCCAGACTCACGCCCAGTAGTTTCTGCGCCTCCACGGCGAATTCCATCGGCAGTTCCTTGAACACCTCTCTGCAGAAGCCGTTGACGATCATGTTGAGGGCGTCCTCCTGCGAAATTCCACGGCTGCGGCAGTAGAACAGCTGATCCTCACTGACCTTGGAGGTGGTGGCCTCGTGCTCGACCCTGGCCGTCGGGTTCTTGACCTCGATATACGGGAAGGTGTGCGCCCCGCATTTCGCCCCGATCAGCAGCGAGTCGCACTGCGTGTAGTTGCGGGCGTTGTCCGCGCCCTTCGCAACCTTGACCAAGCCCCGGTAGGCATTCTGGCCACGGCCCGCCGAAATGCCCTTTGAGATGATCGTGCTGCGGGTGTTCTTGCCAATGTGGATCATCTTGGTGCCGGTGTCGGCCTGCTGACAGTTGTTCGTCAGCGCCACCGAATAGAATTCGCCCGTGGAGTTGTCGCCGGTCAGCACGCAGCTCGGATACTTCCACGTAATCGCCGACCCGGTTTCCACCTGCGTCCAAGAGATCTGCGAGTTCTCGCCGCGGCACTCGCCGCGCTTGGTGACGAAGTTGTAGATCCCGCCCCTGCCCTCTTCGTCACCCGGATACCAGTTTTGTACGGTCGAATACTTGATGCGGGCGTCCTTCATGGCTACCAGTTCCACGACGGCGGCGTGCAGCTGGTTCTCGTCCCGCATGGGTGCGGTGCAGCCTTCGAGATAACTCACGTAACTGCCTTCCTCAGCGACGATGAGCGTGCGTTCGAACTGCCCGGTCTTCGCCGCGTTGATCCTGAAGTAGGTCGACAGCTCCATCGGGCAGCGCACGCCCTTCGGAATGTGGCAGAAAGAGCCATCGCTGAAGACGGCAGAATTCAGAGCGGCGTAAAAGTTGTCCGCCGTGGGAACGACCGAACCTAGATGCTGTCGCACGAGTTCCGGATGATTCTGCACCGCCTCGGAGAAAGAGCAGAAAATGACGCCGGCCTCGGCGAGCTTTTCGCGGAACGTCGTCGCGACGGACACACTGTCGAAGACCGCATCCACCGCCACGCCGGCAAGGATCTCGCGCTCACGCAGTGGAATGCCGAGCTTCTCATAAGTTTCGAGCAGCTTCGGATCGACCTCATCCAGGCTCTTTGGGCCGTCTTTTCTGGATTTCGGCGCGGAATAGTACGAGATGGCCTGATAATCTATCGGCTCGTATCGAACGTGCGCCCAGCGTGGCGGCTCCATTTTCAACCAATGCCGGAAGGCACCGAGCCGCCACTCGAGCAGCCACTCGGGCTCGTTTTTCTTGGAGGAGATGAGGCGGATGACATCCTCGTTCAGCCCCGGTGGCGCGGTATCGGACTCGACATCGGTTATGAAGCCAGCCTCGTAGCCCTTGCTGATCAATGCCTCAACGTCGTTCGCGGAGGTAGCCATGTGATAACCGTTCCGTTTCTAGACCGTGAAGCTCTCGCCGCAGCCACAGGTGGCCTTGACGTTCGGATTGCTGAACTTGAAACTCTCCTTCAGGCCTTCGCACGCATAATCGATCTCCACGCCGGCGAGATAGGGGAGACACTCGGCTGCGACGACAATCTTCACACCATCGCAGTCGAATACCCGGTCGGTGTCATCGATCTCGAGTGCCGGGGCAACGGTGTACGACAGCCCGGAGCAACCGGTCGTCTTGACGCCCACGCGCAACCCCTGCGCGCTAGCCTGCGAAGACAGATATCGCCTGATGTGCGCGGCGGCGCGACCGGTAAGTGTGACAGGCGTTGGCACCATGGTTTTCAGCCTCGCTTACCCTGTATTCTCCATACTGGTACAAAGCGCGTCTCGTCAGACGGTCGGGATTCCGTCCGGCTGGTCTCCCGATGTCCTCCACGCGCCACCAGCGTCCCCAGGCTGATCCCGCCCAGGAAGGATTCGATTTCGTGGCTCAATTCCTCCCAGAGGTCGTGAGTCAGACAGCGCTCCTTGCCGTGGCAATTCTTGGCTCCGCCACAGCGTGTCGCGTCGATAGGCTCGTCCACGGCCGCGATGACATCCGCAACGGAGATCTGATCGAGGGGCCTCGACAATCGATAACCGCCACCCGGGCCACGAGCGCTGCTCACCAGATTGCGCCGACGCAACCGGGCGAAGAGCTGCTCGAGGTAGGTGAGCGAGATATCTTGCCGCCCGGCGATATCCGCCAGCGCGATCGGGCCGCTGTCATTGTGCAGCGCAAGATCCAGCATCGCGGTGACCGCATAGCGGCCGCGGGTAGTCAGTCGCATCGGTTCGAGTGACTCGGTAGGTGTATGACTGCGGAGGATTCCATAGCTGACTAAATTAGTCAACTATCGCGGCGCCAAGTTCCGCAGCGGCGCCTGACGGCAGCGTCGGCAGCAGAAGTCAGAGGCTATTGACTGGAGATTTTTTGCTTATGATCAAAAGCTTGTGAGACTTTTTCCTCGTCCTCGCGAAGCTGTTTCTGCATGCTGTCCATGCGCTGCTCGATGGTGTGGATGTGGTCGAGCAGAGAGTCGATCGCATTCGCCACGGGGTCCGGCATGTCCTTGGTCTGGCCATATGCCTCGAACCCGATCCGACGGGCCATCTCCTCTCGCTGCCGTTCGCGATCCTTGCGCTGGGACACCACGTGACCGGGCACTCCGACCACGCTGGCTCCGGCCGGCACGTCTTTGACGACTACCGCGTTTGATCCCACGCGCGCGCCCGCACCGATGGTAATCGGCCCAAGGATCTTGGCGCCGGCACCGGCGACCACGCCATCTTCGAGTGTGGGGTGGCGCTTGCCCTTCTGCCAGCTCGTGCCTCCCAGCGTAACTCCATGATAAAGCGTGCAATCCTCACCAATCTCGGATGTCTCACCGATCACCACACCCATCCCGTGGTCGATGAAGAACCGACGGCCGATGCGCGCCCCGGGGTGGATCTCGATCCCGGTGAGAAATCGTGCAACGTGAGAGAGGACCCGGGCGGACCGGTTCCAGCCACGCACCCACAGGGCGTGCGAAACACGATGCACCCAAATGGCGTGAAGGCCAGGATAGGCCAGCAACACTTCGATGATCGAGCGAGCGGCCGGATCGCGCTCGAATACACACTTGATGTCTTCCCGAATGGTTGATCCAAGCACGATGTGTCGATCCGTTCCTGTTGGAGGAATAATGGACTATTGTACGTGAATATTGTGCTGCACCGCGGCGGCGAGCGAGAGGGCGTTCATGATATCCAACGAAAATCCGGAAGCCAGGCGCAGTCTGGTATCGCTGTTCGGCAGCATAGCTGCCGCCGCAATGGGCGTACAGAGCACCAAGAACCGCGAGCGCGACTTCACCAGCGGGTCCCCCATGCGCTTTGTCGTCGCCGGCCTAATCGGAACGATCCTGTTCGTGCTCACAATGTTCCTGGTCGTCAAGCTCGTACTCAGGTCGGCCGGCCATTGAAGGATCGGCACCCTTGAACGGTATTCAAGGCCAGATACCCGTGTGCCGATATACCAATTTACATTAGGGAAATTGGCCATTTAGCGCCATTTCATCTACCATTGGTTTACGGTCGGCGGGCTGCCGTAAATTGAACGTTTTCGAGGCGGCTACGGCCAGGTACCCGCGTGTCCAGTACGGAGGCGGGTGATCACATTTTCTTTGACGCGAGATAGCGAGTCACGATGGCTGTTACCACCACCAAAACTCCGCTGACCGGTCTGGCGCGCATGCTCGTTCTCGAGGGGCTGCTGAGCGAGCAGGACGCCCAGCAGGCCATCCAGACTGCGCAGGACAACAAGGTTGCCCTCGTCGCGCACCTGGTGGATAAGAAACTCGTCAGCGGCCGCGAGGTTGCGCACGCCGCCTCGGCGGAGTTCGGTGTGCCGGTGATCGACATCAACGCGGTGGACATCGACCCGGAGGCGGTGAAGCTCGTCAAGGAAGAGGTCATCAGGCGCCATCACGCGCTGCCCCTGTTCAAGCGCGGCAGCCGTCTGTTCATCGCGATATCCGACCCCACGAATCTGAAAGCGCTGGACGAGATCCGCTTCCAGGTCGGCGGCACCACCGAGCCCATCCTTGTCGAGGAGGACAAGCTCAACAAGGTGATGGAAAAGGCACTGGAGGCCACGGAATCCGGCCTCGGCGACATGGACGATGCCGGCCTGGATGATCTCGAAGGGCTGGACGTCGGACTCGATCAAAAAGAGGACAAGGCGGAGGATTCCGACATTGACGATGCGCCTGTCGTGCGCTTCGTCAACAAGGTGCTACTGGACGCCATCAAGAAGGGCGCCTCGGACCTGCATTTCGAGCCGTACGAGAAGACATTCCGCGTTCGATTGCGCATCGACGGTATCCTCACGGAGCTTGCAAAGCCGCCGGTAGCGCTTGCCAACAAGATCGCGGCCCGCATCAAGGTCATGTCGCGTCTGGACGTCTCGGAGCGGCGCGTACCACAGGACGGCCGCATCAAGCTGAAGGTATCGAAGAACAAGGCCATCGATTTTCGCGTCAGCACCTGCCCGACGCTGTACGGCGAGAAGGTGGTGCTGCGCATACTGGATTCCGACAGTTCGCGCCTGAGCATAGACGTCCTTGGCTACGAGGAGGATCAGAAGAAGATCTACCTGGAAAACCTGCAGAAGCCATACGGCATGTTCCTGGTGACCGGCCCGACCGGCAGCGGCAAGACTGTATCGCTGTACACAGGCATCAATATCCTGAACACCATCGACATCAACATTTCGACCGCCGAGGACCCGGTCGAGATCAATCTCCCGGGCGTGAACCAGGTGCAGGTGGACGAGAAAACCGGCATGACATTTGCGAAGGCCCTGAAAGCCTTCCTGCGTCAGGACCCCGACGTCATTCTCGTCGGCGAGATCCGCGACCTGGAGACCGCGAGCATCGCGGTAAAGGCGGCGCAGACGGGCCACATGGTGATGTCGACGCTGCACACGAACGACGGTCCGCAGACCCTGACACGACTGATGGACATGGGCGTGCCGCCCTTCGCGGTGGCAACGACCATCAACCTCATCATCGCACAGCGCCTGACACGCAAGCTGTGCACGAACTGCAAGCGACCGGTGGAGATCCCCGCCGACGCACTGCGCGCGGAAGGTTTCACGGAGGCGCAGCTGGCCACCAATTTCCGTGTCTACCAGGCCGTCGGCTGCGATATGTGCAACGGTGGGTACAAGGGACGTACGGGCATATACCAGGTCATGCCCATCAGCGATTCAATGAAGCGCCTGATCATGGAGGGGGCCAATGCGATCACCTTGGCCGATCAGGCGCAGAAGGAGGGGGTACCGAACATCCGCCAGTCAGCGTTGAAAAAGGTGATGGACGGTATTACCAGTATAGAAGAGATCAACAGCGTGACGATGGAGTAGCACGATGGCCGAAGCTGCAGCGAAAGCGATGATGTTCCAGTGGGAGGGGCTGGACAGCCAGGGCAAGCGGCTCAAGGGGGAGATGTCCGGCATCAGCGACACGACCATCAAGGCGACGCTGCGACGGCAGGGCATCAATCCGCTGAAGGTACGAAAGAAACCGAAGCCCCTGCTCAGCCGGGGCAGCCGCAGCATCTCGCCAAAGGACATAGCCATCTTCAGCCGCCAGTTGGCAACGATGATGTCCGCCGGCGTGCCGCTCGTGCAATCCTTCGAGATCGTCGGGCGCGGCCATGAAAACAAGAAGATGCAGGATCTCATCCTGGATATAAAGAATCATGTCGAGTCGGGTGGATCGCTTGCCGAGGCCCTCGGCAAGCACCCGAAGTACTTCGATGAGCTTTACGTGAACCTGGTGACTGCCGGCGAACACGCTGGCGTACTCGAGTCGGTGCTGCACAAGATCGCGACCTATCTGGAGAAGATGGAGGCGCTGAAGTCCAAGATCAAAGGCGCGCTCTTCTATCCGACTGCCGTCATTGTCGTCGCCTTCATCATCACCTCGATCCTGATGATCTTCGTGATCCCGCAGTTCGAATCCCTGTTCAAGGGGTTCGGAGCCGATCTGCCGGCCTTTACCAAGTTTGTGATGGGCATTTCCAATGCCTTCCGCGAGAAGTGGTACATCATCTTCCCGGCGGTAATCGGGATCCCCGTTGGTATCTGGATGCTGAAGAAGCGATCCTTGAAAGTCGCGCACTTCTTCGATCGCCTCTCGCTCAGACTTCCGGTCGTGGGCCCCATCCTCGAGAAATCCGCCATCGCGCGTTTTGCCCGCACGCTCTCGACGATGTTTGCCGCCGGCACACCGCTGGTCGAGGCGATGACTTCGGTCGCCGGCGCGTGTGGTAACGTCGTCTATCGCGACGCGACGCTGAAGATGCGCGATGAGATCTCCACCGGCACGCAACTGCAGGTCGCGATGCGCGAATCGCAGCTGTTCCCGAACATGGTGGTGCAGATGGTCGCGATTGGCGAGGAGTCCGGTTCGCTCGACTCCATGCTGGGCAAGGTGGCCGACTGGTACGAGCAGGAAGTCGATGACGCCGTCGAGGCGCTGACCAGCCTGCTCGAACCGCTCATCATGTCGGTGCTTGGCGTGCTGATCGGCGGGCTCGTCATCGCGATGTACCTGCCCATCTTCAAGATGGGACAGGCCATCTGACGAAGGCACTGTCGCCACGAGGCGGGAAGGTGCGGAGCGAATAGTCCGACCGCGGGCCGGTGCCGCGGCGTCATGATCGGAATATGGACCGCGGCCTTCCCTGACACCCGGCTCCACCCACCGCACATGATGGACAGTCTCTCTGCCACACCGGTGCTGACGTATATCGCGGCGATCGCAATCGGACTCGTCGTGGGCAGCTTTCTCAACGTTGTCATACATCGCCTGCCGATCATGATGGAAAGGGAGTGGCGCGCGCATTGCGCCGAGCTCGCCGGCAACGCTTCGGAGTCAACGCGCGAACCAGAGCCTTACAATCTCTGTCGTCCGCGATCGTGCTGCCCGAAATGCAAACATCCGATACGAGCGCATGAGAACATCCCGCTGCTGAGCTGGGTTCTGCAGAAGGGGCGTTGCCGGGGCTGCGGTGAGCGTATCTCGCTGCGTTATCCAACGGTCGAAATTCTGGGTGCGGTGCTGGGCGTCCTCGCCCTATGGCGTTTTGGCCCGACGCTCCCCGCGCTCGGTGCTGCCGGCCTGGGTTGGGCGCTGCTGGCAGCAGCCGCAATCGACCTCGATCATCAGCTGTTACCGGATTCAATCACTCTTCCGGCGCTGTGGGCCGGGCTCGCGCTGAATGTCCATGACGTCTATGCGCCACTTCATGCCGCCGTCCTCGGTGCAATAGCCGGATACCTCCTCCTGTGGCTGGTGTATTGGGCCTTCAAACTCACGACTGGCAAGGAGGGAATGGGCTATGGTGACTTCAAGCTGCTGGCGGCCCTGGGAGCGTGGGCCGGTTGGCAGCAGCTACCGGTGATAGTCCTGCTCGCGTCCGCGACAGGCGCCATTGTCGGGATCTCGTTCGTCCTGTTCCGATGGCGCGGGCGCAGCCAGCCCATTCCGTTTGGCCCCTTTCTGGCATGCGCGGGGTGGATCGCGGTGCTCTGGGGACCGGCAATCAGTGGCGGATACCTTCGATTGACGGGCATGGAGTGAACGCCGAGTGCGCCCCTTGATCATCGGGCTCACCGGCGGCATCGGCAGTGGCAAGAGCACGGTGGGGGCCCTGTTCAGGGAGCGGGGAGTACCCGTCCTCGACACCGATCAGGTGGCGCGTGATTTGGTTCGTCCGGGCTGTCGTGCCCTGCAGCGCATCGTCGAGGAGTTCGGCCCCGGCCTGCTCGATTGCGATGGCGGCCTTGACCGCGCGGCCCTCCGACGGCTGGTCTTCGCCGACCCGGTCCGGCGGCGGACGCTCGAAGCCATACTCCATCCTCTGATCGGCGCCCGAGTCGGGGAGTGGGTCAGCAGGGT
Organism: Gammaproteobacteria bacterium; assembly: GCA_022071965.1. Lineage (GTDB taxonomy): Bacteria > Pseudomonadota > Gammaproteobacteria > JAJPIJ01 > JAJPIJ01 > JAJVHZ01. Next base: position 84,342 of record JAJVIQ010000019.1, read on the forward strand.
ATCGGCCAGCTACTGCGTACTGCTGGTTCCGCTCCTGCTGGAGAGCGGCTGGGCCGACAAGGTCGACCGCATCGTGGTGGTCGACATGCCGGAGACTCTGCAGATCCGCCGGACCATGGAGCGGGACGGTTTGACAGCGGACGACGTGGAGGCAATCATGCGCGCTCAGGTGTCCCGTGAGCAACGTCTGGGCCGCGCCCATGACGTGATAACCAACGATCGGGACATGAGCCATCTGCGAGACCAAGTGGAGAGACTGCACCGCGCATATCTGGATCTGGGTGCACGGCGCCATCACACAACCGCCAGCCAAGAATGAACACGGAGTCCAGCCCAAACCTGCAGGCGTCCCTGTTCCCGGGTGTCGTGGAAGAGGCCGTCTTCTATGAGCAGCCGCTCAGTGAACGCATCCGCGCTTTCCTGCGCCTCGAGCATCTTTTCGGGCAGGTGCTCCACCATATTGGCGGCGAAAGCGAATGGAACAGTCGCGCCGCACTCTCTGGTCTGATAGAAATCAACGATCTCCTGGGGCGCTTCGATCTAAAGGCCGAACTCATCAAGGAGCTGGAGCGCCACTCGCAGGTGCTTTCCGGTCTGAAACAGAATCCCAAGGTCGACCCCGGGCGTCTTCGGGACACCCTTTGCACGGTCAACGAACTGCTTGCAAGGCTGCGCAGCAACCAGTGTCAGCCTGCGCAGTGTCTGCGCAAGGATGAGCTCGTGTACGCGGTCAAGCAGCGACTGCCCATACCAGGCGGAACCTGCAACTTCGATCTGCCGGCCTACCACCACTGGCTGAGCCGGCCCGCCGCCATACGCATACAGCAATTGAAGGTCTGGATAGATGACCTGGAGATTATTCGCGCGGGGGTAGAGCGCGCTCTTGGCATGGTGCGCGACAGTGCCCATCCCCGATACGTCGTCGCCGGCGCGGGATTCTACCAGCAACCCGTGGAACCGAACGTGTTGTGTCAGCTGGTGCGCGTCAGCATCGCCGCGGATCTGGATGTGTTTCCCGAGATAAGCGGCGGCAAGCACCGATTCACTATCCGCTTTCTCGAGCAGCGCGATACTGGGCAGCGGCCCGCGCAGACCGCAAAGAACGTGGAATTTGAACTGCAGTGCTGCAACCTCTAGCCGCTGCCACTATGCAGGCGTGCTGCCCGCGGTGCGGTGCCCCGACAAGCCTGGATCCCGGCAATCGCTACCGGCCATTCTGCAGCGAGCGCTGCCGGATGATCGATCTGCATGGGTGGGCGACGGGAAGTTACCGCATACCCGGGATGCCACCGTCTCCAGCAGATGTCGAAGGTGGCGCCGGATCGGCTGTCGAGGCGCCGGAGATCACCCGCAATTGACGGCGGTGTCGCCGCTGCTGGCGGGGCCCCGGCCCCCGAGGCTGTCTCCCCATAGGGATCTTATCGCCGCGATCCCATGCCCGCCGGCGCGCCTCGCTATGGGCACGTCCGATTTCGCCATGCCGCCAATGGCATAGACCGGTAGCCCCGCGGCAACTGCCATGGAGGAGAAGCGTTCCCATCCCAGCGGGGCCCAATCAGTATGGGTGGTCGTGCTCTTCACCGGCCCGAGCACCGCGAAATCCGCCTCGATACGCCTCGCCTGCCACAGGTCTTCCGCGTTGTGACACGAGACGGCAACCAGCTTCGAGCGAGGCAGCGGCCGCGCGGTGTACTCGTGGAGCCGTCCACTGTTCAGGTGCACGCCGTCGGCTCCGAGACGTTCCACCATGAGCGGGTCAGCATTGAGCAGCACGCGGCAGTGGCTGGCCGCGGCAGACCCGATCACCTCGCGCGCCAGCGCAAAGTAGCCGCGTTCGGACATGGATTTCACGCGCAACTGTATCAGCGTCGCGCCGTCATCCAGGCTGCCCCGCAGCTGGCGAAGGAACAGCTCTGGCGGGCCGTCCGGTTCGGGCGTGACGACGTAGGTGGACGGGAGTGCAAGCGCGGTGATGATGGAAACGTCCGCGGCCGGCATGGCGACCTCATGCAATGCGTCCGGTCGCACCCATCGTAATGGCTGCCCCTCGCGGCCGGCGGGTGTTCCCACCCACTCCGTCACCTCCCAAGCCTCCAGCCAGACATGTTTATCGCTGTATCGGTGCGAAACCGTGATGAGGGGGCATGCCGACCGGCATGTGACGCCGAGTTCCTCGGCGAGCTCACGCAGCAATGCGATCTCCACCGCTTCGCCCCGTTCCACCTTGCCCCCCGGGAACTCCCATAAGCCGCCTTGGTGCGCGTGCTCCGGGCGTCGGCCGAGGAGCACCTCGCCGTCCCGGTTCCGCAGTACCGCAGCCACCACATGCACGGCATCGGCAGGAGGCCTTGCCCGCATCGAGCCTTCCGTCAGGTCCGGTACTCGGCGTTGATACGAACGTAATCGTAGGAGAGATCGCAGGTCCACACCTCCGCGCGCGCATTGCCGCGCGCGAGATCGACGACCACGTCGATGTCTGTCGGCCGCATCGCCGCTTGTCCGGCATCATCCGTGTAGTTCGCTGCGCGCCCACCACCCTCCACGATACGTACCCCGTTGAGGTCTACGGTTATCGCGGATATGTCCAGACCAGATATCCCGGCGCGGCCTACCGCCGCCAGGATCCGCCCCCAGTTCGCATCCGAGGCGAAAAACGCGGTCTTCACGAGCGGCGAGTGCGCGATGCCATAGGCGACGTGCGAGCACTCCTCTTCGCTGAGGCCGCTTTCGACCTTGATTCGGATGAACTTGGTCGCCCCCTCACCGTCACGGACAATCGCCTCCGCCAGGAATGCAAACACCCTGTCCAGCACGGTCTGCAGGGCCTGGCCGTGCGCCGAGGACGCGTGGCTGATTGGCGGGTTGCGCGCCTGTCCGGTCGCGATCAGCACGCAGGCGTCGTTGGTCGAGGTGTCGCCATCCACACTGATGCGATTGAAGCTGCGACGGACCGCGGCAGTCAACATGTCCTGCAGCGCGTTTCCGTTAACCGCCGCGTCGGTCGCGACGTATGCCAGCATGGTTGCCATGTCCGGGCGTATCATACCGGCCCCTTTGGCGATGCCGGTGACCACGATGCTTCGACCGTCGATCCTGAGGATCTCCGATCTGGCCTTCGGAACGGTATCGGTGGTCATGATCGCATGGGCAGCATCACCCCATGCGCCTTCGTGCAGAGACGAGAATGCGATTGGGATGGTGTTTGCAAACTTCTCCAGCGGCAGCGGCTGGCCGATCACACCGGTCGAGAAGGGAAGCACCGAGGTTTCGGCGACGCCGGCAACCCGTGCGACCATGCGGCAGGTTTCGAGCGCTGCCTGAGTTCCCTCCTGGCCTGTACCTGCATTCGCGTTGCCGGAATTGACGAGGAGATACCGCGGGGCCTGCTTGCGCAAATGCTCGCGCGCCACGGTCACCGGCGCGGCGCAAAACGCATTGCGCGTGAAGACCGCCGCGCATTCCGCATCCGCTGCCAGTTCGATGAGAACCAGATCCTTGTGATCCGCGAACTTGATGCCCGCGGCAGCGGCTCCGAGCCTGATGCCAGCCACGGGCAATGGTTGCCGAAAGGGTATATTGCCCGCCGCCATAGCCTGCTATCTGGCCGACTGATCCGGGATCTCAATTGATACGGCCATGGCACTGCTTGAACTTCTTGCCCGAACCGCACGGGCATGGGTCATTCCGGCCGACCTTGGGACCGCCGCGCACGAACGGTGCGACGTTGGCGACTCGGCGCGGCACCTCGGCCTCGCCGCCCGCAGGTTGCTCCGCGCCCTCGTCGGCCGCGCCGCTCAGCGCGCTCGCCGCCTCGGCGTGGGTGTACTGCACGGGCGCCACGCGGCGCCGACTCTCCTCCATGGCCTCGACCTCGGCCTCGGTGCGGACCTGGACGCGGGACAGTATACCGACGACATCGCGTTTGATGTTCTCGAGCAGCTGCCTGAACATCTCGAAGGCCTCGCGCTTGTACTCCTGCTTCGGATTCTTCTGCGCGTAGCCGCGCAGGTGTATGCCCTGCCGCAGGTAGTCCATGGCGGCGAGATGCTCCTTCCAGTGCTGATCGAGCACGCGCAGCATGACGGCTTTCTCGAAATGCCGCAGGACGCTTTCGCCTGCCGCCGCCTCCTTGGCCTTGTACGCGGCCTCAACCTCCCCCAGCACCCTCGCGCGCAGGGATTCCTCGTGCAGCGCGCTGTCCTCCTTCAGCCAGGCATCGATCGGCAGCTTCATGCCCAGCTCCTGCTCGAGCGCCTGCATCAGGCCGGGGACGTTCCAGTGCTCCTCGAAGCTCTGCGGCGGAACGTACTGCTGGACGATTGCGTTGACCACATCCGAGCGGATGTCGACCACGGTCTGCGCGATCTCCTCGGCATCCATCAAATCGTTGCGCTGCTCGTAGATGATCTTGCGTTGATCGTTGGCGACGTCGTCGTACTCGAGCAGCTGCTTGCGGATATCGAAATTCCTGGCCTCGACCTTGCGCTGCGCGTTCTCGATGGCGCGTGTCACCCACGGGTGCTCAATGGCCTCGCCGGGCTGCATGCCGAGCTTTTGCATGATTGCCGCCACGCGATCGGAGGCGAATATCCGCATCAGGCTGTCCTGCAGGGAGAGATAGAATCGGCTGGAGCCCGGATCTCCTTGTCGGCCGGAACGGCCGCGAAGCTGGTTGTCGATGCGCCGCGACTCGTGTCGTTCCGTGCCGACGATGTGCAGACCCCCGAAGCTCACGACCTGGTCGTGAACCTCCTGCCACCCCGCCTTGATCGCGGCGATGCCGCGCGCGCGCTCCTCCTCGCTCAGCGTCGCATCGTTTCGAATCGCCGCGACCTCCGGCTCCGGGTTCCCGCCGAGCACGATGTCGGTACCGCGCCCCGCCATGTTCGTGGCCACCGTCACGGCGCGGGGCCGGCCGGCCTGGGCGACGATCTGAGCCTCCATTTCGTGGAACTTGGCGTTCAGCACTTGGTGATCGATCTTCTCCTTCGTCAGCAGATCCGAAAGGTACTCGGAGCTCTCGATGGACGCCGTGCCGACGAGCGCCGGCTGTCCCCTCGACACGCAGTCCTTGATATCGTCAATGATGGCCTTGAACTTCTCTTCCGTCGTAAGATAAACGACGTCGCCGAAGTCTTGCCGGATCATCTGGCGGTGCGTGGGGATTACCACGACCTCGAGTCCGTAGATCTGCAGAAACTCCGGGGCCTCGGTGTCCGCCGTTCCGGTCATGCCGGAGAGCTTCCTGTAAATGCGGAAGTAATTCTGGAAGGTTATCGAGGCGAGCGTCTGGTTCTCGTTCTGGATCGTCACGCCTTCTTTTGCTTCGACTGCCTGGTGCAGGCCTTCCGACCACCGGCGGCCGGGCATGGTGCGGCCGGTGAATTCATCGACGATGACGATGCTGCCGTCCTTGGCGACATAATCGACGTCGCGCCGGAACAGCGTATGTGCGCGCAAAGCGGCGTTGACGTGATGCATCAGGCCGATATTGGCGGCGCTGTACAAGCTGTCGCCGTCGGCAAGCATCCCTTCGCGGGTCAGCAGGTCCTCGACGTGCTCATGCCCTCGCTCCGTCAGGTGCACCTGGCGGGCCTTCTCGTCCACCCAGTAGTCCCCACTGTCGATCACGCCCTCGCCCGGCTCCTGCTCCTGGCGCGCCAGCCGCGGTATCAGCTTGTTCACGCGCACGTAGAGATCCGTCTTGTCCTCGGTCGGACCGGAGATGATGAGCGGTGTGCGCGCTTCGTCGATGAGAATGGAGTCGACCTCGTCGACAATCGCGAAATTCAGCCCGCGCTGGACACGATCCTCCTTCGCGAAGGCCATGTTGTCGCGCAGGTAATCGAAGCCGAATTCGTTGTTGGTGCCGTAGGTGATGTCCGCGGCGTAGGCGCTCTGGCGTTCAGCGGGCCGCATGTTCGAGAGGATCACGCCGGTGCTGAGGCCGAGGAACGCATAGAGCCGCCCCATCCATTCCGAGTCGCGCCGCGCCAGGTAATCGTTCACTGTCACCACGTGCACGCCCTTGCCCGCAAGCGCGTTCAGATAGGCCGGCAGCGTGGCAACCAGCGTCTTGCCCTCGCCGGTGCGCATCTCCGCGATTCGTCCCTCGTGCAGCACCATGCCGCCGATGAGTTGCACGTCGAAGTGGCGCATCTCCAATACCCGCCTGGATGCCTCCCGCACCACGGCGAATGCCTCCGGCAACAGCGCGTCGAGGGTCTCGCCCGCCGCGGCGCGCGCGCGCAACTCCTCGGTCTTGGTGCGTAACTGTTCATCGGTCAGTGCCTCTAGCGCCGCCTCCAGGGAATTAATGCGCGCCACGACCTTGCGCATCCGGCGCAGCGTGCGCTCGTTGCGACTGCCAACGACCAGGCGAACGGCATTACCGACCAGAGAGATGGGATTCAGCATTTATTGGAAACTTGCTCAAGTGTCCGGAAGGGGATTCAACGCTGCGTTGGACGCTGAGAGCGGCCACGCGTTCCCCTTGCACGGCTCGGTGGAACGTGCGTGGCCGGGCCAGGACCGGGCGGCTTCGCGCGGACCCCTGACGGGCCCTGGCGGCTGTGGTCAGGAATCCTGCTTGGATATACTCCGGGAAGCATCCTTGGCAGACTTTATATAGTCTACCGGATCAACGATTACGCCGTCTCGTATTACCTCGATATGCACGTGCGGACCGGTGGTGCGGCCCGTTGCTCCCATGACCGCAATCGCCTGGCCCTTCTCGACCTTCTCGCTGACCTTGGCCAGGATCTTCTTGTTGTGGGCGTAGCGGGTGACGACCCCGTCACCGTGATTGATCTCGATGACGTTGCCGTACTCGCTGCGCGGTCCGGCGAAGCTCACGACGCCGGCCGCCAGCGCGACAACCTCGGAATTCGGCGGTCCGACGAAATCGACCCCGGAATGGAACTCGCGGCGCCCGGTCAATGGGTCGACACGCTTGCCGTAGGTCGAGGAAATCCACCCGCCTCTGAGGGGCCGTCCGGCCGGCGAGGTCTGCTCCTGAAGGTCCCGATCGAGGAGCATCGCCTCGAGTGCCGCCAGCTTTTCGGCGCGATCGTCGATCTCTGCCGTCAGGGCAGCGAAAGCGCGTGCGATATCACTGATATCACTGCCGGCCGCCAATTCGGGCGCCGGACCACCGGCGGCCGGCGTCGAGGAGAAGTCGAACTCGCCTTCCGCGAGCTTCGCCATGGACGCGAGTCGCTCACCCAACGCATTCAGGCGTGCAACGTGCGCCTGCATTTCCCCGAGGCGCACGGCGATGGCGTTTACGTTCAGCTCGATGGTCGAGTTCAGCTTGGCGATACCTTCGCGCTGCTCCTCGATCTGACCCTTCCATATCGGCTCGCGGGATTGCTCCTGTGCCCGCAACCGGACGAACGCTTCGTCCTGGCCCCGCAGCGTGCCGGCATAATACGCGACGGCGCCCGCGGCCGAGACGATCCCCGCGAGTGCCATCAAGCCCATGTGGCCAAATTTGAAACGGTAACTGCCGACGCGTGAATTGGCTAGGAAGACGATTTGCATATAAGCTGTCAGTTGCCGTGGCAACGCCTCCTCTTGAAATTCGCCAGTTGTTCTTGTTCCCTTTGGCACCAGGCACGAGCCGGCACTGATGAAGAAAATGCCCGTGCACTTCCCTGCGGTCATCAAGGCGTCCGATGATAGAACGCTGAGCCCGATGCTGCGGCATGCTCACGAACTGCTGCGCGTCGAGGCGATCATCCGCGGTTTGCTTCCGCAGAATCTGCGATCCCGCTTCCGGGTGGCGAATCTGCGCGGCCGGCGTCTCGTATTGACTGCGGATTCGCCGGTATGGGCAACGCGCCTGCGCTGCCAGCTACCGGATATGTTGCGGCGCATGAAGGACGCCGCGCCCGGACACTCTATCTCTGAGATTGACGTGAAAGTAGCCTTCTTGCCAACGCGACCCACGTCCAAACTGCCACGTTGCCCTCGTGTGTCGGCCGAGTCGGCCAAGCTGCTTCGCGACGCCGCCAACGGCTGCGGCGACGGAGCGCTACAGGCGGCGTTGCTGCGGCTGGCGTCGCACGAGTGATTGGCGACGGCATTTCCCCACTGATCCGCGAAGACTACCACCGCATAGACAAACTTGTCGATCCCCGCGCCTGTTCGGCCCGGGGGGAACTTGCCTATGATACGGCGATCGCTGGCTGCGCAAAAGAGATGGGCGCGGCCTTCTCGTCGGAAAACGTAACGACTTCAAACGCTTGTGCGTTCGCCAAAAGGGCACGCAGCAGCCGGTTATTCAATTCGTGACCAGACTTGTTGCCGTGGAAGGCACCGATCAGCGTGTGCCCGAGCAGGTAGAGGTCTCCGATCGCGTCGAGCACCTTGTGCTTGACGAACTCGTCCTCATACCGGAGCCCGTCCTCGTTCAGGACGCGATAGTCATCCACCACCACGGCATTTGCGAGGCTTCCGCCGAGCGCAAGCTGTTTCTGCCGCAAGAGCTCCACCTCCCGCATGAAGCCGAAGGTGCGCGCGCGGCTAACCTCCTTCACGAATGACGTCGTCGAGAAATCGATCTCGGCAAACTTGCTGGTCTGGTGGAAATAGGGGTGGTCAAAATCGATGGCGAACGACACCTTGAAACCCTCGAACGGCTCGAAGCGCGCGCTCTTCTCGCCATCCTCGATGACGACCGGCCTCCTGATACGGATATATCGTTTGGGCGCGGACTGCTCCTGCACGCCCGCCGATTGAATGAGAAACACGAATGGCCCGGCGCTGCCGTCCATGATCGGCACTTCCGCGGCAGTCAGATCGACGTAGGCATTGTCGATGCCGAGTCCCGCGAGCGCGGAGAGCAGGTGCTCAACGGTGGCCACGCGAACGTCGCCCTTGGCCAGGCTGGTGCAAAGCCGTGTATCGCCAACGTTTTCCGCGCGGGCGGCGATGTCGACCGGGGGATCCAGGTCAATGCGCCTGAAAACTATGCCTGTGTCTGGCGCAGCCGGACGGAGAGTCATGAAGACCTTTTTCCCCGAGTGGAGCCCAACACCGGTCGCACGGATCGCGTTTTTAAGTGTTCTTTGTCGGATCATCTGGGACCTCGAACCCCACCTTGCGGCAGAGCAGCAAAGTGAATGATATCACAATTGTTTCCAAACCGTACCTGAACCGGCAGGCCCCGTATCCGCCCCCTGTGGCGGTCATTCACGACCGATTCCCGCGCTAATCCGCCTGGCGTCGCAGAAATGCCGGAATATCGAGATAGTTCGGATTTTCCACGTAATCCACGGCGACCCGCGAGTCACGCTTGCGCGGGGTACGCTCCCGTCCCGGCAACTCGCCCGGTTCCACGAAGCCGTGTTTGACGGCGACAGGCGCCGGCTGCGCGACGGGGGACATCACCGGGACCGACTGCACAATCGGCTGCGCAGCCGCCAGCACATGCTCTGCCGCCCGCTCCTCCCGACCCAGACCGGTCGCGACCACGGTCACGCGCAACTCGTCCGAGACGTTCGGGTCGAGCACCGTGCCCACGACGACTGTAGCGTTGTCGGAAGCGAAGTTTTTGACCAGGGTGCCGACCTCGTCGAACTCACCGATCTTCATGTCGGGCCCGGCCGTGATGTTGACCAGGATCCCCCGGGCGCCGGCGATGTTCACATCCTCCAGCAGCGGACTGGCGATCGCCGACTCGGCGGCTATCCGCGCACGTTCGGGCCCGCTGCCACGACCAGTGCCCATCATCGCCATGCCCATCTCCTTCATCACGGTGCGCACATCGGCGAAATCGACGTTGATGAGGCCCGGACGCGTGATGAGGTCGGCGATGCCCTGCACAGCGCCCAGGAGGACATCGTTGGCCGACTTGAAGGCGTCGAGAAGACTCACGTCGCGCCCCAAAACGCTCAGCAGCTTCTCGTTGGGAATGGTGATGAGCGAATCGACGAACTGGCTGAGCTCCTTGATCCCCTTGTTCGCCGCCTCGGAGCGGCGGCGGCCCTCCATGCCGAACGGGCGCGTGACCACCGCAACCGTCAGGACCCCGAGATCCTTGGCGACCTGCGCGACGACCGGCGCGGCGCCCGTGCCCGTGCCGCCCCCCATTCCGGCGGTGATGAACACCATGTCGGAACCCTCCAGCACGTCGGCGATCTGATCGCGATCCTCGAGGGCCGCCTGCCGTCCCACCTCCGGATCGGCGCCCGCGCCGAGTCCCTTCGTGATGTTCTTTCCGAGTTGCAGCGTCATGCGCGCGGCTGACATCTTGAGCGCCTGGGCATCGGTATTGGCGCAGATGAAATCCACGCCCTCGATGTCCGCCGCCACCATGTGCTGAACGGCGTTGCTGCCACCGCCCCCCACGCCGATGACCTTGATCACTGCGTTCTGATTTATCGTGTCCATCAGTTCGAATGCCATAAGACCTCCTCGCGGTGCGTCCGCCCCAGTGATTGACCCCAAGTTCGACCTTCAGAAATTCCCATGAAACCAGCTCCTCATGCGCTCCCACATGTTCTTCAAGCCGCCGTCCACGCGCGGCGGATGCTTGCCCGCCGGCAAGACCTTGTTACTGAACAGGAGAAGGCCGACCGCCGTCGAATAAACCGGGTTGCACACGACGTCGGCCAGCCCGGCGACGAACTGCGGCACACCCTGCCGCACCGGGCAATGGAAAACCTCCTCGGCCAATTCGATGACGCCATCCATCTTCGAGCCGCCGCCCGTGAGCACCACGCCCGCGGCGATCAGCTCCTCGAAGCCGCTGCGCTTCAATTCCGCGTGTATCAGGGAGAAGAGTTCTTCGTAGCGTGGCTCCACGACCTCGGCCAGAGTCTGGCGCAACAGTCGCCGCGGCGGGCGGTCGCCGACGCTCGGCACCTCGATCGTCTCCTCCGCATTCGCAAGCTGGGTCAGAGCGCAGGCGTACTTGATCTTGATGTCCTCGGCGTGATGCGTCGGCGTTCTCAGGGCTACGGCTATGTCGTTGGTGACCTGATCGCCGGCGATCGGGATGACGGCGGTATGGTGGATGGCGCCGTCAACGAACACCGCGATGTCCGTCGTGCCGCCGCCGATGTCGGCGAGGCATACGCCCAGCTCGCGCTCGTCATCCGTCAGCACGGCCTGCGCGGATGCGAGCTGTTGCAGGATGACATCGTCGACCTCCAGCCCGCATCTGCGCACGCATTTCACGATGTTCTGCGCGGCACTCACCGCGCCGGTCACCATGTGAACCTTGGCCTCCAGGCGCACCCCCGACATTCCGATCGGGTCGCGTATGCCTTCCTGATTATCGATGACGAACTCCTGCGGAAGGATGTGCAGGATGCGCTGATCGGCCGGTATCGCGACGGCTCGCGCCGCGTCGATGACCCGGTCGACATCGTTCTGGGTTACCTCGTTTTCCTTGATGGCGACGATGCCATGCGAATTCAGGCTGCGAATATGGCTTCCCGCTATGCCGGCGTACACCGAGCGGACTTCGCAGCCTGCCATCAGCTCGGCCTCCTCCACGGCGCGCTGTATGGACTGGACGGTGGAGTCTATGTTCACCACCACGCCCTTCTTCAATCCGCGCGAGGGATGCGAGCCGATCCCGACGACCTCGACCTGACCGTCTGCAGTGACCTCGCCGACCATTGCGACGACCTTGGACGTACCGATGTCCAGGCCCACGATCAGATTCTTGTCCGACTTCTTGATCATTGAATGCGACTCCTATCCCGCGTCATCGTCCGCTGTTCCGCGCGGGCGTATGGCGAATCCGTTGGTGTACCGCAGGTCGACGACTTCGCTCTGCTGCAGGCGATCGCCCACGCGCGGAAAGGTTGCGAGCAGCCGCTTCACGCGCCCTTCGAAATCGGCCCTCCCGACGACCACATGGAATCCTCCGTCTATCGAAAAGCTCCAGGCGCGCCTGTCCGAGAGCTCAACACGCCCGACGCGCAGCCCCAGTGGCCGGAACCAGTTGGCGAGCTGCCGGTAGCGGCTCAATACCTGCAGCTCGGTACCGTTCGGTCCGTGCAATTGAACGAGCCCGTGGGGGAATGTCCCGCGCGGCGCATGGAACGCCTGGCCGCGGTCGTTCAGCAGGCTATCGTCTCGCCAGTAGGCTATCGCCCGCTGCTCGATGACCGTGACGCGCAGCTGATCGGGCCAGATGCGGCGGACGGCCACATCGCGGACCCACGGATCCGCCATCACCGCGGCGCGAATGTCCTGAACGTTGACGTTGAAGAAACCGCCGGTCGCCTCCGCAGCCACGACCTGATGCAGTCGCTCGGCGGACAGATGGCGGAACTCGCCATCGACGCGAACGCTGCGTATGGGCATGTTGTGCGGATTCAGCATCCAGTGCACCGCATAGGCGGCGAGCAGCAATGCACAGGTCGCCAGCACACCCCCTGCATAGAGCCCCCACGGGCGCTGCCGCGCAGGTTCCTTGCGTCGGTTGCGCGCACGTCCGACGGTCATCATGGCGCTCCTCCGCGGCCCAGCGTCGATGACAGGATGCGCAGGACCAGCGCGGGGAAGTCGATCCCCTTCTGCCTCGCCGCCATCGGAACCAGGCTGTGACCGGTCATGCCGGGGACCGTATTCATCTCCAGAAACGAGTAGCTGCCGTCGGAACGCAGGATCGCGTCGGCGCGCCCCCAGCCACGGCAACCCAGGACCCGGAAAGCCGTCAGCGCATCGGACTGGATGCGCCGCTCCATCGCCGCGTCGATGCCGGCTGGACAGAAATACTTCGTGTCGTCGGTGAAATATTTGTTCTGATAGTCGTAGTTGCCTTGCGGCGCCTCGATGCGCACCAGCGGCAGCGCCTCATCGCCAAGTATCGCGACCGTCAGTTCCTGCCCGGCGACGAATTCCTCCGCAAGCACGAGGTCGTCATGACGGCGCGCCAGCGCCACCGCCGCCGGAATGTCCTCGATGCGCTGCACCTTGGTCAGGCCGATGGTCGAGCCTTCATGCACAGGCTTGATCACGAGTGGCAGCCCCAGCGTGTCGCGAAGACCGGCCGCATCGCTCGAGGCGTCAAGCAGCACGTGCCGGGGCGTGGGCACACCACAGGACTGCCAGACCAGCTTGGTCCGCCACTTGTCCAGGCACAGCGCCGAGGCCATGACGCCGCTGCCCGTGTAGGGCACGCCCAGCGTCTCCAGCGCTCCTTGAATGGTGCCGTCCTCGCCGCCCCGCCCGTGCAGCACGACAAAGGCGCGGTCGTAGGCCCTGATCTCCACGATATCGCGCTCCGCCGGATCGAAGGCATGTGCGTCGACCCCGGCCGCCTGCAACGCCCCGAGCACGGCCTTGCCGCTGATGAGCGATATCTCGCGCTCCGCCGATCGGCCGCCCATCAATACGGCGACTCGTCCGTACTGTTGCAGCCGATCAGCCACGGGCCGCGCCGCCTCCCTGGGCTTCTCCGATAATCCGCACCTCTGGCGACAGACGTATGCCGCTGCGCATCTGCACTTCCTGCTGCACCAGATTGATCAGCGACTCCACGTCGCCGGCGCGTGCGCCGTCCTCGGTAATGATGAAATTGGCGTGCTTCTCCGAGACGAAAGCGCGACCCACGCGCCTGCCCTTCAGGCCCGCTGCCTCGATCAGGCGGCCGGCATGGTCCTCCGGGGGGTTGCGGAAGACCGAGCCGCAGCTTGGCTGTCCGGTGGGCTGCGTGACGGAGCGCCGGGCGAGCAGATTGCGGATCCTCGTCTCGCCGCCCCCCTGCGCGTCGGGCTGCACGGCCAGCAAGGCCGCGACAAACCACTCCTCTGTCGCCGGCATGCGCACCTCGCGGTAGCCGATGTCGAATTCCTTCCGCTCGCGCTTGCGCAGGGTGCCGCTGCGATCGATGGTCTCCACGCGCTCCACGATCGCCCAGGTCTCTCCGCCGAATGCGCCGGCGTTCATCGCCAGGGCGCCCCCCATCGAGCCGGGTATTCCGCAGAGAAATTCGGCGCCGGTGTAGCCGGCGCGCGCACTGGTGCGCGCGACCTTGGCACACGGAACACCTGCCTCCGCGCGCAGTCGACCCCCGCCCACCCACTCCAGTGCGGAGAGTCCGCCGGTGTTGATGACCGTGCCGCGCACGCCACCGTCGCGTACCAGAAGATTGCTGCCCAGCCCGATCCACAGCAGCGGCTCGCCCGCCGGCAGGGCGGCGAGGAACAACGCGAGATCCTGCATGTCCGCGGGTTCGAAATAGCAGTCCGCCGGTCCCCCGACCCGCCATGAGGTATGCCGGGACATCGGCTCATCGCGGAGCGTGCACCCGCGTAACCCATCGATCGTGCCTGCGCGTCCCGCGGCCATCATTGCTTCCCCACCGAGGTCAGTCTCGGCCGGCGGCCATAGGCGTCCGCGAGTTTCTGCGCCATTGCGCCTATGTTGCCCGCGCCGAGTACGAGCAGGGCGTCTCCGTCCTTCAGTACCTTGGGCAGCGCGGCGCTCAATTCCGCCGGATCGGGCACGAAGATCGGATCTACCTGGCCGCGATTGCGTATGGCGCGTGCCAGCGAGCGCCCGTCGGCCCCGGCAATGGGCTTCTCGCCGGCGGGATAAACCTCGAGCAGCAACAGCGCGTCCACTTCGCACAGCACGCGTGCGAAGTCGTCGATGAGATCGCGCGTGCGCGTGTAGCGATGCGGCTGGAACGCCACCACGACGCGCTTGCCCGGCCACCCGGCGCGCAAAGCGGTAATGGTGGCTGCGAGCTCCGTCGGGTGATGCCCGTAGTCGTCAATCAAGATCACGCGCGCGCCGTGCACCTCCAGCTCGCCGTGCACCTGGAAGCGGCGTCCGATACCCTGGAACTCGGAGAGACCCTTCAGAATCGCCTCGCGCGGGACACCCAGCTCGGTGGCGACGGCGATCGTCGCCAGGGCGTTGAGGACATTGTGCCTGCCGGGGAGGTTGAGCCGCACCCGCAGCCACTCGTTGTCGTCGCCGCGCGCTACGGCAAACTCGGTGACCATGCCCTTCTGGGTAATATCGTGGGCGCGCAGATCGGCGTCGTCCCGCGTTCCGTAACTCACGATCGGTCTGCCTACCTCGGCCTGCAACGACCGCACGACGGCGTCATCCGTGCACAGCACGGCCAGCCCGTAGAACGGTAATCGCTGCAGAAACTCGAGAAATACGGCCCTCAACCGTGCCGGATCGCCGTGGTAGGTCTCCATGTGATCGAGATCGATGTTGGTGACGATCGCCATCACCGGCGTCAGGTGCAGGAACGACGCGTCACTCTCGTCGGCCTCGGCAACCAGATAACGCCCCTCGCCCAGACGCGCGTTGGTGCCGATGCTGTTGACCCTGCCGCCGACGACGAAGGTCGGATCCAGACCGCCCTCGGCGAGCACGCAGGCAACCAGGCTGGTCGTGGTGGTCTTGCCGTGCGTTCCGGCGACCGCGATGCCGTGCCGGAAGCGCATCAGCTCGGCAAGCATCTGAGCCCGCGGCACGAGCGGGATACGCCGTTCGCGCGCCGCGATGAACTCGGGGTTCTCGGGCGTCACCGCGGTGGAATAAACGACGACGTCGGCGCCGGTCACGTTCGCGGCATCGTGACCCGTATGGATCTCCACGCCCAGTGACTGCAGATGACGAGCCATGGCGTTCATGCCGAGATCCGAGCCGGTGACCATGTATCCGAGGTTGTGCAGGACCTCGGCGATACCACCCATGCCAGCGCCGCCGATGCCAATGAAATGAATGCGGTGCACCCGCCCCATGGCTCCGCCGCGCCGCTCACGCATATGCCACCTCCATGCAATGCTCGACGACGGTGTTGGTGGCCTGCGGTCTGCCGGCTCGACGCGCCGCGATCGCCATGCGCAGGAGCTCGCGCGGCTCGGCGCTCAAGTCGCGGAGGATCTCGGCGAGACCTTGGGGGGTGAGGTCCTTCTCCGGGATCAGCAATGCTGCCTGCACGGCCGTGAGATACGCGGCATTGACCGTCTGGTGGTCGTCGACCGCGTAGGGGTACGGGATGAGGACCGAAGCGATACCGGCCGCGCTCAGCTCGGCGATGGTCATTGCACCCGCCCGGCAGATCACCAGGTCCGCCCACGTGTACGCCGCCTCCATCGCATCGATGAACTCCTCCACGCGGGACTCAATGCCCGAGCGCGCATACGCGTCGCGCGTATGCCCGAGCTTGCCGGCGCCCGCCTGATGCCAGACTTCAATCGCGGTCACCGCGTGCTGCCCGGTGCCGCTGGCGGCCTTGCCGAGTTCCGCCAGCGCTGCCGGAACGACCTCGTTGAGCACCCGGGCCCCCTGGCTGCCACCCAACACCAGGACGCGCATGCGGCCCGCCTCGCGCGTACGGCTCTCCGGCGGCAGGATGGCGGCGATCTCGGCGCGCACGGGATTGCCGGTATGCACCGCGCCGGGACGGCGGAAAGACCCTGGAAACGCCTCCATGAGGCGCGTGGCCAACGGCGCCAGCAGCCTGTTGGTATAGCCCAGCACGGCATTCTGCTCGTGCAACAATAGGGGCACGCGCAACAGCCACGCGGCCAGCCCGCCCGGACCGCTCACGAACCCGCCCATGCCCAACACCGCCGCAGGTCGATTGCGCACCATCAGCAGCAGCGCCTGCGTCAGGGCGAGGAGCAGCTTCAACGGCGCGCAGGGGATGGCCAGCACACCTCGGCCGCGCAGGCCCGTCACGCTGATGGACAGCAGACGAATCCCGGCCTGCGGCACGATGCGATTCTCCATGCCGGTGCGGCTTCCCATCCACAGCAGCGGCACGCCGCGCTCGCGCAGCCGGCGGGCAACCGCCAGCGCCGGGAAGATGTGGCCGCCCGTGCCACCAGCCATGATGAGGACAGGCCTGCCCACGCGACGTGGCGAGAGGTCAGTTCGCATGCGGCACCTTCTTCGACCAGACCCGTGGCGGCCGCCGGCTCTCATGAGCGGCACGCAACACCAGGGCAACCGCCACGCAGCTCATCATGAGATTGTTCGAACCATAGCTGATGAAGGGCAGCGGCAGGCCCTTGGTCGGCAATACGCCCATGTTTACGCCGATGTTCACGAATGCCTGCAGCCCGAGCAGCAGACCCACGCCGTTGGCAATGTAGGACTGGAAGGCCCTGCCGCTGCGGAGTGCCTCGCCGCCGATGTGGAAACACCTCCAGACGACGAACAGGAACAGCACGATCACGGTCGCGGTGCCGGCGAACCCCAGCTCTTCGGCGATCACCGCGAACACGAAGTCGGTATGGACCTCGGGGAGGTAGAACATCTTCTGGATGCTCGAACCCAGGCCGACGCCAAACCACTCGCCGCGTCCGAAGGCGATGAGCGCCTGCGTGAGCTGGAAGCCGGTATCGTAGGGGTCCGCCCACGGATCGGTGAACGTCATGAGGCGGGTGAGCCGGTAGGCCTTCAGCATGGCGACGGTCGCCAGCGCCGCGACCGCAACGACGCCCCACAGCGAGAACCGCTGCAACGATACGCCGGCCAGGAACAGCATGCCGAGGCAGGTCGTGAACAGCACCGCGGCGGCGCCGTAATCGGGCTCCAGCAGCAGCAGCACCGCGACGATCATCAACACCAGGATGGGCTTGATGAAGCCGATGAACTGCGTGCGCACCTGGTCACCGTGACGGACGAGATATGCCGCCAGGTAAAGCACGACGCAGGGCTTGGCGACCTCCGAGGCCTGCAGCGTCAACGGGCCGATCTTCATCCAGCGCATGCTGCCGTTGACCTCGTGTCCGACCCCTGGGACCACGACCAGGACGAGCAGCAGCAGCGCGAACAGCAACAGAAAGCTGCTCAGTCGCTGCAGCATCTCCAGAGGCGTGCGCAGCACGCCGATCGAAAGACACAGTCCGATGCCCAGCGCCACCAGCTGGCGCCACAGGAAGTAGAGCGCATCGCCGTAGTTTCTGTCGGCGACGGTGATCGATGCGGAGGTCATCATCACCAGTCCGATTGCCAGCAGCGCAATGACGCCGGAAAGCAGCCAGGGGTCGTTGCTCGCGAAAGCCCCCTCGGGCTGCTGCGCACGCTCATCGCGCTCACGCCCGGCATCGAGGTCTCTGGCGGCCACGCCGGTGCTCATGCCAATTGCTCCCGGACGGCCGCGGCAAATACCTCGCCGCGATGGACGTAATCGCGAAACATGTCGAAGCTCGCGCACGCAGGCGAGAGGAGCACGGCGTCACCGGGCTGCGCCATGTCCGCGGCGCGCGCGACCGCATCGTGCATGTCGCGGGCCTGCGTGACCGCCACAATGTCCTGCAACACCGCGGCTATCGCCGGACCGTCGCGGCCGATGGTCACCGCCCCGCGCAGCCGGTTCCGCGCAGCGCCGGCGAGGTCGGAAAAATCCTGGCCCTTGCCATCCCCGCCGGCGATCAGTACCACCGGACGATTCGTGCCCAGACCGAGTATGGCCGCCACCGTCGCGCCGACGTTGGTCCCCTTCGAGTCATCGAACCAGTCCACACCGCGCGCGCCTCCAACCCACTGGCAGCGGTGAGGCAGACCGGGGAATTCGTGCAAGGTCTGGAGCATCGCCTCGGTGGGCAGCCCTGCGGCCCATCCCAGCGCGAGGGCTGCCAGGGCATTGGCGGCGTTATGCATCCCCCTGATACGCATCTCGCGCGCCGGCATCAATCGCCGTGCGCCGCGAGCAAGCCAGGCCTCGCCGCCGGAACCGAGCAGGCCGAAATCGGCGTCGGACCGCGGCGCGCGCAGCGAAAACATCATGCGCTCGCGCGCAGGCTCCGCCATGCGCATCACCATCGCATCATCCGCATTCATGACCATGACGCCGGTGCCGCGGTAAATGCGGCGCTTGGCGGCTGCGTATTCCTCCAGTGTCGAATAACGATCCATGTGATCCGGGCTGACGTTCAGCACCGCCGCGGCCTTCGCGTCGAGCGATGTAACGGTCTCGAGCTGGAAGCTGGAGAGCTCCAGCACATAGAGGTCCGGACTGCTGCCGCCGAGAAGGTCGAGAGCGGGGGTTCCAAGATTGCCGCCGGTGCGCACGTTCCGCCCGGCGCGCGCCGCCATCGCCCCGACCAGCGTGGTCACGGTGCTCTTGCCGTTGGCGCCTGTTATCGCGACCACCGGCGCATCGGCGTGACGGGCGAACAGCTCGATATCGCCGATCACCTCCGCGCCGCGCTCGATCGCGGCAGCAACCGCGGGCTCGCGCGGCGAGACGCCAGGGCTCAGCAGCAGGCGTCGGGCGCGACGCAGCAACTGCTCGCCGTCGGTCCCGAAGTGCGCGGGCACACCGGGCATCTCGGCGCGCAGCGCGCTCACGCCGGGAGGCTCGCGGCGGGTATCCGTAATCGCGAACTGCTCGCCGTGGCGGCGCAGGAAGCGCGCGAACGACAGCCCGGTCTTGCCCATTCCAACGATGACGGTCATGCCGTGCCCGGCTGGCGTGCCCCGTGAAGTCAAGTCCAATGCTTCGCTCATCGCGGCACGTCCCTCATCGTATCTTCAGGCTCGCGAGCCCGATCAGGACCAGGATCACGGTGATGATCCAGAATCGGACGATGACGCGTGGCTCCGGCCATCCCTTCAATTCGAAGTGGTGATGCAGCGGCGCCATGCGGAAAATCCGCTTGCCCGTGAGCTTGAAGGAGGCAACCTGCAGGATTACCGACACGGTCTCGACCACGAACACGCCGCCCATGATGAAGAGCACCAGCTCCTGCCGCACGACCACCGCTATGACGCCGAGCGCCGCGCCGAGGGCCAGCGCCCCGATGTCGCCCATGAATACCTGCGCCGGATAGGTGTTGAACCACAGGAAGCCGAGCCCGGCGCCGGCGATTGCGCCGCAGATGACGCAGACCTCGCCGACGCCGGCGATGTAGGGTATGCCGAGGTATTTGGCGAAGTTGACGTGACCGGCCAGATAGGCGAACACCATCAATGCGGTGGCGATCAGGACGGCGGGCAGGATCGCCAGGCCATCGAGACCGTCGGTGAGGTTCACGGCGTTGCTGCTGCCGACGATGACGAAATACGCGAACAGCGGATACATCCATCCGAGGTCCAGCGCCACAGCCTTGACGAACGGCAGGATGAGCTGCGTCTCCACGGCAGTTCGCGCGGTGGCGAACAGGACCACAGCCGCGGCCAGACCGAATACCGACTGCCAGATATATTTGTAGCGCGCGGCCAGTCCCCTGGCGTTTCTGCGGCTTACCTTCAGCCAGTCGTCCATCCACCCTATCGCGCCGAATGCCAGCATGGTCACCAGCACCACCCATACGAAGCGATTGCGAAGCTCGCCCCAGAGCAACGTACTCAAGGTGATCGAAAACAGAATGAGCAGACCGCCCATGGTCGGCGTGCCGGCCTTGCTGAGGTGCGACTTGGGCCCGTCGTCGCGCACGCTCTGGCCGAGCTGGTAGCGGCTCAAGCCGCGGATCATGTACGGCCCGGCCAGCAGGGAAATGAGGAGGGCGGTCAGCATCCCGAGGATCGCGCGCAGCGTGATGTACTGCGTGACGTTGAATCCGCTTTCGTACCTGGCCAGCCACTCCGACAGGAGCAGGAGCATGATCAGGACGCTGCCTTCAGGGCTTGCACGATGCGCTCCATCTTCATCGCGCGGGAGCCCTTGACCAGGACGCTGACGGCAGCGACGAGGCCGGGGCGCAGCGCGGCGATCAGATCCTCGGCATCTGCGTAGTGGCGCCCGCCGCTGCCGAATCCCGCCACCGCCTGCCTGCTGAGTTCGCCGAGGCCATACACGCGCTCCACACCGCGGGCGCGCGCATACTCCCCTATGTCATAGTGCAGGCTGGCCGCCTCGGCGCCGAGCTCGCCCATGTCGCCCAATACCAGCCAGTGCTTGCCGGGATAGCCCACCAGCACGTCGATCGCCGCCTTCATCGAGGATGGATTGGCGTTGTAGGTATCGTCGATGATCCAGGCGCCGCCGCTTCCCTTGCCGATGACCAGACGGCCAGCCACCGCCCGCATCGACTCCAGCCCGGCGCACACGGCTTCCATGTCGACGCCGACGGCGAGCGCGCAGGCGCTGGCCGCGAGCGCATTCATGACGTTGTGCCGTCCAGGCAACGGCAGATGCACGGTCGCCTCGCCACGCGGCGTCCGCATCGTGAAGACCGTTCGGCCGGGGTCGCCGCTGACCAGCATGCGGGCGGAGACATCGGCATCGTGGTTCAGGCCGAACGTCGTGATCGGCCGCGGGCCGGCCAGCTTGCGCCAGAGATCGACGTACGGATCATCGGCATTGAGGACCGCCCGGCCGTCATTGGACAGACCGGCGAAGATCTCGCCCTTCGCGCGCGCGACGCCTTCGATGCTGCCGAACCCCTCCAGGTGCGCCGGCGCGCATAGGGTGATGACGGCGACGGTGGGGCGGGCGATCCGGCACAGCTGGGCAATCTCACCCGGGTGATTGGCTCCCATCTCGATCACCGCGAAGTCATGCTCGCTTCCAAGGTCGAGAAGCGTCAGCGGCACGCCGACATCGTTGTTGAGATTTCCGCGCGTCGCCAGCACGTTGCCGCGCTGCGTCAGTATCGAGGCCGTCATCTCCTTGACCGTCGTCTTGCCGTTGCTTCCGGTGACCGCCACGAGCGGCATCGGAAACGCCGCGCGCCAATGGGTGGCGAGCTGCGCCAGCGCGAGACGTGTGTTCGCGACCCTCATGAAGGGCAACGGCGCGGCAACATCCCTGTCGACGAGCGCCGCGGCCGCGCCGGCCTTCGCGGCATCGTCCAGGAAATCATGAGCGTCGTGGCGGGGACCATGGAGAGCCACGAACAATTGACGGGATTGAATGGAACGCGTATCCGTGCTGACCCCGTTTATGTCGACGTCAGTCCCATGCATCTCCGCATGCAGTATCGCGCAGGCCTCGCTGAGCTTCATGGCGATCATCATGTCCGCTCCCTCAGGGCGGCGAGCACGAGCGCCCGATCGCTCATCTGCAGGCGCTCGCCACGGATCTCCTGATATTCCTCGTGGCCCTTGCCCGCGACTACGACGACGTCATCACCGCGCGCGTCGCGGATCGCGCTCGCCACCGCGCGCGCCCGATCAATCTCGATCACGACCGGCACCGGCGCGGGAATTCCCTCGACGATCCGGGCGATGATCGCGGCCGGATCCTCGTCACGCGGGTTGTCGGTGGTAACGACAATGTCGTCCGCCAACTCCGCGGCAACGGCGCCCATCACCGCCCGTTTGCCCGGGTCGCGATTGCCGCCGCAACCGAACACGCACCACAGGCGACCGCGGCACAGCTCGCGCGCGGATTGCAGCACGTGCCGGAGGCCATCCGGGGTGTGCGCATAGTCGACCAGGACCAGCGGGCCGTCCTCGCTGGTCTGGAAAGCCTCCATGCGTCCAGGCACCCCGGTCACGCCCTGCAATGCCTCGCCGGCCTCGTCCCACGAGGCGCCCAGCGCGGTGATCGTCGCGAAGGCAATCAGCAGGTTCGCGGCATTGAACCTGCCGAGCAGCGATGCGCGGAGCTGCAGCTCCCGCCCCGCCGTTGTCACGGTCATTACAGTGCCCGTGCGCGACACCGACACCGCGGAGCCTCGAAGCAGGGTCGCGTGCCCTGCGGACCGGGCGGCCTCGAGAGTGCACGCGTATGCCGGTACGCCCGCGGGCAGGGTCTCCAGCAGCGAGACGCCGAACGGGTCGTCGATATTGACGACCGCGGCCCCGAGATCGGGCTTGAGGAACAGACCACGTTTGGCGACGCCGTAGCTTTCCATGCTGCCGTGATAGTCCAGATGGTCGCGCGTCAGATTGGTGAAGGCGGCGGCGGCAAAATGCACGCCGGCCACGCGCGACTGATCCAGGGCATGGGAGGACACCTCCATGGCAACGCTGCGGGCGCTGCGATCTCGCATCTGGGCGAGTTGCTGCTGCAGGGTCACCGGGTCGGGTGTGGTTGATCCATCGGCCTCGAGCGCGCCGGGGAAGCCGGTACCGAGCGTACCGATGACCCCACAGGGCTTTGTGGCGGCGATGCGATTCAGCGCCTGGGCAATCACGTTCGAGACTGTGGTCTTGCCGTTGGTGCCGGTCACGCCGATGACTTTCAGGCGTTTGGATGGATCACCGAAGAAGCGCGCCGCGATCTCCCCCACGCGCCTGCCGAGTCCGGGGACTCCGATAACCGGAACCGTTCCGCGCAGGCCGGCTGATGGTATCGCCTCGCCCTCGACGAGGACGGCCACCGCGCCGGCGGCGATCGCCGCATCGATGAACTCACGACCGTGCCGCCGCGTGCCCGGGGCGGCGAAGAAAAGGTCGCCGGCGCGCACGCGCCGGCTGTCGAGCGACAACCCCCTGACCGGACGATCGTGTGCGGCCGCGACATCGGCGATCCCCGCGGTCAATTCGCGCAGCGTCGGTCGCGACTGATCGGGCGCTGTCATCGTCATGGCTCGGGACGATGCCCCATGTCATCGAAGGACTCGGGCGACGCGGGCGGCACGTAGGCATACATTTGTTCGCCGTTCTCCAGCGGTTCGTCCGGCGGGATGTTCAGCAGGCGCAGCGCCTCCTGCATCACTCTGCTGAACACGGGCGCCGCGACGCGCCCTCCGAAGTACTCGCCATTGCGCGGGTCATCCACGACCACCACTGCGACCAGGCGGGGATTGCTGGCCGGCACCATTCCGGCAAACAGCGAAAGATACCGATCCTCGGCGTAGCCCCGCGCCGTGGTCTTGTGCACCGTGCCGGTCTTGCCGGCCACGCGGTATCCGGCAATGTGCGCGAGGCGGCCGGTGCCGCTGCGGATCACGGTCTCGAGCATCGCCCGGATCTCCTGCGCCGTGGCGGGCGATACCACCCGCCTGCCGGGCGGCGCGCGATCGAGCCTGAGGAACGACACCGGCGTCAGGGTGCCGCCGTTCGCGAAGGCGGTATACGCCCGCGCAAGTTGCAGCGCGTTCGCCGACAACCCGTAGCCGAAGGCGAGCGTCGCCTGCTCGATCTCGCGCCAGTGGCGGAAATCGGTGAGCCGGCCAGGCGCCTCCCCCGGGAAGCCGGTATTGGTCAGAGCACCGAATCCGACGGCGCTCAGCATCTGCCAGAGCCGCCGGGGCTCCAGCGCCAGGGCGATCTTCGCTGCTCCCACATTGCTGGACTTGGTGATCACGCTCGCGACATTGAGCGTTCCGTAGTTGTGTACGTCCCTGACCTTGTATTGTCCGACGGTGAAGAAGCCGGGATTGGTTTCGATCGGCGTGGTGGGCCGGAATTCCCCGGTCTCCAGCGCGGCGGCAATGGTGAAGGGCTTGAGGGTGGAACCAGGTTCGAAGACATCCGTCACGGCCCGGTTGCGAAAATACTCGCCACGCAGACCGCTGCGATTGTTCGGGTTGTAGGAGGGCTGGTTCACCATCGCCAGCACTTCTCCCGTGCGGCTGTCAAGGATGACCATCGTGCCGGACTGCGCGCGGTTGGCGAAGACTGCCGCCTTCAATTCGCGATACGCGACGTACTGGATGCGTTTGTCGATGCTCAGGACGAGGTTCTGCCCCGGCACCGCCGTCCGCACGTTCTCGACGTTCTCCACGACCCGGCCGAGATTGTCCTTGATCACGCGCTTGGCGCCCGGGGAACCCCTGAGGTAGTGATCGTAGGCGAGTTCCAGACCCTCCTGGCCGTTGTCGTCGACGTTGGTAAACCCCAGCAGATGCGCGGCCACTTCTCCGGCCGGATAGTAGCGCCGAAACTCGCGATCTATGCCCACCCCCTGGAAGCCGCCAGCGGTGACGCGCGCCGCGATGTCCGGCGGAACCTGGCGCTTGAGATAGACGAAGTCCTTGTCCCTGCGCGCGGCGACCACGCTCCGCAGCATGCCGCGGTCCACGTCGAGCGTCGTTGCCAGCCTTCTCCATTGCTCCGGGCTGAGCGAGAGCTTCCGGGGATTCGCCCACACCGAGCTCACCGGCGTGCTGATGGCCAGCGGTTCGCCGAGGCGATCAACGATGATTCCCCGATGCGCCGGCGTCCTGACCTCGCGCAGGATGCGCGCGTCGCCATGACTCTGCAGGAATTGCCGGTCCCTGAACTGCAGATCGATGCCGCGGCCGATCAGCCCGACGGCGGCGGCGATGAATATCGCGATGGCGGTGAAGCGCCTTCCAGCGTAAAGGGTCGCGGGCTGAGCCATTATTGCGAGACCATCACCGTCGACTTGGGCTGCGGCGGAACCATCTGCAGCTTGCTGTGGGCGATCTCTTCCACCCGCGCGTGCGTGCCCCAGGTCGCCTGCTCCAGCTGCAACTGGCCCCACTCCTCATTCATGCGATCGCGCTCGCGCTCCAGAGCCTGCAGCTCGACGAACAGCGTGCGCGACTCGTGGCGCGTGACCACCACGGCGATGGCGGAGCTCACCGCCGCGATTGCCAGCAGACAGAGCAGGACGACATGTCTCATTCCAGTCTCTCCGCGACCCGCAGTACCGCACTGCGCGCACGCGCATTGACGCGGATCTCGACCTCGCCCGGCCGCACCGCCCTGCCGATGATGCGCAGCCGCGGCCCGCCGGCGGGAACCGCGGGGCCCGGTTCCTCGAGGTGCCCGGACTCCCGGCGCATGAACTGCTTGACGATCCTGTCCTCCAGCGAGTGAAAGCTGATGACCAGCAGACGCCCTCCGACGGCGAGCGTGTCCAGCGCCTGGAGCAGGCCGCGCTTGAGCTGGTTCAGCTCATCGTTGATGTAGATCCGGATCGCCTGGAAGGTGCGGGTGGCCGGATGCTGGCCACGCGGCCAGGCCGGGTGAGCGCGCGCGACCACCTCCGCCAGGGCGGTCGTGGTCGTCAGCGGCTGCTGGCGGCGTGCCGCGACGATCGCGCGTGCGATGCGCCGCGCATGGCGTTCCTCGCCGTACTCGTGCAGGCAGCCGGCGAGCTCGCGCTCCGGCACCGACGCGAGCCACTCCGCGGCCGGCCTGCCCGCGGTGGGATCCATGCGCATGTCGAGCGGCCCCTCGCGAAGAAAGCTGAAGCCGCGCTCGGGCCGATCAAGCTGCGGTGAGGAGACGCCGAGATCGAACAACACGCCGTTCACCCGGCCGCGCAGGCCCAGATCGTCCAGGAACTCGCGCAGGCGATCGAAGGCCCCGTGGCAGAGCGACAGCCGTGGATCCCGCATCGCTGCGGCTGCGGCCATGGCCTGCGGGTCTCTGTCGATCGCCACCAGTCTCCCCCCTTCCCCCAAGCGCCGCAGTATCTCGCTCGCATGGCCGCCGCGACCGAAGGTGCAGTCGACGTAGACGCCGTCCACACGGATCGCCATGGCCGCGAGCGTCTCCTCGAGCAGAACGGGTCGGTGGCCGGTTGCGGCAACCGGCGCCGCCATCACAGCGACAGCTCGCGCAACTTCCCGGACAATTCCCCGGCGGGCTGTTCCACCTGCTCGAACCACTCCTCGCGGCGCGCGTCCCACGCCGGCCGGTTCCAGATCTCGAACCGGTTGCCCTGGCCGAGCAGGACCACATCGCGCTCGAGCCCGGCGAACTCGCGGAGTTCCGGCGGAATGAGGATGCGGCCGTGCCCGTCGAGGTCGCAGTCGGTGGCGTAGCCACGCAGGATCTGCTTCGTGCGCCGATCCAGCCGGTCGGCGTCCGACAACTGCATGAGCTTGGCCTCGGCAACCTCCCACTCCGGCGCCGGGTACAGCCACAGGCACTTGTCCCAGGGATTGACGGTGACCACGAGCTGGTTGGCGCAGGCGGAGGCGACCTGCTCGCGGTAGCGCGCCGGCACGGACAGACGCCCCTTCGCGTCCAACGCCAGATTGCTGAAGCCCCTGAACACCGCTCATTCCCCCACGCGGTTGATCCACTTTTTCCCACTTTGTCCCACCTTCTGAACTATAAGTTCGGCATCTGAAAAGTGTCAAGAAAATTCGGATGTGGATAAGTAAAAATTCCCTGTTTCGAACAGCAACTTAGCGTAGGACTCTGAGATGCAGGACCAGCCTGCGACAGGGCAGGACTCGCTAACGTTATGGTATTCATAACGTTAATCTTCATAGCTGAGGTAATTTATAGAAAATTCAGCGCCGCAGGCCCGGCCTGCCGTCATTGCATGAGCCAGCCATGGCGGAAATCCAGTGAGAGCCGGCCTGTAAGCCGGGTTCTGTTCCGGCGGCGCGAGCGCCGTCGGCGACAGTCATTCCTCTGCGATGCACGTCGCCGCACACCTGTAGCAACCTACCCGGGGACCTCACGCGGGCCGCGCTTAGCCGTCCTGGAAGGACGGACCATCCCCCTATTTGGTCTTGCTCCGGGTGGGGTTTACCCTGCCACCGGCGTTGGCCGGCGCGGTGCGCTCTTACCGCACCTTTTCACCCTTGCCGCCCGACCTCTCGGCCGGGGTAGGCGGTATGTTTTCTGTGGCACTTTCCGTGGGCTCGCGCCCCCCAGGCGTTACCTGGCACCCTGCCCTGCGGAGCCCGGACTTTCCTCCAGCGTTGCCGCCGGCGACTGCCCGGCCGACTCTCACTCGTGTAGTGTCGCAGCGTCCGGAAAAGTTTCAAGTCGATTCGGCCTCGCCGTCCTCCTCGGCCAGCCGCTGCCGGTAGATCGCCTTGCGAGCGACGCCCGTGATCTCCGCGGCTGCCGCCGCGGCCTGGCCCGGCGCGAGGTAGGCGGCCAGGATGGCAGCTACCCGCCGGCCCTCCTGGAGGGCCGGTTCGGCGGCGGGGGCGCCCTCCACACAGATCACCATCTCGCCACGGCACTGGTCCGGATCGCCCTCGACCAGAGAGAGCAAAGAGGCCAGACGATCGGTCACGACAGTCTCGAACAATTTCGTCATCTCCCTGGCCAGGCAGACGCGTCGATCGGGCCCGAAGACCGTCTTCATGTCCCGCAGGCTCGCCCGGATCCGGTGCGGCGCCTCGAGAAAGATCATCGTACGGCGCTCATCGCGCACGGCCTCCAGAAACTGCCGGCGTGCGGACTCGGCGGCAGGCAGGAAACCCTCGAAGCTGAATCTCTCCACCGGCAGACCGCTCACGCTCAGGGCGGCGATCGGCGCCGATGCGCCCGGAACGGGCACGACGCGGACCCCGGCCTCGCGCGCCGCGCGCACCAGCACGAGGCCGGGATCGCTGATGAGCGGCGTTCCGGCATCGGTGATGAGCGCGAGCGAGACGCCGCTGTCGAGCCTCTCCAGCAACTGCCGGGTACGCCGGCGCTCGTTGTGCGCATGCAGGGACTCCATCGCCGTGGTGATCCCGAAATGCCGCAGCAGCTTGCCACTGACGCGCGTGTCCTCGGCGAGAACGAGCTCGACCTCGCGCAGCGTCCGTAGCGCGCGCTCGCTCATGTCGGCCAGATTGCCGATGGGCGTGGCGACCACGAACAGCGTGCCGACGCGGCGGCCGGCGTTCATTGACACGCCCCCCCTTCTGGACGATATTCGCGCATCAACGCATATTCCCCTGACTGGCCTCGGTGCGGCGAGCCGTGCGCGCCGATGCGCCCCTGACGAACCCTCCAGCACCCGGCCATGCACATCCTACACCGCCGGCTTCAGGCCCTGTCCGCGTCGCTGCTGGTCGCGACGATCGTGCTGGCGGCCTGCGCCCCCCAGCCGGCAAGGCCCGGGGCGGGCGCCGCTGACGCGCAAATTGCCCAGAAGGCCTGGGACCTGCGCCACGCCGGTGATTACCCGGGCGCGGCCGAGGAATTCCTGCGCGCTGCCCGCAGGGTGGAGGGTGAGCCCGCGCAGGTCTACAGA
Organism: Gammaproteobacteria bacterium; assembly: GCA_022071965.1. GTDB lineage: Bacteria > Pseudomonadota > Gammaproteobacteria > JAJPIJ01 > JAJPIJ01 > JAJVHZ01. The sequence goes on from JAJVIQ010000019.1 coordinate 113,086, forward strand.
CTGTACGCCGCCGAGACCTATTTGAAGGGCGGCCAGACCGACCCGGCGCGCGAGATCCTGGCGGATCTGGGCCACGAACAGGCCAGCGCCGACATACAGGCCTGGGCAATGATACTCGCCGCGCAACTGGCCATGCTGGACAGTCAACCGGAGCTCGCGGTGCAGAGCCTCGATGCCGCCAGCGGGCTGGACACCGCGGGCAGCCGCGCACGCGACATACGAGAGCTGAAGGCGACGGCGCTGCTGCAGCTGGATCGTCCGTTGGAGGCCGTGGAGGAGCGCATCCTCATCGAACCGCTGCTCGGGGACCCGGCCGAGGTCGACGCCAATCGCCAGGCGATCTGGGAGATCGTCAACACCCTGCCGACGGAGGTCCTGCAGGGTCCGGCCGTGGGCGCGTCCGACACCGCCCGCGGCTGGATGGAGCTCGCCCTGCTCGCCCGGTCGGACACCACCGGCGCGGCGCCCGCCGCCATGGCATTCCAGCGGTGGCGGCGGAAGTTCCCGAACCACCCTGGCGAGTCGCTCATGGTCTCGCTGCACCCGGAGCTGGCTGCGGCGCAGGTCGCCACCTTCCCCGCGGCCCCCCATCGCCTCGCCCTGCTGCTGCCGTTCGAAGGCCAGGCCGCCAGTGCGGGCGACGCCGTGCGCGACGGTGTGATCGCGGCCTGGCTCGCGGACCCGCGGACCGAGAAGCCTGTGGTGGAGTTCTACAATGCAACGCCCGGGAACGCGGCACAGGCCCTCGAAACCGCCCTGGGCGACGGGGCCGAGGTCGTGGTCGGGCCGCTGGAGAAGGGTGCCGTCGACGCCATACTTCGGGCGGGGGACCCACCGCTGCCGATGATCGCGCTGAACCAGTACGGCGGCGACGATCTCGCCAGGCCCGGTGTGGTGCAGTTCGCTCTCCAGCCCGAGGAGGAGGCGCGGCAGGTCGCCGAGCGGGCGCGCGCCGACGGGCACAGCCGCGCCTGGGTGATGACGCCCGATGACGCCTGGGGTGAACGGGTCTATCGCGCCTTCAGAGAGCGCTGGGAGGCGCTGGGGGGGACGATCGTCGATCGGGCCGTGTACGACAGCCTCGCGCACGATTTCGCGTCCCCCGTGAAGCAGTTGCTCGACATAGAAGGCAGTCAAAGGCGCTCTGCCGAGGTGGAGGAGACGGTGCAGCGGCCGGTGGTGAGCGAGCCGCAGGCCACCGAGAGCGCCGATTTCCTGTTCCTTGCCGCCTTCTCCCTGCAGGCGCGGCAGATACAGCCGCAGTTGCTGTTCTTCGGCGCCCGCGACCTGCCCGTCTATGCCACCTCGCACGTCTACGTCGGGACCACGGACGCAAGCCGCGATGCCGATCTCAACGGGATAATCTTCGGCGACATGCCGGCGATAGTCGGCGACCGCAGCGCGATCGAGTCCATGCTCAGCCCCGATCGCGCGGACCGCTCGGGAAGCTACGAAAGGCTTTTCGCCATGGGTGTGGACGCCTATCGACTGGTGCCCGAGGCGGGGACTCTGCGGCAGCACCCGGGCGCGCGCCTTCAGGGGCAGACCGGCGAGCTGAGCATCGATCCTGCCGGCGTGGTCCAGAGAACGCTTACCTGGGCCCGGTTCGTCGACGGCTTGCCCGTCCCTGCCGTCCCTGCCGTCCCCATAGGCCCTGCCCTTCCTGGCACCCCGGGTGCGCCTGCTGCCGGGTTGCCTTGAAGCGCACCGACAGCCCCGGCGAGCGCGGGCGCCGCGCGGAGGACCTCGCCATCGCGCACCTCGTCCGCGCCGGGCTTCGGCTGCTCGAGCGAAACGTACGCGCCGGCCGCGGCGAGATCGATGTCATCATGCGCGAGGGCGCCGCCCTGGTGTTCGTCGAGGTACGCTGCCGCCGTTCCGCGAAATACGGCGGCGCCGCCGAGACCGTGGGACCGGTCAAGCAACGGCGGTTGATCGCTGCCGCGCACCGGTTTCTCCAGGCCCACAGACCGTATCGTGATTGCCCCTGCCGGTTCGACGTGGTGGAGATCCTCGGTGACGAGGGCGGTGCGGAGGTGAAATGGATCCGCGATGCGTTTCAGGCATAATCGCGGCGTTGCCCGCCGGATATGCATGTGGAATTCGGAGACCCCATGGAGCTTGCAGCACGCGTTCGTGAGATATTTTCCGAGAGCATCGAGGTCAAGCGCGAGGCGATGGCTGCGCTCGCCGAGCCGATCGCCCGGGTTGCCGAGGCGCTCTCACAGGCGCTGCTCGCGGATCAGAAGATCATGACCTGCGGCAATGGCGGATCGGCCGGCGATGCCCAGCATTTTTCCTCCGAGATGCTCAATCGCTTCGAGCGGGAACGGCCGGGTCTGGCGGCGATCGCGCTGACCACCGACACATCCACGCTCACCTCCATCGCCAACGACTACGACTACTCTGACGTCTTTGCCAAGCAGATCCGCGCACTCGGCCGGCCGGGCGACTACCTGCTCTGCTACTCAACCAGCGGACGATCCGCCAACATCCTGCGGGCCATAGAGGCCGCCCACGATCGCGACGTCCGCGTGGTACTGATCAGCGGGCGCGACGGCGGGCAGGCCGCCCGGATGCTCGTCGCGGGCGACGCTGAGTTGCGGGTTCCCGCCCGTTCGACAGCCAGGATTCAGGAAGTCCACCTTATGATCACCCACTGCTTGTGCGATCTCATCGACAGACAGTTGCTGGGTCAGGAGGCCGGGACAGATGCGGATTGACTTTGGGCGCGGCGTGCCTCGTGTCGCGGCGCTCTTGCTCATCTTCGCGACGGCCGGCTGCAGCAGCAGTGGCACCAGGGAGCCCGAACCGCAGGTCGGGCGCACCACCGCGACGGTCATCGAGGATCAGGCCATCGAGATGAAGGCGCTGCGACGCCTGTACGACGACACCACAGTCTACGGGCGAACGCACATCAACGTCACCAGCTACAACACGATGGTGCTGGTGTCCGGCGAGGCGCCGACGGAGGCATTGCGCCGCCGGGTCATCGAGATCGTGCGCGGCGTGGAGAAGGTGAGCAAGGTCTACGACGAGATAACGCTAGCCGCGCCCAGCGCTCTGACCTCGCGGACCAGCGACACGCTGCTCACCGGGAAGGTCAAGGCGCAGTTGTTCGGCAGCAAGGAACTCGACGCCACCCGCGTGAAGGTGGTGACGGAGAAAGGCGTCGTCTACCTGATGGGCCTCGTGCCGCGCGCACAGGGAAACGCCGCGGCAGAGGTCGCGCGGCGCGTGAGCGGCGTCCAGCGGGTGGTCAAGCTGTTCGAATACACCGACTGACGGGTCTCTACTTCACGACCTTCAGGCTTGGCTTTTTCGGCGCCGGCGAGGGCGGCGTGGTCGGCTCCTCGCCACCTTCCTCGGGGAAGACCATTCCGCGACCGTTCTCCTTCGCGTAAACCGCGCGGACGGCAATCATCGGGACCAGGACCTCGCGCGAACTGCCGCGGAAGCGCGCGCTGAAACTCAACTGATCGCGGTCCATGACCAGGGTCTGCACGGCGGCCGGGGCGATGTTCAGAATGATCTTGCCATCCTCCACGTACTCTGCCGGCACGGAAACTCCCTGCGCCGAGGCGTCGACGAGCACATATGGCGTCATGCTGTTGTCGAGTATCCACTCGTAGAAGGCGCGCAGGAGGTAGGATTTCGGCGAGGTCATCGCCCGGTTGTTTTCTGCCATGGCTGTCCGGATGCCCCCTTCGTCAAGGTGCCGATAGCGGTTGCCGTCAGCGCGCGCGCATGGCGCGTTCTTCCGGAGACAAGGCGGCCCGGAAGGCCGGTCGCGCGAACACGCGATCCGCATACTGGAGCAGGGCCTTGCACTGCGCCGGCGGCAACTTGATGCCGTAGTAATCCAGGCGCCACAGCAACGGCATCAGACAGCAGTCCACCAGCGACAGCTCCGGCGACAGAAAGAAAGGCTGCTGCGAGAACGCCGGCGCGATGGCCGTCAGATTGTCGCGTACCGCCTTGCGGGCATTGTTGGCCGCCACTTCGTTGCGCCCCTGCAACGCGCCGATATGACTGTACAGATCCTTCATCACCCGTTGCCGGATCTGCCGGTTGTTCGCCCTCGAGACCGGATCCACGGGCAACAGCGGCGGATGCGGGTAGCGCTCGTCGAGGTATTCCATCATCACCTGCGGCTCGTAGATGACCAACTCCCGGTCGATCAGCGTCAGCAGTGAGCCGTAGGGGTTCAGGTCGTTGAGATCCTCCGGCTTGGTCTGCTCCGTGATGAAGCAGACCTCGACGTTGACATCCTTCTCCGCCAGCACTACGCGCACCGCGTGCCCCAGCGGTTCGAGCGCGTCCGCGTAGAGCGTCATTATCGAGCGACGGGTGATCGGCAGGGTCAAATACGCTTCCTCCGTGTCGCGCCGCTCCTCAGTGGACGTCGCGCCAGTACTCCTTCTTCAAGAGATACGCTATCCAGAAAAACCCGAACAGGAACAGCATGACCCAGAAGCCGATCTTGTAACGCACGAGCTTCGCCGGCTCGCCGAGATAGACGAGAAAGTTCACCAAGTCGCGCACGGTCCCGGCGTAATCCTCGTCGGACTGCAGGCCCGCGCTGACCGTCTCCAGTCCGACGACGCGCGTGACCTCCCGGCCGCCCTCGACGCGGGTTTCCGTGCTCGCGCGCTTCAGGCCCTGCAGCTCCCACAGGACGTGCGGCATCGCCGTATCCGGGAAGGCGAGGTTGTTCGCCCCGGCCGGGCGCTTCGGGTCGAGGTAGAAGGTCGAAAGGAAGGTCGTCAGCCAGTCCGCGCCGCGGGCGCGCGCAATCACCGAGAGGTCAGGGGGCGCGACGCCGAACCAGGCCTCGCCGTCTTCCTTGCGCATCGCCACCTGCATGGTGTCGCCGACCTTCTCGGTCGTGAACATCATGTTCTCGGCCACCACCTTCTCGGGGATCCCGAGGTCGGAGGCGACCCGGCTGTAGCGGGCATAGCCGGCGGAGTGGCAGCTCACGCAGTAGTTCACGAACGTGCGCGCGCCGCGTTGCAGCGAGGCGCGGTTGCCGAGATCGACCTCGGCGTGCATCAGATTCTCTCCCCCGGCGGCATGCGCCCCCGTGGACAGGAGAACCAACAACGGCAGCAATCTGAATTTCATCAGTGCGTCACCCGTTCCGGAACCGGCTTGGTCGTGTCGATCCTGCTGTAGATCGGCATGAGCAGGAAATAGGCGAAATACAGCACGGTGCAGACCTGCGCGGCGCGGGTGAGGGCGACCGTTGGAGTCTTGGTACCGAGGTACCCGAGCACCAGGAACGAGACCACGAAGACCGCGAGCGCGATCCGCGTGAGCGGCCCGCGATAACGGATGGACTTCACCTGGCTGCGATCGAGCCACGGCAGGGCGCAGAAGATGAGCACCGAAAGCCCCATCAGCACCACGCCCCAGAACTTCGCGTCGATGGTGAAATATCCGCCCACCAGCGCAAGCGCCGCGATCGGGACCACCAGCCGCCACGCGCCCTTGAACTCCTTCCAGTAAAGCAGGACCAGCAGCACGGTGCCGATGGCGACGACCCACATGAACTCGCTGGTCGTGGCGCGCAGCACCGAGTAATACGGCGTGAAGTACCACACCGGCGCGATATGCGACGGGGTCTTGAAGGGGTCGGCAGGAATGAAGTTGTTATGCTCGATGAAGTAGCCGCCGACCTCGGGGGCGAAGAATATGATTCCGAAATACACGATGAAGAACCCGGCCACGCCTACGATATCCTTCACCGTGTAGTACGGGTGGAACGGGATGCCGTCGAGCGGCACGCCGTCCGGACCTTTCTTCTTCTTGATCTCCACGCCGTCCGGATTGTTCGAGCCCACCTCGTGCAGGGCAAGGATGTGTACGACGACCAGGGCGCACAGGATGAGCGGCATGGCGACGACGTGCAGCGCGAAGAAGCGGTTCAGCGTCACGTCGCTGATGCCGAAGTCGCCGCGAACCAGCGTCGAGAGCCACTCGCCGATCACCGGGATGGCGCCGAAGAGGCTGACGATGACCTTGGCGCCCCAGAAGGACATCTGGCCCCAGGGAAGCAGATAGCCGAAGAACGCCTCACCCATCAGCGTCAGGTAAATGAGCATGCCGATGAGCCAGATGAGCTCGCGCGGGGTCTTGTAGGACCCGTAGATCATCCCCCTGAACATGTGGAGATAGATCACCACGAAGAATGCCGAGGCGCCGGTGGAGTGCATGTAGCGGATGAACCAGCCCCATTCGACGTCGCGCATGATGTATTCGACGGACTCGAAGGCGCGTTCGGCATCGGGCTTGTAATTCATCGTCAGCCAGATGCCGGTGCCGATCTGGATCACCAGCACCAGCAGCGCCAGCGAGCCGAAGTAGTACCAGAAATTGAAGTTCTTGGGTGCGTAGTACTTGGCCAGGTGCTCGTCCCACATCTTGGTGAGCGGGAAGCGGGCATCGACCCATTCCAGGCTCGCCGCATACCAGGGCCTGCTCACGGCCTTCATGCCGGGTTCTCCTCGTCGGCGCCGATGCGCAGGCGCGTGTCGGTGATGTACTCGTGCCGGGGAACGGGCAGGTTCGTCGGCGCCGGCATTCCGGTAAACACGCGCGCGGCGAGATCGAACTTGGAGCCGTGGCAGGGACAGAGAAAACCGCCCTTCCAGTCCGCCTCCGGGGCATCCGGCGCGCCCGCCAGGATGAGGTTCGGAGAGCACCCGAGGTGCGTGCACAGGCCCTCGACAACCAGGTATTCCGGCTTGCGAGATCGCAACTCGTTCTTGGCGTACGGCGGCTGCTCGGAGCTGTCGGAGTTCGGATCGACCACCCGGCCGTCCAGCCCCTTGACGCTCTGGATCATCTCCTCGGTGCGCCGCAGGATCCAGATGGGTTTCCCGCGCCACTTGGCGATCATCTTCTCGCCGGGCTGCAGCTTGCTGATATCGGCCTCGACCGGGCCGCCGATCGCCTTGGTCCGGGCGCTGGGCTCGAGATATGCCACGAACGGCACCGCCGCCGCCACTGCCCCCGCGCCGCCAACCGCACTGGCAGTCACGGTCAAGAACCGGCGGCGGTCCTTATCCACTTCATCACTCATGCTGTTTCCCCCTGAACGGACAATGCGGCCGCGCTGGGCGGGATCGATTCCGGCATTGCGTCATTTGCCGCAAGTATAACAAAATCCTCGCCAATCTAATGGCGACGAGGCGTCTTTGGAAATCTAGCGAATTCGATCATGGGCGTGCCGAGCTGGATCAAGTTTTTGCTGCAATCGGTCACCGCCGGTCTGGCGGTGGCGTTCCTGGTATTGCTCGTCCGGCCGCAGTGGATGGCCGGACTGATACAGGGCGCCGACCCGGCAGGCGGCGATCAGGCGCCGCGCAGCACCTACTCCCCGGCGGTTGCCGCCGCGGCCCCCGCGGTGGTCAACATCTATACGAGCCGGTATGTCAGTCGCGAACAAAACCCCCTGTTCCGGGACCCGTTGTTCCGGCGCTTCTTCGGCGAGTACCTGCCCGAGAATCCGACGCTGCGCCGCGAGACCAGCCTCGGCTCCGGGGTGGTGGTCGACACCGCCGGATACGTCCTCACCAATCACCACGTGGTGGCCGGAGCCGTTGCCATCGAGGTCGCGCTGCACGATGGCCGATCGGCGCGCGGGAGCCTGGTCGGATCGGATCCCGACACGGATCTGGCCGTGATCCGCACCGCGATCTCCGGCCTGCCCGCCGTCAGCATCAGCGATTCCGACGCCTTGAGGATCGGTGACATCGTGCTCGCCATCGGCAACCCCTTCGGGGTCGGTCAGACCGTGACCCAGGGTATCGTCAGCGCCACCGGGCGCAGCCGCGTCGGCATCAATACCTTCGAGAATTTCATACAGACCGATGCGGCCATCAATCCGGGCAATTCCGGCGGCGCGCTCGTGAACGTGCGCGGTGAGCTGGTGGGGATCAATACCGCGATCATGTCCCGCTCCGGGGGGTCCCAAGGCATCGGATTCGCCATCCCGGTCAACATGGCGCGCGAGGTCATGGACAGCATCATCCGCAACGGGAAGGTCGTGCGCGGCTGGCTGGGTGTCGAATCCTACGACCTCACGCCGGAGGCGCGCGCGGCCCTCGGGATCGGCGGCAGCGGCGGCGCGATCGTCAAGGGCGTGGTGATGAACGGCCCGGCGGATGACGCGGGCATGCAGCCCTACGACGTCATCACCCACATCAACGGCGAGGTCGTGCAGAGCGCCAGCCACGAAATGAGTCTCATCTCTCGGCTGCAACCCGGAACCGCCGCGCAGCTGACGATCGTGCGGCAGGGCCGGACGCTCGACCTGCAGGTGGTGGTGATCCAGCGGCCCAGGCAGAGCTTCACGACCGGATAGCCGCTCGCCGGCCGGTGCCGGACAACGGTGCTCAGGCGGAGTCGAGGACGCGGCGCAAGGCGGTGATGAACCGCTCGTTCTCGCCGGGGGTGCCGACCGTCACGCGCAGGCACTCACGAAGCAGAGGGTGTGCGCCGTCGAGCACCTTGATCAACACGCCCTGCTCCCTCAAGCCGTCGAACACGGCGCGCGCGCCCTTTCCGGTGCGGAACAGCAGGAAGTTCGCGCGGCTGGGCCAGACGACGATCCCCGCCAGTTCCCGCAGGCGCTGGTACAGCGCCTCGCGATCGGCGCGGATCTGCGCGGTCTGCTCGCGCAGCAGATCGGCGTGCTCGAGGATGAAGGCCGCGCTCGCCTGGGAGAGAACGTTGATGTTGTAGGGCAGCCTGACCTTGTTGATTTCCTCCAGCCATTCCGCCGGACCGAACAGCATGCCGATGCGCAACCCGGCGAGGCCGGCCTTGGAGAGGGTCTGCATCACGACCATGTTCTCGTGCCGGTACACGTCGTGCAGCCAGGTCTCGCCTGCGAACGGATGATAGGCCTCGTCGATCACGACCAGTCCGGGCGCCGCGGCGAGGATCCGCTCCACGGCGAGGCGATCGAAGAGGTTCCCGGTCGGGTTGTTGGGGCAGGCGAGGAAAACCACGGCGGGCTGGTGCTCGGCAATGGCGCGGCAGGTGGCGTCGGCATCGAGCGCGAAGTCCTCCGCGCGCAACGGCACGCCCACGAAGCGGAACCCCAGCACCTCGGCGATCATGCGATACATGACGAACGTCGGTTCCGGGGCGAGGATCGTCCGACCCGGCCCGGTCACCGTCATGGCGATGATCTGGATGAGCTCATCGGAGCCGTTGCCGAGCAGGACGGGCGCATCCTCCGCCATCCCCGCGTACCGCCGCAGCCCGCTCTTCAGCTCCTCGGACTCGGGGGAGGGATAACGATTGATCGCCACGTGGCGCAACCGCTCGAACCATTCGCTCACCAGCGGAGCGGGCCAGGTGTACGGATTCTCCATCGCGTCGAGCTTGACCAGGCCGCTCGCATCGGCGACATGGTAGGCCCTGAGCCGGCGCACCGGCGGGCTCACCCAGCGCTCGATGAGCCCGCGATTCATCGCCCGGCGTCGGAAATGCGGTATTCGGCGGAACCGGCGTGGGCCGCCAGGCCCTCGGCTCGGGCCAGCGTCGCCGCCAGCCGCCCGAGCGACGCCGCGCCCGCCGGTGAGCACATGATGAGCGAGGAACGCTTCTGGAAGTCGTACACGCCCAGGGGCGAGGAGAAGCGCGCGGTCTGCGCCGTCGGCAGCACGTGATTCGGGCCGGCACAGTAGTCGCCCAGCGCCTCGGCGGTGTGCCTTCCCATGAAGATGGCGCCGGCATGATCTATCTTCTCCGCGAGGGCCTGCGGCTCGGCCACCGACAGCTCCAGGTGCTCTGGTGCGATGCGGTTGGCGATCCGCGCAGCCTCGTCCAGATCCCGCACCGCGATGAAAGCCCCGCGATCGCTCAGTGACTTGCGGATGATCCCGGCGCGTGGCTGCGATGGCAGCAGCCGGCCGATCGATTCGGCCACACGGTCGAGATAGGCGGGATCGGGCGAGATCAGGATCGCCTGCGCCTGCTCGTCGTGCTCCGCCTGCGAGAACAGATCCATCGCGATCCAGTCCGGATCGGTGCCGCCGTCGCACACCACCAATATCTCCGAGGGCCCGGCGATCATGTCGATGCCGACGGCGCCGAACACCATCGCCTTGGCGGTGGCCACGTAGATGTTGCCGGGGCCGACGATCTTGTCCACCCGCGGGATGGTCTCCGTCCCGTATGCGAGCGCCGCGATCGCCTGCGCCCCGCCGATGGTGAATACGCGATCGACGCCGGCGATGTCGGCGGCGGCGAGCACCACCGGCTCGAGCTGGCCGTCCGGCGCCGGCACGACCATGACGATCTCGCCGACGCCGGCCACGCGCGCCGGGATGATGTTCATCAGGACCGATGACGGGTAGGCGGCGCGCCCGCCTGGCACGTACACCCCGGCGCGCGCCAGCGGCGTGATCTTCTGCCCGAGCACGGTGCCGTCGGCCTCGGTGTACGTCCAGGTCTCCTGCCGCTGCCGCCCGTGATACGCGCGTATGCGCGCGGCCGCCGCCTCCAGGGCGCGGCGTAGGTCACCGGTCAGCGTCTCCCGCGCCCGCCGCAATTCAGCCTGCCCGACCTCGAGCTGCGCGCAGGTGGCCACGCCGCGCCGATCGTAGAGGTTGGTGTATTCGAGCAGGGCGGCATCGCCGCGCCCCCGGACGTCGTCGATGATCGCGCGCACGCGCTGCTGTATGGCCGCATCCGCCTCCGCCTCGTATGCGAGCAGCGCGTCGAGTCGATCGGAGAAATCCGGCTCCGCTGCCGAGAGCCTTCGTATCGCCACGTTCATGCTTTCAATGTCCTCCAGCGCCACGGCCGCGCCTCGGTACTCAATCCCGCACGGCGCGCGCCAGCTTCGCAATCAGCCTCTTGATGCGAGCGTGCTTCATCTTCATGGCCGCCTTGTTCACGACCAGCTGAGAGCTGATGTCGGCGACGTGCGCCAGCGCCGCCAGGCCATTGGCGCGCAGCGTGTTGCCCGTATCGACCAGATCGACGATCACGTCCGCAAGCCCCATGAGCGGTGCCAGCTCCATCGACCCGTACAGCTTGATCACCTCCGCCTGGATGCCCTGCGCGGCAAAGTAGCGGCGCGTCGTGTGGACGTACTTGGTCGCCACGCGCAGACGCGGGCTCCCGAGCGGCGTTCCGGGCCTGCCCGCCACGACCAGGCGGCAGCAGGCGATGTTCAGATCCAGAGGCTCGTACAGACCGTCTCCGCGGTACTCCATCATCACGTCCTTGCCGGCGATGCCGATGTCCGCGGCCCCGTATTCGACGTAGGTCGGCACGTCCTGCGCGCGAACGACGAGCAGGCGAAGATCGGGCTGATTCGTGGTGAGGACGAGCTTGCGGGACCGCGACGGATCCTGCATCGGCCTGACGCCTGCGCGCGCGAGCAGCGGCAGCGCATCCTGGAGGATCCGGCCCTTCGAGAGCGCGATGGTCAGTCCGCCGTGCTCCTCGGCGTTCGGTGATGAATCTTTCATGGTTCCTGCCGGTATGGATCGCGGCGTCACGCGCGCTGCCGGCGGAGGCGCCCGGCGCGGGATGACAGGGTCGGCAGTTTACACGAGTGCCGGCGCCCGGTCGGCGGCCGCTCAGGCCGAGACGCGCCGGATCTGGGCCCCAAGCTGCGAGAGCTTTTCCTCGATCGCCTCGTAACCGCGGTCGATGTGGTAGATGCGTTCCACATGCGTCTCCCCCTGCGCCACCAGGCCGGCGAGCACGAGGCAGGCCGATGCACGCAGATCGGTAGCCATGACCGGGGCGCCGGTGAGCCGCGACACGCCGGTGGTGAACGCGGTATTGCCCTCCAGCCGGACGTCCGCGCCCAGCCGGCGCAGCTCCTGCACGTGCATGAAGCGGTTCTCGAACACCGTCTCGGTGATCGTGCTGGCGCCGTCGGCCACCGAGTTCATCGCGGTGAACTGGGCCTGCATGTCGGTGGGGAAGCCCGGGTACGGCGCCGTGTGCACGTCCACGGCCAGCATGCGGCGTTCGCGCGCATCGATGGTGATCGCATCCTCGGCGCACTCGAACGCGGCGCCCGCCTCCTCGAGCTTGGCGAGCACCGAACCGAGCAGCTCGGGGCGCGTCGCCTTGAGCTTCACACGCCCGCCGGTCATGGCCGCAGCCACCAGGTAGGTGCCGGTCTCGATGCGGTCGGGCAGCACGTCGTAGGCGCAGCCGTGCAGCCGTTCCACCCCCTCGATGACGATCGTATCGGTGCCGGCGCCCTCGATGTGCGCGCCCATGGCGTTCAGGCAATTGGCCAGATCCACGACCTCCGGTTCGCGCGCGGCATTGGTCAGGATCGACCGTCCCTGCGCGAGCGTGGCGGCCATCATCAGGTTCTCGGTGCCGGTGACGGTCACGATGTCGAGGTGGCAGCGGGCGCCGCGGAGCCGATCCGCCCTGGCAATGATGTAGCCGTTCTCGACGCTCACCTCCGCGCCCATGGTCATCAGGCCATTTATATGCAGGTTGACCGGCCTCGACCCGATCGCGCAGCCACCGGGCAGCGACACCTGGGCGCGACCGTGCCGCGCCAGCAGCGGCCCGAGGACCAGGATCGAGGCACGCATGGTCTTCACCAGCTCGTAGGGCGCGGACATGTCGCGGATGGTCCCGGCGTTTATGCCGACGCTCATGCTCTCGTCCACCGTCACCTCCACCCCCATGCGGCCGAGCAGCTCGAGCGTGGTGGTGATGTCGCGCAGGTGCGGGATGTTGCCGATGGTCATCGGCTCGTCGGTGAGCAGGGTGGCCGCGAGTATGGGCAGGGCGGCGTTCTTGGCGCCGGAAACGCGTATCTCGCCGTTGAGCGGCACTCCGCCGGTGATGATCAGTTTGTCCATGAAAACGAAAGGTGGCTGCCGCGAGGGGAGCGGATCAGCCCGCGGCCGTCAGACGCTGCCATTCCTCGGGCGTACAGGTCCGCAGGGCCAGCGCATGGATCTCGTTACCCATGCGCGCGCCCAGCGTCCCGAAGACGAGCTGATGCTGCTTCAGCGTGCTCATGCCGCGAAAGGCCTCGGCGGCGACCACGGCCTCGAAGTGCACGCCGTCCTCGCCATGCACCAGCGCCCGGGCGCCGGGGATGCCGGCCTCGATCAGGCTGCGTATCTGCTCGGGTTGCATGGGTCGGGCCTACGGCCTGACGGCCGACTCCACCGGGAGCAGCGCCTCGACGCCGCAGAGCCGGGCGACCGCCAGCACCTGACCCGGGATGTTGCGAAAGCGCACGGAACCGCCGCCGGCCCGCGCCGCGCGCGTCCATTCGAGCATGAGCGCCAGGCTGCTGCTGTCGATGCGCCGCACCCGGGACATGTCGACAATATGATCGCCACCGCCCGTCCACAGCTCCCGCGATTGCTCGAGCAGGGACGGCACCGTGGCCAACGCGACATCACCGTCGAGGAAAAAAGTCCGCTCTTCGCTCTTGACGAGCCGGGCCGCGTTCACCTGCTCATTCCCCTGTTCTTCGCCTCGAGGTCGTTGATGAGTCCGTCGATACCGCTTTGATTCACGCGCGAACCGAAATCGCCGCGGTAGGTCACCACCAGGCTGATGCCGTCGACGAACACGTCGTAGGCCTTCCACTCGCCGTCCTTCTGATGCATGCGGTAATTCACCGGGATCGGATGCGCGCCCTGCTGCGTCACCTCGGTCTTCACCACCACATGTTCGCCGTCGGTCTGCGAGGGCTTGAAGACGATCGTCTCGTCCGCGTACTGAAACAGCGCGTTCGCGTAGGTCCGCACGAGGAGCTGTTTGAACGCCTCGGTGAATCGCGCGCGCTGCTCAGCGCTCGCGGTGCGCCAGTGCCTGCCGAGCACCAGCCGCGAGGCGGCCTCGAAGTCGAAATGCGGGATGATGAGCTCGTTGACCAGCCCGTACAGCTTGCCGGTGTCCGCCTTCAGCGCGGCGTGCTCGGCGCGCACCCGCTCGAGCACCCGCTCGGTGGTGATCTTCACGACCTCCTCGGGCGAGGTCGACGCCGGGGCTCCGGCAAGGAACGTCATGCCCGCCACCACGGCCAACAAACGCCAGAACTGTCTCATGGACTTACCCCCTGATTCTCCCCACGCACCGCACCATCCGTGGCCGCAACCACCGCCCTTTCACCGCTCTCAGGAGCCGCTCTTGTCGTCGCCGGCGGCCTTGCTGTACAGAAACTGGCTGATCACCTGCTCCAGCACCACGGCATTGGAGGTCAGGACGATGGTGTCGCCGTCCTTCAGCGACTCCTCGTCGCCGCCGGGCTCCAGCGAGATGTACTGCTCACCCAGCAGTCCGGCAGTGTAGATCTTCGCGGCCGTATCCTTGGGTATGGCATTGAACTTCCGGTCGATCTTCATGACCGCCACGGCCTGGAAGGTCTTGTTGTCGAACCCGATCGCGGCGACCCGCCCGATCTGGACACCCGCCATCTTCACCGGCGCCCTCACCTTCAATCCGCCAATGTTATCGAATTTCGCCTTGACCTCGTAGCCATCGCCGCCGCCGAAGTCGGTGAGGTTGCTGACCTTCATCGCCAGTATCGTCAACGCAAGCAGGCCCGCGAACACGAAGGCGCCCACCAGGATCTCGATCTTTCGGTATTCGACCATCTTCGCAGACCTCACTTGTTGAACATCAGCGCCGTCAGGATGAAATCGAACGCCAGCACCGCCAGGCTCGAGTTCACCACGGTGCGCGTCGTGGCCCGGCCTATGCCCTCGGAGGTGGGCAAGGTGTCGTAGCCCTCGAAGACCGCAATCCAGGTGACCGCCACGCCGAAGACCAGGCTCTTGATGACGCCGTTCAGGATATCCTCGCGGATTTCCACCGAGGCCTGCATCTGCGCCCAGAAGGCGCCGTCGTCGACCCCCAGCATCCCGACGCCGACGAGGTAGCCGCCGAAGACACCGACGGCGCTGAAGATCGCGGCCAGCAGCGGCATGGCGATGATGCCCGCCAGCAGCCGGGGCGCGATGACGCGGTGCAGCGGATCCACCGCCATCATCTCCATCGCCGAGAGCTGCTCGGTGGCCTTCATCAGGCCGATCTCGGCGGTCAGGGCTGAACCCGCACGCCCTGCGAAGAGCAGCGCCGATACCACCGGCCCGAGCTCGCGCACCAGGGACAGCGCCACCAGCACGCCGAGCGATTCCTCGGCGCCGAAATCCACGAGCGTATTATAGCCCTGCAGTCCAAGAACCATCCCGACGAACAGGCCCGAGACGAAGATGATGAGAATCGAGAGGACGCCGACCGCGAACATCTGGGTGATCACCAGGCGGGGGCGCCGCACGCACATCGGGATCCCGCCGAGCACGTAGAGCATGAAGACATTGGAGCGTCCCAGCCGCTGCAGCCCTTTCAGCGACCACCGACCGAGTTCTTGCAGCAGATCGAGCATCGCAGGCCGCCCCTAGAGACGCAGATCCTCGGCGAACGCGGCGCCAGGATAATGGAAGTGCACCGGGCCGTCGGGCAGGGCCTGCACGAACTGCCGCACCCAGGGGTTGTCGGTCTGAGAAAGGTCGGCGGGCGACCCGCGCCCGACGACCTTGCCGGCGGAAAGTATGTACACGTAATCGGCGATCGCCAGGGCCTCGTGGATGTCGTGGGAGACGACGATACTGGTCAGCCCCAGGGTGTCGTTCATCAGCTTGATGAGACGCACCAGCACGCCCATGGAGATCGGGTCCTGGCCGGTGAAGGGTTCGTCGTACATGATCATCATCGGGTCGAGCGCGATGGCCCGCGCCAGGGCCACGCGCCGCGCCATACCCCCGGAGAGTTCGCTCGGCAACAGGTTGCGCGCCCCGCGCAGGCCGACGGCCTCGAGCTTCATCAGGACGAGGTCGCGAATCATCGACTCCGGGAGCGTGGTGTGCTCGCGCAGGGGGAAGGCGACGTTCTCGAAGACATTCAGGTCCGTGAGCAGCGCCCCGCTCTGGAACAGCATGCCCATGCGCTTGCGCAGCTGCATCAGCTCGGCGCGGCTCATGGCGGTGATCTCCGCCCCGTCGACGACGAGGTAGCCGCTGGCGGGCCGCAGTTGCCCGCCGATCAGTCTGAGCAGGGTGGTCTTGCCGCAACCGCTGGGCCCCATGACGGCGGTGATCTTGCCGCGTGGTATCTCCAGGCTGACGTCGTCGAAAATAGCCCGTTCGCCGCGCCGGAACGTCAGACCGCGAACCTTGACGAGGGCATTTTCCAGCACGGGGTCGTGGGAGGAGATCATCCGCGGGGCAGGCACAAGTGAACGCGGCGAATTCTGTGTGACCTGACCGGTGGCGTCAACCGTCGGCGTGCTAACATGGGCGCGGACGGATGCGATAAGTGGAGGGTTTCCATGAAGAAACTGCCAGCGCTGTTTGCCATCGCCAGCCTCGCGGGCGCGGTGGGCGCCGAACCCACGCCGGCGCCCGAGGGCGCGAAGGTCTACATCATCTCACCGGCCGACGGTGCGGAGATCAGCAGTCCCGTGACGGTGCAGTTCGGACTTGCCGGGATGGGTGTCGCGCCCGCGGGGACCCAGGCGCCCGACACCGGTCACCACCATCTCATCATCGACAGTGATCTGCCGCCGCTCGACCAGCCGGTGCCGAAGGACGGCAACCACATCCACTTCGGGGGTGGTCAGACCGAGGCGAAGCTCGACCTGCCGCCGGGCAGACACACGCTGCAACTGCTGATGGGCGACCACCTGCACGTCCCGCACAGCCCGCCGGTGGCCTCCGATCGCATCACGATCACCGTGAAGTGAGGCGGATCCCGCCGCCACGTGCCCGGGGGCGTCAGGAAGGCGCCGCGCCCGGCCGGCTACCAGGTGCCCTTCTGAATGAGCTCGATCCTGTATCCGTCGGGGTCCTGGACGAAGGCGATGACGGTCGTGCCGTGCTTCATCGGTCCGGCCTCGCGCACCACCTGCCCGCCCCTGGCCTTCACCCGCTCGCAGGCGGCGTAGGCATCGTCGACCTCGATGGCGACGTGCCCGTAGGCATTGCCGAGGTCGTAGCGGTCGGTATCCCAGTTGTGGGTCAGCTCGAGCACCGCGCCGTCGGCCTCATCCTGGTAGCCGACGAAGGCCAGCGTGAACCTGCCGTCCGGGTAATCCTTCCTGCGCAGGACCCGCATGCCGAGCACGCCGGTATAGAAGTCGAGCGAGCGATCGAGATTGCCCACCCGCAGCATGGTGTGAAGCATCCGCATACCGTCTCCTGCCTCCCGATTGATCGAATGTCGCTTCAGAGATGGACCTGTACGGCATGGGCGACGCCGCGCGCCTTCGCGCGCGCCTCCTCGAGGCTCGCCCCCAGCGCCAGGCCGACGCCCATGCGCCTCCTGCCGCGCACCTCGGGCTTCCCGAACAGTCGCAGTGCGGTATCGGGCTCGGCGAGCGCCTGATCGACGCCCGAGAACGTGACGGAACGCGACTCGCCCTCGACCAGCAGGGCGCACGCGGCGGCCGGTCCACGCTGCCGGATGACGGGCACCGGCAGATCGAGTATCGCCCGCACGTGCAGGGCGAACTGCGAGAGATCCTGCGAGACGAGCGTCACCAGCCCCGCATCGTGCGGACGCGGCGCGACCTCGCCGAACCACACCTCGTCGCCGCGCACGAACAGCTCCACGCCGAATACGCCGTGCCCCTTCAGCGCGTCAGTGACGGCAAGCGCCACGCGCCGGCCCGCGGCCAGCGCCGGCGGGGTCATCGGCTGCGGCTGCCAGGACTCCCGGTACTCGCCGTCGGCCCGAAGATGTCCGATCGGATCGCAGAACGAGGTGCCGGCGCCGTGGCGCACCGTGAGGAGCGTGATCTCGTACTCCGAGTCGATGAATCCCTCGACGATGACGCGCACCCGGCCGGCCCGGCCGCCGCGCTGGGCGTAATCCCATGCCTTTTCCACATCGGAGGCGGCGTGCACCAGCGACCGATCCTTGCCCGAGGAGCGCATCACGGGCTTGATGACGCAGGGCAGGCCTATGGCCTTTACCGCCGCCGTGCAATCCGCCAGCGTGTCGGCGAAACGATAGGCCGAGACCGGCAATCCCAGATCCTCGGCCGCCAGCCGGCGTATGCTCTCGCGATTCATGGTCAGCCGCGCGGCGCAGGAGGTCGGCACCACCCGATAGCCCTCCCCCTCGAGGGCAACCAGCTCATCCGTGGCGATCGCCTCGATCTCCGGGACGATGTAGTCGGGCCTCTCCTCCTCGATCACTCGCCGCAGCGCCGTGGCATCGAGCATGTCGATGACGTGGGAGCGGTGCGCGAGCTGCATGGCCGGGGCGTTGGCATAGCGGTCAACAGCGATGATCTCCACGCCCAGGCGTTGGGCCTCGATCGCGACTTCCTTGCCCAATTCCCCGGACCCCAGCAGCAGCATGCGCGTGGCGCCGTCGGTGCGCGGCGTTCCGATCGTCGTCATCCTTCGATGTGCTCCAGGCAGAATGTCCCGCCCGCTATGGAACCAGCCGCACCGTGAAGCCCACTCCCTCGAGCATGGCGGCGAGCCGCTCGCGGCGCCGGTGACAGGTCACTTTCAGTGCCGCGAATTCGCGCCGCCTGCGATAGTCCCGCCGCAGTCCGTCGAAGTACGGGGCCATGTGCTGCGGTTCCATGGTCAGGGCAAATCGCAACAGCGCATCATCCGCACGCACATCATAACAGGCGATGACGGCACGCTTCACGGCCTCCTGGTCGACATGCGTGTCGACCATGTAGCCGCCGGCGATCGGCTCGAGGGCGGCCTTCCAGAACGGCTCCACCCCGAGGTACCGGCAGGCGGCCCGGTACACCATCTCCGTGGCGCGCAACTTGGCATCGTGGCTGTATCCGGCGATGTGCGCCGTCGCCAGCACGGCGCGGGACAGAAGCCTGCGGCTGATGGCGGGCTCATTCTCCCAGCAGTCGATGACCGCGTTCGCGCCGGATCGCGCGTACAGATGACGCCACAGCGCGGGCTCGTCGATCACGCCGCCGCGGGCCGTGTTGATGATGAGGACGTCCGGCCGCATGCGCTGCAGCCGGGCCGCGTCGATGAGATGGCGCGTGGGATATGCGCCGTGATCCGTCAACGGCACGTGCAGGGTGACGACATCCGCCTGCAGCGCGGCCTCCATGTCCTGGTAGCGCGGATCGCCGGTGGCATCCCGGAGCGGCGGGTCGTTCAGGATGCAGCGCATGCCCAACGCCTCGCACTTCCGCGCCACGCGCGACCCGACCTGACCGCAGCCGATGACGCCGACACTTAGCCCCTCGGCCGGGCGTTCCCCGGCCGCCAGCCGCAGGAGCACCGCGCAGACGACATACTCGGCGACCGACTCCGCGTTGCTGCCCGGCGCATCGGCGAACGCAATCGATCGGGCACGCAGATAGTCCATGTCGATGTGGTCGACGCCGCTGGTGGCCGTGGCCACGAACCGCACCGGCGTGCCGTCCAGCAGCCCTGCGTTCACGCGCGTCACCGAGCGCACGAGCAGCATCTCGGCATCCCGCAGATGCTCGCGCGCCAGGGTGCGCCCGGGCACGCGGATCACCTCGCCGAGGCCGCCGAACGCCGCCCCGACCTCGGTGATGTTCTGGTCGGCGACGATGCGCACGATTGCTATTCCAGGAAGGGCAGTGGCTGGCGGGTCCTCGCCACCAGGACGATGTAGGCGAAGACGCACAGGGCCGCGAAGAACGCGGCGCGCCGCACCCGCATCGGACGCCCGCGTCGCAGCGCGATCATCCCCAGGGCGACATAGGCGAGCAGGCCCGCGATCTTGGCGTTGAGCCATGCCGCCGGCCCCGGGTACTGGTGAGTGATCACCGTCAGCACGGCGGCGCTGCCGAGCAGCACGGTATCGACGATGTGCGGCACGATGCGCACCCAGCGCTGTTGCAGCAGCGGGGATTCCCGCCACATCCAGATCCCGCGCGTGGTGAACGACACGAGCGTCAAGGCCGCGCACAGCACGTGCAGTGACTTGACGATGAGATAGGCGGACACCGTCAGGCCCGGCGGCTCGTGCTGAGGAGGTTTACGGACGCTCGGCGCCGATGCCTTCCTTCTGCACCGGCATCAGGGCCCTGCGATCCACGCCCAGGGCTATGGCTACCGGGCTGGCGATGTAGATCGAGGAGTAGGTCCCGATGACCAGCCCCAGGAGCACGGTGATGGCGAACGGGCGATTGAGCTCGCCGCCGAACACCAGCAACGCGACGAGCACCATGGCGGTCGTGACGCCGGTCATCAGCGTTCGCGAGAGCGTTTCGTTGATGGAGGTGTTCACCACCGTCAGCGCGTCGGCGTTTCGCAATTTCCTGAAGTTCTCCCGTATGCGATCGAAGACGACTATCGTGTCGTTGATTGAATAGCCGATGACCGTGAGCAGCGCCGCCAGTACAGTCAGGTCGAAATCCCATGGCGTGAGCAGGAAGAATCCGGCTGTCAGCACGGTGTCGTGGATCGTCGCGATCACCGAGGCCACGGCGAGTTTCGGTTCGAAACGCAGCACCACGTAGACGAGGATGCCGACCAGGGCGCCAATCATCGCCAGCGCACCGTTCTCCAGAAGCTGCTCGCTCACCTGCGGACCGACGAATTCCACGCGCCGCACCTGCACGTCGTGGCCGGCGGACTTCAGCGCCTGTATCACCTTGTTGCTGGTCTCGCTGTCGAACTGCGTGGCGAAGCGGACCAGCACCTCCTTGCTCGTGCCGAAATGCTGCACGACGGGATTGCTGTAACCGGCCGCATCGAGTACCTGTTTGATCGCCTCGGTCTCCACGGGCTGCCCGTATCCCAGCTCGATCAGCGTACCCTTGCTGAAATCGATGCCCCACGGAAACGTGCCCGTGAGCATCGTGGCGGCGATGGCAATCACGGCAGCCGTGGTCGTCACGGCCGAGAACATCAGCCAGAAGCGCCTGAGGCGCATGAAGTCGAAGTTGTAGATCTTGCTGAAGAACTTCATGGCATGTCCTCGTGGATCCGGCCGGCTAGATTGACAGCTTGGCGACGCGGCGCCCGCCATAGATGAAATTGATTACCGCACGCGAGATCGTCACCGCCGTGAACATGGACGTCAGGATGCCGATGCACAGCGTCACGGCGAAGCCCTTGATGGGGCCGGTGCCGACCGCGAACAGCAGGATCCCCGCGATCAGCGTGGTGATGTTGGAGTCGAGAATGGTCGCCCACGCGCGTTCGTAGCCGGCGTGGATCGCCGCCTGCGGCGTGTTCCCGTTGCGAAGCTCCTCGAGGATGCGCTCGTTGATGAGCACGTTGGCATCCACCGCCATGCCCAGCGTCAGCACGATGCCGGCGATGCCGGGAAGGGTCAGCGTCGCCTGCAGCAGCGACATGATCGCCACGAGGAAAACGAGGTTCAGCAGCAGCGCGATATCCGCCGCGATCCCGAACACGCGGTAGTACCAGGCGATGAACAGCAGCACGAGAGCGAGTGCGATGCCCACCGAGAGGATACCCTTCTCGATGTTGTCCTTGCCGAGACTCGGGCCCACCGTCCGCTCCTCGACGATCTCCATCGGCGCGGCCAGCGCGCCTGCGCGCAGCAGCAGCGCGAGATTCGTCGCCTCCCGCGCGCTGTCCAGTCCCGTGATCTGGAAGCTGCGGCCGAGCTGCTCGCGGATCGTGGCGACGTTGATCACCTCCTCGACGCGCTCCCGCACCTTGCGGGTCTGGCCGCCCTCGGTCACGGTCCGCGACTTGTTCTCGATGAATACCACTGCCATGGGCCTGCCGACGTTATCCCTTGTGGCGCGCTCGAACAGGGCGCCGCCCTTGCCGTCGAGCCGGATCGACACGTTGGGCCGGTTGTCCGTTGCGTCGAAGCCGGCCTTCGCGTCGATGATGTACTCGCCGGTCAGCATCACCTGCTTCAGCAGGAGGACCTTCCCGCCCTCGCGCATCGAGTAGAGCTTCGATCCGGGCGGCACGCGGCCCTGCTCGGCGGAGGCGAGGTCATGCTCGGTGTCGACCATGTGGAACTCCAGCGTCGCGGTGGCCCCGAGTATGTCCTTGGCCTGCGCGGTGTCCTGCACGCCGGGCAGCTGTACGACGATCTGATCCTCGCCCTGCTGCTGGATCACGGGCTCGGCGACGCCCAGCTCATTGACCCGGTTGCGCAGGGTCGTGAGGTTCTGCTCGATGGCGAACTTCTTCGTATCGAGTATGTACTTGTCCGCCAACCTGAGATCGGTGGTGTAGGGCTCCCCGCCCTCGGCGGACTGCGCCTGCAGCTCCGGGTACTGCCGTGCCAGGAGTTTCATCCCCGCGTCCATGTTCTCCTTGTCGTTGAAGGTCACGGTCAGCCCGCCGCCCTCCTTGCGGCTGATGGCCCTGTAGCGGATCTTCTCGTCCCGGAAATTCGCGCGCAGGTCCGCGACGAACCGCTCCTCGGCCTGCGTGACGGCCGCCTTGGAGTCGATCGCGAGCAGGAAGTGCACGCCACCGCGCAGATCGAGCCCGAGGTACATGGGCTTGCCGCCCACCGCCTCCAGCCACCCCGGGGTCGTGGACGCCAGATTCAGCGCCACGGTGTACTTGTCGCCGAGCGTGGCGGCGATGATGTCCTTGGCCTTGAGCTGTGTTTCCTCATCTGCGAGCCGCACCAACATGCTGCGCTCGGCGCGCTCCACGCCCTTGGGCGTGACACCTTCCTTCTTCAGCGCGTCGACGACCTGCTGCTCGAGCACCGCGTCCACGAGCTCGTTTCGGCTCGGTGAGATCTGCACCGAGGGATCCTCGCGGAATACGTTCGGCGACGCATAGACGAGCGCGCCGATCACGACGAGAAGTATGAAGATGACCTTCCACAGCGGGGTACGATTCATGGGCGGGGACCTGACCGCGGATTGTGTGGGAGTAGCGGGCGCGTCACGCTGACTTCAGGCTTCCCTTCGGAAGCACCATGCCGACGGCCTGCTTCTGCACCTTGACCTCGATGCCCTTGGCGATCTCCACCGTGAGAAAGCTCTCGCCCACCTCGAGGACCCTGCCGGCAATGCCGCCGTTGGTCACGATCTCGTCGCCCTTGGCGATAGCGCCGACCATGGCCTTGTGCTCCTTCTGCCGGCGCATCTGCGGACGCAGCAGGATGAAGTAGATGGCGACGAAGAAGATGAGCGGCAGGGCGAAATCGAAGATGCTGGCGCCCCCCGGGCTGGCGGCCGGCGCAGCCTGGGCGTGTGCGGCGGTGACGAAGAAGTCTGGCGGATTCATGGTTTCCTCTCGGGACTCGTGTAGCGGGTCTTGGGGCCGGCGTCCTGGCGATTACGGCCGGAAAAAAGGCGCCGCATTATGACACAGCCGGGCGGATTTTCGCCCGCCTGGCGAAGAACTCCCCGGCGTAACGCTCCAGCGCGGATTCCTCAATCGCGGCACGAAGTTCGCGCATCAGCGTCTGGTAATAGTGAAGATTGTGGATGGTGTTCAGCCGCAGCCCGAGGACCTCGGAGGCACGGTCGAGGTGGTGCAGGTAGGCGCGCGAATAGTTGCGGCAGGTATAACAGCCGCAGGTGTCATCCAGCGGCGCGGGGTCCTCGCGATAAGCGGCGTTGCGCAGCCGCACCACGCCGGTCGTGGTGAAGAGATGGCCATTGCGCGCATTGCGCGTGGGCATCACGCAGTCGAACATGTCCACGCCGCGGCGCACCGCCTCCACGAGATCCTCGGGCGTGCCGACGCCCATGAGATAACGCGGCTTGTCCGCCGGCATCCGGTGCGCGACCTCGTCGAGCACCCTGAACATCTGCGCCTTCGGCTCACCGACCGACAGGCCGCCGAGCGCGTAGCCGTCGAAGCCGACGTCGACCAGACCCGCGAGCGACTCCAGGCGCAGATGCTCGAACATGCCTCCCTGCACGATCCCGAACAACGCGGCGGTGGAATCGCCGTGAGCACGGCGGCTGCGCTCCGCCCAGCGCAGCGACAGCTCCATGGAGGCGCGCGCCTGGACCTCGCTCGCCGGGTAGGGCGTGCATTCATCGAAGGCCATCACGACATCGGCGCCGAGCTCGCGCTGCACCTGCATGGAGCGCTCCGGATCGAGAAACACCATCTCGCCGTTCACCGGTGAGCGGAAGGTGACGCCCTCCTCGGCAATCCGCCGCAGGTCGCCGAGACTCCAGACCTGGAACCCGCCGGAGTCGGTCAGGATTGGCCTGCGCCAGTGCATGAAGTCGTGCAGGTCGCCGTGGGCGCGCACCACGCGCGTTCCCGGCCGCAGCATCAGGTGATAGGTGTTTCCCAGGATGATCTCCGCGCCGAGGCGCTCGAGCTCCTCCGGGGTCACCGTCTTCACGGTGCCGTAGGTGCCGACCGGCATGAAGACCGGCGTCTCGACCGTCCCGCGATTGAAGTGCAGGCGGCCCCGGCGGGCGCGACCGTCCTCGCCCAGACGCTCAAACCGCATGGCGTGGCTGCGCGGCGGTGACGAACATGGCGTCGCCGTAGCTGTAGAAGCGGTAGCGGCTGCGCACCGCATGCTGATAGGCCTGCAGCACCCTCTCGCGCCCGGCGAACGCGCACACCAGCATCAGCAGCGTCGACCCGGGGAGATGGAAGTTGGTCACCATGGCGTCGATCACGCGAAAGCGGAAACCGGGCGTTATGAACATGTCGGTGTCGCTCGCCATAGCATGCAGGGCGCCGGCAGCCGCGGCGCTCTCCAGCGCGCGCACGGAGGTCGTACCGACGGCAACGACGCGCCCGCCGCGCGCGTGCGCGGCCAGCACCTGCCGGCAGGCCTGCTCGGAGACCTCCATGTACTCGCTGTGCATGCGATGCTGGTCGATATCCTGCACCCGCACCGGCAGGAAAGTGCCCGCGCCAACGTGCAGGGTGACGTGGCAGCGCTCCACGCCCCTGTCCTCCAGCAGCCTGAACATGCGATCGTCGAAATGCAGGCCGGCGGTGGGCGCCGCGATGGCGCCCGGCACCCGCCCGTAGACCGTCTGATACCTGTGGATATCGTCGTGCTCGACATCGCGCACGATGTACGGCGGCAGCGGCACCTCGCCGGCCTCTTCCATCAATTGATAGATGTTGACCCCCGGCTCGAACTGCAGCACGAACAGATCATCGGGACGCCGTTCCACGACGGTGGCGTCCGCGCCGTCGAAATGCAGTACGCCACCCGGACGCTGCGAACGCGCCGGGCGCAGATGCGCGAGCGCGCGGCCCTCGCCGAGCACCCGTTCGATCAGCGCCTCGACCCGGCCGCCCGTGGGACGACGCGCGTAGAGGCGCGCCTTGACGACACGGGTGTCGTTGAAGACCAGCAGGTCGCCCGGCTGCAGCAGCTCGGGCAGATCGGCGAATTGACGATCGCTGATCGCCCCCGTCACCCCGTCCAGCACCAGCAGCCGGCTCGCCGAGCGCTCCTCCGCGGGGCGCTGGGCAATGAGATAACCAGGCAGGTCGAAGTGAAAATCCGATACGCGCATGGGGCGCGAATGTTAACAGGCGACGGCCGGGCCTCCCGCCGCGCTGGCCGGCGGGCGGAAACTCCGATACCGGGATGGCTTCAGATATATGGACATTGCCATCGATTCTTTCACAGGACAACGGCGCTTATCTATAGTGGCCCGTACAGTCGACGCTCCCCGGGCGCATGCCGGTGCCGGCGGATTGCCCCCCGCGCAAAGACCCTCTCGCCGGCGCCCGGTGCCGGCGGTCAGGGAAGCGGCCGGGTGACCGGAGGCATCACCCGGAGCACACTGTCCGGGCAGCCACCAGCCCGGCTTACCGATACGACCAACAAGAGGAGGTGACCCATGGCATTACGCATAGGCGACGAGGCGCCGGACTTCACGGCGGAGACCACCGAGGGGTCCATACGCTTTCATGAGTGGATCGGGAACGGATGGGCGATCCTGTTCTCGCATCCCAAGGACTTCACGCCGGTCTGCACGACCGAGCTCGGCTACATGGCGCGGCTGAAGCCCGATTTCGAACGGCGCAACTGCAAGATCATCGGCCTGAGCGTCGATCCGGTCAGCGACCACAAGCGCTGGGTCGGCGACATCCAGGAGACCCAGGGCCACGCGGTCAATTATCCGCTGATCGGCGATCCGGAGCTGAAGGTGGCGAAGCTCTACGACATGCTGCCCGCCGAGACACCGGGCAGCTCGCAGGGCCGCACGCCCGCGGACAACGCCACCGTGCGCTCGGTGTTCATCGTCGGGCCGGACAGGAAGATCAAGGCGATGCTCGTCTACCCGATGACCTCGGGCCGCAACTTCGACGAGGTGTTGCGCCTGCTCGACTCGATACAGCTCACGGCCAGGCACAAGGTCGCCACCCCGGTGAACTGGAAGCAGGGCGAGGACGTCATCATCGCCGGCTCGGTGAAGGACGAGGAAGCCAAGTCGATGTTCCCGGGCGGGTGGCGCGCGCCGAAGCCCTACCTGCGCATCGTCTCGCAGCCGAAGTAGAGTTTCCTCCGCCGTCGTGTGGACAGAGATCTCTTGCCGTGATGCCCGCAACCCCGGCATCCGGCGGGGGATCGGTACGGTGGTGTTGCCGCCTTTGGCCTTCCTTTATACTGGCCGCCCTCCCGACATCGCGCCGAGATGGCGGAACCGGCAGACGCAGCGGACTCAAAATCCGCCGGGGTAACCCCCCGTGAGGGTTCGACTCCCTCTCTCGGCACCAAGTCCCCGTCCCCACGCCGCTCCAGCCGTCTCAGTCCGTCTACGTATCTAGCTGGAACTCAAGGTGTTTTTCGCGGTCTTACGCTCTACGCGTCCAAAATCGTCTCCATGAATCTCGTGTTTCGTGGGGGCATTTTTGGGGGCACCTGCCCCGCGAAATGGGGGCACATTTTTGCTGGGAGTCGAGTCCGAAATGCCGTTGACAGTAGCCGCGATTAACCACGCCAGACCACGTGAGAAGGTCTACAAGCTCGCAGATGGTGGAGGCCTGTATCTTGAGGTCCATCCAACGGGCGCACGCTACTGGCGCTTGAAGTATCGCCACGCGAACAAAGAGCGTCGACTAGCAATTGGCGTATATCCCGATGTAACGCTCGCCGAGGCACGTACGGCGCGAGACAGTGCGCGCAAGCTCATCAAGAGCGGAAATGACCCGGTCGCGGTGAAGCGCGAGGTGCGCCGCAAAACCGAGTGCGAGGCGGCCAACACGTTCGAAATCATCGCCCGCGAATGGGTCGAGCACCAACGCGCACGCTGGACACCTGACCACGCAAGCACCGTCCTCCGGACCCTTGAGGCCAACGTGTTCCCAACCTTGGGGGCAAAGCCAATCACCAACATCACGGCGCCCGAACTGCTGGCGGCCATCCGCTCGGTTGAACGCCGCGATGCGCTGGAGGTTGCCTCCCGTGTGGCTCAGCGCTGCGGCGCGGTGTTCCGTTTCGCAATAGCGACGGGACCTACAACCCCGCTGCAGACCTTCGTGGCGCATTGAAGACAAGGAAGGTTACCCACCACCCCGCGCTCATGGCCAAGGACCTGCCGGAGTTCCTGGATAACCTGGCTGCTTACGATGGCGATGAGCAGACTAAGAACGCCTTGAAACTCCTGATGCTAACCTTCGTCCGCACCGGTGAGCTTCGTGCCGCCGAGTGGAGCGAGTTCGACCTTGAGGGCGCGACTTGGCGCATACCGGCCGAGCGTATGAAGATGCGCGCACCTCACATCGTGCCGCTGTCGAAGCAGGCCGTCGAGGTCTTGAAGGCGCAGCAGGCACTTACCGGCCTACCCGGGTTTCGAATTGTTGGCGGTTGGAAACCTGACAGCTCGGGAGCCTCCATAGCTAAACGCAAGACGAATGGCACCAAGCCACCGCACCATCAAGATGAACCGCGCCCCGGTGCTCACATTGTGGGCGGCCGTAGTGGCCGAGCGCTTGGGCTTCGACTGGGACGAGGCACTCACCATCGGTCGAGCCCTCGCCGGCCTGAACGCCTACGCCAAGGGCGTCTCCATCGGCCTGTTCCAGCCGACACCGAATGAGGTTAGGGAGCAGCGCCACAAGCTCCCCCCTGCGGAGACATTCACCGTCGACCTGCTGCATCGTGCGGTCCCGGCCGTCCATACCGGGCAGGGTGTGCGCGCACTGGACGAGGAGAAGCCCGCCGACCCGGCCAGCGTAAAGCAGTACCTGGAGGGCAAGTTCAAGGACGCCTTACCGGACGTGTACGAGGCTATGAAGACGCTTGCCGACGCCTACCCGCCAAGGAAACTCGCGGTAGAGGCCTACCACCTGTACGAGCAGTTCCGACCGGCCGTGCCCGCCGGGCAGCGTGGATGGGGTGCTGCCGGCGTACTCGACCTCGACGCAATCAGAGGTCTGGCGCGGTTGGCCTAACATCCGCCGTTGCTGTCTCGGAGATCTGCGCCCCTACGTCACTTGCACGTTCCGCAAGCACGTACTGCCAGTAGCCGTAGGTTCCATCAGCATTCACTGCATTGGCCCACCGATGCGCCGCCTGCGCTTTCACGTCTTTCAGCGGGTCATACCCCTTCGTTTCAAATATCACAAACCGGTTGGATGTACCCTGCAGCCGGATGATGAAGTCGGGTATGTAGTCATGTGCCTGACCATCATGGAGATAAGGAATGGCAAACCCGAGGTTGGCGTTCTTTACGAATGCTGAGACGTTGTCGTGAGTATCTATTGCGACAATAGCAGCCTGTTCCAGGCCGGAGTCGGCAACCATGAGGTTTAAATGACTCTTTTCAACTTGAACCACATTCTTGCTGGTCCAGAAATCGACTTCCGACGTGGTGCCCGGCCCGCGGTGCTTTTCAAACGACGGCAATTCCGCCGCCTCCCCTTGCATAACGTCCGGTTTAATGGCGGCGGTCAGTCGCTCGATGATCCAACCATAATAGGGGGATAGAAAGGCATCGAAGATGCTCGCGGGAGACAATGGCTTAACTCGCTCACGTAAATAACGGTCAACAATCTTCGCGATCTGCGGAAAAAGGGCGTGAGCTGGCGCTTCGCAGGAGGGTTGGGCGCAATATTCTCGCGTCAGATCGCGCGCCATCTCAAACACCAGTGCCTGTAGGCGCTGGCCCGATCGGTAGGGATTGAGGTTCACGCTGACGATCTTTCCGGGGCCAAGCAACGAGTAGCGACCTTTGTTGCTTGGCACCCCGGCCTTCATTTCAACTTGTGGCGGGATTCTTACCGGATCCAGATCCAACGTTGCCACAGAGTTCCAATCAACGACAATACGATTAAGGATTTTTTGCCTGTATCCCATTACGCGAGGAAATTGAATTTCAAACTGCTTTTTCTGCGGAAGTGCATGGACGTGGAATCGCTTAGCGCGCGGTTGAGTAGGCGCACCCTGATTGGCCTTGAACGGAATGACCTCAAACGGCACTCCAAATATCTTCGCAACTTCCTCGCTGAGTAGCCCCGTGGTCTCGTCAATTTCGTAACTAGAACGCCGTAGCCCGCGACCCACCACCTGTTCGCACAGCAACTGCGACATGAATGGTCGCAGTCCGACGATGTGAGTGACTGTGTTGCAGTCCCACCCTTCCGTCAGCATGCCGACGCTGACGATGCAGCGTATATCCCGACCCGGCGGGTGCGACGGGCGGCCGAGTTCTTTTGCCAGATCCTCGAAGCCATCGGGGTAAATTGGCCGCCCCGACCGATCGTTTGGCCAATTTACTTTGCCCACGGTGTCAAGCGTCAGCCGCATCCAACGCATCTCGTCTGACTTCGCTTCATCGCTGTCTGTCTCGTGCACAACTTTGGTATCGACGCGAATTGTATGCGTCAACACGTCAGTGTTGCGTAGTTGCTCCAGCCGCGCCGACGCGATACCGGTTGGCGGTTTATCCTCTGCGAGCCACTCGTAGACTACCTTCGCGATTCGGGTGTTCTTGCAGACCAGAATAAACACCGGCGGTCTTGGATCGTCAGTATTCCGGAGCCATTCCTTACGGGTCTGCTCCCACAACCCCCCCAACATGACTATCGGTGTGTATGCATACTGCAAGATTGCATCAGGTCTTGGATTGGCGCGCCGTCCACCACGCTGAGCAGCCGTCAGTTGAGGCAAAATCCAATGCCAGATGTTGAAGTACCCAGGAATCTCCTTGCCTGCCGTATCTCGCACCGCCAATTGCGGGATTTTCACCAGTCCCGACTCAATCGCGTCCGTCAACCCGAAATCGCTCACCACCCAAGGGAAGGTGCGATTGGTGTCCTGTCCGACCCGTCCGAGGTAATAGGGTGTCGCCGATAGATCCACACAGAAATTGATTCCTCGCAGCTTGTGAATACGGTCCAACCCGTCAATCCAGACAGTAGCTTCCTTGAAGAATTCGTCGATTTCCTCTTCATCGAATAAATCTTCCTCGCCCTCATCTGGCTCCGGTTTGCGGATGCGGTAGGCGTGATGCGCCTCATCATTCAGCACGAGGATGTTTTTCTTTCCCCCAACCTCGCGCCCGAGTATTCGGTGAACGAGGGCCGTGTCGCTTTCAACGTACTTGCGCGATTCGATGATTACTTTCTTCAGATTGCCGTCTATGTCGCACTCTTCCTCGATAATCTCAATCATTCCTGCATTAACCTGCCGCCGTAAATCCTCCAACGTCAGGTAGCGCGTGCCACGTGCCGTCGTCGACTTTTCTCCGATGGCGATCTTTTCCTTCACCCGTACCGGCTTGCCTGCCTTGGCAACCTTGGCGCTTGTCCCGCCAACTTGCACGGACTTCGGCTCGAATACGTGCCAGTTTGTGACTAGCACGCGCCCCTGCGTCATGAGCGGCATAAGGTGCTCAGGAATAAGGTCGCGGGTGCGGTAAAGACTCGCCTCGCCCGCCTCGGGATTCAACTCCGCCAAGCGGTTGCGGATGGTGACGTTGGGACAGACCACCAGCACCACATCGGAGAACCGCCCGTCACTGCGATTGTTGAGCTTGTTAAGTATGCTCCACACGACCAACATGCCCATGACGGTCGTCTTGCCACTGCCAGTTGCCATCTTGCAGGCGTAGCGACGGAAGGCGCGATAGCCCTCGGCTCGGCGTTCCTCACTCATTTCATCCAGTGGCACATCGATACCTTGCAGGAAGTCCGACCGCGCCTCGGTGAGGAAAATAATCGTCTCCGCGGCTTCAAGCTGCGCGAAAAACAAACGATGCTTGCGTCCGTCGCGTCTCCAGTATTGAAGCAATTCTAATGAGGTGCGACTGACACCGGGCCACTGCTGATCTCGCCACTCGCTGATCTGTTTTCGGACCTGATTTACCAACGTTAGATCTTGCCACTGCCCGCGCGCCTCATGTTCGCCAGCGTTGGATGTCCCCCGAGGTTCGCGATAGAAGTAACCGGCCGGACGGCGGCCTTTCCGCTCCTCTGGTGGTTCGCCTTCTGATATATACCAATATCGCGCCGGCTCCTCGTAGGGGCAGTTAAGGATTGGCTGCGGGACCTCGTAAGCCTCAGGCACGTCTACCGAGCCTCCTTCAGCGACTTCACGACCATTAACTCATTGCCGCGGTCGTCGATGACTTTTACCGCCACTTGACCATGCTCGCCAGCTTCGAACGGTGCACTGACACTGCCGGCGAGATGTTCCCACACCGAGTCTTGGAACTCCCCTTTAAGCGCCCTCTTGAGGGAATCCCAAGCGCCTGTGCGGGGGAAAAATGCCTGGCAGACGTGAAAGCACAGGCCGTTGTAATCGGTGTCGAGGAACCAGGCCGGCACATCGTCACCTTTTCGCTGGTCCACCTCCATCGTCACGGGATCGAAAACATCCAGACCAAGCAATTTGACGGCATAGCACAATGGCTCATCCGCGACAGTCTTAACCTTGCTCACCTTGACCTCGGGAAGTCCACAGACGCTAAAGATCTGGCTGGAACGCATGTTCTTGAGCAAATCACCCATGAGCAAATCGGGCGTTGCTTGCACGTACGTCGCGGGCACACCTACCGCCGCCTCGCACTTCTCGATCAGTTTTCGTGCGTCAGGCTGAATCGCAAAGCCGATTACGTACAAGTAATCATAATGCTTGGCATGTGCCTCACGCGCCGCTTCGTAAACCAGTTTCTCGCTGACGGCACCACCCTCTGGTCCGAATACGATGGCAACAGGACGGCCGGATAAAGGCAACGTGCTGCTGTTCTCCTCGTCTGCGACCTGCAATGCCTCGTCAATCGATATCGGGCCTGGTATGTGCGCGACCTCAACAATCGCCTCAGCAGAAAGCGTGAGGGTCTTCGCTGGTGGGCGGACATTGCGCAGGGTGGCCGACTTACCGCCATCGATATGTAGCGCCGGCGAGCGGCGTAGCACTTCAAGCATGCGGTCGACGAAGCTGCCGTGCGACTCCGCCACGGTGGCGACGCCGGAATCCTCGACGCCGTCTCCCTCCCAGTCTATAGGCGTGGGGATGGTCGCCTCGACACAGAAGGGACCGGTGACTCTCGTGATTTTGTCATTAGTCTCTGGTCGGTCCACCAGCACCTCTTCAGCGGGCGGTTCGTCATTGGCGATACTCCCGAGCGTAATATGCGGCACGATACCGCCGACCTCCTCGCCCTTGCTGTTCTGTCTCCGCTTGTAGACGAAACCGCCGGCAGGGCCGCGGTCGCACTCCTTCAGTTCGTAGTACGGGAACGTGGCAGTGAGCAGCCGTTGCCTCGCCAAAGCCAGTGGGACTCGGCTTGTATCAACGGTTATCCAGCGCCGCCCCCACTGTTCGGCGACATAAGCTGTGGTGCCGCTACCGCAAGTCGGATCCACGACAAGATCACCTGGGTCTGTGGTCATCAGCATGCAGCGTTGTATGACCTTGGCCGTTGTCTGAACCACATATGACTGCTCTTCCGTGAAGCTCCCGGCCCCGCTATCGGTCCATACGTTGTTCAAATACGCCACCGGGAAATCATCGAGAAAAGATGCCGCCCGAACGTTATCCCCTACGGGGAAAACACGTCCAAGTTCCGCAAGACGCTGGAGACCACTCATGGTGAACCTCCAATGTTTGTTGTGCGGAACTCGGTATGAGCGACCCTTAAACTCGAAGACTTCGTCCGAGTTCTTGCTCGCGCCCTGAGCATATAGGGCCATACTCTGAAACAGGCGAATCCCCTTCGGTACCTTGTCGGGGTGCTGTTGCTCACCCATAGAAACTGTCTTGACGTCGCCAGCCGAATCAAAGTAGTACCGGAATGCTGCCAATCCTGCAGGCGCCTGATCCCGAGGAAAGAACAACTGCCGATATTTCATCCGCGACGGGTCTTTGGAGTACCAAAGAAGGTAGTCGCACACTGTCGGTAGACGTCCTGTATCTAACCCTCCCGTTTTCTTGAATGAAATTTGGCTCACGAACGATTCCGCTCCGAAAATTTCATCCATTACCTCGCGAACATGATGCACATTCTCATCTGAGATCTGCACGAATATGCTGCCGGACGGTGCAAGTAAGTCGCGGGAGAGCAATATCCGGTCGCGCAAATAGGTGAGATAGGAGTGCAGGCCCAACTCCCAGGTGTCGCGGTAGGCCTTAACCATCTCCGGCTCGCGCGTCATGTCCTCGTCGTCATTGTGGGCTACGTCGCGCCTGCGCACGAATGGTTGGAAATTACTCCCGAATTTCACCCCGTAGGGCGGGTCCATATATATCATCTGCACCTGCCCTCCCATGCCCTCATAGTGCAGAAGCGAGTTCATCGCTGCGAGCGAGTCCCCGAGCACCATACGGTTTGTCCAGCCGTTCATGTGCTCGTAGGCGCGGAGCACCTGTTCGTGAATCGGATGCTGCCGGTCCCCGAACAGGTCAAACAGGTCGATCTGCCTATCGCGCTTGTGGCCTTTCAGCGTTTCGAGGATGGCGCGGGTGCTTAGTCGTTCATGGATGAACAGCGGCAATGTCGGCACGTCGAATGACAGGCGCTCGGCCTTGCCAGCCCAGTTAAGGAAGGGCTTGCTGAAAGCGCGAAGTTTCTCGGCGGCGGCCTTGGCCTCGCCCAAATCCTTGGCTTCAAGAATCTGGCGAATCAGCGTCTCACCTTGCTCCCTCGTCGGGTTCTGTCCATCCCAATCCAACGCCGGAGACAGTGAAGAATCGAATCGGTATGTTTTTGGTGGCTTCTTCTTCCTGAACTGTGCCTGTGTGCCGACCTCTGGGCGCAGTAGCAATGAGGCGGTAGGGTGACTGTAATTTTCAGTTTGTTTTCCTGGTTGGCCAGTAGCTTTCTCTCGGCCCTTTTTCCTCGGCATAACTACCCCCCAACTGAAGATTTCCTTGTTCATCACCGACGGTCCCCAGTCGGTTGCCAATTGTTCACGACACATAGAGTACAGGTGACTGCCTCAGATTCCCAAGCTTGGCAGCGAAGTCAATCGCGCCACTTAGGCTTCTGCTGCAACTAGATGCCGACGGCCACTGTACCGCTCGCCCATCCCGCCCCAAGCTGGTTCAATTTCCGCCCAACGGCGGTTGAGTCTCTCGGCACCAATTGCTAGCCGGATCGGGTATCATCATACTGCGCCGATTTGAAGTGACCAGCTTGCGGGCGCGTAACAAATACAGCTAACGCGGGCAGGAACTCATGAACCCGCCTTGGCTGCCAAGCTGACGCGGGTCTTCTATTGCACCGCATAGTTAGATAGACAACTTGCCATTGCCACGGTCTATCCGGCCCTCCGTGCCGCGGATGCGCGGCATGATTTCCCCGATCATGCGTCGGTGTCCTCTGGCACCAGCATCCACACGCGCTTCAGCGGCAGTTCGGCCTGTATCTCCGCCGGCAGTCGCTCATAAGTCCGGTAAATCGCCTCGACGAGATCGCGGCTCTCCCATAACCGCACCGTGAAATGGCCCTGCCGAGCCTCACTCAGCACTGACCCTTTGAAACCGCCCCAACACACGAGCAAGCCTTGCTCCGCCTTGAAGGTCTGCATCGAGCCCTGCAACGTCCGGTAAATCGTGACGTCAGCGGGACTGTTTTGCGACTTCACCTGCACGCAGAGTCGCGGGACGTCAAGGCCGAGGGGACCGCGTCCACCTAGGATGTCGACACCTCCATCCGCCCCGGGAGGCGACACTTTTGTTACCCAACCGTCGGCCTGTAGCACCGCATCCACGAGGCTCGCTAACGCGTGACCCGCAAACCGTGTCTGGATATGTGCCACGATTTGGTCATGGGCGAGCTGCGCGAGATCGGGAACTTCCTCGGGTTCGAGTGTGGGTGGGGCCGCGCCCGCCTTTTTCGGCTTGCCGAGCGCTACCGAGGGGCCGGGATCCGGCTTGCCGGCCAGCACCGCTGCGACACGCCGCTCCGCGTCGTTGCGTGAGATGTTGCAGACCGTCATGAAGGCGCCGAACGAGTGCAGCAGGTCTTGCTCGAACGCGGTGCGCGGCACGTCCGGCCGCAACCATTCCACCGCTCGGGTATGGCGCAAATCGCTGCCGACCTTCTGGTATCGGTAAGGCCCTTTCACACGCCCGATGGCAATCTGTGATGTCAACTTGCGTGGTAGCACGACGAGGTCGCCCTCGTTCATCGCAATCACAAATGCCCCGTGATATTGCCGACAGCGCGCGGCTTGGCACCCGGCAGGCTGGCTTCGACGATCTTGAAGATGGCATCGTAATCCTTCGCCCCCTCCAGTGATGGGATGTGCCGGAAACCGATAATGGCGAGATTACCTTCTAGAGCGGCCTCCTCGTCCTCCCCCAGCCTGCCCGCTCGCGTCAGATAGACCTTTGGTACCTCACTCATTGCATTCCTCCGGAAGTTTCAAATAGCAAAGCATAAATAGGTACCAGTTGAAGGAACTCGGGTGGCGCTTGGAGAGCGGATCGTTTGCGAAGACCAAACCGTGCGCAAGGAGGCTACCCGATGAAAGTAAGTGTACTGGAGATGCCGTGGCCCGTCTGGCGGCAACTGCAGCGCGTGGTGAAGAAGTCGCGAGACGTCGACCATGTATGATGTGCGCCGAGGTTGCTGAGGCTGCACGTACTGGGCGGTAATGTGAGCGCGGCCGCGCAGGTGTGTGGCGCCTCACGCGGGGCACTGCGGCATTGCCCAACGCTCTACGAGAGCGGCGGTAAGCAGCCCTCGCACCGAAGTGGCGTGGGCTCAAAAATATTAGCTCAGAGATCATGCGCTACGCCATAGCCACAGGCCGTCGCAAGGACGACCCGGCCGCGGCTTTGAAAGGAGCATTCAAGACCCGAACAGCTGAGAATCACCCCCACCTCGAACGCGCCGACCTGGGGCCATTCCTGCGCAAACTCCATGACTACGCTGGTCGGCACGAAACACGGATCGCCGTACAACTGCTGATGCTGACTGCCGTTCGGACTGGCGAGCTGCGGGCCGCCAAGTGGACCGAGATAGATTTCAGCGCCAAAGAATGGAGCATCCCGGCGGATCGGATGAAGATGCGGTCACCGCACGTCGTTCCGCTCTCCCGGCAGGCCATTCGATTGCTGGAAGAACTGAAGACCTACACCGGCTACAGCGAGTACCTGTTCCCCAACCATGGCAAGCACCCGCACATGAGCGAGAACACGGTCAACAAGGCACTGCACGGCCTCGGTTACAAGGGCGAGCTCGTGGGCCACGGCTTTCGCGCCACATTCAGCACAATCGCCAATGAATCCGGGAAGTTCAATCCGGATGCCATCGAGCGGTCGCTGGCGCATAAGGACAAGAACCCTGTTCGGGACATATACAACCGCGCCAAGTACCTGCCGGAGCGACGGAAGCTGATGCAGTGGTGGGCAGACGATCTCGATGCTGCCCAGAATGGAGCGAAGATTGTGCGCCTCACACGACGTGATTAGCCGCACAAACGCGGTTTCGGCCTCTTTGACTATTGCCAGACGAGATCCTAAACTTCTACCCGACTACTACCCCGATGGTTTCGACTGTCGGGCGCGGGGCCCCTTCGGGGGCCCTAGCTTTTTCTGAGGGCATGGACGATGAATAAGGCGCCCCTCCGCACCTACGTCTATATCGACGGGTTCAATTTTTACTACGGGCAAGTCAAAGGCACCCCCTGGAAGTGGCTCGATCCCGTCGCCCTGTTTCGGAAAGTCCTCCGCCCTCAAAACGACATTCGCAAGATCAAGTATTTCACCGCACGAGTCGAACCCACACCCTACGACCCTGACGCGAACGTTCGACAGGACACATACCTCAGGGCACTGACGGCTCACTGCCCAAACGTAGAGCTACATTTTGGTCACTTTCTCCGTCATCAGATTTTCATGGAGAACGCCAATCCACCGCCTGGCAAGGTCTGCGTTTGGAAGAACGAAGAGAAGGGCTCCGACGTAAACCTCGCGCTGCACCTGCTGAATGATGCCTGGAGGGATGAGTACGACTGCGCCGTCGTCGTCTCGAATGACTCCGATCTTGCTGAGGCACTTAGAATGGTTCGCGAACAGAACGGCAAAGTCATCGGTGTGGTTACTCCAGGCGCACCGAAACGGAGAACATCATGCCAACTCGCCAAGTATGCTCACTTCATCAGCCCGATAAGAAAGTGGGCTCTGCAGGCCAGTCAGCTACCTTCCCCGATTCCTGGAACGACGATCAGGAAGCCGGATACCTGGTAGCTTCACAGTTGCCTCGGTGCAGAGCCTGGGGGTGCGGCCTTGCTGCTCGTGCGCATGCGGATTCCGGTCGATGCCGGGCAGTGATTCCGGTCCATGCCGGCACGGATTCCGGCTGATGCCGGCAGCGATTCCGGCGCATGCCGGCAGGTTCGGTGGGACGGGTAACCAACGCTACCGTAGCGCCTTTTCCAACGTGGAGAGGGGGCGACGGTGGCGCAAACGAGGTTACCCATGCGAAAGATCCGCGAGGTATTGCGACTCAGGTATGAGCACGGCCTGAAGGACGGCCAGATCGCCGCGGCCATTGGCTCGGCGCGCTCCACGGTGCAAGAGTGCGTGCGCCGGGCACAGCAGGCAGGGTTGAGCTGGCCGCTGCCCGAGGGGTTGGACGAGCTGGCGCTGCAGTCGCTGTTGTATCGGCGCGAGGTGCCGCTGTCGCGCACGCCGGCACCGGATTTCGCCAGGCTGCATGCCGAGCTCAAACGTCCCGGGGTGACACGGCTGCTGCTGCGGCAGGAGTACAAGGCCGAGCGCCCCGATGGCTGGCAGTACAGCGTGTTCTGCGATCAGTACCGTCGCTGGCTGGCGCGTCAGGATGTGGTGCTGCGCCAGCAGCACGTGCCCGGCGAGAAGCTGTTCGTGGACTACGCCGGGCAGACGGTGGCGGTCATCGATCGGCACACCGGTGAGAGCCGCCCCGCGCAGATCTTCGTGGCCGTGCTCGGCGCCTCCAGCCACACCTATGCCACTTGTTCTTCGTGGACGGCGGGGCGGCAATGATGGTGGCATCGACGATCGTGCCGGTGCCGATCTTGACCCCCTGCGCCTCCAGGTGACGATGCACCTGCTGGAACAGCTTCACGCCCAGGTTGTGCTCCTCCAGCAGATGGCGGAAGCGCAGCACCGTGGATTCATCCGGCGCCGGCGCATCGGCCAGATCCACCCCGGCGAAGCGGCGCATCGAGGCCGAATCGTACAGCGCCTCTTCCACGCCCGGATCCGAGAGATTGAACCATTGCTGCAGGAAGTACACCCGCAGCATCATCTCCAGTTCCTTGGGCGGGCGACCGTCGCCGGCCTTCGGGTATTTCGGCGCAATCAGCCTGCACAGCTCGGCCCATGGCACGATGCGCTCCATCTCGGCCAGAAACTTCGCCCGCTTCGTCGTCCTGGAGAACTTCTCAAAGCCCGTGCCCAGGGTCAGCTGTTTGCTCAATGCCGTCTCCGATGTGTTTCGGTGTGCCTACCGATCAGATCGTGGACTTTTGCAGAGGTTCCTTAGACTGCTTCTAGGCAGAACCTCTTCTGGCCGCATCGATCAGCGGTAAGCAATTCCCGCAAGAAAGAGCGACAGATCGTGCCTTACCCTGCTTGCCTCAGGTTCGCGCCGAGGACATCGCTGACCAGTTCGCCCCCGCCTTCGCGAATGGCATCGTGCAAGATCACTCTTACTTCGCGTAGAAACTCCTCGGAGTGCGCGTCAAGAGCCGGTCCAGGCACAGGCGCGGAATTCTCGTAAATCATGCGAATGACGCTAGCGCGGTCATAGGTGGACCCGCGTCCGCGATAGTCAAACGCTCTCATCCAGTCCCTGCGCGGGACGCGCAACAGCTTCTGTTCCACATAGCCGTGCAACCGAGCGAAAACAGCGCGCTGGACCTGGGACAGCGCGGCGTCGGCTTCCGGCTCGCTCGGCGCACGCGGCTGCCAGCGGATCGGCTTGTCGAGAAACTTAGTAATCGATTCCGACAGGCGCGCCACGAGATCCGCGACGGGCTTAAGATCCTTGTACTCGCCCTCATTGATGTCGAGCACCACGCGGCGGTTCATCGCCTTGACTTCTGCCCAATGCGCCTTGCGGACAGTGGACGATCCCGTAAACAGGATGGCGTTCCAGCGCGCATGAAACTCGGCAGCAGCCGCTTGGATGGCGAGAACGAGTCCAGCCGTATCGTAAACGGGACAGACTTCCGCAACGTCCGCCGGCATGATGGCGGCTTCGCAGAAATCCATCAGCTTGAGCAACTCGCTTACGGGTCCGCGCTGCTTCTCTGTCAGGGGGCGGTTGAGGAAACCGAGCATGAAGCAGCGTTCATCAAGCCCGCGTTCAATCGCCCGGCGGTGGTGCTCCGAGATCATGCGCTACGCCATTGCCACCGGCCGGCGTCGCGACGACCCTGCAGCCGCTCTCAAGGGAGCGTTCCGGACACGCGCGGCCACACACCTCCCCGCCCTGTCACGCACCGAACTCGGTCCCTTCCTGCGGGCGCTGGTCGAATACCCCGGCCGTACCGTGCGGGTGGTAAAGACGATATCCAAGGACCTCGGATCGTCTCATTACGAGCCATATTGGCCGTTGACCCGATCATTCGACGCATGGATACGCGGGAGGACGCCCGAATCGATGGCTCTGGAAGTTCGTTCAAAACGTGGCGCACAAGGTCCGCCACATCACCTCGGCAGGCAGCGGTTCGCTGAACAGATAGCCCTGTGCTATATCGCAGTGGTTGGCACGCAGGAAATCGCGCTGCAGTTCGTTTTCGACGCCTTCGGCCACCACCTCCAATCGTAGCTGCCGCGCCATTGCCAGGATGGTCTGGACGATGACCACGCTGTTGCCGTCCTCGGGCACGTCCTTGATAAAGGAACGATCGATCTTCAGCCTATCTAACGGCAGATGCCTCAGCATGCTTAGAGAGGAATATCCGGTCCCGAAGTCGTCGATGGCGATCGAAATCCCTAGCTTGCGTAACTCGCGTAGATGACTGGAATCCTGGCCCAATGCTTGCAGCGTACTTTCGGTGATCTCCAGTTCAAGCAGGTACGGTGGAAGTCCGCTGTCCTGAAGGGCCTCGATGACAATCCGATCGAAGCTACGATTGATGAGCTGTCGTGCCGACACATTGACTGCCAGTCGCGTCGGAGGCAGGCCATCTCGATGCCACTGCGCTACATCGCGACAGGCCTGGTCGAGCACAAAACGTCCGATCGGATCGATGAGCCCGTTCTCCTCTGCGATGGGAATGAACCTCACGGGCGGGATGAACCCACCTTGCGGCTGCGGCCAGCGCACCAGAGCCTCGACCGCGGCTACGCGCGCTGTGGCGAACTCCACCTGCGGCTGATAGTAAACGCGGAACTCCTTCTGTCTTAGCCCTCTGCGGATCCCCTGTTCAAGGGTCACGCGCTCCTTGGCTCGATGTGACATCTCCGGGGTGTAGAAACAGTATTGATTTCGCCCGATCGATTTTGCCGTATACATCGCGGTATCCGCCGCGCTTAACAGGCCTGCAATCGTCTCGCCGTCATTCGGATAAACCGACAGGCCCATGCTGGCAGTGATTGTCACTGTTTCGTTGCCCACGTCCATAATCTCCGAGATCGCCTCCTGCAGCTTGCGAGCGATCTTGGCAACATCCTCGGCGTGCGAAATGGAGTCGAGCAGGATCACGAACTCGTCGCCACCGAGTCTCGCTGCCGTATCGCCGCGCCGCAGGGCCGACTTGACCCTAACCGTTACCGTCTTAAGGACGGCGTCCCCAGCGGCGTGCCCGAGCGTATCGTTGATGAACTTGAACTCATCCAGATCCAGATAGATGAGACCGAATATCCCCTTCGCACGAGCCGCGCGCTGAATCGTCTGCTCAAGCCTATCGCTCAACAGCAAGCGGTTCGGCAGACCGGTCAGGGCATCGTGATGAACGAGGAAGTTGAGTTGCTCCTCTGTCTGGCGGATGGCGCTGATATCGGAGAACGCGATTATGTAGCGCAATACCGCCCCCTGCTTGTCGCGAACAACGGCGGTGCTGCACCAGATCGGAAACACGCGATCCCCCTTGTGTCGGCAGAGCATTTCGCCAGACCAGCTGCTCTTCGTGTCGGTGATGACCAGCGGCGACACCCGATCGTCCGGTGAACGCGTGTGCAGAAGGTCGTGCATTCTTTGTCCGACCACCTCGGTCGCGGTGTATCCCGTGATCCGACTGAAGGCGGGATTGATGGAGAGAATCTGCTGTGCGGCATCCAGCACGAGAACGCCCTCCGCGATGCCATCATATATGGCTGCCGCCTGTCGCAACTGCTCCTGCGCACTCATGAGCGCGGTAATGTCACGAATGACGCCGATCAGCCGCAGAGCGTTCCCGCGATGCTCGAAGCGTACGGACGCCTGAACCTCCAGGTAATGGAGTTCTCTGCCATGCATTCTCCGGTATACGCGACGCACCGCATGGCCCGCAGCCTTCGCGGCCTCCAATAACTTTCCAACCGGCTCACGATCCTCCGGGTGTAGATCCGCGATGAAGCACTCGCCGGCAACAGCCTGGACGTACAAAAATCCTCTCTCGGGGATACCGCCTCCGTCATGCACCAAATTGCCGGTTGCAGGATCCCATTCCCACACGCTCATCTCGGCCGCCGACAGAGCCAGCCGCAGACGCTCTTCGCTCCGCGCACGCGCCGATTCAGCTGCATGTCGCGCCAGGGCCATTTGCAACGTGCCGTGCAATTCACGCACCGTACAAGGCTTCACGAGATAGCCGAAAGGGGAGGTGGTCTTGGCCCGCTCAATCGTCTCATTTTCGGCGTAGGCAGTGAGGAAGATTACCGGAGTGCGGAAGTTCTTCTGGATGTAGTCGGCAGTGTCGATGCCGTCGAGCATGCCCTCCAGATGGATGTCCATGAGTACCAGGTCCGGGTTCCCATTTTCGATCTGATGGATCGCCTGCTCGCCGGTAGCCGCCA
This sequence comes from Gammaproteobacteria bacterium, assembly GCA_022071965.1. GTDB lineage: Bacteria > Pseudomonadota > Gammaproteobacteria > JAJPIJ01 > JAJPIJ01 > JAJVHZ01. The sequence continues at coordinate 155,425 of JAJVIQ010000019.1, forward strand.
TTCCACTCACAAAATAGCCCAGAGTCTCGAGTTGCTGCTTCAGGTCCAGCGCGACGATACGCTCGTCCTCCACCAGCAATATGTTCGTCCGCGCATTCATCGATTTTCTCCGCTGATGGGACACATGAAGTCAATCCGATACGCGGTTCCCTCACCCTCCTGCAGGACGATGGCAAGTCTTGCCTGATCGGCCAGCAATGGCACGATCTGCAGACCCAGTGAAGGTGACTTTCCGAGTGCTATGTTCGGCGGCAATCCCACGCCGTCATCGGCAATCAACAGGCGCCGCGGCCTGCCGCTCTCGACCTCAAGCCTGATGTGAATGCGGCCGTCCCGATTGCACGGGAATGCATGCTGTAGGGCATTCGACAAGAGTTCGTTCACGAGCAGCCCGCAGGGAATCGCGCGCTGCAGCTCCAGGTGGGCCTCAGGCAGAGCCGCGTCGATCACGATGCGCGGTACTGCGGTGTCGGGCATTGAGCTGCGAAAGACATTCTCAACCAGACGCCGCAGGTATTCGCCGAGATTCACGCGCGAATGTTCCTTGCGCTCGTAGAGCAGCTCATGCGTCAAGGCCATCGCCGCGATACGGTTGCGCGATTCAGTGAGGGCCGCTTTGACAACTTCGTCCCGGCTGCTGTCCGCCTGCAGGCTGAGCAGACTGGAAATCACCTGCAGATTGTTTTTCACGCGGTGATGTATCTCGTCGAGCAGAAGGGTTTTCTCCTTGAGTGCGGCCTCCACGTGCTCTTGCGCCTGCCGGCGCAGCGTGATGTCCGTGATTGCGGCGAGCACGGCAGGACCGGCACCCGTGTCGATGAGGCTCAGTCCGACCTCCACGGGAAACTCGGTACCGTCCTTGCGGATCGCGTACACGTCACGGCCGGCTCCCATTTGGCGGGTTACGGGATCGCGGAAGAACTCCGCGCGCAGACCTACATGCTCGCTGCGCGCGCGCTGCGGCACCAACATTTCAATCGACTTGCCCAACAGCTCGTCGCGCATATAGCCGAACAGCCGCTCCGCCTGGTTGTTGACTAACAATATGACTCCACTTTGATCGGTTATAAGCATGGAGGTGGGTGCCGCAAGCACGGCGTTTCGGAAACGCTCCTCGCTATCACGCAGGGCTTTTTCGGTGCGTTTGAGATCGCTGATGTCGGCGTAGGTGCCCAGCATTCCGCCGGCCTGGCCGTGCTGATTGAGCAGAGGCACCTTGGAGATGGACAGCCACACCTGAGCGCCTTCGGCGTCGAGCCTTTCTTCGACAACATTGAGCATCGGCTTACGAGAGTCGATCACCCGTGCACGGCTGTCGGCAAGAGACTCGGCGATGGAGGCGCGGGCGGGAATGTCGGTGTCGACCAGTCCAACGACGTTGCTTCTGCGGACATCGCGTCGAAACGCGCGGTTGGCGCCGAGGAAACGGCCGTCGAGGTCCTGCCAAAAGATTGGCTGCGGTATGACGTCAATTATCGACCGCAACCAGTGCTCCGAAGCGATTGCCCGATCACCCTGTTTGGTCAGTTCATGCATGACGCCGATCTGCTCGGCAGCAAGGGATAATGCGTCTACGCAGCCACGACAGTCCTGTCGCGGCTCACCATCCAAAACGGCGAGGAAACCCACCGATCTGCCTCTCTCTTCGAGGATGGCGACGCTGGTCAGAAAGCGCATCGCGCCGTCGCTGCCTTCCGCAAGCTCGCGAAAGCGCGGATCGGCAAGGGTATCTTTGACAATCAAAGGGACATCCGCCTGCGGTGCATGACATGCAAGCAGCCGGACTGCGGCAGAGGTCGACGCGACTCCATGACCCGCCTCCAGCCCGCCTAGACCCTCTAGGCCGAGGCGTACGTACGCCCTCGCCACGCGGCAGAGCCGCGCCGACAACCGTACAGCACTTTGCAGAAATCGCCGCCGAACCTCGGCGCCGTGCGTTGTTTGGACGAAGGGTTCAGTGCCGTTATCCGCGACCATGGCTTGCGCCCAATCAGACATATACGATCGCAGCATTTCCACCAATAAGGCAGGAGTTCCGTGATTGGCCTGCCATCAAACCTCTATCATCAGCATAGAACGATTTGATCTTGATGCAATATCGGGCATCGATCGCACTGCTATTTCAGTGAGTTGCTCGACCACGCCGTTGCGCCGCGGCGGGGTGCCCAGGTACCGAGAGCAGGAACTGATCCGCGGTTTCGGCCAGCGGCGCGGCACGCCAATGCCGGACGTCAATGCAAACCCCAATGCCGTCGTAGAAAGAATGGGACAGGAACTCCTAGTCAACCGGGCTCACGTCAGAAGCCTGTGCCTCCCTACTGTGAGGTGGACACATAGACGTGGGGACCATCGCTGCCGATACTACCTTGCGTCGCTGTATGAAGAACCGACAGCGCATTGCATCGCAGCCTTGTAGGGGCATTCAGTTGGTGTTTCGGGGCTATTGGCAAGAAGGTCGGCATCGCGCAGATTGCGCTCGGCAGCGGCGAGCCGCCTCTGCACCTCGTCGCAATCCGGCGGATGCTGTTTCCGTTGCCCAGTCGTCAATAGGTTCTCAGCGCTCATCGACTCCGCCGATCAGCATGGGGCTGGGTTCGGCATCACGCTGGAGACGAATCAGTCCTTAGCCTTGCGCTTGCGCGCGATGTCAGTGACGTGGTAGTGCTCCGGATTACCGATGCGGGCAGTGGTGATCAGGCTCACCTGCTCCATGCGCTTCGTCACTTGGGGGGCGTTGCGGGCACTCACGCCCGTGAGCCGCGCGATCGCGCGAATGTGAAGGCGCTACTCGCCGTGTATCAGCAACAGCTCCAGCAGGCGTCGGTGGTTGTCGCCAAACAGCGGGACAGCGGGATCGGTGGGGCTTTGGGTCTGCCTTGCCGCAGGCGCAACGATCGTTGTCCACACGACAACGCCTTGTAAGGCCTGTTTCCCGACTCGCTGTCGCGAGGCTCGTGTGCCGGACGCCCGGCAGAGGTCGGGAACCGGGCGAGAGGCGGGCGAATCCGGGGCACTCGCGGGGTAACCAACGGCAATGACCGAGCCCTGTTGTTCCGTCTCGATAGGGGGTGACGTTCGGTTTTCGATTCCCCTCGCTGCCCAGCAATCGCAGACTATGCTCGAAAGCCCCGCACCGTCATTGGCGCATCACGGTCAGCAGCACCTCGTTGCCGCGGCCGCGGTATTCCACGTCGTCGAAGCACATCAGGCGGCTCATCGCGATGCCGCGGCCATGCAGATCGAAGGCGCGCGCCGGATTGAAGTCGAGGTAGGCCTGCCAGTCGAATCCGGCCCCCTCGTCGAAGATCGTCAGCGTCACACGGTCAGCGAGATTCTCCAGGATGATCCGCGCCTGGCGCCTGGCGAATCGCGGCAGGGAGAGGCGCCGCTCGATCTCCGCCTGCCAGGCGCCGTCGCGCAGCAGCGCCGATTTGTCCTCGTAGGTCAGCTCGAGATTGCCGTGCTCGACGGCATTCAGCAGGAACTCCGAGACGCCGGTCACCACGCGCTGCGGGTCCGGGAAGAACAGCGCCAGGTGCGCCGCGAGCGTGCTCACCTCCTCCAGCGTGCGGCATCTGAACTCTGCGAGGTGCAGCATCGCGTTTCCATGCGCCTGGCGGTTGAGACGCGCCTGAAGATCGCGGTGATTCTTGCCATCGCTGACCGCGGCGGCGACGATCGCGCGCAGCACGTCGCTGTTGAACGGCTTGGCAAGGTAGTAGTAGGCGCCCTTGGCGATCCCCTCGGCCACCTGCCGCGGCTCCGCCAGGCCGGTCTGGATGATGACGGGCACGTCGCGCAGGCTCGGATCGGACTTGATCCTGCCGAGAAACTGCATGCCATCCTCGCCTGGCATGTTCCGATCCAGCAGCACGGCGTCGAAGGCGGGCTGCAGCGGCTGCTTCAGCAGTTCCCATGCGCGATCGCTGCTTTCGGCCACGACCACCTCGAATCCCTCCGGCGCGAGGTACTTGTCGATGAGCTTGAGATAAAAGGCCTCGTCGTCGACCGCGAGGACGCGGGCCGGGCCGGCCGTCGTCGCCGACAGGCTCATGCATCCACCTCCATCATCGTTTCTCTCCCGCGCCACGGGCTATTCGTCCGCCGGCGGTTGCCAGGCGATGGCCCAGGCGTGGAGATCCGGCGCCGGCAGGGGGCGGCTGACGAGAAATCCCTGCGCCAGGTGACATCCGCGTGCCTTCAGCCATCGCCACTGCCCGGCAGTCTGCACACCCTCGGCGATCACCTTCATCCCGAGCTGTTTTGCGAGCTCGATGGAATTCTCGACGATGGCGCGCGCGACCCCGTCGGTCTCCGCCGCCTGCACGAACTGCATGTCGATCTTCAACTCCGTGAACGGCAGGCGGTGCAGCGACTCCAGCGACGAGTACCCGGTGCCGAAGTCGTCGATCGAGAGGTTGAATCCCTTGATGCGCAGCCGCGCGAGGATGTCGGCGGCCACGGTGGGCTGGTTGGCCAGCGAGGTCTCGGTGACCTCGAAGACGATGTGACGATGCGTCATCCCGCGCGAGCCGATGCGCGCCATGACGTGCTCGGGCAAGTGCACGTCGGAGAGTGCGCTGCCCGGTATGTTGACGGCGAGCACGCCGCTGTAGCCGGCGGTTTCGACCATCTCGGAATAACCGGCCAGCGCGAGCTCCAGCACGCGTTCGGTCACCGGAACGGCGAACTCCCCGGTCTGCGCGACGGGAATGAACTCCGCGGGGTGGATGAGGCCGTAATGCGGATGCTGCCATCGCACCAGCGCCTCCACGCCGCGCCAGCTTCCGTCCCCGAAATCGACCTGCGGCTGAAAATGCACCACCAGTTCGTCGGCGTCGAGCGCTCGCCGCAGTTCGCCGGCGGTGATCTCCGGCCGGACAGTGCTGCGCCCCGGCGCCTGCTGTTCGGCCCGCAGCAGCGCCAGCAGGTCGGTAACGCTGAAGGGCTTCGGAAGCGCGCCCTTGAGGTTCAATCCCAGGCCGGTCGCGAGACGCGCGGCCGTGTCGAGCACGCGCCGGTCGAAGCCGCTGATGAGGATGAGTCTGGCCTTGCAGCCGGACTGCGCCAGCTCGCGTATCACCTCGATGCCGTCGACGTCCGGCATCGCAAGATCCAGCGCAATCACGTCCTGGGCCTGCTGCAGGCCGGCGCGCAGTTCCACCGCCGCACCGGCCTCCTGCACCTCGAAGCCCGCCTGCCGGCCGACGCGCCGCACCAGCGTCCGTATGCCGGCCTCGTCATCGATGACCAGCAGTCGCGGGCGCGCCGCCGGGGCTTCCTCCGGCATGTTCAATGCTGCGAGACCTGACATTGCGAATACTCACCTCCCGCCGCCCGGCGCGGGGCGCGGCGGCAGATTTCTGCGCGCGGGCTCGCCGGGCGGGAGCCCGGTGCCCGCGACGCGCGTGTCGTGTTCATGACATTCCTCATGCCGGCTGGGCGTCACGCTGATCGAGCTCGCGGCGCACGGCGCGGGCGAGCTCATCACGCCGGAACGGCTTTTCCAGCACCGCCCACTGCTGCTTGACGCCACCGAGCGCATCGTCGGCAAAACCGCTCATCAGCAGCACGCGCGTGCCCGGATGCTGCCGCATGACCGTTCGCGCGAGCACCGCGCCGTCCATCGGGCCGGGCATGACCACGTCGGTCAGCATCAGATCGAAACGCTCGGCCTGCAACCGCCTCAATGCCTCCGCGGGCGAGTCCGCGAGCGCCACCCGGTAGCCGGCCCCGACGAGCCATTCCCGGATGATCCTGCGCAGGTCGAACTCGTCGTCGACCACCAGCACCGTCTCTCCCGCCCGCGCCACCGGCCGATCGCCCGGCGCCGCCACGGCCTCGTCCTGCCGAGCCGGCGTCGCCGCCACCGGCAGCACGAGCCTTACGCAGGTCCCTCTACCCACCGTGCTGCGTATGGTCGCGACGCCGCCGGACTGCCGTGCGAAGCCGTAGACCATCGCCAGACCAAGCCCGGTGCCCTTGCCGCGCTCCTTGGTGGTGAAGAACGGGTCGAAGGCGCGCTCGATCGCCTCCGGCGGCATGCCGCAGCCGGTGTCCTCGATCCGCACCTCGATGTAAGTCCCGGGATCGAGGTCCGCGGCGAGGTGGGTGTCGGCGGCATTGATCAATGCGGTGCCGATGCGCAGCTCGCCGCCGGCGGGCATGGCGTCGCGCGCGTTGATCACCGTGTTGAGAACGGCGTTGTTGAAGCTGCCCGGGTCGACGTAGGCGCACATGCCGGAAACGCCGCGCTCCAGACGAACCTCGACCCGCTTGCCGGCGGTCTGACGCAACAGCGGTTCCATCTCGGTCAGGGCGGTGTCGATCTCCACGACCTTCGGCGCCAGCGCCTGGCGCCGCGCCACCGCCAGCAGCGACTTGGTCACCTCGACCCCTCGATGCGCCGCCGACATCGCGGTGCCGATGAGCTCGCGCGCCTCGGCGTCGGTCTGCTCCAGCGACAGCAGGTCGAGACTGCCGACGATGATGCCGAGCATGTTGTTGAAGTCGTGCGCCAGGCCGCCGGTGAGCTGACCGATGGCCTCCATGCGCTGCGCCTGCGCCAGTTGCTGCTCGGCCAGCACACGGCCGCTGATGTCACGAATGAAGCTGGTGAAGCGGCAGCGGCTGCCGATGCGCACCACGCTCACCTGCAGCTCCACCGGGAACTCCTGCCCGCCCCTGCGCAGCGCGGCCATGCGCATCACCCGACCGATGATGCGCGGCTCGCCGCCGCGCAGGAAGCGGCGCATGCCCTCCACGTGCAGGTCCCGGTACGCCGGCGGCACGATGGTCTCGTGCAGGGACCGGCCCATGACCTCGCCCGCCGGCCATCCGAAGAGCTGCTCGGCGCGCGGACTCCAGTCGACGATGCGGCCGTCCTCGTCGACGGCGACGAAGGCGTCCGGCGAAGACTCGATGACGCTGCGATAGAGGATCTCGGTCTTGCGGCGCTCGGTGACGTCCCGGAATGACCAAACCCGCCCGGCGACCACGCCGTCGCGCAGCAGCGGGCTGGAGTAGCGTGCGATCAGCCGTCCGTCCCCGACCTGCAGCAGGTGATAGTCCCGCCACTGATCCTGCGGGCGCAGGTCCGCGGTCTTCGCGGGCGGATCGGTGTTGGTGGCGAGCTGCGCCTGCACGTAATCATGCAGCGCGCGATGCCCACCGGACTCCGGGACGGCGGCGGGGATGTTCCACATGTCCTGGAAGCAGCGATTGGTGACCAGCGCGTTGCCGCTCCTGTCTTCCACCAGTATGCCGTCGGAGGTCGACTCGATGACGTCGCGCAGGAACTGCTCGGCGTGCCGGCGCTCGGTGTTGTCGCGCACGATGACCAGCGCCGATGGCCGGCCGTTGAACAGCATCCGCGAGGCGATGAGCTCGGCCCACATCTCGGTCCCGTCGCGGCGGGAAAGCCTGACCTCGTAACGTCGCGGCGGATCCTCCTCGCTGTTTACCCGGTGTTCGTAGCGCCCTACGACGAGATCCCGGAAATCCGGCGCCACCACCTCCGCCAGGGGCATCCCGATCAGCTCCTCGCGGCGGTATCCGAGCAGGGCGGCAAGCGCGGCGTTCACGATCACCAGGCGGTAGTCCTGCACGACCCACACACCGTCGGCCATCTCATCGAGCAGGTTGCGGTATTTCTGCTCGCTCTCGGCCAGCGCCCGCTCGGTGCGCACGCGCTCGATGGCAATGCCTGCGAGCCGGGATTTCAGCGCGATGAGCGCCAGGTCGGCCTCGCCGGGGCGGCGCGGCGCGGCGTAATACAGGGCGAACGTGCCGAGCACCACACCGTCACTGCCGAAGATCGGCATGGACCAGCACGCCACGATGCCGGCACGGGCGGCAAGGTCCCGATACGGCGCCCAGTAGGGATGCGTCCGCACGTCTTCGACAACCAGGAGTTCGCGGCGATGGGCGGCGGACCCGCAACTGCCGCACTCCGGCCCGATCTCGATGCCATCGATTGCCTCGGAGTAAAAGGCCGGCAGGCTGGGCGCGGCGCCGTGGAGCAGGCGGCGCCCGGAGTCGTCGAGCAGAAGGATCGAGCACCGCACGTCGGGGTCCATCTTCTCGACGCTGGACGCGATGCGGTCGAGCACGACCCCCAGCGACTCGCCCCTCGCCACCATCTCGAGGATCGCGGCGCGCGAGCTGTCCTGCATCTGCAGGTGCCTGCGCTCGGAGATGTCGAGGCACGACCCGATGAAGCCGCACAGCACTCCCTCGGCGGTGTAGCGCGCCCGTCCCGCATCGAGCACCCACCGCCAGACGCCATCGTGGCGGCGCCGCCGGTATTCCACGCTGAAGTCCTCGCCCGATCTGAACCCATCGCGATAGCCCGCCTGCGCCGAGTCGAGGTCATCGGGATGCATGTCGCGCCGCCAGTCCTCGGCGACCTCCGCCTCCAGGGTGCGCCCGGAGAATTCCAGCCACGCGCGGTTGAAATACGTGCCGTGTCCGTCGGTGCCCGCCACCCAGATCATCACGGCGGTGGAGTCGGCCAGAGAGCGGAACCGCGCCTCGCTCTCGATCAGCGACAGCTCCGCGAGCCTGCGGACCGTGACGTCGCGGGCGACGCCGAGCAGGCCGATCAGGCAGCCGTCCGGGCCACGCATGGGCAGCTTGATGGTCTCCGTGCACAGGCGGCTGCCGTCGGGGTTTACGAGGTCCTCCTCTCTTCGTGTCGCTTCGCTGCCAGCCATCGCGACCAGGTCATCGCGCCTGAAACCGGCCGCGGTCGCGGCGTCGACCAGCTCGAAGTCCGTGCGTCCGACTATCTCCTGCTCGGGCCTGCCGAAATAGCGCTCGACGGCCGAATTGCACAGGCGGTACACGCCCGCCTCGTCCTTCAGGAACACGTAATCGGGTATGGCGTTGAGAATCGTCCGCAGCAGATTGTGCTCGGCGGCGAGCGCCTCCTCGGCGATCTTCCTGGCGGAGGTGTCGAGCACGGTGCCGAAGGCCCGCACGGGCACGCCCCTGGCGTCCTTCACCGTGCGGGCGCGGGCGCGCACCCATCGGACCTGTCCGCCGACGACGATGCGATGCTCGATGTCGAAGCCTCCCCCCTGCCCCGCCTGCCGCCAGGCCGCGTGGACCCGGGCGCGGTCCGCCGAATGCACGATGCCGTCGAACGCCTCGCGCGAAGCGGGCGTGGACGGATCGATGCCGAGCAGGCGGTACATGTTCGGCGACCAGCGCACGCCGCCCGTGGCTGCCTCCGCCTCCCAGTGCGCGAGTCCGCTCACCGATTCGGCCTCCTGCAGCGCCTGCGTGCTGTCCCGCAGCAAGGCCTCGCTGCGCATGCGCCGGCGCAACATGCAGACGAGCGACACCAGCAACACGGCCGCGGCGGTCCCCGACAGCAGTGCGCGTTGCGCCCACGGCGCGAGATACTCGCGCGTGGCGAGACCGACGGCGATGTACAGCGGGTAGCCGCCGACGCGCCGGAATCCGTAGATCCTCTCCGCTCCGTCGACCGGCGAGACGTAGCGTTCCACGCCGGCGTACTCGCCCCGCGCGATGCGCCTGTATGACGGCGTCCCCGGCGCCGTCGCTCCGGGGTCCTGAAACGGCGGCCGCCGCAGCAGCAGGCCGTCGTCGTCCACGCGGCGCAGCACGATGGCGCCCTCCCCGCCCAGATCGACGTCCCGGAACAGCCGTTCGAGTTGGCCGGTGTCGAGGATCAGGGCTACCGCACCGTTTACCGCGCCCGCCGTGTCCCTCGTGAGGCGGTAGAAAAGCAATGGCAGTCCGCCGCCCGCCGGCCCGCGCACCGGGCTGCCGACAATGAGGCCCCCGGCGCCCCCGAAATCGATCTGCTCGGTGATCGCGGGTCCGGCGGGCGTCGTCGCGCCGCTTGCCGGATCCACGAGGATCCAGCCGCTGCGGTCCGGCGCGACGACGGCAAGCCGCCCGAGATCGGTCTCCGTCAACGCACCCCGGCGAAGGTCCGCGCTCGCCAACAGGGAGTGCAAATCCGACGGGTCGCGAGACGCCTCGCCGGCCAACATGGCCGCCGCCGCGGCGAGATCGCGGTCGGCGCGTGCCACGGTGAAGCGCAGCTCGTGCTCGATGACGCGCGCAAGGTTTTCCACGGTGGTGCGGGCCACGCGATGCGCGTCGCGATAGCCTGACCAGATGAAATAGCCGAACAGCGCCAGCGTCGCCAGCAGGACGACGGCGAACGCCGCCCCCTCCCGGCGAATGTCCGCGGGGATCGCGGCTGTCCCGCCCGTGCAGATCGGATCTCTCGTTGGTTCGTGACGCATCATTCTCCCTCGTCCCGACGCCGCGGTTGCAGCCCCGCTGGCCAATGACGACGGCCGGGCGCAACGTCATTTCGGCGCCCTGGGCGCCGATACGCTCCCTCTCCAGCCCATTTACAGTCTAAGCCCTGACCCGCAGCCGGCCATGTTGTCTAGCAAGATAGGGACCGTTGTAGCGCATCAGGAGCCACTGCGCCGGGTGCGGTCGGGATGCGGCCGTGGCGTCCCACGACGAGACCCCACCGCCGCCCGTCCGATCTGGCCCATCCGGCCCATAGAATTTCGGCGCCGGAATGTGGTCCAATCGCGCACCAACCAGGAGGCCGCCCGGGCGAGAAGGCGACATGGGAGAGCACTTCCTCTACACAGATCAGAGCAGCGACCGGCTGCTGTGGCGCCGCCGCCAGTTCCTGCTCTCGCTGCTGGCGGGCGCCGGGGCCGTGGCCACCGGGCGCGCGGTCGCCGACGTCCTGCCCATGGCGCCGGGCGGCGGCCTGCCCTCGCCGCTCGCCCACGTGCTCGAGGAGGCGCCCTGGCCGCTGCTGGAGGGGGTGCAATCGCACCTGCTGCCCACCGAGGCCGACAGTCCCGGCGCGGCGCAGGTGAACGCGCTCGCCTATCTGCAGGACGCGCTCGGCCGCGACGACGCCGATGCGATCGAGGATCGAAAATTCATCACGGCCGGCGCGGTCTTCCTGCGCAAGCGGATCGCGCTCGACTACGGCGGCCGCGTCTTCGAGGAGCTCGGTGAGGAGGAGCGCGAGGCGGCGCTGCGCAAGATGGCCGGGAGCGCCGACGGCGGCAACTGGATCTCGCTGGTGATGTACTACCTGCTCGAGGCCCTGCTGGCCGACCCGGTCTACGGCGGCAACACCGACGAGGTCGGCTGGAAGTGGCTGGGATACACGGCCGGATTCCCGCGGCCGCCGATCGGCAAGCGCTATTTCGAGATCAGGCCGGCATGAAAGACTTCGACGTGTGCGTCATCGGCAGCGGTGCCGGCGGCGGTCCCATCGCCTGGGAGGCCGCGCGCGCCGGCCGATCGGTCGTCGTCCTGGAGAAGGGGCCGTGGTTCGACGAGCGCGATTTCTACAAGGACGAGGTCACCTGCAATCATCGCCGCGTGTTCCGTTCCGACTACAAGACCGAGCCGCAGGTGATCGAGGAGCCGGGCGCGGACGGGCAGTGGTCGGCCCTGCCGACCTCGGATCCGAATTCCGGGCATGACTACTGGAACGGCAACTGCGTGGGCGGGTCGTCGAACTTCATGAGCGGGCACTTCTACCGCCTGAAACCCGATGACTTCCGGCTGTTGAGCACCTTCGGTCCCATCGCCGGCGCCAACATCGCCGACTGGCCGATCGCCTACGAGGATCTCGAGCCCTACTACACCAGGGTGGAGACGGAGATCGGCATCTCCGGCCGCGTGGTGCCGCACAAGTTTCTCGAACCGCGATCCACGCCGGATTTTCCCTACACGCCGACCACGGAGCACCTGTTCGCGCAGTGGGTGGACAAGGCGGCGGCGGAGATGGGCTACACGCCGCTGACCGTGGCGCGCGCCATCCTCACCCGGCCGAAGGACGAGCGGCGCCCCTGCGAATACTCCGGCTTCTGCGGCAGCTTCGGCTGCTCGAGCGGCGCCAAGGGCAGCTCGCGCGTGGCGCTGCTCAACCGCGCGGTGGCCACCGGCCGCTGCGAGGTCCGCCCACAGGCGCACGTCTACAGGATCGAGTCCGGCGCCGACGGCCGCGCCACCGGTGCGCTGTACTACGACAAGGACGGGCAGGCGCAGCGCGTGGACGCCAGGGTGTTCGTGGTCGCCTGCCAGGCCATCGAGTCCTCCCGGCTGCTGCTGCTGTCGAGCGGCCCTAAGCACCCCAACGGCCTCGGCAACAATCGCGGGCAGGTCGGCCGCAACCTCATCTTCTCCGCCGGCGCCACCGGCGCCGGCCACGTGCTGCTGAAGGACTACGACGAGGCGACGGTGCGGCGGATTGAACTCCTCGGGCCGTTCGTCAATCGCGGTCTGCAGGATTTCTACCATGTCGATGATCCGGCGTTCGGCGGCCGCGCCAAGGGCGGCACCATCGCCTTCGTCGGCAATTCGCCGAGCTTCATCCACCGGGCCATGCCCGAGCGGCGCGACGCGGACGGCGGGCTGGTCTGGGGCCGGGAGTTCAAGCGCCGCCTGGAATCCGTCTTCTGGAACAACCGGGTCCTGCGGTACGAGATCTTCTGCGACTGGCTGCCGAACGACGACTGCCACGTGGCACTCGACCCGGAGGTGAAGGACAAGTGGGGGCTGCCGGTCTCGCGCGTGCGCATCGGCCACCATCCGCATGACGACAAGGTGTCGCAGTATCTCGTCGACCGCGCCCGCCCGGTGATGGAGCGGATGGGGTTCCGCAACGTCATCGCCAATCTCAACGGCGCGCCGACGCCGAATCTGCAGGCAGGCGGCTGCCGCTTCGGTGCCGACCCGGCGACCTCCGTGCTCGACGCGGACTGCCGCGTGCACGATTGCGAGAACGTCTACGTCAGCGACGGCAGCTTCATGCCCACCGGCGGCAGCGTGCCGTTCACCTGGACCATCTACGCCAACGCATATCGGGTGGCCGAGAGGCTGATCGCCAGTCTTTGATTGGCGGCGCGGGGTACGGCTCGCATCCCGTCGCGGCTACTGCGCGCCGAGCGTCTCGCTGACATCCTGCACCACCCAGCGGCCGTCTTCGCGCAACAGTGTCGCCGTGCCCCTGGAGGTGCCGCCTCCGGCATAGTGTCCGGTGAAGTCGATCGTCGCCGTCTCGCCGTTGACGCGGCCACCGCCGATCGCCACGGATTGCGCCGCCATGTTCTTCATCATCTCCAGCATCGCCGGGAATTCCGGCTTGCCGCGATCGGCCAGCATCTGCTCCCTCTGCGCCTGGCTGCTGACGCTCAGCATGGCGTCGAAATCGCCCTCGCGCTGCGCCTTCATGGCCTTCAGGAACACCACGCCCGGCTCGCCGCCGTCCTGCGGGAGCGGATCGCCGGCCGCCTGCGCCGCGACCGGGCTTTCCTGCCCGCCGCCTGCTTGCGCTTCCGGAGCACCGGCGGGCGCCGCGCCCATCGGCGCCACGTCGGCGGCGAAGGTCAATGCGATCGTGCGCGGCTTGCCGTTCATGTCGGTGTCATCGAGCCGGAAGCTGCCCTCGACGCGCTCCGGCGTATTGGCAGTCAGCTCGGCACTGGCCCCGCCGTAGTTGAAGTTGTACCCGGGCGGAACGTAGACATAGAGCTCGGTGTTGCCGTCCTCATGCAGCCTGAGCTTGGCGAACGCGCCCTCGACCTTCTCCCACAGCACCGAGGTGGTGGAGCCGTTGCCCCGGGCCTGCATGCCGGCGGCGATCGCGGCCGCGTCGAGCGGCTGCTCGCCGAACACCAGTTCGGTGTACTGGACAGGGTCGTCTTCGTCCGCCACGCGATAGGCGTAGAGATGCTCGAAGCTCGCCTTCGCGTCCTCGGTGACGTAGCTGCCCGATCCGGCGGACGCGGCCAGGGGCGCCGGGGAATAGTGGGCCGCGGCGAGCAGGCAGGTGCTGAGCAGCAGGTGGCGGACACGGGCGATTGCGGGCGTGATCATCGCAGGCCTTTCGGTCGCAGGGGATGAAGCGCCATCGCAGTCAAGCCGGTCGCGATCAGGTGGCTGCCGGGGCACGCGCCGGCTACGTTCGGGGCGACGAAGCGCACGACCCCGGCCGGTGCCGCGAGGAACCGCAGGTGGCCCGGCACCAGCGACTGCGGGTACGGCAGACGCAGGCGACGATTGCCGAACCCGGCCACCGGCGAGGCGACGAACGCGAGAAACTGAATATTGTATGCCGCCGCGCCGCCCCTCCCGTTTCGGCTCGCCGCTCCGGTGATGCAGGCCCGCCGTTGCCCGGGATTCCCCGGTTCGGCGATGATGGGGCGCGCTCCCCGGCAGATTGGCAGGAAGCTTGCCTCGCGAGGTGCGGGATCGACGAACGATCGCGCACCGCAACGCCCCTTACGGGCGCATGACTCGCATGGAGACGACGCAATGACCACCCTGATCCGCAACCTGCTGTCGGCCGCCGCCGTATCCCTTTTGACCGGCTGTGTCGTGTGGATGGGGCAGCCGCTTTCGGACACGGGCGTCGCAACCATCGACGAGGCCCTGCTCGGCGCGTGGGAAAACTCCGATGTCGATGGCGACCACGTCGAGCTCGACGTCACTCGCTCCGGGGAACACCTGGTGCTGATCGCGCTGACGACCGTGAAGCCCGACGGCGGGCGAAACATCGCGCAGTACAAGGCCCAGACGACGGTCGCGGGCGAGCGCCGCTACCTGAGCGTCATGGACATGAGGCCGGGCCGGCGGGAGATCGGCTTCATGATCGTGAAATACGAGGCCGCGCCCGGAGCGCTCGCGATCGCGCTCATCGACGAGGACGCGGTGAAGCGGGCCATACGCGCGGGGGAGATCGAAGGCATGGTCGACGCCGGCTCCGAGTTCGCCGACGCGACGATCGAGGCCCCGCCCGGAAAGCTGCTGGCCTTCCTCGCGGGCGGCGATGCGGCGCTGTTCCCGAAGACGATCACCTTCACGCGCCGCGAGGAGCCGCCGGCCGCGACCACACCCTGACCCGTCGCGGCGGTGCGCCCGCCGATCAGCCTCGCTCGATGTCGGCGGCGGCGGCCCCCAGGTCCCGCATCAGCGCGGCCACCTCCGAGGCCGCGCCGTCCAGCCGCGTCTCATCGGTGCCGCGCAACACGATGCTGACGGCCACCCGGCCCTCCCTGGCAAAGGGGTAGCTGCCGATGGCGATATCCGGATGGCGGCGCTGGATCTCCGAGAGTCCCTCGGCCAGCCGGCTCTCGCCCAGCGGGGCGGTGAGGCTGCGCGCACGGATCGGCGCACCGTCCTGCAGTTGAGCCAGCAGTGTCTCGAACATCGCCTGCATGATGACCGGCACGCCGGCGAGCACGAACACGTTGCCCACCCGGAATCCCGGCGCGCCGCTGACGCGGTTGTCGATGAGCACGCTGCCCTCCGGCACCGTAGCCATCTTCAATCGGGGCGCGGACAACGCGTCGACCCCGTAGTATTTCTTCAGTCTTTCCTCGGCGGCAGGCTCGACGAGGAGCCTGCGCCCGAAGGCACGCGCGATCGCCGCGGTGGTCGTGTCGTCATGGGTGGGACCGATTCCACCGGTGGTGAAGACATAGGTGTAGCGCTCGCTGAGCGCACGCGCCGCGACGGCGATCTCCTCTTCCTCGTCGCTGACGACACGGGCCTCGGCCAGGCGTACCCCGCGCGCGGACAGCCTCTGCCCGAGGTAGGCGAGGTTGATGTCCTGCGTCCGCCCGCAGAGCAGCTCGTTGCCGATCAACAGCACCGCGGCCGTGGCCGCCTTCTGGCTCATCACCGGCATCCCGCATCGTTGGAGAACGCATATGGTAGCGGCAGCGGTGCCCTCCGGCGAGCCGTCCGCCGGCAACGGACCACGACGTCCCGCGGGGCGACCACCATCATCCGGGTGCAGAGCGCCACGGCCATCCCCGCCCGCGGCGCCGCCTTCCAAAAACAAAGGGCAGACAGGTCTCCCCGTCTGCCCCACTCCTCATGAACGTCGTGTTTGTTGTTCGGACCGCCGCGTTTCCGCCGCTTGTTGTCGTTGTGGCGGCGGGCAACGGCCGATGTTTTCGACGTCAGATCTACAGCAACGGAACGATCAGCAACGCAACGATGTTGATGATCTTGATGAGCGGGTTCACCGCCGGGCCTGCCGTATCCTTGTACGGATCGCCGACCGTGTCACCCGTCACCGCGGCCTTGTGGGCATCCGAACCCTTGCCGCCGTGGTTCCCCTCCTCGATGTATTTCTTGGCGTTGTCCCAGGCGCCGCCACCGGTGCACATGGAGATGGCGACGAAGATGCCGGTGACGATGGTCCCCATCAGCAGTCCGCCGACCGCCATGCGGGCGGCATGCTCGCCCATCGCGACGCGGATGATGAGCGCGAGCACGATGGGGGTCAATACCGGCAGCAGCGACGGGACGACCATCTCCTTGATCGCCGCCCGGGTGAGCAGGTCCACCGCCCGGCCGTACTCCGGCTTGGCCGTACCCTCCATGATGCCCTTGATCTCGCGGAACTGGCGGCGCACCTCGATCACCACCGATCCCGCCGCGCGGCCCACCGCCTCCATCGCCATCGCCCCGAAGAGGTAGGGAATGAGGCCGCCGACGAACAGACCGATGATGACCGCCGGTGTGTCGAGATTGAAGTCCACGAGCTTGCCCGCGGATTCCAGGCTGTGAGTGAAGTCCGCGAACAGCACCAGGGCCGCGAGGCCGGCGGACCCGATCGCGTAACCCTTGGTGACCGCCTTGGTGGTGTTGCCGACCGCGTCGAGCGGATCGGTGATGTTACGGATGTCCGGACCGAGCTCGGCCATCTCGGCGATGCCGCCGGCGTTGTCGGTGATGGGGCCGTAGGCGTCCAGCGCCACGATGATGCCGGCCATCGACAGCATGGAGGTCGCCGCAATCGCGATGCCGAAGAGACCGGCGAGCGTATAGGAGGCCCAGATCGCGATGCACACGAAGATGACCGGCCAGGCCGTGGACTTCATCGACACGGCGATGCCGGCGATGATGTTGGTCGCGTGCCCGGTGGTCGATGCCTGCGCGACGTAGCGCACCGGCTTGAAATCGGTGCCGGTGTAGTACTCGGTGATCCAGACCATCGCCGCGGTCAGCGCCAGGCCGATGAGCGCGCAGCCGTAGTAGGCGTTGACGCCGTGATCGCCGATGCCGGCCATGAACTTCTGCGTGACCGGGTAGAAGGCGATCGCCGCCAGCACGCCGGCGACGATGAGGCCGCGGTACAGGGCGTTCATGATCTTCCCGCCGTCGCGGGCCTTGACGAAGAAGGAACCGATCACCGAGGCGATGATGGAGACGCCGCCGATCACCAGCGGATAGAGCACCGCCCCGTCGGCCTTCAGCAGCAGGCCGCCGAGCAGCATGGTGGCGATCACGGTCACCGCGTAGGTCTCGAACAGGTCGGCGGCCATGCCGGCACAGTCGCCGACGTTGTCACCGACGTTGTCGGCAATCACCGCCGGGTTGCGCGGGTCGTCCTCCGGGATGCCGGCCTCGACTTTGCCGACGAGATCGGCGCCCACGTCCGCGCCCTTGGTGAAGATGCCGCCGCCCAGTCGCGCGAAGATGGAGATGAGCGAGGAGCCGAAGGCGAGGCCCACCAGCGGGTGCAGGTCGACCTCCTGCCCGGCCGGCGTCGCGCTCACCAGGTAGGCGTAGTAGCCGGCGACGCCGAGCAGTCCCAGGCCCACCACCAGCAGGCCGGTGATCGAGCCGCCGCGGAAGGCAACCTGCAGCGCGGCGTTCAGCCCCTGCCGGGCCGCCTCGGCGGTGCGCAGGTTCGACCGCACGGAGATGTTCATGCCGATGTAACCGGCCGCGCCCGAGAGCAGCGCGCCGATGAGGAAACCGATCGCCGTCGGCCAGTGCAGCACGAAACCGATGAGGAGGAACAGCACCACGCCGGCGATCGCGATGGTGGTGTACTGGCGGTTCAGATAGGCCGAGGCGCCCTGCTGCACGGCCGCGGCGATCTCGCGCATGCGTTCGTTGCCCTGCGCCTGGGCGAGGATCCACTTCACCGACCACGCCCCGTAAAGGATCGCCAGCACGCCGCAGGCCAGCGCAAACACGAGTGCTCCAGACATTGAGAAAAATCCCCCTTGTAGTGAGTGTTGTTCGTAGCGATGCGATCGCGGGCCGCGAAGAGCGTGCACCGGCGCCGGGCCATGGCCGGCCCGGCCGCCAACGGCCAGGGCCGCTGCACGAGGACTGCTCTTGACCTACCGACGAGACGGTCCGACCACGGACCCGCCGGCACGGGGCCGCCGCAGCGACGGCCCCGGCCCGGCCGACAGCGGCGGGATTCTACCCTGCATCACTTCAGAGCAAAACCGGTCCTGAGCCTTTTCTTCACAGGCGCGTTCTTCAGACGCACGTACAGCGGCAAGCCGTTCCGGTACGGCGGGTAGTCCTCGCCCTGGATGAGCGGCGCCAGGTAGCCGCGGCACTTCCGGGTGATGCCCAGGCCGTCCTCGGTGATGAAGTCCCGCGGCATCATCTTCTCCCTGTTGGCCACGTCCTCGAGCTCGGCCACGCCGACAGCCCACCTGTAGGGGCTGGAGGACTTGCGCACGATGGTCGGCATCACCGAGTTGCGGCCCTTCACGGCCAGCTCGACGGCGGCCTTGCCGACCGCATAGGCCTGGTTGACGTCGGTCTTCGAGGCGATGTGGCGGGCGGCGCGCTGCAGGTAATCGGCCACCGCCCAGTGGTATTTCACCTTGAGCTTCTCGCGCACCAGGCTGGCGATGACCGGCGCCACGCCGCCCAGCTGCGCGTGCCCGAAGGCATCGCGCAGGCCCTGATCGGAGAGGAACTTGCCATCCGGTCCGCGCACCCCCTCGGAGACGACCACCGAGCAGTAACCGTAGCGGGCGACGTTGGCCTCGACCCTGGCCAGGAAACGCTCCTGATCGAAGGCGACCTCCGGGAAGAGGATGACGATCGGCAGCTCGAGATCCTTGTCGGAGGCGAGCCCCCCGGCCGCGGCAATCCATCCGGCATGGCGGCCCATGACCTCCAGCACGAACACCTTGGTGGAGGTCCTGCACATGCTGGCCACGTCCAGGGAGGCCTCGCGCGTGGAGACGGCCACGTACTTGGCCACCGATCCGAAGCCCGGGCAGCAGTCGGTGATCGGCAGGTCATTGTCCACCGTCTTGGGCACGTGCACGCAGGTGATGGGGTAGCCCATGGTCTCGGAGAGCTGCGAGACCTTCAGGCAGGTGTCCGCCGAGTCCCCACCGCCGTTATAGAAGAAATAGCCGATGTCGTGGGCCCTGAAGACCTCGATCAGGCGCTCGTACTCGGCGCGATTCTGATCCAGCCCCTTGAGCTTGTAGCGGCAGGAGCCGAAGGCCCCGGAGGGCGTGTGGCGCAGTGCCTTCAGCGCCGCGCGGGACTCCTTGCCGGTGTCGATCAGATCCTCGGTGAGCGCGCCGATGATGCCGTCGCGTCCGGCATAGAGCTTGCCGATCCGGTTCCTGTGCCTGCGCGCAGTCTCGATGATGCCGGCGGCGCTGGCGTTGATGACGGCGGTGACGCCTCCGGACTGGGCGTAAAGGGCGTTTCGAATTCCGCTGAGCTTTGCCATGGTGATCTATAATGCTCCTTATTGGTGATGGTCGTCGTGAACGGCAACGGCCAGGGTGCGGGGATGTTAGCCCGGCGAGCCGGCCGGCGAGAAGCGAGCAGGCACCATCGGCACGACCCCATCACGCCCGATTGGAACTCCCCCGTCCCCGGCCGGTCCACCCACATACGTTCCATGTCCCGTAGATCCCCCGTGCGTCGCCTGTTCAGCATCCTGCCGATCTGTCTGGCGTCGATCGCCGGGGCCGCCCATTGCGCGGACGACCTTCCGGATTTCGGGGACTCCGCGGGCGCATTCATCTCGCCGGACCAGGAGTACAGGATCGGACGCGCCTTCGTGCGCGACCTGCGCAGCAAGGGCGTGATCCTCGAGGACCCGGAGTTGGAGGTCTACCTGCAGGGGCTGGGCTCGCGGCTGGCGAGCCATGCCGACACGCAGGGGAATCCGTTCGATTTTTTCATCGTGCAAAGCCCGGTGCTCAACGCCTTCGCGGTGCCGGGCGGCTTCATCGGCGTGCACACCGGCCTCATCCGCGAGACACAATCCGAGAGTGAGCTGGCCGGCGTCCTGGCGCACGAAATCTCGCACGTCACCCAGCGCCACGCCGCACGCATGTTCGAGGCCGCGAGCCGGCTCAGCATCCCCTCGGCCGTCGGCATGCTCGGCGCCATACTCCTCGGTGTCGTCTCGCCGCAGGCCGGCCAGGCCGCCATGGCCGCCGTGGCCGCGGGCCAGCAGCAATACGCGTTGAACTTCACGCGCGCCAACGAGCAGGAGGCCGACCGTATCGGCATCCAGGTCATGGCGCGCTCCGGCTTCAACCCCCAGGGCATGCCGGACTTCTTCGAGCGCATGCAGACGGCGAACCGCTACAACGACCCGGCGAGCGTACCGGAGTTCCTGCGCACGCACCCGGTGACCACCAACCGTATCGCCGAATCGCGTGAGCGCGCCGACGCGATGAAACCGAGCCGCTACGAGGAGAACCCCGATTTCCGCCTCATGCGCGCCAAGGTGATCGTGGCCGACACCAGGGAGCCGCGTGACGCGGTCAATTACTACGCCGAATCGTTGCGGGCGGGTCAGTTCAAGGACGAACTGGTCGCCCGTTACGGTTACGCGCTGGCGCTGACGGCCGCGGGCGACTACGGCAAGGCCCGCCTGCAGATCGACCGGCTGCTCGAAGCCGAGCCCGAGAACGTGCACTTCCGGCTGGCCTCGGCGCGGCTGCAGGTCGCACAGCGCGCCTACGAGCCCGCGCTCGCCGTCTATGACGGGATACTGCACGACTACCCGGACTACCGGCCGGCCGTGCTGGGCAAGGTGGAGACGTTGCTCGCCGCGCGTGAGGGCAGGACCGCGCGCACCGTCCTGCGCGACTACATGACGTTGTACGGTTCCGAGCCGCGCACCTACCGGCTGCTGGCGGAGGCCGAGGGCATGACGGGATCGAAGATCGAATCGCATATCGCCCAGGCCGAGTATTACTACGGCAGCGGCGAGCTCGGGCTGGCCATCGAGCAGTTGAAGGTCGCCAAGGACGCCCCCGGCATCACCTATTATCAGAGCGAGCGGGTGCAGGCTCGGCTGGATCAGTTGCAGAAGGAATTCGACGCGGAGAAAAAGGACAAGGACAAGTTCTGATCCGCGGACTCCGATCGCCATGACCATGCGCCCTCCCGTCAATCGTTCGCGGCGCCGCCTGCTCGCCGCATGGGCGAGCGGCATGGCCGCGCTGCCCGTCGCGGGCTGGCTGTTCCCGCGGGCGGCGCGCGCGGCGTGGCCGAAGGCCGCGTTCGCGGCCACGACGGCCGAGGGCGCGCTGAGGGAGCTCTTCGGCGGAGCCGCGATCGAGCCGAGCGACCGCGTCCGCATCACCCTGCCCGACGTCGCCGAGGACGGTGCCGTGGTCCCGCTCACCATCGAGACCGATCTCGAGCCGGTGCGGTCGATCGTCGTGGTCTCGGAGAAGAACCCGGTGCCGCTCATCGCGCGCTTCGATTTCGGCGAGGACGCGCTCGCCGACACGCTGGCCACGCGCATCAAGCTCGCGGAGTCCGAGAACATCATCGTCGTCGTGCAGACCCCCGAACGCCTCTGCACCGCGCGGCGCTACGTGGAAGTGCTGATCGGCGGCTGCAGCTGAGAGCTCATGACCGACACGCCCTCCACCACCAGGGTGCGCACGAGCATCGCCGATGGGATCTGCACCGTGCGCGCGATGATGCGGCACGTCATGGAGACCGGCAACCGCAGGGACAAGCTGACCGGAGCCCTCATCCCCGCGCACCACATCACCGAGGTGGCCTGCGAGCACAACGGCCGCGTGGTGATGTCCTGCGCGTGGGGCACCGGCATCGCGCGCAATCCGCTGCTGTCGTTCCGATTCCGGGGTGCACGCCCGGGCGATGTCCTGACGCTGCGCTGGGTCGACAACCGCGGCGCCACCGACGTCACGCACGTCACCATCGAATGACCGGGGCCGGGCAGGCCGACGCATCCGGCCGGAGGCCCGACCGTGGTGCCCATCATGGCGGCGGTTCGGGCCGGGGGCCGCTGGTCGGTCTGCCACAGGTTTGGCCGCGACGCGCCGCCGGCCACCGGGGAGCGGCGCGCGCCGCGCGGCAGGCGTCTTCTTGCTCGGGATCATCCGGCCGCAACCGTCGCGGGGGTACGCTGCCCCTGTCGCTGCCGGCCCCCGGGACGCCAACGATCCGCCATGTTCGAGAGCATCGTCCGCATCTTCGGCAGCGACCTGCCCAGCCTGCCGCGGGCCAGCCTCACACGACGCGAGCAGCTCTGGCTCCTCGACGCCCGCGACCACGATCCCCTGCTGCGCACCCGGCGTGCAGGGATGGTGGCGGCCCGCGCACGGCTGCTGGCCGGGCTGTTCCTCGCGCTGACGCCGGTGTGGATGCTCGTGGAATACCTCACCCTGCCGCGCAGTCTGTGGCTGGCCGTGGGCATCGCGCGCCTGGGGATCATCGTGCCCTTCCTGGCGATGCTCTGGGCGCTGCGCGCCCGCGCCCGCCACCGCCGCGTCGTGATCATCGCGCTCTTCGCGCTGTTCGCCGTGCCCGCCGTCTTCTATGTCTGGACCATGAAGATCCTGGGCGCCGGCAGCGGGACCGGGGTGGCACAGGCCGTGGTGGCCACGCACACATTCTTCCCCCTGCTGCTGGTGGCGGGCCTGGGCCTGTTTCCGCTGACGGTGACGGAATCGCTGGCCCTGTCGCTGCCCATTTTTCTCGCGCGCGGCTGGGTCCTCTGGCAGGTGCTCGCACCCGGCAACGTCTACGCCCTGCTGGGCGCCCTCTGGTTCCTGCTGCTCGTGGCGGCCGCGGGCGCGCTCGCGGCAGGCAGCCAGCTCGCCCTGCTCATCGCGCTGCTGCGCCAGTCGATCCGCGATCCGCTGACCGGCGCCTTCTCGCGCGCCAGCGGCGAGGAGCTGCTCGCGCTGGAGACGACGATCGCGCAGCGCGGCGACAAGCCCTTCGCCCTCGCCTTCATCGACCTGGATCGGTTCAAAGACGTGAACGATCGCCACGGGCACGATGCCGGCGATCGCGTGCTCGCGGCCGCCGCGGCCAGCATCGCCGGCAGCCTGCGCACCACCGACGCGCTGCTGCGCTGGGGGGGCGAGGAATTCGTCGTGCTCATGCCGAACACCGACTGCGTGCAGGCCATGATCGGCCTGGAGCGGTTGCGTGTGCGAGGTTTCGGCCTGCGCCCGGACGGGCAGCGGCAGACGGCCAGCATCGGCGTGGCGGAACGCCTCGCCGACGGGCGGGTGGACGCCGCGAAGCTCGTCGAGCTCGCCGACCGGCGCATGTACGAGGCCAAACGCGCCGGCCGCGACCGGCTGATCGGCTGCCGGCCCCCTGCGGGCGACAGGCAGCCGCGTTCTTGATGCGTGAGGTCATGAGCTCCACCGTGGTGCCCGACCGCAGTCGTTCGATTATTCTGTCTCCATGACCGGGCAACGCGAGTATCCGGCCGGGGCTGCGGCCAGCGGGCGGCATGAGGCGATGACGAATCACACCGGGGGCGTCCTCCGCGTCGTCCTCTACTACGCCGCGTTCGCCAGCCTGTGGATCCTGGTTTCCGACAAGGTGCTGGAGACGCTTGTCCGGGACGGTGCGGCCTATGCGCAGTGGTCGATATACAAGGGCTGGGCCTTCGTCGTCATCACCAGCGCGCTGCTGGCGGTCGTTCTGCGCGGCGAGTTGCGGCAGCGGGAGCGCGCCGGGGCGGCACTGCGGGACAGCCGCGAGGAGACACGGCGTTACGAGACGCTGCTCGAGCACGTCAGCGAGGGTACACCCGATGCCGTCTACGTGAAGGACACCGACGGCCGCTACCTGCTGTTCAACACCGGGGCCTGCCACATCGTCGGTCGCCCGCGCGCGGAGGTGCTCGGCCGGGATGACACCGCCCTCCTGCAGCCGGAGGAGGCCCGGGCGGTCATGGCGAAGGATGGTCATATCATGGCCACGGGAACCACGGACACCTTCGAAGAGACCGTCACGCTCGGCGGCAAGGCGCGCACGTTCCTGACCACGAAAGGCCCGGTGCGCGACGCGCACGGCGGCATCGTCGGCCTGTTCGGCATCGCCCGGGACATCACCGAGCGCCGACGGGCCCAGGTGGCCCTCGCCGAGGCCAACCGGCTGCGGGAGCTCATCCTCGAGTCGGTCGGCGACGGCATACACGGCATCGACCTCGCCGGAAGGATCGCCTTCGAAAATGCTACGGCACTGACGATGTTCGGCCGGGAGGCGCAGGAGATGATCGGCCAGGAGGCCCACGCGCTCACCCACCATCATCACCCCGACGGCAGCGTCTATCCGGCCGAGGACTGTCCCATTAACCGAACCCTGCGCGACGGGAAGACGCGCCATGTCGAGAACGAGGTGTACTTCCGCCGGGACGGCACGAGCTTTCCCGTCGAGTACACCTGCTGCGCGATGAGGAACGAGGCCGGTGTCATATCCGGCGCAGTGATCGTCTTCCGTGACGCGACCGAGCGGCGGCGCGCCGAGGCGGAGATCCAGAAGGAGCGGCTGCTGTCCGACTCGATACTGAGGAGCCTGCCCGGCATCTTCTACCTGTTCGACGAGCAGGGACGCTACCTGCGCTGGAATCAGAATCTCGTGCGCCTGAGCGGCTACTCGGAGGAGGAGTTCCGGCAGCGTCATCCCCTGGAATTCTTCACCGGCGAGGAGAAGACGTTGATCCGTGAACGCATCGGGCGTGTCTTCACCGAAGGCATGGCGGACGCCGAGGCGCACTTCACGGCCCGCGACGGGACACTCACGCCGTTTTATTTCACCGGCGTGCGGCTCGAACTGGACGGACGGCCGCACCTGGCGGGCGTGGGCATCGAGCTCACCGAGCGCAACCGTGCCGAGGCCGAGTCGCGCCTGCTGCAGGCCATCGCATCCGGCATCGCCGAGGCGGCCGACCTCAACGACGCGCTGGCGTTCGTGCTGAGGAAGGTCTGCGACGAGACCGGATGGGCCATGGGCGAGGTGTGGCTGCCAACCCGCGACCGGGCGCGGCTGGAGTGCCACCCGGTGTGGCACAGCCGGGCCCCGGGGCTGGAGCCGTTCCGGCAGGTGAGCCGCAGCAGCACCTTCGCACCCGGCGAGGGCCTGCCGGGGCTCGTATGGAGCACCGGGCGGACGGCATGGATCGAGGATGTGCGGAGATGGTCCCCCTTCAGGCGCATGCAGGCAGCGGAGGCGGCAGGGCTCAAGGCAGCGGTCGGCCTGCCGGTGCTCGCGCGCGAACAGGTCGTGCTCGTGATGGACTTCTTCCTGTTGGAGAAGGGTGCGCAGGATCGGCGGATGACGGGCCTGGTCGCGGCCGTCGCGGCGCAGATCGGGCTGCTCATCGAGCGCAGGCTGGCCGAGTCGCGCGTGCAGCACCTCGCCCGCCTGTACGCCGCACTGACCGACGTGAACCAGATCATCGTGCGTGTGAAGAGTCGCGACGAGCTGTTCGCGGGCATCTGCCGCGTGGCGGTGGAGCGCGGCGGCATGGCGCTGGCATGGATAGGCCTGCTCGATCACGACGCCGGCGTGCTGACGCCCGTCTGCGCCCACGGCGCCGATCGCGATCGTCTGCCGCGCCGGGGGATCGACGTCACGGGGCCGGCTTTCGGCGCAAGCTCCATGGCCGTGGCCATCGCCTCGGGGCGCGTGACCTACAACCGTGACATGCGGTCGGACCCGGCCATGCAGCACTGGGAGGGGCCGGAGGTCCCCCCGGACTTCCTGGCGACCGCCTCCGTGCCCATACGCCTGAGCCGCCAGGTCGTCGGCCTTCTGAACCTGTACACGAAGGACCCGGACCTCGTCGCCGACCCCGACCAGCAGCGACTGCTGGAGGAGATGGCGGAGGACGTGTCCTTCGCGCTCGACGCGCTGCATCGCGAGGCCAGGCGCCGGCTGGCGGAAGACGGGCTGCGCGAGAGCGAGACGCGGCTGCGACTGGCGTTGGACGCCGCGCGCATGGGTACCTTCGAGTGGGACATGCCGGGGAAGCGGATGACCTGGTCAGGCAGGCACGAGGAGCTCTGGGGCTACGCGCCGGGGGAGTTCGACGGAACCTATGACGCCTTCGCGCAGCGTGTACATCCGGAGGACCTGGCAGGCCTCGAGGCGGAGATCGACCGCTGCACGGCCACGAAGGTGCCCTTCAGGCGTGAGTACCGCGTCGTGTGGCCGGACGGCAGCGTGCACTGGGTACTGGGACAGGGAGAGGCCGCTTTTGACGATCCGGACCGGCCCGGGCTGCTGCGCGGCACGGTGATGGAGATCACCCCTCGCAAGCAGGCGGAGCAGCAGCTGCACCTGCAGAGCACCGCGCTGGCCTCATCGGCCAACGCCATCATGATCACGGACACCGGCGGCACGATCCTGTGGGTGAACGACGCGTACTGCGCCCTCACCGGATACGGCATGGGCGAGGTCGTGGGCCGCAACCCCCGCGAGCTGGTCAAGTCCGGGCGGCAGGACGAGGCCTATTACCGTAGGCTGTGGGACACCATCCTCGCCGGCGACGTCTGGCACGACGAGATTGTCAATCGCCGCAAGGACGGCAGCCTCTACACCGAGGACCAGACCATCACCCCGGTGCGTAACGAGCAGGGCGAGATCACGCATTTCGTCGCCGTCAAGGTCGACGTCACCGAACGGAAGGAGGCGCAGGACAGGATCCTCAGGCTGAATCGCGTCTACAAGATGCTGAGCGCGATCAACGCCCTGATCGTGCATATCCGCGACCGCGAGGAGCTGCTGCGGGAGGCCTGCCGCATCGCGGTGGAGGACGGCGGCTTCCGCATGGCCTGGATCGGCACCGTGCCGGAGGGCGGGAAGACCATCACTCCCCGCTCCTGGGCGGGGCCGGTGGAGGGATACCTGGAGCACGTCCACCTCTCCCTGGACGGCGGGATGCCGGAGAAGGACTGCGTGTGCAGCCGGGCGGCGCGAACCGGGCAGCCGGCGGTCCTCAACAACCTCGCGACGGCCGGCAGCGCCGACGCTGCCTGGCTCGAGGCGGCGCGGTCACGGGGCTTCCGCGCCGCCGCCGCCCTGCCGCTCAATGTCGGGCGCGCGCTCGAGGGCGTGCTCGCCCTCTATGCCTCCGAGACGGACCTCTTCGATGCCGAGGAGATGAGGCTGCTCGTCGAGCTGGCCGAGGACATTTCCTACGCGCTGGAGAACATCGCCAGATCCGAGCAGCTCGAATACCTGTCGTCCTACGACGCGCTCACGGGGCTCGCAAACCGCACACTCTTCAATGCCCACCTGAATGCCGTGCTGGACAGGGCCCGCCAGTCCCGCAAGCAGGTCGCGCTGCTGGTCTGCGATCCGAAGAACTTCCGCCATGTCAACAACGTCTACGGTGAGAAGTCCGGTGACCTGATCCTCAGGACGACGGCCGAGAGGCTGCGCCATCTGGCGGGCGATCCGGTGAACCTCGGACGCATCACCGGGGATTACTTCGCGATGATCCTGCATGACGTCCGTGATGCGACCGGCATCGGCTACATGTTCGCGAACTCGCTGTTCCCCGCGCTGTGCGAACCGGTCTCGCTGGGCGAGGAGGAGGTGCAGGTCGGCTTCCACGGCGGTATCGCCGTGTACCCCACGGACGGCGAGGATGCGGATGCCCTGTACCGCAACGCGGAGGCGGCGCTCAAGAAGGCCAAGGCCGGCGGCGAGCGGTACCTGTTCTATCGGCCCGAGATGACCGCGAGGATCGCCGAGAATCTGCAGCTCGAACGCCGCTTGCGGGTGGCGCTGGCCAACGGGCAGTTCGTCCTCCATTACCAGCCCAAGGTCGACGCCGTCACGCAACGCGTCACGGGCGTGGAGGCGCTGATACGATGGCAGGATCCCGACACGGGGCTCGTGCCGCCGGGAAAGTTCATCCCCATCCTCGAGGAAACCGGTCTCATCCTGGAGGTGGGCCTGTGGGCCCTGGACCGCGCCGCCCGCGACTACCGGGTCTGGCGCAGGGAACTCGGCGAGGCGCCGCGGATCGCGGTGAACGTCTCCGCAATACAGCTGCAGCGGCACGATTTCGCGGAGAGCGTGATGGAGGCGATACAGCGCAGCGGCGATCCGGTGCCTCTCGATCTGGAGATCACCGAGTCGATGATCATGGTGGACATCGAGCAGAACATCGCCAAGCTCGGCAGCCTGCGCGCGGCCGGCATGGGCGTGGCGATCGATGACTTCGGCACGGGCTACTCGTCCCTGAGCTACATTTCGAGGCTGCCGGTCGATGCGCTGAAGATCGATCGTTCCTTCGTGATGAACATGACGGGCCACCGGGAGAGCATGACGATCGTCTCCTCGGTGATCACCCTGGCGCATTCCCTGAATCTCAAGGTGATCGCCGAGGGGGTCGAGACGGAGGAACAGGCGAA
Source organism: Gammaproteobacteria bacterium (assembly GCA_022071965.1). Lineage (GTDB taxonomy): Bacteria > Pseudomonadota > Gammaproteobacteria > JAJPIJ01 > JAJPIJ01 > JAJVHZ01. Next base: position 183,915 of record JAJVIQ010000019.1, read on the forward strand.
ATTCCTCGCGCTGCTGAAGTGTGACCAGATGCAGGGATATCTCTTCGGCAGGCCCGTGCCGCCGGAGACGATACTCGAGCGTCTGCGCGCCCATCCATGACCGTGATTCGCCCGTGGCGGGCGCCTGGCGCCGAGACACCGTCGGCATCGTCTTCCACGACGCCCGGTGACCGATGGCCGCGATGGCATTCCACTGCGGGCACCGGAGTTCCGCGGCGAGCGACGGCGCCCGGGGCGCCGCGCATCATCCACCATCGGAAGACACGTACATGAGCAGGAGAGCAGAGAAGAGCGCCGGCGAGGCTGCGCCGACGCTCCTTTCGTGCGCGGTCGCCCTGCCGCGGCGTTACCGTAATGACGGCGTCCTCGCGTACCACCGGCGCGACGCGCAGCAGCTTTCCGAGCGGGTGAGCGGGCGGTCGCTTGAAAAGGCCTTCGTCTGGCGGAGTCTGCCGGCCTGCCTGTCCATCCGTTTCGAGCGTGATCGCGCGCGCGCCGAACTGGCGATCGACGGCGCTGTCGCGTGGAAACCACGAGCCGAGTTCGAGGCGATGATACGGCGCATGCTCGGCCTCGATCAGCCGATCGAGCAGTTCGAGCGCAGGTACGGCCGTCACCCGGAACTCGGTCCGCTGGTCGCACGGCAGCGTGGATTGCGCGTGCCGGTCGCGGCAACACCGTTCGAGGCCCTGAGCTGGGCGATCACCGGTCAGCAGATCAGCGTCGCAGCCGCGGTGACGTTGCGACGCCGACTGATCAGCGCCGCAGGCGTGCGGCATTCCAGCGGCCTGCTGTGTTACCCGCAGGCCGATCAAGTCGCCGCCTTGTCCGAGCAGCGTCTGCGCGAGGCGGGCTATACACGGGCGAAGGCAGCGACCCTGTTCGCCTTGTCAAAACGCATCGTCGCGCGGGAGCTGCCGCTCGACACATGGCTCGATACGCTTCCCGTCGAGGAGATGACGGAGACGCTCGGAAGCGTGCGCGGAATCGGTCCCTGGACCATCCACTACACGTTGCTGCGCGGGTTCGGCTGGCTCGACGGCTCGTTGCACGGCGATGTTGCCGCCCGTCGCGGCTTGGCCATCCTGCTGCGCAGGCCCGATCGCATCGAGGCGAAGGACACCTGCGAATGGCTGGCGCAATTCTCGCCGTGGCGCGCCCTGGTCGCGGCGCATCTGTGGGCCATGCAGTCATCGGCGAGACACCGCGGGCGCGGCGTTCCGGATTGCTGATGCACCGGACGGCGTCCGGCAATCCCGGGAACCGGAGGACTCGCGTCCCCGGGGGTCCTGATGCGATCGCCTGCGACGTACCGCGCACGGGCCGGTTTCCCGGCGGGAGCAGCCCGAGCTGTTGCAGCGCCGTCAATGCGCCCTCCTCGCCGATCTCCCCGGCGGTCTTTCCGTTGACGACACCAGATACCCTCGTGCCGGCGAATTTCATCTGGCGCCCCGGGCCGGCAGGAAGCGCGCCGACCGGCTGATCCTCGAACGCCGGCGCGTTATGCGTACCGCCTCCGTCCTGGCGTCCGACGATGAAGTCGCCCTCGGCAATCAATCCGCCCGCCCCCGGAAGTTCAAATCGGGGGAAGCCGCGCGCAACTCCGCCATCGTCCTCCTGCCGTTTCCCCTGCCCCGGAATGGACCGCGCATCGGACGGTGCACGGGCGGGTCCGGAGTACCCGGCCGATCGACAATGCAGGTGTCCGCCCGGCAACCCCGGGATCTGCGGAGATGGCTTCAGGAGACAGCCGCGTCCATGAACGACAGATGCGGAGCTATCTCGTGCAAAAGGGCATCCTCGGCCGCGTCCCGCCGAATGGGAACATCGGAAATGAATAGCGGCAGCCCGGGAATTCGCCGATGTTAGGGGTCCATGCGTGCAATCGACGAGGTCGCAGGGTTCTTCTCCTGTCCGCAGGGCTCCCCCGCGGCCGCTTCGCATCCCGCTGCTGAACCGCCACCAACGGCATGCCAGCCACGTGGAACGATGAGAACTGCGATAAACGATCGCTTTTCGATGGTGGGCCGTGCAGGAGTCGAACCTGCGACCAACGGATTAAAAGTCCGCTGCTCTACCGACTGAGCTAACGGCCCGAGCTTGACTGCCAGGACGAGATCCGCGGTACGCTGCAAAGGGCGGCGATGATACCGCGGCGCCCGGGCGCTGGGAAGCACGCGCGGCGCCGGGATCCGGACGCGCGCATGGCCTTGATTTTTTTGTGTCAGCCCCTATTTTGCCGGTACCCGGATTGCGACTGCATGTCGCTGCCACGAATAACGGGAGATGCGAATGCCGATTTACGAGTACGCCTGTACGAGCTGCGGTCACCACCTCGAGGTCATGCAATCGATCAAGGATCCGCCGCTGACCGAATGCCCCAAGTGCAGGAAGAGGAAACTTCGGAAGCTGGTCTCGGCGGCCGGTTTCCAGCTCAAGGGCACCGGCTGGTACGTGACGGACTTTCGCGACAAGGGCAAGCCGGCTGCCGAGAAGAAAAAGGAAGGCGAGGAAGGCGCCGCCGGGAAGTCCGCGGAGGCCAAGGAGGCAGGCTCCAAGCCGGAAGCGGCCAGCGAACCCGCCAAACCCGCCGCGAAGGGTGAGAAGAAAAAAAAGAAGGCCGCGGGCGACGGCGCCTGACCGGCGCGCGCCGTTCGACGGCCAGCGCCTGACCGCCCCGGTCGCAGGCGCCGGGGCCGCTGCGCTCCGGAGCGCCGCCGCGTTGCGTTGCCGCAGCGCTGCCCGTACCATTCCCGGGCTTTCGACCCGGTCGCCACGCGCGCCGTGGCGAAGGCCCGGCCCCGCACGTCGTCGCGGGCCGGGTGGAAGGAAAATCGGACCACGATCCCGCCGTGCGCCGAGCAACCTCCTCTCCAGTGCCTCGCCCCGCCGGGCCGGGGCGGAAATACCGAATTCGAACCGCTGAGGTCCCTATGCGCACCCATTACTGCGGCGAAGTGAACGCGTCGCACGTCGACCAGACCGTTACGCTCTGTGGCTGGGCCCACCACCGCCGTGATCACGGCGGCGTCATCTTCATCGACCTGCGCGATCGCGCCGGCCGCGTGCAGGCGGTGTTCGACCCGGATACGCGCGAGGCCTTCACGGTCGCCGAGAAGGTGCGCCATGAATTCGTGCTGCGGATCACCGGAGCGGTGCGGCGCCGTCCGCCGGGCACCGAGAATCCCTCGATCGCGACCGGCGAGATCGAGGTGCTCGGCAAGGAGATCGAGGTGCTGAACCCGGCCGATGCCCTGCCCTTCCAGATCGACGAGGACGTCATCGGCGAGGAGCTGCGGCTGAAGTACCGCTACATCGACCTGCGCCGCGAGCACATGAAGAACAATCTGCTGCTGCGCGCGAAGGTGGCGCGCATCATGCGGCGGTTCCTCGACGGGCACGGCTTCAACGAGTTCGAGACGCCGATGCTCACCAAGGCCACGCCCGAGGGCGCGCGCGACTACCTCGTGCCGAGCCGCACGCACGAGGGCAAGTTCTTCGCGCTGCCGCAGTCACCGCAGCTCTTCAAGCAGCTCCTGATGATGTCCGGCATGGATCGCTACTACCAGATCACCCGCTGCTTCCGCGACGAGGACCTGCGCGCCGATCGGCAGCCGGAGTTCACGCAGCTCGACATCGAGACGAGCTTCCTCGATGTCCCCGGGATCACCGCGCTCATGGAGGAGCTCATCCGCACCCTGTTCCGCGAGGCCATCGAGGTGGCGCTGCCGCAGCCCTTCCCGCGCATGAGCCATGCCGAGGCGGTCGCGCGCTACGGCACCGACCGGCCCGACCTGCGCGTGCCGCTGGAGCTGGTCGAGGTCGCCGACCTGATGCAGCGCACGGACTTCAAGGTCTTCGCCGCCGCGGCCACCACGCCGGGCCATCGGGTCACCGCCCTGCGCGTGCCCAGGGGCGGGGAGATGTCGCGCAAGCAGATCGATGACTACACCGCGTGGGTCGGCAACCATGGCGCCAAGGGGCTCGCCTACATCAAGGTCAACGACAAGGCCAACCTGCCCGAGGGCCTGCAGTCGCCGATCGTGAAGTTCATGTCAAACCTGGTGCTGAAGGAACTCATCGAGCGCACCGGCGCGGAGAACGGCGATCTCATCTTCTTCGGCGCCGACAAGGCCAGGGTCGTCAACGACGCGCTCGGCAACCTGCGCGTGAAGCTCGGCCACGATCTCGGCCTCATCGAGCACGGATGGAAACCGCTTTGGGTGGTGGACTTCCCCATGTTCGAGTGGAACGAGGACGAGGAACGCTGGGACGCCATGCATCACCCGTTTACCTCGCCCAGGAACCTCGACCCGGCGGTGCTGGCGGCGTCCCCGGGCACCGCGATCGCCAAGGCCTACGACATGGTGATCAACGGCTCGGAGATCGGCGGCGGCTCGGTGCGTATCCACCACCAGCGGCTGCAGCAGACCGTCTTCGAGCTGCTCGGGATCGGGGAGGCCGCACAGCAGGAGAAGTTCGGCTTTCTGATCGAGGCCTTCCGCTACGGCTGCCCGCCGCACGGCGGCATCGCCTTCGGTCTGGACCGCATCGTCATGCTGATGGCCGGCGCCGGCTCCATCCGCGACGTCATCGCCTTCCCGAAGACGCAGACCGCCGCCTGCCCGCTCACCGGCGCGCCCTCCGAGGCGAGCGAGCAGGCGCTGCGCGAGCTGCACATCAGGCTGCGCAAGCCCGCCGGCGAGGCCGCCAGGGGCTGATCACGCGTTTCAGTGCCGCACGCGCACCCTGCATGCGAGTGCGCATGCAAACTGCAGCCTGCCGTCATGTCGGCATCGACTGATCCCGGTACTGCCATCGGCCGCCTTGGCACGCCATGACCTCGCGTGGTGGCCACCTCCGCCCGTGTGCCGGACACCGTGCCGTGCCTGCCGTTGGCGCTGCGCACTGTCCGCGTGGATGTAGCGTCGATCGGAGGGCGCCGCGAGCGGCTTCGGCTTCCGCCGAACCGGCCGGTCGTGCCCGCCGCACGCGAGCTGCCCTGGCCGGCGCGGGCGCCAGCGCCTGCCGATCGCCCGCGCCGATCCCTATAATCGGGGCATGCCGTACGTCTACGAATATCCGCACCCGGCGGTCACCACCGACGCGGTGCTGTTCACCGTCCGCGACGGCCGGCTCGAGGTCCTGCTCATCCAGCGCCGGCACGAACCCTACGCAGGCCGCTGGGCGTTTCCCGGCGGCTTCCTCGACTACGAGGAGGACCTGCTGGACTGCGCGCTGCGCGAGCTCGAGGAGGAGACCGGGGTGAGCGGCGTGGAGCTCGAGCAGTTCCACGCCGCCGGCACGCCGGGGCGCGACCCGCGCGAGCGCAACATCTCCATCCTGCACATGGGGCTGGTGCGTCCGGACGAGGTGAACCCGGTCGCCGACGATGATGCCGGTGAGGTCGGCTGGTTCGACGCTCGCCGACCACCGCCGCTCGCCTTCGATCACGGGGAGCTTCTGCCGCTGGCGGTCCGCCATCTCACCGCGCGCATCATGCACTCGGATGCCGCGCTTCGGTTCCTGCCGCCGCGCTTCACGCTGACGGAACTTCAGGGCGTCTACGAGGCCGTATTGAGCAAGCCCATCGGGCGCGGTGACTTCCGCCGCGTGATCCGCGCGCTGGACTGGCTGCAGCCGACCGGCGAATATGCGCGCGCGGGGCGCACCCGCGAGTAGCTGTTCCAGTCCGCGAGGAGCGGGACGACGCCGCAGGCGCCGCGGCGGACAGCCCGCGACGCGACTGACATCGCCGCGCGCCGGCACCGAACGAACAAGAATCCATCAGACCGCGAAAGGCGACCATGAGCAGCATCCCGAAGATCATCATCCCCAGGACGCCGAAGTTCGAAGTGCCGCCGACGATCTCCGAGTCGCTGGAGCCAGGGGAGCGCGAGCCGCTTCGCGCCCGCATCAGGGATCTGCTGCGCGAGAAGGACGCGGTGCTCATCGCGCACTACTACACCGACCCCGACATCCAGCTGCTGGCCGAGGAGACCGGCGGCTACGTCTCCGATTCGCTGGACATGGCGCGCTTCGGCCATGAGCACGAGGCCACGACGCTGGTGGTCGCGGGCGTGCGCTTCATGGGCGAGACGGCCAAGATCCTCAATCCGGAGAAGCGCGTGCTGATGCCGGAGCTGCAGGCCGAGTGCTCGCTCGATCTGGGCTGCCCACCCAAGGAGTTCGCGGAATTCTGCGACCGGCACCCCGATCGCACCGTCGTGGTCTATGCCAACACGAGCGCGGCGGTGAAGGCGCGCGCGGACTGGATGGTGACCTCCAGCGTGGCCGTCGACATCGTGAGATTCCTGCACGAGCGCGGCGAGAAGATCCTGTGGGCGCCCGACAAGTATCTCGGCGACTACGTCCAGCGCCAGAGCGGCGCCGACATGATCCTCTGGAACGGCTCGTGCATCGTGCACGAGGAGTTCAAGAGCCTGGAGCTCGAGGACATGCGCCGGCGGTACCCGGACGCGAAGATCCTGGTGCACCCGGAGTCGCCCGAGGCGGTCATACGCCAGGCCGACGTGGTCGGATCGACGACCCAGCTCATCAAGGCGGCGCAAGCGCTGGACGCCCGGCGATTCATCGTCGCCACCGACAAGGGCATCTTCCACAAGATGCAGAAGGCGGCGCCCGGGAAGGAGTTCATCGAGGCGCCGACCGCGGGCCGCGGCGCGACCTGCCGCTCCTGCGCGCACTGCCCGTGGATGGCGATGAACGGCCTGCGCAACCTCGAGCACGCGCTCGTCACCGGCAGCGGCGAGGTCTTCGTCGACGAGGACATCCGGGTGCAGGCCGTGGTGCCGATACAGCGCATGCTCGAGTTCGCGATGACCCGCAAGAAGCAGGTGCTCGGCGCCAGCGACGCCTGAGTCTCGTCCATCCGCAGGTTTCAGGATAGCCGCGTCGGCGTGATTGCCGCGCCACAGAGCGGCGAGCGCGTGATCTCCAGCGTCCGCGCGTAGGTCATCTGCAGCACGCGCGCTTCGAGGCTGGCGCGATGGCGCGCACAGGCGAGCTCGGTGGCCACCCGCTCCTTCACCGGATCCCAGATCGCGGCCTGATCCTCGGAGAGCAGCGCCCGCAGGGACTTCACGCGAAAGCGCCTCTTCGATCGCGCGCTGCCGAACAGCAGTGCGAGCCAGCCGCCCTCCTCGGTCCAGGCCTCGCTGTAGACGGTCTTGTCGCGCAGGATCTCGTTCAGTTGCCGCGCCAACTCGGGCGCCTTGCGCCCGTACATATAAAGCGCCTCGCGGCGTATCCCATGCGCGCGCTCGGCATCGGTGTCCCAGCGATCCCATTCCGGCTGCGGATGTATCAGCGAACAAAACGGCGTTCCGCACGGAAGCACCAGACCGACCTCTATCGGGTAGCTGCCCGGGCCGAAGCCGCAGGCTTCAACATCTATAATGGCGGGCATGTCCATGGGGCGGGAACGGCGTCCGGGTCGATCGACGACGGCAATGACTCGTCTGAGTGTAGTCCCGGCGTGCGCGCGCTGCCCAGCCCTTGGCGCCGGACAGACCGGCAGGAGAGATCGATGACTCCCGGGACCCGGCCAACCGTCGTGCTCGTCCACGGGCTGTTCCTGCACGGGACGGCCATGCTGCCGATGGCGGCACAGCTTCGCCATGCCGGATTCGCGACGCGCAACTTCTCCTATCCGACACGGGAGCAGTCGCCGCGCGACAACGCCTATGCGCTGAAGCGGCTGTGCGAGGACATCGACGCGCCCGTCGTGCATTTCGTCGGCCACAGCCTCGGCGGCCTGGTGCTGCGCCATTTCTTCGCGGCGTTCCCGCAGCGGCGACCGGGCCGCGTGGTCACGCTGGGCACGCCGCACCGCTACAGCCAGGCCGCCCGTGTGCTGGCGCGCTTCGAGTTGGCGCGCAGGTTTCTCAACAAGAGTCTGGAGCACGGACTGCTGGGCGGCGTGCCGCCCTGGGACGGGGCCCACGAGCTCGGCTCGATCGCGGGGACCCTGCCGGTCGGACTCGGACGGGTCGTCGGCGGGCTCCCCGCGCCCAACGACGGCACGGTGGCGGTCGAGGAGACGCGCATGGACGGCATGAGCGATCACATCTGTCTGCCGATCTCCCACCTGGCGCTGATGTTCGCGCCACCGGCCGCCTATCAGACCGCGTACTTCCTGCGCCACGGCCGCTTCCGGCATGAACCGTGAACAGGCGTGATGGTACACTTCCTCGCATCGGGATCAGGGCATTCACAAGGGCATTCAGACATGGCCGGCCACAGCAAATGGGCCAACATTCAACACCGCAAGAACACGCAGGACGCCAGGCGCGGCAAGCTGTTCACCAAGCTCATCCGTGAGATCACCGTCGCCGCGCGCATGGGCGGCGGCGACTCCGGCTCCAACCCGCGCCTGCGCGCGGCGATCGACGCGGCCCTGTCGGCCAACATGACCAAGGACACCGTCGAGCGCGCGATCAGACGCGGCACCGGCGAGACGGGCGCGGAGAACTACGAGGAGGTGCGTTACGAGGGCTACGGACCGGGCGGGGTAGCGGTGATGGTCGACTGCATGACCGACAACCGCAACCGCACGGTCGGCGAGATACGGCACGCCTTCAGCAAGCACGGCGGCAACCTCGGCAGTGACGGCTCGGTCGCCTTCATGTTCACCAAGAGCGGCGTCCTGAGCTTTCTCCCCGGCGCCTCCGAGGATCGCATCCTGGAGGTGGCGCTGGACGGCGGTGCGCAGGACGTCGTCACCAACGACGACGGCAGCATCGATGTCCTGACCGCGCCGGAGGATTTCGGCGCGGTGAAGGATGCACTGGAGGCGGCCGGGCTGATGCCGGAAGCCGCGGAGGTGACCATGCGCGCCGCCAACAGCGTCGCCATCGACGGCGAGAACGCCGAGAGGATGATGAGGCTGCTCGACGTGCTGGAGGACCTCGACGACGTGCAGAAGGTGTACTCCAACGCCGACATCAGCGACGAGGTGCTGGCGAAGCTCGCCTGACGATGCGATACCGCCCCTCCACCGCATGCGCATACTGGGCATAGACCCTGGATCACGGATCACCGGCTACGGCGTCATCAGCCTGGAGCGCGGGCAGGCACGCCACATCGCCAACGGCTGCATCCGCACTCCCGATGGCGAGATGGCCGAGCGCCTGCGCGCGATCTACGAGGGCGTGCGCGCGGTGATCGCCGCGTATGAGCCGCGCGAGATGGCCATCGAGAAGGTATTCGTGAACCGCAACGTCGACTCCGCGCTGAAGCTCGGGCAGGCGCGCGGCGCGGCGATCGTCGCCGGCGCGAGCCACGGCCTGCGCGTCTTCGAGTTCTCGCCCGCGGAGGTCAAGCAGGCGATCGTCGGCCATGGTCGCGCCGAGAAGGCGCAGATCCAGCACATGATCAAGGTGCTGCTGAAGCTCGCGGAGTGCGCCGGGAGCGATGCCGCCGATGCGCTCGCCGTGGCGATCTGCCATGGCCACGGCCGCGAGGCGATGCAGCGGATGACCGCGCCGGCGGAGCTGCTCGCAGGCATGCGCACCGGACGCCGCCGCGCCGGGGGCCTGCGCCGATGATCGGACGGTTGCGCGGCATCATCGTGGAAAAACGCCCGCCGTTCCTGCTCATCGACGTGCACGGCGTGGGCTACGAGCTCGAGGCGCCGATGACCACGTTCTACCGGCTGCCGGAGGTCAATCGCGAGACCGCACTGCACACGCACCTGGTCGTGCGCGAGGACGCGCAGCTGCTCTTTGGTTTCGGCACCGAGGACGAACGCCGGCTGTTCCGCGACCTGCTCAAGGTGAGCGGGATCGGACCGAAGGTCGCGCTCGCGATCCTCTCGGGCATCGAGACCGAGCAGTTCGCCGCCTGCGTGCAGCAGGGCGACGTGACGCGGCTGACGCGCCTGCCGGGCGTCGGCAAGAAGACCGCCGAGCGCCTCATCGTCGAGATGCGCGATCGCCTGCACGACTGGCGGCAGCAGCCCGCCATCGCCGCGGCTCCCGGTCAGCCCCCCGCGGCGCCCGGCGATCCGGTGGCCGACGCCGTCAGCGCGCTCATCGCGCTCGGCTACAGGCCCAACGAGGCCAGCCGCTACGTCCACGGCGTGGCCGCCGCGGGCATGACGAGCGAGGCGATCATCCGCGAGGCGCTGCGCAATGTCGCGCGCGCGGGCGGCTAGAGGTTGACGGGAAGACATGGCCGAGTCCGATCCGATCGTGCGTGCCCACGCGAGCCCCGAGGAGGCGGCGGCCGAGGAGAGGATCCGCCCTCAGCGTCTTGGGGACTACGTCGGCCAGCCGCAGGTGCGCGAGCAGATGGAGATCTTCATCGGCGCCGCGCGCCAGCGCCGCGACGCGCTCGATCACGTGCTCATCTTCGGGCCGCCCGGGCTGGGCAAGACGACCCTGGCGCACATCGTCGCCCACGAGATGGGGGTAGGCCTGCGACAGACGGCGGGCCCGGTGCTGGAGCGGCCGGGGGATCTCGCCGCCCTGCTCACCAATCTCGAACCGCGCGACGTGCTGTTCATCGACGAGATCCATCGCCTGAGCCCCATCGTGGAGGAGGTGCTGTATCCGGCGATGGAGGACTTCCAGCTCGACATCATGATCGGCGAAGGTCCCGCGGCGCGCGCGATCAAGCTCGACCTGCCGCCGTTCACGCTGGTCGGCGCGACCACGCGCGCGGGGCTGCTGACATCGCCGCTGCGTGATCGTTTCGGCATCGTGCAGCGCCTGGAGTTCTACAGCCACGGGGATCTCACCCGCATCGTGGCGCGGGCGGCGCGCATACTCGACGTCACGGTGGACGAGGAAGGCGCTGCCGAGATCGCCCGGCGCTCGCGCGGCACGCCGCGCATCGCCAACCGCCTGCTCAGGCGCGTGCGCGACTACGCCCAGGTGAAGGGCGACGGCGGCATCGTCGCCGAGATCGCGAATCGCGCTCTCGACCTGCTGAACGTGGACGTGCACGGGTTCGACATGATGGACCGGAAACTCCTGCTCACCGTCATCCAGAAGTTCGACGGCGGGCCGGTCGGTGTGGAGAGCCTGGCTGCCGCCATCGGCGAGGAGCGCGGCACCATCGAGGACGTGATCGAGCCGTTCCTCATCCAGCAGGGCTTCCTGATGCGCACGGCGCGCGGGCGCATGGCCACGCGCAATGCCTGGCTGCATTTCGGTCTGAATCCGCCGGCGCGCGAGCCGCCCGGCGACCCGGACCTGTTCGAAGGGCGCTGATGGCGGGACGCACTGACGCGGTCCGTGCGGGACAGGGAGCCACGACGCCGGCCACGACACGCCGTGAATACATCCATTTACGCTCCGCGGCCGCGCCCCTGCAGAAGAGGAACCTCGGAGGCGCGGCGACTTGCGGTTCACGTGCCACGCCGGGGGCCGTGACGCCCGCCGCGACACGCTGTGAATACATCCATGTACGCTCCGCGGCCGCATCCCTGCGGCCGAGGGTCGTGGCGCGCATCACGGCCCCCTGCCCGAACGTCCTCGATCGCGTTGAGCCCACTTGCGGCAGGGCTGCGGCGATCGTGTGCGGACGGGACTCCTCATCTGCTCCGAGAGCGCTGACGCGGTCGCTGACCGGTTTCGACGGTGCCGGGCCGAGGGGCCTGCGGAGTGCGGCGACCCTCGGCCGCAGGGATGCGGCCGCGGAGCCTACAGGGACGTATCTACGGCGTGTCGCGGCAGTCCGCAGGCCCCTCGGCTCTCGACTTGCGCGACGAGCTCGGCGGTTGGGGGTGCGAGCGGAGACGACCCTATGCGGCAGGGATGCCGCATTCGAGCGTGCATGGACGTATTCACAGCGTGGCGTCGCCGTTCGTACCTCCACCCGCTGCCGGAGCCTCCCGTGAGCGGCAGGCGCGCGGCGGCGGGCGCCGCGGATTTCGTCTGGCCGGTGCGCGTCTACTACGAGGACACCGACGCCGGCGGCGTGGTCTACCACGCCAACTACCTGAAATTCATGGAAAGAGCGCGGACCGAGTGGCTGCGCTCCCTGGGCTGGCAGCAGGACCGCCTGCTCGCGGAGGAGCGCGTGGTGTTCGCCGTGCGGCACCTGGCGGTCGACTATCTCAGGCCGGCACGGTTTAATGACGCGCTGAATGTACGCTCGCGCGTGGGGAGGCTCGGTTCAGCGAGCATTGAATTCGAACAGGACATCGTGCGCGCCGACTGCGACCTGCTGTGCCGCGGCGTCGTGGTCGTGGCCTGCATCGATACCGATGCATTCCGGCCTCGCGCCATTCCGGATCCGATGTACGACGCCATGAAGAGGTTCCGAAAACATGCAGACTGATTTATCGGTTGCAAGTCTGATCCTGCACGCAAGCTGGCTGGTGAAGTTCGTCATGCTGGTGCTGGTGCTGGCGTCGCTTGCCTCCTGGACGATCATCTTCTCCAAGCGCAGCATGATGAAGCGCGCGCGGCGGGGCGCGGAGGACTTCGAGAACCGCTTCTGGAACTCCGAGGATCTCGCGACGCTGTACTCGCGGCTGAACGCCGGCGGCCGCGAGGCGCGCGGCATGGAGAAGATCTTCGAGGCCGGGTTCAAGGAGTTCGCGCGCTTGCGCAAGCGCGAGGGCATCGAACCCATGGCGGTGCTGGAGGGCGCGCAGCGCGCCATGCGCGTGGCCATCAGCCGGGAGATCGAGGATCTCGAGGCGAGCCTGCCGTTTCTCGCGACCGTCGGATCCGTGAGCCCCTATATAGGCCTGTTCGGCACCGTCTGGGGCATCATGAATTCCTTCCAGGCGCTGCAGAACGTGCACCAGGCGACGCTGGCGATGGTGGCGCCCGGCATCTCGGAGGCACTGATCGCCACCGCGATGGGCCTGTTCGCCGCCATCCCGGCCTTCGTCGCCTACAATCGCTACTCCAGCGACATCGATCGTCTCTACAACCGCTACGACATCTTCCTGGAGGAGTTCTCCTCCATCCTGCAGCGGCAGGCGCACAGTTGATGAACCCCGTCACGCACATGACCGGAGTCTATCCCCCGGCCGGGACACAGCGACCATGGAGCCGATGAAATCGGGCCGCCGCGGGCGGCGCAGGAAGCTGGTGGCGGAGATGAACGTGGTGCCGTACATCGACGTCATGCTGGTGCTGCTCATCATCTTCATGGCCACCGCGCCGCTGGTGACGCAAGGCGTGCGGGTGGAGCTGCCCAAGGCGGTCTCCGAGCCGGTGGAATCGGATTCGCAGCCGCACGTGATCACCGTCAACGCCGCCGGCGAGTACTTCATCGGCTGGGACGAGAACGATGAGAAACCCGTCGATCTCGAGACCGTGGCCGCCAAGATCCTGGCCGTGCGCAGCACGAGTCCGGACGAACCCGTGTTCATCAAGGGCGACAGGAATGCCGCCTACGGGAAGATCGTGCACCTGCTCGCGAGTCTGAGCGCCGCGGGGGTCACCGGCGTGGGCCTGCTCACCGAACCCGAGGGTTGACCCCGCGAACCCCTCGTCCGCGTTCTACTGACCGTGCCACTCAACCGCGCGCAGAAATTCCAGGCGTTCCTGTTCGCCGTGGCGATCCACTTGGCGGCGCTGTTCCTGCTGCTGTTCAGTATCGACTTCAGCGAGCCGCCGTCGCTCACGCCGCCAACCACCGCGCCGATCGTGGAGGCGGTAGCCGTGGATCAGACGCAGATCGAGGCCGAGGTGAAGAAGCTGCGCGAGGCCGAACGCAGGAAGCGCGAGGCCGAGGAGCAGCGGCAGCAGGAGCTCGAAAGCAAGGCCGAGGAGGCGCGCAGGCAGCGTGAGGCCGAGGAGCAGCGCCTGAGGCAGGTGCGGGAAGAGCAGAGACTGGCCGAGGAGACCCGCAAGGAGACCGAGGAGGCGCGCAAGCGCGCCGAGCTCGAGAAACAGGTGCAGGAAGACGAGCGCCGCAAGGCCGAGGAGCAGAAGCGGCTGGCGATCGAGGAAACGCAGAAGGCCGAGGAGGAGCGGCTGAAGGCCGAGGCGGAGAAGAAGAAGCTCGAGAACGAAAAGCGCCTCGTCCTGGCGGAGAAACAGAAGGCCGAGGAGGAGCGCAAGCGCGTCGAAGAGGAGAAACGGCGCATCGAGGAGGAGAAGCGCCAGCGCGAGGAGGAAAGGAAACGGGCCGAGGAAGAACGGCAGAAGGCCGAAGAGGAGAAGAAGAGGGTCGAGGAGGAGCGGCAGAAGGCCGAGGCGGAGAAAAAGCGCATCGAGGAGGAGAAACAGAAGGCGCTGGAAGAGAGGCAGCGGCAGGAGGAGGCGGCGCGCAAGGCGCGCGAGGAGGCCGAGGAGGCGCGGCGCCAGAGGGAACTCCAGGCAGCGATGCTGGCCGAAGAGGAGGCGCAGCGGCTCAACAACCTGATCCGTGACGCGCTCAGCGAGTACACGGCGATATGGCAGAGCAGAATTACGTCCAACTTCACCAACCCGCGCCCGGGCGGCGGCCTGCGCTGCACCCTGAAGGTGAAGCTGACCACCAACGGCGAGGTGACGGACGTACGCGTGGATCCATCCAGCGGCGATCCGGCCTTCGACCGCCAGGCTGAACTGGCCGTGCTGAAGTCCTCGCCGCTGCCGGTCCCGACCGATCCGCAGGTTCAGAAGGGCCTGGCCGGCAAGATACTTTCCATCACTTTCAAACCCGAGGGGTAAGTCACGATGCAATCCAGACGCACTGTGATGTCGTTACTGCTTTGTGGACTGGCGCTGCTGCCGGGTATGTCGCAGTCGCTCCGGGCCCAGGAGGAGATCTCGATCGATATCACCCAGGGCGCCGACAACCCGCTGCCGATCGCGGTGGTGCCCTTCCGCACCGCCGGCGCGCTGCCCGAGGATGTCGCGGCGGTGATCTCCGCGGATCTCCGGCGCAGCGGCCGATTCGACACCATGACTACCGATCGCATGCCGGGCCGGCCCGCCGCGCTGCCGGAGATCGACCTCCCGGCGTGGAAGTCGCTGGGCATGGAGAACATGGTGGTCGGCACCGTCACGCCGTCGGCCAGCGGCTACAACGTGGAGTTCACCCTGGTCGACGTCTTCAAGGGCCAGAAGCTCTATGCCTTTCGCGGCGCCACCACCGAGGCCAACCTGCGCTACACCGCGCATCAGATCGCCGACATCGTCTACGAGCAATTGACCGGCGAGAAGGGGGCGTTCGCCACGCGCATCGCCTATGTCACCGTTCGCGGCAGCGGCGCCGGCCGCAAGATCTACACGCTGCAGGTCTCCGACAGCGACGGTTACAACCCGCATACGGTGCTGGAGTCGCCGGCGGAGATCTTCTCCCCGGCCTGGTCGCCGGACGGCCGCCAGATCGCCTACGCCTCGCTCGAGGGACGGACCTCGGCGGTCTACGTGCAGGACATCGCCACCGGTCAGCGTCGCGCGGTGGCCAAGGGACAGGGCATCAACAGCGCACCGGATTTCTCGCCCGACGGCACCAAGCTCGCGCTGCGCCGCTCCGTGGACGGCAATCCGGAGATCTACGTGCTGTACCTGGACAGCGGCCTGTTCCAGCGCCTGACCAGCGATCCGGCTATCGACACCGAGCCGACCTGGTCCCCGGACGGCCAGCGCATCGCCTTCACCTCCGACCGCGCCGGCGGGCCGCAGATCTACGAGGTGAGCCTGTTCAACCCCACGGCGAAACGTATCACTTTCAATCTAGGGCCTTATAATGCGAGGCCAAGATACTCACCGGACGGCAAGTATCTGGCAGTGGTGAACGGCGGCAGCGGCGGGTACCGCATAGGCGTGCTCAACCTGCGCGATGGCGGGTTTCGCATCGTCAGCGATTCCAGCCAGGCGGAGTCGCCGAGCTTCGCGCCCAACGGCACCATGCTGCTGTACTCCACGGCGGGCAGCGGCGGCACCGCACTCGCCGCCGTGTCGGTCGACGGCCGAGTGCGCCAGCGCATCGACCTGCCCGGCGGGGCGCAGGTGCGCGAACCGGCGTGGGGTCCGTTCAGAAGATAAACCGGGCGGGCCCCCGGTGGCCCGAAACGACGGGAACGTGTATCACCAAGGCTGCCGCCGCGAGTCGCGACAGCCGTGAAACCAAGACAGGAGAAGGCCCATGTACAAGCGAGTGTTGCAGGTATTGGTTCTCGTCGTCGCCGGCAGTCTCGTCTATGGCTGCTCCAAGAACACCAAGGAGGACGCCTCCTCGACCGAACAGGGACTGAGCCCCGAGGAACTGGCCGCGCAGACTCAGGGCACCGCCGAATCGCAGGGCCTGGAGGGCGGCGCGGTGAACGAGGGCACGGGCACGGATCTGACCGGCGCCGTCGGTTCCGACCGCATCATCTATTTCGACTACGACAGCAGCGAGGTTCGCGAGGAATTCCGCCCCATCATCGAGGCGGCGGTGAGCCACGTGGCGGCAAACCCCGGCGCCGTGGTCTCGCTCGAGGGCCATACCGACGAGCGCGGCTCGCGTGAATACAACCTCGCCCTCGGCGAGCGCCGCGCGCAGGCGGTGCAGCGGCAGATGGTGCTGCTCGGCGCCGCCGGCACGCAGATCCGCACCATGAGCTACGGCGAGGAGCGGCCGCGGGATCCGGGTCACGACGAGGCCGCCTACGCCCAGAATCGCCGCGTGGAGGTCGCCTACTAGTCATGCGTCCCATGGTCGCGATGCGACGCGCTCGCCCGGGCGCACTCCGATTGCCCGCCCTGGCGGCTGCCATCGCCGCGATGCTGCACGTGCCCGGCGCCCCCGCCCAGGACGTGCCGGTGGTCGAGGCCGGCTACGGCGAGAACGTCGAGGCCCGGCTGCAGAAGCTCGAGCAATCGCTGCAGGGCCAGGGGCTGCTCGACCTGGCCAACCAGGTGGAGGCGCTGCAGCGCCAGGTGCGGCAGCTGCGCGGGCAGGTCGAGCAGCAGCAGTACGTGATCGACCAACTGCAGGCGCGCGCGGCACCACAGCCGCCGGCCGCTGCGGCCGTCACCGGTGATCCGCGCTGGCCGTCT
>JAJVIQ010000007.1 GCA_022071965.1 Gammaproteobacteria bacterium
ATCCCCGGCAATGGCCTCGACGGTCGCCGGCGTGCCCAGCCGCACCTCCACGCCCAGTTTGCGCACCTGCAGCTCGAGCCAGCGCACGATGCCGCTCAGGGACTCGCGCCACGGCGCGCGCGCGGCGAGCGCGATCTGGCCGCCGAGCCTCGGCTGCGCCTCGTACAGCACCACGGCGTGACCGCGCGCCGCGCACACGCGCGCGGCCTCCAGCCCCGCCGGCCCGCCGCCCACGACCACCACCTTGCGGCGCAGCTGCGCGCGGGGGATCTCGTGCGGCATGGTCTGTTCACGGCCGGACGCGGCGTTCTGGATGCAGAGCGCGTCCTTGCCGATGTAGATGCGATCGATGCAGTAGCCGGCGCTCACGCACTGGCGGATATCGTCGACGCGATCCTCCATCAGCTTGCGTACCAGGTGCGGATCGGCGATCTGCGCCCGCGTCATCGCCACCAGGTCGACGTGGCCGTCCTCGATCGCGCGCGCGGCGGTGGCGACGTCCGGGATCTTGCCAGCGTGCATGACCGGGATGCCGACCTCGTTGCGGATCGCGCTCGGCAGGTACAGATACGGCGCCACCTGCGACCACATCTCGGGGATGCAGTGGGCGAGCGCGCGGAAATCCGCGGCCGAGCCGCCCAGCACGTTGATGAAATCGACCATGCCACTCTCGGCATAGGTCTTGGCGATCGTCAGGCAATCCTGCGGCGACAGGCCCTCGTCGATCATCTCGTCCCCCGACATGCGGATGCCGACGATATAGTCACCGCCGACGATCTTGCGCACCTCCTCGAAGACCTCCAGGCCGAACCGCATGCGGTTCTCCAGCGACCCGCCGTACCGGTCGCGTCGGTTGTTGGCCGAAGGCGACCAGAACTGATCGATGAGATGCCCGTGCGCGGCGGACAGTTCGAGACCATCGAGCCCACCTTCCTTGCAGCGGCGGACGGCCTCGGCGTAGTCGCGCTTGACGCGCCGGATGTCGTGCCCTTCCATCTCCTTCGGCCAGGAGCGATGCGCCGGCTCGCGGCGGGAGCCCGGGGAGACCGGCGGCAACCAGTCGCCCACGTCCCAGCGCGTGCGCCGGCCCATGTGCGTGAGCTGGATCATCAGCGCCGCGCCGTGCTCGTGCACGCGCGCGGCGAAGGCCTGGAATTCCGGGATGACGGAGTCGTCCATGCAGGCGAGCTGGCCGAAGGAGGCCGGGGAGTCCGGCGAGATGCAGCAGGAGCCGCCGAACATGGTCAGCCCGATCCCGCCCCTGGCCTTCTCGACGTGGTAGCGCATGTAACGCTCGGTGAGCCGCGCCTGCTGCGTGTAGGCCGGTTCGTGCGCTGTGCTCATCACCCGGTTGCGCAGGGTGAGATGCCTCAACGAATAGGGCTTCAACAGCGCATCGAACTGGGCCATGCTCGCTCGCCACTCTCCGTCGTCGGCACGCGCCTCGTGCGGGACCGCATGCCGGAAGCGTTGCCGGGATATCGTCGGGTCGCATGATGAACCGCGCGGATCTCCCCCGGCGCGTCGCCCGCGACATGGACTTGTCCGATTGCGCCAACCTCGACGGCGGCAGTCGCGACCGCCTTCAATGCACGGGTACGGAGCCGGCCGGCAGGCTGCCGGCCGGCCCCACCGGCGTCGACGCCGCGAGCGCAGGGTCGTCGCGCAACTGCCCCGGGGTGCGGCCGAAGGCCTGCCGGCAGGCGCGCGTGAAGTGCGAGCTGTCCGCAAAGCCGCAGTCGAGCGCGACCTGCGTCACCGTGCGGCGCGTGTGGCACAGCAACCACAGGCCGTAGTTGAGGCGGAAGCGGCGATCGTAATCGAGCGGCCCGATGCCGAGATCCTCCTTGAACAGGCGCTCGAGCTGCCGCTTCGACAGTGACACGCGCGTGGCGAGCTCCGCGACGCTCAGCGGCTCGCCGAGATTCTGCTCGATGAGCAGCTGTGCGCGGCGCACCCGGTCATCGCGCGCGACCTCGGCGAGCGGCGGATGCGGCTGCGGCGCGGTCTGCGGGCGGGCGCCGTCGACCAGCATGATGCGCAGGCTCTTCTGCGCCCAGGCATGGCCGCAGTGGTGCTCGATGATCCAGGCGGCGACGTCGATGGCACCCTGGCCGCCGGCGCAGGTGATGCGATCGCCGTCGACCACGAACAACTGATCCGCCACCGCCTGGACGCCCGGGAACTCGCGCAGCAGGTCCTGGTAGTGATACCAGCTCACACAGCAGCGCCGGCCGTGCATCAGGCCCGCGCGCACCAGCGCGAAGCTGCCGGTGCAGAGCCCCACCAGCCTCACCCCGGCGGCCGCGGCCTGGCGCAGGTACTCGAGCGTCGGCGCGTCGGTCTGCGGGCCGCGATGCAGCAGCCCGCCGCAGACCACGATGTAGTCGTATCGCCGCGGCTCGCCGAAGGTCTCCCACGGCGCGATCGCCACGCCACAACTGGAGCTCACCGGCTCCCCGGAGGCCGCGGCAATGGTCCATCTGCAATTGACCTGGCGGCTCAGATCGCCCTCGTCGCCGGCCAGGCGCAGGGCGTCGATGAAGGCAGCGAACGGCAGCAGGGTGAAGTGCGGCAGCAGCACGAACTGCACCGACAGCATGGGGCTGCCGGTTCGATGTGACGGTCCTTCGCGGCGCGGGTCCGGCTGACGGGGCATGAGTTGTGAAAATGCGGCGTGCCTGCAGGCAGTCTAGTCATCCGGCCGCAGGCCCGGCAAGGTACGCCGATGCTGCGGTGCAAGACGAGTCCGCGCGGCGCGCCACGCCATGCCGCTGATCCAGAACGCCGCCGGTCGCAGACCTGCCGCGCCACGGCGGACGCCCGTTGCGGTAATGTCGCATTCCTACAAGAAAGTTGTCAGTTTCGTTCCTGTCGCAAATCCGCACCTTGCAGTCTTATGCTCTCCCGATCCGGATGCAGGGCGCGCCCGCCATGCAGCGTTACTCGATCTTCAGCCTGCTGCGCAACGCGCTCAGCCATCACGAGCGCTGGCAGGCGGCCTGGCGCAGCCCCGAGCCGAGGCCGGCCTACGACGTGGTCATCGTCGGCGGCGGCGGCCACGGCCTGGCCACCGCCTACTACCTTGCCAGGGAGCACGGCATCACCAACGTCGCCGTGCTCGAGCAGGGCTGGCTCGGCGGCGGCAACACCGGCCGCAACACCACCATCGTGCGCTCCAACTATCTGTGGGACGAGGCCGCGCACCTGTACGAGCTGTCGCTGAAACTGTGGGAGGGCCTGAGCCAGGACATCAACTACAACGTCATGTTCAGCCAGCGCGGCGTACTGAACCTCGGCCACAGCCTGCAGGACATGCGCGACATCCACCGTCGCGTCAACGCCAATCGCCTGCAGGGCATCGATGCCGAGGTGCTGAACGCGGCGCAGGTCAAGGCCATGGTCCCCATCCTCAATACCTCGCCCGGCGCGCGCTACCCGGTGCTCGGCGCCTCCCTGCAGCGCCGCGGCGGCGTGGCGCGCCACGACGCGGTGGCCTGGGGGTTCGCCCGCGCCGCCGACGCGCGCGGCGTGGACATCATCCAGAATTGCGCCGTGACCGGCATCCGCCGCGAGAACGGCAGGGTGGTCGGCGTGGAGACCTCGCGCGGCTACATCGGCGCCGGGAAGGTGGGCGTGGTCGCCGCCGGCAACTCCAGCGTGCTCGCCGCGATGGCGGGCCTGAGGCTGCCGCTGGAGAGTCACCCGCTGCAGGCGCTCGTCTCCGAGCCGATGAAGCCCGTCATCCACACGGTGATCATGTCCAACGCCGTGCACGGCTACATCAGCCAGTCCGACAAGGGCGATCTGGTGATCGGCGCCGGCATCGATCAGTACGCCGGCTATGGCCAGCGCGGCAGCTTCCACGTCATCGAGGGCACGCTGGCGGCGATCGTCGAGCTGTTCCCGAGCCTCTCGCGCGTGCGCATGAACCGGCAGTGGGGCGGCATCGTCGACATCTGCCCCGACGCCTGCCCCATACTGGGCAAGACTCCGGTGCGCGGCCTGTACTTCAACTGCGGCTGGGGCACCGGCGGTTTCAAGGCCACGCCCGGTTCCGGCTTCGTGTTCGCGCACACCATCGCGCGCGACGAGCCGCACCCGCAGAACGCGGCGTTCTCGCTGGAGCGGTTCACCAGCGGCTATCTCATCGACGAGCACGGCGCCGCCGGCGTGGCGCATTGAATGGCGACCGGTAATCCGCGATTCGTGATCCGCAGCTGCCGGGCCGGGACGACGACAGCACGACCAGACGGGACGCCGGGTCACGGATCACCAATCACGAATCAAGAATGACGAATCACCGATAACGAATCACGGAACACGAACGGCATGCTGCTCATCCCCTGTCCCTGGTGCGGTCCGCGCGCCGAGAGCGAGTTCGCCTGCGGCGGCGAGGCCGGCATCGTGCGCCCGGGTGCGCCGGACGCGGTCTCCGACGCCGAGTGGGCCGACTACCTCTTCATGCGTACCAATCACCGCGGCCTGCACCGCGAGCAGTGGTGGCACGCGCACGGCTGCCGGCGCTGGTTCATCGTGCGCCGCGATACCGTCACCTGCCGCATCGACGGCGTCGAGAAGATGGGCTCCGCGGGGGCGGCGCCGTGACGCAGCCCGCGCGCCTGCGCCACGGCGGCCGCATCAATCGCGATCGCCCCGTGGCCTTCACCTTCAACGGCCGCCAGTACCTGGGCTGCGAGGGCGACACGCTGGCCTCGGCGCTGCTCGCCAACGGCGTGCACATGGTCGCGCGCAGCTGGAAGTATCATCGCCCGCGCGGCATCGTCGGCGCCGGCGCGGAGGAACCCAACGCCATCGTGCAGCTCGGGGAGGGATCGCGCACCGTGCCGAACGCGCGCGCCACGCAGGTGGAGATCCACGAGGGCCTGATCGCCCGCAGCGTGAACTGCTGGCCGGGCCTCGAATTCGACCTGCTGTCACTCAATGGCCTGTTCTCGCGGCTGCTGCCGGCCGGCTTCTACTACAAGACCTTCATGTGGCCGAAGTCGTTCTGGAGGCACTATGAGCATTTCATCCGCAAGGCCGCGGGCCTGGGCGAGGCGCCGACGGAGCGCGACCCCGACTACTACGAGAAATTCAACGCGCACTGTGACGTGCTGGTCGCCGGCGCCGGGCCGGCCGGACTCACCGCCGCGCTCGCCGCGGCCCGCAGCGGCGCACGCGTCATCATCGCCGATGAGCAGAGCGAGCCCGGCGGCAGCCTGCTTCACGCCCGCGAGTCGATCGACGGCCTGCCGGCGGTGAGCTGGCTGCGTCGCACGCTGGCGGAACTCGCAGCGATCCCCGACGTGCGCGTGCTCGCCCGCAGCACGGTGTTCGGTTATCACGACCACAACTTCCTCGCCATCGCCGAGCGGCTGACCGATCATCTGGCCGAGGACCGGCGCCGGGGTCCGCGCGAGCGCATCTGGCGCGTGCGCGCGAAGCAGGTCATCCTCGCCACGGGGGCCTGCGAGCGTCCGCTGGTGTTCACCAACAACGACCGGCCTGGTGTCATGCTGGCCTCGGCGATCTCGATCTACACGCGGCGCTACGCCGTGCGCACCGGCAACAACGCCGTCATCTTCACGAACAACGACAGCGCCTATGCAACGGTGCTCGATCTGCTGGACGCCGGCGTCCGCGTGGCTGCCGTGGTCGACGCGCGCGAACAGCCGCGGGGGCCGCATCTCGAGGCGGCGCGCCAGCGCGGCATCAACCTGATGGCCGGCTCCGCGATCGTCGACGTGCGCGGCCGCCGCCGCGTGCAGGCCGCGGTGGTGGCCTCGCTCGGTGCCGATGCGAACGGGTTGCGCGGCAACGACACCACCGTCGTCGACTGCGATCTCATCGGCGTCTCCGGCGGCCACAGTCCGGTCGTGCACTTGTACGCGCAGTCCGGCGGCAGGCCGCTGTTCGACGAGGGGCTGGCGGCCTTCGTGCCCGGCCCCGCCGTGCAGACGCAGCGCTCCGTGGGCGGCTGCCGCGGCAGCTTCGCGCTCGCCGACTGCCTGCGCGAGGGCTACGAGGCCGGCACGGCCGCCGCGCGCGAGACCGGCCACGACGCCGCCGCCACGCTGCCGCCGGGGCCCGGCACGCTGGAGCGTCACGACTACACGCTGCGCCCGCTGTGGCGCGTGCCCGATCCGCCGGGGCACGCCCGCGGCGCCAGGCAGTTCCTCGACCTGCAGAACGACGTGTCGGCCTCGGACGTCTTGCTCGCGGCGCGCGAGGGCTACCACTCCGTGGAGCACGTGAAGCGCTACACCGCGCTCGGCTTCGGCACCGACCAGGGCAAGCTCGGCAACATCAACGGCCTGGCCATCCTGGCGCAGGCCCTCGGGCAGGACATCGCCGCCACCGGCACCACCACCTTCCGGCCCAACTACACGCCGGTGACCTTCGGCGCGATCGCCGGGCGCGACCTCGGCGACCTGTTCGAGCCGATCCGTCTGACCGCGCTGCACGCCTGGCACGTCGAGCACGGCGCGGAGTTCGAGAACGTCGGCCAGTGGAAGCGGCCGTGGTACTACCCGAAACCCGGAGAGTCCATGCACGAGGCCGTGCGGCGCGAGTGTCACGCCGCGCGCAACGCCGTGGCGATGATGGACGCCTCGACGCTGGGCAAGATCGATATCCAGGGACCGGACGCCGCCGAGTTCCTCAACCGCGTCTACACCAACAACTGGCACACGCTGAAGGTCGGGCAGTGCCGCTACGGGCTCATGCTGCGCGAGGACGGCATGGTGATGGACGACGGGGTGACCTCGCGGCTCGGCGAGAACCACTTTTACATGACCACGACCACCGGCGGCGCCGCGCGCGTGTACGCCTGGCTGGAGCGCTGGCTGCAGACGGAATGGCCGGAACTGAAAGTGTACCTCACCTCGGTGACCGATCACTGGGCGACGATCGCCGTGGTCGGGCCGCGCAGCCGCGAGGTGATGAAGGGCGTGTGCGGCGACATCGACTTCGGGGCCGCGAGCTTCCCGTTCATGAGCTTCCGCGACGGCACGGTCGCGGAGGTCGCCGCGCGCGTCGCCCGCATCAGCTTCTCCGGCGAGCTGGCCTACGAGGTCAGCGTGCCGGCGGACTACGCCCGCCACGTCTGGAAGGCGCTGATGGCCGCCGGCGCGCCGCACGGCATCACGCCCTACGGCACCGAGGCCATGCACGTGCTGCGCGCCGAGAAAGGCTACATCATCGTCGGCCAGGACACCGACGGCTCGCTCACGCCCCAGGACTTAGGGATGGAATGGATCGTCTCGAAGACCAAGGACTTCATCGGCCGGCGGTCTTTTGCCCGCGCCGACACCGCGCGCCCGGATCGCAAGCAGCTCGTCGGGCTGCAGTCCGCCGATCCGGCGCTCGTGCTGCCCGAGGGCGGGCAGATCGTCGATCGACCGCAGTGGACCGCGCCGGTGCAGACCACCGGGCACGTGACCTCGAGCTACTTCAGCGACGCGCTCGGCCGCCCCATCGCGCTGGCGGTGCTGCAGAGCGGGCGCTCGCGCATCGGGCAGACGATCTACGTGACGCTGGGCGACGGCCGCGTCGCGCCGGCGACGATCACCCATCCGGTGTTCCTGGATCGAGAGGGGAAGCGACAACATGGCTGAAATCCTCCGCAGTGCCTTGCATGACGCCGCCGGCGGGCGGCTGCAGATCGAGGAGATCCCCGGTCTGCACTACGTGAGCCTGCGCGGCGACCCGGCCGCGCCGGCCGTGGCCGGCGCGGTGACCGACGTGCTGAAGATCGCACTGCCGCTGCGGCCGAACACGCTCGCCGCCTCGGAGACCGCGAAGGTGTTCTGGCTGGGGCCGGAGGAGTGGCTGCTGGTGAGCCTCTCGCAGTCGGCCGCCGAGATCGTGAGCGGCCTGCGCCTGAGCCTGGGTGGACTGCACTCGGCGGTGACCGACGTCACCAGCGGCTGCACCACCATCCGCCTGCGCGGTGCGGGCAGCCGCGACGTGCTGGCGAAGGGCTGCACGCTGGACCTGCATCCGCGCGCGTTCGGCGATGGGCAGTGCGCGCAGACCCTGCTCGCCAAGGCGCCGGTGCTGATCGAGGCGCTGCCGGCGACGCAGGACTGCCAGCTCATCGTGCGCCGCAGTTATGCCGATTATCTCTGGCACTGGCTGCACGACGCCAGCAGGTGGGCGCAATGAACCGCGGGCTCGTGAATCCGTCGCGTGACCGCCGGGCGGACGCCGCCGCCGGCGCACCGGCGGCGCGCAAGGAGAGTCAGACCGCCGCGGGCGGGCCGCAGAAGTCAGCCTCCCCGCCCAAGGCGAAGCACTTCGGCTTCCTGCTGCTGAAGGACTACTCGATGATCGCCATGTCCTCGGCGGTGGAGCCGCTGCGCATGGCGAACCTGCTGAGCGGCGAGGAGCGCTACCGCTGGACGCTGTACACGCTCGACGGCGCGCCGGTGCCGGCGAGCAACGGCATGGTCATCACGCCCGAGAGCGCGCTCGCGGGAACGCACGCCGATCTCGACACGCTGTTCGTCTGCGGCGGGATCTGCGTGGAGAAGGCCTGGCAGGACGTGCTGCGTGAACCGCTGCACCGGCTGGCGCGGCGGCGTATCCCGCTGGGCGCGCTGTGCACGGGCACCTACGTGCTGGCGCGCGCCGGGCTGCTCGACGGCTATCGCTGCACGATTCATTGGGAGAACGCCTCCAGCCTGCGCGAGCTGTTCCCCTCCGCGCGCGTCTCGCAGGAGCTCTTCGAGATCGACCGCGATCGCTACACCTGCTCCGGCGGAACCGCACCGCTCGACATGATGCTGAACCTCATCGCGCACGAGCACGGCCGCGATCTCGCGGTGGCGATCTCGGAGGAGTTCCTGTGCGAGCGGATACGCGGGCCGAGCGAGCGGCAGCGGGTGCCGCTGCGCGAACGCCTGGGGCGCATGCAGCCGATCCTGAGCGAGACCGTGGCGCTGATGGAGGCCAACGTCGAGGAGCCGCTCAGCATCGACGAGCTGGCCGCGCACGTGGGCATCTCGCGCCGGCAGCTGGAGCGGCTGTTCCGCAAGTACCTGAACACCGTTCCCACGCGCTACTACCTGGAGCTGCGGCTGCGACAGGCGCGGCAGTTGCTGCTGCAGACCAACATATCCGTGGGCAACATCGCCATCGCCTGCGGCTTCGCCTCCACGCAGCACTTCAGCACCTGCTATCGGGAATTCTTCGGGATGTCGCCGCGCGCCCAGCGCGTACAGGTGTGGCCGTTGCCGCGAACGCCGTCGATCTCCGCCGCCGCGCCGGCGGCGGAGGCGAAGCTCTGACGTTGCGCCGGGTCGAGGACGGCGATCGCCGTCCCGTTGCGCGGGTATATGGAGGCCGGCAATTGCCGCCCTGACCCGCGGCCAGGCGTGGGTTTTTTGCCGCGGGTCCCGGTGTTCGCGCCCAACGCCGCAGCCGATATAATCGCGCGCGTCCATGCGCAACTCCCTCCCCCTGAGTGCCGCCCTGTTCGGCGTCCTCGTCGCCGCGGGCGCGTGGACCTGCGACACCCTCATCCAGCTCACCATGCCGGGGGATCCCTGCCACGACATCTTCATGTGGGTGACGGTGGCGATCTTCTCCGCCGTCTTCCTGCTGTGCATGGCCTACCTGGGCGTGCTGACCATACGGGTCGTGGAGGGCCGATGGGTGCGGGGCTTCAGGAGCAGCGGCTTCTCGCACGCGGTGGGCTGCGCGACGCTGTTCTTCACCGCGATCTCGCCGCTCATCGTGCTGACGGGGCCGAAGAGTGCAACCACTTACGGCGAGCGCGTCGCGGTCATCGAGGCGCTCGAGCACGTTGCGGCCGCGAAGAAGGCCATCGAGTCGTACTGGCGAGAGAACCGTCACTACCCCGCCGACCTCCTGCAGGAGGCGGGCGTGCGCAGGAAGCCGGACTCGCTGTCGACCGCGGTCGGCAGCATCGTCTCGACACAGGATGGCGCCATCACGCTCACCTTCGATGCGCCGCGCTACCCCAACCTGCACGGCAGGACGCTGGTCGTGAGACCCAGCCAGGAAAACGGAGAGTTCCGCTGGGACTGTCGCGGCGGCGACATTCCCGATCACACCCGCCCCGCGCAGTGCCGCAGCGAATCCTCCTGCCGCGTGTTCTCGCGCACGCAGGCGGCGCGCCACACGCGTCACCAGTTCTACTGGCCGACATTTGGTGCCGTACATTCCCTATCGAGTGGTCAATCGCTCGGGGGCGGAATCGCGGGGACGCGCTCGGCGGGGGTGACGCTGTCGGGTTCGTCGGCGAAGTCCTTGTCGCGCTTGAAAGCCGCCTTCACGATGGTGCCGTTGTCGTCGTAGAGGATCGCCTTCCAGCCGGAGGCGAAGGTGATCCGGGCCTTGCCGTCCTTCTCTTCCCAGGTGGCGCGATGACCCGGCTCCATGGTGCTTTCCGCCGCGCCGTCGGCGGACAGCGTGATGTAGTAAGGCATCCCTCTGGTGGACATGACCTTCCACACGCCCCGCCAGTCGGCGGCGCGGACCAGGCCCGGCATCGCGACGAGCAGCACGATGGCGACGAGGCTAGCCTTTCGCATCGCGCTCCATCACCACGAGGAAGGCCTCGCGCGCCCACAGCAGCAGCGCGCGCCGGCTCTCACGCTCCATGGTCACCACGCGCCAGCCGTTGCGCGCGTGCCGGTTGAGGAAATCCGCGAAACGCTCCGGATCGACCTTGGACTGGCCGAGGAACATCGATCCGAGCAGGCCCTCCTGGTAGATGAGCACCTGGTACTCTTTCATCAATGGCTCCTTCGATCATGCATCACGAATAGCGGGCTCGTCTGCTGCCACGTCGGCACGAGCCTCGCGGCGCCCCGTGACGTCAATGCCCCTCCCGGGAGAATCGATTCCGGCCTGCGCCGGAAGGACGGCGGTGGGGAGATCTATCGCCCTGCGCGTGACCGGCATGCCGGCGAGCGCTAACGCCAGTCGCCGAGCGGGCGCCCGGGATCGACGTTCGCGGCAAACGGCTTGCGCCGGTCGATGTCCGTCAGCTGGTAGACCTTGCCCACCCAGTTGTTGATGACCGCCTCGCCGGTGTCGTGCCAGGTGTTGTCCAGGTGCGGGATGACGATCGCCTCCGGCATCTCCGGCATGGCCGCGCCGCTCGCGCGCGCCGCGCGCACCCGCCCGGCGTGCTCCTCGAGGATCGCCTTCGCCTGCGGCCGGAAGTAGTTCTCCGGGAACGGCGGGTACTCGTCGACCTCCCCGTGCGCGTAGCGCATGACCTCGCGCTTGTACTCCTTCAGCAGGCTGATCGTGTCGTACTCGGGGTGCGCCTGGAAGAAGACGATGCGGAAGCCGTCCTCGCTCACCGCCAGGTGCACGCCCGCCTCCTCGCTCTCCGCCAGTACGTGCAGGCCCGCGGCCTCGAACTGCGCGCGATCGATCTGGTTGAAGCGGGAGTGCGGCACGTCGAAGCGGGTGTTGCCGCCGACGACCAGCGGGTGCCGCGCATCCACGACGCGGTGCGAGTACACGCCCCAGCGCTTCGCCGGCAGCCGGTGCCGCGTCTGGCCGTAGCGGAACTGCAGCACCGCGTGCGTGGCGAGACACGAGCACAGGGTCGAGGTCACGTTGTCGTAGGCCCAGTCGACCACCTCCTTCAGCGGCAGCCAGAACGGCTCCCGCGTGAGATCCGGCTGCGTGACGTTGGCGCCGGTGACGATGAGCGCGTCCAGCCCCTGCTCGCGGATCTCCTCGAAGGTGTCGTAGTACCTCTCGATGTGCCCCCGCGCCTCCTCGCCGCGCTCCAGCCCGCCCAGCGTGAAAGGGTGCATGTGGAACTGCGCGATCTGGTTGCTCTCGTTGACCAGGCGGAAGAACTGCCGCTCGGTGGCCTGCAGCGCCTTGTCCGGCATCATGTTGAGGAGCCCGATGTGCAGCTCGCGGATGTCCTGGCGCACCGCCACCTCGAGCGGGATGATGGTAGCCCCCTCCCTGCGGAGATCGTTGAAGGCGGGCAGCGCGGTGTTGGCGACGATGGGCATGTACGCTCCCTCAGGCGGCTCTCTCCAGCACGGATTCCACCAGCGCCAGGAAGTCGGGCTCGTCGCGCACCGCCCACAGCTCGTCGGTGGTGACCGTGTAGCCGTGCTCGCGCGCGATCCGCTCGTAGCGCGGGATCCGCGAATAGAACAGCCGGGGGAACGTCCAGCGGACGAAGTCGTCCGGATCGATGAGCGCCACGTACTCGAGTGCGCGCTCCGCCATGTAGGCCCCGAGCTGCTCGTCCAGGAACGTCTCGCGATAATAGAGGGGCTTTGGATCCTCCTGCGCGCGCCGGATCAGCTCCTGCTCGTCGCGATCGGTGGCCTTGATGTAGAGGATGAGCGTGTGATCGCTCAGGACCTGCATCACCTCCGCATCGTCGAGCTCGCACAGACTGCCGCCGGCGTCGTTGATGAAATGATCGTAGCCGTAGATGTCGTGCGCACGCCGGATGAACTCCGGCACGTCTCTCATCGCCGCCAGCTCGGCGCCGTGATGAAGTGCCTGCCGGCACTTGAACTCGGGCAGCGACAGCCCGCCCAGCTCCGGGTTGCCGAGCTTGCCGAGAAAGGTCGACACGGGTTTCAGGTTGTCGACGGTGATGTTGTTCTCGATGCGGATGGAGTCCGAGCGCAGCAGGTCGTGCAGCAGCGGAATGTGCATGATCTGGCGCTTGATGTTGTCGAGGATGGGCTCGTCCAGGTAGCGCGTGCCGATGCGGTAGTCCCCGGAGTAGTGAAACCAGTGCGCCCGCCGCAGCCGGTTGGCGAGCCGTGTCTTGCCCACGCCGGACATGCCGAGCAGGGAGATGCTCTTGTGCGGCCAGGCGCGGAACTGTCGGGCGGTGAGTCTCACGGGTGCGGTCCGGTGTCGGCCTTACGGCCGGATATGGTAGCGATTAGCCCGCACCTTGGCATCCGGCCGGTTCCAGGCGCAGGTGCTCGGCCAGAAACGCGGGGACGCGCCCCTCCAGCCAGTAGCGCGGGCGCCAGGGCACCGCGCCGGCGACGAAGCCCACGTGCCCGCCACGGTCGCTCACCTCCAGGCGCACCGGCGGGGCGAGCTCGGCGGCCCCGGGGATCACGGCGGGGGTCATGAACGGGTCGTCGCGCGCCTGGAGGATGAGCGTCGGTACCGCGATCCCCTTCAGGTACTGCCGCGAGCTCGCGCGCCCGTAGTATTCCGCCGCATCGCTGAAGCCGTGCAGCGGCGCGGTCACACGGTCGTCGAACTCCCGGAAGCTCCGGATCGCCGCGACACCTTCCAGCGGGATCGGGCTCTGCATGCGCGCGAACTTCTGCGCCACCTTCTGGGCCAGGCTGCCGACCAGAAGCCTCTGGTAGAGGCGCGAGAAGCCGCGATCGAGCCGATCGGCGCTGTCGTGCAGGAGAAAGGGCACGCTCACGGCCACCGCCGCGTCCAGCCCGGCGGCCGCGCCGCGCTCGCCGAGGTACTTCAGCAGCACGTTGCCGCCGAGCGAGTAGCCGATCGCCGCCCGCGGCGCCCGCGGCCAGCGCCCGCGCAGCAGCGTCAGGACGTGGGCGACGTCGCCGGTCTCCCCGGAATGGTAGCTGCGCGGCAGGCGATTGAGCTCGCCGCTGCAGCCGCGGAAGTGCATCACCACGCCGCGCCAGCCGCGCGCCGCGACGGCCGCGAGCATGCCCTGCGCATAGGGAGATGCCGAGCTGCCCTCCAGCCCGTGCAGCACGGTCACCAGCGGGGTGCCGGCTGCGCCGTACGCGTCGCGCCCCGCCGGCTCGGGCCCGTCGATCGGGCGCGCCCAGTCGAGATCGAGGAAGTCGCCGTCGGGGAGCTCCACGCGCTCGCGCCGCAGTGCCACCAGCGGCCTGCGCCGCGCGAAGCGCTGCCAGAGCGTCTGCAGGTGGGGATTGCGCAGCCACCACGGCGCGCGGAATTCGCTGCCGGCGATCATGGCGCTATTGAGCACCGGCCGGGCGCCGGCGCGCAAGCGCCGGGGCGTCGCGAGGCGGGCTTAAGGCCTGCGGTCGGCGCGCGGGGCGATGAGCATCGGCGCGTAGACGGCGAAATAGATGATGAACGCCGCGGCCCACAGCGCGCCAGCTACGTGGGTGAGCGCCTGCACCGGGTGCAGCGCGGCGGCGAACGGCGTGCACAGCCGGATCACCGTAGCGAGCGTGATCAATACATAGGCGGCGGTGATGGCCGGGCTGACCTGCAATGGCCGGCCGGTGTGGCCGAGGGCCACGCGCGACATCATGCCCAGCGTCAGCGTGCCGATCGCGCCCGCGGTCAGCCCGTGCAGCGCGTCCTGCCAGCGCACCATCTCCGTCAACAGCGCAAATCCCTTGAACGCGAAGCCGACGGCGATCCAGGCGTAGCCCAGGTGCAGCACCCAGAGGATCGGGTGCCGCACGGTGTGCAGC
Organism: Gammaproteobacteria bacterium; assembly: GCA_022071965.1. GTDB lineage: Bacteria > Pseudomonadota > Gammaproteobacteria > JAJPIJ01 > JAJPIJ01 > JAJVHZ01. Next base: position 14,424 of record JAJVIQ010000007.1, read on the forward strand.
GACTGCCAGCCGCGCATGCGCAGCGCCACCAGCACCGCCGCGGCCGCCGCCGCCAGTCCCTGCGCCAGGCGCGCCTGCGGCAGCAGTTCGAGCAGCAGCACGGCGATCGCCGCGTACAGCGCCGCCTTGTCGGTCCAGTTGGGCCGGCGCGACGGGGTGCCCAGGGCATTGGTCGTGAAGCCGGGGATGACGCGCCCGCCGATCACGATCATCAGCAGCGTCACCAGGCCCACGGCCACCTTGATCCCGATCTCCGCGCCGGCGGGGAAATACCCCATCGCGGCGGCATGGATCGCCAGGTTCGCCAGCGCGAAGATCAGCAGCACGACCGGAAAGCCGAAATTGCGGCGGTTGTTGGCGGCCACGAGCGCCGGGGCGATGGCGAGGATGACGGCCGGGAAGAAGGCGACGTCGACCGCCGCGACCAGCCAGGCCGGCAGCAGCGCGCCGAAGCAGACGGCGAGACGCCCGGCGATCCACAGCGTGACGAGCGCGACGAGTCGGCCGCCTTTCACCGCCGGGATGCCGGTCCAGTTGGGCACCGCGGTCAGCAGGAAGCCGCCGATCACTGCCGCGGTGAAGCCGAAGAGCATCTCGTGACCATGCCAGATCGGCGGCGCCAGCCGCGTGGGTACGCCGAGGTCGCCGGCAAAGTAAAACCCCCACATCGGCAGCAGCAGACCGGCGGCCAGGGCCGCGAGCAGGAAGAACGGCCGGAAGCCGAGGCTCCAGAGCGGATGCAGCGCGGTCGGGCGGTGGAGGGTATCGGTCATGGTCAGCATGCACTCACGCTAGCGTCGCCGCCGCCAGCGCACCTTGAGGAATGTCAAGGCGCCGCGGCAGTCCCCGTCGTCATTTCAGCTCGGACTCCTCGAACTTGCGCTCCCAGAGCTGATTGCCCCAGGTGTCCAGCGAACGCACGGTGAGCACGCGCTCCTTCTCCGGCCCGCTGATGCCCAGTGTGCAGAAGTTGCGCTGGTTCACCTCGGTGCCCTCCACCACCTGCGGGTCCTGCGAGTCCTTGGACGGATCGCGCACGCCCGAGGTCAGCGGCGAGCAGGTCAGCTCGTGCAGCGGATAGGTGCCATCGCGGGCCAGCCGGCTCATGCGCGTCATGTGACGATCGCCGGTGAGCAGGAACACGCCCTCCACGTCTGCCTTCACCAGCCAGTCCATGAAGTCGCGGTACTCCACGGGAAAATTCCGCCACCCTTCCACGCGCCGCTGCGACAGGAGGATCTGGCTGCCGTTGACGATGAACTTGAAGGTCGCGCGCGAGGCGAGCAGTGCATTCTCGAGCCACCGCAGCTGCGCGGGCCCGAGCATGTGCTTGCCGGCCATCTCCGGCTGCCGATCGTGGTCGCGGTAGTAACGGTCGTCGAGCAGGAAGATGTCCGCGTCGGCGTAGCTCACCACCGTGTACACGCCCGGGGCCTCGGGCAGGCCGTAGGCGGGATTGGCCCAGTAGCGCTTGAACAGCTCGAGCGCGCTGCCTTTCAGCGGAAAGCTGCCGTTGGCATTGTCCGGGCCGAAGTCGTGGTCGTCCCAGGTGGCGATGTGATGCGTGCCCTGCAGCAGTCTCTGCAGTGGCGGAAACGATCGCGTGTGGCGATAGCGATGGTTCATCCCCGAGGGGCTGTCGTAGTCGACCTCGCGCAGATAGACATTGTCACCCGACCACAGCATCAACTCCGGTCTGAGCGCGGCGATGCTGTCGAAGATCTCGTAGCCGCCGCCGTAGGGCTGGCCGGGGCGATCATAGGGTTCGTCATTGACATAGGCGCAGGAGCCGAGCGCGATGGTGAACGCTGGCGGATCCTCGCGCCACTGCCACAGCGGCGCGGTGCGAAAGCGCAGCGACGCCTCCCCGCTCGGCTGCGGTTCGCCGTCGATCAGCACGCGATACTCGTAAGTCTGGCCCGGCTCGAGGTCCTCCACGCGCACGTGCGTGGAATAATCCGTCTCGGGCAGGAGCTCGTAGGGCTCCGTCTTCCAGCGCTCCGAGGGTCTGCCCTCCGGCCAGTACTCGATCTGCGCCTCGGAGGTGCCGCTCGCCTGCAGCCAGATGGTCGCGGCGCGCATCGCCGGGTAGCCGGGCATCGGGCCGCCGGTGACGCGCTCGGCAGCCTGCGCGGTCCCTACCACGGAAGACAGGAGGATGCCGAGGAGGAAGCTGTCCTTCGCTCGCGTGCTCATGGGCACCCATGATAATCCGCGGAAGGGGGCAAGGACCACGACGGTGGCCGCGGTTGCGGCTGCGGATTCCCTTCAGCCCACGCGCCGGCTCAGGTGTTCGCTCAGCCGCCGCATGGCGGGCGAGGGATCCGTGGAAGAGAGATGCACGTTGATGATGCTCGGGCAGGCGCGCTCTGCGATCGCCGCCTGCAGCGCGGCCTCGAAGATCTCCTCCGTGCCGGCGTCGTAACCGCGCAGCGGCCCGAACACCTCGCCGAGGCGATGGAAGTTCCAGGCGGCGATGTCGTTGAACGGCCCGTCGAGGATGTAGCGCTCGGTGCTATAGCCGGCGTTGTTGAAGACGACCACGATCGGCGCGAGACCCAGGCGCGCGTGCGTGGACAGTTCCGTCCCGGTCATCTGGAAGGCGCCGTCGCCGACCAGGATGAGGGCGCGCCGATCGGGACTCGCCACCTGCGCGCCGAGCGCCGCGGGGACCGCGAACCCCATGGTCGTGTAGTACGCCGAGGCCAGGAACTCGGTGCGCTGTCGCACGCGCAGCTCGATGGCGGCGAACAGACAGTCGCCGACGTCGCAGACCACGATCATCTCCGGGGTGAGGCTGGTGTTGAGCCGATCGATGAGCCGGGCGATCGTCATCGGCCGTCCGGCCTGCGGAAAGACCTCGGCCTGGCCGACGGCCGGCAGCATCGGCAACGGCTCGCGGCGCGGCGCGACCTTCCTGGCGAGCGCGACCACGAAGTCGCCGAGCTGCACGCGCGGGTAGCGGTGGAAACGGATGTCGACCTCGCCCTGCGCGGCGCGGACCAGCCGGTGAGGATCGAAGCGTGCGGTGTAGACGCCGGTGTCGACGTCGTTCAGCGTCACGCCCAGCATGAGCAGCAGGTCGGCCTGCTCCACGACCGCGCGGGCGTGATCGGAGCTCATCGCCCCCTCGTAGACGCCGACGTAGGCCGGATGGCGCTCGCCGATGACCGACTTGCCGGTCAGCGTCGCGGCGACCGGCAGCCGCCCGTGCTCGACGAGGTCGACCAGCGCATCCTGCAGGCCGCGCCGGTGCAGCTCCACCCCGGCGATGAGCACGGGCGATCGCGATTCGGCCAGGAGCGCCAGCGTCTCGGCGACCGCCTCCTCCAGCGCGGCCTCGTCGCTGCCGGCACCCTCGCCGGCCTCCGCCACCGCCGGCAGCGCCTGACCCGGCGCCATCACCATGTCGCGCGGCAACTCGATGTAGACCGGCCGGCGCTCGCGCTGCGCCGCGGCGAGCGTGCGGTCGATCTGCCGGAACGCGGTCACCGGGTCGTCGAGCACGGTGGTTGCGCAGGTGATGCGATCGAAGATCTCGCGCTGGAAGGTGTACGGCCCGAAGCGGTGATGCAGCAGCGGGTCCTCTCTCTGCTCGCGTATGCCGGGCGCGCCGCTGATGACGACCACCGGCGAGGATTCGGCATGGGCGCCGGCCACCGCGTTGACGACGTTGAGCGCGCCCACGCCGTAGGTGATCGCCAGCGCGCCGAGGCCCTTGCAGCGCGCATAGCCGTCGGCGGCGAAGGCGGCGGTGTCCTCGCGCGTGGTGCCTACGTGGCGTACCGGTCCGCGTTCCATCTCCTCGTAGAAGCGCAGGATGTAGTCACCGGGCACGCCGAAGACGTGGTGAGCGCCGGCCCCGTACAGCTGCCGCAGCAGGTACCGCCCTATCGTCGTCGGACCATCGCTCTCCACGACAATTTCTCTCTCCTTCTCGATGCCGTCCGTCGTCACGTGTACGTGCCACCGCGCGGCTGCTCAGTAAGAAGCGTAGAACAAATCGTCTTCCGCCACCGAAGTGGCGAGCGGGGGCGCGCTGCGATCAGCGGCGCTTGCCGCGGCCGGTGGGACTGCCGGGATGCAGGGTGGCCGGGGGGCGGCGCGCAGCGCCGGCGCGTTTGCGAGCGGCGGGCGCCGGCGGATTCACGGGCAGGCCGGTGTGCTGGGTGCGAAACGGTTTCGCCGCGCGGGTCTGCCCGAGGGCGGGCCGGCGGCGCCCCTCGGCGGCATCACCCGTGCCCGGCGGCTGATGCAGCGGGATGAGGTGATGCCTGCTGTTGCCGATCAGATCGGCGCGGCCCATGCGCCGCAGGGCGGCGCGCAGCATCGGCCAGTTGTTGGGATCGTGGTAGCGCAGGAAGGCCTTGTGCAGCCGGCGCTGCTTGAGACCCTTCGGGATGATGACCTCTTCGCTGGTGCGCGTGATCCTGTGCAGCGGATTCTTGCCGGAGTGATACATGGCGGTGGCGGTGGCCATCGGCGAGGGCAGGAAGGCCTGCACCTGGTCGGCGCGAAAGCCGTTCTTCTTCAGCCACAGCGCCAGCTCCAGCATGTCCTCGTCGGTCGTGCCGGGATGCGCCGCGATGAAATAGGGAATGAGGTACTGCTCCTTGCCCGCCTCCTTCGAATACATGTCGAAGAGCTGCTTGAAGCGATGGTAGGTGCCGACACCCGGCTTCATCATCTTCGACAGCGGGCCTTCGGCGATCGCCTCCGGCGCGATCTTCAGATAGCCACCGACGTGGTGCTGCGCCAGCTCCTTCACATACTCAGGCGACTCGATGGCGAGGTCGTAGCGCACGCCCGAGCCGATGAGCACCTTCCTGATGCCGGGCAGGGCGCGCGCCCGGCGGTACAGTCTGATGAGCGGCGCGTGATCGGTGTTGAGGTTCTTGCAGATACCGGGATAGACGCACGAGGGGCGGCGGCAGGCGGCCTCGATCTCTCTCGACCTGCAGCCCAGGCGATACATGTTGGCCGTCGGCCCGCCGAGATCGGAAATGACGCCGGTGAAGCCGGGCACGGAGTCGCGGATGGTCTCGATCTCGCGGATGACCGACTCCTCGCTGCGGCTCTGGATGACGCGCCCCTCGTGCTCGGTGATCGAACAGAAGGTGCAGCCGCCGAAGCAGCCGCGCTGGATCGCGACCGAGTGGCGGATCATTTCATGTGCGGGGATCTTCGCGATGCCGTACGACGGATGCGGCCGGCGTGCGTACGGCAGCTCGTAGATCGCATCCATCTCCTTCGTCGTGAGCGGGATCGGCGGCGGATTCAGCCACACGTCCTTGTCGCCGTGACGCTGCACCAACGCGCGCGCATTGCCGGGATTGGACTCCAGATGCAGGATGCGCGAGGCGTGGGCGTAAAGGACCGGATCGTCGAACACCTGGTCGTATCCCGGCATGCGCACGACGCTGCGCTCGCGATCGACGGCGCTCACCCGCGGGAGAAAACGGATGGGTGCCGAGTGAGCTTGGTCGGCGGCCGCGTCTGCCGCGACGGAAGGAAGCGGTTGGAGTGAATTTCCGGTTTGCCGCGCCGGTAACGCGACCCCGCAAGGCGACCCGGGACATTCACTTCGACTCTTTTCTTCCAGTCTCCTTCCTTCTTCCTGCATGGCGTAGGGGTCGACGGGCGGATTCGGCGCCCCCGGCGTGTCGATGGTCGTGGAGTCGATCTCGATCCACCCCTCCGGCAGGGCGTCGCGCACGAAGACCGTGCCGCGCACGTCGGTGATCTCCCCGATCGGGATCCGGGCCGCCAGGCGATGCGCGACTTCGACGATCGCACGCTCGGCATTGCCGTAGAGCAGCAGATCGGCGCGCGCGTCCATCAGCACGGAGCGGCGCACCTTCTCCGACCAGTAGTCGAAGTGCGCGATGCGCCTCAGCGAGGCCTCGATGCCGCCGAGGACGATGGGCACGTCGCCGTAGGCCTCTCGTGCGCGCTGCGAGTAGACGATGACCGAGCGGTCCGGCCGCCGGCCGGCCTCGCCGCCGGCCGTGTAGGCATCGTCGCGGCGGATGCGGCGATCGGCCGTGTAGCGGTTGACCATCGAGTCCATGTTGCCGGCGGTGACGCCGAAGAACAGGGTGGGGCGGCCCAGCGCCCTGAACGCCTCGGCGCTGCGCCAGTCGGGCTGGGCCATGATGCCGACGCGGAAACCCTGCGCCTCCAGCACCCTGCCGACGATCGCCATGCCGAAACTCGGATGGTCAACATAGGCGTCGCCGGTGACGATGATGATGTCGCAGGCGTCCCAGCCGAGCTGCTCCATCTCGCCGCGCGACATCGGCAGGAACGGCGCCACGCCAGGGCGCGCCGCCCGGTACCGGGGGTACGAGGTGATGTCGCGGGGTCGCGTGACGGGGGCCGGCATGGCGCGCATTAAAGCCCATTTGCGCGCTGCGTCATAGCACCATGGGGCGGCGGCCCCGCCGGCGCCGCCAGCACCGATCTGCGGACCGCCCCACGCTACCGCAAGCACGCCTGAAGACTCTCCGGGGTGTGCCGATTTCAGGAACGGCCAGCGACGATCGGGGCGGGGCTGACCGTCACGACGAGGCCCGCACGGGCCCGGCCGCCACCACGGGGACAACTCTCATCATGCCAAACGCCATCGACAGGCTGTTCGAACACGTCTACCGCATCCCGAGCGTGCCGGACGTGGTCTGCCGGCTGATCCGGGAGCTGACCGTCCCGGACGCCAACCTTCACGACCTTGCCCGCGAGGTCGCGCGCGACCCGGCCATCACCATGAAGGTCCTGCGCCTGGTGAATTCGGCCTACTACGGCCTGCCGCGCCGCCTCACGGCCATCGACGAGGCGGTGCTGACCCTCGGCGTGGACAAGCTCACGACCATCATCATCGCCTCGGGCATGGTCGCCACCGTGCCGCAGATGCAGGGCTTCGATCTGAGGGGATACTGGATGCAGAGCTTCCGCCGCGCGAGCTACGCCAAGGGCATCGCGGCGCTGGCGGCGGGCGTGGACCCGAACACGGCCTTCACCTGCGGCCTGATCGCGGACTTCGGGCGGCTGCTGTTGCGCATGGCCAACCCGTCGGCGGCCGAGCGTATCGACAGCGCCGTCGCCGGCGGCGGGCATCGGCAGACCTGGGAACGCGCCGAGCTCGGCTACAGCACCGCGCAGGTCGCGGCCGAGCTCTGCCGCCGCTGGCGCTTCCCGGAGGAGTTGCAGCGCGGCGTCGCCCAGTGCGCCGAGCCCCTCACCTTCGCGGACTTCGATCCGCTCTCGGCCGTGGTGCACCTGGCGGGGCACCTTGCGGAGCTGCGCGCCGAGAGCGCCGCGCCCCACGAGATCGTCGGCTTCCTGCCCGCCCATGTCGCCGCGCGTCTGGGTCTCGGCGAGGCCCAGCTCCAACAGATCGCGTACCGGGTCTACGACAGCGAATCGGGGCTGGAAGGCCTGGCCGCCTGAGCGGCCTCCCCGGCGCCGGTCTCCGTGGCGCGGCATACGCGGCAGCGGCTATGCCGAAGTGGGTATCGCCGCGCCGGCGGGGTCGTCCGTAGGATGTGCCGCGGGAGGGGCCCGCATTGAACCTGTCGACGCGATGACCGATTCCGTCTCCTCACACCAGGGCGGCTGCGAGTGCGGCGCCGTGCGCTACCGTGTGCACGGGGCGATGCGCGGTGTGGTCAACTGCCACTGCAAACAGTGCCGGCGCATTCACGGGCACTTCGGCGCCTACACCTCGGTGGAGCGCTCCCAGCTGACGCTCATCAACGATGCGGGGTTGAAATGGTACCGCTCCTCGGCGGCGGTGCGGCGTGGCTTCTGCGGCCACTGCGGCGCGAGCCTGTTCTGGGACAACGAAGGACTCCCGAGCATCTCAATCGCCGCCGGCACGCTGGACGACCCCACGGGTCTGAAGAGCATCGCCCACATCTACACTGCGGATGCCGGCGATTACTACGACATCGACGATGACCTGGCGAGGTATCCGGGCACGATGCGCGGCGCCACCTGAGCGCGGTCACCGGCGCGAAGGTCCATGGTCCCTGTCGATCTCACCCCCGCCCGGCCGGGGTCGCCCGACGAGGACGGCATCCTCCTCCCCGATCGGCTGCTCGAGGCCGGGGAGTTCGGGCGCGCAGCGTCGGCCGCGATCCCGGGGCGTGCGATCTGACGATGCATGAGGGCTGCCTCCCGATACCCGGGCGGCAGGACGGCTGCCGCTTCACCTCCCTCGACGCCTGCATCCGCAGCGCGTGCGCGAGCGGCACGACGGGCGCGACGGGCGCGACGGGGCTCCGCTAGCGCGCGTCGGCCTCCCCGCCCGCCTGCACGATCACGGAGATGAAGCGGATGGGCAGCTGGATGAGCTGCACCGGGCCGTGCGCCGTACTCGCCTCGAACAGAAGCGAATCGCCGGGCGCGAGATGATAGCGGTTGCCCGCGTGCTGGTAGACGACCTCGCCCTCCAGCATGTGTATGAACTCCACACCGGGGTGCTGGAACTCCGGAAACACCTCGGACTGGTCGGTGAGCTCGATGAGATACGGCGCGATGGCGACATCGCGCCCGACGCCATGGCCGAGAAGCCGATACTGATGCCCGACCCGTGAACCGCGGTTCTCGATCGTGATGCCGGCACCCTTCTTCGTGTAACAGCAGCCGTGCTGGTCTTCGTAGCTCTCGAAGAAGTAGGTAATCGGCACCTTCAGGGCGCGCGACAGCGCGTGCAGCGTCCCTAGCGACGGCGAGGCGTTGCCGTTCTCGATCTTCGAGAGCATCCCCGGTGACAGTCCCGCCAGTTGCGCGACCCGCGCAACCGTCAGGCCGCGCTGCGTCCGGAAGACGCGCACCTGCTGGCCGATCGCGTGCGCCATGCGCCGGTCGATCGCCTCCGGGGTATCATGCTCGACGGTGCTACCCCGAGGGGGCGAGGAACTATGGTCAGGATTTTCAGAAACCATGGTCGTAATGCCGCGCTGGCGCACCACTGTTCACCTTTTGTGACATCGATATTGAATATAGTTCCATAATAGTGAATTATATTCACCCTCCTTTGGGTAGCCGCAGCAGCGTAGACTGTATCACACTGTGGGGTAGCCGCAGCGAGACTGCGACCTCCAGCGAAATCGTCCGCGCGGTGCCCGGAGAACAGCGTGCGTAAGAAATTGCTGGGAATTCCTATGGTAACGAGGCAAGACGGCGTGCCGACACGCGCCGATTTCTCCAAGTATTGCATTGTTGCGCCGCAACATAAACCCCGTCACTGGCACCTTCGGCCCGGATTGGGTGCATACCATGCTTGACCGGGCCCGCATGGATCACGCCGACGGGGCGCGCATACAGTGCGTCGGGCCGTCGCTCGGGGCGATGGACCTCCTGCACACGGTGCTCACGCGCCTGCTCGAGAACCCGGATTCGACCCAGCCGTTCACGCTGCTGCTCGCCGACATTCTCGAGATCGCGAGAGCCGAGGCCGGTGCGGTCTTCGTCACCACCGAGAGCGGACGCCAGCTCGTGCTGCTGGCCTGCACCGGCAGCGACGATCGCCAACGCTGGACGCATTTCGTCGATCACCACGATCTGCGCCTGCTGCCCAACCCCGACGGCGCCCCGCTGGTGCTGAACGATCCGGCCGACCAGGACGCCCAGGTGCTCGCGCAGTGGCTGACCCAGGGTGAGCACGGTCACGGCCTGCTGCTGTTGCGACTGCCGGGTCGCGACGGCCCGCTGACACACGCCACCATTCAGGCGGTGCACGACTATGGCGGCTACCTCGCCGGGATCATCTACAGCACACGGTGCGCAAGGCTGAAGCTGCGCCATGCGCAGTGCGAGGAACGCGCGGCCATTGCCCGCGAGCTGCACGATTCACTGGCGCAGTCGCTCTCATACCTGAAGATACAGGCGAGCCTGCTGCAGTCCGCCCTCGGCCGCAACCCGGAGACCGCCGCCAACCCCGAGATCGGGGCCACCCTCAAGGAACTGCGCAACACCCTGAACGTCGCCAACCGCCAGCTGCGCGAGCTGATCACGACCTTCCGCCTGACCATGCACGGCAAGACCTTCGCGCGGGCACTGGAGGAGTCGATCGAGGAGTTCGAGCGCCGCTGTTCCATCGCCTTCGACCTGGACAACCGGCTGCCGGCCGGCGAGCTCAGCATGGCCGAAGAGATGCAACTGCTGCACATCGTGCGCGAGGCGCTTTCCAACGTCGTGCGCCATTCGCACGCAAGCTACTGCTGGATCACGCTGCTGCGGACCGAGGACGGCCACTGCCAGATCAGCATCGAGGACAACGGCGTGGGCATGCAGACCGGGCACGACGCCGAGCAGCATCACGGCGTGGTGATCATGCAGGAGCGCGCGTACTCCCTCGGTGGCAGCCTGCGCGTGGAGCGCCGCGAGGCCGGCGGCACGCGTGTGGTCGTGAGCTGTCCGTTGCGACAGGCCGGCGCGACGGCGACGAACGGGGATGCGTGACGCCCGTGGAATCCCCGCGCTGCCGCGTTCTGCTGGTCGATGATCACCCGCTGTTCCGCCGCGGGGTCATGCAGCTCATCGCCGCCCAGCCGGACTTCGAGGTCGTCGGCGAGGCCGCCTCCGGCGAGGACGGCGTGGCACTCACACATACACTCAACCCCGATATCGTCCTGCTCGACGTCGACATGCGCGGCATGGGCGGCCTGCTGGCGTTGAAGCAGATCAAGGAATCGGGCGCCGACACCCAAGTCATCATGCTGTCGGTCTCCGATGCCGAGATTAACCTCGTCACGGCGGTGCGCAGCGGCGCGGACGGTTACCTGCTCAAGGACGCCGAACCGGAGGAGATGCTGGAGAAACTGCGCCAGGCGGCGCGTGGCGAGGTCATCTTCACCGACTCGCTGATGGCGATGCTGGTCGATGCGATGCGCAGCGGCACACCCGCTCCATCGACGGACGAGGCGCTGACCGAGCGCGAGCGCCAGATCCTGCAGCTCATCGCCGCCGGCAAGAGTAACAAGCACATCGCCCGCCAGCTGGGCATCAGCGACGGCACCGTGAAGGTGCACGTCAAGAACCTGTTGCGCAAGCTGCATCTTCGCTCCAGGCTCGAGGCCGCCGTGTGGGCCCTGAACCACCGCACGGCATAGTCACCGGGGCCTTGAACGTCTCCAGCCCCAGACAGGTCGCAACACGGCGGCATGGCAGTCGGGCGTCGCTCGCCACCACGATCCCGGCCGCTACGGGATGCATCAGCACGGGGGCGTCCACGCCATCCTTCGCGACACCGTCGATGTCGGCGGGGGCCACGGAGGACGGCGCGCGCCGCCACCGCGCACGTCATCGGCAGGCACCACATCGGCTGGCGCAGGGCCCGCGCAACGACGCTCCCGACGGCCCCGGCGAGAAAGACGAGGCATTCCGATACGGGCGGGGCAAATGGCTGCATCAGACACAGCAGGGCCGATGAGGCTGGCGAGCGGTGATGCGCTGATACTCGTCGACGTGCAGAACGATTTTCTGCCCGGCGGCGCGCTCGCCGTGCCGGACGGCGATCAGGTCGTGCCCGTGCTCAACGATTACCTGCGCCTGTTCGCACGCGAGGGTCTGCCCATCTACGCCACGCGCGACTGGCACACGCCGGACCACTGCTCGTTTCGCGAGCAGGGCGGGCCGTGGCCGGTGCATTGCGTCGCGGAGAGCCGCGGCGCGGCGTTTGCCGACGGACTGCAGCTGCCCGCGAATGCAACGGTGGTTTCCAAGGCGACGGCCCCCGGAAAAGACGCCTACTCCGGCTTCGAGGGCACCGACCTCGCGCAGCAGCTCCGGCAGCGCGCCGTGGGGCGCGTGTTCATCGGCGGTCTCGCCACCGACTATTGCGTGCTGCAAACGGCGAGCGACGCCTGTCGGCTCGGTTTCACCACGCACGTGCTCGAGGATGCCATCCGTGCCGTCGAGGTGCATCCCGGCGACGGCCGCCATGCCTGCGAGACCATGAAGCAGCGCGGGGCCCGCCTTCTGCGGTTTCACGACCTGCGCGGCGGGGAAGGCTAGCCAGCGGCCGGCACTCACGCCGCCGTCGAGGCCGGCCGCGGCGTTTCAGCCGGGACTATTCGACGGAACCTCCGGCGGCCGCGGCGGTGGTCCGCGCGTCGACCTCGGCCGCCAGCCGTCGCAGCCCGTCGTCGACACGCACCTCGTAGGGCTCGGCCCGCTCGAGCGCGCGCAGGCGTTCGGGCAGGCTGGCCATCCCGTCGGACGCGCGCCGCTTCATCTCCTCGAGCGGTGCGCGTGCCATCACGCGCCGCGCCGCGCGCATGGCCGGCTGCAGCAGTGCCTCACCCTCGCGCGCACCCCCCTCGAGCGCGAGGACATCGTGGTCCAGCCCGCCGGCACGATCGCGGACGCGCCAGACCTGCTTGCGCCCCGGCCAGGTGGACTTGCCCTCGGAGCGCTTGCGACGGCCCACGCCGGCGTACTCCTGCAGCTTGTAGGCGCTATCCAGCGACGGGCAGTCCGCGGAGGTGACCAGGTCCGTGCCCACGCCGAAGCCGTCGATGGGCGCGCCCCCTCTCACCAGTTCCTGCAGCCGCCACTCATCCAGGTTGCCGCTGGCGAAGATCGCGATCTCCGGGTGGCCGGCCTCATCGAGGATGCGGCGTACCTTGCGCGCGTGATCGGCCAGATCGCCGCTGTCCAGACGCACGCCATCCACGCGCAGCCCCTCCGGCCGCAGCCGCGTGGCCAGGCGCGCCACCTCGGCCGCCGCAGCCTCCGTATCGTAGGTGTCGATCAGCAGCACGATCGGCCCGGACTGGGTGCGCGCGAAATCGACGAACGCCGCAACCTCTTCGTCGTGCGCCTGCACGTAGGAGTGCGCCATCGTGCCGTAGAGCGGGATGCCGAACCGCGACCCCGCCAGGACGGCGGAGGTACCCGCGAAGCCGGCAATCACCGCGGCGCGCGCCGCCAGCAGGCCGGCCTCGGCGCCGTGAGCGCGGCGCAGCCCGAAGTCCACCAGCAGCCTGCCCGGCGCCGCCAGTACGCAGCGCGCCGCCTTCGAGGCGATCATGGTCTGGAAGCTCAGCAGGTTGATGAGGCGGGTCTCGACCAGTTGCGCCTCGGGCAGCGGGGCGACGACGCGCAGTATCGGCTCCTCCGCGAAGAACACCGTGCCCTCGGGCATGGCATCGACGTCACCGGTGAAGCGCAACGCCGCGAGCTCGTCGATGAAATCGCGGGTGAAAAGGCCTCGGTCCGCGAGCCAGCGCAGCTCGTCGTCCTCGAAATGAAGCGTCTCGAGGTAGTCGAGCGCCTGCTCCAGGCCCGCGGCGACGAGGAAGTTGCGCCGTGGCGGCAGTCTGCGCACGAACAGCTCGAACACGGCGATCTCGCGCATGCCGCGGTCGAAATACGTCTGCAGCATGGTGAGCTGGTAGAGGTCGGTGAGCAATGCGCTGTCGATCGGGTTCATGCCCGGCTTCCTTCCCGCCCCTTCAGCGGTACCTCACTGCTCGCCTGCGCGCCGGCCGCCGCCTCGGCCCGGCCCGCCCCCACGCACCTCATCGACGCCGGGCCGCAGCATCGTTCGATGAGAACCCGCGCCCGGTCATTTTCCGGCTTTCGCCATACGAAATAAACTCGTGCGATGAGGCCGGGGGCGCCGCGGCCTTGGCACATGCCGCGCGCGGGCAGGAAGCGGACTCGGCCGCCTCACAGCGGCCGCGGCTTTGAGAGTGCTAATCTTGGAGAGAAGCGGGGTGCGCGAGCGGGGATGAGGTGGCGAATGGTCGACGGCAAGGAGTCGCCCCACCGCGGGCGCTGGGAGCATTTCCCGCACGCGGCCGACGTCGGCGTGCGCGGCTACGGGCCCACGGAGGCGGAGGCCTTCGAGCAGGCGGCGCTGGCGATGATGGCGGTGATCACGGACCTCGACACCGTCGAGCCGCGCGAGAGCGTGCGCATCCACTGCGAGGCGCCGAACGACGAACTGCTGTTCGCGGACTGGCTGAACGCCCTGGTCTACGAGATGGCCGCCGGCAGGATGCTGTTTCGCCGCTTCAGGGTGCGGATCGATGGCACGCGGCTGGACGCGCAGGCCTGGGGCGAGCCCGTCGACATCTCGCGCCACCGGCCCGCCGTGGAGGTCAAGGGCGCGACCTATACCGCCCTGCGCGTCGCACGCGACGGCAGCGGCGAGTGGCTCGCACAAACGGTGGTGGACGTCTGAATCATGGACCTGAACCTCTTCACGCGGCGTTCCGAGTACGAGTGGGAGATACCGCCGCATGGCGCGATGCGCGTGCCCGCGATCATCTATGCGAGCGAGGGGCTGATCCGGGAGATGGACCAGAAGGTCTACGAGCAGTCCGTCAACGTCGCCACCCTGCCCGGCATCGTCAAGGCGGCCTACGCCATGCCCGACGCGCACTGGGGCTACGGTTTCCCCATCGGCGGCGTCGCGGCCTTCGATCCCGACGAGGGTGGCGTGGTCTCCGCCGGCGGCGTGGGCTTCGACATCTCCTGCGGCGTGCGCTGCCTGCACACCGGACTCACGCGCGCCGATCTCCTGCCGGTGCAGAAGGAGCTCGCCGACATGCTTTACGACCGCATCCCCGCGGGGATGGGCAGCACGGGCGCGATACGCCTCGATGACAGGGAGATGGAGGCAATGCTCACGGGCGGCGCGCGCTGGGCGGTGGAGCGCGGCTGGGGCGTGCCCGCGGACCTGGAGCGCATCGAGGAGCGTGGACAGATGCAGGGCGCCCGCCCTGGCAACGTCTCGGCGCAGGCGAAGAGGCGCCAGCGCGACGAGATGGGCACGCTCGGCAGCGGCAATCACTACCTCGAGGTGCAGGAGGTCACGTCGATCCACGACGAGGCGATCGCCGGCGCGTTCGGCCTCGAGCGCGGCCGGATCGTGGTGATGATCCACTGCGGCTCGCGCGGGCTCGGCCACCAGGTTGGCACCGATTACCTCAAGCGCATGGCCATCGCCGCGCCCGATCACCGCATCACGCTGCCCGACCGCGAGCTCGCCTGCGCACCGATCAACTCCGGGATCGGCCAGGAGTACCTCGGCGCCATGCGCGCGGCGATCAACTGCGCGCTCGCGAACCGGCAGATCCTCACGGACCTGGTGCGCAAGGTCTTCGCGGAGATCCTGCCGCGGGCGGAGCTCGCGCTCGTCTACGACGTCTCGCACAACACCTGCAAGGCCGAGGCGCATCGCGTCGACGGCGGCGAGCGCCGGCTGTTCGTGCATCGCAAGGGCGCGACCCGCGCCTTCGGCCCCGGACACCCCGACCTCCCCGAGCCGCTGCGCGCCGCCGGTCAGCCGGTGCTCATCGGCGGCTCCATGGGCACGGGCTCCTACGTGCTGGCCGGCACGGCCGGCTCCGAGGAGCGCTCCTTCAGTTCCGCCTGCCACGGCGCCGGCCGCGCCATGAGCCGTCACCAGGCGCTGCGCACGTGGGGCGGCCGGCAGGTGATCGACGAACTCGCCGGGCGCGGCATCCTCATCCGCAGCCCTTCCGCGCGCGGCGTGGCCGAGGAGGCCCCGGGTGCCTACAAGGATGTCTCGGCCGTCGTCGACGCTGCCGACCACGCGGGGCTGGCGCGCAAGGTGGCGCGCCTGGAGCCGCTGGTCTGCATCAAGGGTTAGCCGGTGGCGCCCGGCCTGTCGTGAACGCCGTGACGCTGTTCCTGTGCGGTGACGTGATGACCGGCCGCGGCATCGATCAGATCCTGCCGCATCCGGGAAGGCCGCACCTTCACGAGTCCTGGGTGCGCTCGGCGCTCCGCTACGTGGAACTCGCCGAGCGCGCCAACGGCCCCTTCGCGCGGCCGGCGGACTTCGCCTACATCTGGGGCGACGCGCTGGAGGAGATCGCACGGGCGCAGCCGTCGGCGCGCGTCATCAATCTCGAGACCGCGGTCACCCGCAGCGAGGAGGCCTGGCCAGGCAAGGGCATCCACTATCGCATGCACCCGGCCAACCTTCCCTGTCTCACCGCGGCGCACGTCGACTGCTGCGTGCTCGCCAACAATCACGTGCTGGACTGGGGACACGCGGGTCTCGAGGAGACCCTGAGCTGCCTGCACGCGGCGGGGCTGCGCACGGCGGGCGCCGGCCAGGATGCCGCCACGGCCGCGGCACCGGCCGTCATCGATCTGCCCACCGGCAATCGTCTGCTGGTATTCGCCTGGGGCATGGACAGCGCCGGGGTGACCTCCGGCTGGGAGGCGCGCGCCGATCGTGCCGGGGTGAATCTCCTGCGGGACTTCTCCTCCTCCTCGCTGCAGGCCGCGGCGCAGCAGATTGCCGGGTACAGATGCGAAGACGACATCACCGTGGCGTCCATCCACTGGGGCGGCAACTGGGGCTATGCCATCGACCCGGGACAACAGGACTTCGCCCATCGGCTCATCGACAGCGCCGGCGTGGACATCGTGCATGGACACTCCTCCCACCACCCGATGGGGGTCGAGGTCCACCACGACAAGCTCGTGCTGTACGGATGCGGGGATCTGATCAACGACTACGAGGGCATCGGCGGATACGAGGAGTTCAACCCCGACCTCGCGCTGCTGTATTTCCCCACGCTCGAGGTCGGGACCGGCCGCCTGCGGCAATTGCGCATGGCGGCCGTGCGGCGCCGCCGGTTCCGTCTGGAACGCGCCGATGTGCGACAGGCACGGGCACTGGCGGAGATGCTGACGCGCGAAGGCCGGAGACTGCGCACCGGGGCCGACCGGCAGCCCGACGGCAGCGTGAGGCTGCGCTGGACCTGAAGCGCGCCTGGCCCACCGCGCCGCAGCATGGGCTCCGGCCGCGCCGCCATCAATTGGAGACGGGCAAGGAACTTGCTTTGCGGATCGGGCTCGACGGGAGCACCTCGCAGGCCGGTCTCGAGGCTCCGGGCCGCACCGGCAATGGTCGTGCCGGCCGCCGCAGCGGTCCTGGTGATCAGTCTCGCTGACCAATCGCTCTCCCGGGAAACGACCGATGGCTTTATCTCCAAATGGGTAGCAGATCGGCGGCATGGCCACGAGGCAGGACGGCCTCTATCATCTCCGCCGGCGCATGAACCTTGATGCGGGGCGCACGATGGCTGGTAGCAAACAGCAACCCAACCAGCACCTCCGGATGCTCGACGGCCTGATCGATGAGCTGGCGGCCACCGTCGGTCGCGTCGACGGGCCGCGCGCCGCGGCGCTCGCGGCGATGCTCGACAGCATCGATGCAGTCGTCTTCGCCATGTCGCGGAGCGCCCGTCTCGTGTACGTGAATGCGGCGTGGGAGCGGCTTTCGGGCTACCCGGAGGCTCACACCCGCGGCACCGGCCTGATCGATTACGTCCATCCTCGCGACCAGGCGGCCATTTCGCGCTACGTTGGTGACGAGCATCGCGACCGGGAGGGCGTCGTGGCCCGCTGGCTGGCGCGCGATGGCTCCTGCCTGCGACTCAATCTGCGCATCTGCACGCTGAACGGGGGCTCGGAACAGGCGGGCTTCGTCGGCACGCTCACCGATGTCACCCGCCGGGTGCTGGCCGAGGACGTACGCCAGGCAAGCCACCGTACCCTCTCGGTCCTCGTCAATAATCTGCCGGGGATGGTCTATCGCGGCCGCAACAACCCCGACTGGACCATGGAGTTCGTCAGCCAGGGTGCGGCCGAACTGACCGGGTATCGGCCCCGTGACCTGATCAACAACCGACGCCTGCCGTACGGGGCGCTCATCGTCGAGGCCGATCGGCAGCAGGTGTGGGACCGGGTGCAGGCCGGCCTGCGTGAAAACCGCCCCTACGAGCTCACCTACCGGATTCGCACCGCGCAGGGCACGGAAAAATGGGTGCTGGAGCGCGGCCGGGGAAACTTCTCGGCCAGCGGCGAGCTGCTGGGGCTCGAGGGGTTCATCACCGATATCACCGAGGAGAAGCGGGCCGAGCTCCGCCTGCAGCGAGAGAATCTCTACGAGGCCCCCTCGGGCCTGCCCACCCGCCTGTTGTTCATGGACCGGATCGAGCGCGCCCTGCTGCGTGCGCGGCACTCGGCCGGATGCAAATGCGCGGTGCTGCTCGTCTCCCTCGATCGTTTCGCCAGGCTGCGCACGACGCGCGGGGCCGACTGCGCCGAGCGCGTCGCGGCGGACGTGGGCCGCCGCATCCAGGATTTCCTGCACCCCGTCGACTCGCTGTCGCGCTGGCGCCAGGACGAGTTCGCCGTGCTGCTCGAGGATGCCGATGACGCCCGCGCCATCGCACAGCGGCTGAAAGACTCGATGCGCTTTCCAATCGTCGACGACGGTACGGAAACCTACCTCACGGCCAGCATCGGCATCGCGCTCGGGAGCAGTGGCTATGCCGGTGCCGGGGAGATGATGCACGACGCGGCGGCGGCGATGGGGCGGGCCAAGGAGCTGGGCGGCGCGCGCATCGAGGACGCCCGGCGTGGCAGCGGCATGTGGCGCCCCACGGCGTCCGGCATCGAGGAGGAATTGTCGCGCGCCGTGGACAATGCAGAGTTCGCGCTCGGATTCTCGCGCGTTGTCGACGTGGCCACGGCTTCGCTGGCGGCAGTCGATATCCAGTTGCTGTGGGAGCGACCGCAGCGCGGTCGCCTGCCGGCAAGGGAGTTCTTCGACATCGCCGAGCACCTGCCGATGGTGAAGGCGCTCAAGGGCTGGTACATCAACGCGCTGCTCGCCCAGGCCGCCGCCCTCCGTGAGCGCCTCGGCGGCGACCAGCCGCTGCGCATGCACGTGGAGATCGCCGGTCGCTGCATGCTGGAGCCCGGCTTCCTGGGGCGGATGGTCACACAGCTGCGCGCCGCGGCCGGCGCCAGGGTGCCGCTCGCCCTGGAGATCTCCGAGGACATGCTGCGGGACTGCGCATCGGCCCTGCGCGAGAGCCTGGGTGTGCTGCGGGCGCAGGACGTCGCCTTCATCATCGACGTGCAGGCCGAGCGGGGCCCGGCACCCGACATCCTGCCGGAGCTGCCCGTCTACGCGCTGCGCCTCGGGGAACCGCTGCCGCGCCAGGGCGATGGTGACGCACCCCCGCCGGCGACCGCGATCGCCCGCGGGACCGGCGTGCGCCTCATCGCCCGCTGTCCAGCCGGCGTGGATGGACTCGCGCATGCCCGGCTCCACGGTTGCGACCTCTATCAGGCGCCGCCACCGCGAACGGTCGTCGATCTCGAGGGCGCGCTCCGCGCCTCCTGTCATTCCGAAGCGGACGCCGCCGGCGAGCCTGTGCCGCTGTAGTGACGGCATCGGCGGCCGGTCCGTTCCCGGACGGAATCGACACCCCACCTGAGCGGGTCGAAGGCCCGCGCTCGCCTGCGCCGCGCCGCACGGACGGCACCGCCGACAGCGCGAACAAATTCTCTAACACCAAGGAGGTAACTCCAGTAGACGATTGCGAGGCCATGCCGGTGCAGTGACACTGACGGCGGACTGTCGTGGTGAATTGCATCGCATGCTTTTCACGGAACCGCGGCTCGAGCGCAGGCGGTTCGCCAGCCAGTTTGCATGACCAGATAATGAATCGACGATCGGTGCGCCGGCAACTCTCGGGAACGATCCCGGTCGCGTGGTTCCCCGGGGCTCGTGGAACCTGCCGGGAGACAGCCGCGGCGGCACGTGAAACGCAGGCGGCCGGCCGACGCCTCGCCGCGGCGGCGGCGACGAGGCGGCCCGCCGCCCGCCATCGCCGCCGGCGGCGCTTCCGGGCTGATTCCGCAGCTCCACAACGCAAGGTTGATCCACCAATCCAGACGTCACACAGGAGGTCAGGTCCATGGCACGAGATCCCAAGCACGACATCTTGTTCGAGCCAATCAAGATTGGCCCCAAGGTATTGCGAAACCGCTTCTACCAGGTACCGCACTGCAACGGTGCGGGATCGGACAGACCCGGTTTCCAGGCGGCCAACCGCTCGATCAAGGCCGAGGGCGGCTGGGCGGGCATCTGCACCGAGTACTGTTCCATCCATCCGGAGTCCGACGACTGCCACCGGCTGTCCGCGCGGCTCTGGGATGAAGGCGATATCCGCAACCTGCGGGCGATGACCGATCACATACACAAGCACGGCGCGCTGGCCGGCGTGGAGATGTGGTATGGCGCCGCGCACGCCCCGTGCATGGAATCCCGCTGCACCTCCTACGGACCGAGCCAGTTCAACTCCGAGTTCGAGAACCTCACCTACTGTAAGGAGGCCGACCAGGACGATATCAATCGCCTGGAGCAGATGTACGTGGATGCGGCGTTGCGGGCGCGCGACGCGGGCTTCGACATCGTCTACGTCTACGGCGCGCACTCGTATCTGCCGCTGCAGTTCCTGTCGCCCTACTACAACAAGCGCACCGACAAGTACGGCGGGTCGCTGGAGAATCGTGCGCGCTTCTGGGTCGAGACCCTGGAGAAGGTCCGCAAGGCGGTGGGCAATGATTGCGCGATCGCCACCCGTTTCGCCGTCGACACGCTGTACGGGGACGCCGGTGTCGAGGTCGAGGTCGACGGCATCAAGTTCGTCGAGCTGGCCGACCCCTTTGTCGATCTGTGGGACGTCAACGTGGGCGACATCGCCGAGTGGGGCGAGGACGCCGGCCCGTCGCGCTTCTACCGCCAGGGCCATCAGATCCCCTGGCAGCAGCACATCAAGCGCGTCTCGAAGAAGCCGGTGCTGGGCGTCGGCCGCTTCACGGATGCGGAGAAGATGGCCGAGGTGATACGCAACGGCCACCTCGACATCATCGGCGCGGCGCGCCCGAGCATTTCCGATCCCTTCCTGCCGCAGAAGATCAACGAAGGCCGGATCGACGACATCCGCGTCTGCATCGGCTGCAACGTCTGCATCTCCCGCTGGGAGATCGGCGGCCCGCCGTTCATCTGCACCCAGAACGCCACCGCCGGGGAGGAGTACCGCCGCGGCTGGCACCCGGAGAAGTTCCCGAAGAAGGGTTCGGACGATTCCATACTCGTGGTTGGCGCCGGACCGGCGGGCGGCGAGGCGGCGCGTGTGCTCATGGAGCGCGGCTACACGGTGCATCTCGTCGACAGCGCCGAGAAGATCGGCGGCTGCGTGAACGCAATCGCCACCCTGCCGGGCCTCGGGGAGTGGGGCTATCATCGCGACTACCGCGAGACGCAGCTCAACAAGCTGGTGAAGAAGAACAAGGATTCCCAGATCGCGCTGGGCCGCAAGCCGATGACGGTGGATGACTGCCTGAATTACGGCGCCGACAAGATCATCGTGGCGACCGGTGCGGACTGGCGCGCCGACGGCACCAGCGGCCTGACCCACGAGCCCATTCCGGGCGTGGATGCGGGTCTGGACTGGTGCGTCACGCCCGAGCAGATCTTCGAGGGCAAGAAGAAGATCGGCAAGCGCGTCGTCCTGCTCAACTGCGACTGCTACTTCATGGCCCCGAGCCTGGCGCAGCGGCTGCGGACGGCCGGCCATGACGTCACCATCGTCTCCGGCGTCGAGCTGGCGCGCTACATGCACTTCACCCTGGAGTCGCCCAATCTGCACCGCTGGCTGCACAACAACCACGTGGAGCTCATTGGCGGCGCGTGGGCGGCGCGTGCGGAGAAGGGTCGCGTGGAGATCTACGACGTCCTTGGCGACGGCTGGGAGCGCCAGTACCGCGGACCCGGCAAGCTGCCGCGCGCCGAGAACAAGTCGCACCGGTGGCTCGAGTTCGACACGCTGGTGCTGGTGACCGGCCGGCAGTCCCGCGTGGCGCTCTATCGCGGCCTGAAGGCGCGCGCGAGCGAATGGGCCGGCAAGGGCATCAAGGGGGTCTATGTCATCGGCGATGCCTGGGCGCCCAAGCTGATCGCGGATGCGACCTTCGACGGGCATCGTATCGCCAGGGAGATCGAGGAGAAGGATCCGCAGCACCCGAAGCCGTACCGGCGCGAGGTCGCGGTCTGGGGCGCGCCGCACATGCCGGGCGGGAAGTTCGAGATCGAGTACCAGCAGTAGTCCGCTGGAGACGGCGGCCCGGCGACCAGCGGTCCCGCCGGGCTGCCCTTTTCCCGTCAGGCTTCCGTCCCGGACGAGGCAAGCATGAGTCCGCTCGATACCACAGAAAGCGCGCAGCAGATCACCCGCATCCTCTTCCAGGGTTTCCCGGGATGGCTCGAGGCGGCCTTCTACATCGTCGGCTTCAGTGCGATCGGCGTGTTCCTCTATGGCTGCTACGTGCAGGTACGGAAGTACCGCCGGGGCCGGCCGCTGAGCATCTCCCCGCTCGGCCGCGGCGTGTGGGACATGGTGCAGCTCATGCTGTCCCACCGGACCCTCAGCCGCCGGGACCCCGCCGCCGGCCACACGCACTGGCTCATCTTCTTCGGATTCGGCCTGCTCTTTCTGGGCACCTCGACGATCACGCTCGAATACGACATCCTGGCCCCGCTGGCGGGGGTGAAGTTCTGGTACGGTGATTTCTATCTCTGGTTCTCCCTCGTGATGGACATCGCGGGCGCCGGCCTGATCATCGGCCTGCTCTACATGATGTATCGCCGCGAATGGCTGGCGCTGCCCAAGCTCGATTACGCGCGCCCGGACCGCGGTCCGCAGGATCCGGACTACGACCGCAGCGGCTACCGGCGGGAGGACTGGGCGTTTCTCTGGGCGCTGGTGCTCATCGCCGTGACGGGATTCCTGCTGGAGGCCGCGCGACTCGTCTGGCTGCGGGCGGACCCGCTGGTGTGGGACTATCGCTGGTGGTCTCCGGCCGGCGCGGCGATCGCCTGGCTGCTGAACGCCACCGGGATGTCGGCGGAGGGGGCCGGGACGCTGCGCGTGGGGCTGTGGTGGTTCCACGGGCTGCTCGCGCTCACGTTTATCGCCCTGATACCGTTCACCAAGGCCAAGCACATGTTCACCGCGATGGCGGCGCTGGCCATTCGCGATCCCAGGCCCGCCGCGCTGCTGCCCAAGGCCGATCTGAGCGCCTCGGGCATAGGCGCCGGCCGCATCACGGACTTCACCTGGAAGCAGCTGCTGCACTTCGACGCCTGCACGAAGTGCGGGCGCTGCCACGAGGCCTGCCCGGCCAACGCCACCGGGTTCCCGCTCTCGCCCCGTGATCTCGTACTGACCCTCCGGGAGTTCGCCAACGATACGCTGAGCTCGGCGGCCCTGCCGGCCGGGGAGGCCCTGGCCGCCATCGGCACCGGCGTCAATCAGGTCCGGCCCGAGACCCTCTGGTCGTGCAGGACCTGCGCGGCGTGCGTGGAGATCTGCCCCGTCGGCATCGAGCACGTGCCGGTCATCGTCGAGATGCGCCGGGCGCTCATCGACATGAGCAGCATGGAACCGACGCTGCAGAAGGTCCTGCAGAACATACAGACCAAGGGCAACTCCCTGGGCGAGAACAAGCGCAAGCGCCCCGCCTGGACCAAGAAGCTCGACTTCAAGATCAAGGACGCGCGCGAGGAGCCCGTGGACGTGTTGTGGTTCGTCGGGGATTACGCGTCCTTCGATCCGCGATACCAGAAGGTCTCGCAGGCCTTCGCCCGGATCCTGCATGCCGCGGGCGTCGATTTCGGCATCCTCTACGAGGACGAGATGACAGCCGGCAACGACGTGCGCCGCGTCGGCGAGGAGGGCCTCTACCAGCACCTGGCCGAGACCAACATCGAGACGCTTGGCGCCTGCACGTTCCGGCGGATCGTGACCACGGACCCGCACACCTACAACACCATCAGGAACGAGTACCCGGAGTTCGGCGGCCGCTACGAGATCGAGCACGCCAGCGCCATGATCCGGCGCATGCTGGCGCAGGGGCAGATCAGGCTGAAGAAGAAGCTCGACTATCGCGTGACGTATCACGACCCCTGTCATCTCGGGCGGCTCAACAAGGGATACGACCCGCCGCGGGAGTCCATGCGCATGCTGGGCGCGGAGATCGTCGAGATGAAGCGCACGCGCGACAACTCCTTCTGCTGCGGGGCCGGCGGCGGCCGCATCTGGATGCCCGACCCGACGGACAAGCAGAAGCCGTCGGAGAATCGCATGCGCGAGGCCGCGCAGATCGACGGGCTCGACGTGTTCGTGGTGAACTGCCCGAAGTGCATGAACATGTTCGAGGACGCGCGCAAGTCCACGGGCAACGAAGAGCGATTCCAGGTCATGGAGCTGATCGAGCTGGTTGCGGAATGCATGGACTACGATCAGCACGGCGGCGCCGCCGGCCAGGCCGCGACGGGCTGAGAGCGACTGCAGCGCGCCCGCCATGATGCTCGTCGATGCGCTCGCCAGAGTAGTCGCCGGGGCCGTGCAGCGCGCGGACCCCTTCCTTGCCGCGGCGGCCTACGCCGCCGCCGACGAGGAGGGCCGCGGCCGGCTGGAGCCGGTCCTGCTGGCCTCCTACCGGCTCAAGCGCCAGTTCGCCGAGGCCCCGTTCACGCCGCCGGCGGTGTTGCGGCGACTCGCCGGGGAGCCCGATCGCCGGATCCGCCTGAAGGTGGCGCGCCACCCGGCCGCGCCGCCGGAGGTGCTGCGGCAGCTGGCGCGCGAGGTCGCCTGCGTGGAGATCCTGGAGGCGGTCGCGCGCCACCGCAACGCGCCGGCGGAGGTGCTGGCCGGCCTGCCTTGGCGAGAGCACCCGGGCGTGCGCGACGCCTTGTGCTGGAATCCCCGCGCCCCGGTCGCGCTGCTGCGCGCGCTGATCGGGACCGCGCCCCTGCCCGCGCAAAAGGGCATCGCCAGCAATCCCAACGCGGACGCCGCGCTCCTCGCGCGGCTGTGGGAGTCGCCCGATCCGTACCTGCGCGCGCAGGTCGCGGCGCATCCGGGCTGTCCGCCCGCGATCATGGACGCGGCGGAACGCAGTCCGGAGGCCACGGTGCGGCGGATGCTGGCGGGGAATCCAGCCGCATCGCTGCAGGCCCTGCTCAGGCTGCTGGGCGACGAGGCCGCCGAGGTGCGGGCGGCCGCCGTTCAGGGTGCGAGCGTCTCCGCGGAGGAGCTGAGCGATCTCGCCGTCGATCCCTCCTCGCAGGTGCGGCGCACGGAGGCAAGGCGCGCCGCGCTGCCGGCGGCCGTGGTCGAACGGCTGTCGCGCGACCCCGACGCGTGGGTGCGCCGCTGGCTGGGCCGCAACCGCTGCGCGACGGAGCCGGTGCTCGCGAGACTGGCCACGGACCGGGAGCTCGAGGTACGGCGCGCGGTGAGCCGCAATCCGGGCTGCACGCCCGCGCTGCTGAACCGCCTGGCGATGGATCCGGACGCCTGGGTGAGGGCGGGCGTCGCGCTGCGGCCGGACATACCATCCGAGGCGCTCGCGCGCCTGTCCGCCGAGGAGGACCCGGACATCGCCTCGGCGATCGGCCGCAACCCGAACACGGCACGGGAGGTCCTGCTGCGCATCGCCGCGAGCGGGAACAGCGATCTGCGGCGCGCCGTCATACTGAACAGGGCCGCCCCGCGGCAGGTTCTTCTCACGCTGCTGGAGGACCCCTACCCGCTGAACCGCGTCGTGCTGGCGGAGCATCCGGCGCTCGGCGAGGAGGATCTGGAGACCCTGACCGCGGACCCTGACCCGCATGTGCGCTTCGCGGCGCTGCGGGCGCTGATCAGGCGCGGGCGGCCGGAGCCGGCGGCGGCCACCGGTGAATTGACTTCCACTGACAACCCAGGGCGAGAGCCATGAAGATACTGGTACCCGTAAAGCAGGTGGCGGTTCTGGACGAGGACTTCGAACTGCGCGACGACGGCCTGGACGCCGATCCCGACTTCATCGATCACGAGTCCAACGAATGGGACGACTATTCCTATGAGGCCGCGCTGCAGATCATGGAGGCGCATGGCGGCGTCGAGGTGGTGCCGATGACCGTCGGCCCGGAGGACGCCGAGGAGTCGCTGCGCCGCTGCCTGGCGAAGGGCGGCGAGCGGGCGATTCGCGTCTGGGACGATGCGCTGACCGGCGCCGGACCCGCGACCGTCGCGAAGCTCATCGCCGCGGTCGCACGTCGCGAGGGCGCGGACATGGTGTTCGCGGGCACCCTGTCCGCGGATCACTCCTACGCCATGACCGGCATCTGCGTCGCGGCGGAGCTGGGGTGGCCGCACGTCGCGGTCGTCACCGCGCTGGAGTACCAGCCGGGCGCTGCAACCGCCACCGTGCACCGCGAGCTGGAGGCCGGCCTCGTCGAAAAGATGACGGTCGAGTGTCCTGCCGTGCTCACGATCCAGCTCGGCATCAATCAGCCCCGCTACGCCTCGCTGCGCGGCGTCAAGCAGGCCAAGGAGAAGCCGGTGGACGAGCTGAGCCCGGCCGATCTCGGGGTGAGCGGCGAGGAGCTCGCGGCATCCGCCTCCTTCCGCCTGCGACGGATGTTCAAGCCGGCCAGGGGCCAGGCGGAGCTGATCGAGGGCACTGCCGCCGAGCAGGCGGCGCGCCTGGCATCCATAATCAAGGAACTCAGAGGAGCTGCCTGATGAGCGGAATACTTGTCATCGCTGAACACCGCCGTGGTGTGCTGAACCCCGCGACGCTGGAGACCATCGCTGCCGCGGCAGCCCTCAAACAGGTCAAGCCGCAGCCCGTCGCCGTGGCGATCATCGCCAGGAATCCCGATGAGTTCGTCGGCCAGGTCAACGCCGCCGGCGTCGACGAAATCATCAAGGTGGCGGTGCCGACGGACACCTTCCAGTCCGACGTCTACGAGGCGACGGTGGCGGCCGTGGTGGCGGCGCGCGGGCCCGCGGTCGTCCTCTTCGCGCACACCGTGGATACATGGGGCTACGCGGCGGCCGTGGCGGTTCGCGGCGGCTTCGGCTGCGCCACGGACGTGTTCGCCGTGCGCTACGAGGGAGACGCGCTGGTGGCGACGCGCGCCGGGTACAAGGAGAAGCTGCACATGGACCTCGATTTCCCGGGCAGGCAGACGGTGGTTCTGACGCTGCGCGGGAACGTCTTCAAGCCGATCGAGGAGCCGGGCAGTGCCGCCGTCAGCGCCGTCGATGCGCCTGCCGTCGCGGCACGCACGGCGCACCTCGGCTACATCGAGCCGGACCAGACCGGCGACGTCGATATCGCGCAGGCGGAATACATGCTTTCGGTCGGCCGCGGCGTCGGCGAGGAGGACAACATCGAACAGTTCAAGGAGCTCGCCGATGCACTCGGCTTCACGCTCGGCTGCTCGCGGCCGGTCGCGGACAACGGCTGGCTGCCCAAGTCCAGGCAGGTCGGCCAGTCCGGCAAGACGGTCGTGAGCTGCAAGATCTACGTCGCCATGGGGATCTCGGGGTCGGTGCAGCACATGGCCGGCATGAAGCACGTCCCGACCATCATCGCCATCAACAAGGACGCCGAGGCCTCGATCTTCTCCATCGCGCGGTACGGCGTGGTCGGCGACATGTTCGAGATCGCCAAGGAGCTGCGCAACCACTGCTAGCGGGCCGGGCACGGTCGTGGCAGGATGCTTCGCAGCCCGCGTCGATCCCGCCGGTACGCGCCCGTGCCGCGTACCGGCCCTTGGTGGAGCAACGCCATGAACGACACCAGCCAGGTCATCCTCACCACCTGTCCGCGTGACTGTTACGACAGCTGCGGCATCGCCGTGGTCAAGCGCAACGGCGTGGTCTCGCAGGTCCGCGGCGACCCGGCTCATCCGATCAGCCGCGGCACCCTTTGCCCCAAGTGTTCCCTGGGCTACAACCACGAGTGGCGCGACCCGGCAGTCCGGCTCACACGCCCGCTGCGGCGGACCGGGCGCAAGGGGGCCGGTCGCTTCGAGCCGGTATCGTGGGAGACGGCGGTATCCGCGATCGCCGAGCGGCTCACCGGGATCCTCGCGCGGTCCGGTCCGCACACGATCCTCAACACCCATTACACCGGCACGATCTCCCTGCTGGCCTCGTTCCTGCCGATGCGGTTCTTCCACCGTCTCGGCGCGGCCGAGGTGACGCCGGACACGATCTGCAACATGGCCGGCCATGCCGCCCTGGGCTACATGTACGGCTCCTCGCTCGACGGCTTCGACCCGCGCACCGTGGACGAGGCCGCCTGCATACTGGTCTGGGGAACGAATCCGGCGATCTCGGGACCGCATGTCTTCGAGCACTGGCTGCGGACCGCCCCGGGAACCGTCGTGGTCGTCGATCCGATCCGGACCGACACCGCGCGCGCGGCGCATCTCCATCTGCAGCCGTACCCGGGATCGGATGCGGCACTGGCGTTCGCCATGCTCCACGTCATGCACCGCGAGGGCCTCCTCGACCGATCGTTCATCGAGGCGCATACGCTGGGATGGGACGAACTGGAATGTCAGCTCGCGGATTGTTCGCCCGAATGGGGCGAAGGGACCACCGGCGTGCCGGCGGCGAAGATCGAGCAGGCGGCGCGGCTGTACGCGCGCGGCCCGTCGCTGCTGTGGCTTGGACAGGGACTGCAGCGCCAGCGCCACGGCGGCAACATCATGCGCGCCTGCGCCGTGCTGCCGGCCGCGACAGGCAATCTGTGCAAGCCCGGCGCCGGCCTCCTGTACCTTAACTGGAACCTGGGCGCCCGCGGCATCGACGAGGCCTACCTGGCCGCGCCGCACCTGCGCAAGGCCCCTGCGACCGCGGTGAGCCAGATGGACCTCGCGGGGTGCCTCGAGGATGCCGGCCGCTCGCAGGCGCTGTTCTGCTGGAACATCAACATCGCCGCCTCCAACCCGCAGCAGGGGCGACTGCGGGCCTCGCTGGCGCGCGAGGACCTGTTCACGGTGGTGCTCGAGCTGTTCCAGACCGATACCGCCGACTACGCCGACTTCGTGCTCCCGGCGGCCAGCTTCCTGGAGTTCGACGACCTGGTCGCGAGCTACTTCATGCCGAGCCTCTCGGCGCAGGTCAAGGTGATGGAGCCCCCCGGCGAGGCGCTGCCGAACCAGGAGATATTCCGGCGCCTCTCCCGCGCCATGGGCTTCCCGGAGCCCGAGCTCTTCGAGTCCGATGCGCAGGTGCTGGCGGAGTCGATGCGGCGCTCGGGCCTGGGCAGGGATTTCGCCTCGCTGGCCGCCGCAGGCACGATCCCGGTCCCTCCCGTCCCGGCCATCCAGTTCGACGGCATGGCATTCCCGACGCCGAGCGGCAAGGTGGAGATCGCCTCGGCCCGCGCGGAAGGGGACGGTCACCCGCGCGTGCCCCATCCCATCGTGGATCCCCGGCCCGCCGACTCGCGGCTGCGGCTTCTGTCGCCGGCCTCACCGTGGCACCTGAACGACAGCTTCGGCAACGTCGAGAAGGCGAGGCTGCAGGCCGGTACGGCCAGCGTCTGCCTGCACCCGGAGGATGCGGCGGCCCTCGGCCTTCAGGAGGGCGGCGAAGCGCTGCTGCACAACGAGACCGGTCGCCTGCGCCTGCGGGTGGCGCTCTCGGATGCCGTTCCGCGCGGTGTCGCGCTGAGCCACAAGGGTCGCTGGCCGGGGCGCGAGAGCTCGGGCGCCAACGTCAACGTGCTCAACCCCGGGGCAAAGACCGACATGGGTGAGAGCACCTGCGTGCATGGGGTCGAGGTGACGGTGGAGCCCGCCGGTCCCTGACCGCCGCGCACTTCGACGGCATGCGGCGGCGCCCGCGCGCGTCGCCACCCGCCGCCGCCGCGTCGTCAGGAGGTGCGCTTCTCCTTCTTGGGATCCAGCAGGGGCAGAGGCTGCGTGGTGGCGGTGCACGTGCCGCTCTTGCCGCGCACCTCGAGCCTCACGTCCGGCTTGGCCAGCGGCGGCTCCAGCTGCACCATCGCAAAGGACTTGCGGACGAGGGTCGAGTACATGGGCGCGGTGACGCGGCCGACCCGCCTGCCGTCCTGATACAGCTCCGCATCGGCGTCGACGGCGCGGTCGCTGTCGGCGACCACGCCGTAGGTCCTGATCTTGTCCTTGCCGACGAGCGCCTGGGCCGCCTGCCTGCCGCGGTAGTCCGCCTGCTTGTCCTTGCTGACCGCGAAGCCGAGACCCAGCTCCCAGGGCGAGTTGCTCTCGTCCATGTCGTAGGGATAGAACAGCAGACCGGCCTCGACCCGGATCATGTCGATGCAGTTGAAGGAGCAGTGCACGACCCCCTGCGGCCTGCCGTGCTCGAGGATCTTGTCCCACAGCGGGACGATGTCCCTGCCCTTGGCGAAGATCTCGTAGCCGCGCTCCCCGGAGTAGCCGGTCCGCGAGATCATGGCATCGTGCCCGAACAGCGTGGTCTGAGCGTGGTGAAAGTACTTGAGTGCCGGCAGGTCGCACGGCGTGTGCGGCGCGAGGACATCCACGGCCTTCGGTCCCTGCAGCGAGATGTCGTGCAGGTCGTCGTCGAACTTCATCGTCACGTCCTTGCCGGCGGCCGACTTCTGCAGCTGATCCCAGCCCGTGCCGCCGCCGTGGACCATCATCCAGTCGTTGGGCTTGATGTGGAACATGATGCAGTCGTCCGTGACCCGCCCCTCGTCGTTGAGGATCAGCGCGTAGGCCGAGCGGCCAGGGTAGATGCTGGTCAGGTCGCGCGTGCATATGTGATTCAGAACCGCCTGCGCGTCCGGTCCGTTCACATGGATCTTCTTCAGACCGGAGACGTCGAACAGCCCCGCCGCGGTTCGCACGGCGCGATGCTCGACGTTGACGTCCTGTGTGTAGCTCCAGGCGACATCCATCCCGTTCCAGTCGCCCAGGGGCGATCCCAGGGCGCGGTGACGCGCGGCCAGCGCGGATTGTCTTGGACTTGCCATCTGCCTGCCTCTCCTGTTTGGTCGTTCAAGGGCGGCCCGCCCGCCGCCTCGCCCTTGCGTGCGCGTGCGGGGCCATGCTCGCCGTGGTTGCGCCCTCATGTTTGTGCGCGGACGGCGCGTGCGTCAATTTCCCGATCGGTCTAATCAAAAGGTGGTACCTGTATCCCCGCCGTCTATGGGCCGTCGGCGGACGGGGCCGCGGTCGATTCCGGATACGGCGGGCACTCGCTCGCGACCTCCGGGTCGTGATGCACGAGCAGCAGCAACTCTTCCTTCTGCGCGTGCCCGCGCGCCACCCGCTGCAGCGTCTCGACGACGGTCATGGCCTGCGCACACTCCCCCTGCCGGATGCGCGCATCGATCTCGTCGACCAGCTTGAGCATCTTCACGTGCTCGCGCGCCATGTCGTTCACGTCGTCCCGCCTGACCAGCCGCCTGCGGGTCATGGCCGGGAACAACGCCTCGTCCTCGACCTTCGCGTGGGCCGTGAAGACGCGGGTGAACCGGCCGAGCAGCCCCGCGGCCTCCGCCGTGTCTCCGCGGGCGAGCGCGGCCAGGCAATCGGTCAGCAACTTGTCGGTGAGGTGATGCTCGCTGATCAGGACGTCGAATATGTCGCTCATGACGCGGGAGGCTCAGCGGGCCGACCGCGGCCCTCCGGTGGCGGCACGCCGGCCCTGCCCCGCAAACGTTCACGCGGCCGCGCCACGGCCATCATGCACGGCACCCGGCGGACCCCGGCACATGCCGGCGGCGGGCCGGCCCCTAGGACGCGCTCCACTCCTGGGCCACCAGGCGGAAGATGTCCGATTCGGTGACGATGCCGGCCAGTGCGCCCGCGGAGTCCACCACCGGGATGCCGCCGATCTTCTTCTGCGCCATCAGTCGCGCGGTTTCGCCGACCTTCGTCTCCGGTGTCACGGTGATCGGGTCGCGCGTCATCACCTCCTTCACCTGGAGCTTGGAGAGGATGTAGTTCAGCTCCCAGATGCTGAGCGTGGAGGCGCCCGACGGCGAGGCCTCGTCCACGTCCGAGAGGCTGATGATCCCGACCAGCCTGCCCCCGTCGACCACGGGGAGCCGGCGCACCTTCCTGCTGCTCATCAGCCGGCGCGCCTCCGGCAGCGTCGAATCCGGCGCGACCGACAAGACCTCCACGGTCATGATGTCCTTTACGAGATGCGCTTTCATCTGTGTCCGCCTCGAGAATGCTGGTTTGCCATCCCTGGAGTTTTTCCTCTCGCCATCAGGCGATCCGGCGATCGCCGCCGGCGCCGGGTCGCCTCAACCCCCCCGATGGTGCGCAATCGCCACGGCGCCCATCACCGCGGCGGCCAGGCGACCTTCGTCGCTGAAGCGCGGCGGCCGATCGACCACCCAGCCGTTGCGCGCGGCCACCGCCGCGAATCGATCGAGCGCCGCCGCGACCGGCACCCATGCCGCATCGTCCGCTCCGCCGGTCGCGACCGCGAGGTTGGCCGCGATCACGCGCGCCACCTCGTCGCCGGTCCCGCCCACCGCGCGACGCTGCACCGCCGCCCGCTCGTACAGTGCCGCGGCGGCACGGCGGTCCCCGCCGGCATGACGGATCTCCCCCAGGTTGTTCAGCGTCGCCGCCTGCCCTGCCGCCAGCAGCTCCGCGCTCTGGGCGCGCGCCAGCCGATCGTAGGTGGCGCGGTGGCGGCCCTCGAGTCGCAGGTGGAACATCGAGCTGCGCGCACGCCTCGCCGGCCGCATCGCGGCGACCCATGCTGCCGCATTCCGCCATGCAGCGTCCGCCTCCCGGTAGGCGCGCTCGGCCGCTGCCATGTCTCCGGCCATGCACAGGGCGGCGCCGAGGTTGTTCAGGCCGGCCGCCCGCCTAGGGTCCGCGGCATCGAAACGCCCGGACAAATCGCCCATGCGCCGGCACGCCTCCAGGGCCTGCGCATACTGGCCGGTCTGCATCAGCTCCAGCGCATCCCGCGCGCACCCGACCCAATGCAGCTCGGGTGAAGCCCCGGCCCCGCCGCCGTCATGCCCGGGCATCATGAATTCATCGCCCTGTGCATGCTTCATGTCGCATCATCCCCGCAGCGGCGGCCCGGCGCCATGACGTCACAGGCCGAGGTACGCCTTGCGGACGTGTTCGTTGTTCATCAGCTGGCTCGACTCACCCTCCAGCGCCAGGCGGCCGGTCTCGAGCACGTACGCGTAGCGGGTGATCTCCAGAGCCAGCTCGGCATTCTGCTCGACCAGCACCACTCCCACGCCGCGCTTGTTGATCTCCACCAGTATTCGGGCGATCTCCCGCACGATGAGCGGCGCCAGGCCGAGCGACGGCTCGTCCAGCAACAGCAGCCGCGGGCGCGACATCAGCGCCCGGCCGACGGCGAGCATCTGCTGTTCCCCGCCGCTCATGGTCTTGGCGAGCTGCCCGCTGCGCTCCCGCAGGCGCGGGAAACGGTTGAAGGTCTCCTCCAGGTCGCTCTCTATGCCCTCCCTGTCGCCGCGGGTGTACGCGCCCAGGCGCAGGTTCTCGGTGACCGACAGATCGCGGAAGACGCGCCGGCCCTCCGGGACGTGCGCGATCCCGAGCTTGAGGATGCGGTCCGGCGTCATCGTGTCGATACGCTGGCCATCGAACCAGATCTGGCCCTTGCTGGGCCGCGCCAGTCCCGAGATGGTGCGCAAGGTGGTGGTCTTGCCGGCGCCGTTCGAACCGATGAGGGTCACCATGCCCCCCTCCGGCAGCTCCATGGAAACGCTCTTCAGCGCCGCCACCTTGCCGAAGTTCACACCGATGTCCTTGACCTGCAGCAGCACCTCACGCCCCCCCTAGATAGGCCTCGATCACCCTGTCGTTGTTGCGCACCTCCGCCGGCGTGCCCTGCGCCAGCACGCTGCCGAAGTTCAACACCGTGATGTACTCGCACAGCCCCATCACCGCGCGCATGTCGTGCTCGACCAGGACGATGGTCACGCCGGAGCTGCGCACCTTGCGCGTCAGCCCCATCATGTGCTCCGTCTCCTCGGGGTTCATGCCGGCAAACGGCTCGTCCATCAGCAGCAGCTTCGGCGTCGCCGCCAGCGCCACGGCGATCGCCAGCGCACGCTGCGAGCCGAGCGGCAGCTCCTTGGCCAGTTGGTCCCTGCGCCCCGCGAGCCCCATGAACTCCAGCACCTCCGCCGTGCGCGTCTCGGCTTCCCGGCGCTTGTCGCGGTCCATGCCCAGCAGCGCCGAGAAGACCCCGGAGCGCGCGCGCAGGTGGCAGCCGACCAGCACGTTCTCGAATACGCTCATCTCCTGGAACAGCGTCGTCTCCTGGAAGGTACGCACCACGCCCCGGGCGGCGTTCGCGTAGGCCGTGCTGCCGGCGATGTTCGTCCCGCTGAACAGGATGTCCCCGCGCGTCGGTGTATAAAAACCGGCGATGGTCTTGAACATCGTGCTCTTGCCGGCGCCGTTGGGACCGATGAGACCCCTGATCTCCCCGGGTTTTACGGCGAAGCTCACGTCGTTCAGCGCGGTCAGGCCGCCGAACTGCTTCGTGACATTGCGTACCTCGAGCAGGGCCATGTCGCGTCCGGTCAGCGTCGTCTGGGTGAGGCGAGATCGGCCGGTTCCTCGGCAGCCTCGCCGGTTTCCGCCGCGGCGACGCCGCGCCGCCCGTCGAGCCAGGCGCGGATCCTGCCGGGCAGACCGACGAGTCCGTCGGGCAGGTAGAACATCGCCGCGATCAGGATGCAGCCGTATATCAGCGGACGCCACTGCTCGGCCTCGCGGAACAGCTCGTTCAGCACCGACAGCACCACGACGCCGACGATGGGTCCCGCGAACCGGCTCACCCCCCCCACGATGACCCAGATGAGGACGTAGACCATGGCCGCGAC
Organism: Gammaproteobacteria bacterium; assembly: GCA_022071965.1. GTDB lineage: Bacteria > Pseudomonadota > Gammaproteobacteria > JAJPIJ01 > JAJPIJ01 > JAJVHZ01. The sequence continues at coordinate 48,981 of JAJVIQ010000007.1, forward strand.
GTCGAACTGCGCCGGATTGGCCGTGCCGTAATAGTGGCAGAACAGCGCGCCGGCGAGCCCGGCGAAGAACGACGCGATGACGAAGGCCAGGGCCCGGTAGCGCCAGGTGTCCACCCCCACGGATTCCGCGAGCGGGGCGCGCCAGTGGATCGCATTCATGATCAGGCCGATCCGCGAGTTCTCCAGACGATACAGGATGAACAGGCTGATGCCCACGATGATCAGGGTCAGGTAGTAGTACGGGATCGGCTCGAAGAAGGGGATCGGCCCCAGCCCGGGCAGCGTGAGCTCCGGGGAGGGGATGAGCTTGATGCCCTTCGGGCCGCCGAAGGGCACCGTGAAATACGTCCAGCTCAATCGGATCGCCTCGCCGGCGGCGAACGAGCCGATGAGAAAATAGAAGCCGCTCATGCGAAACAGCGGGAAGCTCAGCAGCGCCGCGATTCCGGCGGCGACCAGCGCGCCGCAGGGCATGGCCAGCCATACGGAGAAGCCCGCCAGCTTGGCGAGCAGCGCGCTGCCGTAGGCCCCGGCGCCCATGAGCACCACGTGCACGAGCGAATACTCCCCGGTCAGTGCCATCAGCCTGTAGCTGGAGACGACGAGGACCCATACCAGCAGGGAGATCATGAAGTCCTGCTGGTGCAGCTTGAGGCCGAACGGCAGCGCGACCATGAACACCGCGAGCGCGACCAGGGAAGGTATGGCGAGCTTGGCAGCTTTCATCCGGCTACTCGCTCACCCGCGTGCCCATGATGCCGGTCGGCTTGACGATGAGGACCACGAGCATGATGAGCAGGCCCAGCATGGTGGCGATCGTGCCGTTCCAGTAGGTCGTCACGAAGGTGTGGAAGAAGGCGTAGAGCACGGCGGCGAGAACGGCCCCGGACAGGCTGCCGATGCCGCCGACGATCGTGACGATGAATGCGGTGATGATGACGCCGTGGCCCATGTAGGGCTCCACGCGCGTCAGCGGCGCGATGAGCGCGCCGGCCATGCCGGCCATGCCGGCGCCCAGGCCCATGGCCAGCATGGAGATCCTGTCGATGTTGATGCCCTGCAGCGCCGCCGCATCCCGGTCCTGCGCCACGGCGCGCAAGGCCCATCCGACCTTGGTCCGGGTCAGGAAGTACCAGATGCACACCAGCAGCGCGGCGGCGATGACCAGCGCCACCAGTCGCTGGTTGCCGATGGCGACGCCGGGCAGCAGCTCGAGCGAGCCCCGGTAGGCCGGCGGCACGTTCTTCATCAGGCCCACGCCGCCCACCTGCACGGCCAGCACCTGCAGGATGAACAGCAGGCCGATGGAGTTGATGAGACCGCCCAGCGGATTGTCGCGCATCGGCCTGAACAGCGTCCGTTCCATGAGCAGCCCGATGACGGTCACGATCAGGAAGGCGGCCAGGACCGCGACCAGGAACGGCCAGCGCAGGCTCGCATAGAAGTACCACACCAGGTAGGCGCCGACCATGTAGAGCTCGCCGTGGGCGAAGTTGATGATGCCCATGACGCCGAAGATGAGCACCAGGCCGACCGCCATCAGCGCGAAAAACGCGCTGGCGACCAGTGCATTCACGCAGGTCTGGAGGATGATTTCCAATTCGCTGTTCCCGAAAGGGCGATCGGCGGGGGCTGCGCGCCCCCCCCGACCGCCTCCGCTCTCAGCGGCCGGGGCTCCCGCCTCTCAGGCGCGCTGATCCCACATCTGGTTGCGCTCACGCATGCGCTTGATCAGCACGTCCTTGTTCTTCGCCCACCAGGCCGGTATGTCGCCGAACTCGGCGATCGTCGCCTTGCCGTCACGGATCACGACGACCGGCCACTTGCCGACCAGCGCGTTGTTGATGCCCCAGAGATCCTGGCCCCACCAGTCGGCCTCTCCGAAGATGTGCGGCCAGCTCGGCTTGCTCTTCATCGCCTCCAGCACCTGCATGGGCTCGACGCTGCCCGCCAGCTTCGCCCCCGCGATCCACTGCAGGACGATGGACGGATATTCCCAGGATACCGCCGTCCAGGTTCCCGGGTGCGCGGCGTTGTAGTCGGCGAAGAACTTGTTCGGCTCGGGGAAGTTGATGAACGGCTCGTTGAGCTTCGGGTCGTCGAAGTCGGGGAACTGGAAGATGAAGCCTTCCATGAACTCCTTGCTGGTCTTCTCGACGATCTGCGGATAGTTGTCGCACGTGCAGGAGATCTGCAGGCCCTTGTAGCCCTGGATGTGCAGTTGCTGGGCGATGAGGTTCACGAAGTCCGCGTAGGCGGTGTCGTAGCAGAAGATGTCCGGCTTCTTCGCCATCAGCGAGGTGACCAGCGGCGCGAAGTCCGTCGTCGCGGGGTCGAAGATGTTGACGTCCACGACCTCGATCCCGGCGGCCTCGAACGCCGCCTCGTAGGTCGCCACGGAGGGAATGCCGAGCGAGTCGTTCTGCGCGCAGATGACCGCGCGTTTCGCATCGGGGAAGTTGCGCGCCAGGTACTCCACGCCCGTGACGTTGTAGATCGGATGCACCTCGCAGGGGGCGAGCAGGTAGGGCGTGTCCGGGGAAAGGTCGCTCGGCAGCAGCGTCGTCGCCAGCATCTTGGACTGGTTGGCGAAACGCTGGACCCCCGGCCACGGGTCGCCGCCGAGCATCATCACGAATTTCGCGCCCTCCTCGCTGACGATCTTCTTGAATCCCTGCAACGCCTTGTCCGGCAGGTACTCGTCGTCGAACGAGGCGATCTCCAGCGTGTAGGTGTCTTCACCGATCTGGACGCCGCCGGCGGCATTGATGTTCTTGACCAGCACCTCGCAACCGTACAGGCCCGGCAGGCCCCAGGCCGACACCTCCCCCGTCAGGGGCGCGAGGAACCCTATCTTCAGGGTCTTGGTCGCGCCAAGACCGATACGTGGAATGACGGTGCTGCCCAGTACCGCGGTGCCCGCCGTGGCGGTCAGTAGGTCTCTGCGTGTGATGCCCATGGCTCAATCTCCGGATTCGTTGGCGTCTTGGCGTTACGGTGCGGTATTGCTGTTCGTCCTTTTTGCGAGGGAGGGATCAGGGCGAGCGTCTGGTGCGTCCTCCCGGCCCGCTGGTCTTCCAGATCGAACGGTATAGTCCGTGGCCAGTCCGGCAGCGTCAACCCGTCTGCGTGGGTATTCCCTTGGGGGTAACGGGCGCCATCGCTCACCGCGCGCCCCGCCAACCGGGACACGCGCAGACGGGCGTTCTCGACTATCGCATCGCGACACCGGCGGCCATTCACTATGTCCCGCCCTCGACAGCCGCTCCATCGAATTGCCGTTCGTACTGCAGGCGCTGGCGGCGCGCCGCGATTACCGTGTTGCGCATCAGGATCGCCACCGTGACCGGGCCCACCCCGCCTGGCACCGGCGTGATCCACCCGGCGATCTTGCGGCAGGATTCGTAATCGCAGTCCCCTACCACCGCTGGATTGCCGTCCGCCCCGATCACCTGGTTGATGCCGATATCGATGATCACCGCCCCGGGCTTGATCATGTCCGACTGCAGCAGGCCCGGCTTGCCGACCGCCACGAACACCGCGTCGGCCCGTCGTGAGTGCACGGCCACATGCCTGGTCATGTGGTGGCAGACGGTCACGGTCGCGCCCTCGGCCATCAGCAGGAAGGCGATTGGCTTGCCGACAATCTCGGAATGGCCGATGACCGTCACCTCCAGTCCCTGCAGCGGGACGTTCGTGCTCCTGAGCAGTTCGACGGCCGCCATCGCGGTGCACGGCCCGAGATCCAGCTCCCGATAGACGATATTGCCTATCGAGGCGGGATGCATGCCCTCGACATCCTTCAGCGGGTGGATCGCGGCCTGCAGGGCCTTGATGGAGAGGTCTCCGCCAAGCGGGCGCTGCAGGATGATCCCCGTCACCGAAGGATCGATGTTCATGGATTGAATCGCCGCCAGGAGCACCTGCAGGGAGATGTCACTGTCGAATCGCTTCTCCTCGAACGCTATGCCCACCTGCTCGGCGCAGCGCTTCTGGTTCCGTATGTACAGATCGACGGCCGGGCTGTCGCCGACGCGCACGGACAGCAGGCGCGGCAACCAGCCGCCGCGCTTCAGCTCCGCGACACCCGCGGCGACCTCCTCGAGGAGTCGCCGTGCGACGGCCCGCCCGTCGATGTCGGTATCATGAGTCGGTGCGTTCGGCATAGATCAGGGCCTTTTTGGACGGATGCCGGCCAGGCACGGCCGGTCGCAGCGGCCCCGGCGGGGCATCGAGGCGACCGCGGCTCGCGCGCCGGCGATTGCCGCGGCGCGTCCCGCGGTCCTGCGGCCGTCGGCGACGATCCCGGGCCAGCGGCTCTGCGCCGCGCTCGCGCCGCGAGCCCTCGTGCGCATTGCCCCGCCCGATTGCCGGGGCTACACGCAGAAGGCCGTATCATCCAAGCGCGGCCGGATACGTTCAATCGCTATCTGGTGATACTACGGCGGAGGTATCCGCGTACCTGCTCTTCCCGCCCACGGCCGGCGGCTTCCCGCACCGCAGCTGTCCGTACCCGGCGGCCGTGCGCCAGCGCATGAAAAAAATGGCGGTGGACCGGTTGGTCCACCGCCTGAGTGCTTCCGAGGGAGGAGGTTACGGGGAGCTCACGAGAAAATCTGGTTGGCGATGATCGCCACGGCGATACCGGCCGCCAGTGTCACGTACGGCAGCATGCCGGCCTTGGTCTTCTTGAAGTCGGCCTCGCCATGGATTTGCAGGTCGTCCAGCATCTCTGCTGGGAACTTGCCGCCGTCGGTGACGTAGTGGCGGAACATGAACACCGGGATGACGAGCGCGATGAACACGAGCGCCGTCATCAGGGTGCCCGCGCCCCAGACGTTGGCGCCGGCCCCCAGCAGTGCCATGTTCACGAAGCTCAGCAGCACGCCGATGGCCAGCATCACGTTCGGCGCCTTCCACGGCCGCGGGACATGCCCGCTGTCGATGCGATGGATCCACCCGGCATTGAGGTTGAGGAAGTTGAAGACGATGTAGCAGCAGTTCGACACCGCCAGCACGAACAGGTAATCCGACATCAGCAGCAGGATGAGGTTGAAGGTCAGGTCGGTCCACATGGCCCGTGTCGGCGCGCCCCACTGGTTGGTGTGCGACAGGTACTTCGGCAGCCAGCCGTCGACGCCGCCCTGGTAGAGCGTGCGCGAGCTTCCCGCCATGGACGTCATGATGGCGAGGATGAGGGCAAATATGAGCATGATGACCATCAGGTTGAAGATCACGCCCGAGGTGCCCCCGCCCACCATGCCCGCCATGGCCGCGCCGACGGCGGAGCCGTCGACGATGCCCTCGCCGAGCATTCCCTCCACGCCCAGGTCTCCCTGGAAGCTGAAGGGCACCACCGTGTAGACGAGGATGCAGAGCAGTCCGGAGTAGAAGATGGCCTTGAAGGTGTCGGTCTTCGGATCCCTGAACTCGCTGGTGTAGCAGATCGCGGTCTCGAAGGCATAGGCGGACCATGCGGCGATGAACAGGCCGCCGAGGAAAAGCGTCCACCCGTGTCTGTCCCAGACCCACAGGGCCTTGTCGGCGAGATTGCCCTCGGCGTCGAACGCGATCGGCGCAAACGGCTGGAAATTCTCCATCTGCACGTGGCCGTTCAGGAGCGGCACGATGCCGACGATGAGCAGCGGGACCACCACCGCGATGCCCACCACGGTCTGAATGCGCGCGGTGCGCAGGATCCCGTGGTGCTGGGCGGCGAAGACCAGCAGCAGGATGATCGCTCCGACGACAAAGGTGGAGTTGACGCGTATGTGCAGCCCTTCCTTCAGTCCGTCGAGGTTGAGCAGCGTGACCTCCCACGTGCGGATGACCGAATCCGCGGGCACGAGCGCGGTGAGTATGTAGCCCGCGGCCAGACCGGAGCCGATGGCAAGCACCGGCGTCCATGCCAGCCAGTTGCACCACACCGACACCGGTGCGATGGCCTTGCTGTAACGCACCCACGCCGCGGCGCCATAGACGGAGGCGCCGCCCGACTTGCTCGGAAACAGGCCCGCGATCTCCGCGTAGGTGAACGCCTGCAGGAAACCGAAGATGACGGAGATCACCCAGACCACCCACGAGGGCGAACCCACGGTGGCGGCAATGCCGCCGATCGAGAACAAGACCAGCGCCGGCACGCCGCTGGCGACCCAGAAGGCCCCGGTCCAGCTGATCGTGCGTTGCAGGCCGGCGCCGGTGTCGCCGGCCGCATGCGAAGTTGCTGCTGCTGTGCTGCTCATCTCAGGACCTCCTGTTATAGGTATGTTGCCGCTGTCGATGTGCATCCTCCCATCCCTCCCGGGATCGGGATCCTCCTGTGGCGGTTCGCGTCGGATGTCCTCCCCCGCCCGACGCGCTGCCTTGGGCGATAGTGTGGAGTGTCAGGAACAAAAAGAGAAGGAGGCAATCCTCTGCTGTGTGTATCCACTATGGAGTAGGGTTTGCGGCGGCAGGGCCGGCACGGGCGCCCGCCGGCGCGCCCTAGAGGGCACGGAGCGCCTCGGTGCCCACGGGTCTGCCGCCGAACTCCTGCATCGCATCGAGAATGCAGTCCCACCAGTACTCCGCCGAGGCGCTGTCGGCGAAGAGCTGAAAGGCCAGCGTGCCGTTGATGTCGTCCCGCGCCGCCACGGCGCTCAGGCGCGCCACCGAGGTCTGCGCGATCGCCCCGACGGGGAATCTGTGCGGACGCAGGTCCACACCGCAGACCTTGGCCATCGCAGCGGCCGCGTGCCGCCCGGTCAGCACGAACCAGCAAAAGCCTTCCTGTCTCGGCATGGGAAAACCGCGCGGCGACTGTGGTGGATTCTCCAGCGCCGCCCACGCCGCCGAAAGCTTGTCGGGCAGGGTCGCGGTCGCGCCGAGGTCGGTGGTGATCATGAGGTCGTTGGCGCCGAGGCGGAACAGCCTCGCGCCGTCGGCCTGCGCCGCGCAACGATTGACCTCGGGCACGGTCAGGCCCTGCGCGACGAGCCAGTCCGCCGCACCCGGCCCCTTGAACCCCACCCGCCGCAGCGGCGAGAGATCGGCGAGCCCCAGGTTGTGCGCCGCGGCGGCCTCGTCCGTGCCGCCGAAGGAGGCGGCGATCGCGGCCTCGTTGCCGGCGGCGAAGCGCGCCCCGAGGGCGGCGAGCTTGCGGTAGAGGAAGCTGCGCCGCGGGAGGGACTGCGGTGTCAATGGCGTGTTCACCTACATCTCCTGGCGCTTGTTTTCCGGGTCGTAGAACGGCACCGGCACGACCTCACCCTGGATGATCGTGCCGTTGCCAAGCTTGATGTCGAAGCGCGTGCCGGGTTCGGCCTGATCGGGGGCAACGTAGGCCAGGCCGACCGCCTTGCCGAGCGACGCCGACATGGCGATGGACGTCACCCGCCCCACGATCTCCTCGCCGCGCACGGTGAGGTGACATTCCTCCGGCAGCGTGGTGCCAGCCGGCAGCGCGAACCCGACGAGCCGCCGCGTCAGCGGCCGCGCCGCCTGCACGTCGATCGCCCGCTTGCCGACGTAGAACGGCTTGCTCGCCGCGATTGCCCAGCCCATCTCCGCCTCCTGCGGGAAGGTGAGGCCATCGGTGTCCTGGCCGATGATGATGTGGCCCTTCTCCAGCCGCAGTACGCGCTGGGCCTCGACGCCGAAGGCGCGGATGCCATGGGCGGCGCCCTCGCGCATCAACGCATCCCAGAGATGCTCGCCCTGGCTCGCGGGCACGTGGATCTCGTAGCCGAGTTCGCCGACGAAGCCCACGCGCATCAGCCGCGCCGGCACCCCGGCGGCATGGCCCTCGCGTACGCCCATGTAAGGGAAGGCCTCGCTGCCCAGATCGATGTCGCTGACCAGCTTCGCCAGCACCTCGCGTGACTTCGGTCCGGCGAGATTCACGGCCTGGAAGGCCGCCGTGACGTTGGCGATGTCGACGTTCAGGCGCCACTCCGCGTTCCAGCGCATCATCGCGCGGTAGACGGCGTCCACGCCGCTGGTCGTCGCCGTCACGTAGAAGTGCTGCTCGTTCATGCGGCAGGCCACGCCGTCGTCGGCGATCGCGCCGGTGCCGTCGGTCATCAGCACGTAGCGCGAGCGGCCCACCGGCTGCTTGGCATAGGCGAAGGTGTACATGCGGTTCAGGAACTCGGCGGCATCCGGGCCGCGGATCTCCAGTTTGCCGAGGGTGGACACGTCGATGAGACCGACGTTCTCGCGCACCGCGCGCACCTCCGCGGCGATGTTCTCGGCACGCCGCGACTCCGCGCCGTAGTACGCGGGGCGCAGCCACACGCCGGCCGGCATCATCTGCGCCCCGAGCTCCAGGTGCCGGTGATGCATCGCCGTCAGCCGCGTGGGCTGGAAGCCGCGGCCGCCCAGAACCTCCAGCAGCTCGGGCTGGAACGGCGGCCGCTGCGTGGTCACCGTCGCGCCCTGCAGCTCGCGACCGGCGCCGACCGTGGCCAGGCGCATGTTGTTGAGCGCGGAGTGCCGGCCCTGCGAGGGGCCCATGACGACGGTGGAGTAGCGCTTCACGAGATCGAGATCGTCGTAGCCGTCGGCCAGCGCGTTGAGGATGTCCTTGACCTGCAGGTCCTCGTCGAAATCGATGAAGTCCCTGCCCTTCGGATGCGGGAAGATCGGCCACGGGTGATTCTGCCCCGCAGCGCCGGCGCGAGCGGCCGGACGCGGCGGTTCGGCGCCGACGCCCAGGCCGGCGAGCTGGGCGGCGCGCCAGCCGGCGTATGTCCCCTCGGCGAGCGCCGCATCGAGTTCGAAGGCGGCGTTGACGGCGCCCGCGGCGATGGCGGTGCTGCCCGGCAGGCGGTCGATGACCAGCATCGAGAGATCGGAGTCATAGACGAGCTGTCCGCCGGAATGGCACACGAGGTGGCCGGCCGGCGTATAGCCCACGCTGGTGCACAGCAGATCGCATTCGATCCGGTGCGGGCGTCCGGCGGTGACTCCGCGGCCGGTGATGGCGTCGATCTCCACGCCGAACAGGGACCGCTTGCCCGGTCCGGGTATGCCCTCGCAGACGGCGTGCCGCTGATGCACGGCAATCCCGCGTGCCGCCACCGCGCTCGCGAACGGCGACGCGGAGGGTTCCGCGCGCAGATCGACGACGCCGGCCACCGTCACGCCGGCCTCGATGAGGTCCAGGGCCACGGCATAGCCGGCGTCGTTGGCGGTCGCGACCACGGCGCGATGCCCGGGCTTCACCCCGTAGAGGCGTATCAGCCGCTGCGCCGCCGAGCCGTACATGATCCCCGGCAGATCGTTATTGCGGAAAACCGTGGGCTGTTCCAGGGCGCCGGCGGCGATCACCACCGACTTCGCGCGCAGCTTGTACAGCCGCTGACCCTGCGTGACCGGGAGCCAGTTGTCGGCGAACCAGCCGGTGCAGGTGGCATCGGTCAGTACCTGGATGTTTCCCGCGGCCCCGATCCTGCCGCGCAACTCCTCGGCGAGGCGGGCGCCGCGGCGGCCCTCCACGTCGAAGCGGGCGTAATTCAGGGCGCCGCCGAGGCGGGGCTGATCGTCGATCAGTATCACCTCCGCCCCGGCGGCGGCGGCGTCCAGCGCCGCCTGCATGCCCGCGGCGCCGCCGCCTATGACCGCGACGTCGGCGAAGAGATAGGCCTTGTCCGCGTAGCCGTGGTGCGCGTGCTCGTCGATGCGGCCGAGGCCGGCCAGGGCCCGGATGAGCCTCTCCCAGTACTTCCACACGCCCTTGGGCTTGTAGAAGGCCTTGTAATAGAACCCGACCGGCAGGAACGGGCTGAGCCACTCGATGACGCTCAGCCAGTCGCGGCCCAGCGAGCCGAGGTAGTTCTGCGCGCGCACATCGATGCCGGCAGGCACCGCAGCGGTGTCGGCGCGCACGCTCGGCTCGCCCGGGAACTGCACCAGCGAGTTGGCCTCCTGCGCCATCATGCTGAGCGTGCCGCGCGGGCGGTGATACTTGAAGGAGCGGCTGATCACGCGCTGGCCGCTGGCGAGCAGCGCGCTGGTGATCGTGTCGCCCTGGAAGGCCGGGTAGTCGCGGCCCTCGAAGCGCAGCGTGATCGACTTGGAACGGTCGATCAGGATGCCGTGAGGTTGGGGGAGTCGGTGAGAGCTCATCGCTTATTTGAACTCGCGGCGGCTGTTGTACAGTTCGGTCGCGGGATAGGTACGCACGATCTCGTCGGTCTCCGTATTGCGTTCGGCGATGAACCAGTAGGAGGTCGGCGCGTGCATCCACCACTCGCGCACCACGCCCTTGGTGTTGTTTTCGATGAAGACGTACTCGGCCCACTCGTGGTCGGAGGCGGCGGGATCGGGCATCTCCCGAACCTCGCCGCCCCATACGAACTCCGAGACGTTGCGCGGTCCGTTCATCGGACAATTCATGATCTTCATGGCTGCATGCTCGCTCGATGCTAGTGGCCGACGGAGGCGGCGCCCTTCTCGCCCACCTGCGCGAACCTGTAAAAACGTTCCAGCGCAAAGGGCGCGATCAGGTCCGGCACCTTGCCGGTCGCGACGGTCTCGGCCATGCGCTTGCCGCACACCGGCGTGGCCTTGAAGCCCCACGTGCCCCAGCCGGCGTCGATGTAGTAGTTCTGCACCGGCGTTTCGCCCATGACCGGGGAGAAGTCCGGTGTCATGTCGGCCATGCCCGCCCACTGCCGCAGCATGCGCATGCGGCCGATGAAGGGGAAGAGCTCCAGCATGTGCATGATCAGCTCCTCCTTGAAGTCCAGGGTCGAGCGCGTGTTGTAGAGCGAGTACGGATCGACCGAGCCGCCCATCACCAGCTCGCCGCGCGCGGACTGCGAGACGTACACGTGCAGCGAGCCCGAGACGATGATCGGGTCGAGGAAGGGTTTGACCGGCTCGGTGACGCAGGCCTGCAGCGGTATGGTGCGGATGGGCAGCTTGAAGCCCGCCATGCCGGCGACCACGGAGGTCATGCCGGCCACGGCCTGCAGCACCTTGCCGCATTTGATGGTGCCCCGGTTGGTACGCACGGCGTTGACGCGGCCGTTGTCGATCTCGAAGCCGGTCACTTCCGTGTGGGTATGGATCTCCACCCCGCGGCGGTGGGCGCCACGCGCGTAGCCCCAGGCTACGGCGTCATGGCGGGCAATCGCGCCCGGGTAGTGATACAGCGCGCCCAGTATGGGGTAGCGCACGTCGCGGCTCATGTTCAGCTGCGGGCAGATGCGCGCGATCTCGTCCGGATAGACCAGCTCGGACTTCACGCCCATGTGCTTGTTGACCTCGGCGCGCCAGCGGGCCGTGCGCATGGCGGCGTCGGTGTGCGCGAGCGTGAAGTGGCCGCGCTCGGAGTACATCAGGTTGTAGTCGAACTCGTTGGCGAGGTCCTGGTACAGGCGCACCGACTCGTCGTAGAAGCGCACGCCCTCGGGCGTGAGATAGTTCGAGCGGATGATGGCCGTGTTGCGCGCCGTGTTGCCGCCGGCGAGATAGCCCTTGTCCAGCACCGCGACATTGGTGATGTTCCATTCGCGTGCGAGGTAATAGGCCGCGGCCAGTCCATGCCCGCCCGCGCCGACGATGACCACGTCGTAGGACGGGCGCAGCTCCTTGCGGGCGGGAAAGTGACGCTCGCCCGGGTACTGCTTGCTCAGGGCATATTTCAGCAGACCGAATGGCACGTGTGCAGCGCTCCCCGATTCATCAGTCAGATGTTCTTGTCAGGAAAAATCTTCAACCAATTAAACACCCTTGGCGCATCGCGAGACAACCGGCCGGGGCGGATTGCGGAATGACGCGATCCGCGCCCGTCCGCCGCCGTGCGCCCCGGCCCGCCCGCCGTCAGAACTTGGCGTACGCCTCGCGCAGGGCCACCAGCGGGTGGTGCGTCGACATCTGGAACTTGATCAGCAGCTCGCGCGCAATCATGTCGCGATCCTGCTGGTTGTCCGGCAGCTTCATGCCTTCGGGAACCTGCACCCAGCCGTTGATGTTGCGGTCGAACACCGCGGCCCGTCCCTCCTCGTAGCCGAGGTGGATGTCCTCCATCCAGTTCAGGTCCTCCCAGCCCATCTTCTCCATGTACTTCTTCAGAAACGGCGTCAAGCGCTTGTAGTCCGGCAGCAGGTTGACGTCGTAGCGGTAACCGATGTGCTGGCCGATGATCTTCTCGCGCTCGGTATCCAGGCCGTCGGTCTTCAGAAAATGGTCGATGTCGTTGACGTCTTTTGGATTGCTCATGGCAATGTCCTCGTTGAATGCTCGTGTTCAGCCCGTGTGTGGCACGCCGCTACCAGCGCTTCATCTCCGGATGGCCCACGGTATGCTGCGTGCCGGCGAGCGGCACCGCGGCCAGCGCCGAGGCCTCCATCGTCAGCGCCGCGAGATCCTCGGGCTCGAGCGAGTGAATGTTGGTCTTGCCGCAGGCGCGCGCGAACAGCTGCGCCTCCATGGTGAGCGCAACCAGGAAATTGTAGACGCGCTCGGCCGCCTTGTCGGGATCCAGCCGCTTGCGCAGCACCGGATCCTGCGTGGCCACGCCGACCGGGCAGCGGCCGGAGTGGCAGTGATAGCACTGCCCGGCCTCGACACCGACCTCTTTCTCGTAGTCGGCCTCGGGGATGTCCTTGTTGCAGTTCAGCGCCATCATTGCGGAGTGGCCGATGGCGATGGCATCCGCACCCAGCGCCAGGATCTTGGCGACGTCGGCGCCGTTGCGTACGCCGCCGGCGTAGACGAGCGAGATCTCGCCGCGCTTGCCCAGGTCATCGATGGCCTGGCGGGCCAGACGCACCGCGGCCATGCCGGGGACACCGGTATCCTCGGTGGCCAGGTGCGGCCCGGCGCCCGTGCTCCCCTCCATGCCGTCGATATAGATCGAATCCGGATCGGTCTTCACGGCCATGCGCACGTCGTCGTACACACGCGCCGCGCCCAGCTTGAGCTGGATGGGGATCTCCCAGTTGGTCGCCTCGCGGATCTCCTGGATCTTCAGCGCCAGGTCGTCCGGCCCCAGCCAGTCGGGATGCCGGGCGGGGGAGCGCTGATCGATGCCGGCGGGCAGCGAGCGCATCTCGGCGACCTGATCGGTGACCTTCTGGCCCATGAGATGGCCGCCCAGGCCGACCTTGCAGCCCTGGCCGATGAAGAACTCGCAGGCGTCGGCCAGGCGCAGGTGCTGCGGGTTGAAGCCGTAGCGCGACTGGATGCACTGGTAGAACCACTTCTGCGAATAGCGGCGCTCGTCGGGGATCATGCCGCCCTCCCCGGAGCAGGTCGCCGACCCGGCCATCGTGGCGCCGCGCGCCAGGGAGATCTTCGCCTCGTAGGAGAGCGCGCCGAAGCTCATGCCGGTGATGTAGACGGGGATGTCCAGTTCGATCGGCCGCTTCGCACGCGGGCCGATGACCGTCTTCGTCAGGCACTTCTCGCGATAGCCCTCGATGACGAAGCGCGTCAGCGTTCCCGGCAGGAAGGTCAGATCGTCCCAGTGCGGGATCTTCTTGAACAGCGACATCCCGCGCATGCGGTAGCGGCCGAGCTCCGCCTTGATATGAATGTCGTCGATCACGTGCGGGGGGAATATGAAGCTCTTCCCGAGCAGATCGGTGTTGCGCTTCGGTCTCTTCGCCTCCGCGCCCTGCTCGGTCTGGGGTTTGATCTTTTCTACGCTCATCGTCGTTCTCCGATGTCGGCTCATTCATGGGACGGGTTCCGACCCGTCCTCGAATGACTGAGTGTTCGTTGGTTGGGGACGCTGTCGAATCCCGTCCCCATGCATCTGTCTACAGGGCGATCTTCTTCTCGACCGGCTCCAGGTTGTCGTAATTCCACAGCTGCTTGCCGGAGACGATCTTGGTCATGTTCTTCACGCCCCTGGGCGCGGACAGGCCGTACATCTTCAGCTTGCGGTCGAGCCACTCGCAGTCCAGGTCCGTCATCTCGCCCGGAACCGCATCCACCCCGAGGTCGCGGATCGTGCCGCCGACGTAGATGATGCCGTCGTACATGGAATCCCCGAGATTCTTGCCGGTATTGCCCAGGATCACCATGCGGCCGCGCTGCATCATGAAGCCGCAGAACGCCCCGGCATTGCCGCCGACGATGATCGTGCCGCCCTTCTGATCGATGCCGATGCGCGCGCCGCCGTCCCCCTTGCAGACCAGGTCGCCGCCGCGTATCGCAGCGCCGAAGGTGGAGCCCGCGTTGTTCTCGATGACCACCGTGCCCGCCATCATGTTCTCGGCGCACGACCAGCCGACACGGCCGCTCACCCGGATGTTCGGACCGTCGATGAGGCCGCAGCCGAAGTACCCGAGCGAGCCCTCGAAGTCGAGCTTCAGACGATTGAGGATGCCCACGCCTAGCGAATGCTTGGCGCCGGGATTCTTGACCACGATGTGGCCGTAGCCCTCGTTCATCAGCTCGCGGATGCGCTTGTTGATGGCCATCGTGTCCATGTCGGCGGCATCGAAATCGGCCGTCTTGTCGAAGTCGACCGAGTACGCCCATGGATAGGTGTAGTTCTCCGCCTCCTCGGGGGAGAAGAACCGCTGCTGGGTGCGCCCGGAGAGCTTCTCCGTGTGCATTCCCGCCAGGGTGGATTTCGCTGTAGTCAAGCCCGCCATACGCGCACCTCGCCGTCATAAGGATCGAATGTCTTGATTTCGTGTGGGAAGATGCTGCGGATGGCAACCTCTTCCGAAGCCATGGCGATGAAGTCCTTGCTCTCGTAGAGCACCATCGGCTTGGCCGCCATGGTGTCCTTGGCCATCCCGAGCGCGTCGGCCGTGGCGACCACGTAGGTGAACACGCCGTCGAGCTCGTCGATCGAACGGCGCATCGCCTCTTCCAGGTCGTCGCCGCGGTCCATGCGATCGGCCAGGTACACGGCGATGAGCTCGGAGTCGCAGTTGGACATGAAGCGGTGGCCGCGGCGCTCCAGCTCCCGGCGCCCGATCCAGTAGTTGGTGAGCTGGCCGTTGTGCACCACCGACACGTCGCTGAACGGATAGGCCCAGTACGGATGCGCGGATCGGATGTCGACGTCGGACTCCGTGGCCATGCGCGTGTGGCCGATGGCGTGCGTGCCCTTGAAGCCCTTCAGCTGGTACTGATCGGACACCCGTGTCGCATCACCAAGATCCTTGATGAGTTCGAGCGCGCGGCCGACGGACAGGATCTCGACGTCATCGATGTCCTCGACATAGTCGATGAGCTTCCTCAGGTCGCCATCGTAGGTGAACACGTACCGGTAACTGTACTCGGTGGCCTTCTCGCGCTCGGTCACCTTCGCGTCCATCTCCTTCAGGCGGGCGTCGACCGACTTCTTGCGCTCGGCCATGATGTCCGTAATGTCGAAACCCTTGGCCAGGTCTTCCTGTTCGGCGACCTTGAAGCGCATGACGAACTTGTTGCCCTTCTGCTCGGGCCCGTACAGCGCGTAGCCGGTGGAATCCGGCCCGCGATGCTTGAGTGCCTGTAGCATCGCGGTCATCTCGGTGCCGATGTCGGCCTTCTTGCCGCGATGTATGAGTCCTGCTATGCCGCACATGGAGGTGCCTCCTTCTGTTGCTGAGTTCGACGCCTGCCTCAGGGCAGGACGTCGAGGTACGTGTTCACATCCCACTCGGTGACGGTGGCCATGAAGCGTTCCCACTCGTCGCGCTTGTAATGCATGAAGACGCGGTACATCTCGTCGGGCATCGCGGACTTGATGACCTCGTCGTGCTCCAGCCGGTCCAGGGCCTCGCCGAGCGACATCGGCAGCTTCTTGACCTGCTTGCCCGCCTCCATCGCCTCGTAGATGTTGCGTTCCTCGGGTTCGCCCGGGTCCACCTTGTGGACGATGCCGTCGTCGAAGGCCTTCAGCAGCCCGGCGGCCATGAGATACGGATTGACGGTGGAATCCACGGAACGGTACTCGAAGCGCCCCGGGGCCGACACGCGCAGGCCGCAGGTGCGGTTCTGATAGCCCCAGTCCGCGAACACCGGCGCCCAGAAGCCGGTGTCCCACAGGCGGCGATAGGAGTTCACGGTCGGCGAGCCGATCGCGGTGAGCGCGCCGAGGTGCTTCATCACGCCGCCGATGGAGTAGAGCCCGATCGGACCCGGCTTGCGCGGGTCGCGCGCCGTGTCCGGCATGAAGAGGTTCTCACCACCCTTGCGATACTGGAACACGCCGTCAAGGCCGGCCAGCTGCTTGGTGTGCGCGGTATTCACCAGCTCGTCCTTGCCGCCGCGCCACAGCGAAACGTTGTGATGGCAGCCGCTCGCCGACACCCCCATGAACGGCTTGGTCATGAAGCAGGCGATGAGGTTGTTCTCGCGCGCCACCTGCGCGCAGATCTGCCGGTAGGTGGTCAGCCGATCGCAGGTGCGCAGGGCGTCGTCGTACATGAAGTTCAGCTCGAGCTGGCCGGGGGCGTCCTCGTGATCGCCCTGGATCATGTCGAAGCCCATCACCTTGGCGTACTCGATGACCTTCAGGAACACCGGCCGCAGCGACTCGAACTGATCGATGTGGTAGCAGTTGGGCTTGGAGAAACCGCCGGCGGGCTTGCCGTCCTCGCCCCTCTTCAGCCACATCATCTCCGGCTCGGTGCCGTGACGCATGTGCAGGCCCTTGTGCTTGGCCTGGAACTCCTCGTGGATGATGCGCAGGTTGCCGCGGCAGTCCGAGGTGAGGTGGCCGCCGGGGTTGACCTTTTCCTCGCGGTTGCGGAAGCAGGTGCAGAACACGCGCGCCACGCGCTTGTCCCACGGCAGCTGCACGAAGGTCTCCGGGTCGGGGATGCCGACGAGCTCGGAGGCCTCGGCGCCGTAGCCGATGTAGTTCCGGTGCCGGTCGATGAACAGGTTGGCGGTGGAACCGTAGACGAGCTGAAAGCCGCGCGCGGCCGTCGCCTCCCAGTGATCCGCCGGGATGCCCTTGCCGACGATGCGGCCGGTCACGGATATGAACTGATAGTAGATGTAGGTGATCCCGAGCTCGTTGATCTTTTCGCGTACCTGCTTGACGAGGGCGGCCCGGCCAGGCGCGTTGACGTGACGTTCGAGATCGGTATCCCTGCTGCCCGCTGCGGATGTTTTCGCCATAAAGCCTCTTTCTTAGAGTTGCTGTTGGTCGTGACCCCGATATCGCCGCACCGAGGCTACAAGATGAATCACCGGACGCTCATCGACTGCCGCCACGGCTCCCGGTACCTAGCTCCAGGGGAACGGGCTCTTCGACACGGGGTGAAGGCGCCCCTCCGCGTAGCGGCTGAATCGGAACGGCTCCAGCAGCGCCGAGCGCTCACCGCAAAGCTCCTTCGCGACCAGTTGCCCGACGCCGAGCATCTTGTACCCGTGATTGGAGTCCGCGATCACATAGACGTTGTCACGGAACACGTCGAAGATCGGGAAGGCGTCCGGCGTGAACGCGCCGAGACCACCGGATGGCTCGTCGGATCGGTACTTCGGATAGGTGCCGGAGAAACGCTTCTGGCAGTGCGCCAGGGCAGACACCCACATGATCGCGAAATCCTTGCCGACGATGTATTCGGGGGATTCCGGGCCGTAGGGGTCGATCCGCACCTGGTTGGGGTCCGTATCCACCGGATAGGGCGCCGCCCCGCCCTGTATGCCGCCGAAATTGAAGTCCGGCTTGTAATAGATGCCCCACATCTTGTCCGTGATGAGGGAACCATCGACGTCCGAATAAAGAGGGGCATCGCTGTCCACGTGTATCACCGGCGGCATCCTGCCGTCGTTGGTCTTCTGCATCTCCGGGTCGACGCCGAGGGTGCCTTCCTCGAGGCACCAGAATTTCCACATCGGCACGCCGTGGTGCATGTTTCCGTCGCGGCCCTTGATGGAGATGGCCTTCGGCAGGTCCAGCATCTTCCAGAACTCCGGCACCCACGGGCCGACGCCGATGACGACGTGCTCGCACTTGATGGTGCCCTGGTCCGTGACCACCGCCGAGACCGCGCCGCCGCCGTTCTGGAAGCCGGTGACCCGTACGCCGGAGAGGATCCGCACGGACTCCGCCTCGGCCTTGCCGGCCAGGCCGAGCATGCTGCGCTTGTTGTTGGCGTAGCCGCCCTTCTTCTCGTGCAGCACCGAGGTGATCTTCTTGGCCTGCCAGTCGTGGAACAGCCCCTTCATGTACTCGGTGCAGTCCTTCTCGCCCTCGACGAACACCGATTCGTACCCGATGGCCTTCTGCTGGTCGTAGATGGTCGCGCAGCCCTCGTGCATCACCTCGGGGCTGATCTGCATGTAGCCGACCGGGTGATAGCTGTAGGCCTGCGGATCGGACTCCCACACCGAGACGCTGTGCGCCATCAGCTCGCGCATGGCCGGCTGGAAGTAATTGTTGCGGATGACGCCGCACGCGATACCCGACGCGCCGGCGGCGATGCCGGTCTTGTCGAGCACGACGATATCGCTGCCGCTGCCCTTGCCCCGTGCCTTCAGCTCCCGGGCCAGATGATAGGCCGTGCTCAGGCCGTGTATGCCGGCACCGATGATCACGTACTTTGCGCTGCTGGGTAGGGCCATTTTGTCCTGTGCCTCCGTATACGCCGTTGGGTGTCTCGCATCTTCCACGAACACCGCCGTCGCGGCCGGGTCCGGATCCCTTATGCGGTATTTCTGGTCCGAACGGGCGAGGCCCTCTGCCAGCCCACCGGTGTTTCCTCACATTCACCAAACTAGTGAATAGAATTCACGGTATGTCAGGGTCAAGGGTCTTTCTATACCTCTGATGGGGTAATTCCATATGGATACGCAGTCTCCGCCGTGCACAATTCGGCGACGGCGTCCGACCAATCGGGGAGAAACGTCAGGACCTCGACGTGGCCCGGCATGGCCGGGTTGAACAGGCTGTTGTGCCAGTACGTGGCCTGGTACACCGGATGTTGTTGGTCCGGCCTCCGTACCGAACAGGAGAGCGTGTAGGTCTGCCCATGCTCGGTGAAGCGCAGCACGCAGCGGCCGGCCTCCAGGATACGGTGGCACATCGGTGAACCGCCCGAGAACAAGCCGCTGAGTACGTCGGAGAACTCCTCCGGATACTGGTAATAGCCCGCCTGCAGCAGCTGCAGCGCGCTCGTATACCGATCCGCCGGATCATGGGTCTTCAGCACCATGTGCCGGAACTGGGCCGTGGCCTCCTCCGGCTCGCGCTTGGTGATGAGCACGATGATCGCTCCGAGTACCGCGCCGTCCGGCAGGGTGACGGTAGGGCGCATGCCGGCGGACGGGCGGCCCTGATCGTGGCGCATCGCCATCTGCCGCAAACGACACTGCCAGCCGAGGAAGTCCTGGCAGAGCGCCGCCTGCGCGCCTTCCAGACCGAGTCGACCGGTGATCATGGCTCGCGCCGCCACCTTGCATAGAGATGTAGGGTCATGTCGGGATGGACCGTACCTGCCTCCGACTCCACGCCGAGCGCGCCATTTCGCCGCGATCGGATATGTATGATTGCAGAGGCGCGCGACCAAACCTATCGCCACATCGGCGTATTCCAAACGGAGTAGTCTCAAGACCGACGACATGACGTAAGGTTTATAGGATGCAATACGGACACATAAGCAGCATCCCCGAGGTCGTCGACGATCTGCGCCGAGGCCGCATGATCATCCTCGTCGACGATCCGGACCGGGAGAACGAAGGCGATCTGGCGATGCTCGCCGAGCACGCCACGACGGAGGCGATCAATTTCATGGCCTGCGAAGGCCGCGGTCTCATCTGCGCGCCGCTCGCCGACGTCGACTGCGAACGCCTCGCCCTGGAGCCGCAGGTCCCGCGCAATACCAGCCCGTTCGGTACCGGGTTCACCGTCTCCGTCGACGCCGTCGACGCGCCGGGCCCCGCGATCAGTGCGGCGGCACGCGCGCATACCATTCGCCGCACTGCCGATCCCGGCGCGCGACGCGAGGATTTTCGTCGGCCCGGACATGTCTTTCCATTGCGCGCCCGCGACGGTGGCGTGCTCGTACGCACCGGCCAGACCGAGGGAATCGTCGACCTCGCGCGCCTCGCCGGAGCGCGCCCTGCCGGTGTCATCTGCGAGATCCTCAACCCGGACGGCACCATGGCGCGCATGCCCGAGCTGCAGCGGGTCGCCGCGCTGCACCGGCTGAAGATCTGCACGATCGAGAGCCTCATTGCCTACCGCCGCCGACACGAACTGCTGATCGAACCCCTGGAGCTCGACATCCCGATGCCCACCCGCTTCGGGGATTTCCGCGCCCACCTGTTCCGCAGTCTCATCGATCAGAAGGAGCACATAGCCTTCACCATCGGCATGCCGGCGCCGGTCGCCGGCGCTGCCCCGGCCGTCGATGCGCCGGTGTGGGTGCGCGTGCATTCCGAGTGCCTCACCGGTGATGTCTTCCACTCGCTGCGCTGCGACTGCGGCGCACAGCGCGATCGCGCGCTCGAGGTGCTCGGGAGGCAGCGCCATGGCGTATTCGTCTATATGCGCCAGGAGGGTCGCGGCATAGGGCTCGCGAACAAATTGCGCGCATATCGTCTGCAGGACGGGGGTCTGGATACCGTCGAGGCCAACCGCAGGCTCGGTTTCGCCGACGACAGCCGTGAGTACGGGACCGCGGCGCAGATGCTCCACTACCTGGGTGTTCGCCGCATGTGCCTGCTCACCAACAATCCGCGCAAACTGCGCGGTCTCGGCGGCCACGGCCTGGAGATCCACGAGCATCTGCCGCTGCAGGTGCCCGCCAACAGCGCCAACATCCGCTACCTGCGCACCAAGCGCGACCGGCTCGGCCACCTGCTGGGCGGGCTCGATGCCATCGCGGACGATGCGGACGGGGGCGCGCGCTGATCGCCGCCGGCGTGTGCGCCCCCCCGCGCTGACAGCGCCGCTGCATCAGGCGGGCGGCGCACGAATGCGGCCCGGTTTCATACGCATCGCGGTCATCGGCAGCTTCGAGAACATCTGACGTGCGACCGCCCTCGCCGCTTCTGCGCAGGGATTTGCAGGGCGACCGGCGTGGATGAATGGGCCGCGGCGACAGCGTGATCCCGGCAGATCCAAACAATTCGCGAGCCGCACTTTCAGCGCCGGGGACGACGAGTCGCACGCGCGGGGCGGTTGCCGAGCTGATGCCCGGCCACGTGCGGAACGAGGATCTGCTGCGGTGCCGGCAGGCCGGCGTCCCGGCCCGGATCGCCTCACGGCCCTGCACGCTCAACCGCGCGCGCCCTGTACCGCCGTCACCAGGATTTGCAGGGCGAAGATCACGAGCGCCACGGCGAGCAGCCTCGCTATCCACGGTGGCGCCGTTCCTCCGCCTGCGGTGCGGGTCCGCGCCGCCATCCACGCCATCGCGAGCTTGGTACCGATGATGCCCGACATGAATGCGGCCACAAACGCCGCTCCCTCCGCCCCGCCGCCGCGGCCCAGCCAGGCGCCCCCGACGGTGAGCCAGAACAGGTATGGATTCGGGTTCAGCAGGTTGACGAGAACGGCCTCGCGCAGCGAATCGGCGGGTGCGGGCCCCCGTACGCTGGGCATGTTCCCGAGCCGCCAGGTCTCCCAGGCCAGCCACAGGCAGTAGGCGGCCCCACAGAGCGCGAGCGCCGACAGCACGGTGCCGTAGCCTCGCATCGGCCGCAGAAGCAGGACGGCGACCAGGATGATCGGCCCATCGCTGAGCAGCGGCGCGAAGGCCGCCCGGGCGCCGGCGGCGAACCCGCCCTGCACGGCCGCGCGCACCACGAGAGCGGCCAGCGGTCCCGGCTGCAGGCCGGCGCTGAGCCCAAGGACCAGGCCGGCGGTCAGATTGGTGATCATGCGGTCAAGACCATGGCGCGATGCTCATCCTCCGGGCGGGCCGGTCGCGCCGTGCGAGACTGTCCGCGCTGCGGCGACTGCCGGGCGCCTTGGCCGTGATGTGCCCGGTTCGGCAGCCGTGGTGCTTGCTGGTAGGATACCTTCCGCGCATCTGCGCCGGCAGGCCCGTATCCGCCCTACCACCAACCGTACCGGGATCTCTTCGAGGCACCCATGACCCTCACCGTTCTGCAGGTGTTGCCCGCGCTGGACGCCGGCGGGGTCGAGCGCGGCACGGTGGAGGTGGCGCGCGAACTCTCTCGCCGCGGACACCGCGCACTGGTGGTGTCGGCCGGGGGCCGCCTGGTCCCGGAACTGGAGGAGACCGGCGCGCGACATATCGCCTGGGCCATAGGCAGGAAGAGCCCGCTCACCCTCAATTACGTGCGGCCGTTGCGGCAACTGCTGCTGAGCGAGAAGGTCGACATACTGCACGCACGTTCGCGGCTGCCCGCCTGGATTGCGCACATGGCCTGGCGCAAGCTCGAGCCGGAGCAGCGGCCACGATTTCTCACCACCGTGCACGGCCCGTACCGGCCCAATCGCTACAGCGCCATCATGACCCGCGGCGAGTGCGTCATCGCCATCTCCAACTGGATCTTCGAGTACGTGCGGGAGCACTACCCGGAGGTGGATCCGGCCCGCATGCGGGTCGTGCCGCGCGGCGTGGATCGCCTGCAGTACCCGCATGGCTACACGCCGGGCGACGGTTGGCTGGCGCGCTGGCGGGCGGAGGTACCGCAGGCGCAGGGCCGGTTCGTCATCACCATCGCGGCGCGCATCACGCGGCGCAAGGGCCACGAGGACTTCATCGGCGTGGTCAACCTGCTCAAGCAGCGCGGGCTCCCGGTGCACGGGCTCATCGTCGGCGGCGCCGAGCCGAGCAAGCGAAAATTTCGTGATGAACTGAAGTCCCTGGTCGCCAAGCTGCGACTCGGCGCCGACATCACGCTGCTCGGCCATCGCACGGACCTCCGCGAGATCTTCTCGGCCTCCGATGCCGTGGTATCGCTGGTGCGCGAACCGGAGGCCTTCGGGCGCACGACCATCGAGGCGCTTTCGCTGGGCGTGCCGGTGGTGGGCTACGACCTCGGCGGCACCGCGGAGATCCTCCGCAGGGTCTTTCCGGAAGGGCTGGTCACGGCCGGCAACATCGATGCGGCCGCCGCCCGGCTCGCACAGCTCAGGGACTCCCCGTTGCGGCCGCCGCCGCATCATCCGTACACGCTGCAGCGCATGCTCGATGCCGAGCTGGCCGTCTACGCGGAGCTCGCCGGCCGCATGGCCGGCGCGGCGGCCGCCGGCGGCTGAGGCGATCCCTCTGATCGGAACCGCGGATCTTTACCCGGGCGATGCTGATGAGATGGCTGTTGCAGGGCTTGCAGCGATTGTGCGCGGCGACGGTCCGCGGACCGCGCCGGGGGACGCTCATCGTGCAGCCGCTGCCCGGCATCGGCGACATGGTCTGGCACCTCGGCCACATCCACAGCATCGCCATGGCCGAAGGCGCGCCGGTCACCGTCCTCACCAAGCCCCGCTCGCGCGCACATGAGTTGTTCGCCGCCGATGGCGCGGTGGCGGAGGTGCTCTGGCTGGAACGCAACCCGGGGCGACACGACGGAGTGCTCGGGTTCTTCCGTCTGGTGTGCATGTTGCGCCGTCGTCGCTACGCCAGGGCCTGGCTGCTGCACGGCAGCTCCCGTTATGCCGGGACGCTGTTGCTGGCGGGAATTCCGCTCACGATCGGCTACGGTCGCGGACTGCAGCGCAGCCTGCTCACCTCGCCCACGTCGCTGCCGAGCGGGATCACGCACGGCCACCCGATGCGTCTGGCGGACGACCTGCTGCAGGCGCACGGCATCCCCCGCCGCGAGCCGGTCCCGCGCGTCGTGATCGATGCCAACGCGCTGCGCCGCATCGATGAGGAGTATCACCGCTGCGAGACGCCGTGGATCGCCTTCGGCATCGGCAGCAGCGAGGCCTGCAAGCAATGGGGCGCCCCTCGATTCGCGCGCCTCGCGGAGCGCCTGCTGCGCGCGGCCGCGGGCACCCTGTTTCTGATCGGTGGCCCGGCGGAAGAGGCGATCGCGCGCGAAATCACCCGCGACCTGCCCGCGCTCGCGGGCCGCGTCGTCACCGTGACACGGCGCCCCCTGAACGAGAGCATCGCCTTGCTGTCGCGCTGCGGGCTGTGCGTCTCCAACGACACCGGCGTGTTCAATGCCGCCGCGGCCACCGGCATCCCGGTGCTGGTGCTCATCATCTCCGGCTGGGAGCCGCCGTGGACGGGCAACGTCGTGTGCGTGCGGCCGCCGTCCGGCAGCAATGACGTCGCCGCGATCGAGGTCGAGGCGGTCGCGGCGGCGGCGGCGGATCTCCAGCGTCCGCCGGAACGCTGCCCGACCGGAGCGGAACGCGCGACATGAAGCGCGTACTGGTCATCAAGCTCGGGGCCCTCGGGGACGTGGTCATCGCCACGAGCGCGCTGCGGCGCATCCAGCTCTCGTATCCCGGCAGCGAGATCTGGCTGCTCACCGCCGAGGCCTTCGCCCCCCTGTTTGCGGACTGGCCGGGATTGCACGTTCACGCCACCCCGCGGCGCGGCCTCCGGCACATGCTGCAACTCCTGCGCTGGCTGCGAGAACAGCGTTTCGATGTGATCTTCGACCTGCAGAGCAACGACCGCAGCGCGCTGCTGTGCGCCTGCTCGGGCGCGCGCATGCGGGTCGGCAACCATCCGCGCTTTCCGTACACGCATCATCCGCCGACCCGCCATGCGAGCGAGGAATCCGGCTTCACCCGGCTGCAGCTCATGCTGCAGGCT
The DNA here is from genome assembly GCA_022071965.1 of Gammaproteobacteria bacterium. GTDB lineage: Bacteria > Pseudomonadota > Gammaproteobacteria > JAJPIJ01 > JAJPIJ01 > JAJVHZ01. Next base: position 73,619 of record JAJVIQ010000007.1, read on the forward strand.
GCGGGGCTGCCGGAGGCCGAGGCGCGCCCCTGCGTCCCGGTGGGCGACCAGGAGCGGCGATCGGTACAGGCGTGGCTGCAGCAGCAGGCGCTCGAGGACTCCCGGTTCGTGGTGATGCACGCGGGCGCAAGCCCGCGCTGGCCAGCGAAGCGGTGGCCGCATTACGCGCGCCTCGCGGCGGCCCTCGAGCAGCGCGGCCTGCGCGTGGTATGGCTGGGCGCCGCGGCGGATCGTTCCGTCAACGGCGAGCTCGCGCGCGCGACCGGCATCGATGCCACGGATTGCTTCTCGATCGGCGCGCTCGCGGAACTGGCGCGGCACGCGCGCTTCGCGGTAACCAACGACTCCGGACCGATGCACCTGCTGGCGGCCGCGGGCATCCCGGTCTATGCCCTGTTCGGGCCGACCGACTGGCGCCGCGCGCACGCGCTGGGTCAGCGCGAGCGTGTGCTCGCAAACCCGCGGCCGTGCGCGGCCTGCAGCCGCGCCGATCGCGCCACGGCCACCGACCACAGCTGCCTGCCGGGCATCACCGCCGTCGAGGTCCTGGCCCGCCTCGAGCGGGACGGGCTGCTGCGGCCGGATCCGGCGCTCGCGCGCTGAGAGGGAACCGATGTGTCGCGCGCGCGCCGTTCCCTGCGCGGGCGCGAGCACCGCGCTGGTGCGCGCCGGCGGCCGGTCACCGGCCGGCGGTAAGCCGTGCGAACAGCGCGTCGTAGGCCGCCACGACGCTACGCCTGCTGTAGCGCTCGCCGAGCTTCGCGCGCCCCGCGGCTACGTAGGCCGACCGCACCGCGGCCGTGGTACCGAGAACCTCCGTGAGGGCACGCTGCAGGTCGGCGGGATCCTCGAGCTCCACCAGCCAGCCGTCCTTGCCTTCCTCGATCAGCTCCAGCGCGCCCGCGGTCCGCGCGGCGATGAGCGGCACGCCGTGATTCCATGCATCGAGCAGCACGTTCCCGAATGGCTCGGCGCGCGACGGGCAGACCAGTACGTCGGCGAGCGCGAAGTAGTGCGACAGCGCCGACCGCCAGCCCGGCATGCGCACGCTGCGCGCCACGCCGAGCGCGCGCGCGATGGCCTCGAGCGATTCGCGTTCCGCGCCCTCGCCGAGGATGATCAGAACGTAGCGATCGCGATCCGGCAGCGCCGCGAATGATCGCAGGAGCACATCGAATCCCTTGACCATGTGCAGGCGCCCGAGCGCCAGGATCACGCGTGCGGCACGCGGCACCTGCAGTTCGTCGCGCGCCGCCGCCACCTCTCCCGCCGCGACCGGCGCGGGCGGTTCGACGAAGTTGGGGATGTGACAGACGCGCGCCGCGTCGAAACCATTCCGGATGAGGTATTCGCAGATGCCGCGGGTGTTGCCTACCCACGCGTGCGCGTGTCGGTATTGCCGGGGATTGTAGTAGCCGCCCAGCCGCGCGACGTGCACCGGAGTCCGCCCGGCCGGCAGTCGCACGAGACGCGTGGCGCGCCCGAGATAGGTCATCACGACCTCGGGCCTCGACTCGGCGATGACGCGGCGTATCTGCGTGCGGGCCAGCAGATCCCAGTGACCGCGCATTCTGATCTCCGTGCGTGGCACCTCTGGCGCGAGCGCCTGTGCGACCGCGCTGTGCGGCGGCACGATGGTCAACGCGTCCTGCCCCTCCGCGCTCAAGGCCTGCACCAGCCGCACGAAGAACCCCTCGGCTCCGCCCGGCCGCCTGCTTCCGATCACGTGCAGCGTGCGCATCACTGCCCGGCCTCCGGCCGCCCGGGGCTCGCGCGCGGCGCGCGCAGCATGGTCCGCACCATTTCGATCACCGTCGTGGGCGACAGGTTTGCGATCTCGCCGTCGGGCGCCACCAGCCATCGCGCGCCCGACGCCCATGGATGGTAGCGCCCCGGATCGCCCGGGCCGAAGAGCGTGAGCGTCGGGGTCCCCACGGCGGCCGCGATATGCCCGAGTCCGGAGTCGTTGCCGATGAACAGTCGCGCGAGCTCGATCACCGCGGCAGCCTGCAACAGCCGCGTGCCGCCGGAAAGATCGAGCACGGGCAGCGCGGTGGCAGATGCCAGTTCGGCACAGGCGCCGCGGTCGTTCTCTCCCCCGAGCAGCACGATCGCGTCGATGTCCTTGCTCAAGGCCTGCAGCACCGAGCGAAAGTGGGATGTCGGCCAGGTCTTGGGGGCCCAGTTCGCCCCCGGCGCCACGGCCAGCCACCGGCCGCGCGGCAGGCTTGCTGTGCGCCGCGCGGCATACTCTCGATGCGAGGCCGAGAGCCAGAGGCGAGTGGGCGGCGGAGCCACCGCGGGCAGCAGTTCTGCAATCACGGCGTAGGCGCGCTCCACGGCGTGGCCGCCATGCGCGCGCGCCCGCCGCTTGGTGCGGCGGTGCTGCGCGCGCAGCAGCCAGCTGAGGCCGTCGGTGCGCAGATCGACGATCAACCGATAGCGACGCTTGCGCAAGGCCCGGAGCACGCGCCACCAGCCGCGCCAGCCATCCCTCTTCTCGCGCAGCAGTATCTCCCCCCGAAAGGGGCAGGGCCCGAACAGTTCCGCCGAGCGCGCGTCGGCCACGATGTCCACAAGCGTGTCCGGATGCAGCGCGTGCATCGCCGTCAGCACCGGCGTGCTCATCACCGCGTCCCCGATGTTGCTCAGGGTGATGAGCAGCTGCCGCGCGGACGATGTCATTTGCCGATGCAGAAGGTGCTGAAGATCTGACCCAGCAGGTCTTCGGTGGTGTACTCGCCGGTGATCGCGCTCAGGTGCCGCCGCGCCCGACGCAGATGTTCGGCGGCGAGCTCCATCTCGCTCGCCTCGGCGAGCAGCGGCATCGCTTGCTCGAGGGCGGCGCCCACCGCGCTCAGCGCCTCCACGTGCCGGCGCCGCGCGGTGAACGCGCCTTCCTGGCTCGCGCCATGGCCGCATGCCTCCAGGATGCGGTGCGTCAGCGCATCGATGCCCTGCTGCGTCTGCGTCGAGACGTAGATCTCGGGCGGCGTGCGAGCGGGCTCCCGCGACGGCGCGCGGGCGAGCCGATCGATCTTGGTGCGCACGACGGTGACGGTGATCGCCGGCGCGAGCCGCGCGAGCAGCGCGAGGTCGGCCTGCCCGTAATCCTCGTCGGCCGGGACCAGCAACAGCACGTGATGCGCCCCGGCCATGGCGCCCTCGGCGCGGCGCATGCCCTCACGTTCGACGTCGTCAGCGGTCTCGCGCAGGCCGGCGGTATCCGTCAGTTCGACCGACAGGCCGTTCAGGTCGATGCGCGCCTCCAGCGTGTCGCGCGTGGTACCCGGGTGCGGACTCACGATCGCGCGCTCGCGCCCGAGCATGCAGTTGAACAGACTGGACTTGCCGGCGTTCGGCCGCCCCAGCAGGACCACACCGATGCCGTCGTGCAGCAACTGCCCGGCGCGGGCGGCGCGGAGCGTCGATTCAATCTGCGTGCGGATGAGGGCGCCCCGCGATCGAAAATCGCAGCTCGCGATCCGCCCCGGTTCCTCGTCGGGAAAGTCCAGCCACGCTTCGATCTCCGCGCGCAATGCGTCGACGGCGTTCGCCATCGATTGCACCCGCCGCGAGAACTCCCCCTGCAGGGAGGCGCTGGCAGCGCGCGCCGCCTGCCCGGTATGGGCGGAGACGAGATCGGCGATCGCCTCGGCCTGCGCCAGGTCGATCTTGCCGTTGAAGTAGGCGCGCTCGGCGAATTCCCCGGGCCGGGCAAGACGGGCACCGAGCTGCAGCGCGCGCGTGAGCAGCAGGTGCAGCACGACGTGTCCGCCATGCGCCTGCAGTTCGAGCACGTCCTCGCCGGTCGCGGAATCCGGACCGGGAAAGTACAGTGCGATGCCACGGTCGATGAGGCGGCCGTCGACATCCCGGAAACCGGCATAGGCTGCATGGCGGGGCGCTGGCGACCGTCCGAGGACGGCGGCCGCGATCTCCGGCACCTGCGGGCCGGACACGCGGACGACGCCGATCGCCGCATCGCCCGCGGCCGTGGCGACGGCGGCTATCGTGTCGAGGGGCGCGTGGCGGCCGGCAGCACCGCCCATGGCTTCAGGACTTGGCCTTCGCGGCCTCGATGCTGCGCGTGATCAGCCACTGCTGCGCGATCGACAGCACGTTGTTCACCAGCCAGTAGAGCACGAGGCCGGCGGGGAAGAAGATGAAGAACACGGTGAATACGACGGGCAGCATCTGCATGACCTTCGCCTGCACCGGGTCCGGCGGCGCAGGGTTCATCTTCTGCTGCAGGAACATCGAGATGCCCATCAGGATCGGCAGAACGAAATATGGATCGTAGGTGGAGAGATCCCTGATCCACCCGATGAAGGGCGCCTGCCTGAGCTCCACGCTCTCCAGCAACACCCAGTACAGCGCCAGAAACACGGGGATCTGTATGAGCACCGGCAGGCAGCCGCCGAGCGGGTTGATCTTCTCCTGCTTGTACAACTCCATCATCGCCTGGTTGAGCCGCTGCTTGTCGTTTGCATAGCGCTCGCGCAGTGCGACCAGACGCGGCTGCACCTGTTTCATGTGCGCCATCGAACGATAGCTGGCCGCTGCGAGCCGGTACAGCGCGGCCTTCACCGTGAGCGTCAGCAGGATGATCGCCCAGCCCCAGTTCCCGGTCCATGCGTGGAGCTTCTGCATCCACCAGAACAGCGGCTTGGAGAGGAACCACAGCGCCCCGTAGTCGACCGTGAGGTCCAGGCCGGGCGCGAGCTTCTCCAGGCGATCCTGGTCCTTCGGACCCGCATAGATCTCGCTCGTAACCGTGATCGAAGCGCCGGGCTCCAGCCGTTTCTGAGGTCCGTACAGACCGACGATGTACCGATTCTGATCCACGACCTTGGTGTAGTAATGATATGGCTCGTCCGCGGGCGGCACTATCGCGGCGACGAAATAGTGCTGCAGCATCGCTGCCCAGCCGCCGGTGATGGTCCGATCCAGCGGCGTGCCGGCCATCTTGTCGAACGGCAGTTTCTCGTAGCGCTTTTCGGGGCTGGAGATGGCGGCGCCCATGTAGGTAGGCATGCTCATCAGGCCGCGCTTCGGCTTTTCGGCCCGGCGCAGCAACTGGGCATAGACACGACCCTGCCAGGCGGCGGAGCCCGCGTTGGTGATGTCGTAGTGCAGATCGATGACGTGGGAACCGCGGTGAAATATGTAAGTCTTGGTGACCTTCAATCCGGAGGGGGACTGCCAGGTCAACGGCACCTCGAGCGTGTCGGCGCCGGCGGCCAGCCGGAAGCTCCGCTCGGCGGCCGTGTAGACGTCCTGGTGCGTTGGTGCCTCATTCTCGCTAAGGAGGCCGCCTTGCGCCACGAACGTGAGGGCATCGCTGTCATCGAGAAACGGGAGGGGCTCCCCCGGCTTGTCCACCGCCACCGGGTAGTCCTTCAGGAGGAGTCGGGAGAGCTCCCCACCGCGAAGGCGGATGCTGGCGCGTACGGTGTCTGTCTCCACCGCGATGCTGGCCGCCTCGCCCGCCGGCGCGCCGGCGGCGGGGGGCGGGATTTCCGGCTGGCCGGCCTCGAGTGGCTGTTGCCCGTCCGCGACCGGGGTCGGGACATGCTCGGATTGGACGGGGGCGCCCTGTGCTGCCGCGGGCGGCGTCGGCGAGCGCAGCCGCCCGTAGTCCTTCTCCCAGGCCTGCCAGATGAGCGTCAGCACCAGGCAGAGGGCGAGGACCAGGGCGGTTCGTTTGTGGGACATGGGTGGGGCGGCGGAATTCAGGGGACCGGATCGTAGCCGCCAGCGTGAAACGGATGGCAGCGACACAGGCGTTTCAGGCCCAGCCAGGAGCCGCGCATCGCACCGTACCGGCCAATGGCCGTCAGCGTGTACTCCGAGCAGCTCGGAGCGCAGCGGCAAGCGGGCGGCAAGACCGGACTGAGGACGAGCTGATAAAGCCGGATCAGGATCTCGAGGATGGTGCGCATGGATTGGCCCTTAGCAATAGCTTTTTCAGGTTTTCTGCGAACGATTGCTGCGCACTTGCCGAGATTGGTTGATTCACGCTGACGACGATGTCCAGGCCCGTCAGGGAGTCCTGCTGCCGGCGGAAGGCCTCGCGGGCGAGGCGCTTGAGCCGGTTCCTCACCACCGCCGAGCGGCTGGCCCGCCGGCTGATGGCAAGACCTAACCGCGCCTGCGCAAGGCCATTGGCCGCGACGTAGACCTGCAACGGCCCGCTCTGGAACCGCCGGCCCACGGCAAAGACCTTCGAAAACTCCCCCGTCTGCCGCAGTCGACTTGCGCGGCTGAAGCTCTGCGAAGGGGCCGCCAATCGCGGGCGATCAGGCGGAAAGGCGCGCGCGGCCCTTGGCTCGGCGATTCTTCAGGATCCGCCGCCCGCCACGGGTGCTCATGCGGGCCCTGAAGCCATGGTTGCGCTGCCGCTTGAGCCTGCTCGGCTGATAAGTGCGTTTCACGTTCTTTCCTCGGGACCGCGTGGAAAAAGCGGTGCATGCTAAGGCGGCAGGGGGATTTTTGCAATCAACAGTTTGGACCGCGGGCGAAGGACATAATTTGCCTGTGGATAACCCGGCGCTTGCGCTATACTACGCCGCCTTCGGACAACAACCACCACCACGGATGGGGCGGGAGGTAGCAGCGTGGACGTTCCTATCTGGAAACAATGTCTTAGCCGACTCGAGGGCGAGTTGCCCGCGCAGCAGTTCAACACCTGGATCCGGCCATTGCAGGTGGTGCTCGAGAACGGCACCCTGCATCTGCTCGCTCCCAACCGATTCGTGCAGGACTGGATACGCGAGAAGTATCTCGATGTCATCCGCGCCATCGTGCAGAACGCCTCCACGAGCGGCCCGGGTTCGCTGGAGATCAGGCTTTCGGTGGGCAGTTCCAAGGGGACAGAGGGCCCGAGCGCCCGTGTAACGGCGCCCGCCGCGGCGATCGCCCCGGCTGTACCGTTGCGGCAAGTGGGCACCGGCGAGAAAAGCGTCAAGGACGGGCAGCGCACCTGGCACTCGCCCGGGTTGAATGCGGCGTACACCTTCGAGACATTCGTCGAGGGTAAATCCAATCAACTCGCTCGCGCCGCATCGATGCAAGTGGGTGCGAACCCCGGCTTGGCCTACAACCCGTTGTTCATCTGCGGGGGCGTCGGCCTGGGGAAGACACACCTCATGCACGCCCTCGGCAATGCCATCTGTCAGGCCCGCCCCGGCGCGAAAGTGGTATATCTGCGCTCCGAGCAGTTCGTCGCGGACATGGTCAAGGCCCTGCAGCACAACGTCATCAACGAGTTCAAGCGCTATTACCGCTCAGTAGACGCTTTGCTCATCGATGATATCCAGTTCTTCGCCGGCAAGGAGCGATCACAGGAAGAGTTTTTCCATACTTTCAATGCGTTACTCGAAGGACAGCAGCAGATCGTGCTGACCTGCGATCGCTACCCCAAGGAGGTCACGGGCGTGGAGGAGCGGCTGAAATCACGGTTCGGCTGGGGCCTGACCGTCGCCATCGAACCGGCCGAACTGGAGACCCGTGTGGCGATCCTGAAGAGCAAGGCCGTCCGCTCGCAGGTTCACCTGCCCGACGATGTCGCTTTCTTCATCGGCAAGCGGTTTCGCTCCAATATCCGTGAATTGGAAGGTGCACTGCACCGCGTCCTCGCGCACGCCAATTTCAAGGGTGAAGGCATCAACCTCGAGTTCGCGAAGGAGGCGCTGAAAGACCTCCTCGCGCTGCAAGACAAGATGGTGACAATCGAAAACATCCAGAAGATCGTCGCGGAATATTACAAGATCCGCGTCTCCGACCTCCTGTCCAAGCGCCGCAGCCGCTCGGTGACCCGTCCACGGCAGATCGCGATGGCGTTGGCGAAGGAACTCACGAATCACAGCCTGCCGGAAATCGGGGACGCCTTCGGCGGTCGCGACCACACCACCGTCCTGCACGCTTGCCGGAAGATCGTGGATCTGAGGCGCGGCGAGCAGCGAGTCAACGAAGACTACAACAATCTGGGCAGAATCCTGTCGAGTTGAGGTGTGCGAACTGTGCATAAGAGGGCACGCTTCCGGGCCGGCGTCTTTGTCCCCAGACTACCAACAGACGGGCAACCGCCCAGACCGTATTTATGCATATGCCAAGAATTTGATTTTCCTTAAAATTACGACATTTTCTGCATAAATCAAGGTCCTAATAACAATCACAAGTAAAGAAAAAATGAAAATCTCTATTAGCCGTGAAAAGCTTTTGGGTCCTTTGCAGATCGTCAGCAACGTGGTCGAGAAAAGACAGGCTCTTCCAATCCTCAGCAACGTGCTTCTGAACATCGGCGTTGATGAATTGACGTTCACGGGAACCGACATGGAGGTGGAAGTGGTCGTACGGATCGAGAATGCTTCCACGGACACGGGGAGTAGTACCTTGCCAGCACGAAAGCTGGTGGACATCTGTCGAGCCCTGCCACCGGAGGCGGTTATTGACTTGGACGTCAAGGAGACACGCGCCAACCTGAGGAGCGGTCGAAGTCGTTTTGCCTTGGCGACGTTGCCAGCGAAGGATTTTCCGACGTTAGGAGATATCCCATCGACAATGACCCTGCGGGTGGATGCCAGGGGTCTCAGGGACGTGATAGGGGATACCCAGTTCGCGATGGCGCATCAGGACATTCGGTATTATCTCAATGGGTTGTTGCTGGAATTTTCGGAAACCGGTCTGAGGGCCGTTGCAACGGACGGTCATCGCATGGCACTGGCGGATTTGGAGTGGTCAACGGGAGTTGAAGGGTCGCGGCAGGTGATCATTCCCCGCAAGGGCGTGGCGGAGATCGTGCGCCTGTTGGCCGATGGCACGGACGAGGTGGAAATACAGGTCGGGCCGGCACACCTCAAGGTGCGGACGGCCGAACGGACGATCACGACGAAGTTGATTGATGGCAAATTCCCCGATTATCAGCGCGTGATCCCGGCAAAATCGGACAAGATCGTGATCGGTGATAGGGAGATGCTTCGACAGGGGTTGGCGCGGACGTCCATCCTTTCGAGTGAAAAATTTCGCGGTGTGCGGCTCGTGCTGAGGAAGGACATGTTACAGGCACTTGCGCATAACCCGGACCATGAGGAGGCGGAGGAAGAATTGCCGGTCGAGTACTCGGGCGCCGAGTTGGAGATCGGCTTCAACGTGGTCTACCTGTTGGAGGTCCTGGCGGCCATCCAGACGGAAAAGGTCCAGATGGAAATGGCGTCGCCGGATCGGAGTTGTCTGGTGCTTCCGATCGGAGATCAGACACGGAAGTACGTGATCATGCCGATGCGCCTTTAAGGAATGCAGTTGCAGCGGTTGGATATTCAGGATGTCCGGTGTCTCAAAGAGGTGACCCTGACTCTGTCGCCGACCCTGAACCTGATCGTAGGTCCGAATGGCAGCGGAAAGACGTCGCTGGTCGAGGCAATCTACCTGTTGGGGACCGGGCGGTCTTTCAGGACGCGAGATCCCGATGAGGTAATTAGAGACGGACAGCGCGCGTTTTCGGTCCGAGGCGCAGTGCGGGATGAGGGCGGGCGGATCGCGCAGGTGGCGTTACAGCGGGTCGTTGGCCATACATCGATACGGTTCGATGGGGAGACCATTCAGTCCGCCGGTCAACTGGTAACTCGTATGCCGGTAGCGCTGGTGACTCCGGAGACCCATGTGGAGATGCAGGGACACCCGAGGGCGAGGCGCCGATGGATGGACGTGACATTGTTTCACGTGAAACCGGGCTACCTCGATGTCTGGAAGCGGACGATGCGTAGCATCAAGCAACGCAACGCAGTCCTGCGTAGAAAGCGCCCTGGTGAAGAGCTCGATACCTGGGACTCGGAGCTCGTTGAGCAGACAGAGCGGTTGGACGCGCTGCGCCGAGGGGGAGTATCGGAGTTATCCGAGGCTGCGGAGACCGCGCTGCGGCAGATCTTCGGCAGGACGGCAGCAGTAGCGCATTACCGGGGCTGGCCGCACGGGGAGGCGTACGCGGACGTGCTCAAGCGCGGACGCGATGCAGACTTGTGCTTGGGCTCCACCCGATACGGGCCGCATCGTGCCGACTTTCGGTTCGAGCTGGATGGTAAGCCGGTAGGTCGCAGGCTTTCCCGCGGGCAGTTGAAGGTCTGGGCAGGCATGTTGATGCTGGCGCAGGTAAGGGTGATCGCTGCGAACACGCGGGTGCGACCAGTGGTGCTGCTGGATGATCTGGTATCGGACCTGGATAAACAGGCGCGAGACCGACTCATTCGCGAGATGGGGACCTCCGGCTGCCAGTTGTTTGTGACAGCCGTGGATGAAGAAGTTTTGGGACTGCCGGATGCGAAGGAATCGGCGGTGTTCCACGTGAAACAGGGTGAGATCATCCGGAATGTGTGAGACAGAATGACTGACCAAGAGAGTCCCAACGGTGCGGATCCGGCCGGAACCCAAAAGGCTTACGACTCCTCGAGCATCAAGGTCCTCAAGGGTCTCGATGCGGTGCGGAAGCGGCCGGGAATGTATATCGGCGACACGGACGATGGCACTGGATTGCACCACATGGTCTTCGAGGTTGTGGATAACAGTGTTGACGAAGCACTTGCGGGATATTGCACCAAGGTCGCCGTAACTATTAATTCCGACGACTCGGTTTCTGTCCTGGACGACGGCCGCGGCATACCTGTGGATATTCACAAGGAGGAGGGCGTATCCGCTGCCCAGGTGATACTCACGCAATTACATTCAGGCGGCAAGTTCGACGAGAACTCCTACAAGATTTCCGGCGGCCTGCATGGCGTGGGGGTTTCGGTGGTCAACGCGCTTTCCGAGGAACTCAGCCTTCGCATCTATCGCGACGGCAAGGTCCACAGTCAGGAGTACCGCAACGGCGACCCTCTGGAGCCTTTGAAGGTGGTTGGCGAGACTGATCGGCGCGGAACCGAGATCCGGTTCCTTCCCAGCAAGGAGATCTTCTCTAACTACGAATTCCACTATGACATCCTCGCCAAGCGTCTGCGCGAGCTGTCATTCCTGAATTCCGGCCTTCAGATTGAGTTGCACGACGAGCGCACGGGAAAGACCGATTACTTTCACTACCAAGGGGGCATTGCCGCTTTCGTCTCGCACCTCAACAAGGCAAAGACTCCGCTGCACCCGACGGTCATACAAATCGGTGCCGAGCGCGACGGCATCACGGTCGACGTAGCGATGCAGTGGAACGACGCCTATCAGGAGAATATTTTCTGCTTCACGAACAACATCCCCCAGCGCGATGGGGGTACCCATCTCCAAGGCTTCCGCGCGGCGTTGACGCGTACCCTCAATCAGTACATGGAAAAAGAAGGCCTGCTGCAGCGGGCGAAGATCGAGGTCACGGGCGAGGACATACGCGAGGGCCTGACAGCGGTCTTGTCGGTCAAGGTGCCTGATCCCAAGTTCTCCTCGCAGACCAAAGACAAGCTGGTGTCAAGCGAGGTGAAAAGTGTCGTAGAATCAGTTATTTACGAGAAACTGGCCGAGTTTCTGCTGGAGCATCCACAGGAGACGAGGACGATCTGCGAGAAGGTGATCGAGGCGGCTTGCGCGCGCGAGGCGGCGCGCAAGGCTCGGGAACTCACCCGCCGGAAATCGGCCCTGGACATCGCGGGCCTGCCAGGCAAGCTTGCGGACTGCCAGGAACGCGACCCCCGGCTCTCCGAGTTGTTCATCGTCGAGGGAGACTCCGCCGGTGGTTCCGCGAAGCAGGCGCGCGACCGAAAGTTCCAGGCCATCCTCCCCCTGAAAGGAAAGATCCTGAATGTCGAGAAGGCGCGCTTCGACAAGATGCTCTCCTCCGCAGAGGTGGGGACCTTGATCACCGCGCTGGGCTGCGGCATCGGCCGTGACGAGTATGACCCCTCGAAACTGCGCTACCACCGGATCATCATCATGACGGATGCGGACGTCGACGGCTCGCACATCCGCACGCTGCTGCTGACGTTCTTCTATCGGCAGATGATCGAACTGGTCGAGGGCGGCCATATCTATATCGCGCAACCACCCCTGTACAAAGTCAGGCGCGGCAAGTCCGAACAGTATGTGAAGGACGATGCCGAGCTCGATGGCTATTTCATGCGCAGCGCCATGGCGGGAGCCAGCCTGCGACCCGCCCAGGGAGCAACGGCGATTGATGGCGAGGAGTTGCGCGCGATCGGCAAGGATTACCTGATACTCTCGACGGTGCTGCGACGCCTCGGCAAACGCTATGACCCGCTCGTGCTGGAGGCGCTGCGCGGTGTGCCGCCGCTGGCCGCCGATCCGCACGCGGGCCTGCCGCGCCCGGCGCTGGAGAAGTGGCTCGACGACGTGCGCGGCGCGCTCCTGCAACGAGTCGGTGAGACCGTGCAGGTGACGGGCTCGGTCGAGCCCGGCGCCTTGCCGGAGTCGCTCATCGCGCGGATCGTCGTCACCACGCACGGCATCGACGTCACCAATGATTTCGACAGGGACTTCTTCGCCTCCACGGAGTATCGGCGTTTGGCGGAGATCGGAAATCGCCTTGAGCGCGCAATGGGTCCGGAGGCGAGCATCCATCTCGGCGAGCACGAGCTGCCTGTACGCAATCTCAGACAGGCGATCGAGCTGGCTCTTGCCGAGGCGCGGCGCGGCGTGACGATCCAGCGGTACAAGGGGCTCGGGGAGATGAATCCCGGGCAGCTCTGGGAGACAACCATGGACGCTTCGGCGCGCAACCTGCTGCACGTGCGCATCGAGGACGCGATTGCCGCCGACGAGATCTTCTCCACGCTGATGGGCGATCAGGTCGAACCGCGCCGCGAGTTCATCGAGACGCACGCGCTCGCCGTGACCAATCTCGACACTTGACGGCAGGAACCTCCGGCTAATTCAGGGGCGCAACGTCGCCCGCGCAACGGCCCAGACCTCCACATCCTCCACGCCCTGACGCCTGAGCGTCCGGGCGAGCTCGCCGACCGTCGAGCCGGTGGTGATGACGTCATCGACGATGGCGACGTGCACGAGGCCACCCAGCCCCTGTGCGTGGAAGACCCCGCGGACGTTGCGGCGTCGGCGCCGCGCGTCCAGACCGCTTTGCGCGGCGGTGTACGCGATGCGGGCGCAGCGATCGCCCAGCACCGGGACGCGGGCCCATTCGCCAAGGTGCCTGGCGAGCTCCAGGGACTGATTGAATCCCCTCCAGAGCAGGCGGCGGCGATGCAGCGGAACCGGGAGCAGCGCCTGCGGTATCGCGCGCGGGGGACGACGCATCCACATCCATGCGGCCAGTTCGCGGGCGGCGGGGAGATCGCCGGCGAACTTGAGCGCGCGGATACGGGCGCTGATCGGGTCCCGGTAGTGAAACGGCACGTAGCAACGGCTGAAGGCCGGTGGCCGCTGCTGGCATTCCGCGCAGACGAGACCGGCGCGGCTCAGCGGGATGCCGCATCGCGCGCACGCGGTCGCGATCACCGGCAGTTCACTGGCACAGGCGCGGCACAACCCGCAGACGAGCCCTTGCCTGTCGCCGCAGAGCAGACAGGGCGCTGTCAAGTTTCCCGGACCGCGAAACTTGACAGCCCCGCAGGCACGCAACAAAGATGCAAACCTCCTTACATACCGATCGACTTCCATGTCCGCAAATTCCTCCTGCCGAACCACGCCCCTGCGACACGACTGGTCACCGCCGGAGGTGCAATCCCTCCTGCAGCGGCCCCTGCTCGACCTCATCTTCCACGCCCACACCACGCACCGCCAACACTTCGACTCCGGAGTCGTGCAGCTGAGCACGCTGATGAATATCAAGAGCGGCGGTTGTCCGGAGGATTGCGCCTACTGCCCGCAAAGCGCCCGCTACGACACCGGCGTGGAGGCCGGGCCGCTGGCCAGCGTCGAGGAGGCCCTCGTCGCAGCGCGCGCGGCCCGCGCGGCCGGGGCAACCCGCTTCTGCATGGGGGCGGCGTGGCGCGCCCCGCGCGAGCGCGATCTGGGGCAAGTCGAGGCGATGGTCGCCGGCGTCAAGGGGCTGGGCATGGAGACCTGCGTGACCCTGGGCATGCTGAAGCCCGAGCAGGCAAGGCGACTGAAGGCCGCTGGCCTGGACTACTACAATCACAACCTGGACACGTCGCCGGAATTCTACGGCTCGATCATCACCACGCGGTGCTATCAGGATCGGCTCGACACCCTGCAGCACGTACGCGAGGCCGGCATCAAGGTGTGTTGCGGCGGCATCATAGGCATGGGCGAGACGCCGCGCGACCGCGCCGGCCTGCTCATCGCCCTGGCCAACCTGCCACGGCATCCGGAAAGCGTTCCCATCAACCTGCTTGTGCGCGTGGACGGCACGCCGCTGGCGAACAACGGGTCCGTGGACGGCTTCGAACTCGTGCGCACGGTCGCCGCCGCCCGCATCATGATGCCCGCGTCCTACGTACGGCTCTCGGCGGGGCGCGCCAGCCTCGACGACGGCATGCAGGCCCTCTGTTTCATGGCGGGCGCGAACTCGATCTTCTATGGCGAAGAGCTGCTGACGACCGCCAATCCCGCCATCGAGGCGGATCGCGCGCTGCTCGCGCGCCTCGGCATGCACGCCGCGCGCTGAGGCGCCGGCGCCCAACGTGCCGCCCGCCGCAATAGCCGAACTCGCGCAGCGCCTCGCGGAGGCCGATGGCGCGCACGCGCTGCGCCGCCGGCGCACGCGTGCGGGCACGGCGCTGCGCCCGAGCCTCGACGGCCGCCAGGTGGTCAACTTCGCCACCAATGACTATCTCGGACTGGCAGCCGATCCGCGGGTGATCGATGCGTACCGTCAGGGCGTCGCATGCTATGGCGCCGGCGCCGGTGCCGCGGAGCTGGTCAGCGGCCACACGGATGCACACGCGGAGCTCGAGGCGGCGCTGGCCCGCTTTACCGGCCAGCCGCGCGCCCTCGTGCTCTCCACCGGCTACATGGCGAACCTGTGCGTGGTCACGACCCTGGCCTCCCGCCGCACGGCGGTCATCGAAGACCGCCTGAATCATGCCTCCATGCTGGACGCCGCCATCCTCGCCCGCGCCCGACTGCAGCGCTACCACCACCTCGACATGGTCGACCTCGCCACCCGAGTCGCCGTCAGCCCGGGGGCGCTGGTGGCCACCGACGGGGTCTTCAGCATGGATGGCGACATGGCGCCCCTGCCCCGGATGGTCGAGATCTGCAAGGGCGCGGACAGCACGCTGATCCTCGACGATGCGCACGGGTTCGGCGTGCTCGGCGCCCGCGGCGGTGGCAGCATCGAGCATTTCGGACTGAAGCCACGGGACGTCGCGGTCGTGGTGGGTACCTTCGGCAAGGCCTTCGGTGGTGCCGGCGCCTTCGTCGCGGCGGATGACCTCGTCATCGAGGCAATGATCCAGTTCGCGCGCCCCTATATCTACACCACCGCCCTGCCCCCGGCACTCTGCCGCGCCATGACCACCTCTTTGCGGATCGTCGAGGACGAGGCCGACTCGAGGCGGCGCCTGCGCGCCAACATCGATCGCTTTCGCCGCCGCGCGCTCGCCCGGGGCGTGCCCCTGACGGAGTCCTGCACGCCGATCCAGCCGGTCATCGTCGGGGAGAACCGGCGCGCCGTCGCAGTAGCAGAACGTCTGCTGGCGGGGGGATACTGGGTGGCGGCGATCCGGCCGCCCACCGTGCCCGCCGGCAGCGCGCGCCTGCGTGTGGCCTTGAGCGCGGGTCATGCGGAGGAGGAGGTCGATGGAGTTGTCGATGTCCTCGCCGCCTGCCTTTGACGACCCGGCGCCGGACGAGGCCCACACGGACGTTTGCCTGGTGCACGGCTGGGGATTTGGCCCGCAGGTCTGGGCGCCGCTGCTGCCAAGGCTGCCCGCGCACTGGCGCGTGCACGTGCTGCGCCTGCCGGGATACGGCGGCGAACCCGAACCGCTGGCCGACGCCGACCTCGATGATCAGGTCGACTCCTTGCTGGCACAGGCCCCGCCAGGCAGATCGGCGTGGATTGGCTGGTCGCTGGGCGGGATGGCGGCCATGCAGCTCGCATGGCGCCAGCCTCACCGGGTGGAGAGATTGATGCTGCTCGCGACGAATGCGCGATTCGCGGCGGCGCCGGACTGGCCAGCAGGTGTTCCTGCCGCGGATGTCGCGGCGATCGCGGCGCTGCTGGAGCGCACCGATGTGCCGACGGCCCTGCATTATTTCGCCAGGCTGATCGCCCGGGGCGGGGCCGACTCGGAGGCGGTGCAGCGACAGCTCGAGGCCCGGGGGTACCAGGGCCCGGCACCTTCGAAAAAAACACTGCGGGTGGGCCTGGACCTGTTGGCGCGGAGCGATCTGCGCGCCGCCTGTGCGGCGTTGCTGCCGCCGGCCATCGCCGTCGCCGGCGACCGTGACCCGCTGGTGCCCCTGTCCGCCATCGATCGGATGCGCGTGCTGAATCCGCGCCTGCGCATATTGATTGCCCAGGGCGCGGGCCACGCCCTGTTCCTCACGCACCCGCAGGTGGTGGCCGAGGCCGCGGCGGCGGACCTGCAACCATGAACCCGGAGCCGTTCGGGGCCGACCGGCTGGAAAAGCGACGCGTCGCGGCGGCCTTCAACCGCGCCGCGGCGACCTATGCCGACCGCGCCGTGCTTCAGGACGCCGTCGCCGAGCGGCTCGTGGAGCGAATGGATCTATTCCGCATCGATCCGGGCGTCATCCTCGATGTCGGTTGCGGCAGCGGCAGCGGACTGCGGCGCCTGCGGCGGAGGTACCCGCGCGCGCGGATCGTCGGCCTCGACCTTGCCTTGGAGATGCTGCGCGAGGCGCGCCGTGGCTGGCGACGGATCCGGGCGCGCGAGAGCTATCTCTGCGGCGATGCGGAGTCGCTGCCGCTGGCAGACGCCAGCATCGACCTTGTTTTCAGCAGCATGGTCCTGCAGTGGTGTCCCAGCCTCGAGGCGGCATTCGGGGAATTTCGGCGGGTGTTGCGTCCCGAAGGCTTGTTGCTGTTCTCGACGTTAGGGCCGGATACCCTGACCGAGCTGCGGCAGAGCTGGGCGGCGGTGGACCGCGCAACGCACGTGAACGCCTTCCTGGACATGCACGACGTCGGTGACGCGCTCGTGCGCGCCGGCCTTGGCAGCCCGGTCATGGACATGGAGCGCCTCACGATGACCTACCCCGATCCGTGCGCCGTCATGCGCGATCTGAAGGCCATCGGCGCACATAACCTGAACCGCGGCCGGCCGGCGCACCTGACCGGCAAGTCGAGACTGCGCCGGGTGATCGAGCACTACGAGCGCTGGCGTCGCGACGGCGTTATCCCGGCGACCTTCGAGGTGGTCTATGGCCACGCGTGGTCGCCATCGCCGGGCACGCGGCCGCAGGATGGCAGCACGGTGGCCACCTTTCCGCTGTCGAGGCTGGGCGGGCGCCGCAGCCGATGAACGGCCGGCGCGCCGATGGCGTCTTCGTGACCGGAACCGATACCGGGATCGGCAAGACCTACGCGAGCGTGGGTCTGCTGCGTGCGCTGAGCGGACTCGGCTGTCGCACGGCTGCCATGAAGCCCGTCGCGAGCGGGGCGCAGCGTACGCCCGCGGGATTGCGCAACGACGACGCGCTTGCGCTGCAGGCAGCCGCCGCGGTCGCGGCGACTTATGAGGAGATCAATCCGTACTGCTTCGAGCCGCCGATCGCGCCGCATATCGCCGCGCCACGGGCCGGCGTGACGATCGACCTGGATCATATCGACTCCCGGGCGCGAAGGCTGCGCGCGCGCGCGGACTTCATCCTGGTGGAGGGGGTGGGCGGATGGCGCGTCCCGCTGGGGCCGCATCTGGAGGTCGGCGACCTCGCCGGCCGCCTCGGCCTGCCCGTCTTGCTGGTGGTGGGTTTGCGCCTTGGATGCATCAGTCATGCCCTGCTCACGGCGGCGGCCATAAGCCAGCAAGCCCCCGGCATGCTGGGCTGGGTCGCCAACGGCATCGACCCCCACTACGGTACTGCCGCGGAAACCGTACAGGCGTTGACGGAACGCCTTGGAATGCCGCCGTTGGCCGCGCTGGCCTGGGAGGACCTGCGGGGTTCCTCGGTCGCCCCGATGCCGTGGCGCGCCGCGGCCGAACGCCTTCTACGGGAACTGAAAATAACGCCGGCGCGCTGATCTGGATCAAATTGGCGCAATATGATTATCATACGTGCCGGATCGGGGGATTCGCGCGTGGTGACGCAAGACTCATATCAAGCCCCACTCGGCCACCAATTCATACTCAGCCCGAATAATTCAATGACCTGGCGCGAGGCCAAGCACGTGCTCGCGGCGGTGGCGGTCGTCGAACTCATGATCGGGGGCGCCTTCTTCTGGGCCGGTATGGTATTGGTTCTCCCGTTCTCGGGACTGGAGGTGCTGGTCCTTGGGCTGGCCTTCTACCACTGTCTGTTGCGCAACGCCCGCCGCGAGGTGGTCCGGGTCGACGATGGCAGGGTCGTCATCGAGCGTGGCCGCAGCCGGATGCTGGAGAGTCGGGAATTCCCGCGTGCTTGGGTGCGGGTCGTGCTGGAGCCAGGCAAGGGGTGGTACCCAAGCCAGCTGAAGCTGCGTTCCCACGGCCGTGAGCTGGAGATCGGCGAATTCCTCACCGAGGAGGAACGGGCGTCGCTGGCGCGGGATCTGCGCGCGGTCATCCGCCGCGAAGGGGACGGGCCCGATAACTGAACAGCAGAGTTCTGCATGGGGCGAGGAGACTAGGTGGAAATGATTAGAAGAATCCGACATCGACATTTCGTGGCGGCACTCACCACCCTGACCGGACTGCTCTGGTCCTTCGGCGCCTCCGCTGACTGGACGCTGAACATGCGCAAAGGCGTCACCTCCATCAGTCAGGAGGTCTACAGCCTGCACATGATCATTCTCTGGGTGTGCGTGGTCATCGGCATCGCCGTCTTCGGCGTCATGTTCTGGTCGATCCTGCATCACCGCAAGTCCAAGGGCGCGCAGGCCGCGCATTTCCACGAGAACACCGTCGTGGAGATCGTGTGGACCCTGATCCCCTTCAGCATCCTCATATTCCTCGCCGTGCCCGCCACCAAGGCGCTCATCAACATCGAGAGCACGGGCAATTCCGATCTCACCATCAAGGTGACCGGCTATCAGTGGAAATGGCGCTACGAGTACCTCGATGAAGGTCTGAGCTTCTTCAGCACGCTGGAGGCGAAGAGCAACCAGGCGCGCCATCTGAGGTCGGGCGTCGACGTGGCCACCGTCGACAATTACCTGCTCGACGTCGACAACCCCGTCGTCGTGCCGGTCGGCAGGAAGATCCGGTTCCTGACCACCGCCAACGACGTCATACACGCCTGGTGGGTCCCGGATCTCGGATGGAAGCGCGACGCAATCCCGGGCTTCATCAACGAATCCTGGGCGCGGGTCGAGAAGGCTGGTGTCTACCGCGGGCAGTGCGCCGAGCTCTGCGGCAAGGACCATGGGTTCATGCCCATCGTGGTCGTCGCCAAGGAGGAGGCCGACTACAGGAAGTGGGTGGAGGAGCAGAAGGCGGCCCAGGCGGCCGCCCTGCAGGCGGACAACCCCGATCGTGAGTGGACGAAGGAAGAACTCATGGCCAAGGGCGAGTCGGTCTACAACGCGAACTGCGTCGCCTGCCATCAGACCGACGGCAAGGGCATGGCGGGCGTCAAGCCCATCGCCGGCAGCCCCGTCGCCACCGGCGATGTCGCCGACCATATTGACGTCGTGATGTACGGCCGGGCCGGTACCGCCATGGCCGCGTTCTCCCAGCTCAGCGACGCGGCGGTTGCAGCGGTCATCACCTACCAGCGCAATTCCTTCGGCAACGTGGCCGGTGATCTGGTGCAGCCCTCCACCATCAAGACCGAATACCGCTGAGGCCCGCCGAACGGCGCCCGGCAATTACCTGGAGATCAAGGGGAATAACAAATGAGCCATAGCCACGCTGCCCACGACGAGCACCATGATCGCGCCCCCTCCGGCCTGATGCGGTGGGTTACCACCACCAACCACAAGGACATAGGGACGCTGTACCTGAGTTTCTCGCTGCTGATGTTCTTCGTCGGCGGCACCATGGCCATGGTGATCCGGGCCGAGCTGTTCCAGCCCGGCCTGCAGTTCGTGGATCCGCAGTTCTTCAACTCCATGACCACCATCCATGCCCTGGTAATGATCTTCGGCGCGGTGATGCCGGGGTTCGTGGGGCTGGCCAACTGGATGGTGCCGATGATGATCGGCGCCCCGGACATGGCCCTGCCGCGCATGAACAACTGGAGCTTCTGGCTGCTGCCGTTTGCGTTCATCCTGCTGCTCAGCACGTTCTTCATGCCGGGCGGCGCGCCGGCCGGCGGCTGGACGATGTACGCCCCGCTGGTCATGCAGACCGGCGACGCGTTCCCGTTCCTCATCTTTGCCGTGCACATCCTGGGCATCTCCTCGATCATGGGCGCGATCAACATCATCGCGACCGTGTTCAACATGCGCGCTCCCGGCATGACTTTCATGAAGCTGCCGCTGTTCGTGTGGACATGGATCATCACGGCGTTCCTGCTGATCGCCTCCATGCCCGTGCTGGCGGGCGCGGTGACGATGCTGCTGACCGACAGGTTCTTCGGCACCAGCTTCTTCTCCGCCGCGGGCGGCGGTGACCCGGTGATGTACCAGCACATCTTCTGGTTTTTCGGTCACCCCGAGGTCTACATCATGATCCTGCCGGCCTTCGGCGTGGTCTCGGCGATAGTTCCGACCTTCGCGCGCAAGCCGCTGTTCGGCTACAGCTCGATGGTGTACGCGACGGCCTCCATCGCGTTTCTCTCGTTCATCGTCTGGGCGCACCACATGTTTACCGTCGGCATGCCGCTGGCCGGCGAGTTGTTCTTCATGTACACGACGGTGCTCATCGCGGTGCCGACGGGCGTGAAGATCTTCAACTGGGTCGCCACGATGTGGAAGGGCTCGATGACCTTCGAGACCCCGATGCTGTTCGCGCTGGGATTCATCGTCATGTTCACGATCGGTGGCT
This sequence comes from Gammaproteobacteria bacterium, assembly GCA_022071965.1. GTDB lineage: Bacteria > Pseudomonadota > Gammaproteobacteria > JAJPIJ01 > JAJPIJ01 > JAJVHZ01. Next base: position 94,624 of record JAJVIQ010000007.1, read on the forward strand.
TCTCCGGCCTCATGCTCGGCGTGACCCCCGCGGACTTCCAGTACCACGACACCTATTTCGTGGTCGCGCACTTCCACTATGTGCTGGTCACGGGCGCGGTGTACTCCATCATGGCCGCCGTCTATTTCTGGCTGCCGAAATGGACCGGCCACATGTACGACGAGAAGCTCGGCAAGCTGCATTTCTGGTTGTCGACCATCTTCGTGAACGTGCTGTTCTTTCCGCAGCACTTCCTGGGCCTGGCGGGCATGCCGCGGCGCATTCCGGACTACAACGTGCAGTTCGCGGACTGGAACATGGTCTCGAGCATCGGCGGATTCATGTTCGGCCTCTCGCAGTTGCTGTTCGTATATATCGTGATCAGGTGCGTCCGCGGCGGCCAGAAGGCCACCGCGCAGGTCTGGGAAGGCGCGCACGGGCTGGAGTGGACGCTGCCCTCGCCGCCACCGTACCACAGCTTCACGACCCCGCCGGTGGTCAAGTAGGACCGGGGGCTTCACGCCGTCATGCCGACGACCATTCCGGAGTCCAGGCAGACAGTGACGGCCGATGCCAGCCGTCGCAATTTCAGGACCGTGCTGGTGCTGGGCCTGATTGCGCTGGCGGTTTACCTCGGCTTCATCGCGATGCACTTCCATGGCAACGGATGACGTCGTGCGCCGGAACCGCCGGACGACGCTCAGGCTCGCGGCGTTGACCCTGGCGATGTTCGCCTTCGGCTTCGTCGTGATGCCGCCGATGTACGGCGCCTTCTGCGAAATAACCGGCCTCAACGGCAAGACCGAGCGCATCTCGACCGCGCAGGCGGCGGCGATGACGGTAGACCGTTCGCGACTGGTGACGGTGGAGTTCGTGACCAGCGTGGCATCGGGCATGCCGTGGGAATTCCGGCCGGAGGCGAGCAAAGTTCGGGTGCATCCGGGCGAGATCGCCGAGGCGAATTTCTACGCCCGCAACATGCTCGATCACGCCAGCGTCGGCCAGGCGGTTCCCAGCGTGGCGCCGAATTCCGCCGCGCGGTATTTCCAGAAGACCGAATGCTTCTGCTTCACCCGCCAGCCGCTGGCGGCGAGGGAGGAAAAGAAGATGCCGGTGCGATTCGTCGTCGATCCGGCGCTGCCGCGCGAAGTGACGACCGTGACGCTGTCGTACACATTTTTCATGGCGCCGGAGACGGCGGCAAACGACTGAGCGACGTTCGATCATCAAGATAAGGGCCACCGGCCCGAACCAGGAACACAACGACGCTGGTAATGAGAAAAGGGGAATCTATGTCCGGGTCACAATCCGCCTCTGGATACTACGTGCCTCACGGCAGCCACTGGCCCATCGTCGGCTCGATAGCGCTATTCACTCTCCTCGGCGGGTTCGCGCTGGCGCTGAACGGCTACGGGATCGGCAAGGGTTCGATGGTCATAGGCGTAATCTTCCTGCTCATCATGTTGTTCGGCTGGTTCGGTACCGTCATCCGCGAGAGCGAGACCGGCATGTACAACGGGCAGGTCGACGTGAGCTTCCGCTGGGGCATGGTCTGGTTCATCTTCTCCGAGGTGATGTTCTTCGCCGCGTTCTTCGGCGCCTTGTACTACGCGCGCCACTTCTCCGTGCCGTGGCTGGGGGGAGAAGGGGCGAAGGCCGCCACGCATCAGTTCCTCTGGTCGAGCTTCGAGAACGTCTGGCCGCTGAAGTCCACGCCCAATCAAACGCTGTTCACGCAGATCAAGGAGGTCATCGGTCCCTGGGGCATTCCTGCGCTGAACACCGCGTTGCTGCTGAGCAGCGGCGTGACCATCACGATCGCGCACTGGGGCCTGCAAAAGAACAAGCGAGGCCAGTTGAACCTGTTTCTGTTCCTGACGATCGCGCTCGGCGTGATTTTCCTGTTCTGCCAGGGCTATGAGTACATACACGCCTATCACGAGCTCGGGCTGACGCTGCATTCCGGCATATATGGCAGCACGTTCTTCATGCTCACCGGCTTCCACGGTCTGCACGTGACGCTGGGCGCGATCATGCTGACGGTGATACTCTTCCGGTGCCTCAAGGGCCACTTCAAGCCGCATCACCACTTCGGTTTCGAGGGTGTCGCGTGGTATTGGCACTTCGTGGACGTGGTGTGGCTGGGTCTGTTCATCTTCGTCTATATTCTCTGACGATACGATCCGATGCAGATGACGGGGCGCCGCGAGGCGCCCTTGTTTTTTCGACCGGTCCTGGCGGCTTCAGGGTTGGATGCCGTGGGGGGTGATCCAGCCCATCGCCACGGCCATGATGAGCAGCACGAACAGCCCGACAGACAGGCCGATGCGCCAGGTCAAAGCCCGCACCGTCGCCCCGGAAGCACCCCTGCCCCTTACCATGTGGAACAGCGCGCTGCCCAACGCCAGCAGGATCGCCGCCAGAATTGCCACGACAATGCTCTTGAACACCATGGGCCGTCTCCCGGATACGACTGGAATCGATGCGGCTCAGTATACGCGCGCGTCGGCGCCCGTGCCCCGGGATCCCCCTCGCTTCCCGTGCGATCCCTGAATTCCCGCGGCCTGCTGCTGGTCGGCGGCCTGCTGGTCATGCTGACCGCGGCGGGCTTCCTGCGCCTGGGCTTCTGGCAGCTCGAACGGGCCCGCTACAAGCAGGCCCTGTACGCGCAATTCCTCGCCAACGCTGCGCACGAGCCCGTCCCGCTCGTGATGCTGCCCTCCTCCGGGTCCGATCGGACGCTGGGGCGACGCGTCACTGCGCAGGGCGGTTATCTGCCCGACAGACAGGTCCTGCTGGACAACCAGAGCCTGGGCGGTAGGCCGGGATACCTCGTCTTCACGCCGTTCAGGCCCGCGCGCGAGCCGCACGAGGCGATACTCGTGAATCGGGGCTGGATCCCCCTGTCTGCCAGCAGGGACTCGGTGAGCCTGCCGCCCCTGTCCGGCGAGGAGCGGATCGTGCGCGGAGAACTGGGGCGGCCGCCGGCCTTCGGTCTGCGCCTGCGAGGCTCGGACCGCATCGAGACGCTCGGCGGTGGCATCCGCCGTGTCCAGGTCATAGACTACGCCGCCCTCGGCCGTGCGCTCGGCCTGAGTCTGCAGCCACGAGTCCTCCTGCTGGATCCGGCGATGCCGGAGGGCTTCGAGCGCGCGTGGAGCGCGCCCGGCAACGATGAGGCGCGCCACCGCAGCTATGCATTCCAATGGTTCGCGATGGCCGTCGCGCTCGTTGCCATCTATCTGATCCTGTATTTCAGGCGACGTCGATGAATACCGAGACCACAGCGGCCCAGCGGCGCGGACGACTGACCCTGCTGGCCGTCGCCACCGCCTTCGTCCTGCCGATCTTTCTGGCCTGGCTGCTCACCAGCGGCGTGCTGCCCTGGCTGCCGAAGGGCAGGCTGAACTACGGCTCGCTCATCGAACCGACGATCGATTTGAAGAGCCGGCAGTTTCTGGACGAGAACGGCTTCGCGACGAGCTTCGATCGGCGGTTCGGGGAATGGACGATGGCGGCCATCCTGTCGGATCCGTGCGGCGCGGATTGCCGGCGGACGCTGGATGACGTAAGGAGGATTCGACTCGCGCTGCGGGAGGAGATGGCGCGCGTATACATGGCAGCGATCGTCGATCGTGGCCGTACCGGGGCCGAGCCGGGCGCCCGGGACACCGAGGGGCCGACGGAGGTCTATCGCACGTCGGTCGCCGAGCTCATGGCCACGCTCCGCGCGGCCCGCGCAGTGCCGGAAGGCCAGAGCGGTTTCGATCAGATCATCCTCATCGACCATCGCTCGCGGGCGATGATGATCTATCCGCCGCACGCGGACCTTGGCAGCGTGACCAGGGACGTCAAGCGGCTGTTGCGCGCGTCGAAGACCGATTGAGGCCCCGTCGTGGAGCGATTTGCGCTCCTCTGTCCGCTTGCCTGACCCATGCGATCGCCGCGCTCGGCGCCTGCTCGTCCGCCAATCGGACGCGGACCCCGGCTGTCCGCGACGGCTGGCTTGCCACGGCCGCTTCATTTCGCTGAGCGCGACCGAGGAGGTCGCCAAGCCCGGCGCCGCGCATCCGCATCGCCCGGTCGAGCGCCACAAGGCCCGGAAGGAACAGGCGCATCGCCAGCCCGCCCCGGCGCGCTGCCTGTTGATCATCGTCCTGGCCGCGTGCGCGTGGTGCAGTCGGCGCATGCCCTGGCAGCCGGAGGAGCTGTCCTCCGTACACCTTGCGCGGGCCATTTTCCAGGACCTGGCCGGGAAGTGGGCGGTGAAGCTGAGGCGCGAACCGCCGGCCGTCATGCCGCACCTGCTCGGCGGGATGACGGCCCTGCTGCCGGCGTTGACGACTGTGCTATATTTCAGCCGCCGGCCGGTCGGCGCCTTCCCCTACCAGAACAAAGCGGCAGAACCCCGTGTCCCAGCTCAGTCCAGCCCTAAGCGTCTCCTGGCGCGATTATTACGAACTCTGCAAGCCGCGCGTGGTGGCGCTCATCGTCTTCACCGCGGTGGTCGGGATGTTCCTGGCCACACCCGGAATGGTGCCGCCGGCCATCCTTACCTTCGGCACGCTGGGGATAGGGCTGGTGGCGTCCGCGGCGGCGGCCATCAATCACGTCGCCGACCACCGCATCGACGCGATCATGGTGCGTACGAAGTACCGCCCGCTGCCCCAGGGCGAGCTGAGCAGGCCCCAGGCGCTGGCCTTCGCGACCGGCATCGGCGTGCTCGGCATGACGCTGCTCATCGTTTTCGTCAACACCCTTACCGCGGTGCTGACGCTGCTCTCCCTGGTCGGATACGCGGTCATCTACACCCTTTATCTGAAGCGCGCCACGCCGCAGAACATCGTCATCGGCGGCGCGGCCGGCGCCGCGCCGCCGGTGCTCGGCTGGACCGCGGTCACCGGCAGCATCGACCCGCACGCGCTGCTGCTCTTCCTCATCGTCTTTGCTTGGACGCCGCCGCATTTCTGGGCCCTGGCCATCTATCGCCGCAATGACTACGCCAAGGCCGATATTCCGATGCTTCCGATCACGCACGGCGTGGACTTCACGCGCATGCAGATCCTGCTGTACACCGTGATCCTGACCGTGGTCACCATCCTGCCGTTTGCCACCTACATGTGCGGGTGGGTGTACCTCATCGGGGCGCTGGTGCTGGACGGCGTGTTTCTCTATTACGCCATTTGTATGCAATGGGATCATGACGATCGCCTCGCGATGCGCATGTTCTGGTATTCGATCATCTACCTGATGGCGTTGTTCGCCGTGCTGTTCGTCGATCACTACGCGCCGCTGATATACCCGCTGTTCGGCTGATCGCCGCGGGCGTGGGCTGGTTCCGTGACCCTCCGTGAGATTCCATGAGCGGCAGCGGCGGCGGAGAGAGAGCTGCCTCGGCCGCATCCCCCGGCCACCCGGCGCACGCCGAGATGCGCCGCGCTGCGCATTCGGCGCTGCTGATCACCGTTCCGGAAGAAAAGGTCGCGAGGGTCGGCGAGATCGGCTCGGCCTGCGCTGCCGCCGGCCTCAGCCTGGATACCCAGGCAACGCTGCCGGCCGTCATCGAGCCGGGTCGGCCTGCGCGCCCGCTTCTGGTCGAGGCGCGCGGCGTGCCGCGACGCAAACTGGCCTCGACCGAGGGACGCGCCGCGCTCATACACGCGCTGGCCCACATCGAGTTCAACGCGATCAATCTGGCGCTGGACGCCGTCGCGCGATTCGGGGGTCTGCCGCCGCAGTACTACCTCGACTGGCTGCGGGTTGCCGGCGAGGAAGCCCATCACTACACGCTGCTCGCCTCACACCTGAGAACCCTCGGCTACGCCTACGGGGATTTCCCGGCGCATAACGGCCTGTGGGAGGCGGCTGCGAAGACTGCCGGTGACGTGCTGGCAAGGATGGGACTGGTACCGCGCATCCTGGAGGCGCGGGGCCTGGACGTCACGCCCGGCATACAGAGGAAACTGCGGCAGGCCGGAGACGAGGCAGGTGCGGCGATCCTCGACATCATCCTGCGCGATGAGGTCGGCCACGTCGCCACTGGCAATCACTGGTACAGATATCTGTGCGCGTCGAGGGGCGAGCCGCCCGAGGCGACCTTCGCGCGCCTGCTCCAGGAGTACGCAGTCCCCCCGCCTCATCCGCCGTTCAACGAGGCGGCGCGCCTGCATGCCGGGTTCAGCGTGGAGGAACTGGCCGCCTGGAGCTGATCGGCGCCGGGGCGGTACTGCGCCGGCAGCCGGCGTGTTACGCGGCGTGGGGCGCCGGCAGCGGCAGGGCGGAGTTCAGCGCGGCCCTGAGCTTCTTCATCGCATTCGCCTCGAGCTGGCGGATGCGCTCTGCGGAGACACCGTAAAAATCGGCCAGCTCGTGCAGGGTCGCCTTTTCGCCCTCGCCGGCAAGCCAGCGCTGCGTGATGATGTCGCGGCTGCGCGCGTCCAGCCGGGCCAGCGAGGCATGCAGCGCGTCGAGCTGGCGGCCTTCCCGCTGTTCGATCTCCAGTTGCTGCATCGGTTCGCTACGGGTGTCCTCCAGGTACTGCGCCGGCACCAGCGCGTGTCCTTCCTCCTCCTCGGGGAAGGTGTCGAACGATGTGTCGCGCGCGTTCATGCGCTGCTCCATCTCCAGAACGTCGGCCACCTGCACCCCCAGCTCTTTCGCGACCTCTGCGACCTCATCCCTGCCCATCCAGCCCAGCCGGTGCCGGGTGCTGCGCAGGTTGAAGAACAGCTTGCGCTGCGCCTTGGTGGTGGCGACCTTCACGATTCGCCAATTGCGGAGGATGAACTCGTGCATCTCGGCCTTGATCCAATGCACGGCGAAGGAAACGAGTCGAACGCCAACCGACGGATCGAATCGCTTGACCGCCTTCATGAGCCCGATGGTCCCCTCCTGGATCAGGTCTGACATGGGCAGACCGTAGCCCTGGTAGCCGCGGGCAATCTTCGCCACGAACCGCAGGTGGGACATCACCAGCCGGCGTGCCGCCTCGAGGTCATTCTCCCGGCGGAACCGCTGCGCCAACTCCAGTTCCTCCTCCGCGGTGAGCATCGGGATACGGTGCAGGCCCTGGACGTAGGCCTCAATCGACCCCGTCGCGGGTGCGAGTTGCAGAGCGAACGTATCGGTCATGTCATTTTCTCCGGCTGGTGGCCCGTGGATATGGTCACGTATATCGATTCTAGCACTCAGTATTAGAGAGTGCTAAGCGCCCCGGGTTCACTGCCCGGCTACGGCCGCCACGCGGCAGCGCGGAACCCGGTTCCAATCCACCCGCCAGGGTGACCAGGCGGTTGTCGACGCGCGACGGGCGGAGGCCGCTCTCGAGCGGGCGGAACGCGTAGCGCGAGAGCTCGAGGCGTTGACCGTGGCAGGTGACGAGTCTGGGTTCATCGTCAACGAAGAAGGGCGGCCGGCCCGGTACCGCACCATACCGGATCGAGCCCGCGGGCCGCGCGTGCGTAGGTGGTCACTTCCGCCATGCTCGGCCCGTGCTCGATCACCAGGATGCGCCCACGCAGGGCCTTACCGCCCGGTCATGAGCTCGATCCTGGCCAGTTGTTCCTGCAGCTTGGCGAGCGCCGAGGCGAGCTCCTCGGCGCGTGTCCTCTCCCTGGCGACCACGTCCGCCGGAGCCCGCGCCACGTAGTTTTGGTTGGCCAGCTTCGCCTGGGCGCGCACAAGTTCCGCCTGCTTCGCGTCACGCTGCTTGGACAGACGCCTGACCTCTGCGGCCGGGTCGATGAGATCGGCGAGGGGGATCAGGACGGTGGTTTCGCCGGCGAGCGCCGGTGCCGCTTCCGGCGCATCGCCGGCAACCTCACTGATCGAGCCGACACGCGCCAGAGCGCGGATGAAGGGCGCCGCCGACCGCCGCCACGCCCATTCCGCCGCGTTGCCGCCCTGCACCAGCACCGGCAACGGCCTGGCCGGGGAGATGTTCATCTCCGAGCGTATGCGCCGCACGCCGAGGATGAAGGCCTTGACCCATTCAATCTGGCGCAACGCGTCGCTGTCGACGGCGGACTGCTCGAAGCGCGGGAACGGCTGCAGCATGACGGTCTCGCCGGTGACACCGGCCAGCGGCGCGACCCGCTGCCAGATCTCCTCCGTGATGTACGGCATGATCGGATGCGCGAGCCGCAGCAGGGTCTCGAGAGTGCGCACCAGCGTCTGCCGGGTGCCGGCCTTCTCCGCCTCGCCGGCCTGCGCATCGGTCAGGATCACCTTCGAGAATTCCAGATACCAGTCGCAGAACTCGTCCCACACGAACTCGTAAATGGCCTGCGCGGCGAGATCGAAGCGATAGCCGGTGACATGCTCGATGACGGCGGCGATCGCGTGCTGCAGGCGCGAGCCGATCCAGCGTTCCGCGAGCCCGAGGCGGGGCGCACCGTGCCGGAGACTCGCCTCCTGACCCTCCAGCGACATGAGCACGTAGCGGGAGGCGTTCCATAGCTTGTTGCAGAAATTACGGTAGCCTTCGATGCGCTTGACGTCGAAGCGGATGTCCCTGCCCTGGGTGGCCAGCGCCGCGAAGGTGAATCGCAGCGCGTCCGTCCCGTAGGCGGCGATGCCTTCCGGGAATTCCCTGCGGGTGGCCTTTTCGATCTTCGGCGCGTCCTGGGGCTTCATCAGCCCGGAGATGCGCTTGGCGACCAGGCCCTCGAGCCCGATGCCGTCGATGAGGTCGATGGGGTCCAGGATGTTGCCCTTGGACTTCGACATCTTGTGGCCTTCCGCATCGCGCACCAGGCCGTGGATGTAGACCTCGCGGAACGGCACCTCGCCCATGAACTTCATGCCCATCATGATCATCCGCGCCACCCAGAAGAAGATGATGTCGAAACCGGTGACCAGGACGCTGGTGGGATAATAGGTCTTCAGTTCCGCGGTCCGCTGTGGCCAGCCGAGCGTCGAGAACGGCCACAGCGCCGAGGAAAACCAGGTGTCAAGCACGTCCTCGTCCTGCTTCAGCGCGAGCGTGGCGGGCAGTTTGTATCTGGCTCGAACCTCCTCCTCGTTACGGCCCACGTAAGCGGTGCCGTCCTCGTCGTACCATGCAGGAATGCGATGGCCCCACCACAGCTGCCTGCTGATGCACCAGTCCTGGATGTTCTTCATCCACTCGAAGTAGGTCTTGCTCCAGTTCTGCGGCACGAAGCGCACGCGGCCGTCCTCCACGGCCTTGATCGCCGCGGCCGCGAGCGGCTCGACGCGCACGTACCACTGATCGGTGAGATAGGGCTCGATGACGGCGTTCGAGCGATCACCCCGCGGCACCTTGAGCCTGTGTGGTTCGATCTTCTCGATGTATCCCTGCGCCTCGAGGTCGGCAAGTATCTGCTTGCGCGCCTTGAAGCGATCCATGCCGCGATACCGTTCGGGTGCCTCGTCGTTGATGGCCGCATCGGGCGTGAAGACGTTGATGAGCGGCAGGCCGTGGCGTTGGCCGACCGCGTAGTCGTTGAAATCGTGCGCCGGCGTGATCTTCACGCAGCCGGTGCCGAACAGCGGGTCCACGTACTCGTCGGCGATGATCGGCAGTGTACGGCCGGTGAGCGGCAGTTCCACCCGCCGGCCGATGAGGCGCTGATAGCGCTCGTCGTCGGGATGAACGGCGACGGCCGCGTCGCCGAGCATGGTCTCCGGGCGCGTGGTCGCCACGACCAGGTGCCCGCCGCCGCCGGCAAGCGGATAACGCAGATGCCACAGGCTGCCATTCTCCTCCTCGGCGAGCACCTCGAGATCGGAGATGGCCGTGTGCAGGACCGGGTCCCAGTTGACGAGCCGCTGCCCGCGGTACACGAGCCCCTCATCGTAAAGGCGTACGAAGACCTCGGTGACCGCCTGCGAGAGGCCTTCGTCCATGGTGAAGCGATCGCGGGACCAGTCCAGCGAGGAGCCGAGGCGGCGCAGCTGGCGGGCGATGGTGCTGCCGGACTGCTCCTTCCATTTCCACACCCGCGCGACGAAGGCCTCGCGGCCGAGTTCGTGGCGGGATTTTCCCTCCAGCGCGAGCTGTCTCTCGACCACCATCTGCGTGGCGATGCCGGCATGGTCGGTGCCCGGCTGCCACAACGTGTCGCGGCCGCTCATCCGATGGTAGCGCGTGAGCGCATCCATGATCGTGTTGTTGAACGCATGGCCCATGTGCAGGGTGCCGGTGACGTTCGGTGGCGGCAGCATGATACAGAACGGGGCGGCCGCGTCGCCGGCGCCGCCGGCCTTGAAATACCCGCGCTCTTCCCAGCGCGCCGCCCAGGTCTGCTCGATCTGTGTTGGGTCGTAGGTCTTGTCCATGGTGCGAAGCGAGAAAGGCCGGCTGGCGTGGCGAGACGCAGAGGGTTGTCAGCCGCACCCGGCGGATGGGCCGGCGCGGCGGCCGCCCGGCCGAGTCGCCGTAGCGAATGGTAAGTGATCGGCGCGATCGCGTATACGAGCCGCGGGGCCGGCGGCGGAGATCGCGGGTGCCGGGGCTTCCCGCGCACCAATGACGTCACACCGGCGGGCCGTATGAGGCCGCGACACGCACAACGTCACCGGGGCGCCCCGCCCCGGTGAACGCTGGGCGAGGATCCCGCCGACCCGGGGGCAACTCGGCGCCGCCCCGACCTGCGCGGGTCAGGGCGGATTCCCGTCCGGGTCCCCGACCTTCCGCTCAGGCTCCCGGCCGGCGCCTCCGGGGCATTGATGCTCGCGCGGCGCGGCCATCGCGAGAAGCTGCGATTCCGCGCGCGCCGCCATGCGCTGCTGCAGCGCCTCCTCGAGGTCGTGCCGGATCTGCTCGAGCCCCCGGCCGAGTATCGTCTCGAGTTCGCCTTTCAACTCCAGGTAAAAGGCGCTGCTGTCGCGGTCGGAGAGTCCGTAACGGCTCAGCATGTCGCCCATCGCCTGGGACAGGGATATGCGCGGCGGCTCCCCGGCCCCTTCGGCCTCCGGCGATGATTCTGCGGCCGGCGCGCTCTCCTCGCCGCCCAGCAGCTCCTGGCCGAATTCCACCGTGAGGCGCTGACGGGCCGAGTCCGTGGCACGGCGCAGGCCGAGGTCGATAATCGTGTTCAGATCCGAGAGCAGCTCCTGCCGCAAGACATCGAGGTCCAGATCCTCCGGCAGGTCGTCCTCGTTCATGTAACGGGCGTCGTTCTCGAATTCATCGGTGGCGGGCGTTCCGAACAGGTCCAGGATCTCGGGCGCACGGCCGTGCAGCGGTTCGTGCATGGGCATGGCGGCCAGCTCATCGCCGATCTCCTCGAACTCGGCCGGATCCACGATGGCGCCGGACACGAGCGCCTCTTCGTTCCTTTCGATCAGGCGATCGAGCAGTTCGACGGCCTCGGCCAGTCCGCGATATTCCGCGTTTGCGGCTGTCGGTGTCTCAGGATCGGGTTCAGGCAGCGTCGTCATCGCCTGAGATGTCGTGCGACTCGAGCGGATAACCCCGCTCCTTGTAGAACCGGAATCGCTCGCGGGCCATCGTGCGCGGCTCCGCCTGCGCGGGTACCACCTCCAGTACGCGCTCGAAACGGCTGAAGAACGACGGCACCGGGTGCGCGAGATTTATCATGACTTCGTGCTCCTCGGGCGCATCCTCGCCACTGCCTATGAACAAGGTGATGTCCTCCGAGCGATCGGCGATCAGCGCATGCGGCAGGAAGCTCGTGTCCCGAAACGTCCACAACAGGTCGTCCAGCCGGCGGGCGTGCGTGTCGGAGGCGGCCAGGATGTAGACCCGGTGGCCCTGCCTCCACGCCTTCGCGGCGAGCTTGCATACCCAGCGATCGGCGTCGATCTTGCCACTGGCGGGAAGCACGTGGAAGTCGATGCGGGTCATCGCGACCTGCCGGCGCGGTCGAGCAGGAACTGCGTGAGCAGCGGCACCGGTCGGCCGGTCGCGCCCTTCTGCTTGCCGGAGCGATAGGCGGTACCGGCGATGTCCAGGTGCGCCCATTGCAGTTTTCTGGCGAAGCGCGAGAGGAAACAGGCCGCCGTGATCGCGCCGCCCTCGCGGCCGCCGACGTTGGCCATATCGGCGAACGGGCTGTCCAATTGTGACTGGTACTCCTCCCAGAGCGGCAGCTGCCAGGCGCGGTCGCCGGCCGCCTGACCGGCGGCAAGCAGCGCGTCCGCCAGCGGCTGATGGTTCGAGAACAGGCCGGTGGCGTGGTTGCCGAGCGCGATGACGCAGGCGCCGGTGAGCGTGGCGATGTCCACGACTGTCTGCGGCGCGTATCTGCGTTCGATGTACGTGATCGCGTCGCAGAGTATCAGCCGCCCTTCGGCGTCGGTATTCAGGATCTCCACCGTCTGTCCCGAAAGGCTGGTGACGATATCGGCGGGCCGCGTCGCGTTTCCGCCCGGCATGTTCTCGACGGCGGGGATCGCCGCGACGACGTGCAGCGGCAGCTTCATCTCGGCCACGGCACTCATGGTGCCGAAGACGCTGGCTGCCCCGCACATGTCGAATTTCATCTCGTCCATGGCGGCGGCCGGCTTGATGGAAATACCGCCGGTGTCGAAGGTCACGCCCTTGCCCACCAGCGCAATGGGCTTGCCGCTTCCGCGGGCGCCCTTGTATTCGAAGACGATGAGCCTTGGAGGCTGGTGACTGCCACGCGCCACGGCCAGCAGTGTATGCATGCCCAGGCGTCGCATCTGCGCCGCCTCGAGCACGCTGACCTTCAGCGAGCGGTGCCGGCGCGCCAATTCCTTCGCCCGATTCGCGAGATAGGTCGGATGGCAGATATTGGGCGGGGTGTTGGCGAGATCCTTGGCGAGATCGATCCCGTTTGCGATGGCCGCACCGTCGTGCAGTGCGCGCTCCGCGGCGGGGAGCTGCCGCGCCTCGTCGATAGCCAGGGTCATGCGCTTCAGGGAGGGCGCGCGGCCGCTGCGCTTGGACTTGAAGTCGTCGAAGCGATATCGGGCCTCGCGCGTTGCCTCGACCGCCAGGCGGACCTTCCAGTAGACCTCGAGGTCCGGTACCGGCAGGTCGGAGAGGAAGCTCACCACCTCGCTGCTGCCCGTTTCCATCAAGCGGGCCGCGGCGGCGGCCAGCACCCGGCGATACCTGGCGTCGGTCAGTTCGCGCGCCACGCCGCAACCGACGACGAGTACGCGCTGGGCGGGCACGTTATCCAGCGCCTGCAGGAGCAGGGTCTGCCCGATCCTCCCCTCGATGTCGCCGCGTCGGACGATGGCGCGCAGTTGTCCGCGGCTGGCGCGATCGAGTTCGGTGGCGGCATGGGTGAGCTTGTCGTTCTCGAATACTCCGACGACGAGACAGCCGCTGCGCGTTCCTGCGCCCAGGCCGCTTTTCGCGGCGATCCGGATGGAGCTGGTCATGAGTTGTGAGGCCTGCTTTCCCGTATGAATGTTATGATCGCGACGATACGGACAAGTCTATTCGTTTCACCATTTCGGCGCAAAACACCCGCGGCAGGACATGCGCACACTCGATCGATACCTCGGCCGGACCGTGATCGCGGCGGCGGTGACCGTGACGGTGGCGCTGGTCGCCGCCTTCACGTTCTTTGCCTTTCTCGACGAGCTGAACGACGTCGGCAAGGGCGGCTACACCGTGCTGGGCGCCTTGCAGTTCGTGCTGCTTCGAATGCCGGCGCTGACCTACCAGCTGTTTCCCATCGCGGCGCTCATCGGCGCCCTGCTCGGGCTCGGCACCCTGGTCGCCAACGGCGAGATGGTCGCGATACGGGCGGCCGGGGTCTCGCTGGGCAGAACGATCGTTGCGGTCATGAAATCCGCCCTGCTGCTGATGGTGGCGGCGATGCTCATCGGGGAGTTCGTCGCGCCCCGGACCGAGCAGTTCGCGCGCAATTTCCGATCGCTCGCGCTCTCCGATCAGATCGCGCTGCGTACTCGGAACGGCTTCTGGGCCCGCGACGGCAACAGTTTCATCAACATCCGCACGGTGCTCCCCGGGGATCGGGTCGAGAACATCTACATCTACGAGTTCGACGACCACAGCAACCTGCGCGTGAGCACCTACGCCAAGTCGGCGCAGTACAGGGACAAGCAATGGCTGCTCTTCGACATCAAGCAGACGACGTTCGAGGACGATGAAATACACGTGCGGCGGATTGCGCGGGCGGCCTGGGAATCGCTGCTCCGGCCGGAGCTCATAGGCATGGTCGTGATCGATCCCAACAATCTTTCGATGTGGGATCTCACGAATTACGTCCGCTACCTGCACCAGAACAGCCAGAATGCGCAGCGCTACGTGCAGGCGCTCTGGACGAAGATGGTCTACCCGCTGGCCACGGGGGCGATGGTGTTTCTGGCCGTGCCGCTGGTGTTCGCGTCGGCGCGCATGAGCACCGTGGGCGGGCGTATCGTCGTCGGTTCACTCGTTGGCATCACGTTTCACATCGTCAACCAGGCGGCAGGCCACCTGGGGGTGGTATTCGACCTGAGCCCGGTCATCAGCGTGCTGGGGCCGACCCTGGTCATCGTGCTGGGCGGTATTCTGCTGCTGCGCCGCGTCACCTGAGTTCAGGCTGCCGGCGGCCGCGCTCCCGGGCGCGGCAGCACGCGAAGTCGCGTACCGGAGAGGCGGTCGTGCCACGCGAGACGTTCGGCGTCGGTCAGGCTCCACAGAAATCCGGCTCCGAGCGCCAACCATGACAGCGACGCGGCAATGAAGCGTGCGCTTGCCCGTCCCCAACCGGGCGACCGACCGTCGGCGGTCTGCACCACGAGCCTCCAGCTCTTCATTCCCAGTGTCTGGCCGCCCTTCGTCCACTGCAGCGTGAAGTAGAGGTAGGCGGCGGCAACGAGCGCGGACGTCAGCAGGCGATTGTGCGGCGGGCGGATCTCCTCCCCGCCGGCGATTCCGACCCCTGCCAGACCGATGCACCACCAGACCGCGCACAATAGCAGCGTGTCGTAGGTAATGGCGCCGAGACGCCGCCAAAGTGTGGCGCCCGGCAGGGTACCGGCGGACGCCGCAACCGCGACGTCGTTCGACCTCTGTCGTATCTTCGGGGCGCCAGGAGGGGTTTGAACTTGCACGGGTCCCATGTTCTAAACTTTCGAGAGGGCGAACGGGCCGGAGCGCTGCGTCCATGATTATGTCCCATTCCCTGAAGCGACCTCCAGCAAGCGGACCGCTGCGCAACGCGCTGGCGGCGGCAGCTGCCTTTCTTTTGGCTGTGCCCTTCTCCGCCCGGGCGATGGATTACACGGCGCCGGGGGAACTCGTGAACATCGGCACCACCAGACTCCACGTGGATTGCCGCGGCGAGGGTACGCCGACGGTAATCATTGACACCGGGCTGGGCGAATCGGCGCTGGAATGGCTGCCGGTGCGGCAGCGGGTAAGTCATTACACGCGCGTGTGCCTCTACGACCGCGCGGGCTACGGATGGAGTGAGTTCGGGGAGTTGCCGAGGTCGAGCTCCAGGATCGCCAATGAGCTTTATCTGCTGCTGCGGCAAGCCGGTATCGACGGCCGCCTGGTTCTCGTTGGGCATTCCTACGGCGGCATGAACATGCAATTGTTCGCGCGGCGCTACCCATACCTGATTGCCGGCATGGTGCTCGTGGACTCCTCCAGCCCCGATCAGATCGGGCGTCTCACGCTGCCGCATCTGGACAGCGTCGACAGCATCCGGCCGCGCATGATGGGCGGTCTTGCCACCACCGAATTTCTTGCCAAGCCGATGCTGCCGGCAGTACTGGACGACGATGGGCCGGGCATGCTCGCGGCACTCATGATGTCGCGTGTTTATACGATGCGCACCGTTGCCAACGAGTATCTCAACTTCAAGGCCAGTGCGCGCCAGGTGCTGCGCAACAAGGGCCGGATGCCCGACGTGCCGTTGGTGGTCCTTTCCCGGGGGCAGCCCGATCCGGGGGGGGATCGGACATGGGCGCAGGGAAACGAAGCGCAATGGCGCCTGCTGCAGGCTCAGCTCGCGCGTCTCGCGCCGCGGACTGCCCACATCGTCGCTACGCGCAGCGGTCATGCCATCCACACCACGCAGCCGGATCTGGTGACCGATGCGGTGACGATGGTGCTGGATTTCGCCAGGGCGGAGATTCCGGGGCACGAGGGCAGGCGTGACGCCACACTGCAGGCGAGGACGATGCTGCCGTTCGCGGATGCCCAGTGGATATCAGATAGCCTGCATACCTCCACCGACGTGTGCCCCTTTGGCTGCGACGATCGCGTGTTTGCGATCAAGACGGCACGCGCGGGTCACCTCGCCGGCACGGTCGAGCCGGCATGGCAGCGGGTTCCCTACGACGCGCAGTCGGGGGCTGCCGCGGTGGTGCCGGCGACCCCCTGATACGGTAATCCCCTCGCGCGTGAGGGGAGTCGCGGCGTCCCCGATCTGTCTGCTCCTGTCGCGGCATACAGCTTGTGGGCCTCACATCAATGGCCTACGGCCATGGGCCGACAGCCTGTGCAGGGCATTGGCATGGCGGCGTCGGAGGTGAGCACCATGATGCACGGGGCGCTGATCAGCGCAGCAACGCCGGCCCGTGCGAAAACCGTCGCGCGGACGGCCTTGCTGCTGATGCTTGCCCGGATTTGCCTGTTGGACTGCGGGCTGGCCCGGGCCGAGGAGTTCGACGTCCTCAATCCCCCTGGAGGGCTGGTGGATATCGGTGGATATCGCCTGCACATCGACTGTCGCGGTGAGGGCTCGCCGACCGTTGTAATGGAGGCCGGGTTGGGTGGCATCTCCCTGGAACGGGTCCCGGTCCAGCAGCTCCTTGGTCATCACGGCAGGGTGTGCAGCTACGACTTCGGCGGGTACACGGCGCAGCGCTTTGCCAGGCGGTACCCGGAGCTCGTGGCCGGTCTCGTGCTGATCGATTCCTCGCATCCGGATCAGGTCGCGCGCTTTCTCGCCCCGCCCCTGAACATGAATACCGCACCGGGCAGGAACACGGCTGGCGTGATCCTGTTGTCGGGCCCGTCGCGGCCACGGGTCAACTTGCCGCAGGAGGCGCGGGTGCCCGGCATGATGCTGATGGCTTCGCGCAAGGCGCGCATGACGGTCGCGCAGGAATATCTATACATGCGCGACAGCGGCGAATCCATCACGCGCCAGGGAGGAACCCCCGGTGCCGCTCGCCGTGATCACGCGCGGGCGCGCCGGACGCGGGACCGGGGCTCCGCGATCGCCGATGATCGAGGCACTGTGGATGCAGCTGCAGGACGAGCTGGCGCAGCGCAGCCCGCGCTCGGTGCATCTGGTCGCGGACGGTGGCGGTCACCACATACACCTCGACCAGCCGCAGCTGGTCGTGGACGCGGTCACGATGGTGCTCGACTTCGCGCGCGCCAGACACGCGGGTTCGCCCCCGGCCGGCGGCGGCACCACGTGGCTGGCCTTCAACGGCGGGACGTGGAGAACGGACAACCTGCATCGTGCGCCCGCCCACGAGCCGGCGCTGCGCGCGAGCGGCGAGCAGCCGGCCGCGCTGGCGCCAGCCGCCGGTCATCCGGCGTGGACTCACGAGCCCGGTGCGCAGCGGGTTCCCTACCTTCAGGAAGTCGCCTACCGGCGGTAGACGCTCACTTCATCGTCGGCATGGAGAATTCGGCGCGCTGGGCGGGCCCCGTGGGCCAGCGTCCGGTCACCGTCTTCAAACGGGTGTAGAAACGCACTCCATCGGCGCCGTGCATATGCAGGGGACCGAACAGCGAGCGCTTCCAGCCGCCAAAACTGTGGAATGCCATCGGCACCGGAATGGGGATGTTGATGCCGATCATGCCGGCCTCGATGCGCTGCGTGAAACGCCGGCTGCTGTCGCCGTCACGGGTGAAGATTGCCGTGCCGTTGCCGTACTCGTGCCGGTTGACCAGCGTAATCGCGCTGTCCAGATCGGGGACGCGGACGACGCACAAAACCGGTCCGAAGATCTCCTCGCGGTATATGCGCATCTCGGGCGTGACATCGTCGAACAGACAACCGCCGAGAAAGAAACCCTCCTCGAATCCCGCCACCCGCAAACGGCGCCCGTCCACGACCAGGGTCGCGCCTTCCGCCACGCCGGCATCGACGTAGCCGAGCACCTTGTCGCGGTGGTTGCCCGTCACCAACGGACCCATATCGACCGCCGCGTCCGTCCCGGGCCCCACGCGTAGCGACTGCACACGCTCTGCCAGTCGCGCCACCAGGCTGTCGGCGATATCGCCGACGGCCACCGCGACCGATATCGCCATGCAGCGCTCCCCCGCCGAGCCGTAGGCCGCGCCCATGAGGGCGCTGACCGCCATCTCGAGATCGGCATCGGGCATCACCACCATGTGATTCTTGGCGCCGCCCAGGGCCTGCACGCGCTTGCCGTGGCGCGAACCCTCGCTGTAGATGTACTCGGCCACCGGTGTCGAGCCGACGAAACTCACGGCGCCTATGCGCGGATCGCCGAGCAGGGTATCCACGGCCTCCTTGTCACCGTTGACGACGTTGAACACACCGTCGGGCAGCCCGGCCTCCTGCAGCAGTTCCGCCAGCCGCAGAGGCGGGGACGGGTCGCGCTCGGAAGGCTTTAGCACGAAGGTATTGCCGCAGGCGATGGCGATCGGGAACATCCACATGGGCACCATCGTGGGGAAATTGAAGGGGGTCACCCCGGCGCATACACCGACCGGCTGGCGCAGCGACCAGCTGTCGACGTCCGAGCCGACGTTCTCGGAGAATTCCCCCTTGAGCAGGTGCGGGATGCCGCAGGCGAATTCCACGACCTCCAGACCGCGCGTCAGCTCACCGCGCGCATCGCCCAGCACCTTGCCATGTTCCGCCGTGATCAGCCCCGCCAACTCGGCGGCGTTGCGCTCCACCAGCTCCTTGAACCGGAACAGTATGCGGGCGCGCGCCAGCGGCGTGGTCCCCCGCCAGCCCGGCAGCGCGGCATCGGCGGCGGAGATGGCCGTCTGGGTCTCCGTGCTGCTGGCGAGGGCGATGTTCGCCGCCACCATGCCGGTCGTCGGGTTGTAGACGCGGGCCGTGCGGCCGCTGTTCCCCGGCACGAAGCGGCCCGCGATGAAATGGCCGAGGTCGCGGGGCGTGGCCTGGGCAGCCACGGGGTCGCGGACTGGTGAAGGTTCGGATTTCATATTTCGACCTCGCTACGCTCGGTTGTTTGCGTGCCAGCGCGGCAGACGCCGGCGTCAGCTTCGCAGGGCCTCGGCCGCGGGCACGTATCGCCGCCGCAGGGCCATGGCCACCGCCTCGTGCGTGATCATACCCGCATGCACGTTCAGTCCGTTGCACAGGTGGGGATCCTCCGCGCAGGCCCTGCGGAAGCCCTTGTCGGCAAGCGCAAGGGCGAACGGCAGCGTGGCGTTGTTGAGGGCGAAGGTGGAGGTGCGCGCCACGGCCCCCGGCATGTTGGCCACGCAGTAATGCACGATGCCATCGACCACGTAGGTGGGATCGGCGTGCGTGGTGGGTCTGCTGGTCTCGAAGCAGCCGCCCTGGTCGATGGCGATGTCGACGAGGACCGAGCCGGGCCGCATCTTCTTCAACATTGCACGCGTTACCAGGCGTGGCGTGGAGGCGCCCGGCACCAGCACTGCGCCGATGACCAGGTCGGCGTCGATCACCAGCTTCTCGATGGTATCGACGGTTGCAAAGGCCGTATACAGTTTGGAGCCGAACTGCTCATCGAGCTGCTTGAGGCGATCCAGGGACTTGTCCACCACCGTGACGTAAGCCTCCAGGCCCATGGCCGTGCGCGCGGCGTTGGTGCCGGCGACGCCGCCGCCCAGCACCACTACCTTGCCCGGGTGCACGCCGGGGACACCGCCAAGCAGGATCCCCGAGCCGCCTCGCTCCTTCTCCAGACAGTGAGCTCCCACCTGCACACCCATACGGCCGGCCACCTCGCTCATCGGCGAGAGCAGCGGCAGGGTGCCGCGAGGGCTCGTCACCGTCTCGTAGGCGATGGCGGTGCAGCCGGACTTCATGAGCGCGGCCGCCTGGTCCGGGTCCGGGGCGAGATGCAGGTAGGTGAACAAGAGAAGGCCCTTGCGGAGCATTCTGCACTCGGCGGGCTGCGGCTCCTTGACCTTCACGATCATCTCGCTCTTGGCGAAGATCTCCGGCGCGCCGGCGGCGATGCGCGCCCCCGCGGCCCGGTAGGCCTTGTCGTCGAAGCCGATGCCCAGTCCGGCGCCGCTCTGCACCGTGACCCGGTGCCCGTGATGAACGAGTTCCCGCACGCTCGACGGCACCAGCCCGACGCGGTATTCGTGGGTCTTGACCTCTTTTGGAACCCCTATGAGCATCGCTACCCCCCGGGGCCGTGGAGCGACGGCATTCTGCTTCGCGTCATGCGTTGTCAGCCGACGGCGCGTATGGCCTCGGCAAGCGTGGTGAAGATCTGCTCGATGTGCGGCCTCTCGACGATGAGCGGCGGCGACAGGGCGATGGTCTCGGCGGTGTGCCGCACCAGCAAGCCGCGCTCGAAGCAGCGGGTGAACACCTCGTAGGCCCGGCTGCCGGGCCGATCCGGGCGCGGCGCCAGCTCCACCGCCGCCACGAGTCCGATGTTGCGGATGTCGATGACGTTCGGTTCCCCGCGCAGGGAGTGCGCCGCGTCCTCCCAGCAAGGCGCGAGTTCGGTCCCGCGTGTGAACAGGCCCTCCTGCTCGTATATGTCCAGTGCCGCCAGCGCCGCCGCGCAGGCGACGGGGTGTCCGGAATAGGTGTAGCCATGAAACAGCTCGATGGCATCGTGGGCCGTTCCCACATTCATGAACGCGTCGTGGATGTGTTTGCGCACGAACACCGCGCCCATGGGCACCGCACCGTTCGTGATGCCCTTGGCGGTGGTGATGATGTCCGGCTGCACATCGAAGTACTGGGCGCCGAACGGCGTGCCCAGGCGGCCGAATCCGGTGATCACCTCGTCGAATATCAGCAGTATCCCGTACTTGGTGCAGATCTCGCGCAGCCGCTGCAGGTAGCCGTGCGGCGGCAGAATGACACCTGCGGAGCCCTGCACCGGCTCGACGATGACGGCGGCAATGGTCGATGCGTCATGGAGGGCGACGATGCGCTCCAGCACGTCCGCCAGGTGCACGCCCCAGTCCGGCACGCCCCGTGTGAAGGCGTTGTGTTCCAGGTCGAAGGTATGCGGCAGGTGATCCACCCCCGGCAGCAGCGGTCCGAAGCCCTTGCGATTGTTGCCCAGCCCGCCGACAGAGATACCGCCGAAGCCGACCCCGTGATAACCCTTTTCGCGACCGATGAGGCGGGTGCGCGCCGCCTCGCCGCGGACCCGATGATAGGAGATGGCGATCTTGAGCGCCGTGTCCACCGATTCTGAGCCCGAGTTGGTGAAGAACACATGGTCGATGTCGCCCGGCATGTGCCTGATGAGGCGTGCGGCCAGTTCGAACGGCAACGGATGCGCCATCTGGAAGGTCGGCGCGAAATCCAGCTGGCGTACCTGCCGGGCAACGGCGTCGTTGATGCGTTGCCGGCCGTGACCGAGGTTCACGCACCACAGCCCGGAGGTACCATCGAGTATCGTGCGGCCGTCGGCGGACGTGAAATGCATGTCTCTGGCCGCCACCAGCAGTCGCGGGCTGCCCTTGAACTGGCGGTTGGCCGTGAAGGGCATCCAGAACGCATCAAGATCGGGCGCGGCGGGGTTTGTCATGGGGCATGGTTCGCCGGGAGTCTGGTCAGAAGCGGTAGTGATTGGAAAATCATAGCATGATAAAAATAATAGACAACGAGGCCGTTGGAGCACGCTTTTTCTGCGCTATAATTTTCTTTGTGTTTAGTATTTTATGATCGCCGCGAGGGCAGGCGCGATGGCCAAGAAGAGATCTGCCGGCCGGCAGAAGAAGGATGAGCGCGTCGTGGCCGAGGACATCGGCGCGCGCCTGCAGGCCATTCGCACGATGGTCGGTCTGTCGCAGCGCGAACTCGCCAAGCGCGCCGGCGTTACCAACGGAATGATCTCGCTCATCGAGCAGAACCGCGTGAGTCCTTCCATCAGCTCGCTGAAAAAGGTGCTCGAGGGCATACCGATGTCGCTGGCGGATTTTTTCACCATGGACCTCGGCGGCAATGGGCAGATCTTTTATCACGACGATGATCTTCCCGACCTCGGCGGCGGCCGCATCTCGTTTCGGCTGGTCGGCTTCAACCGGCACAACCGGGCCATGTCGATACTCCATGAGCGCTACAATCCCGGCGCCGACACCGGCGAAGAGATGCTCTCGCATGCCGGCGAGGAAGGCGGTGTCGTGGTGCGCGGCGCCATCGAGCTGACCGTCGGCGGCCAGAAGCGGATGCTGGGACCGGGTGACGCCTACTACTTCGAGAGCCGCCTTCCGCACCGTTTCCGCAACACCGGCGACGAGATCTGCGAGATCATCAGCGCCAATTCGCCGCCCACCTTCTGAACGGAAAGGCACGAATATGAACAAACCGGAAAGCATCGACTGGGTGAGGCAGGCAGCCCTGCTGAAGCCGCGTACCAGGTGCTTCATCGAGGGCCGCTTTCTCGATGCGGCGAGCGGCGAGACCTTCGCCTGCGTGAGTCCGATCGACGGGCGGGTCCTGGCGCAGGTCGCGCGCGGCGGCGCGAGGGACATCGATCGCGCGGTGGCAAGCGCACGCGCCGCCTTCGAGGACGGCCGCTGGTCCCGCCTGCCGCCGGCCCAGCGCAAATGCGTCCTGCAGGCCTTTGCCGCCTCGATACTCGCGCACGGCGACGAGCTCGCGCTGACCGAGACCCTCGACATGGGCAAGCCCGTACGCTTCAGTCTTGCCGTCGATGTCGCCGCCACCGCGCGCTGCATCAACTGGTACGGCGAGGCCATCGACAAGGTCTATGACGAGATTGCGCCCACCGCCCCCTCGGCGCTGGCGCTGATCAGGCGCGAGCCCACGGGCGTCGTCGGCGCGATCGTGCCGTGGAACTACCCGATGATCATGGCTGCGTGGAAGCTCGGGCCGGCGCTCGCGGCGGGCAATTCGGTGGTGCTCAAACCCAGCGAGAAGTCGCCGCTCAGCGCCCTGCGGATCGCCGAGCTCGCGGTCGAGGCCGGCATTCCTCCGGGCGTGCTCAACGTCGTTCCCGGTTACGGCGAGGAGGCCGGCGAGGCGCTCGCGCTGCACATGGACGTCGATGTGATCGGATTCACGGGATCCACGCGCGTGGGGCGGCGCATGCTCGAGTACGCCAGCCGCAGCAACCTGAAGCGCATCTACAACGAGCTCGGCGGGAAGTCGGCATTCGTCGTCTTTCCCGATTTCGACGATCTCGACCGCGCCGCGAAGACGGCGGCCGGGTGCATGTTCTTCAACCAGGGCGAGTCGTGCAACGCGCCCTCGCGGCTGGTGGTCCACGAGGCCATTGCCGAGGAATTCGTGCAGCGGCTCGTGGCCGAGGCGCCGGCCTTTGCACCGGCCGACCCCCTGGACGTCAACACGGTCATGGGCGCGCTCGTCGATGATGGCCAGATGAAGACGGTGATGCGCTATATCGACGTGGGCAGCAGGGAGGGCGCGCGCTGCGCCGCCGGCGGCCGGCGCGCGCGGCCGGACAGCGGCGGCTACTACGTCGAGCCGACGGTCTTCGACGGTGTGCGCACCGACATGACCATCGCGCGCGAGGAGATCTTCGGGCCCGTGCTGAGCGTCATCCGGTTCCGCGACGAGGCCGAGGCGATCGCCATCGCCAACGGCACGACCTACGGCCTGCAGGCAAGCGTGTGGAGTTCCAACATCGATCGCGCCCATCGCGTCGCACGGTCGCTGAGGGCTGGTACCGTGCACGTGAACGAGTACGACGAGGACGATATCACCGTCCCGTTCGGCGGCTACAAGCAATCCGGCAACGGCCGCGACAAGTCGCTGCACGCGCTCGAGAAGTACACGGAACTGAAGACGACGTGGATCCGATTGCAGATGTGACCGGGAGCATCGACCCTGCGAAGATATCCCGGCCGGAACCCCGCCGGGGGACTTTTGCGGAACGCATCGTGGCACACGGGCGACGGCAAGCACCACGGCTTCCCGTACCAATGAGGCCGCCGAAGTCCGGCATCGAGGGCCCCTGCGCGTTCGATGGGAACCGGCACGAGGTGGCGCTCGATCCGATGCGCGGCCGGCGCAGGATCGCATCGCTACTCTAACGTGCGGCAGTGATGACGAAGCCGCGGGCCCGGGCCCGGATGTCCTTGGAGGCCGCGTGCATGGATCGGTGCAGCGTCAAGGCGGCCGGGTGTTGCTGCCGCTGACGCTGACGGAACTTCCCCCGCGATTGCCTGTCGCCACGGATGACGGGGCCTGGGATCGCCAGCGCAGCGCGGGGCTACGTCGAGTTCTCTCGAACGGCCGCGACGGCGCTCGTCAACTGCCGCCCGATGGCGGGCCGGCCGCGGCTGTAGGCCACGGCCGGCCGGGATCTCGTCCGGGACGCCCGTATTCGGAGCGGGCACCCGGCACACCGAATCAACAGCGCGAGGCGACCAGCCGCATGCACCTGCCCATACCTCTGCCCAGCGATGCCGACGAGACGTCCCCGGGGGCGTTACGGCTGCCGATGCTGCCGCTGCGGGGGATGCGCCTCATCAGGCGACTGTTGCCCATCACTGCGGATGGCGACATCCGGAAGGTGATCGATGCGGCACACCGGCCCGATCGGCACGTGGCGGACGCTCTGCAATGCTTGCCGGAGCATGGCTAGGATAGGCCCGGATCGCGATCCGCCACGGAAACGGCACCGGGATCGTTACGCCAGCTTTGCCGAGCTCGCCGCCACGGAACGCGAGGGCGTGGATTATCGCGTCCTGGTTCGCGAGGTCGAGGGTGCGTCGATCGCGGTGGTGACGCCGCACGGGGGAGGGATCGAACGCGGGACGACGCAGATCGCGCGCGCGATCGCCGGTGATGTCCTGCACCTGTACGCATTCGAGGGCCTCAAGACACGCGGCAATTTCGACGCGCTGCACATCACCAGCCGCCGCTTCGATGAGCCGCGCTGCCTGGACCTCCTTGCCCGCAGCGAGACGGTGCTGACCGTACACGGATGCGTGGGGATCCACGAGCGCGTCTACATCGGCGGACTGCACGAGGAGCTCAAGCGCCGCATCGCGCACGCACTGGCGTCGATTGGGGTGGACGCATGGCTCGCGAACCACGATTTCCCGGCGCTCGACCCGGAGAATATCTGCAATCGGGGCCGCTGCGGTCGCGGGGTGCAGCTGGAGTTCACGACCGGCCTGCGCCGGCTCATGCAGTACGGCCATCTCGCCACATCGATCAGAGCCGCGGTCCTCGGCGCGCTCGATCGCTGAGCGCAAGACAGGCCGCCGGTCGCCAGTATTCGCGGCGGGCCGCGCCGGGCATCGCCGCGGCCAATCAGAGCAGATCGCGCAGCCGGAACCAGGTCATCGCGAGGACCAGCAGCGGCATGCGCATGAGCTTGCCGCCCGGGAAATCGCGATGCCTTACCTTGGCGAACAGGTCGAAGCGCTCGGCCTGCCCCGCGATGACCTCGGCGAGCAGCTTGCCGGCCTGTCCGGTCAACGCGATCCCGTGTCCGGAAAAGCCATGGGCAAAATAGGCGTTCGGGGCCAAACGGCCGAAATGCGGGAAGCGATTGATGGTGATGTCGACGAAGCCGCCCCAGGTATAGGCCTGTTGCACGCCGGCCAGCTGCGGGAAGACCTGCAGCATGCGCCGGCGCAGGGCGGCCGCCAGGCGCAGCGGCTGATAGGTCGAGTAGCTCACGCGGCCTCCGAACAGCAACCGATGATCGGCGGTCCGCCGGAAGTAGTCGAGCACGAAATTCGTATCGGTGACCGCCGCATTGCCAGGCAGCAGGGCGCGCGCGCGATCCTCCCCCAGCGGTTCGGTGGCGGTGATGTACGTGCCGACCGGCATGATCTTGCGGCGCAGTTCCGGAACCAGCTCGTTCATGTACGCCCCCCCGGTGAGGACGAGAAAGCGGCTGCGCACCGCCCCGCCCGGGGTCTGCACGACGCACGTGCCGCCCGTGGTGATGGCAACGGCCCGGGAGTGCTCGCATACCCTCGCGCCGGCAGCCGCGGCAGCCTCGGCCAGGCCAAGGGTGTAGTTGAGCGGATGCAGGTGCCCGCTGCGGTGGTCGCGAAGCGCAGCGATATAACGGCTGGAGTCGATCTGCGCACGCAACGCCGCGCCGGTGAGCATCTCCATGCCCTCATGGCCGTAGCGCGCCTCCATGTAGGCCTGGAAGCGGCTCAACTCCTCGCGCTGACGGGGTTTGATGGCGGCGGAGAGATGACCGAAGCGCAGGTTGCACCGGATGTCGTGCCTTCGAATGCGGGAGACCGTCGTCTCCAGCGCCTCCTGCGACAGCTGCCAGAGCCGCCGTGCGTCGTCCGCCGATACCAGGCGTTCGACCTCGGGCATGTCGCGCGCGTAGCCATGGATCATCTGGCCGCCGCTGCGACCCGAGCCGCCATGCCCAACCCGCTGCGCCTCGAGCAGCACGACCCGGTAGCCCCGCTCGGCCAGGTTGAGCGCGGCCGAGCAACCGGTGATGCCCGCCCCGACCACGCACACGTCGCAGTCGGTCATGCCCGTCAGCGGCGCGCGGCGTGGTGCCGGGTTGGCCGTCGCGGCGTAGTAGGAGTCGGCCGGTTCGTTCGCGGGCATGCGGTCTGCCGGGTCTGTTCCTCTCAAGGTCCTCCCGCCTCCGTGTGCGGCCCGAGGACGTCATTCGCACTGCACCAGCGTCCGGGTCATCGACAGCCGGGACGCGCCGGCGCATCGCCGCGGGCCTGCGCGCGGGCGGCCCCCACCGGCAATGTCCGTTTAATATATTCGTACTTGCCGGCAAGGCTGGCGTGGCGGTGAGAGGCCCGCGACGGCACCCATTCTGCCCGCCATCGGCCGTGATTTCCATAGGCGATCTGCGGTGAAATGCGCCTGATTTTCGCTGCGGCCGATCACGATGCAAGTTGCCGGTGCAAGCCGCGGGGCTCGCCTTGAGGCATCGGGTGGTGCATGCTATCGTTTAATAAAATCGACACGGGCTCGCACGCACGCTGCGGGTCCGGCCATCATGAATACGCCGCAGCGCAGACCCATCGTCGGCATCCCCGCAGACCGAAAGGATTTCGGTGGCCTGCCGTTTCATGCGGTGGGCGAGAAATACCTGCTCGCCGTCCACCGTGCGGCGCACTGCGCGCCGCTGCTCATACCCTCGCTGGGCGAGGCAATCGATTGCCCGCAGTTGCTCACCCATCTGGATGGCATTCTGCTGACCGGGAGTCGCTCCAACATAGAGCCGCATCGCTACGCCGGGGCCGGCAGCGAGCCGGGCACCGTACATGACCCGCACCGCGACGCGACCACCCTCGCCCTGATCCCCGAGGCATTGGCGGCGGGCGTGCCGATCCTCGCGATCTGCCGCGGTTTCCAGGAGATGAACGTCGCCCTGGGAGGCACGCTGCACCAGAAGGTGCACGAACAAGCGGGCAGGTACGACCATCGCGAGGACGGAGCGCGGCCCGTCGCGGAACGCTACGAACCCGTACACGAGGTGACGTTGAGCCGTTGCGGTGTGCTCGCGAGGCTGGCGGTGACCGCCACCGTGAAGGTCAACTCGCTGCACGCGCAGGGAGTCGATCGGCTCGCCCCGGGCCTGGAGGTGGAGGCCGTTGCCCCGGACGGGCTGGTCGAGGCGTTCACCGTTCGCGGCGCCCGAGCCTTCGCCCTTGCCGTGCAGTGGCATCCGGAGTGGCGTGTCCTGGAGAATCCGTTCTACGCCGCCACCTTTCGCGCCTTCGGCGACGCCTGCCGGCAGCGGGCCATGACCCGGCATGGACAGGGCCGTCTGGCGGCAGTCGCCGCGGGCGAGGCGCCCGCGGCGAACGAAGGCTGCTGAAAGGGAACCCGGACCATGACCGTCATCAAGCAGTGGCTGGAGGAACGCGGCATCACCGAGATCGAGGCGCTGGTCCCGGACATGGCCGGCGTGGCGCGCGGCAAGATCATGCCGGCGAAGAAATACACGGAAGAGGAGGGGATGCGGCTGCCGGAGGGAGTGTTCCTGCAGACGGTGACCGGCGACTATCTCGAGGACGACAGCGTGATGAATCCGGCGGAGGTCGACATGGTCGTGCTGCCGGACCCGAGCACCATCCGCAAGGTGCCCTGGGCGGCGGAACCGACCGCGCAGATCATCCACGACTGTTTCCATTCCAACGGCATACCGGTGGACATCGCGCCCCGCTACGTCCTGCGCCGCGTTCTGGAGCTCTACGAGGCGAAGGGCTGGGACGCGGTGGTCGCGCCCGAGGTCGAGTTTTATCTCGTCAAGCCGAACATCGACTCCGATTATCCCCTTGAGCCCCCGATCGGCCGCTCCGGCCGCGCCGAGACCGGCCGCATGCCTTACAGCATCGACGCGGTCAACGAATTCGACCCACTGTTCGAGGATATCTACGATTATTGCGAGCAACAGGAGCTGGAGGTCGAGACGCTGATACACGAGGACGGCGCCGCGCAGATGGAGGTCAACTTCATGCACGGCAACGCGCTGGCGCTGGCCGATCAGGTGTTCCTGTTCAAGCGCACCGTGCGCGAAGCGGCCCTGCGGCACAAGATCTTCGCCACCTTCATGGCCAAGCCGCTGCAGAACGAGCCCGGCAGCGCCATGCACCTGCATCAGAGCGTGGTCGACAGGAAGACCGGCAAGAACATCTTTGCCGAGAAGAAGGGACGCCACAGCCGGCTGTTCCTGGCGCATGTCGCGGGCTTGCAGACCTACCTGCCGGCGGCGATGTCGTTCTTCGCTCCGAACGTGAACTCCTATCGGCGCATCGCCCGCTACCACTCCGCGCCCATCAACACCCAGTGGGGCCACGACAATCGCACCGTCGGGCTGCGCGTGCCATTGTCCGAGCCGCAATCCACGCGCGTGGAGAACCGCGTGCCGGGCGCCGACGCGAACGTGTATCTGGCCATCGCCGCATCACTGGCCTGCGGTTACCTGGGCATGAAGGAGATGCTGCACCCCTCGGAGCCGCTGACCGGCAGCGCCTACAACCTGCCCTACGGGTTGCCGCGCGATCTGCAATCGGCGCTGCAGCTTCTGGCGGAGAGCGAACCGTTGCACGAGGTGCTCGGTGCCCGTTTCGTGAAGGCCTACGCGGCGGTCAAGGAGCAGGAGTACGAGACGTTCTTCCAGGTCATCAGTTCGTGGGAACGCGAACATCTACTTCTGAAGGTGTAAAGAAACCATGAGCATCGTTCCGCAGCGCGCGACCGCGGAGTGGCAGGAGATCGATCGCCGCCACTACATTCATCCATACACGGACAGCAAGTCGCTCGGCGAACAGGGTACACGGGTCATCACGCGCGCCGAGGGCGTGCATCTGTGGGATTCAGACGGCAAGCGGTACATCGACGGCATGTCGGGGCTCTGGTGCTGCAATCTCGGCTACGGTCGCAGGGATCTGGTCGAGGCCGCCTGTGAGCAGATGCGCGAGCTGCCCTACTACAACAGTTTCTTCAAGACCGCGCATCCACCGGCCATCGAACTGGCGGGACTGCTCGCCGAGGTCACCCCGGCGCAGTTCAAGCACGTCTTCTATACGGGCTCGGGTTCCGAGGCGAACGATACCGTGATACGCCTGGTGCGCCGCTACTGGGATATCGTCGGGCAGCCCAATCGCCGCATCATCGTCTCGCGGGAGAACGCCTATCACGGCAGCACCATTGCGGCGGCCAGCCTCGGCGGACAGTGGCCGGTGCACGAGCAGGGCCACCTGCCGATACCGAACATCGTTCACGTCGGAGCGCCATATTGGTATGGTTGCGGGGGCGACCTCACTCCCGATGCGTTCGGCATCGAGGCCGCCCGCGAGCTCGAGACGAAGATCCTCGCCCTCGGCCCCGAGAATGTCGCGGCCTTCATCGGCGAGCCGGTGCAGGGCGCCGGCGGCATGATCATCCCGCCGGCGACCTATTGGCCGGAGATCAATCGCATCTGCGAGCGCTACGGGGTCCTGCTCATCGCCGACGAGGTCATCTGCGGTTTCGGGCGTACCGGCAGATGGTTCGGCAGCGAGCGCTTCGGCATCAAGGCCGACCTCATGTCGTTCGCGAAGGGCGTGACCAGCGGTTACCTGCCTCTGGGAGGGGTCATGGTGGGGGATCGCGTGGCCGGTCCCTTGATCGAGCAGGGCGGGGAGTTCTACCACGGTTTCACCTACTCCGGCCATCCCGCCGCCTGCGCGCTCGCCGTGGCCAACATCAACGCCATGCGCCGCGAGGGCATCGTCGACCGGGTCCATGACGAGCTCGGCCCTTACCTGCAACGACGCTGGCAGGAGTTCGCCACGCATCCCCTGGTCGGCGAGGTTCGGGGCGTCGGGCTGCTCGCCGGCATCGAGCTGACCCGCAACAAGGCCACGCGCGAGTTCTTCGAGCCGATCGGCGACGTGGGCACTGTCTGCAGGGATTTCTGTTTCCAGAACGGCCTGGTCATGCGGGCCGTTCGAGACACCATGATCATCGCGCCGCCGCTGGTCTCCACCATCGCTGACATCGACGAGATGTGGATCCTTGCAAGGAAGAGCCTGGACATGACTGCGGCGCAACTGGGCATCGCGGCGTGATCCTATGGGCGCACGCCGTCGGGCGGTCGCGAGGCGCGAGTTCTTCCGGTAAGGACGGTCTGTCTTTACAGGGCGAGGAGTCCGGAGCGAGAATCCGCCGAGGCGATACTCCCGCCGGATTCGGTTTGTGCACTGCGGTGTTGATCGGTCTCCGGTGCTGCCGCTCGACATCGAAAACATACAATTGCAATTGACGCATACAGAGGAGACGGCGAGATGCGCGGATACTTCAGGTTGGCGTTTGTCCTTTCCCTATTGACCTTCGCCGGCTGCGGCGAGAAGGGCGGCGAGGCCGCCAAGCCCGCCGAGAGCACCGAGCCGGCCGCCTCCACCGAGGGTGCCGCTGCCCCTGCTGCTGGGGGTGAGGAGGAGAAGGTCCTGAATATCTACAACTGGTCGGACTATATCGCCGAGGACACCATCCCGAACTTCGAGAAGGAAACCGGCATCAAGGTACGCTATGACGTCTTCGATTCGAACGAAGTGCTCGAGGCGAAGATGCTGGCGGGCAAGACCGGTTACGACATCGTCGTGCCCACTGCCAACTTTCTGGCCCGCCAGGTGCACGCGGGCGTGTTCCAGAAACTCGACAAGTCCAAGCTCACCAACTATGGCAATCTCGATCCCGAGATGATGAAGACCTTGTCGAAGTATGACCCCGACAACGCCTACTCGGTGCCCTGGATGTGGGGAACCACCGGGGTGGGCTACAACGTCACCAAGATCAAGGAGAGAATGCCCGACGCGCCGATCGGTTCCTGGGACCTCATCCTGAAGCCGGAGAACGCGGCCAAGTTCGCAGACTGCGGCATCACCATGCTCGATGCGCCCACCGAAGTCATGGCGTCGATATTGAATTACCTGGGCAAGGATCCGGCCAGCGAGGACCCCAAGGATCTGGAGGCCGCAGAGGCCTTGATGATGCAGCTGCGGCCGCACATCAAGTACTTCCATTCCTCGCAGTACATCAACGACCTGGCCAACGGCGAGATCTGCCTGGCGATCGGGTGGAGCGGTGACGTGTTCATCGCGAAGACCCGCGCGGAGGAGGCCGGTCAGGGAACGGAGATTGCCTACTACATCCCCGACGCAGGCGCCGAGGTGTGGTTCGATCTGATGGCGATACCGGCGGATGCGCCGCACCCGAACAACGCGCACCTGTTCATAAACTATATCCTGCGGCCGGAGGTGGTCGCCGCGATATCGAACTTCGT
This sequence comes from Gammaproteobacteria bacterium, assembly GCA_022071965.1. Taxonomy (GTDB): domain Bacteria; phylum Pseudomonadota; class Gammaproteobacteria; order JAJPIJ01; family JAJPIJ01; genus JAJVHZ01. The sequence continues at coordinate 126,433 of JAJVIQ010000007.1, forward strand.
GACCTATGCCAACGCCAATTCGGCGGCAACACAGCTCGTCGACGAGGCTGTCAGAGACAACCCGGCGATATACCCGCCGGCGGAGGTCAAGGCCAAGCTGTTCCCCAACCCCGTGCACACGGCGGAATACGATCGACTGCTGACACGCGCGTGGACGAGGATAAAGACGGGCGAGTAATCGACTGAACCAGGACGAGCGTCGTGGTGAGGACGGAAAGAGCGAGGAATGACCGATGAACGAAGCCCGACGCAATGACAAGTACGTTCCGCCTTGGACGGATCCCAAGGCGGAACCCTATGTACGCATCGAGAAGGTCACCAAGAAATTCGGGGATTTCGTCGCCGTCGACGACGTCTCGCTCAACATCTACAAGAACGAGCTGTTCTGCCTGCTCGGCGGGTCGGGGTGCGGCAAGTCCACGCTGCTGCGCATGCTGGCGGGCTTCGAGCAGCCCACATCCGGCTCCATCTATCTCGATGGTGTGGACATGGCCGGCATCCCGCCCTACAACCGCCCGGTGAACATGATGTTCCAGTCCTATGCGCTGTTCCCGCACATGAGCGTGGAGGACAACGTTGCCTTCGGCCTGAAGCAGGAGCGTCTGGCGAAGAACGAGGTCAGCAAGCGGGTGAACGACATGCTCGGACTGGTGCAGCTCGCCCAGTTCGCCAAGCGCAAGCCGCATCAGCTCTCCGGGGGCCAGCGCCAGCGCGTGGCGCTCGCGCGCGCCCTGGTGAAGCAGCCCAAGCTCCTGCTGCTCGACGAGCCGCTCGGCGCGCTGGACAAGAAGCTGCGCGAGCAGACGCAGTTCGAGCTCGTGAACCTGCAGGATCGCACGGGTGTCACCTTCGTGGTGGTGACGCACGACCAGGAAGAGGCCATGACGCTCGCCTCGCGTATCGGCGTCATGAACCAGGGACGGATCGTGCAGGTGGGAACGCCGACGGAGATCTACGAGTTCCCGACCACCCGGTTCGTGGCGGATTTCATCGGCTCGGTGAACATGTTCGAAGGGCGCATCGTCGATGAGGACAACGATTTCGTCCGAATCGGAGCCGAGGACGCGCGCTGCACGATATTCATCAATCATGGCGTCGCGGCAGCGCCGAATTCCACCCTGTGGGTCGCGATACGGCCGGAGAAGGTCAACATTTCGCGCGAGCCGCCGCCCGATGCCAGCGAGAACTGCACGACCGGCATCGTGCAGGACATCGCCTACATGGGCGACGTCTCGATATTCAACGTGAAGCTGGACGGCGGCAAGGTCGTGAAGGTCACCCAGCCAAACTTGTTCCGCCATGCGGAGGAGACCATCACCTGGGAGGATCGCGTGTACCTGCACTGGCACCCGGCCAGCGGCGTGGTGCTCCTGCAGTGACGCGCATAGCCTACGTGCCGTTGGGGCATCGGCTCGCGCACATGTTCGAGCCGCTGGCGCGGCAGCTCGTCCGGCTCCCCCCGGTGCGCTGGCTGCTTACCCAGGTCAGCCGCCTCGGCTTTTCCGGCAAGAGCCTGGTGATCTCCGTCCCGTACGTCTGGCTGCTGCTTTTCTTCCTGGTGCCGTTCGTGATCGTTCTGAAGATTTCCTTTGCCGAGCAGGTCGTTGCTCAACCCCCGTACACCGCGCTGCTGGGCTGGGTCGACGAGAAATTCCTCACCCTCAAGCTCAATATCGCCAATTACCTCTTCATCGTGCGCGACAGCCTCTACTGGAAGGCGTACCTGAACTCGATGAAGGTGGCGGCGATCTCGACGCTGTTGTGCCTGCTCGTCGGCTATCCGATGGCCTACGGCATCGCGCGCACGTCCCCCGCCTGGCGGAACGTGCTGCTGATGCTCGTGATACTGCCCTTCTGGACATCGTTCCTGCTGCGGGTGTACGCGTGGATCGGCATACTCAAGAACAACGGCATCATCAACAACATCCTCATGAGCCTGGGCATCATCGACAGCCCGATCGTCATGATGCAGACGCCTTTCGCGGTCTACGTCGGCATCGTCTACTCCTACCTGCCGTTCATGGTGATGCCGCTGTACGCCACGCTCGAGAAGATGGACCTCACGCTGCTGGAGGCCGCCTACGATCTCGGCTGCCGACCCTTCAAGGCCTTCCTCAGGATCACTCTGCCGCTGTCGATCCCGGGTATCGTCGCCGGTTGCATGCTCGTGTTCATTCCGGCGGTCGGCGAGTTCGTGATCCCCGAGCTGCTGGGCGGACCCAATACACTGATGATCGGCAAGGTGCTGTGGGATGAGTTCTTCTCGAATCGCGCCTGGCCCGTAGCCTCGGCGGTGGCGATAGCGATCCTGCTGCTGCTCGTCATACCCATCATGATCTTCCAGCACTACCAGGCCAGGGACGCGGAGGCCGGACGATGAACCAGAAGCGTTCGTGGTTTCTTCCGGCCTGCCTGATCGCGGGATTCGCATTTCTCTACGTTCCCATCCTTTCGCTCGTCATCTTCTCGTTCAACGCCTCCAAGCTGGTCACGGTCTGGGGCGGCTTCTCGGCGAAGTGGTATGCCGAGCTGCTCGGGAACAGCCAGATTCTGGACGCCGCATGGCTGAGCGTGCGCATCGCGGCCATCAACGCATCACTCGCGGTCGTACTCGGCACCATGGTGGCGCTGGTGCTGACGCGACTGGGGCCGTTCCGCGGCCGGGCACTGCTCTCCGGGATGGCGACGGCGCCGCTGGTGATGCCAGAGGTGATCACCGGGCTGTCGATGCTGCTGCTGTTCGTTTCACTGGAGCAGTGGTTCGGCTGGCCGCAAGGACGCGGGGTCACGACCATCGTGATCGCGCATGCCACGTTCTCGCTGGCATACGTGGCCGTCATCGTCCAGTCGCGACTGACGCAGCTGGACGAGTCCATCGAGGAAGCGGCGCTGGATCTGGGCGCAAGGCCCGCCAAGGTCTTCTTCGTCATCACGCTGCCCATCATCGCCCCGGCGCTGATATCCGGGTGGCTGCTCGCCTTCACGCTCTCGCTCGACGACCTGGTGATCGCGAGCTTCACCTCGGGCCCCGGATCGACAACGCTGCCGATGGTGATCTTCTCGAAGGTCAGACTCGGCGTGAGCCCGGAGATCAATGCGCTGGCAACGATCCTGATAGCCATCGTCGCGATCGCGGTCGTGGTCGCCGGGTACTTCATGAAGCGGCAGGAGTCGATGCGCCAGCGCGACATACAGAGGGCCATCGCGGCGAACCAGTAGCCTGTGCCGCGTTTGGGTGCCGGAAGGAGAAACGGCGCCCTGCGGTGCATTCTTTCCCTCCGTCGCGGTGTCGTACGCGCGGGCTTCATGGGAAGCTGGCGTAGCGCGTCTCGAGGCCGTCGCTCATGCCGGGCCCGGGCCAGCTCATGTCGGACTCGAGGCCGCCGCTGTCCTTGCAAGCGCCGGCGTGCCGCCAGGCGCGCCGCGCCCAGCAGGTCGGGTGCGAACATGCGTGGTTTCATTCGTTGCTTCCTGCCGGCAGGGGACGATGCAACCAGGTCTTTGCGGGGTCCTGGCCGGGCGCAGACGGACTTCAACTCCGTTACACTGCGCTATCGACCATGTTCCCGCAGGCCACACAGCCCCCCTCGGAGCGAGCGGGATGCGGCGAGAGGAATGAATGGCGCTCCCTAGGGGAATCGAACCCCTGTTTTCGCCGTGAGAGGGCGACGTCCTGGGCCGCTAGACGAAGGGAGCGGATGCGGGGCCAAGCCTGCAAGCGGTGGTATTATAGTCAACCGCCGCTGTCGCTCAACGGGATTTTCAAGTGCCCGACGCCGCGCCCTCCCCACACGTACCCACGCACGAATGACCGACCATACCCTGACCACCCATAACGTCGTACCCCTGCGCCCGGCACCGCGCATCATCCCCCGCGCCGAGCACTGCATCTCGCGAGCCCAGATCTCGGAGTACGCGCTGAAGGTGCTCTACCGGCTCAAGAATGCCGGTTACCAGGCCTACCTCGTCGGTGGCAGCGTGCGCGATCTCCTGCTGGGACGCAGGCCCAAGGACTTCGACATCGCCACCAACGCCCATCCCGAGCAGGTCAGGGAGCTATTCAAGAATTGCCGCCTCATCGGTCGCCGCTTTCGTCTGGCGCACGTGCACTTCGGACCGGAGATCATCGAGGTCGCCACTTTCCGCAGCAGCGACGAAGCCGAGGCAGAGGGTGATCGGGTGATGGAAGATGGCCGGATCCTGCGTGACAACGTTTACGGCAGCAGCGTCGAGGAAGACGTCTGGAGGCGGGATTTCACCGCGAATGCCCTGTACTACAACATCGAGGATTTCTCAATCGTCGACTATGTGGGCGGCGTGGCCGACATTCAGGCCCGCCAGTTGCGGCTGATTGGCAATCCCTACGCGCGTTACCGCGAGGACCCGGTGCGACTGCTGCGAGCGATCCGTTTTGCGCGCAAGCTCGGGCTGACCATACACCCCGACACCGAGCGCCCCTTCACCGAACTCGGCCCCCTGCTCGAGCAGATCCCCTCCGCCCGCCTGTTCGAGGAGGTGTTGAAGCTGTTTCTGGGCGCCCATGCCCTGCCGACCTACGAGGCGCTGCGGCATTACGGCCTGTTCGGCCATCTCTTTCCCGATGTCGAAGCAGCGCTCGTCGAGGGCGGGGATGGCTACGCAAGCCGGCTGCTCGCGCAGGCGCTGGCGAACACCGACCGCCGCATTTCGGAGGACAAGCCGGTGACGCCCGCGTTTCTGTTCGCGGCCCTGCTCTGGCCGCCGTTGGTGCAGCGAGAGCAGTACCATCGAGGTCACGGGCATCCACCCCTGGTGTCCATGCAGATGGCCCAGGACGACGTCATCTCGCGACAGGCGGCGCGGGTGGCCATTCCCCGCCGCTTCACGCAGGTGACTCGGGAGATCTGGTCGCTGCAATGGCGCCTGGAGCAGCGAGCGCCGAAGTCCGCGCTGCGCATGCTGGGGCATCCGCGCTTCCGCGCCGCGTACGATTTCCTCCTGCTGCGCGCCGAGGCCGGCGCGCCGCTGGCGGATTGCTGCGATTGGTGGACGCGATTCCAGGCGGAGAACGAGCAGGCCCGCGGCCAGATGCTGAGCGAACTCCCTTCACAGCCTCGCCGCCGCAAGCGGCGGCCCGGCGGGCGCAGGCGCGCCGGAGCATCGCATACGCCATGACCGGGGCGGTTCGGGCCTTCATCGGTCTGGGCAGCAATCTTGAGGATCCGCGCCGGCAGATTCGCACGGCGATTGCGGAGCTGGATGCCTTGCCTTACACGTGCGTGGCAGCGCGATCCTCGCTCTATAGGTCTGACCCCATGGGTCCTCCCAATCAGCCCGACTATATCAATGCCGTGGCCGCCGTGGACACGATCCTGACGCCTCTTGCCCTGCTCGATGCACTGATGGGGGTGGAACGTTCGCACGGCCGCATCCGCCATGCCGAGCGTTGGGGTCCGAGGACCCTGGACCTCGATCTGCTGGTATATGGCGATCGGATCACTTCCGACGCGCGGCTGACGCTGCCGCATCCGGGCATCGCGGAACGGGTGTTCGTGCTTCTGCCCCTGCTGGAGATTGCTCCGGATCTCGAGATTCCCGGCCGCGGCCGCGCCGCCGCTCTCGCGGCAGTCCTGCCCGATGGCGGCATCGAGCGCCTGAAAAGCGATGAGTGAACGTCGATTCGATTACATCGTCGTGGAAGGGCCCATCGGCGTCGGCAAGACGACGCTGGCGAAACGCCTCGCCCGCAGCCTGGATTCGGAGTTGATCCTGGAGGCGCCCGAGGAGAATCCGTTCCTTGAGCAGTTCTACAGGAATCCGGAGCGCTCCGCATTGCCGACACAGCTGTCCTTCCTGTTCCAGCGCGCGAAACTGGCACAGATGCTGCGCCAGGGCGACATGTTCCGGCCTACGCGGGTCGCCGACTTCATGATGGAAAAGGATCGGCTGTTCGCACGCATCAACCTGACCAGCGAGGAGCTGAAGCTGTACAATCTGGTTTACCAGCAGCTCGCCCCCGAGCCGGCCGCGCCCGATCTGGTGATCTATCTGCAGGCCCCGGTCGAGGTGCTGAGGGAGCGCATCGCACGCCGTCGGCACGATTATGAAAAGAACATATCCTCGGCGTATCTGACGCGTCTCGTGGAAGCCTACGTGGAGTTCTTCCATCACTACGCGCAGTCTCCGCTGTTGATGGTCAACGCGGCCGAGGTCAATCTCGCGGAGGGACGGGGCGAGTACGAAACCTTGCTGGCAATGGTTCGATCCGGCCCGGTGGGCAAACAGTTCGTCAATCTGCGCGCCGACGCCGGCCAGCCTGCCGAGCCGCCCAGTGCAATGGCCAGCCAGGGTTCATGGCGGGCTGCCCAGGAGGAACAGGCATGAGTCAGCAACCGCCGGTTCGCAACAAGATCTCCATAACGCATCTGCGCGATATGAAGGCCAACGGCGAGCGGATAGCCTGCCTCACCGCCTACGACGCCACGTTCGGCCGCGTGCTCGACGAGGCGGGGGTGGAGGTCATCCTGGTCGGTGATTCGCTCGGCATGGTGATGCAGGGCCACGACAGCACGCTACCGGTCACCGTCAGCGACATGATCTACCACTCCGCCAACGTGCGACGCGGTGTCGACCGTGCGATGCTCATGACGGACATGCCGTACATGAGTTACGCGCAACCCGAACAGGCGCTGTCCACGGCGGCGCGCATCATGAGCGAAGGGCGCGCGCAGATGGTGAAGCTGGAGGGCGGGGGCTGGGTGGCGGACACGGTGCGGCTTCTGACCGAACGCGGCATTCCGGTATGCGGACACCTGGGTCTGCAGCCGCAGTCCATACACCGTCTGGGCGGTTACCGCGTGCAGGGCCGCGATACGGAGTCGGCGCGGCAGATCCGCGAGGACGCCCGTGTGCTGGCGGATGCCGGCGCCGTCATGCTGCTGCTGGAATGCGTTCCGCGATCGCTCGCTGCCGAGATTACACACGCGCTCTCGATACCGGTCATCGGCATCGGGGCGGGGAGCGACTGCGACGGACAGATACTAGTGCTCCACGACATGCTCGGTATCGGATTCTCGCATCGCTTTACGCGCGATTTCATGCAGGGCGGCCGCAGCATCACGGAGGCGATCGAGCGCTACGCGAGGGCCGTGAAATCCCGGGAATTCCCCGCCCACGAGCACGGTTTCGATTGACGGCGGGCGCATCGATCTTCGTCGCACATGAGGCCTGTCGAGGACATCGACGAATTGCACGCTGCCCTCGCCTCGTGGCGTCGTGCCGGCGATACGATCGCCCTGGTACCTACGATGGGCAATCTGCACGCGGGCCATCTTGCGCTGGTAAGGCGGGCCCGTGCCTTGGCCTCGCGCACCGTGGTGAGCATCTTTGTCAACCCGATGCAATTCGTGGAGGGTGAGGACTTCGATCGTTATCCGCGCACTCCCGAGGCGGACCAGCGTATGCTCGCGGAGGCGGGCGTCGACGCCGCATTCATGCCATCGGCTGCCCAGATGTATCCGAACGGGTATGCCGATACGACCCGCGTGCACGTGCCGGGGCTGGAGAGCATCTACTGCGGCGCGTTCCGGCCGGGCCACTTCACCGGCGTGGCGACAGTCGTCGTCAAGTTGTTCAACCTGGTGCGGCCCGACTTCGCCATCTTCGGAGACAAGGACTTTCAGCAGTTGATGCTCGTCAGGCGGATGGCCGCGGACTTGCGTTTCCCGATTGAGATCATCGGCGTGCCGACCGTGCGCGACGCCGACGGACTGGCCCTGTCCTCCCGCAACAACTACCTTTCGGCGGAGGAGCGCGGGCGCGCACCGAGGCTGTATGAGATCCTGAGCGGGTTGGCCGCGAAGCTCGAGGCGGGGAGCACGGATTATGCCGCCTTGCAGGCCGAGGCCATGTCCGGGCTGTCTGCCGCGGGGTTCGTGCCGCAGTATGTCGCGATCTGCCGGCATGCCGATCTGCAGCCGCCGAGGAGCGCCGATCGTGAGCTGGTGATCCTGGCGGCGGCGTGGCTCGGCAACTCACGCCTCATCGATCACATCGAGGTCAGGGCCGGGTAGGCAGGCCGGGGGCGCTCGTGCCGCTACCTTCCGCTGCCCTTCTTGTCGGTATCCTGTTTCTGATTCAGCACCGTGGCGAGCTCCTCGAGCAGGTAGAGGTCGTGCAGCTGCGTGCGCACCTTCGCCTCGCGCGCCTTGCGTTTGATCCGCTCACTCTGCGAAGTGCGTGAGCGTCCACGCTTGTTCGCCGCCACGGCCTGCTGCTCCTGCTCGGAGATCCAGTCGGACAGCTCCTTTTCGAGCTGACTGCGTAACTGCTCCTGCTGCTCGTAGGTCTGCTCCATCATGCGCTCGTTGGCGGCGCGCGCCTGTTCCAGGCGCTCCTCGATCCGAACCGCGTCGCGCAGGCGCTCCGCGGCCGCCGCCGCCTCGGCCTTGACCGTCTGGATGTCCATCTTGATCTGATCGACCGCGACATTCGTCGTGCCGAGATCGCGCTGCCGGCTCTGCAGGTCATTGAGGTGCTGTTGTACGGTGCGCTGCAGATTCTCGGCCTCCTCGCGCGCCCGCCGTGCCTCCTCCATCTCCGCTCTGAGCTTGCGGCGCTCATCCTCGAGTTTGCCGAGTTCCTCCTGCAAACGGTTCTGCTCGATGATGCGCGCCTGTTCGTGGGCGTGGCGATATTCGGCGATAATCTCCTCGGCCTCCTGTGCAGCGGCGCGACGTGCCGCCTCTGCCGCCGCCTTTTCACGTTGAACCAGCTCGAGCATCGCGGTGTTGCGCAGGAACTCGGTCTCGATCTTCTTGCGCTCCTCCGCGAGGCGTGCCTCGGCCTCCTCGCGCAACTTGCGCTCCTGCTCCTGCTGCCGCATCAGTTGAGCCTGTGTCGCCTCGAGGCGTTGACGCGCATCCTCCTCGAGCCGCCGCCTTTCCTCCGCGAGGCGTGCCTCGGCCTCCTCGCGCAAGTGACGCTCGTGGTCCTGCTTGCGTGACAACTCGGCGTGAGCGGCCTCGAGCTGCTTGCGGGCCTCGGCCTCGATACGCGTCTTTTCCTTCAAGAGTTTTGCCTCCGACTCCTCGCGCAATCGCTTCTCCTGTTCGTGCTGCTGCAACAGCTGCGCCTGGACGAGCTCCAGCTGGGCGCGCGCCGCACGGTCCAGCTTCTGTCGGTCCGCGGCCAGGCTCGCCTCGGCCTCCGCCTTCATTGCCTGGATGCGTTCCAGTTCCTCGGCATTTCGGCGATACAATTCCTCGAGCCGCTTCTTCTCCGCCTGCAATCGCGCATCGGCCTCGGCCTTGATGCGCTGCAGTTGCTCTTCCTGCTCCCGCCGCTGGCGCGCGGCCTCCAGCTCCGCCGCGCGCTTCTGCTCCTCGATTTCGTGCTTGAGCCGGCGCGCCTCCTCCAGAAAATCCGTGGCTTTGCGGGCCTCCGAATCCAGCTTCTCGCGCTCGCGGCGCAGCCGCTGCTCGATCTCCTTCTCGGCGGCGCGGCGCGCGGCCTCCGCCTCGGCATTCAATCGCTGACGCTCGGCCTGGAGGCGCTCCTCGATCGCCTTCTCCGCCTGCCGTACGAGCTGCTGGCGTTCTGCCAGCAGGCGGTCCTGCAGCGCCCGCTCCGCCGACTTTTTCGCGGCCTCCGCCTCGGCCTGCAGACGCTTGGCCTCTTCCAGCGCGAGTGCCGCGCGCGCAAGTTCGGCCTTGAGCACGGAGGCACGCACCTCGGCCTCGGTCGGATCGGCGACCGGATTTGGCAATTCCGACAGGGGCGCGGTCGGCGCGGATTCTGCCTCCACGCTTGCGGCGTCGGTCGTCGCCCTCTGCTTCGGCTTGGCCGCGCCGCCCTTGCCGCCTGCCTTGCCGATAGCCGGCGCCGGTGCGATGTACCGGAAATAGCCGCCCTCGAGGTAGCTCGCCTCGAATCCGCGCTCCGTCAGTACGAACGCGGCCACCGAACTGCGGCTGCCTGTGTCGCAGTAGGCGATGTAGTGCTTGTCGTGATCGAGCTTGGCGGCCTGCGCACGCAGCATGCTCAACGGGACATTCATGCTCCCGGGTATGGAACCGGCGGCGTGCTCGTCGCGGAATCGCACGTCGAGCCAGATGGCACCCGACCTCGCGACCTGGTCGCAGCCTTGTTCATAGCTCACGGTGCTGATCAGCGGATTCTTGATGAGATTGACGAAATCGTCCTTCGTCAACCGCAGCAATGTGCCGGTGCTGAGCATCCGCACCGTGGCGTTGCGGCGGGAGTCCGACACCAGCGCCTCCTCGCCGAAGCTCTCCCCGACGCCGAGTTCCGCGAGCTTGATCTCCTGCCCGCTGCTGGTGTTGCGCAGCACCTCGCAGCGGCCTTCGCGGATGAGGTAGTAGTAATCGCCGGCGTCGCCCTGTTTGACGACGACGTCGCCCTTCTTGTACGACACCGCCTCCATGGTCGAAAGCAGCTTGGAGATGTTCGAGGCGGGAACCCGCGCGAAGAGCTCCGACTGCAGGAGACTGCCGACCCAGTCCGCGTCCGCGCCTTCGATGACTTCGACTTCGATGCCGGATTTGTCGTCATACGCGCCGCCCTCGCCCCCAAGGCTGAGCAGCTTGTCCAGGAGCAGGCGATTGATGCGCAGCACGGTTATCGCCGTGGTGGCGCGCGCCGACATCTGGCGCGGCTGCAGCTGAGCGACCGGGAAGAAGGCCTGGCCGGTGCCGCCATCGAGCTTTTTTATGAGCTGGTCGCTGGCGACCAGCTCGAGCGTGCCTTCCAGGAGATAGTAGGTGTAGTTGTCGCGGCTGCCCTGGTGAAATACGTAGTCGCGCTTGCGGAAGGTGAGGATCTCGCCGTCCCTGATGATCTGGTCCTGCAAGGCCGGGGCGAGGCCGTTGATCGGCACCAGCAGGCGCACCAGTTCTTGGAAATCGTGGTCCTGTTTGTTCATTCTTGTCTTTCGCGCGGGCCGCCTTGGTCACCCGCAACCGGGCGAATACGCCCCTGCTGTTCAAGCGTCCAGGTCAGGAATGAGCTGGCTCCGCAGTCGTGCGATCTGATCCTTCAGCAGCAGCTTTCTTTTCTTAAGGCGCGTCAGCTGCAGTTGGTCCACACCCGGGTCGGCGGCGAGCCGCCGGACGATCTCGTCCAGATCGCGGTGCTCCACTTCGAGCTCGAGAATCCACTTCTGGATCGATTTTGGCTTTTCCTCGCTCATATCGAATTCAGCACACGTGGCCCCTCCACCGAAGGGTCGTCCGCGCTGGCGGGTGCCCGTTCAAGCCCATGAATTATAGACCCCCCTTCACGCCCAGACCGTGCTCGGAGAGGGCCGCAAGGATTGAACCGGCGCCACGCCGCAGCAATTCCTCTGCAAGCTCCAGGCCTAGTCGTTCGCCTTGATCGGCCGCGCCCGCACTGCTGCCGCGCACCAGGCGGGCGCCGTCCGGGCTGCCGACCAGCGCCTCCAGCTCGATCGTTTCACCCCGCAGCCGGGCGTGGCCCGCAATCGGGACCTGGCAGCCGCCGAAAAGGCGCCGGTTGATGGCCCGTTCGGCCAGCACACAGACGGCCGTCTCGCCGTGGTGCAGCGGCGCGATCAGGGCATGGATCTCCGTGTCATCGGCCCGGCATTCCACCCCGATCGCGCCCTGTCCGATGGCCGGCAGCATGATCGGAGGCTCCAGGTACTGCCTCACCCTGGCGGCGAGACCGAGGCGTCGGACGCCCGCGGCCGCCAGAATGATGGCGTCGAAACGCCCGTCGTCCAGGTGCTTGAGGCGGGTGCCGACGTTGCCGCGCAGGTCCTCGGTGAGAAAGCCCCGACTCAACGCATGCAACTGGCATTGCCGGCGCAGGCTCGAGGTGCCTATGCGGGCCCCCTCGGGCAACTCCTCCAGGCTGCCGTACGCATTGGAGATGAAGGCGTCGCGCGGATCGTCGCGCTCGAGGATAACCGGCAGGGCGAGGTCCGCAGGCAGGTCGACGGTGACGTCCTTCATGGAGTGGACGGCGATGTCGGTCTGCCGCTCGCGCAGGCTTTGCTCGAGTTCCTTGATGAACAGGCCCTTGCCGCCGATCTTGGCCAGCGGGCTGTCCAATATCTTGTCCCCCGTGGTCTGTATCGCTAGCAGCTCGACGCGCAGGCCCGGATGCGCCGACTGTAGCCGCGCCCTCACGTGCTCGGCCTGCCAGAGGGCGAGCGGGCTCTTGCGGGTGGCGATGCGAAGTGGCCTGGACGGGGTGCGCATGCGGTTGTTGGATTCGGCCGGCGTGGAACCTATGCTAGCGGCCGGACCTCTTGGGCACAAACCGTGGAGTCTCCCGAGGAAAGGCGGCGTTCAGCGTATGACGGTGCGTCTCGGCGTGGTGATGGATCCTATCGGCGAGATCAAGATCGCCAAGGATACTACCTTTGCATTGCTGCTGGCGGCGCAGGCCAGGGGCTGGATACTGCACTACATGGAGATGGCGGACCTTTCCTTGTCCGACGGCGTTGCCCATGCGCGCACCCGCCTGCTGACCGTGAACGACGACCCCGCCGGCTGGTACCGCTTTGGCGAGACCCGATCCATGCCGCTGACGGAGCTCGACGTGGTGCTGATGCGCAAGGACCCGCCCTTCGACATGGAGTATGTATTCAGCACCTATCTGCTGGAGCAGGCGGAGCGGGCCGGCGTGCTGGTCGTCAACCGGCCCGCGAGTCTGCGCGACGCCAACGAGAAGCTGTTCACCGCCTGGTTTCCGCAGTGCTGCCCCCCGACACTGGTCACGCGCCGGGACAGGCAGATCCGGGGCTTCCTGCGCGAGCATGGCGATATCGTCGTCAAACCGCTCGACGGGATGGGGGGCACGTCGATCTTCCGGCTGCGGGACGGGGACCCCAACACCGGCGTCATCATCGAGACCATGACGCGGAACGAGGAGCGATACGTGATGGCGCAGCGATTCATCCCGGAGATCGTCGAGGGCGACAAGCGCATCCTGATGATCGATGGGGAGCCGGTGCCCTATGCGCTGGCGCGCATCCCGGCACCCGGCGAGACGCGCGGCAATCTCGCCGCCGGCGGGCGCGGCGAAGGGCGCGCGCTCGGCGACCGCGACCGGTGGATCTGCGCCCAGGTCGGGCCGGTGCTGCGCGAACGCGGTCTGCTGTTCGTCGGCCTGGACGTCATCGGCGATTACCTGACTGAGGTCAACGTGACCAGCCCGACCTGTCTGCGTGAGCTCGAATCGATCTACGGCATCGACATCAAGTCGAACGTGCTCGACGCCATCGCCGCCCGATGCCCCAGGCGGTGAATACGCGCGGTTTGCGCGGGCGTTGAGGTTATAATCGGCCCGGAACCTGAACGGCGAGAGACCCTGGACCCTTGGCTGCCATCACCGTCGACACTGCCGTCACCGACAGCGACCGACTCAGTCTCACGCTGTGCCTTGCGATCCTGTTTCACGCCATTCTCATCCTCGGTGTGAGCTTCATCCCGCCCAAGGTCGATCTGCCCAACTACGAGACGATGGAGATCGTCCTCGTAAACAGCGAGTCCGCCGAGAAGCCGGAGCAGGCCAAGCTGCTCGCACAGGCCAACCAGGTGGGGGGCGGGGATGAAGACACCGACGAGCGGCCGGCCACGCCTCTCACCACGCCGGTGCCGGCGGCAGTCGCCGCGGTTTCCATGGCGCCAGACCCGGAAATCACCCCGCAACTTCCGGCGCCGCGCCCCGAACCCCAGGCGTTTGCCGTTTCCACGCATGCGGCGACACCGGTGGAGGGACAGGCGGCAGCCGGGCGGCAGGCCGACGAGGCGGCGGCGACCCGGGAACTGGTGGCCGAGGCGGTAAAGGAGCTCGATCGTCAGCTGAACGAGACGCCGCGAAGCGAGACTGACGTCCTGAAACAGGCGGAGCCGGCCAGGAAGCCGGAAGAGGACCCCGTCCGCAAGGCCGAGGCGCCGCGATCGCCGGAGGCGGAGCAGAACGCCGCCGCGGCGCCAACCCCGGCGACGCCCTCGGGAGCCGCACTCATCGCGCGGTCGTTCGAGATCGCCAGTCTCGATGCCGAGATCGCCGAGCGCATGGAGGCCAAGGCCAAGCGGCCGCGCCGCAAGTTCATCTCGGCGACGACCTCCGAGTACAAGTTCGCCGCCTATATGGAGGCGTGGCGCGCAAAGGTGGAGCGGATTGGAAACCTGAACTACCCGGATGAGGCGCGCCGCGACAAGCTTTCGGGCAGCCTGATCCTCGATGTGGCGCTGCGATCCGACGGCAGCGTCGACGAGATCACCGTGCGCAAACCCTCGGGGCACGCGGCGCTCGATGATGCGGCCATACGCATCGTCAAGCTTGCCGCGCCCTATGCGGCATTTCCCGCGGCGTTCAACAGGGAGGTCGACATCCTGCACATCACGCGCACCTGGCAATTCCAGAGCGGCGACCGCTTCGCCAGCCAGTAGACGCCGGAGCGCGCGGGTGGCCCCCGGTCGCTCCGTCGGCGGCCGCTCGTCAGCCATGCAATTCTCATGTCCTCGGGCCGTGGCGCGTGACCGGCCGCTGGCATACGGTCGCCCTGCCGGCGGTTCCACCCGTTGCCTGGAGCCCGGATGCCAGGGCGCAATGATGCCGGGGAACCGCTGGCCCTAAAAGTCGTAGCGGACCGTGATCCCACCGTAGACGTTATGTGGCGGCGCAGGCTCGAAGTACCTGCCGCCGAACGCGTTCAGCCGGACGTTGGCGTTGTACTCCTCGTTGAAGAAGTTGTTGATCCCGAGAAAAGGGGAAAACAGCCATGCGCCCCTCTGGAAATCGCGACCGACGCGTAGGTTGGCGACGTGATAGGCATCGTTGGTCGCGGTGTTCGCATTGTCCGCGTACAGCTCGCCGACATGCAGCATGTCGAACAGGGCGTAGAACCCGGACGGGTGGTAGTAGCTGACCTGGCCGTGAAACTGGTGCCGCGGCACGCCCGGGACCTGCATGCCGTCGCAATTTCCGTCCGGCGTTCCGCAAGCCTGGGTGGAGCGGAACTGATCGAACTCGAAATCCGAGTAGGTGTAGGCGCCCTGCAGCGTAAGGCCGGGAAATACCTCCCACGCCACTGCGGCCTCGAGGCCGTCACGAGTGGAATCCGCGGCATTGGTGAAGAATGAGCGTCCCTGAGGCGCGCCAGGAATCTCGAATTGCACGATCTCGTCGGACACGTCGATCGTGAACACGGCGAGCTCATAGCGGACCTTCTCGGCTATCAGTCCCTTGATGCCCACCTCGTAATTGGTCGCCGTCTGGGGCCCCAGGCTCGCGTTGAAACCGCCGGCATTGCCGTTGTTCGCAGGATTGGCGAATTCGGTGGTCGTCGGCGTTTCGAAGGCGGTGGAGACTGTGCCATAGAGGTTGATCTCCTCGATCGGGCTCCACAGCAATCCCACCATGGGGCTGGTCGCATCGAAGTCGACGTCGCCGGAGTCGTCGCCATCGGAGAGGAAGTCGTCCTCGACGTCGAATTCGACCACGTCGTAACGCGCCCCGGCCGTCAGTTCGAGGTTCTCGAGGATCGAGAACTCGTTCTGCAGATAGAAGCCGCGGCTGTTCACGTTCTCCGCCTGATCGAACCGCAGCGGCCCTTGGATGCCGCCCGGCAGGTTGGTGTACCGTTGACGATTGTCCTCCTGCGAATCGATGTCGAAGCCGGCCGTAAAGCGATTGCGATGACCGAGGAAGCTGTCCGTGTAGCTGTATTGGCCGCCGCCTCCCAGGAAGAATCTGTCGAACTCCACCCACGCATTGTTGGTGAGCGCCGCCCCCGGATTTGACGGCAGCTTGTTCTGGAAATCGCGCAGCACGTAGTAATTGCGCAGCGTCAGTGAGTGTTTCGGGCCGAAGTCCTTCCGGTAGACCAGCCCGACGCGCTGCTGTTCGACGGCCTCGCCCGCATCGAACAACAGGTTGTTGGGGGCTGCAATCTGCCGGTCCGTCGCGACTTCGCCTGCGTTCAGACCGCCGGGGTCGTTGGCCAAGGGCGAGTCGATGGCATTGAACGTCAGCGTCAGGTTCGACGTCGGATCGAAATCGTACCGGAATTTGCTGTTGAGGACGTTGTTCTCGGTCTCGGAGTGATCCCGAAATCCGCCCAGGTAGAGATGTGAACCGTTGATCAGGTAGTTCAGGTTGTCGTACTGCCCGCCGCCCTTCAGCTGGAAGTTCTGAAAGCCGTATGAGCCATAGTCGGCCCGTCCCTGCACGAACGGTATCGGCGGACCGTCCTCGGTGAATATGTTGATCACGCCGCCGGAGGCAACGCCGTACAGCGATGACGACGGACCACGCAGCACCTCGATGCGCTGCGTGGAGCCGAGGTCGACATCGTCGATGCCGCCCTGACCGTCAGGCAGGGTGGCCGGAACTCCGTCGGTATAGATGCGCACCCCACGGATACCGAAATTGGAGCGGGCGCCGAAGCCGCGGATTGATATGCGCAGATCCTGGGCGAAGTTGTACCGGTCTTGGAAAAACAGGCCCGGCACGCTGTTCAGCGACTCGTCCAGGCCCAACTGTTGCCGCCCGAGCTGAATCTCGTCCTGGCCGACGACGCTCACGGCCGCCGGGACCTTGAGGGCGGATTTCTCCACGCGCGTGGCAGTGACGGTCACGTCCGTCAGTCTCTCGGTTTCGTCCGTGCCGGATTCCTGCGCCGGGAGTGGCGAGGAATGAGGCGCCAGTGCGGCGAGCATGGCGGTAAGCGCCCCGTATGGGCGAAGAATGGACATGGAATCCCCCTTGGAAAACTGGATGGTTATTCGATCGCCGCGGCCCGGATAAGCGGGTAACGCTCGCCGGCGATCCCGCGTTGGACCTGCCATTGTCGTTTGCAAGCAGCGCGCCGATCTGCGGATTTGGCCATTGTCGCGAAAAGCATACAAATATCAACCGACTGCACGCAGGCACGGTGCCTTGGCCGACACCTCCCGGGAGGAACCGCCCGCGCCACCGGATGCCAGCGAACACCCGCTGGTTCTCCGCAACCACCGGCGCCTTTCCCGGTCCAATTTCATTGGTGACCGTTATACTTCAACCATGGCGTCCATAAATCTGACCAACCATTTTCTGATCGCCATGCCGACGCTGGCCGATCCGAACTTCTCCCAGACGGTGACCTACGTCTGTTCGCATGGAGAGGACGGCGCCATGGGGATCATCATCAACCGGCCGCTGGATTTCGGGCTCGGGGAGATCCTCTCGCAGATGCAACTGCAGCCCACCGACGAGCGCATCGGCCACATCCCGGTGTACCAGGGCGGGCCGGTCCAGCGTGATCGCGGCTTCGTGCTGTTCAGGCCCGGCGCCAGCTGGAATTCCAGCATCCAGGTGACCGAGGACGTGGGGGTGGCGACCTCGCGCGACATCCTGGAGGCGATATCCAAGGGAGAGGGCCCGCGGGAGACGCTGATTGCCTTGGGCTACGCCGGATGGGCCGGCGGCCAGCTGGAGCAGGAGATGCTCGATAACGCCTGGCTGTCGATCCCGGCGAGTGAGGACATCATCTTTCGCGTGCCGCCGCAAGAGCGCTGGCACCGGGCCGCGGCGCTGCTCGGCATCAATATCGATACGATTGCCCACGACGCTGGCCACGCATGAGCCGGGGCGTCCAGCCGCCGCTCACGCTCATGGCCTTCGACTACGGCGAGCGGCGAATCGGAGTGGCGGTCGGTCAGACCATCACCCGCTCGGCCTCGCCCCTTGCTATCATCGCGGTGCATGACGGCCGACCGGAGTGGGAGGAGCTCTCGCGCCTCGTTGAGCAGTACGCGCCGGAGCGGATGATCGTCGGACTGCCGTCGCATGCCGACGAGGCGCCGCATCCGATGGCAGCGCGAATAGCACGGTTCTGCAATCAGTTGCGGGAGCGTTACCGGCTTCCGGTACAGACCATCAACGAGCGGCTGTCATCGCACGAGGCGCGCGCGCGCGCGGACACCGATGGACAGGCGATCGACGCGCTGGCTGCGCAGGTCATACTGGAGACGTGGCTGAATGAAAACCGCCCCGCGTAGGAAAGCTGCCATCGACATCACGGCCTTGCTGAACGACATGGCAGGGCGTCTCGGCGCCTGCCTTCGAGAGCTCGGCCGCGGGGATTTCGTGCTAATTGGCATACGTACCGGCGGCGTGTGGGTGGCCGAGGAGTTGCACAAGCGGCTGAAGCCTCCCGAGCCGGTGGGTGGGCTGAATATCGCCTATCACCGGGACGATTTCGCGCGCAAGGGGCTGCACCCGACGGTGGAGCCGTCCGATCTGCCCTTCGGCGTGGAGAATCGGCACGTCGTGCTCGTCGACGACATTCTTTACACTGGCCGCACCGTTCGCGCGGCCTTGAACGAGATCTTCGACTACGGTCGTCCGGCGAGCGTGACGCTCGTCGTGCTCGTCGACAGGTGTGGTCGGGAATTGCCCATCGAGGCCAACCTGGTGGGTACCACGATGACGCTCGCGCCCGGCGAGCATGTTAAACTCACAGGACCTGAACCGCTCGCACTCAAGCTGCAGAAGTCGGCATGACGGCACGTGACCTACAGATCAACGAACATGGTCGCCTGCAGCATTTCATCACCGTCGAAGGGCTTCCCCGTCAGCTGTTGATCGACATACTCGATCGCGCCGAGGGCTTCGCCGGACTCGGTGGCGGTCGTGCCGTCAAGAAGGTTCCTCTGCTGCGCGGCAAGACGGTCATCAACCTGTTTTTCGAGCCGAGCACCCGCACGCGCACGACCTTCGAACTCGCGGCCAACCGCCTGTCCGCCGACGTATTGAGCCTGAATATCGATGCCTCCTCCGCGAAGAAGGGCGAATCGCTGCTCGACACCCTGCGCAATCTGGAGGCGATGCACTGCGACATGTTTGTCGTGCGGCACAATCTGAGTGGCGCAGCACACTTCATCGCCACCCACGTCTCCCCGCATATCAGTGTCATCAACGGCGGCGACGGGCGGCATGCGCATCCGACGCAGGCGATGCTGGACGCCTTCACGATACGCCAGCACAAGCACGATTTCCGAATGCTCTCCGTCGCGATTGTCGGCGACATCCTGCATTCGCGCGTGGCACGCTCCAATATCCACGCCCTGCGCATCCTCGGGGTTCCCGACATCCGCGTGGTCGGTCCGCATACGCTCATACCGGCAGGCATCGAGACCTTGGGCGTACGCGTATTCCAGGACCTGGAGGCCGGACTTCGCGACGTTGACGTGGTGATCATGCTCCGATTGCAGCAGGAACGGATGCGCGGCGCGCTGCTGCCCAGCTCCTCGGAGTACTTCCGGCTTTACGGGCTGACCGAGCAGCGCCTGAGGGTGGCCAAGCCGGACGTTATCGTCATGCACCCGGGCCCGATTAACCGCGGCGTGGAGATCGACTCCGCAGTCGCCGACGGCAGCCGATCGGTCATCCTGCAGCAGGTCAGCCATGGTATCGCGGTGCGCATGGCCGTAATGGCGCTCTGTGCCGGCAGCCAGACGGAATGAGGCGGGCGGCATGCGTATAGCCATCAGCGGCGGCCACGTGATCGATCCGGCCAATGACATCGATGCCGTAGTGGACGTTTTCATCGAAGCCGGCCGGATCGCCGCGCTTGGACGCGCGCCAAAGGGCTACAAGGCCGAGCGGACGGTCAACGCCCGCGGTCTGCATGTCATTCCCGGACTCGTGGAGCTGAGCGCGCGCCTCGGCGAGCCCGGTTACACGCACAAGGGGACGATCGCCAGCGAGACGCGCGCCGCCGCCGCCGGCGGAGTAACCACCCTCTGCTGCCCGCCCGATACCCTCCCGGTCATCGATACCCCCGCGGTCGTGGAGTTGATACATCAGCGCGCTACCGCCAGCGGCAGGGCGCGGGTGGTATGTCTGGGCGCGCTGACGCGGGAGCTGAAGGGCGAGCTGCTGGCCGGCATGGGCGGGCTGCGGCAGGTCGGGTGCGTAGGCGTCAGCAACGCGCGCGTGCCGATCCCGAACAGCGAGGTCATGCGCCGGGCGATGGAGTATGCCGCCACCATCGGGATGACGGTTTTCCTGCACGCCGAGGACCCGTGGCTGGCGGCGCAGGGCCACGTTCACGAGGGGGCGACCAGCACGCGCATGGGACTGCCCGGGATCCCGGAGACCGCGGAGACCATTTCCGTGGCGCGCGATCTTCTGCTCATCGAGCAGACCGGGGTGCGGGCGCATTTCTGCCGCCTGTCGACGTCGCGCTCCGTCGCGATGGTCGCGGAGGCGAGGCGGCGAGGCCTGCCGGTCACTGCCGATGTGAGCATCCAGCATCTTCATCTCATCGACGAGGATGTCGCCGGCTACAACAGCCTGTGCCACGTCCGGCCGCCCCTGCGCGGTCGGCGGGATCGCGACGGCCTGCGCAAGGCGCTCCGCAAAGGCGTGGTGACGGCCATGTGCTGCGACCATCAGCCTCAGGATCAGGATGCGAAGAAGCTGCCGTTCGATGCCACGGAGCCGGGCGTATCGGCGCTGGAGACCTGGCTGCCTCTGGCGCTGCGCCTCGTCAATGAGGGCGTACTGGACATGGCGGCCGCGATTGCCCAGATGACCGCCGCGCCGGCGGAGATACTCGGTATCGAGGCCGGAACCCTGAGCGAGGGCGCCACCGCGGACATATGCGTGTTCGATGCCAACGCTCAATGGGTGCTCAGCGAGGATAGCCTGGTGAGCCACGGGAAGAACTCGCCGTTCCTCGGCGAGACGATGCGTGGTCGCGTTTGCTATACGCTGTTGGGCGGCGCCATCGTCCACGAGTCGGCCTGAGCCGCGGTGCCGCGCGCTCCGGGGCGCCTCGCAAGTTCCGCGGAGGAGGACTTGCGGCTGCCGGCAACTCCCCGTTGCGAAACAGCTACTGCTGACTGCCCTCGTTGTCGAAGACCCGCCCCTGCGGCGGCTGCACCTGCTTGCGCAGGCTGGCAGCAATGAGTGTTACCAGGCCGAGGATGATTTCGTCGGCAAACGGGACGAAGTCGGGGACGAGGACATCGACGACAAAGAGGCCGAGCGCGAGCAGAAACAGCTGCGGAAATCGCAATCCCGAGGCGAACCGTAGCACCGCGCGCGGGGCGAGCTGCACCATGGCCTAGAACCTGTACAAAAGGCCGGCCCGCAGCAGCAGGCCGTCGTAGTCGTTGTCGCCCTCGCCATATGCCCGGAAATGAAGAGCCGAGAGATCCAGGGCCAGGCTTTGCGACATGGCGAAGTTGATACCGAGCTCGCCCGTGAGGGTGTCGGCGTCCAACCGGTAGGCGAACCGATCGCCCGGATAGAAGCCGCCAACGGGGATCGCTGCGATGGGGCGCTCGCTGAGCGCCTCGTCGAGGCGCCACGTCTCGGAGGCGTTCAGAACCTGCGGCCGGGGTGTCGCCGTCGACACGACCTCCCCGGTCTGCCAGGCAAGCGTTCCGTACAAGGTCATCCTTTCCCCGATGTCGTAGTCGAGGTTGCCGGAGAAACGGTGGTTGTCCAGATCGAAGACATCCCCCTCCCAGGCCCGGCGCAGCTCATAGCGGTAGCTCACTCTTCCGACGAGCCGATCGGTGAAATTGCGTCCTAGCGCCAGATTGAGATGCAATTGCGCGCCGTCGCGTATGTCGCTGTCGCGGTACTGCAGCAGCGCCGCAACCAGCTGAGCCTCGTACCACGGCGCCGAGAAGGAGGCGCCCGGCTGATACCGGAACGTGCTCGCGGCGCTCGCGGTCAGGGCGCTCAAATCATCCCACTCGGTGTGCGCGGCATACTCCAGCCGCAAGGAATGCAGCAGCCCGGAGCGGCTGTCGAGCACCTGCGGCACGTTGAGCGATCCCGACAACGCGATGATGTTGTCTTCCAGTACGTCCTCGTCGACCTCGGCGCGCCCGACGTTGTCGTCATGCAGAAAATCGAGTGAGGCATCGAAATAGTGACTCTGCGCAGCGGCGTCACTGCCGGCCCCGAGGGACGCCAGGACGAGCAGGACCGCTGCCGTCGCGGGTCGGCGTGGACGGGCGTTAGGGAGGCCGGCTGTCATGGCGCACAATTGTGAATCCGCCGTCGCTAACACACAAGCCGATGCAAACCGGCCGTGCTGCTGGTATTGTTGAATTCGCCGCATTCGGGCTGGTGGAAGATTCGGGGGAGCGACATGACTGCACGCGCACGGGATGTGGATGACCCACGCCGGCAGTTTCTGATTGCCCTGCTCACGGCGGGCGCATACATGCTGGGGCGGCCGCCGGATGCGGCGGCGGGACTGCTCGGTACCGTGCCGAGGCCTCTGCCGCCCGGCCGGTCGGTGCACACCCACTCCGGTGGAGTCCGCGTCAACGGGCGACCCGTGGATGTCGGAACGCTGATCCACGCCAGCGACGTGGTGGAGACGGATGCCGGCGGCAAGCTCGTGTTCGTCGTCGGCAAGGACGCCTTTCTGCTGCGGGGGCAGAGCCGGCTGGAGCTGATCGCCGCCGGCGCCGAACAGTTTGCGGTGGGGACCTTGCGGCTCGCGACCGGGCGGCTGCTGTCGGTCTTTGGCAGGACCGCGCATCGTGTCGAGACCGTGACCGCCACCATCGGGATACGTGGCACGGGTCTGTATGTCGACTCTGAACCGGATCGCACCTACGTGTGCACCTGTTATGGCACCACGGAGATCGCGGCCGTCGGCGATCCGCAGAGCAGCGAGATCATCAAGGCCTCCCATCACGACGCGCCGCGTTACGTGCTTGCATCAGGCAGCAGCGGCAAACGCATCGAGGCCGCTCCATTCAAGGATCACACCGACGAGGAGCTGGAGTTGCTGGAGGCGCTCGTCGGCCGGACTACGCCATTCAGGCTGCCCGGTGACGCCTACGGGCGCCCACGTCGCAATACCTACTAACTCAGGCGCGGGGCAATTCAGCGGTAGTTCAGTCCCTCGCTCCTAGATTGGGCCACGTTCGGCAATCCTGCGAAAGCGAGGTAAAGCTCATGCGTACCCTGAACAGAATGTTGGTTTGTGTTGCGACGGTGATGACGACGCTGCTGCTGCCGTCCACGAGCTTCGCTCGGGACAACGTCTATCTCAATTTCGGATACAGCAGCGCTTACCCGGCAACTCATTACCACCGGAACCGATACCCCGGCGTGATCCACGCAACGCCGTACTATCCGCTGCCCGTAACCCACTATCGCCACTATTACTCACCGCGCCACTATTACGCCGATCGATGCGCGCCGCGCGGGTACTTTGACGCTTACCGGCCGCGTCATCATGGCCGGCGCGACCTTCATCGCGACCATTGGCGCGGCGGCGATGACGGATATCATGGCGGTCGGCACGACCGGCGGGGCAGCAGCCACATCTTCGTCGAAAAGGACGACTGAATACGATTCGCGATGCCTGCACGGGCCGGAGAGGCCCGTGCGGGTTGAGTTTTGCTGACTCCGCGGCTATTGTTTTCGCCCGGTTCGCAGGGCGACAGGGTACGATGACCGCGACGCAGCTGCAGCTGCTTCAGGCGATGCCGATCTTCGGCGGCATCAATGAGGATGTGCTGAGCTACCTGCTCAGGTTCACCCATGTCGTCGCGCAGCCCTCCGGCGCCTACTTCTTCCGCGAGAATGATCCTGGTGACTCGATGTTCGTGCTGGAGCGGGGAGAGGTCGACATCGTCAAGGGGTGGAAGGATCGCATGTACTTTCTCCGCAAGATCGGGATCGGCGACTGCTTCGGCATACTCACCCTTCTCGATCTCGGACCGCGCAGCGGGTCGGCGATCGCGCGCCAGGACTGCACCGCCATCGAGATCTCGACGACGAACATGTACGAGATCTACAGGATGGATCGCAAGCAATACACCATTATGCTGATGAACCTGGCCAGGGAGGTCAGCCGGCGCCTCAGGGGCTCCGACACCCAGTTGTTCAGGACTCTCGTCGATCCCGTGGACGCCGGCAGGCATTGGATGGCCGGCGACCTATACGACTTCCCGGCGATCGAGACTCCGACCTGAAGTCAAGCCTGCGGGCGACACCCGGCGGGCGCTATAATCCGACCTACCCCAGACCCGGAACAGCGAGTTTTACCGTGCGCCAGTTGAATTCCGCGCAGCGTGCCGCCGTGCGCTGCCTGGACAGGCCACTGATGGTCCTGGCCGGCGCCGGCAGCGGCAAGACCAGCGTAATCACCGAGAAGATCGCCTATCTGCTGGAGGGCGGCGCGGCCGAGCCGCGGCAGATCGTGGCTGTCACGTTTACCAACAAGGCGGCGCGCGAAATGCGCGAACGCGTCGGCCAACGCATAAGGGGACGCGACCTGTCGGCATTGCGGGTGTCGACGTTCCACGCCCTCGGCCTTGCGATCCTGCGGGAGGAGATCACGCGCCTCGGATACCGACCGCGCTTCACGATCTATGACGGCCAGGATGCCTGCCAGCTACTCGCGGATATCCTGGTCTGCGACGCGAATGACCCGCGCGTGCCGGCGGCGCAACAGCGCATCTCGCGATGCAAGAATGCGGGGGAAACGCAAGCGCCGCCGCCAGACGACATGCAGGCGCTATGCGAGGAGTTCGACCGCCAGATGCGAGCGCGCAACGCGGTGGATCTCGACGATCTCATCGCATTGCCGGCGCGACTTCTGGCCAACGACAGCGAGGTCCGCGCACGCTGGCAGGATCGGGTCGGATATCTGCTCGTGGACGAGTATCAGGATACCAACGGCGCGCAGTATGCGTTGATGAAACTGCTGGTGGGATCCCGGGCGCGGTTCACGGTCGTTGGCGACGACGATCAGTCGATCTATGCGTGGCGTGGCGCGCAGCCGGAGAATATCCGGATGCTCGGTCAGGATTTCCCGGCGCTGGAGGTAATAAAGCTCGAGCAGAACTATCGCTCCACGCGCCGCATCCTCAAGGCCGCCAATCACCTGATCAGCCGGAATCCGCATGTTTACGAGAAGCGCCTGTGGAGCGATCTCGGCGTCGGTGATCCCATTCGTGTGATTCGCACGCACGACGAGAACGACGAGGCCCGCCGGGTGGTTGCGCAGATACTGCATCACCGTCTGATGGTGCGGGGCAAGTACGGCGATTATGCGATTCTCTACCGCGGCAACCACCAGTCCCGGCCATTCGAGCAGACTTTGAGGGAACACGGCGTGCCATATGTCGTCAGTGGCGCAATGTCCTTCTTCGAGCATGGCGAGGTGCGTGACCTGCTCGCCTACATGCGTTTGCTGGCCAATCCGACGGACGACGGTGCGTTCCTGCGGATTGTCAACACCCCGCGCCGCGAGATCGGACCGGCAACCGTGGAGAGGCTGGCCGCCTTCGCGAGGACACGCGATGCGAGTCTCTTTGACGCCTGTTGGGAGGAGGAATTCCTGGCGGCTCTTGGCGAGCGCGTGCGGGCGCGGATGCGGGATTTCGCGGCGCAGGTCTCCGCGTGGTCGGAGCGGGCGGAGTCGGAACCGGCCGCGCCCCTGGTGACGGAGATCGTCGAGGTCATCGGATATCGCCGCTGGCTGGAGTCACGGGCGGACAGCCCCGCGGAGACAGAGCGGCGCCATGGCAATGTCGAGGAACTGCTGGCATGGATCGCCCGGCTGTCGTCCTCGCCAACGGGCGATCGGCCTCTGCCGGAGGTACTCAATCAGCTTGCACTCATGGAGGCGCTGACCGAGCGCACCGCCGATGATCACGCCGACCGGGTCCGCCTGATGACGCTGCACGCTGCCAAGGGATTGGAGTTCCCGCACGTCTTCCTCGCCGGTGCGGAGGAGGATTTGCTGCCGCACCGCGCGAGCCTTGAGTCCGGCAACGTCGAGGAGGAGCGTCGGCTTGCGTACGTAGGGATCACGCGGGCGAAAGCTACCCTGACCTTTACCTGGGCGGCCGCCCGTCGCCGCTATGGTGAGACGCGCGACTGCCAGATAAGTCGATTTATCAATGAGTTGCCAGGTGACGACCTGGAGTGGATAGGCGTCGATCAGGACACTCGGGTCTCGCCCGAGGAGGGGCGGCGGGCGTTGGCATCACTGAAGGGCCTGGTGCGGTAGGCATTGCCCGGGCGCCACCGCCGCCTGTCGTCCGACCCCGACATTGCAGCCGTCCGAGGCACGTCCGGCGATCCTAGGCACGCCGCACCTATCTTCATATATCGCTTTAGATATTTAGGTCATGTACATGAATTAAATGCTGCATGGCAGCCCGGTGATCGGGTGGTGCGGCACTGCCTTCGGGCTTGGCATATCGGCTGCAATGTAGTTACTGCACACGCAGGCAGGCGTGTGGGAATTCAGGGACTCAATCAAGAACGAGGCTTGGACACATGGGATTACAGCTGGTCGTCGATAACACCGCACGGGCGCAGGCCTACAGCACTTCGCTGCCCGCCGGGACCCCGTATTTCGATGGTCTGCTCGAGCGCACGCGCGCCCAGCTTCGCGAGGACCTGCGTTACTACCAGAACCGCCTGCGCGACCTGAAACAGATGGAGCCACACAACCTCGCGGAACTGCGCGCACTGTATCGCTCACGCGAGCAATACATCCTGCGACTGTTGCGCACGATGGGTGACCGGCTGCAGGCGATCTGAACCGAATTTGTCGCTGTTCCCTTCTCGTTGGGACCTCTGCCCGCCTTAGGCGGGCTTTTTTTGTCCGTATCGCCGGCTGTCCAGCCGCCACGCAATTTGCAAGCGCACGCTATGACCCGGCGCACCAGCAGCGGTAATGTTCACGACATTCCGATCGGGACGATCGGGACGGATCGGCCCGCCACCATTCCGGCCAGACCCGTGGCGGGGGCAGTGTAGGAAGAACGGGGCGGCCTGGCGTCATTTCAGATAACCGGTGCGCCGTCGGCGCAGCCTGAGCTGAGGCCGCTTCCACGGCGGCGTTGGTGCCCCGATGCGTGCCATTGCCCCCTGTTCATTGATCGTCAGAGGGGATCAGCCAACCTTTTGCCGCGCGTCCGCTCCCCTCGCCCAGCGATCTGAAATCGAACACGGAGCGATCGGCCAGATGCGAGGGGCTGACCGTTTGTAGCGCGGAAAAGATCGTCTCGAGCCTTCCGGGGTAATGCCTTTCCCATTCCTTCAACATCGACTTGATCTGCCTGCGCTGCAGATTTTCCTGGTTGCCGCACAGGTTGCACGGAATGATCGGGAAGGCGCGCCGCACGGCGTATTCCGCGATGTCGTCCTCCTTGCAGTAGGCAAGCGGCCGGATGACGATGTGGGCGCCGTCGTCACTTCGTAGTTTAGGCGGCATCGCCTTGAGCGTGCCGCCGAAGAACATGTTGAGGAACAGCGTCTCGATTATGTCATCGCGATGATGGCCGAGGGCGATCTTGCTCATGCCGTGTTCGCGTGCGAACCGGTAAAGAATCCCGCGCCTGAGACGTGAGCAAAGGCTGCACATGGTCTTGCCTTCGGGCACGACGCGCTTGACGATGCTGTAGGTGTCTTCATCGATGACGTGGAACGGGATGCCGAGGTGGCGAAGGTAGTCCGGAAGCACTTGCTCCGGGAAACCGGGCTGCTTTTGGTCAAGATTCACCGCCACTATCTCGAAATCCACCGGGGCACTACGCCGCAGCGACAGCAGCACATCCAACAGCGTGTAGGAATCCTTGCCCCCCGAAAGGCCCACCATGACCCGATCGCCGTGCTCGATCATGTTGAAGTCCTCGATCGCGCGACCGACGTTGCGCCGCAGGCGCTTGGCGAGCTTGTTGTACTCCAGTTCGTGTTTCTGGGCGATTGAAAGCATGAAGGGGCTCGATGAAAGACGTCGAATCTCGACGCTCGGCGGCGATCTTCTTTATGCGGCCAGCGTGAACAGGAACGTCAAGGCCCGAAAAAGAAGGCTGGACAAACAAGAAACCCCGCGTTCCGGCGGGGTCCCCCGGGCTCCCGAGCGACGGCTGAGATCAGCCTTCGGGCGTTACCGACGCTGCCTGCAACCCCTTCGGGCCTCGCTGCACTTCGAAGTTCACCTTCTGGCCTTCCTGCAAGGTGCGGAATCCAGAGCCCTTGATGGCAGAGTAATGGACGAAGACTTCGTCACCACCCTCGCTCGGCGTGATGAAGCCGTAACCCTTTGCCTCGTTAAACCACTTCACGGTACCGGTAGCCATGCAAATAAACTCCGCTGATTTTTCGCCAAGGGTGTCGTGCAGAGTATCGGGGGGCAGCGCAAGGAGACCATCAGGACTTTCTTTTTACTACCTGCGACACTGTAACTGCAGTCGGTCTCAAGCATAGACCAAAGCCATTGCGCCCGCCAAGTACCCGGCTTGCGGGGAATCAAGCCGTTTGCGATATCCCGCAGTGCGGCATAATGGACGCCTGCGATGACAATCGGGTAACTTGGCTATCATGGCTTTGCAAAAGCATCTCGTTGATCAGGTGGCGCTTGTTACAGGTGGCGCGAGACGCGTCGGTCGTGCAGTAGCCCTGACCCTGGCAAGGGCCGGAATGCACGTGGCCATCACTTATAATCAGAGCCGTGCCGAGGCCGATCAGGTCGTCGATGCAATTAAGACAATTGGACGAAGCGCCTTGGCGCTGCAGGTGAGGATGGAGGACGTCGATGCCGCCGAACAGCTATATCGCGCGTTGAACTCCCGGTTCGACCGCCTCGACGTGCTGGTAAACAACGCCAGCATCTTCGATCCGACCCCGTTTGGTTCGATAACCGTGGAACAGTACGATCGCAATCAGGCCATCAATGCGCGGGCTCCCCTGATGCTGATACAGAAATTTGCACCCATGTTGCGTGCCCATTATCACAGCGACGATCCATCCAGCCCCGGACGGATCGTCAACTTCATAGACATACACGTCATGGGCGAGCCTCTGCAGCATTTCGCGGCGTACAACAGCTCCAAGGCAGCCCTCATGGAGATCACGTCCACCT
The DNA here is from genome assembly GCA_022071965.1 of Gammaproteobacteria bacterium. GTDB lineage: Bacteria > Pseudomonadota > Gammaproteobacteria > JAJPIJ01 > JAJPIJ01 > JAJVHZ01. Next base: position 155,318 of record JAJVIQ010000007.1, read on the forward strand.
GCGCGATAGAGCTCGCGCCGCACGTGACCGTGAACGCCATCGCGCCGGGCGTCGTGGCGTGGGCCGATTCCTACAGCGAAGAGATGAAGCGGGAGTATATGACCCGCGTGCCCCTGGCACGCCCCGGTACCCCCGAGGATGCGGCTGTCGCGGTGCTTTATCTGGTTCGCGATGCGGCGTATTGCACAGGCCAGATCATCCGTCTCGACGGTGGGCGTTTCCTCACCTGAGGGGCGCCATGCCCGATCCCACTGACGCAACGGAAGAGCCGGGGGAGACCGGTGCGCAGGGTCTGGATCGATCCGATGGCGGCATCATGCGGATTGGCTGGCGAGAATGGGTCGCCCTGCCGCAGTTCAACATAAGGGCAATCAAGGCAAAAGTCGACACTGGCGCCCGGACATCCGCGCTGCATGCGTACTCCGTGGAGCGCTTTCTGCATCACGGCGCGCCGCGCGTGCGGTTCATGCTGCATCCGAGGCGGCTGCGCACCGACATTGCAGTGGTGTGCGAGTGCGACATCGTGGATGAGCGTGCGGTGACCGATTCCGGGGGACATCAGGAACGGCGAATCGTGATCGTCACCGACATCGTGCTCGGGCATCTGCGATACCCGATAGAACTCACGATTACCGATCGCGACACCATGCGATACCGCATGCTGCTCGGCCGCAGCGCCATGCGCGACCGTCTGACGGTGGACCCCGCTCTGTCCTACGGGGCCGGCAGACCGCAATTGCCGCGAAAGAGGAAGCAATGAAGATTGGCATCCTTTCCCGCAACCCGAAGCTCTATTCGACCCAGCGGCTCATGGATGCGGCGTCCAAACGCGGCCATGAGGTGCATGTCGTCGACTTCCTGCGCTGCTACATGGATATCACCTCCAAGAATCCGCAGATGTTCTACAAGGGGGAGCCGTTACAGGGATTCGATGCGGTGATCCCGCGCATCGGCGCGTCCGTGACCTTCTATGGCGCGGCCGTGGTCCGCCAATTCGAGATGATGGGGGTCTTCAGCGTGAACGAGTCCGTCGCCATTACACGCTCGCGCGACAAACTCCGGTGCCTGCAGTTGCTCGCGCGCCGCGGTGTGGGCCTGCCGACGACCGGCTTCGCGCATGAAACCACGGACGTGCAGGAACTCATCCGCAAGGTGGGCGGCGCGCCCGTGGTGATCAAGCTTCTCGAGGGCACCCAGGGGATCGGCGTGGTTCTTGCCGAGACCGTGACCGCCGCGGAGAGCGTCATCGAGGCGTTCATGGGCCTGAAGGCCGATATTCTCGTCCAGGAGTACATCAGCGAGGCGCAGGGCAGCGACATCCGCTGTTTCGTGATCAATGGCAAGGTGATCGCCGCCATGCGTAGGCGAGCGCGGGCGGGCGGTTTTCGATCAAATCTGCATCGGGGCGGATCGGCAGAGCTGGTCAAGATCACGGCCGAGGAGCGCGCCACGGCAGCGAAGGCTGCCAGGGTGATCGGCTTGAACGTCTGTGGCGTCGATCTACTGCGGTCGCGGCGCGGCCCTTTGGTGATAGAGGTGAATTCCTCACCCGGGCTGGAGGGCATAGAGGGTGCCACCGGCAAGGATGTCGCGTCCCTGATCGTCGAATTCGCAGAGAGAAAGACAGTGGAGACCGCCAGCACGCGTACCCGCGGCACAGGCTGACAACTGCTGCAGGGTGCTTCATTGGTGGGGTTCGGGGTCCGCACAGGCCGTGTTCAGCCGCGGCGTGCTCGCCGCGCGTGGCCGCATGGGTGGGAAATCTATCGCGCGGGGCGGGCAGCCACAGGGTATCCCGCGGGGCAGGCCCACCCTGTGGGTATTCCCAGGTAATGGCCTACGGCCGGTGGGTCGTGCCGGTCTTGGCCGGCGGGGCTGTGCTGTCGGTCGGGGGTTCGCTGCCCACGATCCGCAGAGTCTGCACGTTCATCGGAGTGATGCTCGGGGCGTTTTTCTGCCGCCAGACCGCGTCGGTGCTCGACTCGTTGGCGACCCTGAAGTCGGTGGCGCGCTTCTGGCGCTCCGTGAGGATGAGGGATCGCGGGTCCTCTCCATTCAGGAACTTGCCGATAAAATCCACCAGCCTGGCGGACGCGAAGCAGCTGATCCCCGCGCACAACGCGATCACCCCCGATTTCAGGCCGAGTTCCAGGATGCGATCATTTTCCGCAAATGCCATTGTCAGCAAGCCGGCGGCGGCTAGCCCCAATCCGACCACTCCGAGGCTATCCAGTATGAGGCTGAACCTGCCCAGAATGCCGCCCATCTGCCAGACATAACGGTGTAGCGGGCGGGTGAGGTCGAATGCGTAGCGCTTGGTGGGATTCGGCATGCTTTTGCCCTTCGTACACGCTTTCCTTGGGCCCCGCTCTTTGGCGGGTCCTCCTTGTCGTTGGACATCGGTCTTCTCGCCGGACACGCGCCATTGTACAGCCTCGAGGACACTGTGAGACACTCGCGCGGGGAGTCCTGCGAACTGGTTCTCTCAGGGACGCCCCAACCTTCCAGCGCAGTCGGGGTGCCCATTCGGCGGCGATCTCGCCCGTGCGCTGGCGATGCCGGCAAGGCCGATCTCGCGACACAGACTATGCAATTCGTTCAACAGGTTAGCACTGTCATGGTCGCGGCGATTCTGCTCCGGTCCGCATTGGCCGAAGGCCCGTCTGCCGCACCGGTTACCCCCATGGGCGAGCCGGCCGCCGAGGAGCAGGTGCTAACCGGCCGCGAGCTCCTGGACAGCTGCAGGCGCGGGGAAGCCGATGCCGAGGCGCATACCTTCTGTATGACATTCATGGTCGGCCTGGTGCAGACGGTATCGATCATGCAGCAGGCGGGCGATGGTCCGGCGCTGTTCTGCATCGACCCCAATCGGGTCAGCCCGGAGGATGTTCGCGGCCGGGCGGTGGCCTGGCTCCAGGCCCATCCGGAGCGGCTGGATGAGGCGGCGTACGTACTGGTGGGCGAGGCGCTGCATCAGGGGTATCCGTGTCCGCCGACGGGCGGGGTCCGGCGGCCCTGAGCCGCGGGGTCGGCGTGCGGGATCGCAGCCGGCGGCCCGGAGGATTCGGCGCCAGAGAGTCCGTCTTTGCTGGCGAAAATCTCGCAAAACGATTAACTTAACGGCCTCCCCCGTCCCGAAACCGGCATGGCGCGCAAGCTGTACATCAAGACTTTTGGCTGCCAGATGAACGAGTATGACTCGGCCAGGATGGCCGATGTGCTGGCGGCCTCGCATGGCTTCATAACCACGGCGAACCCTGCCGAAGCCGATGTATTGCTTGTGAACACATGTTCGGTTCGCGAGAAGCCGCAGGAGAAGCTGTTCTCGCAGCTCGGGATGTGGCGCGAGTACAAGCAGGCGCGCCCCGGGGTGGTGCTGGGTGTGGGCGGGTGCGTGGCCAGCCAGGAGGGATCCGCGATCTGGAAGCGTGCACCTTATGTCGATATCATTTTCGGGCCGCAGACGGTGCACAGGCTGCCGCGGATGCTGGATGAGGTAGAGCGCCGGCGCCAGCGCACCATCGATATCAGCTTCCCGGAGATCGAGAAGTTCGATCGTCTTCCGGAGGCCCGGGCGAAAGGGCCGACGGCGTTCGTCTCCATCATGGAGGGATGCAGCAAGTACTGCACGTTTTGCGTGGTGCCTTACACGCGTGGCGAGGAGTTCAGCCGCCCCTTCGACGACGTGCTGGCGGAGATTGCGGGACTGGCGCGGCAAGGCGTGCGCGAGGTGACCCTGCTTGGTCAGAACGTCAACGCCTACCGCGGCGCGAAGCACGGTGGCGGGGTCGCGGACCTCGCCGATCTCATCCGATACGTCGCCGCCATCGACGGAATCGGGCGGATCCGGTTCACCACCTCGCATCCGGTGGAGTTCAGCGATCGACTCATCGAAGTCTACGCAGAGGTTCCGGAACTCGTCGACCATCTGCATCTGCCGGTGCAAAGCGGGTCGGATCGCATCTTGGCGCTGATGAAGCGGGGCCATACCGCGCTGGAGTACAAGGCGAAGATACGACGATTGCGCAAGCTGCGTCCGAAGCTGTCGCTGAGCACCGATTTCATCGTGGGATTCCCGGGGGAGACCGATGCCGACTTCGCCGCGACGATGACACTGATTGAAGACGTCGGCTTCGACACCTCGTTCAGCTTCGTCTACAGCAGGAGGCCGGGAACACCGGCATCGAACCTTCCCGATGACGTCCCGGCGCACGTGAAGAAGCAGCGCCTCGCCAGCCTGCAGCGGCGCGTGGAGGAGTTGTCGGCGCAGGTGAGCGGGCGCATGGTCGGCGGCGTTGAGCGCGTGCTGGTGACCGGCGCCTCGCGCAAGGATCCGGCGCAGATGAGCGGGCGTACCGGGAACAACCGCATAGTCAATTTCGATGGCTCCGCGCGGCTCGTCGGTGAATTCGTGGACGTCCGCATCGCCGAGGCGCTCCCGAATTCGCTCCGCGGCCAACTCCTGAAAAAGCTTGAACACGCCTGTTAATCTTCTCCGATCGCGCGCGCGTGAAGTCGTCCTCGAACCACTCGACAACGCGCGTCTGGCGAACCTCTGCGGCCAGTTCGACGAGCACCTGCGCCAGATGGAGCGGCGCCTGGGCGTGGAGATCAACAATCGCGGCAACCTGTTCCGCATCCTCGGCGCGCCGGACGCGACCAAGTCGGCGGGCGACGTCCTGGAGCGGCTGTACATGCTCACCAGCGAGGGGGCTCTCACACCTGCCAAGGTTCACCTGCACCTGCAGGCCGAGAGTCTTGGCCTGGACGAGGATACCGGTGATTCAGAGACGATCGCGGTCAGCACCCGCCGCGCGCTCATCCGTCCACGCGGGGCAAATCAGCGCAACTATCTGCAGGCCATCAGATCGCACGACATCAGCTTCGGCGTCGGTCCCGCGGGCACGGGCAAGACCTATCTCGCCGTGGCCTGCGCCGTGGAGGCCCTGGAGTCCGAGCGCGTACGCCGACTTGTGCTGGTGCGTCCCGCCGTCGAGGCGGGCGAGCGGCTCGGGTTCCTGCCGGGAGACATGTCGCAGAAGATCGACCCGTACCTGAGGCCGCTATACGATGCCTTGTACGAGATGCTCGGGTTCGAGCGTGTGGCGAAACTGATCGAGCGCAGCGTCATTGAGGTGGCGCCGCTGGCGTTCATGCGCGGCCGCACGCTCAACGAATCCTTCATCATCCTCGACGAGGGGCAGAATACCACCGTCGAGCAGATGAAAATGTTTCTGACGCGCATCGGCTTCGGCTCCACTGCGGTCGTTACCGGGGATATCACTCAGATCGATCTGCCGCGCGAGCGGCCTTCCGGACTGCGGCAGGTCATCGATGTGCTTGCCGGAACCGAGGGCATCAGTTTCACGTTCTTCCGGTCCAAGGATGTCGTGCGCCACCCGGTAGTTGCGCGCATACTCGACGCCTACGACAGCTTTGACCAGGGGCGGACGGGCTCCGAGGTCTGATGCCGAACGCGCGGACCTTCGTTCAGTACACCACGCGACGGCGCGGCGTGCCCCACCCGCGATCTGTTCGCAGATGGGCGCAGGCGGCCCTGCGGAGTGTGCGGCGCCGGAGCGGGGACCTGACGGTGCGCTTTGTCGGTGCACGCGAGGGCCGTGCGCTGAACCGCCGATGGCGCGGCCGTGATTATGCGACCAACGTGCTGTCCTTTCCGGGCGCGGCTGCCAGCGATGCCATTGCGTGGCTCGGTGACATCGTGTTGTGCGTGCCCGTCATCCTCGCCGAGGCGCGCGCCCAGCGCAAACCAGCCGATGCACACTACGCGCACATGGTCGTGCACGGCGTTCTGCATCTGCTGGGCTATGACCACCTTCGCGGGGGGGACGCGATCATGATGGAGCGCCGCGAGACAGCCATCCTGCGATCCCTCGGCTACCCCGATCCCTACGGTACCGGTTGAATTGCACGGCGATGGCGGGCACCGGCAACAAGGCGGCGGACGGCGCGGCGTGGCTACAGAGGTTCCGGCGCATTTTTCGCACCGAACCCCGCGACCGGGCCGAACTGGTCGAGGTACTTCGTGACGCGGAGCGCGGTAACCTGGTCGACACCGACACCCTGGCGATGCTCGAGGGCGCGCTTCAGGTGTCGGAGATGCAGGTGCGCGACATCATGGTGCCGCGCTCGCAGATGGTCGTCGTCGAGGAGGGCGTGGATCCGCGCGAGTTCCTGCCGACCGTAATCGATTCCGGGCACTCGCGCTTTCCGGTGATGAACGAGCGCAAGGATCAGGTCGTCGGGATCCTGCTTGCCAAGGACCTGCTCGCCTACATTGCGCAGCAATCGGGAGAGCGCTTCCAGCTCAAGGACGTACTGCGACCGGCCGTCTTCGTGCCGGAGAGCAAGCGGCTGAACATACTCTTGCGCGAGTTCCGGTCCAGCCGCAATCATCTGGCCATCGTGGTCGATGAATATGGCGGCGTTTCGGGTCTGGTGAGCATCGAGGACGTGATCGAGCAGATCGTGGGGGAGATCGAGGACGAGCACGACATCGAGGACGAGGACTATATCAAGCCGCACGGGACCACGCGCTTCACGGTCAAGGCGCGCACTCCGATTGCCGATTTCAACGAGTACTTCAACGTCCAGTTCAGCAACGAGGACTACGATACCATCGGTGGCATGGTTCTGAAAGAACTCGGCCACCTGCCCAAGAAGGGAGAACGGCTGGAGTACAAGGGATTCAGTTTTCTCGTGCTGCGTGCCGATCGACGCCGCATTCACACAATACGCGTCATCCGTCACCATCCACCGGATGAGGCGGCGGCACCATACGCTACGAGTGGCTGATCGGCGGTCGGGTTGCCGCCGCTACGGGGACGGCAGGCGAGCTGCCGGGCGGGAGAAGCGAATTGAATCGTCAAAGCCTCGGCGGCATCGGGCGCAGTGCCTACCTGGGCGATCTGCTGGCGCTGCTCGCCGGCGCCAGCATGCCGCTGGCGTTTGCTCCCTACGGCTGGTCCGCCGTCGCCATGCTCTCTCTGGCCGTGTTGTTCCGGTGCTGGCTCGATGTGCGACCGGGCCGCGCGTTCTGGCGCGGATGGCTTTTCGGGCTCGGCATGTTCGGTCTTGGGATAGCCTGGGTGCAGACAAGCGTGCATCAGTTCGGGCTGCCGGTCCTCGCCTTCTCGGTGTCGGTCACGGCGCTGCTGGTCATGTTCATGGCGTTATACCCGGCTCTGGTCGGCTTCGCTGCGCAGCGCTGGTTCCGGATCAGCCCGGGTGCCTCGCTGCTGGTGGCCATGCCGGCGCTTTGGGCCCTGGTGGAGTGGTTGCGCGACTGTTTGTTCACGGGCTTCCCCTGGCTCAGTGTCGGTTACAGCCAGATTGACGGACCGCTGGCGGGCTACGCCCCGGTCGGCGGCGTGTTCCTGGTCGGCCTGGCCGTCGCGGCCAGCGCCGGCGCGCTTGCCTCGCTGCCGGGGGAGCGCCTGCGTGCGCTGCTGACACTGAGCGCGGTCTGGGGCCTGGCGCTGGCTCTTTCGCTGGTCTCGTGGACGAGGGCCGAGGGGGCGCCGGTGCGGGTCGCCCTCGTTCAGGGGGGGATCGAGCAGAGCCAGAAATGGGATCCGGAGATGAAGGATCGGACCCTGGAGTTGTACCGGCGGCTGAGCGAGAGGTACTGGGGGCAGGCGAAGATCATCGTCTGGCCGGAGACGGCCATCCCGGCGTTCGGCTCCGAAGTGAAGGATTTCATCGCCGAGATCGACGATCGAGCGATCCGCTCCGGAACCGATATCGTGCTTGGCCTGCCCATCGATGATCGCGACGGACAGGGCCGCATCGTGAACTATTACAACAGCATCATCGCGCTGGGCTCGGCGGTGAGCCGTTACGACAAGCGTCACCTCGTGGTGCTGGGGGAGTATCCGCCGTTTCCGTCGATCCTCATGCCGATATTGCGATCCCTCAGTATCCCGATGTCGGAATTCAGCCATGGGGCGCATGATCAGCCACCGCTGACCGCCGCCGGGCTGAAGCTGGCGCCATCGATCTGCTTCGAAGACGCCTTCGGTGAGGAGGTGATCGACTTCCTGCCGCAATCGCAATTGCTCGTCAACGTCAGCAACGACGCCTGGTTCGGGGATTCGCTGGCGCCGCATCAGCACCTGGAGATCGCGCGCATGCGGGCGGTCGAGACCGGCAGGTATCTGCTGCGCGCGACCAACAACGGGATCTCGGCCATCATCGATCCGCGCGGCGGGATCGCGGGCCGTTCCCCGCAGTTCATCGCTCACGTGCTGGCCGGTGACGTCATTCCCCGCGTCGGCGCCACCCCCTATGTCAGGATCGGCAATGCATTGCTGGTCATGCTGGCGGTGGCGCTGCTGGTGATCGTCCGGCTGCGCGCGCCGCACGGTGAATGAGCCGAGTACGGAGCATGGATGAAGAAGGCCCGGGCTTGCGGGCGCCGTACACGGGGCTGACGCCGGAATGCATCCTGGATGCCGTGGAGATGTTTCATCTGCGCTGCGATGGCCGTCTGCTCGCGCTGAACAGCTACGAGAATCGCGTATATCAGGTCGGCATCGAGGAGGCGCCACCGGTTATCGCCAAGTTCTATCGTCCCGGGCGCTGGACCGATGCGGCAATCCTCGAGGAGCATCGCTACACACAGCAGCTTGCCGAAATCGAGATCCCGGCAGTTCCCCCGATCGCCGATGAGTGCGGGCGGACGCTGCATCGGCACGCCGGCTACCGCTTCAGCATATATCCGCGCAAGGGTGGACGCGCTCCGGAATTGGGCGACGGGGAGACGCTGACCTGGCTGGGGAGATTCATCGGGCGAATGCACGCCGTGGGCAGGGCCGCGGGGTTCGAGCACCGGCCGACGCTCAGCATCGAGGCATACGGGGAGCGACCATCGCGGTTCGTCATCGACAAGGGCTTCGTTCCGCCCGATCTGCTCGCCGCATACCGCAGCACGGTCGACGACGTCCTGCAGGCCGTCCGCGCCGGTTATCAGCGCGCCGGCGACATTGCGCTGTTGCGATTGCATGGTGACTGCCACATGGGCAACGTACTATGGACGGATGCAGGCCCGCACTTCGTCGACTTTGACGATTGCATGATGGGGCCCGCCGTACAGGACCTGTGGATGCTGCTGTCCGGAAGTCGCGATGACATGATCGCGCAGCTCGCGAGCGTCCTGGACGGCTACGAGGAGTTCGCGGAGTTCGACTACTCGGAGCTGCAGCTCATCGAACCGCTACGCAGCCTGCGAATGATTCACTATGCCGGCTGGCTTGCCCGGCGATGGGACGACCCGGCCTTTCCCATGCATTTCCCCTGGTTCAACACGCAGCGATACTGGCAGGATCACGTGCTCTCCCTGCGCGAACAGCTGGCCGCGATGTCCGAGCCCGCGCTCAACGTTCTCGGAACGCGTTAGGGTTGCCATCGCGGTTGCGGGTATCCTGCCCGCCAATCACGCTCCCGCGCTGAGCCTGTGAACGGCTTCGATGAAGACACCGGCGTTCTCGGGATCGACATCCGGGGTGATCCCATGGCCGAGATTGAAGACGTGGCCGGCGTGCGGTCCGAAGCTCCTCAATATCGCGGCGACCTCCTCGCGGATGCGCTCCGGGGTTGCCAGCAGAACTGCCGGGTCCATGTTTCCCTGCAATGCGATCCGGCCCCCGACGCGCTGGCGCGCCGCGCCGATCTCCGTGGTCCAGTCCAGGCCGGCGGCATCGCATCCGGTCCCGGCGATGAGGTCCAGCCATTGCCCGCCGCCCTTGGTGAACAGGATGCACGGCACGCGACGCCCTTCGCTCTCCTTGCCCACGCCCTCGACGATTTGTCGCATGTAGCGCAGGGAAAACTCTTCGTATGCCGGCGTCGAAAGCGCCCCGCCCCAGGTGTCGAATACCATCACCGCCTGCGCTCCGGCTGCGATCTGGGCGTTGAGGTAAAGTACCACAGCGCGAGCGAGCTTCTCGAGCAACTCATGCAGTATGCGCGGCTCCCGGTACATCATCGTCTTGACGACGTGGAAGTCCTTGGTCCCCCGCCCTTCGATGGCGTAGGTGGCCATGGTCCACGGGCTGCCGGCGAAGCCGATCAGAGGCACGCGACCGTTCAATTCGCGCCGGATCAGGCGCACGCTGTCGATGACGTATCGGAGATCGATCTCGGGGTCAGGAATGCCGATGGCACGGATGTCGCTCGGTGTCCGTGCCGGGCGCTCGAAGTGCGGCCCCACGCCCTCGTTCACCGTCAGGCCCAGCCCCATCGCATGAGGCACGACGAGTATGTCGGAGAACAGGATCGCCGCATCGAGCGGATAGCGGTCGATAGGCTGCAGCGTCACCTCGCAGGCAAGCTCGGGTGTCGTGCACAGGGTCATGAAGCTGCCCGCGCGCTGGCGCGTGGCCCGATACTCTGGCAGATACCTGCCGGCCTGCCGCATCATCCACACCGGCGTCATGTCCACGGGCTGACGCAGCAGCGCGCGCAGGAAGCGATCGTTTCTAAGGGCGGTCATGCGGAGGATTCTACGTGCTGTGGACCGCCCATGTATGCGTGTTGTCAGTCGGCGATGAACGGTGTTGGGGGTGCGGTGGTGCTGACGTGAAGAACGAACGGGCGCTCACGCGGCGCCCCCCGGTGCATCCCTGCCCTGATGGGGTCTAGGGCAGGGGAGCCGGCAGATCGGTCGAGCCCATCAGATATCGATCGACGCCCGCGGCAGCCGAACGGCCCTCAGCGATGGCCCACACGATCAGGGATTGCCCGCGCTGCATGTCCCCGGCCGTGAACACTCCCGGAATGCTGGTCATCCAGTTCCCGTCGCGCGCCACGTTGCCGCGGTCGGTGAGCTTCACGCCGAGCTGCTCGAGCATGCCGGGTTTCTCGGGTCCCACAAAGCCCATCGCCAGGAAAACGCGCTCTGCCTGGATCGTGTGTACCGAATCCGGCACTTCTTCGAAAGCCATGCGGCCGCTGGCGTCCTTCTTCAGCTCCACCTTCACGAGTTCGATCGCCTTGACGTTGCCTTGCTCGTCCCCGATGAACCGCTTGGTCGATACCGCATACACCCGCTCACCGCCTTCCTCGTGTGCCGGCGCGGTACGATAGATGATCGGCCACTCCGGCCAGGGGTTACTCTCCGCGCGCCGCTCGGGCGGACGCGGCATGATCTCCAGCGAGCTGACGGACTTTGCGCCCTGTCGGTGCGAGGTTCCGATGCAGTCCGCGCCGGTGTCGCCGCCACCGAGGATGACCACGTGCTTGTCCTTGGTGGTGATGAATTGGGCCTCGGGTATCTCGTCGCCCTCGCAGCGCCGGTTCTGCAGAGTCAGGAATTCCATGGCCGGATGAATGCCCTTGAGATCGCGCCCGGGGACGTCGATGTCACGGGCATGGCAGGCTCCCCCCGTCAGCACGATGGCGTCGAAGTCCTTGCGCAGCGACTCCACGGGCACGTTCACGCCGATGTGCGCGCCGGTCCGGAACGCCACGCCTTCGGCGCGCAACTGCTCGAGGCGGCGATTCAGAACACGCTTCTCCATCTTGAACTCGGGGATGCCGTAGCGCAGCAGACCGCCGAGCCGATCGTCGCGCTCGAAGATCGTGACCTCGTGCCCGACCCGACGCAATTGCTGTGCCGCAGCGAGGCCCGCCGGCCCGGAGCCGACGATCGCAACCTTCTTGCCCGTGAGCCTGACGGGAGGCTGCGGCACCACCCAGCCCTCCTTGAAGGCACGCTCGATGATCGCGAGCTCCACGGCCTTGATGGTGACCGGCTCGTCGTTGATGCCGAGCACGCAGGCGCCTTCGCACGGCGCCGGACAGAGGGTCCCGGTGAAATCAGGGAAGTTGTTGGTCGCATGCAGTCGGTCGATGGCCTCGCGCCAGCGGTTCCTGTAGACGAGATCGTTCCAGTCCGGGATGAGGTTGCCGAGCGGACAGCCCTGATGACAGAAGGGAATGCCGCAATCCATACAACGCGAGGCCTGTTGCCTGAGGGCATCGTCCGCCCAACCGGCCATGACCTGCTTCCAGTCGCGCACCCGCTCCCTGACCGGTCGGTAGGGCTGCTTGGCACGGTGAAACTCCAGGAACCCGGTCGTCTTACCCATGTGCGGCCTCCATGACGGCGACATCCTCGGGTATGCCGTTTCTGCGCGCGTGATCGATCGCGCTCAGCACACGCTTGTAGTCGTTCGGCATGACTTTCACGAACTTCGCCTGCATGGCATGCCAGTTCGCGAGAACCCTTCGGGCGACCGTGCTGCCGGTGTATTTCAGGTGTCGGTTGAGCAGTTCCTTCACCAGCTCCACGTCCTCGTCACGCTCGAGCTTTTCCAGCCCGACCATGGCGGTGTTGCACCGGCTGCGGAAGTCGCCTTTGTGGTCGAGCACGTAGGCCACGCCGCCGGACATGCCGGCGGCAAAGTTGCGTCCCGTCGCGCCGAGGACCACGACGCGGCCGCCGGTCATGTACTCGCAACCGTGATCGCCGACTCCTTCGACCACGCTGAGCGCGCCGCTGTTGCGCACGCAGAACCGCTCCCCGGCGATGCCGCGCAGATACAACTCGCCGGCGGTCGCGCCGTAGAGCACGGCATTGCCGACGAGGATGTTCTCCTCGGCCACGAAAGTCGAATGCCGCGGCGGGTAGACGATGATTCTGCCGCCGGAGAGGCCCTTGGCGGTGTAGTCGTTGGCGTCGCCCTCGAGCGTCATGGTGATGCCATTCGGAAGGAACGCGCCAAAGCTCATGCCGGCAGAGCCGCTGAAATGCAGCTTGACGGTGTCGTCCGGAAGACCGGCCGCCCCGTAGCGCCTGGTCACTTCGTAGCCCAGGATGGTGCCGACGGTGCGATTGGTGTTCTTGATGCGAAGTATGGCCTCCACGGGCCTTCCCTCCTCGAGCGCCGGGCGGCATAGCGGTACGATCGTCGTGACATCGAGCGATTTGTCCAGACCATGGTCCTGCTCGCGCACGCGGCGCACGTCGACACCGGCGGGCGCCGGCGGCGGATTGAGGATGGCGCTGAAGTCCAATCCGTGCGCCTTCCAGTGATCGACGGCTTTCTTCACGTGCAGCTTGTCGATGCGGCCAATCATCTCGTCGATCGTGCGGAAGCCGAGCCTGGCCATCCACTCGCGCACTTCCTCGGCGATGAAGCGGAAGAAATTCACCACGTGCTCCGGCTTGCCGGTGAACTTCGCGCGCAGCCGCGGGTCCTGCGTGGCCACGCCGACCGGGCAGGTGTTCAGATGGCAGACGCGCATCATGATGCAGCCGATGACGACAAGCGGCGCAGTGGCGAATCCGAATTCCTCGGCCCCCAGCAGCGCGGCGATGACGACGTCGCGACCGGTCTTGAGCTGGCCATCGGTCTGCACGACGATACGGTCGCGCAGCTTGTTGGCGACCAGGACCTGCTGGGTTTCAGCCAGGCCGAGCTCCCAGGGGACGCCCGCGTGCTTCAGGGACGTCAGCGGCGAGGCGCCCGTCCCGCCGTCGTAGCCGGAAATGAGCACGACGTCGGCGTGCGCCTTGGCCACGCCCGCGGCCACGGTGCCGACGCCGACCTCGGCGACCAGCTTCACGTGGATGCGCGCCCGGGGGTTGGCGTTCTTCAGGTCATGGATGAGCTGCGCAAGGTCTTCGATCGAATAGATGTCGTGATGCGGTGGCGGCGAGATGAGGCCGACTGCCGGCGTGGAATGGCGTACCTTGGCGATCCACGGATACACCTTGGAACCCGGCAGCTGGCCGCCCTCGCCGGGCTTGGCACCTTGCGCCATCTTGATCTGGATGTCGTCGGCATTGACGAGATACTCGCTGGTCACGCCGAAACGGCCGGATGCGACCTGCTTGATGGCGCTGCGCTTGGAATCTCCATTCGGCAGGGGCTTGTAGCGCTCGGGGTCTTCGCCGCCTTCGCCGGTGTTGGATTTGCCACCGATGCGGTTCATGGCAATGGCGAGCGTCTCGTGCGCCTCCTGGCTGATGGAGCCGTAGGACATTGCGCCGGTCTGGAAGCGACGGCAGATCGATTCGACGGATTCCACCTCCTCCAGCGGAATGGGCTCGGGGGCGAGATGGAACTCGAACAGGCCGCGCAGGGTAGCCAGCTTCTTGTCCTGGTCGTCGATGAGCTGGCTGTACTCCCGGAATATGCGGTATTGACCGGTGCGCGTAGCCTGCTGAAGCTTGAACACGGTGCCGGGATTGAAGAGGTGATATTCGCCTTCGCGACGCCACTGATACTCCCCGCCCCAGTCGAGATCGGGCGTGCCCGCCGGGCGCTCGGGAAATGCGCGGTGATGGCGCTGTCGCTGCTCCTCGGCCACGACCTCGATGCCGATGCCGCCGATGCGCGAGGCGGTGCCTGTGAAGTGCTTCTCGACGAAGGCCCTGTCCAGGCCGACGGCCTCGAAGATCTGCGCTCCGCGGTAGGATTGCACCGTGGAGATGCCCATCTTCGACATCACCTTGACCAGGCCCTTGTTGCATGCCTTGATGTAGTTCTTGTCGGCGGTCTTGTTGTCGATGCCGGTCAGTATGTTCTGGCGGATCATGTCGTCGATCGACTCGAACGCCAGGTACGGATTGATGGCGCCGACGCCGTAGCCGATGAGCGTGCACATGTGGTGCACCTCGCGCGGCTCGCCGGATTCGAGGATCAGCCCCACCTTGCAGCGGGTCCCGGCCCGCACCAGGTGATGATGGACGCCCGCGACAGCGAGCAGCGCCGGGATGGGGGCGAGCTGTGCGCTGATGCCGCGATCCGAGAGGATGAGATATGAGCAGCCTTCCGCGATCGCCTTGTCGGCCTGAGCACACACGCTCCGTATCGCCTCTTCCAGCGCCTTGTCATCGCTGTCGACCGGATAAAGGATGGAGATCGTGGTTCCGCGGAAACCCTCCTTGTCGAAGTGGCGGATGCGCGCCAGGTCTTCGTTGCTGAGGACGGGGCTGGACAGTCTGATCTGCCGGCAGCTCAGGGGGTCAGGCTGCAGCAGATTGCCCTCCGGCCCGATCGGTGTGGCGACTTGCGTGACGAGCGCCTCGCGGATGCCATCCAGCGGCGGATTGGTCACCTGCGCGAACATCTGCTTGAAATAGTCATACAGCATGCGCGGACGATCGGAGAGCACGGCCAGCGCCGCGTCCGTACCCATCGAGCCGATGGGCTCCTCGCCGTTCCTCGCCATTGGCAACATCAGCAGGCGCAGGTCCTCGAGCGTGTAGCCGAAGGCCCGCTGGCGCTGAAGTACCGTGCCGTGGTCCGGCTCCGGCACGTGCGGCGGCTCGGGCAGCGACTCCAGCGGTATGTGGTGCTGCTGCAGCCACTCCGCGTAGGGATGTTCCTTGGCAAACCCGGCCTTCAGCTCCTTGTCGTCGATGATGCGACCCTGGGCGGTGTCGACCAGGAATACCCGGCCGGGGTGCAGCCGCTCCTTGATGAGCACGTTCTCCGGCGCGACCTCGAGCACGCCGACCTCGGAGGCCATGATGACCATGTCGTCCTTCGTGACGTAATAGCGGGAGGGACGCAGACCGTTGCGATCGAGCACGGCGCCGATGACGGTGCCGTCGGTGAAGGCGACCGAAGCCGGTCCATCCCAGGGTTCCATCAGGCAGCCGTGATATTCGTAGAACGCCTTGCGCCCGGCGTCCATGGATTCATGACCGCTCCACGCCTCCGGGATCATCATGAGGATGGCATGCGGCAGCGACCGGCCCGACATGTACAGAAACTCGAGCACGTTGTCGAAGCAGGCCGAGTCCGAGGATCCCTCGTAGACGATCGGGAACAGCTTTCCGATGTCCTCGCCCCAGAGCGGCGAGGCGCACATCGTCTCCCGCGCGCGCATCCAGTTGGCGTTCCCGCGGACCGTGTTGATCTCGCCGTTGTGGGCAATGTAACGGAACGGATGCGCGAGCGGCCAGGACGGGAACGTGTTCGTCGAGAAGCGCTGGTGTACGAGCGCAAGGGCCGTTTCGACGTCCGGCTCCAGCAGATCCGGGAACATCGGCTCGATCTGCACCCCCGTGAGCATGCCCTTGTAGATGAGCGTCCTGGAGGAGAGGCTCGGGACGTAAAAAATCTCCTTCTCGCTCAGATCGGCGTTGCGAACGGCGATCTCGACGCGCTTGCGAATGATGTACAGGCGGCGCTCGAAGGCCTGATCATCCAGGCCCGCCCCCCGGCCGATGAAGATCTGCCTGAAGGTCGGTTCGCAGGCGCGCGCCGTCGGTCCCACCGAGGAATCGTCAGTCGGCACGTCGCGCCAACCGAGCAGCGTCTGGCCCTCCTCGCGGATGATCCTCTCGAACTCCGCAATGATCCAGCCGCGCTCGTCATGCGCACGGGGGAGGAAGATCATGCCGGCGCCGTAGTGGCCGGCCGGGGGCAGGGCGATGCCGATCTCCTTGCACTTTCGGGCCAGGAACGCATGGGGCATCTGGATGAGGATGCCCACCCCGTCACCGGTATTGACCTCGCAACCGCACGCGCCACGGTGGAGCAGGCTGCGCAGGATGGTCAACGCCTGCTGCACGATGGCGTGCGACTTGCCGCCCTTGATGTTGACGACGAAGCCGACCCCGCACGCGTCGCGCTCGAAGCCGGGGTCGTAGAGGCCGTGCGCGGGAGGCCTGCTGGCGACGCGCTCGGACGGCGCGCCGTGTCTCTGTGAGTCTTGCATCGGTTCGACCTCGCGATGCTCGTGTCGGTGAGCGACGGACAAAAGGGCCGGGATTATATCTCGGTCACCCGCCATGTAAAACGGCACCAGTCGGTTCGTCAATCGACGGCGATGGCCCGCAGATCGGCGATCTTCCGCACCCAAGGGCTCAGGCGTCGAACCTCGTCCGGCAGGCCGCCGATCGCGTTCCTGGCGCGGGCGCGGTCTCCGTAAGAGCCGTAGACCACCACGTACCAGGTCTTGCCATCCCGAACGGTGGCGATGACGTTCGCCCGGGGGCCAAGCCTGTGCCGGGCGATAAACTGGTCGGCGGAGGAGCGCTGAAAGGTGGCATAGAGCTGAACGACATAATTCCCCTGTGGCTGCTGCCTGAGCCAAGGGCCGCCCGCGCCCTCCGGCGCCCTGGCGGCCGTTGGCGGCGGCTTGCGCTCCGGTTTTGCCCGTGTGGGTCCCCGTTCCTCGCGCATCGGCCCCGGCGGCGGCGACGTGGCAGCCACAGGCGGCGGTTGCGGCGCAACCGCCCGTGGCATGCCGGTAGCGGCGGCCGGGCCGCCGATAGCCGCCGGCGGCGCGGGCGGTGCATTGACGGCCGACGCGGCTGCCGGCAGAGAGGGCTGGACGTCGGGGACCAGCGGATAGTCGACGATCGGCGGGGCCGGGCCCGCCGGGGCGGGTGCGGACGGCGAGGCCGCTGTCGGGGATGGGGGTGGGACGTCGGTGCCGGTCTGCACCGGCACCGACTCCACTATGGGCCCCATCGCGCCGGCGGGCGCGGCCGATTCGTTCGTACGCTGGCTCAACCAGTATCCGACGGCCAGCAGCATGGCGACCGCACCGCCGGCCGCGGCCCAGCCCAGCGGCATATGCCGCCCGGACCCGGGTTCCGCGACGGCGGTGCTCTCGGTCGCCGACTCCGAAAGACTGGTGCGCACCAGTGCCTTGATACGTCCAGGGATGCCTTCCGAAGCGACATGGACCTCGCGCACGTATCCCTCGTCGAGGATCGGGTCGCCGTCAGGGTCCACCGCCGCCCAGTGAGTGGCCAGGTAGCGCATCGTGTCCTCGAGGGTGAACGGTGCCATCTCGACCGTATGCAGCAGGGTGTCCTTGAACGCGTGCAACTGCGGGCTGCCCAGCGTGCGGGTCATGCGGGAGTCACAGAACAGCGCCACCCGCAGGTGCGGCGCCTCGGACTCCGGCTGCGCGAGGCGCAGCAGCAGCAGCAGGGCGTCCGCAGGCAGAAGATGTGCGTCGTCCACCACCACCACGGGCACCAGCAGCGCCCGGCGCATGGTCGCGAGGAAGGTGCTGAATCCCTCCGTGCGGCGTTCGAGATCGTCGCGCTCGGTGAAGTTGAGATCGAACTCGGCACCGAGCCTCTTGATGAGCGCTTCGGCGTCGCACATCGGGTCGGCATTGACCTTGGCCACCCGCCAGTTCTCCGCAGCCGTCGCGTGCAGATGATGAAGCAGCGAGGTCTTGCCGCTGCCCTCATCCCCCATCACCAGAACGATCTGGCGGCTGAAATCTATCAGGTGACGTATGAGGTCGATGCGCTGCGACAGCGCGGCGGTGAGCAGATAGCCCTCGCGGTCCGCCTGGGCGGCTTCGGCGGCGGGCCCTGGCAGCGATTCGGGTCCATAGTCCTCGGAATGCGCCTGCATCGCTCGAATATTCGTCTGCCGCTCCCGGATCAGGTCAATACGCCTGGGGTGAATATACGCCCATACTCCGCGATTGCGTAGCGATCGGTCATGCCCGCTATGTAGTCGGCGATCACCTGGGCGCGCGCGGCCTCCTCACCGGAGTCAATCGCGGCGGATCGAGTGCCGGTGGGCAGCAGTCGCGGGTCGCCCATGAATGCGGCGAACAGCTCGCGCACGACCTTGTCGGCCTTGGTGGACATGCGCACGACGCGGTAGTGACGATAAAGGTTGGTCATGAGGAAGTCTTTCAGCTCCTTCAGGCCGATGCGCATCGCATCGGAGAAGGCGATGAGCGGCGAGGTGTTCCCGCGCACTTCCTCGATCGACGCCGGTGCGGCCGCCAGGACTCTCGCCCGGCTGGTCTCGACCAGGTCCGTAACCTGGGCACCAATCATGCTGCGCACGGTCTCGTAGGCCAGCCGGCGTTGCGAGAGGGAGGGGTACCGCGCGACCGCCGATTCGCAATGCTTCGTGAAAATGGGTACCTGCAGCAGCTGCTCGCGCGTCAGCAGCCCGGCCCTCAGACCATCGTCGATATCGTGATTGTTGTAGGCGATCTCGTCGGCAAGGTTTGTCAGCTGCGCCTCCAGCGACGGCTGACCGCCGCCCATGAACCGCCGGCCCAGTTCCCCGAGGCTCTCCGCCCTGCCCCGCGGGCAGCGCTTCAGTATGCCCTCGCGCGTCTCGAACGTCAGATTCAGACCGTCGAATTCGGCGTACTTCTCCTCCAGGACGTCGACGACACGCAGGGACTGCAGGTTGTGCTCGAAGCCGCCATAGGGGCGCATGCAATCGTTGAGCGCCCGCTGACCGGCATGCCCGAAGGGCGTGTGTCCGAGGTCATGGGCGACGGCGATCGCCTCCGCAAGGTCCTCGTTCAGCCGCAGCGCGCGGGCGATGGTGCGGGCGATCTGCGCCACCTCGATGGAATGCGTGAGGCGGGTCCGAAACATGTCGCCCTCGTGATTGACGAAGACCTGTGTCTTGTATTCCAGGCGCCGGAATGCCGCGGAATGAATGACGCGATCGCGATCGCGCTGGTGCTCGCTGCGATAGGTGGGCGACGGTTCCGGATATCGCCGTCCGCGGCTGTTGCTGTCGCAGGCAGCGTAGGGCGCGAGCGGTGCGTGCAACTTCGGAGCCCGCCGTGTCAGGCAAGCGCCGAGGCCGCGCCGCGCCGGTGCGCGAGCGTGGCCCTCAGTGCCCCGTGTTCATACTCGCCGGTGACGACGGCGCGGCCGATCTCCTCCAGCAGAACGAGGCGTATCCGTCCTTCCTGAACCTTCTTGTCCACCGCCATCAGGGCGAGCATCTGCTCCGGGCCGAGCTGTGACGGCAATTGTGTCGGCAGACCGCCGTCGTCGATCAGCGCGATCGCCCGTTCGGCATCGGTGCGGCTCAGCCACCCGAGGCGGGCGGAGAGATCCGCCGCCAGGCACATCCCGGCCGCCACCGCCTCGCCGTGCAGCCATGAGCCGTATCCCAGGCCGGTCTCGATGGCGTGGCCGAAGGTGTGGCCGAGATTGAGCAGGGCCCTCTGGCCGCTCTCGCGCTCGTCGGCAGCCACCACCTCGGCCTTGTTCCGGCACGAGCGCTCGATGGCGTGGGCCAGTGCCGGCGGGTCGCGCGCCAGCAGGGCGTGGATGTTCGCCTCCAGCCATCCGAAGAACCCGGCATCGCGGATCAGGCCGTACTTGATGATCTCCGCCACCCCAGCGCGCAGTTCGCGATCGGGCAGCGTGGAGAGCGTATCGGTATCGGCGAGGACCAGTCGCGGCTGATGAAATGCGCCGATCATGTTCTTGCCGAGGGCATGGTTGACAGCCGTCTTGCCGCCGACGGATGAGTCCACCTGCGCCAGCAGCGTGGTCGGAACCTGTATGTAGTCCACGCCGCGTTGATAACAGGCGGCGGCAAAGCCGGTGATGTCGCCGACGACGCCGCCGCCGAGGGCGAGCAGCGTGCAGCCGCGGTCGAAACGCGCCTCGAGCAGCGCGCCGATTATCCGCTCCATCGTCGCCAGCGTCTTGAACTGCTCGCCATCGGGCAGCGCGACGATCTCCACCTGGCGCTGCCCGAGCGCGGCCCGCAGGCTCTGAACGTACAGGGGGCCGACGGTGCTGTTGGTGACGATCATCACCTGGCGGCGCAGATGGGATTCGAAAGGCGCCGGGTCGGCAAGCAGGCCGCGACCGATGAGGATCGGGTAGCTGCGGTCGCCGAGATCGACCTTCAATTCGATGGATGGGTGTCTGGTCTGCATTGATGGCGGATCATGGAGACGACCTGCCGTACTGTACGGTTCCCCGTATCGATGATCAAATCCGCGACCTCGCGGTAAAGCGGTTCGCGCTCCTGCAGCAGCGCCCGCAGCCGCTCCTGTGGATCGGCCGTGGCGAGCAGCGGTCGGTTGTGATCCCGCGACGTGCGCTCGACCAGCAGGGAAAGGGGCGCTCGCAGATAGATGACGAAACCGCGCTCGCGCAGGTGCCGGCGATTGTCTTCCCGCAATACCGCGCCTCCGCCGGTGGCCACGACAAGGTTCTCCTGCCGGGTCAGCTCGTCGATGACCTGGGCCTCACGATCGCGGAAGCCCTTCTCGCCCTCGATCTCGAAGATGAGCGAGATGGAGGCCCCGGTGCGTTCCTCGATCACCTTGTCGCTGTCGAGAAAGGATAGCTCCAGCGCGCGGGCCAGCTGTCTGCCGACGGTCGACTTGCCGGCACCCATGGGGCCGACCAGGAAGAAGTTTCCGGTCGCGGGCGACCTCATGTCCGCACCTTCTTGCGGGGAATCATGCGGAAGAGTGTGTGATTGCTCGCCGCCGATGGCAAGGCGCCGGCGGACTTCACAGCCGTACGCACGCAAAAAAAGGGGTGCATGGTCGCCCATGCACCCCCGGGTCGAGAATGCTCGACTACTGCTCGAGCGCCAGCCCGTCCTTGATGATCTTCGGGGTGACGAAGATCAGCAGCTCATCCTTGTCGTGCTGCTGGGAGGTGTTCTTGAACATCCAGCCGAGGTAGGGGATGTCGCTGAAGAAAGGCACCCGCTCGAGGTCGGTGCGATTCTCCTGCGTGTAGACGCCGCCGAGCACCACGGTCTCACCGTTGTCGACGAGGACCTGGGTGGCCACGTTCTGCGTGTCGATCGACGGCACGCCCGCGAACACCTGGCCGATGACGTCCTTGTTGACCCTCAGGTCCATGATCACGCGGTCATCCGGCGTGATCTGCGGCGTGACCCGGAGGCTCAGCACGGCCTTCTTGAACGAGACGGACGTCGCACCGCTGGAGGTCGCCTCCTGGTACGGGATCTCCGTACCCTGTTCGATCACGGCCTCCTTCTGGTTGGCGGTGATGACGCGCGGGCTGGAGATGACCTCGCCCTTGCCCTCGGCCTGCAGCGCGGAGAGTTCCAGCTGCAGCAGGTAGCTGCCGATCTTGCCCACCGCGAGCGCGAGCGCGCCCGAGGGGTTGGCGACCGGCAGGTCGACGATGTAATTCTCCAGATCCTCGGTGTTGAAGGAAGTGGTTCCGCCGTAGTCGACGTCGCCGGGCAGCTTGCCGCCAATGGCGTATTCGGTGTCATCACGCGACAGCGCGCCATTGTGGTTGGAGTTCTTGCTGTAGCCGAAGCGCACGCCGAGGTCCTTGCTGAAATCCTCGTTGGCGATCACGATGCGCGACTCGATCAGCACCTGACGCACCGGGATGTCCAGCGTCGCGACCAGCTTGCGGATCTCCTCCAGCTTCTCCGCCGTCTCCTGGATGAGCAGGGTGTTGGTGCGCTCGTCCACCGATACGTTGCCGCGCTCGGAGAGGATGTTCTTGCCCTCCGACTTGAGCAGCGTGGCGATGTCCGCCGCCTTGGCGTAATTGATCTGCACGAACTCCGTGCGCAGCGGGGCCAGCTCACGCAGCTGCTTCTGAGCCTCCAGCTCCAGCTTCTCGCGGGTGGCGATCTCCTCGGCCGGGGCGACCATGACGACGTTTCCGTTCTGGCGCATGGCCAGCCCCTTGGACTTCAGAATGATGTCCAGCGCCTGATCCCAGGGCACGTTCTTCAGCCGCAGGGTGACGTTGCCGGTCACCGTATCAGCCGCCACGATGTTGAGGCCCGTGAAGTCGGCGAGCAGCTGCAGCACCGCGCGCACCTCGATGTTCTGGAAGTTGAGCGACAGCTTCTCGCCCGTATAGCCGAACTTCTCCTTCTTCGCCTTCTCCTCCTCTTCCTTCGTGAGCGGCTTCAATTCCACCGTGAAGAGGTTGTCCGTCTGGTAGGCCAGATGGTCATAGAGGGTCTTGCCCGTGGGCGAGATGGTCATGCGCACGCCATTGCCGCGGCGCTTGGTATCGACCTCCTTGACGGGTGTCGCGAAGTCGATGACATCGAGGCGGCGATCGAGCTTCGCGGGCAGCGTCACGTTGGCGAAGTCGACGAGCACCTTGCCGCTCTGCTCCGTGATGTTGACGGGCGTGGATGGGTCGGTGAGTTTGATGAGCACCATGCCTTCGCCGCCGGGACCGCGTCGGAAATCGATGTCGCTGATGGTGGGCGTGCCGTTCGGCGCTGCCGCGGCCGCCGTGGGCATGGGGGCGCCGCTCGTCTGCTGCGCGGTGGCCGTCTGTGCGACGTTCTCGCCGACGGTGACCACCACCGTGTTGCCGTCGAGACTGACGTCGTAGGGCACCATCCTCGACATGTTCAGCACCACGCGCGTGCGTCCACCGGCTTCAACGGCGCTGACGCTCTGCGCCAGGCCCGTGCCGATGTTCTGGGTCTTGTTGGGAACCTGCAGCGCGGTGCCCGGGAAATCCAGCGCGAGCCTCGCCGGATTGTCGATGGTGAAGCTCAGCGGTTTTGCCGCCGGCGGCGCGTCCATCTCCAGGCGGAGCTGGAGCTTGTCGCCGGGCAGTGTGGACACCTTGATGTCCTTCAGCGCGTTGGCGCTGACGATCGTGGTCCAGGCAGGCAGCAGCAAGGCGCCTATTGCGAGGACGGTCATCCGCAACAACCGACGGTAACTTGTTTGACTGAGTTTAACGGTCGTCATAGTCGTCATACCTCACCCTTTGCCTTACTCCTGCTCGGTTAACGCCAACGTCGCGGGGCGTTCTTCGAGACCCCCACTGCTGGTGTTGATGATCTCGCGAAGCTCGATCTTGTCCTCTGTGATGCTCATGATCTTTCCGTAGTTCCTGCCCATGAAGTTTCCGACTCGCACGCGGTGAACGGTGCCCTCCTTGTCCAGAACGATGCCCCAGAGCTGATTGTTGTCCTTCAGCGTTCCCACCATGCGCAGCGCATCGAGTTCGAACTGTTCGAGTTCCTCGGGATTGCGCCCCTCGATCTCCCGGCGCAAGGCCGCAGTCTTCGCGTCATCGCCGCCCGGTTTCGCGGCCTCCTCCGCGCGCTGCTTCAGGAAACTTTCGAACGGATCGCGTTTGCCGGCCTGCGCCGCCTGGTACGCATACGTCTCGGGCACGATGAGTTCCGGCAGCGGCTGTATGGTCGTGCGCGCCGCGCGCGCATTGATCTCGGCGATATAGTTTTCGAGATCGCTCATGTCGGTCGAAACACATCCGCTCGTCAGGAACACGGTCGCGCCGACGATGCCCGCCGCGGCGGGCCGGAAGGTCCTATTGGCTGGCTTGCGCATTTTCTGCCGCCGCCTCCTCTTCTTCGTCCATATAACGGTACGTCTTGGCCGTCGCCTGCATCATCAGCTTGCCCTTGTCGTCGCCGGCGGGGCGGATCTTCACGTCGTGCACGGTGACGATGCGCTGCAGCGCGGCCACGCCGCTGATGAATGTGCCGAACTGGTGATACGTGCCGGTCACCTGGATCTGGATCGGCAGTTCCACATAGAACTCCTGCGGCTGCTCGGCACCCGGCTTGAAGATGTCGAACTCGAGGCCCGCGCCCAGCCCCGTCTGGGAGATGTCCTGCAACAGATCCGGCACCTGGGTCTTGCTCGGCAGCTTCTGCAGCAGCTCGCCCATGGTCTGCTTGATGTCCTCGAGCTGCTTCTTCAGCACTTCCAGGTTGGCGGCCTTCTGCTGCTTGCCATCGAACTCCGCGCGCAGTTCCAGCTCCCGGTTCTGAGCCGTCTTCAATTCCTCGATCTTCGGGGTGGTGAGCTTCCAGTAGCCCAGGCCTATGACCGCGGCGCAGATGAGAAGAACGGTCGCGATCTTCACCGGGATTGGCCAGCTCCCGATGTTCTCCATCGTCAGATTATTCAGATCCGACAGCTTCATGGCGTACCTCCGCTACCTGCCGAGCTTCCCGAGGCCTCGGTCCCCGAATCGCCCTGGGGCTTGGGAACGACCTGTTCCACCTGGAGGGTGAAGTCGCTGAGGCGCTCGCCTTCCTTCGAGGTCGTCTGCACGACATCAAGCTTCGGCTTGGTCACCCACTTGGAGGCTTCGATATTGCGCATGTAGCTGGAGACGCGGGTCTGCGACTGCGCCGTGCCCTGGATGGTGATGGCCGTGCCGCTCTGATTGATGTTCGTCAGGAACATGCCCTCGGGAAGCGTGTTGACGATCTCGTCGAAAAGCCGCACGACCAGCGGACGGTTTGCCTCGAGCGTCTGGATGGCCTCTATGCGCTTGACCAGTCGCTCCTTCTCCCGCTCGAGCGTCTTGATCTCCTCGATCTTCTTGTCCAGCGTCGCGATTTCGGCCTCCAGCCGCGCATTTCGCGACCCCTGGTACGCAATGCGCTGGTTGAAGTGCCATTGCACCAGGGCGACGATGCCGCAGGCCGCAACGGCCGAAAGCCCGAGTATCGACAGGAATTTCTTCTTTTGCTGGCGCCGTATCTCGGCGCGCCATGGAAGCAGATTGATATGAGCCATTAGTCGAAGCTCCTCAGCGCCAGTCCGGTCGCAATCATCATGGCCGGCGCGTCGTTCTGGATGACCTCCTTGCGTATCCGCGGCGATACGGTCATCCCCGCGAACGGATTTGCGACCGTGCAGCGGGTCCCGGTCTTCGCCTCGATCGCATCGGCCACGCCGCTGATGGCCGCGCAACCGCCGGCGACGTAAATCTGGTCCACGGCGCCGATCTGGCTGGCCGAATAGAAGAACTGCAGCGCCCGGCTGATCTCCATCGCCATGGACTGCTTGAAGGGCTCGAGAACCTCGGGCTCGTAGTTGTCCGGAAGACCGCCCTGCCGCTTCGCCAGGCCGGCCTCCTCGTAGGAAAGGCCGTATCGGCGCTGGATCTCCTCGGTCAGTTGCCGGCCCCCGAACTGCTGTTCACGGCTGTAGATGATGCGCATGTCCTGCATGACGCTCAGCGTCGTGAGCGTCGCGCCGACATCGGCCACGGCGACGACCGCGTCTTCGCCTTGCCCAGGCAGGTCGCGCATCAACAGTCCGACGGAGTTCTCCAGCGCAAAGGCCTCCACGTCGACGACCTGCGCTATCAGGCCGGCGTTTTCCAGCGCCGCCACGCGGACATCGACGTTGTCCTGACGCGAGGCGGCGAGCAGGACCTCGACCTTGCCCGGCTCGTTGGCGACGGGTCGCAGCACCTCGAAGTCCATCCGTACTTCATCGAGGCGATATGGAATATACTGATCGGCCTCGATCATGATCTGGTTTTCCATCTCCTCATCGGAGAGGTTGGCGGGCATCGTGATGACCTTGGTGATCACCGCAGAGCCGGCCACGGCGCACGCGGCGTGCTTGGTGCGGGCTCCGGATTTCTTGACGGCTCGCTGGATTGCCTGGCCGACCAGTTCCACGTCCGAGACATTGCGGTCGGTGACGGAATTGGGCGGCAAGGGCTCCACGGCATAGCTCTCGACGTGATAACCCTTGCTGCGGCGGCTCAGCTCAATCAACTTGACGGACGTTGACGAGATGTCTATTCCGAGTAGAGGAACCTTTTTTTGCCGTAGCAGCGCCACTGGTTTTCCCTTCTAAAGTCGACGTTTATGTTTCATACATCGCTTTTAACATTAACTCGTATGGGCAACTATAGTTGAATTAATGTTAAAAAACAAATCATATCTATTAGGTAATCCCCTAAATGTCAAAGGTATTTTGGCTTTGAGGCACCTCCAGACCAGATCTTGAGCCGGATTTTTTTCTCAAACACCATATGTTGCGTTGGACCTTCAACCTGCTGCTGGCCGCCTTCCTCGCCACTACCCTCGCCGCCGCCGCCGTCGTCTGGTACCTGATCCCAGGCCTTCCTGCCGTCGATGCGCTGCGCGACATGCGGCTGCAGGTGCCCATGCGCGTGTACACGAGCGACGGCGTTCTGATCGGCGAGTTCGGCGAAAAGCGTCGAATTCCGGTCAGGCTGACCGAGGTCCCCGACCTCGTGGTCAAGGCATTCCTCGACGCGGAAGATGATCGATTCTATGAGCACCCTGGCGTTGACTGGCAAGGCATAATTCGTGCCACGGCTTCCGAGCTGCGCCGCGGCGATCGCGGGCAGGGCGGCAGCACGATCACGCAGCAGGTCGCGCGCGCATACTTTCTGAGCCCCGAGAAGACCTACATCCGCAAGGTCCGGGAGATGTTGCTGGCCCTGAAAATCGAAAAGGAGCTCAGCAAGGACGAGATCCTCGCCCTCTACCTGAACACGATATTCCTCGGCCAGCGCGCATACGGCATCGGCGCCGCGGCCCAGGTCTACTATGGCAAAAGGCTCTCGGAGCTGAGCCTGGCGGAAGTGGCGACCATCGCGGGAATACCGCCCGCGCCGTCGGCCTACAACCCCGTCACCAGTCCGAAGGAGGCCTTGCGACGGCGCAGTTACGTCCTGCGGCGGCTGTTCGAGAAGCAGCATATATCCCGGGAGCAGTACGATGTGGCGATGGCCGAGCCGATCGAGACGCGCGTGCACGGCCTGCGTCTGGAGGCCGAAGCGCCCGACGTGGCCGAGATGGTGCGCCAGCAGATGGTCGAGAAGTACGGCGAAGAGGCGGCGATGACCTCGGGCTATCGCGTCTACACGACGGTGGACAGCACGCTGCAGGCGGCGGCGACCAGGGCGCTGCGTGGCGCGCTGATGGACTACGATCGTCGTCACGGTTATCGCGGCGCCGAACGACATGTGGACCTGCCCGCCGATTCCACCGTATCGCAATGCCAGCAGGTGGTGCAGGGCGTTCCGGCGCTGGGCGGCCTTCAGGCCGCCGTCGTGACCCGCGTCGACGAGCAGAAGGTCAGCGCCTGCACCGCCATGCATGGCACGATCGAGATCGGCTGGCGCGGCATGTCGTGGGCCGCACCGTACATCGACAAGGATCACCGCGGGCGGGCGCCACGCAAGGCGGCCGATATCCTGAAGGTCGGTGACGTCATTCGCGTTCAGCTCGACGTGACGGCCAACGAGGAAGACGCCAAGGATGCGAAGGCCGCCAAGTCGGGCGCCGAGGCCAGGCGGGACGATGAGCCTGGCTGGCGACTGGTGCAGGTGCCCGTCGTTCAGGGCGCGCTGGTCTCCATCTCGGCCTCCGATGGCGCCATACAGGCCATGGTCGGCGGGTTCGACTTCCAGCAGAGCAAGTTCAACCGGGTAACGCAGGCGCTGCGCCAGCCGGGCTCGAACTTCAAGCCGTTTCTCTATTCCGCCGCCCTGGATGCCGGCTTCACCCCGGCCAGTCTCATCAACGACGCCCCGGTGGTGTTCGACTCGCCGGGAGGCGCGAACCCCACCTGGCGGCCGGAGAACTACGGCGGCGAATATAACGGGCCGACGCGGCTGCGCGAGGCGCTCAGTGCCTCACGCAATCTCGTGTCGATACGGTTGCTCAGCGCGGTCGGCATCGATTACGTTGCCGATTACGCGCGCCGCTTCGGATTTCCCAACGAGCGACTGCCCCGCGACCTCGCGCTGGCGCTCGGCAGCGGGGTCGCGACACCGCTGGAGGTCGTTCGTGGCTACAGCGTTTTCGCCAACGGGGGTTACCTCGTGGACCCCTACCTGATCAGGCGCGTCGAGACCAGCGACGGCGTATTGGTCATGGAGGCCGATCCCGTGCGCGTCTGTGCCGAGTGCGAGACGGTTGCTTCGACTTCGTCGGCGGCAGTTGATCCTATGCTGCGGCCGGCACGCATCGCCCCGCGCGTCATCGGCGCGGAAAACGCGTGGATGATGAACTCGATGATGCAGGACGTGATCAGGGTCGGCACCGGGAGGCGAGCGCTCGCGCTGAAGCGCAAGGACCTGGCGGGCAAGACCGGCACCACCAACGAGCAGCGCGATGCCTGGTTCTCCGGGTTCAATGCCAAAGTGGCGACGACCGTCTGGGTAGGCTTCGATCAGGTGCAGCCGCTCGGCAAGGACGAGACCGGGGCGCGCGCCGCGCTGCCGATGTGGATTGACTACATGGCGGTGGCCCTCGAGGACATGGAGGAGGCCACGATGCCGCAGCCGCAGGATCTCGTTACCGTGCGCATCGATCCGGATACCGGCAATCTCGCGCGATCCAGCGATGCGGATGCCGTATACGAAACCTTCCGCACCGATGACATACCCATGCAGGAGTCCGATGATGCCGCGCTCGGCCTCGGCGTCGATGGCCCCGCTGTCCAGGGACCCGAGCAGTTGTTTTGAGGAGGCGGCAGGCGGCCCGTGAAAATGTTCCGCGAGCATGGCGACAGGGCGTCGCGGCAATTGCGCCACAGCGTCGCGCATCTCGCTGCACAGCTGCTGATGCAGGACGGTGCGCTGAGTTACGCGGCCGCGCGGCGCAAGGCGGCCGAACGTATCGGTGACGCGCGCGGCCGTGATCTGCCTGACCTCGCCGAGGTCGAGGCGGCGCTGATGGAGAGCCAGCGGATATTCGGCGGGAGTCTCCATGCCGAGTGTCAGCAGGATTCTCGTGCCGACGCGTTGCGGGCGATGAAGTTCCTGGCCGAGTTCGAGCCGAGGCTGGTGGGTCGGATACTCGCCGGCACGGCAGGGCCCGCGACCCCGGTATGCCTGCACGTCTTCGCCGAGACCGCCGAGGAGGTCCTCGCGTATCTCCACGAGCGTGGTGTGCCCTGTGAGTTGGTCGAGCGGCGATTCTCCGATCTGGGGGCGTTCCCGATGATCCGCTTCGTGGCAGGCGTGCGTCGCGTCGAGCTGGTCGTCTTTCCGCACCGGGGGCAACGCCAGGCCCCCCGCAGCGACGTCACCGGCAAACCGATGGCCCGCGCGGATATCTCCGCAGTCCGCGCCCTCGTGGATCGGCCGGGCGCGGCCGGCGCTGCAACCTGACAGCACGCGGAACCGCGGATGACGGCGCGGCCATCCGGCCTGGAGGATGCGTCGGTCGAGCAAATCATGCGCGTGGCCATCGATGTCCCGCTGCGCAGGCTGTTCGATTATCTACCGCCCCCCGGTGTCAGTCCTGCGAGGCTCGGCGCGGGCCTTCGTGTGTGCGTGCCATTTGGGCGCGGCGTTCGCGTCGGCGTTGTCATGCAGACCGGGCCAGCGGGGGAAGAGACCCACTCGGCGCCGAGGCGCGCCCGCTCCCTGCTCGATGAGACCCCGCTCTGGCCGGCGGCCCTCCTTTCGGTCATCGAGTGGGCTGCGGCCTACTACCATCACCCCATCGGCGAAGTGGTCGCCGCAGCGTTGCCGCCTTCTCTGCGCCGCGCCGCAGAACTGCGGCCGGCGATGCCGGCAGCCTACAGAGTTACCGATGCGGGCAGGGCCTCGATCGCTCCATTGCAGCGGCGCGCGCCGAGGCAGGCCGCGTTGCTGCAGGTATTCCTGGCGCACGACGGCGTGTTGACGCGGGATGCTCTCCTCGCCGAAGGTCGCGCTGTGCGCGCGTCACTGAAGACCATGGTCGGGCATGGATTGATCGAACCGGCGGATCGTGACGCCGTGGCGCCGGAATACGCTCGGGATGCGCCGCCGAGCCTGTCGGAACCGCAGGCGGCGGCGGTCGTACCGGTTACACGCCGTCTCTTCGAGTTCGGGACCTTTCTGCTCAACGGTGTGACCGGCAGCGGCAAGACCGAGGTGTACCTTCGCGTCGTCGAAGCCGTGCTCGCAGCCCGCCGGCAGGCTTTGGTGCTGGTGCCCGAGATCGGCCTGACGGCACAGACCGTTCGGCGCTTCCAGGCCCGATTCGGGGCGCGCGTGGTGCTGATGCATTCCGGGCTGGGCGATGCGCAACGTCTGCTCGCATACGAAAAGATGCGGACCGGAGCGGCGGACATCGGCATCGGCACGCGATCGTCGGTATGGGTTCCGCTCGCGCGCCCGGGAATCATCATCGTCGATGAGGAGCACGACCAGTCGTACAAACAGCAGGAGGGCTTTCGATACTCGGCGCGGGATGTGGCGGTCATGCGCGCACGGCACGAATCGATACCCGTGGTGCTGGGATCGGCGACACCGTCGCTTGAAAGCCAGCACAACGCGGACGCCGGCAGGTACACGTGCCTGCACCTACCGGTGCGTGCCGGTCCGGCGAGCCTGCCGGCGCTGAAGATCATCGACGTCCGCACGAGTGCATTGCGGTCCGGCATGAGCGAGTTCGTTCTGACGGCGATTTCCGAGACCGTGAACCGGGGCGAGCAGGCGCTCGTGTTCCTGAACCGGCGCGGATACGCGCCGACGCTTTTTTGCGACGCCTGCGGAGGTGTGGCGATGTGCAAGCGTTGCGACGCACGCATGACCTGCCATGCCCGGGACCGCCGTCTGCAATGTCATCATTGCGGCGCGCAACGCCCGACGCCCGCGGCTTGCGAGCAATGCGGTGCCGCGGAGCTGCTGCCACTGGGGCAGGGTACTGAGCGCGTCGCCGAGCTGCTCGAGGCGAGGTTCGGCGGCGCCCGGGTGGTGCGCATCGATCGGGATACGACGCGGCGCAGGGGCGCCCTGGAGGCGGCGCTCCAGGCGGCGCATTCGGGCCGCGCCTCGATCCTGATCGGCACGCAGATGCTGGCCAAGGGGCATCACTTCCCGGGCGTGAGCCTGGTGGCGGTACTGAATGCCGACGCGCAGCTGTTCAGTGTCGATCTTCGAGCAACGGAGCGGCTCGCGCAGCTGCTGGTGCAGGTCGCCGGGCGGGCAGGCCGCGCCGACAAGCCCGGGACGGTACTGATCCAGACACGTCTGCCCGAGCATTGGCTGTTCAGGGCGTTGCGGCATCAGGGCTACGCACAGATGAGCCGGGCGATGCTGAAGGAACGCGAGTCGGCCGATCTGCCCCCATTCTGCGCGCTCGCCCTGGTGCGGGCCGAGGCCGCAACGGCGGAGACACCGTGGCAGTTCCTGCAGCGCGTGGCCGGTACCATCGCCGTGGAAAAGGATCGCGTGAGCGCCAGGGAGGTAGAGGTCTTTGGTCCCCTGCCCGCACCGCTGGTTCGCCGAGCCGGCCACTTCCGTTGGCAGCTGATGCTGCAGTCACGGCAGCGCCCTGCGCTGCACCGCCTGCTCGATGCCGTGATACTGCAGATCGAGGCGTGGCCGGAGGCGAGACGCGTGCGTTGGTCGCTGGACGTCGACCCTGCGGAACTATGCTGATTCGCTCCTCCCCCGTCGGCGGCCTGTGCGGGTGCTGCGCCGGCACGGCGGGCTGGTAGAATGCCCACCTTTTTTGGCACCGAGTGAACGAATCGTGAAAAATGACCTGCGTGCCCTGGTTGCCGAGGCGGTCGGCGCTCTGGTGCGTGCCGGGGAGTTGCCCGAGGTCGCGGCGATGGAGGCGCAGATCGAGCGCACCCGCGATCCCTGCCACGGCGACTTCTCGAGCAACGTCGCGATGGTCCTGGCCAGGCAGGCGGGACGCAGACCGAGGGACCTCGCCGAGCGCATCGTGCGCGCGCTGCCGGCGTCCGAGCTGCTCGAGAAGGTCGAGATCGCCGGCCCGGGGTTCATTAATTTCCACCTGAGAGCGCAGGCGCTGCAGGCACTCGTGACGCGTATCCTAGCCGCAGGCGAGAGCTACGCCTGCGACCGGTCCGGGCAGCGTGGCAGGATCCTCGTCGAGTACGTGTCCGCCAATCCGACCGGACCCATGCACGTCGGGCATGGGCGTGGAGCTGCCTACGGCGACTCCGTCTGCAACATCCTGGCCGCCACGGGCTGGGCGGTGCATCGCGAGTATTACATCAATGACGCCGGCCGCCAGGCCGACATTCTTGCGCTCAGCGTCTGGATGCGTTACCTGGAGCGATGCGGGGAGGATCTGCCGCATCCACGCCGCGCGTACCCCGGAGATTACATCCGCGCCTCGGCCGCTCGCATTCTGGAGACCGACGGACCGCGTTATCGCTGCGCCGCCGCGGAGGTCCTGCACGACCTGCCGGAGGAACCGGTGGCGGCCGATGGCGCCAGCGAAGCCGAGAAGGCCGACGCGAAGGCCGGTCAGGAGAGCTACCTCGACGTGCTCCTGCAGCGGGCGCGGGCGCTGCTCGGCGAGGATTTCGCCGTCATCAGGCAACGGGCCCTCGCGGACCAACTGGCCGAGATCCGCAGCACGCTGGATGAGTTCGGCGTGCATTTCGATCAATGGCGCTCCGAGCGGGAGCTGGTGGAGGAGGGCTACGTCCGGACGGCCGTGGCGAAGTTGGAGGCCGCGGGGCACGTCTATGCGCTGGATGGCGCGAAGTGGTTGCGCACCAGCGCCTTCGGCGATGAAAAAGACCGCGTTCTCTTCAAGGCCGACGGCTCGGCGACCTACTTCGCCAATGACCTGGCCTATCACGTGCACAAGCTCGAGCGCGGATTCAGGCACCTGATGGACGTGTGGGGCGCCGATCACCACGGCTACATCGCGCGAGTGCGAGCCGCCATCGAGATGCTCACGGGACGCAAGGATGCACTGCAGGTGCAGCTGATGCAGTTCGTCACCTTGTCCTCCGGGCGGATGGGCAAGCGGAGCGGAAATTTCGTGACGCTCAAGGAATTGATCGCGGATGCCGGCAAGGATGCGACCCGCTTCTTCTACCTCACGCGATCGCACGATCAGCACCTGGAGTTCGACGTCGACCTCGCCCGTGCGCAGACCAACGAGAACCCC
The DNA here is from genome assembly GCA_022071965.1 of Gammaproteobacteria bacterium. Lineage (GTDB taxonomy): Bacteria > Pseudomonadota > Gammaproteobacteria > JAJPIJ01 > JAJPIJ01 > JAJVHZ01. The sequence goes on from JAJVIQ010000007.1 coordinate 188,722, forward strand.
GTCTACTACGTGCAGTATGCCCATGCCCGCATCTGCAGCGTGTTCCGGCAGCTGCGGGAGAAGGGGATCACCTGGGATCAGGTCGCCGGCGAGAAGCGGCTGAACGCGCTGTGCGAGCCCCATGAGCAGGCGCTGCTCTCGACGCTGTCCCGCTATGGCGAGATCCTGGAGTCCGCCAGCCAGCAGCGCGAGCCGCATCAGCTCGCACACTACCTCCTGCAGCTCGCCACCGACTATCATGCCTACTACAACGCCCACCGGTTCATCGCGGCCCCGGAGGACGCGCGCGACGCGCGCCTGAATCTGTGCGCCGCGACGCGGCAGGTGCTGCGGAGCGGCCTGGCAATGTTGGGGGTCGCAGCGCCCGAGACGATGTAGATATCTGCAACGCGGCAAATGTCACGCGATTACAAGAATGCCGCCAATCGCCGCCGGGGCAGGGCGACGGGGTCGTGGCTGTGGTTCATCTCCGGGCTGGGCGCCGGCCTGTTTGCCGCTTTCGTCGTCTACCTGCAGCTCGACAGGCCGCGAGGCGCAGAATCCGCCGGTCCCGCGCCTGCCGTCACGCCCTCGCCCGTCGCCGCGGCGGAACCCGCCCCCGCCGTGCCCGAGCCGGAGCCCCCTCCGCCAAGGCCGCGCTTCGACTTCTACACCATTCTCCCGGAGATGGAGGTGAAGGTACCCGATTGGCCGGCGGCAGCGGCCGGCTCGCCGGAGCCCCAGGATCTCCAGCCCGGGGCCTATGTGCTGCAGGTGGCCTCGTTCCAGCGGTTCGAGGATGCCGACAAGGTCAAGGCGAGACTGGCCCTGAACGGCATCACGGCAGACATCCAGCGCGTCGTCATCAACGGCAAGGACACCTGGTATCGCGTGCGCGTCGGTCCGCTGCGCGACCCCAAGATGGTGGAGACGATGCGCGGGAGGCTGCAGCAGGCCGGCATGGACTACATGCTGCTGAAGCTCAAGGACGGCTGAAACCGCCGGGCGACGGTTCAGCCAACGCTTTCTGCCCCGACCTTCTCCTGGTAGAGGCGCCGCATGTTTGCCTGGGCGCGCTTGTGAAATGCCGAATCACCGTGCTTGTCCAGGTAATAGCGGGTCAGGCGGATGTCCTGGGCGAGGAAGAACTCGATGACCTCCCTGGTTCCGTCGATCCACTGCCGCCAGGGGATCTCCACCCCGTGCAGGATTTCCCACTCACGCTTCAGGCGTTCGGAGCTCGCGCGGAACACCGGGTAGTCGGCGGCCAGACCCGCCAGATCCGCGGCACGCACGGCCTTCTCCTCGTTGGTCTGAAACACGGCGTCACGGCGCGTGGCCAGAATGGCGGCGGCAGTGCGTGCGATGCTCTGCGCGTCGACGCCGAAATCGGCCAGGACCCGGCAGGCCAGGGCGGCGGCGTATTCCTCCTTCGTCGCGTAGCCGAGGCCCGCGTGGTCCTCATGGTACCCGGCATCGTGAAACAGCAGGGCGTAGTAGACGACATTCGCATCGATGGGAACGCCGTCATCCCGGCAGCGCTGGACCAGCAATTCCCCGGCCTGCACCGCATCCAGTGCGTGCGCGAAGTTGTGGTACGGCAGCGCCGCGTCGTAGAGCGCCGAGGCACGTGCCTCAAGGGCGTCGTTGCGTTGCATGCCCGGGCCGGTGCGGTGCGGGGCGCGCGATTGGAGCGGGTGATGGGAATCGAACCCACGCCGCCAGGTTGGGAACCTGGAGTTCTGCCATTGAACTACACCCGCAGTTGGAATGAAAACGCTTTAATTTTATAGCGTTACCAGAGACCTACGCAACGATTGTTTTTTTTTAGGGTTCGACTTCCAGTAATGGAGATCGTCGATTAGTCCGTCCGCAACTGGCCAAAAAGAAATTCTCAGCCGCAAGCAGTGAACACACGGCAGCCAAAAGATCAACTAAGCATTAAAAGGATACAACCTTCAATCGCCAACCCGTTACGTATCGGCTCTAGAGATTCTCAACGCTGCGACAACTGCGCTCGTTCTTTCCTCAGGCCTGGTGATTCGTTTAACATTCCAAGAATACGAGGTGGCTTTTATTGGGCACGAAAAGAGAAGCATGTGTTGGAGTTACCGGATGGCCTCGGGACGAAATTAGACAATGCCTGGATGTGCAACTAAATAGTAACAGCGACTGCCGTATATCTAACGTTTCCCGCCCCATGACTGTATGTACATTCAGTATACTGGATTGCAACCAATGAGGTTGGGGAATTGGCCTGGAGAAAAGCGTGATCTTACCTGGGCCATTTGACCATGTGCTAATTCGCGTTAGATCCGAAGACGGCAGAACCGTTGCGTCTCATCAGCAAATTATTAATCAGCATGGACGGGCGATGTTTGCCAAGCTTGGGAAGGGATTGGGCCGTGAGTTTACGAAACAGTTAAACGGGCAAATTCATCAGAGCATTTCTACTTACTTATTCCTTGCTGTGCATAAGACTTGGAGTACTCCGTTTAGCATTTTTCAATGCAACCTTATTAGCGTGAAAGCGAAAGTGAATGCGGAACAACTGAATCTTATTCCAGAACACGTGCAGCCGTTCATTACAAATACCACTACCTGGTTTGAGATAGGCGATATTAAGCAAATGCCCGAAGACCAACTTGACAGAATTTACATAAAGACATCAGGGCGGTGTGTATTAGAGGCGCTCAGAGGGACCACCGCAATTTTTAGGGTAGGTCTAAGCATTAGTAATCCTGTCACGTAACGTCTTATGCTTGAGCACGAGGTATGATTTGAGGTGCAGAGGCGGGTTTACTAATTTGGCTCGATGTTGTGATTAGAAAAGGATCGTCTGATGGTTCAATTATTATTGATAAGGTAAGCAACAAATGAACGACAAGGTAACTGGTTACTCGATCTATAACGAAGACGTCAAGAAACGAACGGTACCGAATCCGCTTGACTGCATTTATCCGGAATTGCCAAAAAAGCGATTCGACATCATCTACGCCGATCCGCCGTGGCATTACAACGGCAAATTGCAGTTTGATAAGAGTAGTAAGAGTAAAGAAGAAATCGACTTACGAAGGAAGATCTTTATCAGCTCCGCCGGGTTTAAGTATCCCACTTTAAAGAAAAGTGAGTTGATGAAATTTCCAATAGTTGAGATCGCAAAGGAAGATTGCCTTCTGTTTATGTGGGCAACCAACCCGCATTTGGATCAAGCAATGGAATTGGGCAAAGCTTGGGGATTTGAATACAAGACAGTCGCGTTTGTGTGGGACAAAATGGTGCACAATCCAGGGAAGTATACCCTGTCCTATTGCGAACTGTGTTTGTTATTCAAGCGAGGCAGAATCCCTTCGCCAAGGGGTGCAAGAAACGTCAAGCAACTTGTTAGAGTTCCTCGAGCGGCTCATAGCGAGAAACCGTTGGAAGTCATGAAGAGAATAGAAGAGATGTTTCCAACACAGGAACGGATCGAACTTTTTGCCCGTCGGAGAGCAGAGGGTTGGAGCACTTGGGGGCTAGATATTATTTTGGATAGCCAGGAACAACGCTTATTCGAGTAAGTTCCTTAGTCTTGAATTGAAGTGCCCAATCAATGGCGCGGGATCCTTGGAATTTCTCCACATAAAAAAGTGATCTGATCTATCGCCGTACCAACACGTAATTTCTCGTACGCGACACGGGTCCCTTGTAATATCGCCTTGGAACACGACCCAAAATGGAAGAACGTCCTCCCCAAGCTTCCCGTGATCCCTGAGGATTTTTTGTAGCCCAGGCGTGAAAAACTTACAGGAGCGTTCGTGTGCGTTCCCTCTGCCAGCACTACGATTTTTTCCTTCAACCCAGCCGTCCTGCCTTTTAACTTCCACATAAAGTGTCTTCTTAGTGGCTGAATTGTCGATAGCGTAATCCGGAATTACTCCATGTCTGCCGATAGGATGGTTCGGAGTATAGATTTGATTCTTGACATCTTCGCTCAAGACTATACTTGTATATATATTTCTAAACTCCTGCGGCTTTGGCCGAATGCTGAACGTTGTGCCTTGAAAAACCTCCCTAAATACTCCCAAGAAATCATTCTCCGCAATACCGGCTTTATGGCCGCTTGAATCTTGCCAGATATCTCTACCTCGCAGATGTTTACTTCCCATCCTTCTGCCCCCAATAAAAGCCACCTCGTATTCTTGGAATGTTAAACGAATCACCAGGCCTGAGGAAAGAACGAGCGCAGTTGTCGCAGCGTTGAGAATCTCTAGAGCCGATACGTAACGGGTTGGCGATTGAAGGTTGTATCCTTTTAATGCTTAGTTGATCTTTTGGCTGCCGTGTGTTCACTGCTTGCGGCTGAGAATTTCTTTTTGGCCAGTTGCGGACGGACTAATCGACGATCTCCATTACTGGAAGTCGAACCCTAAAAAAAAACAATCGTTGCGTAGGTCTCTGGTAACGCTATAAAATTAAAGCGTTTTCATTCCAACTGCGGGTGTAGTTCAATGGCAGAACTCCAGGTTCCCAACCTTAGGGCCGAGGTGAGGAATCTAGCCGCTACTTAGGTCTGTCCCCGTGGGGTTCTTCGAGCTGTCCATCAGATAGTGCGGCGCAGTA
>JAJVIQ010000013.1 GCA_022071965.1 Gammaproteobacteria bacterium
CCTATGACATCCGTGGCATCGTCGACAAGACGCTGACGGAGGATGCCGTGCGTGCCATCGGCCGGGCACTGGGCAGCGAGGCGCGCGCCCGCGGACAGACGGCGGTCGCGGCAGGCCGCGACGGGCGGCTGTCCGGCCCGCGCCTGGCCGGGGCGCTCAGCGACGGCGTGCGCGCCGCGGGCGTCGACGTGATCGACATCGGCTGCGTGCCGACTCCGCTGACCTATTTTGCCGCCCACGAGCTCGGCTGCAACAGTTGCGTGAGCGTCACCGGCAGTCACAATCCGCCCGAATACAACGGTCTGAAAATGGTGCTGGGCGGCGAGACGCTTTACGGCGACCTGATCCAGGCGCTACGCCGCCGCATCGAGCGCAACGACCTCGCGTGCGGCGCCGGCGGGCTGCGCACGGCGGACGTCCGCGAGCGGTACGTCGAGCGTGTCGTCTCCGACGTGAAGCTCTCGCGCCCCATGAAGATCGTGGTCGACTGCGGCAACGGCGTGGCGGGCGAGGTCGCGCCGCGCCTCTTCAGGCGCATGGGCTGCGAGGTCGTGGAGCTCTTCTGCGAGGTCGACGGCAACTTTCCCAACCACCACCCGGACCCCTCGAGGCTCGAGAATCTCCAGGATGTAATCCATACGCTCGCGAGCTCCGATGCCGAGCTCGGGCTCGCGTTCGACGGCGACGGCGATCGGCTGGGCGTGGTGCTGAAGAGCGGCGAGGTCGTGTTTCCCGATCGGCAGCTGATGCTGTTTGCGCGCGATGTCCTTTCGCGGGTGCCGGGCGGCCAGATCATCTACGACGTGAAATGTACGCGTAATCTCGCGCCGGCGATCCGTGCCGCGGGCGGAGTTCCGTTGATGTGGAACACGGGCCACGCGCTCATCAAGGCCAAGCTGAGGGAGACTGGCGCGCCGTTCGGCGGCGAGATGAGCGGCCACATGTTCTTCAAGGAGCGCTGGTACGGCTTCGACGACGGTCTCTACGCCGGCGCCCGGCTGCTCGAGATCGTATCGCGCGCGGCGGACGCGAATGCCGTGCTGGCCGCACTGCCGGATTCCATCGGCACGCCGGAGATCAATATCAAGATGGCCGAGGGCGAACCCTTCGAGCTGGTTGAGCGGCTCAAGGGTCGTGGCGAGTTTGCCGGCGAGATCGAACGCATCACCATCGACGGGTTGCGCGTGGAGTATGCCGACGGCTTCGGGCTCGCGCGGCCGTCGAACACCACCCCGGTGGTGGTGCTGCGTTTCGAGGCCGGGAACGAGGCGGCGCTGAAGAGGATACAGGCCGACTTCCGGCGCGCGCTGCAGACCGTCTGGCCCGGCCTCCCGGTACCCTTCTAGCGGCCGGCGGGCAATTGGCGGCCAGTCGGCAGAAAATCTGATCGATACCGGGCAGCCAACCGGCCGAGGTTGACCAATGCGGCCGCAGGCGGGGGAACGCGGCCGGACCAGGAGGGGACGTGCCATGCCTCTCAGGGGTCGACGGCCGGCGCGCACCGCCAGCATGCCCCGAACTGCGGCTCCAGCCACTCGCCGCACGTGGGGCATCGCCACTGCTCGCCCGTGATGGGCTGTCGGGGCAGCACCGCCTCGACGATCTGCCGCGCCCTTGCCTCGTCGTGATCCCGCAGCACCCATAGTTCCGGCCAGCATTCCTGTGCCGGCAGATCGCCCACGCCACCGCCGAGGTAGTCATTGCGGATGATGCAGTCTATGCCGTGATCGCTCAGCGCCCCGCTGAGCAGGCCGACGAACATCCGGTTCGGCGAGGTGTATATCCTGCGCATGGGCGGGAGTGATGCACTCGGGTACGCGCGCCAGGGCGATTCTCTCCCGCCTCTTCAAATCGTCCTGGGCTCCAGCTGCAGGTGCGCATGCTTCTCCAGCGTCTCGCGGTTGGTGATGACCGCGGTGCTCGCCAGTTCCGGGCGCAGGTATTCACGGCCGACGCGTTGCAGGTCCGCGATCGTGGTGCGCAACACCCCGCTGCGATAGCGCCGGCGGAACTCCGGGGTGCGCCCGTGCAGCGCCTGGAAGTAGGCCTGGATGGCCTCGCCGGCGGGCGAGGCGGGTTGGTCGATCGCCTGGACGATGCCGAGCACGGCCTCCTCCAGTTCGCGATCGAGGTGCGCGCCCTGCAGCCATGCGAGTGCCTCGTCGAAGTCCTTGAGCGTGCCCTCCAGGCGCGGGTCGCGGTATGAAAAGAAGCGGAAGCTGCCGGAGTCGGAATCGTAGCGCGCGCCGCTGCCGTATGCGCCGCCCTGCTCGCGGATCGCACGGTGCAGATAGCCGTTGTGCAGAAACTTGCCCAGCACGCTGAATGCCGGGGCGTCGGGATGATCCGCCGGCACCGCGGGGAATGCGCGGGCGCAGAAATTGACCTGGGTGCTGGCGATCCACGCCTCGTGCACCCGCCTGGGGGACCCGGCCCAGCCGAAGCTGCCGCCCGCGCGGCCGGCGCCGTCGTCGGCGAGCGTGGCGGCCAGCGTCGCCTCGAGCGCGCGTTGTTCGCTCTCCTGGCTCACCACCAGCAGGCGCGGTGGCTGGGCCGACACCTTTTCGCGGATCACGCGCAGGCGCCCGGCAAACTCGGTCAGCGCGGCCTCGTCCCCGAGCACGGTGTCGAGCTGCTTCAGCCTCGCGATCGACAGCGGTCCATCCCATAGGTTGTCGAGCTGCCCGACGGTGCCCATGCCGGAGGCTGCCGCCAACATGGCCAGCGTGTGCCCGCGATCGGTGACCGAGGACTCCTGCGCCGCGCGCATCTGCGCCACCACTTCGCGCACGCGCTGCCGCTCGCCGAAATCGACGGTTTCCATGGTCTCTCGCATGAGGCGGGCGAGGGCAGCCTGGTCGCGCGCCAGCGACTTGCCGGACAGCGCGATGTATCCACGCGCGTTTTTCACGCTGGCGATGTCGGCACGCAGCGAGACGTGTGCCGCGAGGCTGCCGAGCCGCGCCTGAAGGGCCTGCGTGGCGACGTAGTCGCGGCCGCCGCTGCCGACTTCCGGCAGCATGGTGTAGTACAGCACGAGCGCCTCGGTCTCCTCGGCGGTGAGCTCGGGCAGCTCGGCCACCCATTGCACGTAGACCAGGCCGTTTGTGCCGGCGGAGTACCAGGTCGCCGGGGTGCCTGCGATCGACTGTTCCCGGCCGACAGGTATGCGGAGGTCCGGCGGCACGTCGGCGATGCCCACCTTGGGCAGCACGTCCGGGTCGTTGCCGTGGCGCTGGCGCTCGTCGAGCGTGGCGGCGCGCTCGATGATGGCCTGGCGCCGGGCGTCGTCCATCCCGCGCGCGAGCGCGTCGAGGCGCTGGCGTTCGGCCTGCTCGCGACGACTGGCGAGGTCCGGGTCGGGACTCATCACCAGCCGCACGCGGTGCGGGTTGTCGAGCAGCCGCCGCACCTGGCGCTTGATGAAATCCGGGTCCTTGATCTCCGCGCGCAGCTCCTCGATCGCGGCGTCCACGTCGAGAAAGGCGAAGGGATCGCCGCCGTGGGTCCTGGCGCCCAATATGCGGGTCAGCAGCTGCAGCCCGTGCGGGAAGTGCCCCCCGCCCAGCTCGCGCTGGGCGATCTCGAGCTGGGTGAGCACCGCTTCGATCGTCTCCAGCGGCACGCCATCGCGGGCCACGCCCTCCAGCACGTCGACGATCAGCCGCTCCACCGCGTCGGCATCCCGGGCATTGGAGCCTTCCAGGCCGCAGATGAACATGGCCTCGCGCGCGGAGTCGTCCAGACCGCAGATCTCCAGCGGCGCGGTGCCGAGTGCGGTGGTCTCCAGCGCGTGCCTCAGCGGCGATCCGCTGTGCTGGAGCAGGACGTTGGACAGCAGCAGGTCGTGCATGTAGTGGCGCGCATCGCCGGTTTGGCCGAGCAGCCAGCCCATGGCGACGTAGGTCGCGCCGCGCTCATCGCCGGAGCCGTCGTGCGTGTAGTAGCTCTCCACCCGCAGCGGCTCGAGATAGCGACGCTCGTCGTGCAGGTGGAGCTCGAGGACCCGCTTCTCGAAATGCCTCAATGCCCAGTCCTCGATCAGCGCCTGGGTGTCGCGCACCGGGAAATCCCCGTAGGTCATGAAGGTGGCGTTCGAGGGGTGATAGTGGCTGCGATGGAAGCTCACGAGCTGCTCGTAGCTGAGCGCGGGGATGTGCTCCGGGTCGCCGCCGCTGTTGTAGTGGTAGGTCGTGGTCGGGAACAGCAGCGACTGCAGCTCCATCTGCACCTGTGCGATGGGCGAGCTCATCGCGCCCTTCATCTCGTTGTAGACCACGCCGCGGTACATGAGCGGCGAGGACGGGTCGGCCGGCCGGGCGAACTCGATGCGGTGGCCCTCCTGCGCGAAGTCGAGCGGGTCGAGCCGCGGGAAGAAGACCGCGTCGAGATACACCGACAGCAGGTTCTCGAAGTCCTTGCGGTTCTGCGTGGCGAACGGGTAGGCGGTCGCGTCGCTGCTGGTGAACGCGTTCATGAAGGTGTTGAGCGACCGGCGCAGCATCATGAAGAACGGGTCGCGCACGGGGTACCTGCGGCTGCCGCACAGCACGGTGTGCTCCAGGATGTGGGCGACGCCGGTGTGATCCATCGGCACCGTCGGGAACGCGACCATGAAGCAGTTGTTGCTGTCCTCGGCGACGAGGTGATAGTGCGCGGCCCCGGTCCGGTTGTGGCGGTATTCCTGCATCTCCACGTTCAGCGTGTCTATGCGCCGTGCGCGTACCAGTTCGAACGTCGTGGTCATGTCTTTTCCCTGCTGCATGGTGGATTGCGACGCACGCACGCGCGCGCCGCTGCGGACCTCAGGCATGCAAACCCGGGGCGGCCCGGGGACGTGGTGCGATCCCCGGGGCGCCACGTCCTCCGGCGACGGCCGCCGCCGTGTATCTAACCGCGGTGACTGTCACTACTCCAGCAGGCTGCGCAGCATCCATGCCGTCTTCTCGTGGATATCCAGGCGCTGGGTGAGCAGGTCCGCGGTGGGCTGATCGTCGGCCCGCTCCGCGGCCGGAAACACGCCGCGCGCCGTGCGTGCCACGGTCTCGTGGCCCGCTACCAGGACGCGGACCATGTCCATGGCCTTCGGCGGCGTCGCCGGCGCGTCGGAAAGGGTACTCAGCCTGCCGAACTGGGTGTACGAGCCCGGCGCCACATGACCCAGCGCGCGGATGCGCTCGGCGATCGGATCCACGGCGTTCCAGAGCTCCGTGTACTGCTCCATGAACATGGCGTGCAGGGTGTTGAACATGGGGCCGGTCACGTTCCAGTGGAAATTATGGGTCGTGAGGTAAAGCGTGTAGGTGTCCGCCAGGAGCCTGGACAGGCCCTGCGCGATCTTCGCGCGATCGGACGCGCTGATGCCGATGTCGATGCGTGCCGCCGCTGTTGTCGTCTTCGCCGCCATGATCTCGCCTCCTCTTGGTGGTTTCGTCGGCCTGCCCGCCGCCCGCGGTATCCGGCCCAAATCTACGTCTTGGAAGGAAATTTATCCAATTGATTATGACAACTCTTGCGATACATAGTTTCTATCATGGCCGCCGCGCACCCCTACACCGGTTCGACGCCCGGCAGATTGCAGGCGAGTACCGCCTCGCGCAGGGCCTCCACCGCTGCCGTGCGCGTGAAGCTGTTGCGCCAGGCCAGCACGATGCGCCGATCCGGCTCCGGTCGGCTGAAAGGCAGATAGCGGACCAGCGCGTTTCTGCCGCCATGGGCGGCGGCGGCGGTCGACGGCATCACCGTCACGCCGGCGCCGGAGGCGACCATCATGCGCAGCGTCTCCAGAGAGCTGCCCTCGAGGATCCGCGTCATGGGGCCTGCCGCCTCGCTGGCGCGGTTCAGGGCCGGGAACACCTGCAGCACCTGGTCGCGAAAGCAGTGGCCCGCCCCCAGCATGAGCAGGTCTTCCCCGTCCAGCTCCTCGCCCTTGATCGACTTGCGCGATTCCCAGTGGTGGCCCTTGGGCACGGCGACCACGAAGGGCTCGTCGTACAGCGGTTGCACCGCCACCCCGGGCTCGCTGAAGGGCAGGGCGACGATGACGACATCCAGCTCGCCCTGCTTGAGCAGTTCGGCCAGCCGCGCCGTGTAGTTCTCCTGGATGATGAGCGGCATCTGCGGAGCGATCTTGCGCAGCTTGGGAATGAGCTGCGGCAGCAGGTACGGCCCGACCGTGAAGATCACGCCCAGACGCAATGCACCGGCCAGTGGATCCCTGCCCTGCCGGGCCAGCTCCCTGATGGCGGTGGCCTCGTCGAGCACTCGCTGCGCCTGCGCGACGATCCGCTGCCCGACGGGTGTCGGACGAACCTCGCTCGCGCTGCGCTCGAACAATGCGACACCGAGCTCATCCTCGAGTTTCCGGATCGCCACGCTGAGCGTCGGTTGGCTGACGAAGCACTTCTCCGCGGCGCGGCCGAAGTGGTGCTCGCGTGCGAGCGTCACCAGGTAGCGCAGTTCGGTCAGGGTCATCGCCGTTTCTCCCCGGGCCGCGGGCCATGCGGCTGCGCCGCGCGCCGATCGCTCCCGCATTTTCGCACGGTCAACCGCCGTGCTGTTCCAGGTAGCGGTCGGCATCGAGCGCCGCCATGCAACCGGAGCCGGCGGAGGTCACCGCCTGCCGGTACACGGGATCGGCGACGTCGCCGGCGGCGAACACGCAGGGCACGCTCGTCTGCGTGGCGAATCCGGCATTGCCGCCCCTGACCCGGATGTATCCGTAGTCGTCCATGTCGAGCTGGCCCTTGAAGATGGCGGTATTCGGCCGGTGACCGATGGCGATGAAGACGCCGTGCACCGGGATCTCCTTGGCCGCTCCGGACTGCACTCCCTTCAGCCGCACACCGGTGACGCCGATATCGTCCCCGAGCACTTCGTCGAGGACGTGATCCCACTCGATCGTGACCTTGCCTTCCTCCGCCTTCTTAAGCAGCTTGCTGCCGAGGATCTTCTCGGCCCGGAAGCGATCGCGGCGATGGACCACCGTTACGTGCGAGGCGATGTTGGAGAGGTAGAGCGCCTCCTCCACCGCGGTATTGCCGCCGCCGATGACGGCCACGGGCTTGCCCTTGTAGAAGAATCCGTCGCAGGTGGCGCAGGCGGACACGCCGCGCCCCTTGAACGCCTCCTCCGAGGGCAGCCCGAGGTACATGGCCGAGGCCCCGGTGGCGATGACCAGCGCGTCGCAGGTGTATTCGCCGCTGTCGCCCTTCAGCCGCATCGGCCGCACGCCCAGATCCGCGCTGTTGACGTGGTCGAACACCAGCTCCGTCCCGAAGCGCCCGGCGTGGCGCTTCATCCGTTCCATCAACTCCGGCCCCAACACCCCGGCGTCATCACCCGGCCAGTTGTCGACGTCGGTGGTCGTCATCAGTTGCCCGCCCTGCTCGATGCCGGTGACCAGCACCGGATTCAACGCGGCGCGCGCCGCGTAGACGGCCGCCGTGTAGCCGGCGGGCCCCGAGCCCAGGATGAGCAGACGTTGGTGACGGGCGGCCATGTGCGAATGATCTCCTCGATGTCAGATGCCTGATTGATGGTAGCGGATTGTGGTGCGGCACGTGACAATTCTAGGCGCACCGCCGGCAGGGTGAACATGGCGCGGATCAAGCCGCCCGGCGGCCGGCGCCGTCCCGCTGCAAAGGATGGCGAACCGTCCCCGGGACCCGCCACGGTAGCTCGCGGCGGCCTGTTTGTGCAATTCACATGTGGTATGGCGGCGTTGGATCTTTCCTGTCGCAGCCGAGCCGGCTCGACCGCCCGCCGTTCCTGTCCTACACTCCGGCGCGCCGGGAGGAATCAGCCATGCCGTCCTTCGACGTGGTATCCGAGATCAATCGCCACGAACTCGGCAACGCCCTGGATCAGACCGCCCGGGAGGTCGCCACGCGCTTCGACTTCAAGGGTTCCGGCGCCCGGGTCGAACAGAATGAGCTCGCGCTGACGCTGGTGGCGCCCTCGGAGTTTCAGGTCCGCCAGCTGCTGGACATACTCAAGGCCAGGCTCGCCAGGCGCGGCATCGATCTCGCCGCGCTGAAGGTCGAAGACGTGGTGGTGAGCGGCAGCGAGGCCCGTCAGGCGGCACTGGTTCGCGAGGGGCTGGACAGTGATTTCGCGCGCAAGGTCGTCAGGCTCATCAAGGAGAGCGGGCTGAGGGTGCAGGCGCAGATCCAGGACAGGCAGGTGCGCGTCACGGGGAAGAAGCGCGACGACCTGCAGGCCGTGATCGCCTTGCTGCGCGCGGCGAAACTGGAGTTGCCGCTGCAGTATGTCAATTTTCGTGACTGACCCCGCTGCCCGCCGGCTGGCGCGGGATCGGTGATTTTTCCATGGGACCCGACATCTTCGAACACCGTTTCACCTGTCCTTGCTGTGGGGAGACCGTATCGGTGCTGCTGGACCTTTCGGTCGACGGCGTGCAGGACTACGTGGAGGACTGCGAGGTCTGTTGCAGGCCGATGCGGCTGACGGTCGGCGCCGAGGACGGGCTGCTGGCGGGTTTCGAGGCGACGCCGTCGGATTGACGGGCGCGGGCGAGGAGACGACGAGGTGCTGGAAACTCTGATATTCATGGCCGCGCTCGTCGGGCTGGTCTGGTTCTGGGCCGACAGCATGCGCACGCGGGAGGTCGCCCTGCGGCACTGCGCGCGAGCCTGCCAGGATGCCAACGTGCAGTTTCTCGATCAGACGGTGGCACAGGCATCGCTCGGCCTGGGTCGTGACGCGCGCGGGCGGCTGGTGCTGCGCCGGCGCTACGGCTTTGAATTCAGCACCAATGGTACCGATCGCCATCGCGGGGTGGCGGCGATGACGGGCCGGATCGTGGAGTTCGTGCGCCTGGAGCATCCGGGTGGCCCCTTCATCATGACCGGTGGCACCGTCCATGCGATCAACTGAGAGATCACGGATCGACCTGCACGCGCACTCCAGCGCCTCCGACGGAGTGCTGGGGCCATCGGAACTGGTGGCGCGCGCCGCCGGGCGCGGCATCCAGGTGCTGGCGCTCACGGACCACGACACCACGGCCGGCATCGCCGAGGCGCGGCAGGCGGCCCGCCGCCACGGTGTCGGGCTGGTGCCGGCGATCGAGATGTCGACCGCGGCCGGCGGCAAACCGCTGCACGTGGTAGGCCTCGGGATCGACCCGGATGCGGCCAGCCTGCGTCGGGCGATCGGACGATTGCGGGAGCTGCGTGCGGAGCGGGCGCGCGGGATCGGTCACAGGCTGGAGCGCCTGGGGATCGCGGGGGCGTATGAAGGCGCCTGCGCCGAGGCGGGCGCCGCGGTCCCCGGCCGCGCGCATTTCGCACGCTGGCTGCTTGGTCGCGGCATCTGTGCCGACAACGCCGAGATCTTCAGCCGTCTCCTGGGACGCGGACGGCCCGCCTACGTGGCCACCCCGTGGCCGGAGCTCGAGGATACGGTCGCCTGCATTCGCGAGGCCGGCGGCGTGGCCGTGCTGGCGCATCCGATGCGGTACGAATTCACGGCAAGCTGGCTGCGGCGCATCGCGGCGCGCTTCCGGGAGTGCGGCGGCAGTGCCATGGAAGTGGTGATGGCCAATCAGCCGCGGCGCGATACCGCGACGGCGGCCGATATCGCACGGCGTTGCGGGCTGAAGGGATCCGTGGGTTCGGATTTCCACGCGCCCGGCGCGCATGCCCCCGAGCTTGGCGTCTTCGGCGCTCTGCCGCCGGACATCGAGCCGGTCTGGGAGTCGCTGCCGGCCGCCTCAGTCCTCCCCGGCCGGACGGCGGCGCCGTGATTTCACCAACGCGCGGCGCTGCTTGCCCTCCAGTCGTCGCCGCACCGCGGCCATGGGCACCCTGGTCCTGATCCGCGGTCTCGGCGCGACCAGCGCGGCCCTGACCAGCTCGGCAAGTCTCCGCAGCGCGTCTTCGCGATTGCGTTCCTGGGTGCGATGACGGCCGGCCTTGATCGTCAGCACTCCGCCGCTGCTCACGCGCTGGCCGGCGAGCTCGCGCAGGCGCCTGCGCACCGCCGGCGACAGCACGCGGGAGGCATCGATGTTGAAGCGCAGCTGTGCAGCGGTCGCGACCTTGTTGACGTTCTGTCCGCCCGGTCCGCCGGCGCGCACGAAGGAGAGGTCGATCTCCTCATCGGGGATGGCGAGCGAGGAAGTGACGATCAGCATGCAGCATTCTCGCTTGAACGCCGGCGGCGCGTCAGCTAACGTCGAGTCCATGCCAAACCGGACGCCGAGGTTGCGCGGTATCAGTGTGGTGGTCACCCGGCCGGCGGGGCAATCCGCGCGGCTGCGCGAGATGATCGAGGTGCGTGGCGGGACGGCCGTGCTGCTGCCGCTCATGACCATCGAGCCCGTGATCAATCCCGGGTTGCCGAACATCGAGCGGGAGCGCATCTGCGCCGTTATTTTCGTGAGCGTGAACGCGGTGCGCCTGGGTCTGAAGGCCGTTCGCCCGCTGCTGCCGGCAGGCGGGGCCATCATCGGCGTCGGCCCCGCCACGGTGGCCGCGCTGCGGACGGCCGGGCAGATGCCCATGGCGATGCCGGACATCGACGCCAGCAGCGAGGGCTGGCTGACCACCACGGTCCTCTCCGCCGCCGCGGTCGCTGGCCGCGTCGTCGTCATCGTGCGCGGCCGCGGCGGCCGCGACCTGCTGACCCATACCCTCAGGGACCGCGGCGCCGAGGTGGCGCACGTGGAGGTGTACCAGCGTGTACCGAAACCGATCGCCGTCGGCGCGACACTGATGGCGGCCGACGTGGAGTGCCCGGACGTCCTGGTGCTGACCAGCGCGGAGGCCGCCGAGCACCTCGCCCACCTTCTCGACGCGCAGGGGTTGCAGGGGCTGCTCGCCGTGCCGGTCGCAGCGCTGAGCGCGCGCATCGCGGATCGCGCCCGCGACCTCGGATACGGCGGCAGGGTGGAGATCGCCGAAGAGGCGAGCGATGCCGGTCTGCTGAAGGCGATCGAACGTCTCACGACCGCCCCGCCCGGCGCCGCGGGCGGCCCCTAGCGGACATCACCCGCAGTACTCATCCAGCAGCGCCTGCTGCGCCGAACGTTGCTTGTGGGCTCCCGATGTCAGCCGCCTGTAGCTGCCGTCGGCATTGAGCACCCACGCCTGCGTGTTGTCGGAGAGGTAGTTGTGCAACGACTCCTCCACCACCCGGGCGAGCAGGCGTTTGTCCTCCACCGGAAAGCAGATCTCCACGCGCTTGTAGAGGTTGCGCTCCATCCAGTCGGCGCTGGAAAGAAATACGAGCGGTTCACCGCCGTTGAAGAAGTAGAAAACGCGCGAATGCTCCAGCAGCCGCCCGACGATCGAGCGCACGTGGACATTCTCCGAGATCCCCTTGATCCCCGGCCGCAGCACGCATACGCCGCGTACGATGAGATCGATCCTGACCCCTGCCTGCGAGGCCGCGTACAGCGCGCCGATCACGGTGGGGTCGGTGAGCTGGTTCATCTTCGCCATGATCCGCGCCGGCCTGCCTGCGCGCGCCGCGTCGGCCTCCTGCCTGATGAGTGTGAGCATGCTCCTGTGCAGTGTGAATGGCGACTGCAGGAGCTTGCGCAGCTTGCCGGGTCGGCCGAGCGCGGTGAGCTGCTGGAAGACCTTGTGCACGTCCTCGCAGATGGCGACGTCGCACGTCAGCAGGCTGAAATCGGTGTACAGGCGCGCCGTGCGCGCATGATAGTTGCCCGTGCCGAGATGCACGTAGCGCTTCAGCTGGCGTTCCTCGCGGCGCACCACCAGCGCCATTTTCGCGTGCGTCTTGTAGCCCACGACGCCGTATACGACGTGCGCGCCGGCCTCCTGCAGCCGGTCGGCCAGTTCGATGTTGGCCTCCTCGTCGAAGCGCGCCCGCAGCTCGATGACGACGGTGACCTCCTTGCCTTTCTTGGCCGCGTCGATCAGCGCCTGCGCGATCACGGAGTCCGATCCCGTGCGGTACAGCGTCTGCTTGATGGCAAGCACCTTGGGATCCATGGCGGCCTGCCGCAGAAAGTCCACCACCGGGGTGAAGGACTGGAACGGATGCAGCAGCAGCAGGTCGTCCTTGCGGATGATCTCGAAGATGTCGTTGTCGCCGGCAAGCCGCCTGGGCTGGCTTGGCGTGAATGGCGCGTACTTCAGATCGGGCCGGGCAACCAGGTCGTGTATGGCCATCAGGCGCGAAAGGTTGACCGGGCCGTTCACCTGGTAGATGTCGTCCTCGCCCAGCTCGAACTGCGCCAGCAGGAAGCTGATCATCTCCGGCGGGCAGTTGTCGGCGATCTCGATGCGCACAGCATCGCCAAATCGGCGTGAGGGCAGCTCGCCCTTCAGCGCACGCAGCAGGTCCTCCACGTCTTCGTCGTCCACGAACAGGTCGCTGTTGCGGGTGACGCGGAACTGGTAACAGCCCGTCGCCTTCATGCCCGGAAACAGGTCCCCGACGTGCGCGTGGATGATGGAGGAGAGGAACACGAAATCGTGCGGACCCTGCGCGTAGCTCTCCGGCACGTTGATGACCCGCGGCAGCGAGCGCGGTGCCTGAACGATCGCGATTCCGCTGTTGCGGCCGAAGGCGTCCTTGCCCTCCAGCGACACCATGAAGTTCAGGCTCTTGTTGAGGATCTTCGGAAACGGATGAGCCGGGTCGAGTCCCATCGGACTGAGCACCGGCAGCAGCTCGCGGTTGAAGTAGCGCTTCACCCAGTCGGCGAGCTTGCCGTCCCAGTCCGCGCGCCGCGGAAAGCGCACGCCTTCACCGGCGAGCCGGGGGATCAATTCCTCGTTGAGCACGCGGTATTGCTCGACAACGAGCGCGTGGGTGACCTCGCTGATGCGCCGCAGCTGGTCCGGAGCGCGCAACTGGTCGGGCCCGGCCTGCAGCGATCCATAGTCGGCCTGCTGCTTCAGTCCGGAGACGCGGATTTCGAAGAACTCGTCGAGATTGGTGCTGACGATGCACAGGAACTTCAGGCGCTCGAGCAGCGGCACGTTCTCGTCCCGGGCCAGGTCGAGCACGCGCCGGTTGAACTCCAGTTGCGAGAGCTCGCGGTTGATGTACAGCTCGGGGCGTTGCAGGTCGCTCGGATCCATCGTGGCCGTCGCGCGCCCCGTACGGGCGGGTCGCGGGAGCATTTCGTTATTGATTCAGCATGTTATCATGCGCCGCGCACCGGCATCATGACCGCGTTACGACATCCTCCCGATTCCACCGACCCCCGATCACCGGAGCAATGCATGGCTCAGAATGCCGCGCCCCGCGGCGCCCGCACCATGGCGCAGAAGGCCGATCGCCACGTTCTCTACCAGCGCTCCGTGCAGTGCGCGGAGTCCGAGGTCGACTTCGTCGCCGAGGTCTACGGCAAGCTGCGGCGGCGCCGGCCGGCGACACTGAGGGAGGATTTCTGCGGCACCGCGCTGGTGGCCTGCGAGTGGGTCCGCCGCCGTCCCGGCAACATCGCCTTCGGCGTCGACCTCGACCCGGCGGTACTCGCCTGGGGCCGGGAACACAATCTCGCGGCACTGTCCTCCTCGGCGAAGTCGCGCATCACGCTGCTCAACGAGGACGTGCTGGAGGTGCGCACGCGTCCGGTGGACGTGGTGATGGCGATGAACTTCAGCTACTGGCTGTTCAAGACGCGCGATCGGATGAAGTCCTACTTCCGGAACGTGCGCGCCGGGTTGGCGGCCGACGGGATGTTCTTCCTCGACGCGATGGGCGGCTTCGACGCCTTCCGTGTTCTGCGCGAGCGCACGAAACATCGCGGCTTCACCTACGTCTGGCACCAGGCCGCCTACAATCCCGTCAGCGGCGATTTCCTCTGCCACATCGACTTCTCGTTCCCGGACGGCTCCCGGCTTCCGAAGGCCTTTACCTACGACTGGCGGTTGTGGACGCTGCCGGAGCTGCGCGAGATGTTGCTGGAATCGGACTTCCGCAAGGTGACCATGTACTGGGAAGGCTGGGATGAGAAGAAGCAGAAGGGCACCGGGGAGTTCGAGCCAACCGAAGTGGGTGAGCCGGAGGCCGGCTGGATCGCCTATATCGTCGCCGAGAAGTGAGTCCGACCTGCGGAGCCGCCGGGTGTCATAATCCCGTAACAAACCCTCCGTCTAATGGCTCGGCGAGGGCGATGGTCTCGCCCGGCCGAATCCCTGTTCCAGCGGAGGATGAAGTCCATGAAGTCAGACACGGATCTCCTGGCCGCCGCGATCGCCGCGGGAGTGCTCGCGCAGGCGCCGGCCGCGGCGGCCGAGGGTGTCGCCCGGGTCGATCCGGCACTGAAGGACTACGAGAAGTCGAGCGGCGTCTCCGGCAACCTCTCCAGCATCGGTTCCGACACGCTCAACAACCTCATGACGCTGTGGGCCGAGGACTTCAAGCGCCTGTACCCGAACGTGAACATCCAGATCCAGGGCGCCGGTTCCTCGACCGCGCCGCCGGCGCTGACCGAGGGCACCGCCAACGTCGGCCCCATGAGCCGACTGATGAAGGACGAGGAGATCCAGGCCTTCGAGGGCAAGCACGGCTACAAGCCGACGGCCGTCCCGGTGGCCGTCGACGCGCTGGCGGTCTACGTGCACAAGGACAATCCCACCCCGGGCCTGAGCATGGCGCAGGTCGATGCCATCTTCTCGGCCACGCGCAAGTGCGGTTACGAGAAGGACATCCTCGCCTGGGGCGACGCCGGGCTCACGGGCGAGTGGGCGAGCAAGCCTGTCCAGCTGTTCGGCCGCAACTCCGTCTCCGGCACCTACGGCTATTTCAAGGAGCACGCGCTGTGCAAGGGTGACTTCCGGGACTCGGTGAACGAGCAGCCCGGTTCGGCCTCCGTGGTGCAGGGTGTGACCAAGTCGCTCAACGGCATCGGCTACTCCGGCATCGGCTACAAGACCTCGGGCGTGCGCGGGGTGCCGCTCGCCGCCGAAGGCGCCGACTACGTGGAGGCGACGGCCGAGAACGCGCTGTCGGGCAACTATCCGCTGGCACGCTTCCTCTACATCTACGTGAACAAGGCCCCCAACGAGCCGTTGCCGCCGCTGGAGCTGGAGTTCATGAAGATGGTGCTGTCGAAGGCCGGCCAGGAAGACACGATCAAGGACGGATACATCCCGCTGCAGGCACCGGCTGCCGACAAGGCGTTGAGCCTCCTTGAGGCGGCCGGCGGGCCGTAGCGGAGAGGCGGGAATAGCGCGCCTCGGCGGGCCTTGCGAAGTTTCGCGAGGCGCAGGCGGATCCCCCCGACGAGAACGCCGCACGCTGACAGGCCGGCATCGATCAACGTCCATGACAACCACCGCCGACGACGCCGAGGTTCTCGCACGCCTGGACGCGCGGGTCGTCAGCCGTCGGCGCCTGTGGCGCGAGATCAGGGACCGCGGGTTCCGATACACCATGTGGATCGGCGGCATCGCCGTCATCGCCGCCATCGCGCTCATTTTCTTCTACCTCCTGTACGTGGTGTTCCCCCTGTTCCGGCCGGCGAGGGTCGAGGCCGTCACCAGCTACCCGCTGCCCGGCGGCTCCACCCCGACGGTGCTGCTCACCACCGAGGAGTACGGCGAGATCGGGGTGCGGATGCTCGCCGATGGCCGCGTGGTGTTCTTCGACACCGCCACCGGCCGCGTCACGGGCGAGGAAAAACCGGAGGTCCTGGACAGCAGCCCGATCACCGCCTTCGGGGCGGGACGCCAGAACCAGGGGCTCGCCGCCTATGGACTCGCCGACGGCCGTGCGCTCGTGCTGAAACCGTCGTTCACGGTGAGCTATCCCCGGGACAGGCGCCGGATCGCCGCCGGGCTCACCTATCCCGCCGGCGAGGAGGCCGTGGTCGTCGACCCGGACGGTCGGCCGCTCACGATCCTCGCCGTTCAGGGCGGCGACTCGAAGACAACCATACTGGCCAAGACCGCCGATCAGCGACTGGTGATGGCGCGCGTGTCCAGGCAGGCCCCGACCCTGGACTTCGGCGACGGCGAACGGACCGTCAAGACCGAGAATTTCACGCTGCCGATCGAGACCGCCCACGTGGAGCGTCTGCTGCTCGATGCCAGTCAGAGCCACCTCGTAGCCGTCAACGGCGACGGCAGCCTCGATTACTACGACATTCGCAAGCCGGGGGACGCCGTATTGGTGGATCACGCGGCGGCCGTGCCGCCCGGGGCGCACGTCACCGACATACGCTGGCTGGCAGGCGGCATATCTCTGCTCGTGGCCGATACCCGCGGGGTCGTCACGCAGTGGTTCCCGGTGCGCGACGTCAACAACGAGTACACGCTCGCCCGCGTGCGCGAGTACAGGATGGGCAACCGGCCGGTGACGGCGATCGTCCCGGAATTCTATCGCAAGGGGATCGGGGCGCTGGATGCGTCGGGAGGTTTCGGCCTTTACCACACCACCGCGGAGCGCGAAATCGCCCGGCAGGAGGTGACCGACAAGCCGCTCAGGGCCGCGGTCATCTCCCCGCGCGCCGATCGGATGTTCATCGAGGACGCGGGCGGCACGCTGCATTACTGGAGGCTGCACAACGAGCATCCGGAGATCTCCTGGCATTCGCTGTGGGGAAAGGTCTGGTACGAAAGCCGCCGGCAGCCGGAGTACATCTGGCAGTCCTCGGCGGCCAACAGCGACTTCGAGCCGAAGTTCTCCCTGACACCGCTCAGCGTGGGGACGCTCAAGGCGGCGTTCTACGCCATGCTGTTCGCGGTGCCGCTGGGCATCATGTCGGCGATCTACACGGCATACTTCATGAATTCGCGCATGCGCGAGGTCGTCAAGCCCGCCATCGAGCTCATGGGCGCGCTGCCGACGGTGATACTCGGTTTTCTCGCCGGACTGTGGCTGGCACCGCTCGTCGAGTCCGACCTGGTGAGCGTGCTGCTGTACTTCCTGCTGGTCCCGTCGGCGGTGCTGCTCGCGGCATGGGGATGGTCGCGCATGCCGGAGGGCGTTCGTCACCGGGTGCCCGACGGCTACGAGGCGCTGCTGCTGATTCCGGTGATACTCCTGGCAAGCGCCGTGGTGATGCTGACCGGGCCGGGGATCGAGGATGCGATTTTCGGCGGCGACGCGCCGCAATGGGTGACCCGGCATCTGGGGCTGCGATACGACCAGCGCAATTCGCTGGTGGTTGGCATCGCGATGGGGTTCGCGGTGGTGCCGATCATCTTTTCGATCAGCGAGGACGCGATCATCGGCGTGCCGAAGCACCTGACGATCGGGTCGCTGGCGCTGGGCGCCACGCCCTGGCAGACGCTGACGCGGGTCGTGCTGTTGACGGCTAGCCCGGGCATCTTTTCCGCGGTCATGATCGGGCTGGGGCGCGCGGTCGGGGAGACCATGATCGTGCTGATGGCGACCGGCAACACGCCGGTCATGGACTTCAATATCTTCGAGGGATTCCGCGCCCTGTCGGCGAACACCGCGGTGGAGATGCCCGAATCCGAGGTCGACAGCACACACTACCGCATCCTGTTCCTCGCCAGCCTCATCCTGTTCCTGTTCACGTTCCTCTTCAACACGATTGCCGAGATCGTGCGTCATCGCCTGCGCGCGAAGTACAGCCATCTGTGAACGAGAATCTGCAGACCTGGGTGAGGAGCGGCAAGCCGTGGATATGGCTCAACGCCGGGATGGCGAGCGCCGCCATCATCATGGTGGTCGGATTGCTGCTCTACATCGCGGTGCGCGGTCTGAGCCACTTCTGGCCGGACCCGGTGGTCCGTTTCGAATACGCCGAGGCCGACGGCAAACTGAGCAAGGTGTTGGGCGAGATCGTGGAAACGGAGACGCTCAGCGCCGCGCGCCTGAGGGCCATCGGCATGACGCCGCCACCCGGTGAGACGCGCGTGCAGCGCGTGCTCATCAAGACCGCCAATCGCGATCTGACGGGCGCGGACTTCCAGTGGTTCCTGCGCCACAATGTCCGCAACGAGGAGCATCCCGAGGGCGTGCTGGAACTGGAGCGCGAAGAGTGGGGCAACTTCATCGGCTTCCCGTTGGCGCTGAAGGAGAATGGCAAGGTCGTGGAGCGCGGATCGGCCCTGAAGTCCGGGCTCGCCGCCCGCCTGCAGCGACGCGCCGCCATCAAGGCGGAGATCCGCGACATCGAGAAGGACCGCATCGGCGCGGTGAATCATCGCCTCGAGCAGATGCGGCGCCAGGAACGCAAGGCCGAGGCGGGCGGGATGCTGGATGCGGAGGCGCGGGCCGCGTTCGACGAGGAGCGCAAGTCGCTGGACCGCCAGTACGCGGCGCTCACCGGGCAGCTCGGAAAGTTCTACGCGGACATCAGGCGCGACTCGCTGCTGATGAAGACCGTGGACGGTACCGAGGTCGACATCCCGTTCGAGAAGATCGTGCGCGCGTACGAACCCAACGCCATGGGGCCGTTCGACCGGCTGGTGTTCTTCTTCGGCAAGTTCCGGGAGTTCGTCGCCGATGATCCGCGCGAGGCGAACACGGAGGGCGGCATCCACCCGGCCATATTCGGCACGGTGCTGATGGTCATCATCATGGCGGTGATGGTCACGCCGTTCGGGGTGATGGCGGCCGTCTACCTGAGCGAGTACGCGAAACAGGGACCGCTCACGCGCATGATCCGGATCGCGGTCAACAATCTCGCCGGTGTGCCGTCCGTCGTCTACGGCGTGTTCGGCCTGGGCTTCTTCGTCTATTTTCTTGGCGGCAGCATCGATGAACTCTTTTATCCGGAGGCGCTGCCCGCACCCACCTTCGGCACGCCTGGCCTGCTGTGGTCATCGCTGACTCTCGCGCTCCTGACCGTCCCGGTGGTGATCGTGGCGACTGAGGAGAGCCTTTCCCGCATCCCGAAAACGATACGGGAAGGCAGTCTTGCGCTGGGCGCCACCAAGGCCGAGACGCTATGGCGCACGGTGCTGCCGATGGCCACACCCGGCATGATGACCGGCGTCATCCTCGCCATCGCACGCGCCGCCGGCGAGGTCGCGCCGCTGATGCTGGTGGGCGTCGTCAAACTGGCACCCTCCCTGCCGCTGGACGGCAACGCACCGTTCCTGCACCTGGACCGCAAGTTCATGCATCTGGGTTTCCACATCTACGACGTCGGCTTCCAGAGTCCGAATGTCGAAGCCGCGCGCCCGCTGGTCTATGCCACGGCCTTCCTGCTGGTCCTGGTGATCGTGGTGCTCAACCTGACGGCGATCCGAATTCGCAACCGTTTGCGGGAGAAGTACAATGCAGCTGAGAGCTGAGGATGCCGTCCTGACTGACAGCAGCGAGAACTGGCCGCGCCATGCGGCCGGCGGGGCTCCGACCCACGCGGTTGAGCCTGCCGCGATGCAGAGCTTCGCCGACGAGACCCCGGACGACACGAGACCCTGTCTCACGGTCGAGCAGCTGAATCTCTGCTACGGCCCGAAGCAGGCCCTGAGATCCATCGACATGGACATCCCCGAGAAGCGGGTGACCGCCTACATCGGCCCCAGCGGTTGCGGCAAGTCCACGCTGTTGCGCTGCTTCAACCGCATGAACGATCTCTACGACAACGTGCGCGTCGAGGGATCAATCGCGCTGCACGGCCAGAACATCTACGACAAATCCGTCAACGTCGCCGACCTGCGGCGGCGCGTGGGCATGGTGTTCCAGAAGCCCAATCCGTTCCCCAAGTCCATCTACGAGAACGTCGCCTACGGACTGCGGCTCCAGGGCATCAACAAGCGCCGCATCCTCGATCGCGTGATCGAACGATCGCTGAAGAGCGCGGCCTTGTGGGACGAGGTGAAGGATCGGCTGCATGACAACGCGCTCGGTCTCTCCGGGGGCCAGCAGCAACGCCTGGTCATCGCACGCGCGATCGCCATCGAGCCGGAGGTGCTGTTGCTCGACGAGCCGTGCTCGGCGCTGGACCCGATCTCCACATTGAAGATTGAGGAGCTCATCTACGAGCTGAAATCGAACTACACGATCATCATCGTCACGCACAACATGCAGCAGGCGGCGCGCGTGTCGGACTACACCGCGTTCATGTACCTCGGCAGCCTGGTCGAGTTCGGCCCGACGAGAAGGATATTCACCAACCCCAAGGAAAAGCAGACCGAGGATTACATCACCGGTCGCTACGGCTGATCGGCGGAAAGACGGCGAGGCGGAGACGCGCACTATGCAGATGCCGGCCCATATTTCGCAGGAGTTCGAGCTGGAGCTCGAGAACATCCGTGCCAAGGTGCTGACCATGGGCGGCCTCGTCGAGCAGCACCTCGCCAAGGCCACCGATGCCCTGCAACAGCGGCGCTTGGAGCTCGCCGACGAGGTCAGCGCCGACGACTTCAAGGTCAACACCCTGGAGGTGAATATCGACGAGGAGTGCACGCAGATACTGGCGCGCCGGCAACCGGCCGCCGGCGACCTGCGGCTGGTTCTCGCCGTGATCAAGATCATCCGCGACCTCGAACGCGTCGGCGACGAGACCGCGAAGATCAGCCGCATGGTGCTGCGGCTGATCGAGAACGAGAGCCCGAAGGCCTACTACATCAACGTGCTCGCCATGGCGAACCATGTTCGCCGTATCCTGCGCGACGCGCTCGATGCCTTCGCCCGCTCCGATGCGAATGCCGCACTGCACATCGCGCGCGAGGATCCGTCCGTCGACCGCGAATACGACGCCATCATGCGGCAGCTGGTGACCTACATGATGGAGGATCCGCGCAGCATTGGCACCGTCCTCAACGTGGTCTGGGTGGTGCGCGCGCTGGAACGCATCGGCGATCACGTCAACAACATCTGCGAGAGCATCATCTACCAGGTCAAGGGCATGGACGTGCGCCACGCCGACCTGGACGAGATCGCCTCGAACATCCACAACGAGTAGTGCCGCGCCGGTGTCGCCGCCGGCTCACGGAAAACGGCCGCGGCGCCTTCCCGGCGGTCTGCCCTGCCTCGCTTGGCTACCGCTGCGTCGTGCTCCTCTGTCCATGCTGCGCGCGCCGCCGAGGCGCGCCAGGCGAGGCAGGGCAGACCGCCTCAGGCATCGGGCATCTGCAGTTACCTCAGGCGGACTCGGCCTGTTCGGCCCCGACCACGCGCCCGGGCGGAAAGTCGCAGCGGAAGAGGCTGCCCTTGCCGATGACGCTCTCGATGTGCAGGGTGGCGGCGTGGCGGTGGAGCACGTGCTTGACGATCGACAGGCCCAGGCCCGTGCCGCCGCTGTGGCGCGAGCGTCCGGCTTCCGCGCGGTAGAAGCGCTCGGTGATGCGCGGCAGGTGCAGATCCGGAATTCCGATGCCGTTGTCCTCGACCGCGAAATGCGCGCCCGCCCCGTCGCCGTACCAGCGTATGCGTATGAATCCCCGGGGCGGAGTGTACTGCACCGCGTTGGTGACCAGGTTCGAGAACGCGCTGTAGAGTTCGCTCTCCGATCCCAGCAGGTGCAGCGTCGGATCGGCCTCCAGCGCGAACAGGTGGCGTCGGTCGCCGCTCAAGGTCTGCGCCTCGCCGTGTATCCGGCGCAGCATCTCCGGCACGCAGACCCGCTCGCCCGGAAGCGTCGACGGCTCGTTCTCGAGCCGCGAGACGAGCAGCAGATCCCGTATCATGCTCGTCATCCGATCCGTCTGCGCCTGCATCTGCGACAACACCGGCTTCCAGGCCTCGGGGCACTGCCGCTCCTGCGCGCGCAGCGTCTGCAGATAGCCGCTGACCACGGTCAGCGGGGTGCGCAACTCATGCGACACGTTGGCGAGGAAGTCGCTGCGCATCTGGCCCATGCGGTGCATGCGGGTGACGTCGCGCGCCAGGAACAGGCGCATGTCCTCGGCACAGGGCGCCAGGCGCAGGCTCAGCCGCAACCCGGGGTCGATCGGGGAGGGGATGTCGACGCTGGTGTCGGCTGCGGTCTCCGACTCCAGCAGCGCCGCCACGTCGGGATGGCGGAGGAGATTGGTGAGACGCTGGCGGCGGTCATCCGGCCAGCGTATCCCCAACTGGTCCTGGGCCGCGACGTTGGCCCAGCGGATCTCACCCTCCGGACCGAGCATGACCGTCGCGTCGGGCAGCGCCGAGGTGGCATCCTCGAACTGCTTCAGCAGTGTCGCGAGCCGGCGCTTGCGCCGGCGATGACGGGTGCGCAGGAAATCGATCTCGGAGCAGATCGCCTCGAATACGCCGGGTACGTCGGGGGCCGGATGCGCCTTGCGGTCGCGCAGCCAGTCGAGCAACTGCCGCAGCCGCCAGTGCGACCACGCCGCGTATCCGGCAGCCGCGATGAGCAGGCCGGCCAGCAGCTGGCCGCTTGCCAGTCCGGACAGCAACGCGAGAACGAGAAATGCGGTGGCCCGCCGGAGATCGGCCTGCATTGGCGCTGTGAACCTATTGAAGCCCGGTCTCCGCCAAGTGTAGGAACCGCGCCCCGCACTGTCCAATTGCGCGGACGTACGGCTACTGGGTGGAGAGGCGGTAGCCGACGCTGCGCACGGTCTGAATCAGGCAATCGTATCCGTGCCCGGAGAGCACCTTGCGCAGCCTGCGAATGTGCACGTCCACCGTTCGCTCCTCGATGTAGACGTGATCGCCCCAGACCTGGTCGAGCAGCTGGTTACGGGTGAACACCCGTTCCGGGTGACTGATGAAGAAGTGCAGCAGGCGGAATTCGGTCGGGCTCAGATTCAGGTTGACCCCACGTACCGTGACCCGACGGGTCTCCGGGTCCAGCTTCAGGCCGGCGACCTCCATGGTCTCCCCGGTGCCGGTTGGCGTCGATCGCCTCAGCACGGCGCGCACCCGCGCCAGGAGCTCCAGGGTGGAGAACGGCTTGGTGACGTAGTCGTCGGCGCCGCTGTCCAGGCCCCGGATCTTGTCGGCCTCCGCATCCCTGGCCGTGAGCATGATGATCGGGATGCCCTGAGTGCGCGGGTCGCGCTTCAGGCGCCGCGCGTAGTCGAGCCCGCTGACGCCCGGCAGCATCCAGTCGAGCAGGATCAGGGCCGGGGCCTGCGCCGCCAGCGCGCCTGCCGCCTCCACGGCGCTTCCCGCCTCGTGGCAGCGGAATCCCTCCGCGGACAGGGTGAACTGCAGCATCTGCCGGATGGCCGGTTCGTCATCGACGATGAGGACTTGACTGTTCATGGTCAAAGCGCGCCTTCGGCGCCCATTAGATATCAGGGATCTTACAGGTTCGTGACAGTGCCCCGGAACTCCCCGGACCATTGCGGCCGCCCCCGGGCGGTCATGTCGCTGACATGCATTCGTCATGAACGCCGGATAGCATCTGTACCCGATCACCCTTTTCTCCACGCGCCCACGAGGGCGTGGGCGCGCGGGGACCTCCAAACAGCGTTCGACAAGAGGAAGACGTCATGTCTCAGATCCACAGGAAGCGGTTGCCGCTGGTGCTGGCGGCGTGCGTGCTCGCGGCGGCGCCCGCACGGGCCGCCGATGACGCGATGATGCGGTTGCTGGGAGTCCTCCGGGACAAGGGCACGCTCGATGAGGCGACGTACGAGTCGCTGGTGAATGCCGCGAAGGCCGACGCGGAGCATCCGGGCGCCGCCAGGGAGGACATCGGGCGGAACGAGAAGAAGACGCCGAGGATCGATACCGAGAACAAGTTCGAGATCACCTCCGCCGACGGAGACTTCCAATGGCGGTTCATCGGCCTGTTGATGGCCGACTATTACATCCCGGATTCGGACATGACCCGGATCGACACCGAGGGCGAGATCCGGCGGGCGCGCCTCGGCATGCGGGGCAGGCTCTGGCAGCACTGGATCTGGAAGCTCGAGTACGATTTTGCCGGCGGCGACGCCTCGCTCAAGGACGGCTACCTCGGCTACGAGGAGGAATACGCGGGCGGGGAGTGGAGCGTGAAGGTCGGCCAGCATCATGTGCCGTTTGGCCTGGCCACGATGTCCAGCTCCAAGTACATGCTGTTCCTGGAACGGCCGCTCATGTCCGACGTCGTACTGCAGCCGTCCCGACAGCTGGGATCCTCGTTCTTCGTCAACGGCGGCAACGACGGGCAGTTGTGGACGTTCCAGACGGGCATCTACGGGGCGGAGGAGGTGGGCGATCCGGATACCTTCGACGAGCTCAGCATTGCCGCGCGCGGGACGGTGAATCCGTACATCGAGGACAAGAGCCACCTCGTGCATCTCGGCGGCGCGGTCTGGTACAAGGATCCCAACGACACCGAGGTGCGCGTTCGTCAGCGCCCGGGCGTGATCCGGGCCTCCGACAGCCGCTTCATCGACGCGGACTTCGGTACCGGCAACGTGGAAGACATCCTCGCCTTCAACGCCGAGGCCGTGGCGGTCTGGGGACCGGCGCACCTCCAGGCCGAGTACACCAACTGGAACGTCTCCCCCAATGGCGCCGCCTTCGGCGGCGACGACGTGACACTCGACGGGTATTACGTGGAGGCCAGCTACTTCCTCACCGGCGAGTCGATGCGCTTCGAGACGGACGAGGGCCATTTCAGCGGCATGAAGCCCAAGGGCATCGTGGGCCGGGGCGGCATCGGCGCCTGGCAGCTGGCGGCGCGCTACGACGTCATGGATCTCAACGACTTCGAGGATGGCGGCGTGAAAGGCGGCCGCGAGGAGGATTTCCGCGTGGCCCTGAACTGGTACCCGACCAATACCATCCGCTTCATGGCCGACTACGTGACGGTGCTCGACCTCGACCGACCCGGCAGCGGGTTCGACGGAGACGAACCCAGCTCGGTCAACCTCCGCGCCATGGTCTACTGGTAATCCGCACTGCCGCGGCCGGGAGGGCAAGATCGCCCTCCCGGCACTTTTTCGGGCTATCCCCTTCGAACTGATTCACAGAATTCGAACGCGCCGGTTTGCGGGCGCCGTTGCGGTGCTAGATTGACGCCGCGATGAACGGCGCGCGGATCGCGCCGCGTCATCGGCAGGAGCTACGCGGGCAGACGGCCGCTGCACGCGCAACGCAATGGACGCTGTTCAACAGTCATGAAAAGGAGATTCGCAAATGGCTACATTCAGGAACCTCTCTCTCGCTGCACTTCTCGCCGTCAGTCCTCTGGCCTTCGGCGAACCCGTCGATATCAACACCGCGGATGCGGCCACCCTCGCCAAGGAACTGAACGGCGTGGGCGAGGCCAAGGCACAGGCGATAGTCGCCTACCGCGAGCAGCACGGCCCGTTCCAGTCGGTTGAGGAACTGGCGATGGTGGACGGGATCGGCGAGAAGACGCTGGCCGCCAACAAGGACAAGCTCACGGTCTCCGCCACGGCGAAGCCGTAGCCGTCCTTAAGCTTACGCAGTCCACGGCAGGGCGAGGCAGCGACACCCGTTGTCTCGCCCTTTTTCGTGGTCCCCGGGCGCGGGGGCCGCCCATGACGGGTGACGGCCCGGTCCCATGCACGGGGGCGGCACTCACCTGCCGGCCGGGCCCCGGCGCGTCAGCGGCTTGGCCGGGGCGCACGATGCCAGGTCTCGCTGCGCCTCCTGCCGGCGGGCGTCCGGCGGACCGGCGCGCGCGCGCCGAAGTTGTGACCGCCTCGGCGGCTGCGCTATTCTTGCCCGCCTGTCCGGCGCCCGTCCCGCGCCAACCGCCCGTCGCACGAAGAACCCATCGCCCTGCCATGGAAGAACGCTATCACCCCGCCGCCATCGAGGCCGAGGTTCAGGCCCGCTGGGAACGGGATCAGACCTTTCGCGCCACCGAGGACCTGGGCGGCGAATCGGGGCGGGAGAAGTTCTACTGCCTGTCGATGTTTCCCTATCCTTCGGGCAAGCTGCACATGGGGCACGTGCGCAACTACACGATCGGGGACGTTGTTACGCGCTATCACCGCATGCGCGGCAGGAATGTCCTGCAGCCGATGGGCTGGGACGCGTTCGGGCTGCCGGCGGAGAATGCCGCCATCCAGCACAACGTGCCGCCGGCGAAGTGGACCTACGAGAACATCGCCTACATGCGCACGCAGCTCAAGTCGCTGGGATTCGCCATCGACTGGAGCCGCGAGATCGCCACCTGCGATCCGAAGTACTACAAGTGGAACCAGTGGCTGTTCCTGCGGATGCTCGAGAAGGGGATCGCCTACAAGAAGACCCAGGTCGTGAACTGGGATCCGGTAGACCAGACGGTGCTGGCCAACGAGCAGGTGATCGACGGCCGCGGCTGGCGCACCGGCGCGGTCGTCGAGAAGCGCGAGATACCCGGGTATTACCTCGGGATCACCCGCTACGCCGAGGAGCTGCTCGCGGATCTCGACAAGCTGCCCGGCTGGCCGGAGCGCGTGAAGACCATGCAGGCCAATTGGATCGGCAGGTCCCATGGCGTGCGGTTCGCGTTCCCGCACGACATTCGCGACGAGACCGGCGCGTTGGTGGGCGACGGCCGGCTGTGGGTCTTCACCACGCGCGCCGACACGATCATGGGCGTGACCTTCTGCGCGGTCGCGGCGGAGCATCCGCTGGCCGCCCACGCGGCGAAGGGCAACCCGGCGCTCGCCGAATTCATCGAGCGGTGCCGGCACGGATCGGTCATGGAGGCCGACCTCGCGGCCATGGAGAAGGAGGGCATGCCGACGGGCCTGCACGTCTCTCATCCGCTGACCGGCGAGAAGGTGGAGATCTGGGTGGGCAATTACGTGCTCATGGGCTACGGGGAGGGCGCCGTCATGGCCGTCCCCGCTCACGACGAGCGGGATTTCGGCTTCGCCCTGAAATATGGACTGCCGATCAGACAGGTGGTCGCGGTGGAAGGCGAGTCATTCACCACCGAGCGCTGGCAGGAATGGTACGCCGACAAGGCCCGCGGGCGCTGCGTCAACTCGGGGCGCTACGACGGACTCCCCTATGAGGCCGCCGTCGATGCCATCGCCGCGGATCTGGCGGCACGCGGTCTTGGCGGGAAGAAGGTGCAATGGCGGCTGCGGGACTGGGGTGTATCCCGCCAGCGCTACTGGGGTTGCCCCATACCCATCATCCACTGCCGTGCCTGCGGGGACGTGCCGGTGCCGGACGAGCAACTGCCGGTGGTGCTGCCGGAGGACTGCATCCCCGACGGCTCGGGCAACCCGCTCGACAGGCGCGCGGATTTCCTCGCCTGCGTCTGTCCGCGGTGCGGCGGTCCGGCGCGCCGCGAGACCGATACGATGGACACCTTCGTCGATTCCTCGTGGTACTACGCCCGCTATGCCTGCCCGCACAACGAGACGGCGATGGTGGACGCCGCGACCGGGTACTGGATGCCGGTGGACCAGTACATCGGCGGCATCGAGCACGCCATTCTGCACCTGCTGTACTCGCGCTTCTGGAGCAAGGTGATGCGCGATCTGGGCCTCGTGAAGTATGACGAGCCCTTCGAGCGGCTGCTGACGCAGGGCATGGTGCTCAACCACGTCTTCTCCCGCCGCACGGAAAAGGGCGGGATCCAGTACTACGCACCGGAGGAGGTCGAGATCCAGCACGACGATGGCGGCCGCATCTGCGGCGCGAAGTCGTCGACGGACGGTGCGCCGGTGGTCTACGAGGGCGTCGGCACGATG
Source organism: Gammaproteobacteria bacterium (assembly GCA_022071965.1). Lineage (GTDB taxonomy): Bacteria > Pseudomonadota > Gammaproteobacteria > JAJPIJ01 > JAJPIJ01 > JAJVHZ01. Next base: position 27,486 of record JAJVIQ010000013.1, read on the forward strand.
TCCAAGTCCAAGCGCAACGGCGTCGATCCGCAGGCACTCATCGAACACTACGGCGCGGACACCGCGCGCTTCTTCATGATGTTCGCCTCGCCGCCCGAGCAGACCCTGGAATGGAGCGATTCCGGCGTGGAGGGGGCCTACCGCTTCCTGCGCCGACTCTGGACATTTGCGTTCAAATGCCAGGCGAACATTCGCCAGGAACTGAAGGAGCAGAGCAATGGCCGGTCCGCCAAAATTGACTGGAGTAAGGTTGCACCCGAGCAGAAGGCTGCGCGCAGGGCGATTCATTTGCACCTGAAACAGGCGGCCTTCGACCTGGAGCGCCTGCAATTCAATACCGTCGCGTCCGCATGCATGAAGATATTGAATTCGCTCGAGGATGTGCCTGGCGCCGCCGAAGCGGGCAAGGGATACGCGCCATCAGCCAAGGTGCGCGACCAGATACTGACCGAAGGGACGAGCCTGTTACTCAGGCTGTTGTCGCCCATCTGCCCGCATGTCACCGATCACCTCTGGCGCGAACTCGGTTTCGGCAGCGACATGCTCGCCGCCGACTGGCCCGAGCCGGAGGACTCCGCCCTCGTGCTTGACGAGATCGAGCTCGTACTGCAGATCAACGGGAAGCTGCGCGGTAGTGTGCGTGTACCCGCGGGAGCGGACAGGGAGGCCACCGCCACGGCCGCACTGCGCACCGAGATCGCAGTAAAGTATGTCGCTGGCAAGCCCGTCAGGAACGTTGTAGTGGTACCCGGACGTCTGGTCAACATTGTAGTCGGTTGACGGGGGGCACGAATGAAGTATGTGCTGATGGCGGCATTGGTGATATTTGGCCTGAACGGCTGCGGCTACCATATGCGCGGATCGACCGGCCGGGACTGGCAGCTCGGACGCGTCTACATGAAGGGCGGGAGCGCCACCGGCGCCGAGGTGCGCAGACTGCTCTCCCTGATTGGCGTGGAGTTCGCGTCGCAGGCCGGCCAGGCCGATACCATCATCACCTTCACCCGCGACGCGCAGGAGCGCCAGGTCCTGTCGGTCGATCCGGACACCGGCAAGGTGCGCGAGTACGAACTGATCGTGGACACGAGCATCCTCGTGGTCAGCGCCGACGGCAGGGTCCTGCTGGAGGATGACGACATCACCTTGCAGCGTGATTACACTTTCGATGAGACTGCCGCGCTCGGCAAGTACGAGCAGGAGGGCACGCTCTACAGGGAGATGCGCCGCGATCTCGCCGCCGCCATCGTGCGCCGCCTGCAGGCCCTGCACGCCGTGGCAACTTCCGCGAAATGATCCGCCGCAATCCGGATCAACTGCTCGCCGGCCTGAAGGGCGGGCTCGCGCCGGTCTACCTGATCACCGGGGAGGAACCCCTGCAGCGCATGGAGTGTGCCGACGCCGTGCGCGCTGCCGCACGTGCACAGGGCTTCGAGGATCGGATGGTTCTTGACTCCAGCACCGGCGTCGGCTGGGCAGCGCTGCGTTTCGAGGCCGACAGCCTGTCGCTGTTCGGAAGCAGGCGCATCATCGAGATCCGTCTGCAGGAGGCAAAGGTGGGAGCGGAAGGTGCCGAGGCGCTCCGGAGCTATTGCGCGAAACCGGCCACTGACACGCTGTTGCTGATCTCGGCGCCGAAGTTCGACGTCCGCGGCCAGGCCGCGGAGTGGTACAAGGCCGTCGATCGCGCCGGCGAGGTGGTGCAGGTGTGGCCGGTCAAGCCCGAGGAGATGCCGCGCTGGGTCGCGAAGCGGCTTCAGGCTCGTGGACTTGCGGCGACGCCCGAGGCGGTCCGGCTGCTCGCCGACCGGGTCGAGGGCAACCTGCTTGCCGCCGTGCAGGATATCGAGAAGCTCGCACTGATCTCGGGCTCCGGGCCCGTCGACGCGGACACCGTGCTCGCCGCGGTCGGGGACAGCGCGCGCTTCGATCTGTTCTCGCTCGCCGACACGGCGCTGAGCGGCGAGGCGGCGCGTTGCGTGCGGATCCTGAAGGGCCTCAGGGATGAAGGTGCCGAACCGGTTTTGATATGCTGGGCCCTGACACGCGAGTTGCGTGCTGCGGGTCTGCTGTGCGCCGGCATGCGGCCCGAGCAGGGCATCCCGGGTTACCGCATGTTCGGCGATCGCGAGGGCACTTTGCGGGCGGCAGGCCAGCGATTGGGACTGAAGCCGCTGCGGCACCTGTTGCGCCGGGCCGCCCGCGTGGACCGCATCGTCAAGGGCGCCGCACCGGGGGATGCCTGGGGCGAACTGGTCTCGCTGTGCCTGGCCGCAGCCGGCAGGCCCGTGGGAGGATCGGCATGGATACGTTGAACATCAAGCACTACATGCAGGAACTCGGCCGCAACGCGCGTGGCGCCGCGCTGGCCATGGCACGCGCCGACACCGGTACCAAGAACCGGGCGCTGCTCGCGATAGCGGAGCGGATCCTCGCCGCGCAGGACGCCATCCTGGGCGCCAATGCCGCCGACATGGAGGCCGGTGACGGACTCGACCCGGCCCTGAAGGATCGGCTCGAGCTCAACGCCAGGCGCGTGCAGGCGATGGCGGAGGGGCTGCGGCAGGTGGCGCAGTTGCCGGATCCGGTCGGGGAGATCAGCGATCTGCGCTTTCGCCCCTCCGGCATCCAGGTGGGCACGATGCGCGTGCCGCTGGGCGTCGTCGGCATCATCTACGAGTCCCGGCCGAACGTCACCCAGGAGGCCGCGGCGCTGTGCCTGAAGGCCGGCAACGCCGTCATCCTGCGCGGCGGCTCCGAGGCCATCCGTTCCAACAACGCGATCGCGCGCTGCATACACGAGGGCCTCGATGCGGCCGGCCTGCCGCCGGCCGCGGTGCAGGTCGTGCAGACCACCGATCGCGCCGCGGTCGGGGAACTGGTGACGATGAACGAGTACGTCGATCTCATCGTTCCGCGCGGCGGCAAGGGTCTCATCGAGCGCATCTCGCGCGAGGCGCGTATCCCGGTGCTGAAGCATCTCGACGGCATCTGCCACGTCTACATCGATGATCGTGCCGATCTGGAGATGGCCGTGAAGGTCGCGTTCAACGCCAAGTGCCAGCGCTACGGCACCTGCAACACCATGGAGACCCTGCTGGTGCATGAGCGTGTGGCGAAGCTCGTCTTCTCCGCGCTCATTCCGCTCTACGAGCGGGAAGGCGTCGAGATCCGCGGCTGCGAGAAGACCTGCGAGCTGGTGGCGACCGCGCGCCCGGCGACCGAGGAGGACTGGCATACCGAGTATCTCGCGCCGATCCTGTCGGTGCGCGTGGTCGGCGGCATCGACGAGGCCATGGACCATATCCGGCGCTACGGATCGGCGCACACCGACAGCATCGTCACCGGCGACATCGTGCGCGCCCGCCGCTTCCTCGCCGAGGTCGACTCCAGCTCGGTGATGGTCAACGCCTCGACGCGGTTCGCCGACGGCTTCGAGTACGGCCTCGGCGCGGAGATAGGCATCAGCACCGACAAGTTCCACGCCCGCGGCCCCGTCGGTCTGGAAGGGCTGACCACCAGGAAGTGGATCGTCCTGGGCGACGGCCACATCCGGGTTTGAAGCCGGTCGGACTGCTCGGCGGTTCCTTCGACCCCGTCCACCACGGCCATCTGCGGCTGGCGATCGAGGTGATGGAGGGGCTCGACCTCGATCACGTGCGGCTGGTTCCGCTCAACCTGCCCAACGCGACCAAGCTGCCGCTCGCCACGGGTGAGCAGCGGCTGGCGATGCTGCGCGCGGCGGTCGCCGGCGAACCGCGGCTGGTGCCCGATGATCGCGAATTGCGGCGTGGCGGGATTTCGTATACGGTGGAAACGTTGCAGTCGTTGCGCGAGGAGCTGCCCCATCAACCGCTATGCCTCATCCTCGGCATGGATGCCTACCGCCGCATAGGAACCTGGCACCAGTGGCAGCGATTACTGACGCTGTCGCACATCGTGATCGCCGCGCGCCCCGGCGCCGGCGTCATCGACCCCGCCGACCTGCCGGCGGAGTTCGCAGGCGCGGACACCGCCGATCCTGACATGCTGCGCAGGCAACCGTGCGGCAGCGTCTGCCGGCAGACCATCCAGCAGCTAGAGATCTCCTCCACGCAGATCCGCGAGCGATTGCGTCACGGCCTGAGCGTGCGTTATCTCCTGCCGGATGCCGTATGCGATTTCATCCACCGCCATCATCTGTATTCGAAACCGGCATGACATCGACGCCTAAAGAGATCGCTGACGCCATGGTCACCGCGCTGGAGGACCTGAAGGCCGACAACATACAGGTGCTGGACGTGCGCGAACTCACCTCCATGTGCGATTACATGATCATCGGCAGCGGCCGTTCCAACCGGCAGGTGCGCGCCATCGCCGACCGGGCGATCGAAGAGGCGCAGAGGCGCGGGATCAAGCCGCTCGGCACCGAGGGATACGAGGGGGGCGAGTGGGTGCTGGTCGACCTGGGCGACGTGGTGGTGCACTGCATGCATCCGCTTACCCGCGCCTTCTATCAGCTCGAGAAGCTCTGGGGCGACCCGGAGTTCGCGCGCCAGTCCACGGCCGTGTGATCGCACGGGTTCGTCTCCCCGGCCCGTGCGCGTAGTGCTCGCCGCGGTGGCGAAAAGACCGCCGGATTGGATACGGGAGGGGTTCCGCGAGTACGCCAGGCGGCTGCCCCCGCAGCTGTCGCTCACTCTCAGCGAGATCGCGCCGTTCGCGCGCGACGGCAGCCAGAGCGCGGAGGCGGCCCGGCGCAGGGAGGCCGAACGCCTGCGCGCCGCCGTTCCGGAGGGCGCGAGCCTGATTGCCCTGGACGAGCACGGCCGCCAGTGGAGCACGGCAGAGCTGGTGACCCGGCTCGAGCGCTGGATGCAGGAAGGCCGTGATCTGGCCATGCTCGTCGGCGGCGCGGATGGCCTGGACCCTTCGATCATCGAAGACGCCGACCACGTCTGGTCGCTGTCGAGACTGACCCTGCCGCATGCACTCGTGCCGGTCGTCCTCGCCGAGCAGCTGTACCGGGCCTGGAGCCTCCTCAACCGTCATCCGTACCACCGCGCCTGAGGGTTGCGATGAGCGGGCGTGCCCCCTGCATCTACCTCGCCTCGCGGTCTCCGCGCCGCCGTGAACTGCTCGCGCAGATCGGCGTGGACCCCGCCCTGCTGGACGTCGAGGTCGACGAGAGCTGGGACGGCGAGGAGCCGCCCCGCGTGCACGTCATGCGACTGGCCCTGGAGAAGGCGCGGCGCGGGTGGGCCCAGGCGGCGACATCACGGCCTCTGCCGGTGCTGGCGGCCGACACGGCCGTCGTGCTCGACGACGCGATCCTCGGCAAGGCCGAGCAGCTCCACGAGGCGGCCGCCATGCTGAAGCGGCTTTCCGGCCGCAGTCACTGGGTGTTCTCGGGTGTGGCCCTCATCGACCTGCGTGGCGAGGAACGGTCGGTCGTGAACATGAGCCGCGTGGTGTTCCGGGCCCTCTCGGCGGAGGAGATCCGCGTATATTGCGACACCGGAGAGCCGCTCGGGAAGGCCGGTGGCTATGCCATACAGGGCCGTGCCGCCGCCTTCATCGAGCGCCTCGAGGGCAGCTACTCGGGCGTGATGGGATTACCGCTCTGCGAGACCGCGGCGCTGCTGCGCGCCGCGGCGGTGCCGATCTGAGAACACCTGACCCAGCGAGGCGCGCAGCCGGCGGGCACGTTCCCGAGACGCCCGCCAGGTTCGGACCCGTACCGCCCGGAGCCGCTGTCAGAAGCGCGGGCGGGGCGAGGCGGTGTCGTAGCGCTTCAGGGAATCCTTGATCTCCTTGCGTGCGGCGGCGGCCGATCTCCAGCCCCTGACCTTGACCCACTTGCCCTTCTCGAGGTCCTTGTAGTGCTGGAAAAAGTGCGTGATCCGCTCGATGAGGCCGGGCGAGAGGTCGGTCGGCCTGCTGATGTGCGCGTACTTCCGATAGACCTTGTCGATGGGGACGGCGAGTATCTTGGCATCGATGCCGGATTCATCCTCCATCTCGAGCATGCCGACGGGCCGGCATACCACGGCCGACCCCGCGATCAGCGGCACCGGGGTCGGCACGAGGACGTCAACCGGGTCGCCGTCGCCGGCCAGGGTGTGCGGCACGTAGCCATAATTGCAGGGATACACCATGGAGACTTCGAGGAAACGGTCGACGAAGATCGCGCCGGTCTCCTTGTCGACCTCGTACTTCACCGGCTCCCCGCGCATGGGGATCTCGACGATGACGTTGACCTCGTCCGGGGCCTTGCTGCCTGGTCCTACGTTGTTGATCACATGGCTTCCTTCGGTTGCAGGTTGCGTGTAGTCGGTACCCGGCCGGTCGGTGTGCGGCCGCGCGGCGTCAGGGCCATTATCGCGGGCTTGTCGCAGTGCACAAGAGCCCCGGGCTTCATGCCGCCCTGCGGCCGCCGGCCGATTCAGCCGAAGTGGCAAACGTAATCGAGGGTTTCCAGGGTCTCGATATCGAAGCTGCTGTTGCCGGGGACGCTGAAGGACTGGCCCCCCTCGTAGGTTGTCCATCCCGACTCGCCGGCGCGCCGGATCCGGCACCGCCCGGCCACCAGCTCCATGATCTCCGGCGCACCGGTATTGAAGGTGAGGCTGCTCGGAAAGATGACGCCGACGGTCTTGCGCGTCCCGTCCGGGGCCAGCACGGTATGGCTCACGCACTTGCCGTCGAAGTAGATGTTCGACTTCTTCAACAGGCTTACGTTATCGAGTTGCGGCACGTTGCGTTCCTCGGACGGCGTGACAACGCTGCAAATGCTACCAGAATGCCGGCACCAGTCCGAATCGCGTTGCACCGTTGGCCGTGGTTAAGGTCAAATAGCGGACCATGTCCCTGATGCTCCGCGCACATGTCCTCGCCTGACCACGCCCGGCTAACTCCCGATCCGGGTACCGATGCCGGCCTGGTCGCCCTCGGTCGCGCCGTCATCGAGACCGAGGCGGCGGCCGTCACCGCGCTGGCGAGCCGGGTGGACGGGAATTTCGTCGCCGCGGCACGTCACATGCTCGCCTGCGAGGGGCGCATCGTGGTGCTCGGCATGGGCAAGTCGGGGCATATCGGCGGCAAGATCGCGGCTACGCTGGCGAGCACCGGCACGCCGGCGTTTTTCGTGCATCCCGGCGAGGCGAGCCATGGCGACATGGGGATGATCACCTCCAGGGACGTCGTACTCGCGCTGTCGAACTCCGGCGAGACCAACGAGCTGGTCATCCTGTTGCCGCTCATCAAGCGCCTGGGCGCTCCCCTCATCGCGCTGACCGGCAGGCCCGACTCGGCGATCGGCAAGGCGGCCACGGTGGTCATCGACGTGAGCGTCGAACAGGAGGCGTGTCCGCTGCGCCTCGCGCCGACCTCCAGCACGACGGCGGCGCTTGCGATGGGGGACGCGCTGGCGATCGCGCTGCTCGACGCGCGCGGATTCACCGCGGACGATTTCGCGTTCGCGCATCCCGGGGGAACTCTGGGCAGGCGCCTGCTGCTGAAGGTCGGCGACCTCATTCACACGGGTGACGAACTGCCTCGGGTGGGAGAAGACACGCTGTTGCGCGACGCACTGGTGGAGATGACGCGCAAGGGTTTCGGCATGACTTCCGTCATCGATGCCGGCGGCAAGATTGCGGGGGTTTTCACCGACGGTGACCTGCGCCGCGCGCTGGATCGCTCGATCGACGTTCATGGCGCGCGCATGCGCGAGGTGATGACCAGGCAGTTCAAGTCGATAGGCGCCGAGATGCTTGCCGCCGAGGCGCTGGCGCTGATGCAGAAATACAAGATCAGCGCACTGCTGGTGGTCGACGAATCAAGGGAATTGCAGGGTCTGCTGCACATGCAGGACCTGCTGCGCGCGGGCGTGGTCTGACGGTAGCGGGAAGATGATGGAGGAGATACGCGCGCGCGCCGCCAAGGTGCGCCTGGTCTGCTTCGACGTCGATGGGACGCTGACGGACGGCCGCCTCATCCTCGGCGAGCGCGGCGAGGAGTACAAGGTCTTTCACTCTCGCGACGGACAGGGACTGGTGATGTTGCGGGAGGCGGGTCTGCATGTAGCGGTCATCACGGGGCGATCCTCGCCGATTGTCGCCGAGCGCATGGCCACGCTGGGGATACGGTCCGTCTTCCAGGGGACGAAGGCGAAACTGCCGGTATTCGAGGAGCTGCTTCGCGAGCTCGATCTCACTCACGAGCAGGCGGCCTTCGTCGGTGACGACCTGCCCGATCTTTCGGCGATGGTGAAATCCGGACTTGCGGTCGCCGTTGCCGACGCGCACCCCGAGATAAGGCGCCACGCGCATTGGACGACCGAGCTGGCGGGCGGCCGGGGTGCGGCGCGCGAGGTCAGCGATCTCATCCTCGATGCGCAGGGACTGCTCGCGGCGCAGCATGCGCGCTATCGCGTCGAGTAGCCGCTCGCGTGCTGAATCATCGAGCTCTCCTGCTGGTTGCCGTCGTGCTCGCGGCAGCCACGGCGTGGTGGCTGAGCGAAATTGGCAGCGGGGATCGCGCCACGCGCGCCTTGCGGGCGCATGAGCCGGATTACTACATGGAGAATTTCACCCAGTCGCGTATGAACGAGGACGGGAAGCTGCATCACCGCCTCACGGCGGACATGATGCTGCATTACCCGGACGACGACAGCACCGAGTTGGTCAAGCCGGTGCTCGAAGTCTACAATGAGGGGCCTCTGCCATGGCACGTGCGCGCGGAGAAGGGCTGGATCAGCGCGAACAACGATGTCGTGCTGTTGACCGGCGAAGTGCACATATGGCGCGACGACGAAAACGGCGTGCGCGAACTGGACGTGCTCACCCGTGATCTGCGCGTGGTGCCGAAGGATCGCTACGCGGAGACAGACAAGGCCGCCCGCATACACAGCCCCGGGGCGTTGTACAACGCCGTCGGAATGCGCGCCATTTTCAAGGAAAACCGTCTCGAGCTGTTGAGCCGCGTGAAGGGCCGGCATGAATCCGCGAAAGAGAATTCTTGAAGCCCTGTTGTTCGCAGCCGCATGCGGCGCGAGTGGCGCCGGCATGGCGCTCGCCACCGACAAGGATCAACCCATCGAGATCGAGGCGGACTACGCCGAGCTGCGCAAGAATGAGCGCCAGACCATCTACAAGGGCAACGTCATCGTCACGCAGGGCAGCATACGCATGTGGGGCGACGTGCTCACCGTCCATTACGACGAGAACGACGAGCTCGAGGACGCCGTCCTCGTGGGCAAGCCGGCGCATTTCAAGCAGCGGCCGGACGGCGAGGGCGAGGACTTCGAGGGCGAGGCGTTGCGCATGGAGTACCGCGCCCAGGACGAGCGCCTGCATCTCATCGACGACGCGAAGCTCGTGCAGGGCAAGTCCTCGTTCAGCGGGCCGCTCATCGTCTACGACACCAAGAACAGCATCCTCACCGGCCAGGGCCGCCCCAAGACGGCGACCGAGGGCGCCAAAGGCGGCGAGAAGCCCGCCGGCGGCCGCGTGCGCATGATCATCCCGCCGAAGGAAGAGAAGGCCACGCCCTGAGTATCGTCCGTCATGGCTAATCGTCTCCCGCAGTCGATCGGTCGCCGCGATGCGGCACCGTCTCGCGGCCTGCCCGCCGCGTCGTGCCGATGAGCGAGCTCACCGCCCATAACCTGTCCAAGCGCTACAAGCAACGCGAGGTGGTCAAGGACGTCAGCCTGACCGTGAAGAGCGGCGAGGTGATCGGCCTGCTCGGCCCCAACGGTGCGGGAAAGACCACGAGCTTCCACATGATCGTGGGCCTCATTCCGTGCGACAACGGCCAGATCCTGGCCGATGGCAACGACATCACGCACCGTCCCATGGACGAGCGGGCGCGCATGGGCCTGGGATACCTGCCGCAGGAGGCGTCGGTCTTCCGCAAGCTGTCCGTGGAGGACAACGTTCGCGCCGTGCTCGAGGTGCTGCCCCACCTGAATGCCAAGCAGCAGGCACGGCGGCTGGACAATCTGCTGCGCGAGTTCCATCTCGACCACCTGCGCGGCAGCATGGGTGTCAGCCTCTCCGGCGGGGAGCGCCGCCGCCTGGAGATCGCGCGGGCGCTGGCGACCGAGCCGCGCTTCATCCTGCTCGATGAGCCCTTCGCCGGCGTCGACCCGATCTCGGTCATCGACATCCAGAAGATCATCCAGCATCTCTGCAACATCGGCATCGGGGTCCTGGTCACCGACCATAACGTGCGCGAGACTCTCGGCATCTGCAATCGCGCCTACATCGTCAGCGAAGGGCGGATAATCGCCGAGGGAGACCCGGACACCATACTCGCGGACGACCACGTCCGGGATGTCTATCTCGGGGCGGAATTCAAGCTCTGAGCGGGGCTCCGCGACGGGAACGTGAGGCGGGTCATGTCGAGGCATGCACGCAGCGTGCCGTTTTGCGATTTTGGGTTAAACTACACAAAGAAGGCGGCGGCGAGCCGCCCGGTTTCCGCCCTGCGTGAGCAGATGTCTACCCGATGAAACAATCCATCCAGCTCCGGCTCGGACAACACCTGACGATGACGCCGCAGCTGCAGCAGGCGATCCGGCTGCTGCAACTGTCGACGGTCGAACTGAACCTGGAGATACAGCAGGCGCTGGAATCCAACATGATGCTGGAACTCTCCGAGGAGGGTTCCGAGGCCGCTGAGGAGGTCGACCGCTTTCTGCGCGACGGCGAGGCGGCCGGCGACAGTGGCAGCGCCGCGTCCAGCGCCGCGGCAGGGCAGGACGCCGAGCAGGGCTTCGAAGCGCCGGAGCACCACGAGTCCGACGACGCCCCGCGCGCCACCGACATCCCCGCCGAGCTGCCCGTGGACACCGCCTGGGAGGACATCTACGACGGCGGTCCCACGCTGCCCTCCGGAGGGGCCTCGGCGAGCGAGGACATGGAATTCGAGAGCCAGCGCAGCGCGACGGAGTCGCTGGTCGATCACCTGCGCTGGCAGCTCAATCTCACGCCCCTGAGCGAAACCGACGAGGCGATCGCTCTGGCGGTCATCGACGCCGTCAGCGCCGACGGTTATCTCGAGGCGGGCATGGAGGAGCTGCAGGAGGCGGCCGGGGACGGTGTCGAGCCCGAGGAGATCGTGGCGGTCATCAAGCGCATCCAGCAGTTCGACCCGCCGGGGGTCTGCGCGCGTGACCTGCGCGAGTGTCTGCTGCTGCAACTGGCGCAACTGCCCGCGGCCACGCCCTGCCTGGCCGACGCCCGGCGCCTGGTCGAAGACCACCTGCAGCTGCTCGCGTCCCGCGATTACACCCAGTTGCTGCGCAAGATGAAGCTCGCCCGCGAGGATCTGCAGAAGGTGATCAACCTGATCCAGTCGCTGAACCCGCGGCCGGGATCCCAGTTTGCGGCGGAGGAGACCGAGTACGTCGTGCCGGACGTGTTCGTGCGCCGCAAGGTCGGCAAATGGCACGTGGAGCTCAATCCCGAGGCGGTCCCGTCCTTGCGCATCAACCGCCGCTATGCCGGCATGATCAGGCGGGCGGACAACAGTCCGGACAACAGCTCGCTGCGTGCACACCTGCAGGAAGCCCGCTGGTTCATCAAGAGCCTGCAGAGCCGGGGCGAGACCCTGCTGAAGGTGGCCACCGCCATTGTCGAGCGGCAGCGTGCCTTTCTCGAGCACGGCGAAGAGGCCATGAAGCCACTGGTCCTGCACGACATCGCCGAGGCGCTGGGCATGCACGAATCGACGATCTCGCGTGTCACGACCCGCAAGTACATGCACACGCCGCGCGGGATCTACGAACTGAAATATTTCTTCTCCAGCCACGTCAGCACGGCCGCCGGCGGTGAGGCCTCCTCGACCGCCATACGCGCGGTGATACGCAAGCTCATCGATGCGGAGAACGCGATGAAGCCCCTGAGCGACAGCACCATCGCACAGATACTCTCCGATCAGGGCATCAATGTCGCCCGGCGTACGGTGGCGAAGTACCGCGAGGCGATGAACATCCCGCCTTCGCACGAACGCAAACGACTGACATGATGCTTGTCGATTCTATTCACCCCCGGATTTTCAGGAGCCACGCATGCAAATCGAACTGACCGGAAACCATGTCGAGATTACCCCCGCCCTGCGTCAGTATGTGGAGGCCAAGTTCGAGCGAGTCGAACGCCATTTCGACAATCTGATAGGCATCCACGTGGTTCTGAGCGTGGAGAAACAGCGACACAAGGCCGAGGCGACGGTGCAGGCAGGCCGCGCGACCGTTTTCGCGGATGCCGTGGACGAGGATATGTACGCGGCCGTGGACTCGATGCTCGACAAGATCGATCGGCAGGTGAAGAAGCACAAGGAGAAGATCACCGCGCATCGCGCCACCAGGCCGCGCGAGCAGGGTTGACCTGGGCGATCGGAGCGCGACGGTGTCCTCGGTCACCATCAGTGAACTTTTCGAGGCGAACGCCGATCGCCTCCAATTGAAGTGGCTGGTGGGGCAGCAGGGGGCGCCGCGGGCCGTGGTGGCCCAGGCAATGCGATCCCCGGGGGCGCGGCCGACCGGCGATGACATCGATGCCGCCGGGCAGTCGCCGGTGGCGATCAATCAGGTCGCTCCGAGCCGGGCCCTGGTGGGGCACCTTAACCTCATACATCCCAACCAGGTGCAGGTGCTGGGCACTTCCGAGCTGCAGTACCTCGCCAGCCTGCGCGAGATCTCGCGGCAGGACGCGATCCGTCAGCTCTTCAGCCACGCGCCGGTGAGCCTCATCATCGCCGAGGGGCGTTACTGTCCGGAGGACATCACGCAGATCTGCATGCACACGCAGACGCCGCTGTTCGTCACCGAGAGCAACAGCGACAAGGTCGTCGACACGCTGCACTATTTCCTCGGCAACCGGCTGGCTCAGGTCGTTACGCTGCACGGCGTGTTCATGGAAGTGACGGCCCTCGGCGTGCTGCTGGTCGGGCCGCCCGGCGTGGGCAAGAGCGAGCTCGCGCTGGAGCTGATCACCCGCGGCCACCGTCTGGTCGCCGACGACGCGCCCGAGTTCTCGCGCATCGCCCCGGACATCATCAGCGGCAACTGCCCGCCCTCGCTGGCGGACTTTCTGGAGGTACGCGGCATCGGCATCGTCAACGTCCGGCAGCTCTTCGGCGACAGCGCGGTGAAACGCAGCAAGTACCTGCGCCTAATCATCCGCCTGGAGCGCCTGGAGCGCGACCAGCTCGTCGACATCGACAGGCTGTCGGGCAGCTATCGCAACAGGCGCATACTCGACATGGACGTGCCCGAGATCACCATACCGGTGGCGCCTGGGCGCAACCTTGCCGTGCTCGTGGAATGCGCGGCCCGCAACCACATCCTGCGCACCAGCGGTTACAACTCCTCCGAGGACTTCATCCAGCGTCAGAACGACCTCATCGTCGCCCAGGAGCCGCCCGATGCCGCCACTGGATAGGCGTCTGGTCATCGTCACCGGGCTCTCCGGGTCCGGCAAGACCGTCGTGCTGCATGCGCTCGAGGACCTCGGCTTCTACTGCATCGACAACCTGCCGGTGGCCTTTCTCGGCCAGTTCGAGAAGGAGCTCGAGAACGACAGCTCGCCGCTCTATCAGCAGCTCGCTATGGGCATCGATGCCCGCAGCCCCGCGGAGAGCTTGGCCCAGGTCCCGGTGCTGTTGCAGCGCCTGCGGGAGACCGGGACCGCTACCGAGCTGGTGTTCGTCGACGCGCAGGACGAGGTCCTGCTGAAGCGCTACAGCGAGACGCGCCGCCGCCATCCGCTGTCCAATGAGAATGTCTCCCTCGCGCGCGCCATCGCCACCGAGCGGCGGCTCGTCGAGCCGCTGTCGGAGGGAGCGGATCTGCGCGTGGACACCACATACATGCACATTCATCAGTTGCGGGATTTCGTGCGCGAACGTATCGCGCGGCGGCCGCTCAACAGCCTGGCGCTGCAGTTCCTGTCCTTCGGATTCAAGCATGGGGTACCCGCGGAGTCTGATTTCGTGTTCGACCTGCGCTGTCTGCCGAATCCGCACTGGGAGGGAGGGCTCAGGGATCAGACCGGACGCGACCCGGGCGTCATCGCCTTCCTCGGCCGATCCGCGCAGGTGCAGTCCATGATTCAGCACATCGCGGACTTTCTGGCGCAATGGGTTCAGAGCTTCGAGAGGGAGAACCGCGTCTATCTCACGGTGGCCGTAGGCTGCACCGGTGGTCGGCACCGATCGGTATACGTCGCGGAGCGCCTCGCGGACCATTTCAAGAAGACCGGCAAGAACGCGCTCGTCAGTCACCGGGACATCGGCCGCGAGTCGTCCCTGGCGGGTTGACGCAATGCCGGGCGGAAGGGTCTTATGAGTGTCGGACTATTGATCATCACCCACGACGACATCGGACGTGCGTTGCTGCATTCGGCCCACGTCGCGCTTGCGGATTCGCCGCTCGCCACCGGCATGATCAGCGCATCGCGCGATTGTGATCCGGAGGCACTGCTGCAGCAGGCAAGAACGGCACTCGCCAGGCTCGACACGGGAGACGGCGTCCTGGTCCTGACCGACCTGTTCGGGTCCACGCCCAGCAATATCGCGGCGCGACTGCTGGACTCCGGCCGCACGCGGGTGGTGACGGGCATCAATCTTCCGATGCTGATACGCGTGCTGAACTATCCGCAACTCGAGCTCGGCGCCCTGGCCGCCAAGGCAGTGAGTGGAGGAGTGGACGGCGTGCTCGAGATGCCGGCGGCCGCGAAGGAACCCTGAAGCGTATGTACCGGCAATCGGTGACAATCTGCAACAAGCTCGGCATGCATGCCCGCGCCGCCGCGAAGTTCGTGCAGCTGGCCTCACGGTATGAATCCGAGATCAAGATAAGCCGCGAAGCCAAGGAGGTGAACGGCAAGAGCATCATGGGCGTCATGATGCTGGCGGCTGGCAAGGGCACCAGCATCGATATCGTCGGCGAGGGTCCCGATGCCCGGCAGGCGGTCGATGACCTCGCGCAGCTGGTGAAGGACCGGTTCGGAGAGGCTGAATGACCTTCACCATACACGGTGTCGGAGTCTCGCGAGGCGTCGTCATCGGCCGGGTGCATATACTCGAACGCGACCAGCTCGAGGTCCAGGAATACGCCATCGCCAAGGAGAAGGTGAATGCGGAGATCCTGCGTCTGCAGAACGCCATCACGGCAGCCCGCCTCCAGCTCCGCGCGATACGCGAGCACGTGCCGAAGTCCACGGCGGCGGAGATCGCCGCGTTCATCGACACCCACCTGCTGATGCTGGAGGACTCCTCCCTCACCCAGGAACCGGTTCGACTTATCGCCGAGCTGCGCTGCAACGCCGAGTGGGCGCTGAAACTGCAGCGCGACGCGCTGGTCGCCGTATTCGACGAGATGGACGATCCGTACCTGCGCACGCGGCGCGACGACGTCGACCACGTGGTCAATCGCATACAGCGCATCCTCGCCAACCAGATCCCGGCCAAGCACGAGATACCCGACAGCCGGCTTCGCGACCTGGTGGTGCTGGCCGACGATCTGACCCCCGCCGACACCGTGCTCATGCAGCATCACGGCATCGCGGCCTTCATTACCGAGTACGGCGGGCCGACCTCGCACACGGCGATACTTGCCCGCAGCCTCGGTATCCCCGCGATCGTGGGTGTGCATCAGGCGCGCCGCTATATCCGCGATGACGACACCGTCATCGTGGACGGCACGAACGGCGTGGTCATCGTCGAGCCGGACGACAACATCCTCAGTTACTATCGCGACAAGCAGGCCGCCGACAGCCGCTATTACGCCGAGCTCGCCAAGCTGAAGGAGGCCCCGGCGACGACGATGGACGGCGTGGAGATAAGTCTGCTGGCGAACATCGAGCTGCCCGCGGACTTCGAGGCCGTGCGGCGGGTCGGCGCAAGGGGAATCGGGCTTTATCGCACCGAGTTCCTTTACATGAACCGGCCGCATCTGCCCGATGAAGACGAGCAGTTCGAGCGCTACTGCGACGTGTTGCACGCGCTCGACGGCATACCGGTGACGATCCGCACGCTCGATCTCGGCGGTGACAAGACCGTCGACGGGGGCTATCAGGACCGGCCCGTGGCCGCCAATCCGGCGCTCGGACTCAGGGCCGTCCGGCTGTGCCTGAAGGATCCGTCATTGTTCCGGCCTCAGCTGAGGGCGATCCTGCGCGCCTCGGCGTTCGGGCCGGTTCGGCTCATGATTCCGATGCTGTCCAGCCTTCACGAGATGCAGCAGGTCAAGATGCTGGTCGAGGAGGTGCGATCGGAGTTCCGCATGCGGGGCATCAAGTTCGACGAGGGCATGCAGGTCGGAGGCATGATCGAAGTGCCGGCGGCGGCGGTCTGCGCGGATCTGTTCGTCAAGCACGCGGATTTCCTTTCCATAGGGACCAACGATCTCATCCAGTACACGATGGCGATCGACCGCGTCAACGACGAGGTCAACTATCTCTACGATCCACTGCACCCGGGCGTCGTGCGTCTGATCCGGCACACCATCGAGGCCGGCGAGAAGAGCGGCAAGACAGTGGCGATGTGCGGCGAGATGGCCGGAGACCCGCGCTACGTGCGCCTGCTGCTGGCGCTGGGGTTGAGGGAGTTCAGCGTGCATCCCGCGGCCCTGCTCGAGATCAAACGCATCATCAGGGACAGTCACGCCGGCGAACTCGCAAAGATGCAGTCCGCGATCCTCGCCTGTGCCTCGGGACGCGAGGTTGCGGCGGTCCTGGACAGGATCAACTGATCCACAGGCCGCGCTCCGAATCAGCGAGAAGCCGCCGGCGCCAGGCGGGCGATCCCCGCCGCGGAGACCAGCTCGACCGACCGCAATACGATGCCGGTCGGACCCGCATCGGTGTGAATCTGTGGTTACAAACTCAACCGCTGAAAAAAATCTTCACCCAAATCTTCCTGCAGTGCCTCCGCGAGTCTCTTGCGTTCGAAATACTCCTCGATGCGCTGTCGCGACGGCTTGCCGGGGCGAGTTTTCGTGGATTTCGTCGCGGGCGCCTCGGAGTAGCCCTCCCCGGGGTCCTCATCCCCGTCCCTCCACGCCGCCTCGTCCGACATTCCTACGGGCAAGGATTTTTTGCTCATTCACAGCCCCCCACACTTTCGCTGCAACTTTCTGGACACTGATCCCCAGAAATACGATAGTGAAGATTGCGGGCAACTAATTAATCCAAACGCTGCGGCTTGTAAAGAGATGCCGCGAACTCCTGTGCGCCAATCACAGGCGCAGGCGGATGCTGCAAAGCGAAATCGGGTGGAGAGTGTGAGCGCTCATCCGCGTGCAGACAGCGGCACGACGGCGCCCGGGTGTGAACGGTTGCGGCGGAGTCGATCTCGCAGGCCGGGCGTCGACCTGCCCCGGCCGTCGCGGCAGGCCTCAGTCCCAGCTGAAAATTACCCAGCTCGGCACGACGAAATTCGAATTGAGCTGGCTCATCCGCGACTCGAGCTTGCCATCGCCGTCCGAGTCCACGAGGTAGTAGGGCTTGCCGATACTCGGAGTGACCTTGACCATGTAGAGGCGTCCGGATACGCGATATTCCTCGACCTGGCCCTCCTTGTCGGCGCGAATGGTGACCTCCGGCTCCAGGCTTTCCCCGCTCTGGACGCGCGGCGGCGGCGGCGGTGCCGCCTCCGGGATCGGCTCAAGGCTCTCCTCGCGCGAGAGTGCGGCCGGGGTGGCCAGGATCGCAGCGATGAACGCGGCTAGGACCTCATGTCTGAACATCATAAGTCTCTGTGATCGCGGGGGTATCAGGTAATGATGTGCTGCGGGCACAGGTGCCGCGGGAACCCCCGCCGGTGCCGCCCCAAGCCTGCAGATAGCATCCACTACTTCCCCGGCTTTGTCCAACGCACCGCAAGGACCGCCGAATGCTATCGTAGCCCCCATGAATGAGGCCGATCGCGACACCGCCGCATGAACATGGATCCCGTGTTGCTGTTGGTCGACGGCTCCTCCTGGCTTTACCGCGCCTTTCATGCGCTGCCGGCATTGACCACCTCCCGCGGGGAACCCACCGGCGCGATACATGGCGTGGCGGCAATGCTGCGCCGGTTGATGAAGGACTATCAGCCCGCCTTTGCCGCCGTGGTTTTTGACGCGCGCGGTCCGACCTTCCGCGACGAGCTCTTTGCGGATTACAAGGCGCACCGCCCGCCCATGCCCGAGGAGCTGGCGGCGCAGATCGAACCGCTGCACGCGCTGGTGCGGGCGATGGGTCTGCCACTGCTGATGGTCGAGGGCGTGGAGGCCGACGACGTCATCGGTACGCTGGCGCGGCAGGCCGAGGACATGGGCATACGCACCTACGTCGCCACCGGCGACAAGGACATGGCCCAGCTGGTCAGCGATCGGGTCACCCTCGTGAACACCATGGACGACACCACGCTCGACCCTGGCGGCGTGAAGGCGAAGTTCGGGGTCGAGCCGGCGCAGATGGTCGATTACCTGACGCTCATCGGCGACAGCGTCGACAACGTGCCCGGGGTGCCTAAGGTCGGACCGAAGACGGCCGCGAGATGGATATGCGAGTTTGGCAGCCTCGATGAGGTCATCGCGCGGGCCGATGAGATCAAGGGGAAGGTCGGCGAGAACCTGCGCGCGGCCATCGACCATCTGCCGCTGTCGCGGCGGCTGGTGACGCTCAGGCTCGATGTCCCGCTGACGGTCGGGCCGCGGGATCTGCGACCCGCGGCAGCCGATACCGAGGGGCTCAAGGCGCTGTACCGGGAGCTGGAGTTCAAGACCTGGCTGAACGAGCTGCTCGCGGCCGAGCGCACGGGCGGAGGCATGGCGGTTGTGGCGGCGCCGCGGACGGATCAGGAAGCCGGGAAGAGATACGAGTGCATACTCACCCGCGAGGATCTGGAGCGATGGCTCGAACGCCTGCGCGCCGCCGAGCTGTTCGCGTTCGACACCGAGACCACCGATCTCGACTACATGCGCGCCCGGCTGGTGGGCCTGTCGTTCGCGGTGCAGCCAGGCGAGGCCGCCTATGTCCCGGTCGCCCACGACTATGCCGGCGCGCCGGAGCAGCTCGCGCCGGATACGGTGCTCGAGGCGCTGCGGCCATTGCTCGAGGACCCAGACAGGGGGAAGCTCGGGCATAACCTGAAATACGATCGCCACGTTCTGTCCAATCATGGCCTCGATCTGCGTGGGATCCGCCACGACTCGATGCTGGAGTCATACGTGCTCGACAGTACCGCCACGCGGCACGATCTCGATTCCCTGGCGCTGAAGTACCTGGGGCGGCGAACGATCCATTTCGAGGATGTCGCCGGCAAGGGCGCGAACCAGCTGACCTTCAACCGGGTGCCGCTCGAGGCGGCCAGCGAATACGCGGCCGAGGACGCTGACGTGAGCCTGCAGCTGCACCAGGGGTTCTGGCCCCGGCTGTCCTCCGATGCGCACCTGCGCAGTCTGTACGAGAGCATCGAGATCCCGCTGGTGCCGGTGCTCTCGCGGATGGAGCGGGCGGGCGTGCTGATCGATACCGCTTTGCTCGCGGCACAGGGCCGCTCGCTCGGCGAACGCATCGCCGCGCTGGAGCAGGAGGCGCACAGGGAGGCGGGGCAGCCCTTCAATCTCGGCTCTCCGAAGCAGATCCAGGCGATCCTGTTCGACAGGATGGGCATTGCACCCATCGAAAGGACACCTACCGGACAACCGTCGACCTCGGAATCGGTGCTGCAGGAACTGGCCGCAACCTATCGCCTGCCGGCGCTCATCCTGGAGCATCGTGCCTTCAGCAAACTGAAATCCACCTACACCGATGCGCTGCCGCAGCAGGTCGACCCACGCACTGGCCGTGTGCACACGAGCTACCACCAGGCGGTGGCGGCGACCGGGCGCCTTTCCTCATCGGATCCGAACCTGCAGAACATACCGGTCCGCACCGAGGAGGGCCGGCGCATACGCCGCGCCTTCGTGGCATCGCCGGGCTGCCGGCTCGTGGCCGCGGACTACTCGCAGATCGAGCTGCGCATCATGGCGCACCTTTCGGGAGACGAAGGACTCATCGGCGCATATGCACGCGGCGAGGACATCCATCGCGCCACGGCAGCTGAAGTCTTCGGACTGAGACCAGCGGAGGTCGGCGAGCATCAGCGGCGCGCCGCCAAGGCCATCAACTTCGGGCTCATCTACGGCATGTCGGCCTTTGGGCTGGCCCGCCAGCTCGGCATCGAGCGCAGCGCCGCGCAGCAGTACGTGGACCTGTATTTCTCGCGCTATCCCGGTGTGCGCGCATACATGAACCGGATCCGATCCGAGGCGCGCGAGCGCGGCTATGTGGAGACCCTCTTCGGGCGGCGCCTATACCTGCCGGACATCAACTCCCGCAACATGCAGCGGCGCCAGTATGCCGAACGGACCGCCATCAATGCTCCGATGCAGGGCTCGGCGGCCGATATCATCAAGCGTGCGATGATCGCGGTCGACGCGTGGCTGCAGGACAGCGCCCTGCGGGCGCGGCTCGTCATGCAGGTGCATGACGAGCTGGTGCTGGAGGTGGCCGAGGACGCGGTGGATGCCGTGCGCGCGCGGGTTCCACAGCTCATGAGCGGAGCGGCGACGCTCGCGGTCCCGCTGCTGGTCGACCTGGGAGTCGGCGCGAACTGGGACGAGGCGCATTGACCGACCGGGCGCATCGGCGCGCGCGGGCGGGCCGCGGATTCTCCGGTTTTTCGATAGTGAGAACGCGATCTACAACCGGCGCAGGGCCTGTGCTACCATTTAAAAACCCGAAGCCTCACGACGCTCCGCACGTCATCGCTACCCCGGCAAGTCGTCTCTGCACCGTTCTCCCGCTGCGGTAAACCGAATGCTTCTCATCCCTGCGATCGATATCAAGGACGGAAGGTGCGTCCGACTTCGCCAGGGCCGGATGGACGATGACAGGGTCTATTCCGAGGATCCGGTCGCGATGGCCCGGCGCTGGGTGCAGGCGGGCGCAAGGCGGCTGCATATCGTTGATCTGAATGGCGCGACGAAAGGCCGGCCGGTGAACGCGGAAATCGTCCACCGCATCTGCGAGGCATGCCCCGGGGTGCCGATCCAGGTCGGCGGCGGCATCCGGGACGAGGACACCATTCAGCAGTACCTGGACGCCGGCGTCACCTTTGTCATCGTCGGCACCAAGGCGGTCACCGCGCCGCACTTCGTCGCCGATGTCTGCATGGAGTTCCCCAGTCACATCATCGTCGGCCTGGACGTGAAGGACGGCAGGGTGGCGATCGAGGGCTGGTCGAAGCTGGCGCGTCATGACGCGGTCGATCTGGCGCTGCAGTTCGAACAGGACGGCGTCTGCGCCATCATCTATACCGACATCAGCCGCGACGGCATGTTGAACGGTGTGAACATCGATTCGACGGTGGCATTCGCCCGTGAGTTGGCGATACCCGTGATCGCCTCCGGCGGCGTGGCCAACCTCGATGACATACGCAGGCTCTGTGAGGTGGAGGGTGAAGGAATCTGCGCCGCGATTACCGGACGCGCCATTTACGAAGGCAGCATCGACTTCGCCGAGGCGCAGAAGCTCGCGGATTGCCTCGCCACACACGACAAGAAGTAGATATCCATGGCGCTCGCCCGGCGCATCATTCCCTGCCTGGACGTCGATGCCGGCAGGGTTGTCAAGGGCGTCCGGTTCGTCGACATCCGCGACGCCGGCGATCCGGTGGAGATCGCGCGTCGCTATGACGAGCAGGGCGCCGATGAGCTGTGCTTTCTCGACATCACCGCGAGTCATGAGCAGCGCGACACGATGGTCCATGTGGTGGAGGCCGTGGCCGCGCAGGTCTTCATTCCGCTGACCGTCGGTGGCGGCATCCGTACGGTCGAGGACATACGCCGCCTGCTGAATGCGGGCGCCGACAAGGTCAGTGTCAACAGTGCGGCCGTGGCGCGTCCGGAATTCGTCGGCGAGGCCTCCGCCCGCTTCGGCGCGCAGTGCATCGTCGTGGCGATCGATGCCCGGCGCGCGGCCGGGGATGGCGAGACAGCGCGCTGGGAGGTCTACACGCACGGCGGCCGCCGCGGGACGCGCATCGATGCGGTGGCGTGGGCGGTGCGTATGAATCGCCTGGGCGCGGGCGAGATCCTGCTCACGAGCATGGACCGGGACGGCACAGGCGATGGTTTCGATCTTGCGCTCACGCGCGCGATTGCCGACGCGGTGAGTATTCCCGTCATCGCCTCCGGCGGCGTGGGCAATCTGCAGCACCTCGTCGATGGCGTGCGGGAGGGGCACGCCGACGCGGTGCTGGCCGCGAGTGTCTTCCATTTCGGTCAGTACAGCGTGGCGCAGGCCAAGGCCTGCATGCGCGCGGCCGGCATCGAAGTCCGTCTATAGGGTCGCGGATCGTGAACTGGCTGGATCAAATCAACTGGGCCGCCGATGGTCTAATTCCGGTGATCGCCCAGGAAGCCGGCACCGGCAAGGTGCTGATGGTGGCCTGGATGAATCGCGAGGCGCTGGCGCTGACCGCGGCGGAGCGCAGGGCGGTCTACTGGTCCCGCTCGCGAGGCAGGTTGTGGCGCAAGGGCGAGGAATCCGGCCACACACAGACGGTGCGCGAGATTCGCCTGGATTGCGACAACGATGTTATCCTTCTCCTTGTGGATCAAAAGGATGGCATCGCGTGCCACACTGGCCGCCACAGTTGCTTCTTCAAGCGCCTGCAGGACGATCAGTGGCTCGAGATCGAACGGATCATCGCAAAGTGACGGCCGCCAACGATTGGAGGACAACTCGGACATGAAACACCCCACTCACTTTCTCGGATACGTGTGGCTGCTGGCGTCGTTGCTCGGGAACATCGGCGAGGCGACCGCGGCCGAGGAGCAGCGGGTGAAGATCAAGGAGGCCACCGAGGTCATGGAGGACATCCTGGCCATCCCGGAGAATGCCATTCCTCCCAGCCTGCTCGCCAACGCGCAGGCGATCGCGATCGTCCCGGGCGTGATCAAGGCGGGATTCATAGTCGGCGGCCGATATGGCAAGGGCATCGTGATGCGCCGGGACCGCGCGCGGCGCGCCTGGAGCGACCCGGTTTTTCTGACCCTTGCCGGCGGGAGCGTCGGCTTTCAGGCGGGGGCTTCGGCCACCGACGTGATCCTCGTGTTCAAGAATTACCGCGGGCTGGACAGCCTGGTGAACGGCAAATTCACCCTGGGTGCTGACGCCGCGGTCGCGGCGGGCCCGGTGGGCCGCAACGCGCAGGCCGCGACCGACGTGCAATTGAGATCCGAGATCCTGTCATACTCGCGCAGCCGCGGCCTGTTCGCCGGCGTTGCGCTGGACGGCTCGGTGATGGAGATCGACCACGCCGCCAACGCCAGCTACTACGGCAAGCGCGGCATCACGCCGCGGGAGATCTTCGAGAATCGCGCGCCCCGTCACCCCGCCGACGCGGCGCGGCTGAAGGCCCTCATCGCCAAGTACGCCGGCCGCTGACGTGAGCGACGTGCTCGCCGAGCTGAACGACGTACTGCGGGCCCGCAAGAACGCGGATCCGGAGACCTCCTACGTCGCCCGCTTGTATCAAAAGGGCCTCGACACGATACTGAAGAAGATCGGCGAGGAGGCCACGGAGACCGTCGTGGCGGCGAAGGGCGGCGACGCGCGCCAGGTCGTGCGCGAGACCGCCGACCTGTGGTTTCACAGCATGGTGCTGCTCAGCCATCTCGATATACCCGTCGCCGAGGTATTGGCGGAACTGGGACGGCGCGCGGGCAAATCGGGCCTGGAGGAGAAGGCAGGGCGCGATCCCCGTGGATGACGGCGCGCCTGGCACCGACCCTGACAGCTTACACGCAACGGCCGGGCCGGCCCCGGCGGGAAGACGACAAATGCGATTCGGAATCTGGGAATTACTGCTGATCCTTGCGATCGTCGTGCTGCTGTTCGGCACCCGAAAGATAAAGTCGCTGGGCGGCGATCTCGGCAGCGCCATCAAGGGCTTCCGTTCGGCGCTGCGCGACGGTGAGGAGGATGCCTCGAAGGCCACCGGCGACCGGGTGATCGAAGGCGACAGCGTCAAGCAGGGTGACAAGACCTCGTCCTAGGCCGCGGGTCGCCGCGTCGGGCGCCCCGGTTGCCCCGCCCGCGTCCTGCCCGCACCCGCTACGCGCATGTTCGACATAGGTTTCTGGGAGTTGGTGGTCATCGCGGTGATCGCGCTGGTCGTGTTCGGGCCGGAGAAGCTGCCGCAGTTCGCACGCCGCGCCGGGTACTGGATAGGACGCATCCGCCGCCAGGTCAACGACGTGCGCAGCGAGATTGAGCGGGAGATCGCGTTCGACGAGATGCGCCGGGCGCGCGAGAAGATAGAATCTCCGCTGAACGCGCTCGCCAGCGACATCGAGAAGGTGACCAGGGCGGACGCGTCCAAGGTCGCGGGCCCCACCGACCCGCCACCCGCCGAGGGCGCGCGGCCCAAGGAGCCGTGACCCGCTTTGGGCCGCGCCACCACTGACTGGTCATGAAATCCGAACATCCCGCGCCCCCGGGCGATCGCGAGCAGACCTTCATCGAGCATCTGGTCGAACTGCGCGCGCGGCTGATGCGCAGTCTGCTCGCGGTGCTGGTGATCGTGGTCGCCCTGTCGTTCTTCGCCAACGACATCTACACGTTGATGGCGCAGCCGATGATGAAACTGCTGCCGCCGAACTCGACGATGATCGCCACCGGTGTGGCGGCACCGTTCATGGCACCGTTCAAGCTGGTGGCCGTGCTCGGGTTGTTCATCGCGCTACCTTATGTTCTCTATCAGGTATGGGGATTCGTCGCGCCGGGCCTGTACGAATCCGAGCAGCGTCTGGTATTGCCGGTGCTCATTTCCAGCACGCTGCTCTTCTACTGCGGAGCCGCGTTCGCCTATTTCGTGGTTTTCCCCGTCATCTTCGGATTCTTCACCAGCACGGCGCCCGCCGGGGTCACCGTGATGACCGACATCAACAGTTATCTCGATTTCATACTCTCCATGTTCGTGGCCTTCGGTGTGGTATTCGAGATCCCGGTGGCCACGGTGCTGCTGGTGCGTGCCGGTGTCATCGAGCGCGCCAAGCTGAAGGAGATGCGGCCCTACGTGATCGTGGGCTGCTTCGTGATCGGCGCATTCCTCACACCGCCGGACGTGGTTTCTCAGTCGCTGCTGGCCGTGCCGATGTGGCTGCTTTACGAGACGGGTGTGTGGGTGTCCGGCCTGCTGCCCAAGCGCGACGAGGACTCCGACACGCCGCGCATACATCCGGCCGGCTGAATCCCGGCGGGTGTGCCGTGCATGCCGCGCCGAGCGCGGCGTCAGCGGCGGAAGAACCAGAATACGGCCGAAACGATCGCGCTCAGGATGAGACCGGTGACCAGCGGGATGTAGATACGCACGCCTTCGCGCTCAATGACGATGTCGCCCGGCAGCCTGCCAAGGCCCAACCGGGCGATGATCGGCCACAGCAGCCCGACCACGATCATCAGCAGGCCGGCGCCGACGAGGATCCGGGAAATGGGGGGCAACTCCGGCACCGCGAGGCTCCGCGCGACGGGTCCTAGATCTTCTCGACGCCGCTGTCGCGGCCGACGAGAAGCAGGTCGGCCGGGCGCCGGGCGAAGATGCCGTTGCACACCACGCCCGCGATCTGGTTGATCTCGGCCTCGAGCTCCCCGGGATCGAGGATCGTCAGACCGTGCACGTCGATGATGAGATTGCCGTTGTCGGTGGTGACTCCCATGCGCAACTCGGGACGGCCGCCGAGCCTGACGAGCTGCCGGCCTACGTAGCCGCGCGCCATCGGTATCACCTCGACCGGCAGCGGGAAGCGGCCGAGCACATCGACCAGCTTCGAGTCGTCGACGAGACAGATGAACCGGCGGCTGGCGGCGGCCACGATCTTCTCGCGCGTCAGCGCGCCCCCGCCGCCCTTGATGAGCATGCGCCGGGACGTGGCTTCGTCGGCACCATCGATGTACACACCCAGATCGCCGGTGCTGTTCAGTTCCACGACAGGGATCCCGTGCCTCCGCAGCAACGCGGCGGAGGCCTCGGAGCTGGGTACCGCACCGGCGATCCGTCCCCTGATCGCCGCCAGTTTCGCGATGAAGAAGTTGACCGTGCTGCCGGTGCCGACCCCGATAACGGCATCGTCCTCGACGTACGACAACGCCGCCTCGGCCACCTGCCGCTTCTTGTCGTCCTGGGTCATCACCGGCCCTACTCGGAGACATGGGGTTAAATGCTATTCTACCGTCGATGTTCGAAGACTACCTGAAGATGATACTGCGTGCGCGCGTCTATGACGTGGCGCGCGAGACCCCGCTGGATTCCATGCCCGAGGTGTCGCGACGCCTGGACAACGCCGTATGGCTGAAGCGCGAGGATCTGCAGCCTGTGTTCTCCTACAAGCTGCGCGGCGCCTACAATCACATCGTCTCGCTCGACCCCGAGCGGCGGCGTCGGGGGGTCATCGCCGCATCCGCCGGCAACCACGCGCAAGGGGTGGCGCTGGCGGCTGCCCGCCTGCGGATCCCGGCGCTCATCGTGATGCCCAAGACCACGCCGGAAATCAAGGTTACTGCCGTACGCAGGCACGGCGCGGATATCGTGCTGCACGGGAATACCTACGACGAGGCCAGCGAGCACGCCCACGGGCTGGCAGGAGAACGCGGGCTGACCTACGTTCCCCCTTACGACCATCCGCTGGTGATCGCCGGCCAGGGTACGGTGGGCATGGAGATCCTCCGGCAGTCCTCGCGGGATATCGACGCGATCTTCGTGCCCGTCGGGGGCGGCGGCCTCATCGCCGGCGTGGCGGCCTACGTCAAGGAGGTCGCGCCGCGGACCCGGATCCTCGCGGTGGAATCCGAGGAGGCCCCGACACTGCACGCCGCGCTTCGGGCCGGCGAGCGGGTGGTGCTGCCGTCGGTCGGTATCTTCGCCGACGGCGCCGCGGTCCGCCAGATCGGCGGCGAGACCTTCCGTATCGCGCGCCAGCTGGTGGATGACTCGTTGCTGGTGACCAATGACGAGCTCTGCGCTGCCATCAAGGACATCTTCGAGGACACCCGTGCGATCGCGGAGCCGGCCGGCGCGCTCGCGCTGGCGGGTATCAAGCAGTACGTCGCGAAGCACGGTCTGCGCGGCAAGCAGCTGGTGGGGATCTTCAGCGGTGCCAACGTCAATTTCGATCGGCTGCGCCACATCGCGGAACTCGCCGAGCTCGGCGAGCACCGCGAGGCGCTTATCGCCGTGACGATACCGGAGCGGCCGGGCAGCTTTCGCACTTTCTGCCACGCGCTCGGACCGCGCCAGATCACCGAGTTCAACTACCGCTACGCCGATCCCGGCCGTGCGCACGTCTTCGCGGGCGTTCGGGTCCGCAGCGGCCTGAAGGAAAAGGACCAGCTCATCGATTCGTTGCGCGAGAAGGGCTTCGAGGTGTCGGACCTGTCCGCGAACGAGATGGCGAAGATGCACGTGCGTTACATGGTGGGCGGCCACGGCAATCACGTCGAACACGAGCGGATCTTCCGGTTCGAGTTCCCGGAGCGCGGCGGCGCGCTGCTGCATTTCCTCGGGGAGCTGGGCAGCCGATGGAACATCAGCCTGTTCCACTACCGCAACCACGGCGCCGCCTATGGGCGCGTTCTCATGGGCATGCAGGTGCCGCCAGGGGATACGGCCGAGTTCCAGGGGTTTCTCGACGGTCTCGGCATGGTCCATGTCGAGGAGACGGGCAACCCCGCGTATCGGATGTTTCTCGGCTGAGTCATGGCCTACCTCGTCCTGCGCCGGCAGATCATCGCAGCGGCGAGATCCATCAACGACACCGGACTGAACCCCGGCAAGGCCGGGAACGTCAGCGCCCGCGTGCGCGCCGGATTCCTCATCACGCCGACCGGGACGACATACGCGAAACTTGGGCCTGCGTCGATCGTGCACGTGAACGCTGACGGAACGGTGCCGGGGCGTCAGTTGCGGCCTTCCAGCGAATGGCGCGTTCATCGCGACATATACGCCGCGAGGCCCGAGGCGGGCGCAATCGTGCACGTGCATTCGCCATATGCGACCGCCCTTGCATGCACGCGCCGCCCGATCCCGGCCTTTCACTACATGGTTGCCGTCGCCGGCGGGGATTCCATACGCTGCGCTCCCTATGCAACTTTCGGCACGCAGGCGCTGTCTGACCACGCGTTGCGGGCGCTCGCCGGCCGTCGCGCCTGCCTGCTGGCCAATCACGGCATGCTCGCGTTCGGCGAGGATCTCGACGGCGCCATGGCGCTCGCGATCGAGGTCGAGTTCCTGGCGCGGCAGTATGCGCTGAGCCTGCAGATCGGCCGTCCCGTCCGACTCACACGCGCCGAGATGCGGATCGTGCAGGAGAAGTTCAAGGGCTACGGACGGCAGGAGCACGGCAAGCGATGACGAGAACCCACAATCCTTTCCCGGCGTCCGCGATGTTGCTCGCGTGGATGCTGTCGGCCTGCGCGCTGAGTCCGCAGATCGTGCCGCTGCAGCCGGCGCTGGCGATCGATGAATCGAATATCGGCCGGGGGCGGTCAGTCGCGTTGGACGCGATCGATCATCGCGCTGAGACGACTATCGGCACGCGTGGCGGCGTCTATCGGGACAGCGCTACCATCTCCACAGGAGGCGACGTCGCGGCGGCATTGCGAAGGTCGATGGCCGACGCGCTCGGTGCACAGGACTTCCGCGTTCTGGAAGCCGGCGCGCCAGCGGACTTCGGCATGACGATCGGCCTGGAAGAATTGTCCTACAGGGCCTATGGCGACCCGGTGGTGCGCACGGTGGAGATCGTGGCCAAGGTCTCGAACGCCATCACGCGCGGCGACCGGCGCTACGCCGCCAGCACCGGAGTTTCCGATACGCGCAAGGTGCTGCGCGCGCCGGCGCCGGAGGAGAACGAGGCGTACATCAACGATACGCTGGCCAGGGCACTCGAGAAACTCCTGAATGATCCGAACTTTCTGGAGTTCGTGAAGTGAGCAGCCCGGCGTTCCACCTGGCCTTCCCGGTAACCGATCTCGCGGCGGCGCGCGCCTTCTACACCGGGGTGCTCGGCTGTCGCGAAGGCCGCAGGTCCGGGACATGGGTCGACTTCGACTTCTTCGGACACCAGTTGTCGGCGCACGTCGGTCCCACGGACGGCCCCCGGGTGGGATCGGTGGACGGACACCCGGTCCCGATTCCTCATTTCGGGGTGATCCTGCCATGGGAGGACTTTCAGCGCATGGCGGATCGGCTGCGTGCGCGCGGGGCGCGATTCCTGGTTGAACCGACGGTGAGGTTCGAGGGTCAAACCGGCGAACAGGCGACGATGTTCGTTCTGGGCCCGAGCGGAAATGTCCTGGAGTTCGAGTCATGTCGAGATGAAACGCAGGCATACGCCCGCTGATCGCGCGCATGAGGGTGATACCGCCGGTTTAACCGGATCGATGCAGGTCAGACGAGGACCACCATGAGTCATTCGATGAAACGCCTGAGCCCGATGTTGTTCATGTTCATGACATTGACCGCCAGCGCCGTGGGGGGCGATCCGCCATGGCTACAGGTCATCAGGCAGGCCGACACCGATGCCGACGGGAGCGTGAGCATGAACGAAGTGAAGGAGTACGCGCACAATGACGAGTACGTCGGGTTCCAGGCCTTCATGGCCGATCACTTCATCGCGCTGGACACCAACGAGGACGGCATGGTCAGCGTCCAGGAGATGAGAGAGGGTCTGCTGCGCCTGGGCATCTCGGATGACGAGATCTCGGAGGGCTTCACCAAGGGTTTTGCGTTCATGTCGAGGGAGTAACGCCGCAGCACCCGCCGGTTTCCACGCGGATCACCTCCGCTCGCCGCCTGCCCCGGCTCTCCGCAGCGCCAGTTTCCGCGCCCGGCATCACCGTCGGGACGGCCATGCCAGCCCGCCGGGTCCCACGTCCCGCACCCATCACCCTGCTGCCGCCCCGCGATCGGCCGAGCGGCCTCAGTATTTCGTGGCATTGCTTCATCGCCGCAACCGGTAGTGGCGCGCGGCATGGTGGCGGACGGCGCGCGATCCACATATGCATTTGATTTGACAAGAATACACAACAATGTCGCCGACTGGCACGGCGATTGAGATATCGCCCGTAGACACCCCGAAACGGTTCGGAGGTGCGGAGAGCCATCGGTGACGTGAGACCCCTCACCGCCGAGGAGGCTATCGATACATCAACCCATTGAGGACGCTGCAATGAAAAAGACATTCATCGCATTGGTGCTGACTTTCGCCGCCGGTTCGGCTTTCGCGGCGGGCGAGACGGGATTCATGCCGTGGTCAAACTGGATGAAGGACATCTGGAGCGGTTATGACAGCAACAAGGACGGCGGGCTGAGCATGGACGAGATCAAGGAGATGAATCATGTGCTCGGCGAGGACTTCAGCGGCTTCCAGCCGTGGATGACCGATCACTTCGCGGAACTCGATGCGAACAGGGACGGCGTGGTCGACACCGGCGAGCTGCACAACATGATGGTCGCTCACCAGTACACCGACAAGCAGATGGTGAACGAGTGGTACAAGAACACCGGCTTCATGCCGCACAACCCGGCCAATCAGAACTGATCGCCGCAGGCTCCGATCTCCCCCACCGGTGAGCAACCGGTAGTCTTCAGGCCCATCCCGGCAGCGGGATGGGCCTTCTTTCTCTCCCGGTCGGATCGCGTCAATACCATTGACCGGTCGACTGATCGAACATGTCGTGCTTGACCTTCCTGCGGGTGGCCAGGAGCTCCTTGATCGCGGGTTCTCCCTTCATCGCGCGTCGTACCGCGAGCGTCGTCGCCTCGTAGTTGTTGCGGAACAGCTCGTCCTTGTCGAGATTCGGATCCTTCGGTGCGCGCGGATCGATCCAGATGAGCGCAAGGATGCACAGGTCGTTGACCTGCGCGGCGGGTATTATCCTTTCCTTCACGCAGTCGACGATCGCGTCGGCGACGGCGGATTGCACCACGCCTCCGAACAGGTTCACGTACGCCTCGTCCTTGATCGTCACCTTGGTTGCCATCATCGTCGGCGGCCGCACCATGTAGTTGCAGGCCCGCACCGCGAACATGCAGGTATGGCCCTTGCTTTGCGCCATCATGTTGGCGAAGGCGTGACCGACCGGTCCGCCGACATCGCCGATGAGTATCTCCGGCATTGCATCCGTGTACTGCCCATCGGATGCGAACACCGTGGCCTCGCCGGCCCGGAACAGGATCTTCTTTGCCATTCTTGCCATCTCCTCGTTGTCTCTGGGGTCATTCATCCACACGCGGGGACGCGCCATCGCCCCCGCCACTCGATCATCACGCGCGTCCGCGCGCCGCGCCCATGCTCCCGGCGGTGCGGCAGGAGGATATCCTTTCGAGGATCCATTGCCTGCGCCCCACCGCGACGCTTGCAGGTCCCGTGCGGGTGCAGCAGACATCGCGACCCCGGACCGGCCGGGTCGCCGGCGCCGCCATGTTAGAGATTGGCCCACCGGCCAGCAACGGCTGCTTGATGACGGCGCGGCCCCCGGCCCGGGCTCGAGTGGTGGTTTCGGAATTCCCCCGTATAATGAGCCCCCTTTATCTCCCGCCGGAATCTTCAAGTGATTGAGATGTTGAGAAATATCGCCATCGTCGCGCACGTCGACCATGGCAAGACGACGCTCGTGGACTGCCTGCTTCAGCAGTCGGGTACCCTGGGCGAGCGCGCGACCGCCCCCGAGCGCGTGATGGACAGCAGCGATCTCGAGCGCGAGCGCGGCATCACCATACTCGCCAAGAACACCGCGATACGCTGGCGCGAGTATCGCATCAACGTGGTCGACACGCCGGGCCACGCCGATTTCGGCGGCGAGGTCGAGCGCATACTCTCGATGGTGGATTCCGTCCTGTTGCTGGTCGACGCCGTCGACGGCCCGATGCCGCAGACGCGCTTCGTGACCCAGAAGGCCTTCGCCCGCGGGCTGAAGCCCATCGTGGTGGTCAACAAGGTCGACCGGCCCGGCGCGCGGCCGGATTGGGTGATCGACCAGACCTTCGACCTGTTCGACCGCCTTGGCGCCAGCGACGAGCAGCTGGACTTCCCGATCGTGTACGCCTCGGCGCTGGAAGGCTGGGCGACGCTCGACCACGGCGCCGACAAGGGTGTGGACATGACACCGCTGTTCGAGACCATCGTCAAGCGCGTGCCGCGGCCCGACGTCGACATCGAAGGGCCTTTCCAGATGCAGGTGAGCGCGCTCGACTATTCCAGCTACGTGGGCGCCATCGGCATCGGGCGCATCACGCGCGGCCGTGCAAGACCCGGGATGGCCATCGTGCGCGTTGACGGGCCCGGCAACGGGCACAATGCCCGGCTGCTGCAGGTCCTGGGGTTTTACGGTCTGGAGCGGGTGCCGATGGAGGAGGCGGCGGCGGGGGATATCGTGGCGGTCAGCGGCATCGAAGGCATCCGTATCTCGGATACGCTCTGCGATCCGGCGCATCCGGAGGCGCTGCCGCGACTGTCCGTGGACGAACCCACCGTCAGCATGACCTTCCAGGTGAACGATTCTCCCTCCGCCGGCCGCGACGGCAAATTCGTCACCAGCCGCCAGATCCGCGAGCGCCTGGAGCGCGAGCTGATCCACAACGTCGCGCTGCGCGTGGAGGACACCGGCGACCCGTCGAGTTTCCTCGTCTCCGGACGAGGCGAACTGCACCTGTCGATCCTGATCGAGAACATGCGCCGGGAGGGATACGAGCTTGCGGTCGGGCGGCCGAAGGTGATCTACAAGCACATCGAGGGCGTGGTTCACGAGCCCTACGAGCAGCTCGCGGTGGACGTCGAGGAGCAGAGCCAGGGCGGCGTCATGGAAAAGCTCGGCAGCCGCCGCGGCGAACTGGTCAACATGATGCCTGACGGCAAGGGCCGTGTGCGGCTCGAATACATGATCCCCTCGCGCGGCCTGATCGGTTTCCGCACCGAGTTCATGACGCTGACCTCGGGCACCGGGCTGATGTATCACACCTTCGACAGCTACAAGCCGGCCAGGCCGGGCGCGATCGCACAGCGTACCAACGGAGTGCTCATCGCCATGGAGGAGGGTCAGGCGCTGGGCTACTCACTGTTCAACCTGCAGGAGCGGGGCCGGCTGTTCATTGGCCACGGCGATGAGGTCTACGAGGGCATGATCATCGGCATCCACTCGCGCGACAACGATCTCGTTGTAAATCCGCTGAAGGGCAAGAAGCTCACCAACATCCGCGCCGCCGGTTCCGATGAGAACATCATCCTCACGCCGCCGATCCGTCTCGATCTCGAGCAGGCCCTGGAATTCATCGATGACGACGAGCTCGTGGAGGTGACCCCCAAGGCCGTCCGCCTGCGCAAGAAGCTGCTCAGGGAGCACGAGCGCAAGCGCGCCGTTCGGGCCGTCGCGGAGTAGCACGGCATGCGCCGCGCCGCGTCCATCGGCCAGGCGCGCGGCAGCGGATGGCGCCGCGCGGTGTGGGCGGTCATCGCCATGAGCGGACTGGCGGCGGCGCCACCGCCGCTGCCGGACCTCTGGCAGCGGCAGTTGCCGGAGATCGACGGAGGGGACAGCTACATGGAGCTCGTGCCGATGGCCGACGGGGATGTCGCCGTCGTCCGCGGGAGCGAGGCGGTGGCCTTCTTTTCGGGCGCGGCCGTCCAGGCCGGGCACGACCGTGCGGGCGCGACGCCCGGGACCACCAACCCCTACGAGGCCACGTTGGCCGATGGCGGTACCGTGCGTCGCATAGGGCCGCCAGGCTGCGTGCGGCGCCCCGGGGTGACCCTCGCCGTCGAGGATGCCGATCGACACACAGTCGCGGAATGCGCCCTGCTGTGGGTTCTCGAAGAGCCCCGGCTGCTGACGGCGGCCGAGTGCGATTTGCGCGACATGCCGCCCGTGATCCAGCGCATCGCCATACTCGATCCGCAACTGCTCGGATTGCGCGATGGCACGTTTCTGGCGGCAGATACCCGTCTCGGGCTCGTTGTCCGCTTCACGCCGCGATTCGACAGCGGCACGCCGTTGTTGAACGATCGTCTGCTGCGCATGCCGGCGGCCGCGATCCGCGATATGGTGAAACGCTACGATCGGCCAGTGCGGGACGGTGGTTTCCACTGGGCCGGGTTCCAGCTCGAACTGGAGGGCTGGGCGCGGAGGCACCGGCGCCCGCCGGCACCGAACGGACACCCGCCATGATCGGCCTGTTGCAGCGGGTGCTGCAGGCGAGCGTGGAGGTCGGCGACGAGGTGATCGGACGCATCGACCATGGGTTGCTCGTCCTGATTGGAGTGGAGCGCGGCGATACGCGGACGGAGGCCGACCGGCTGCTCGACCGGCTGCTGGGTTATCGGGTGTTCGCCGACGCCGGGGGGAAAATGAACTTGAGTGTTCGCGACATTGGCGGCGGTCTGCTGCTGGTGCCGCAGTTCACGCTGCCTGCCGACACGCGCAAGGGGATGCGCCCGAGCTTCACGCCCGCGGCGGCGCCAGAGGAAGGCCGGATCCTGTTCGGTCATCTGGTTGGCAGGGCGCGAACGTCACACCCTGCCGTGGCGACCGGAGTCTTCGGTGCGCAGATGCGGCTCAGCCTTGTCAACGACGGGCCGGTAACGTTCTGGCTTCAGGTCTCTCCCGGCCGTCCCTGACGGCGGTGATTCCTGCCGAGGGCGTGGTTCCCCCTCCGCCCGGACAGGATTCGCTCCCCGATCCGCATGTCCCAGGCGCGCGCCCCGCCGGGCGCTGTAAGCCACGGTCCGGCCTGGCCTAAAGCGCGCACCGCGACGGCCGCTACCCTCGTCGACAATCCCGACAAGAACAGAGTGTGCGACATGAACCCGGCCTCACTGCAGCGATCATCGGAGATTCCCGATCACGGCGCCCGCGCCGAGGAGCCCGTGCTGGTGTTCGAGTCAAATCTCGGCGGGCAACATGTCCGGGGGGTGTCATTGCTCGCGGAGAAATGCCACGGCGCCGTCGATGGCAAGGGTTGGGGGCATCATGGAAACGCCTATGGCATCCCCACGCTGGACAGCGAGATGATGCCGCTCACCCGCGGCGTGCTCACTAACTACATCCAGGGCTTCCTCAAGTATGCCGCGGCTCATCCGCAACTGCAGTTTCGCGTGACCGCTTTCGGATACGGCAATCCGAATATCGGCATGGGCGAGATCGTCGAGATGTTCCGCCAGGCGCCACGCAACTGCCTGCTTCCCGGGCGGTGGATGGCGACGCTCGGCCGCCTCGACGTGGTGCGCCTGCTGCTGCTGGATGCAAGCGGCTCGATGCGGGAGACCGCGGCGCAGGACAGGCTCGATGAGTACTTCGCGATCAATGCCCCGCTGTGGTCGGAGAAGCCCGTGGAGATCGTGAGCGTGGGCGCCGCCGTCTCCGTGGTGGCCAACGACAGGTACGCGCGCCGCCGAAATCATCGACATCGAATCATCAGCGTCAGAGAAGACTTTTACAGGAACTATCTCAACCAGGCGCGCGAGGAGATGGCCGTGTGGTATTCGACCAGGATGGTGACGGTCCTGGAGCCGGATCAGACCTCCCAGGGCAACATGCTGCGCCTGCTCCAGGCCGCGACCCGCGCCGGCCTGGAGATGGACGAGATCCAGATCGGTGATTGATTCGTCATGGACGTGCGGGCGCGTTCAGCCGCCGCGCCTGTCCGTGGCCGTTCAAACCCAGTCCCTGGCCACGAGGTAACGCTCGTACAGCGCCGCCTCCGGGGTGCCGGGTTCGGCGTGCCAGTTGTAGCGCCACTTCACCAGCGGCGGCAGCGACATGAGAATCGATTCGGTGCGGCCGCCTGACTGCAGACCGAACAGCGTTCCGCGATCGTAGAGCAGATTGAACTCCACGTAGCGACCACGCCGGTAGAGCTGGAAATCCCGTTCGCGCTCGCCGTAGGCGACCGACTTGCGCCTGTGCACGATCGGCAGGTAGGCGCGCAGGTAGTGATCGCCGACGCTGCGCTGGAAGGCGAAGCAGCGCTCGAACCCCCATTCGTCGAGATCATCGAAGAACAGTCCCCCTACGCCGCGCGGCTCGTTGCGGTGCCTGAGAAAGAAATAGTCGTCGCACCATCGCTTGTAGCGCGGGTAGACATCCGCGCCGAACCCTTCGCAGGCTGCGCGCGCCGTGCGGTGCCAATGGCGCACGTCTTCCTCGCTGGCGTAAAACGGAGTCAGGTCGAAACCGCCGCCGAACCACCACACCGGTGCGCTGCCGGCCTTCTCGGCAATGAAAAAACGCACGTTCATGTGGGAGGTCGGCACGTACGGATTGCGCGGATGGATGACCAGCGACACCCCCATCGCCTCGAAGCTGCGACCGGCGAGTTCCGGCCGCTGCGCCGTGGCCGACTGCGGCAGACCCTCGCCACGCACGTGCGCGTATCCCACCCCCGCCTGCTCGAACACGGCGCCCTCCGTCAGCATGCGCAAGCGCCCGCCGCCGCCCCCGGGGCGGTCCCATCGATCCTCGGCGAAGCGTCCGCCGCCGTCCTCGTGGGCGAGCGCCGCGCAAAGGCGGTCCTGCAGGTCCAGCAGGTATGTTCCGACGGCAGCCGGATCGACGCGTTCAATCATGATCACCCCCGCATGGTTGCTGCCTATGATAGCGATTGGACGGCGGAAAGTGCCGAGAAAGCGTGATTCTGCTAATGTAGCGGCCCTGCCCGGTACCAGCCGCAGCGATTCGAAGATGACCCGCCAGGCCACGGTAAGACGCGACACCAAGGAGACGCAGATCAGCGCCTCGATCGATCTCGACGGCACCGGGCTGTGCAGGCTCGGCATCGGGCTGCCGTTTCTCGAGCACATGCTCGACCAGGTCGCGCGCCACGGGATGATCGATCTGGAGATAGCCGCCCAGGGCGACCTGGAGATCGACGCCCATCACACCGTCGAGGACGTCGGCATCACGCTCGGTCAGGCCTTCGCGCAGGCCGTTGCCGACAAGAAGGGCATACGGCGCTACGGCCACGCCTACGTGCCGCTGGACGAGGCCTTGTCGCGCGTGGTCGTCGACTGCTCGGGCCGGCCGGGGCTGGAGTATCACGTCCAGTTTCCGCGTGCCAGGGTCGGCGATTTCGACGTCGACCTCTTCTACGAGTTCTTCCAGGGCTTCGTGAACCATTCGCTGGTGACGCTGCACATCGACAATATCCGCGGCCGCAATGCGCATCACATCATCGAGACGGTCTTCAAGGCGTTCGGACGGGCACTGCGCATGGCCGTGGAGGCCGATCCGCGCGCATCGGGCGTCATCCCCTCGACCAAGGGAGCACTCTGATCCCCACACCGGCCGTGCCGGCGGCCGGCGGACCCTGCATCATGCGGACCGTTGCCATCATCGACTACGGCATGAGCAATCTGCGCTCGGTGGCCCGCGCCCTGGAGTTCGTCGCTGCAGGCCGCCACCGCGTCACGATCAGCGCCGATCCGGAAACGATTGCCGGCGCCGATCGCGTCGTATTCCCCGGCCAGGGGGCCATTGGCCAGTGCATGGACAACCTGCGGTCGCATGGCCTGCTCGATGTCCTGCGGCAATGTCTGTGCGAGAAGCCGTTTCTGGGCATCTGTCTCGGGCTGCAATCGCTCATGGAGTGGAGCGCCGAGGACGGCGGGACGGCCTGCCTGGCGTTTCTGCCGGGCCAGGTCGTGCGTTTCCCGGACACCCTCACCGACCCGGCCTCGGGCCTGCGCCTGAAGATCCCGCACATGGGCTGGAATCAGGTGGATCCCGCGCGATCCCACCCGCTGTGGGAGGGCATCGACCGCGGCGAGATGTTCTACTTCGTGCACAGCTACCACGTGGTGCCCGATAACGAGGGCGACGTTGCCGCGCGCACGGTTTACGGGCCGGAATTCGTCTCGGCATGCTGCCGGGGCAACATCTTCGCCGTCCAGTTTCATCCCGAGAAGAGCCAGCGCGCCGGGCTCGCGCTCCTGGCGAACTTTCTCGCCTGGGCGGGCGACTGATGCGGCGGCGAGCCTTGATCGGCATCAGGCCGCCGATCGTGCGCTATGCTATAAAGCTGAACAACTGCTGGCGGGGGGAGCGTTTATGCCGGACATTCGCCGAATCGTGTGCGCCACCGATTTTTCGGGAGCCTCGAAGCACGCTTACGAGTATGCCGTCGATCTGGCGGCCAAGCTCGGAGCGGCGGTCAGCGTGATTCATGCCTATCAGATTCCGGCTTACACGCTTCCGGACGGCATGGTCGAGGTGCCGGTGGAGGTCGAGTCCAGCGTGCGCGAGCGACTCAACGAGCAGCTCCAGGAGTTCTCGCGGAGCATAGATACCAAGGGCGTGAGTATCGACGCGCATCTGCTCGATGGCGTGCCGTACGTGGAGATTACGCATGCGGCGCGCGAGTTGAAGGCCGATCTCGTCGTGATCGGCACCCATGGGCGCACCGGGCTGGCGCATCTGCTGCTCGGCAGCGTCGCCGAGCGTGTGGTTCGCACGTGCGAGGCCCCCGTGCTGACCATACGCGGCCCCGGCAACGCCTGACCGGCGGCGACCGGTTCAGGCCCGTTCGCGCGCAACGGCGCGAAATCCGATGTCGCGCCGGTACTGCATGCCGCTCCAGCTGATCCTGGCGACCTGCTCATAGGCACGCCGCTGAGCCTGGAGCGTCGTCTCGCCGAGGGCGCAGACGCAGAGGACGCGGCCGCCCGCCGTCACGATATCCTCGCCGCGCAGTGCGGTGCCCGCGTGGAATACCTTCACCGGCGGCGACGTCGCACCGTCCAGACCGCAAATCCGGTCGCCCTTGATTACCGTGCCCGGGTAGCCGTCGGCTGCGAGCACCAC
This sequence comes from Gammaproteobacteria bacterium, assembly GCA_022071965.1. Lineage (GTDB taxonomy): Bacteria > Pseudomonadota > Gammaproteobacteria > JAJPIJ01 > JAJPIJ01 > JAJVHZ01. The sequence goes on from JAJVIQ010000013.1 coordinate 66,356, forward strand.
GCCCAGCGCGACGCGAGGATCCCACTCGGCCCGCGTGCCCGCCATCCGGCCGTCGAGCGCCGATTCGCACAACTCGACCAGGTCCGAGCGCAGGCGCATCAGCACCGGCTGGGTCTCGGGGTCTCCAAAGCGACAGTTGAACTCCAGGACCCTCGGGCTGCCGTCCGGCGCGATCATCAGGCCCGCGTAGAGAAAGCCGCGATAGCGTCGACCCTCCGTCAGCATGCCGCGCAGGGTGGGGCCGATCACCTCGCTCATGATGCGCGCATGAACCTCGGGGGTCACCACCGGTGCCGGCGAATAGGCGCCCATGCCGCCGGTATTCGGTCCGCGATCCGAGTCCAGCAGGCGCTTGTGATCCTGGGAGCTGGCGAGCGGCACCGCCTGCTCGCCGTCGGCGATGACGATGAAGCTCGCCTCCTCGCCTTCGAGGAATTCCTCGACGACGACGCGGCTGCCCGCGGCGCCGAGCAGATTTCCGCTCAGCATCTCGCGCACGGTATCCTCGGCCTCCGCGCGCGTGAGCGCAATCACCACGCCCTTGCCGGCGGCCAGCCCGTCGGCCTTGATCACGATCGGAAGCGGTCGCGTGCGCAGATAATCCACGGCGGACGCGATCTCGGTGAAGGTCCCGTGCGCGGCCGTGGGGATGCCGTGCCGCGCGAGAAATTCCTTGGTGAAGGCCTTGGAACCCTCGAGCACGGCGGCGGCACGGGTCGGGCCGAAACAGCGCAATCCCGCGGCCTCGAATTCATCGACGATCCCGGCGACCAGCGGCGCCTCCGGCCCGACGATGGTCAGATCCACGCGCCGGTCTGCTGCGAACCGCAGCAACGCGGAAATGTCCTCGGCGCCAATGGCGACGTTCTCGACCCCCGGTTCGCGACCGGTGCCGGCGTTGCCCGGCGCCACGTAGACCCGCGCGACCCGCGGGGACTGGGCCACCTTCCATGCCAGCGCGTGTTCACGGCCGCCGCCGCCGACGATCAGCACTTTCATCGCGTGCGCCGGTCAGTGCCGGAAGTGGCGTATGCCCGTGAAGACCATGGCGATGTCGTGCTCGTTCGCGGCGGCGATCACCTCCTCGTCGCGCGCGGAGCCCCCGGGCTGGATGACTGCCGCGGCGCCGGCCTCCGCCACCACGTCGAGGCCGTCGCGAAAGGGAAAGAACGCGTCGGAGGCGACCACCGTGCCGCGCAGACGCAGGCCTGCGTTCTCGGCCTTGATGCGCGCGATACGCGTGGAGTCCACGCGGCTCATCTGTCCGGCGCCGATGCCGATGGTCTGGCCGTCGCGGCAGTAGACGATGGCGTTGGACTTCACGTACTTGGCGACCCGCCAGGCGAACAACAGGTCCGCCTGCTGGGCCGCCGTCGGCTGTCTGGCGGTCACGACGCGCAGCGTCTCGGCGCTGACCTCGGCGTTGTCGGCAGTCTGGACGAGCAGGCCGGAGCCGACTCGCTTGACGTCGTGCGCGTTTCTACCGCGCTCCCAGGCGTTGCCGGCGGCCTTCACGTCGTCCAGTGGAATCTCCAGGAGCCGGACGTGGGGCCTGCGTGCGAATTCCTCCATCGCCTCGGGCGAGAACGCCGGGGCGATCACCACCTCGACGAACTGCCGCGTCGCTGCCTGCGCGGCGGCGCCGTCGACGGCATGATTGAACGCGATGATACCGCCGAAGGCGGAGGTGGGATCGGTGGCGTAGGCGCGCGCATAGGCCGCGGCGGGCGTCGCGCCGAGCGCCACGCCGCATGGATTGGCATGCTTGACGATGACGCAGGCGCAGGTGTCGAAACTTCTCACGCACTCCCAGGCCGCGTCCGCGTCCGCAATGTTGTTGTAAGAGAGCTCCTTGCCCTGGCGCTGCCGCGCCGTGACCAGCGATCCCGGGGCCGGGCCGAGGTCGCGATAAAAGGCCGCCCGCTGGTGAGGATTCTCGCCGTAGCGCAGGTCCTGAAGCTTGACGAATCGGCCGTTGGCCTGTGCAGGGAACTCGCCGCGGCTGCCATCGGGACGAAACGACGAGAGGTAGTCGCTGATCGCAGCGTCGTAGCTGGAGATCCGGTTGAACGCCGCCACGGCGAGCGCAAAACGCGTGGCCTCGGACACCTCGCCGGAACGCTTGATCTCGCTCAGCACCTGCTCGTATTGGGCCGGGTCGGTCAGCACGGCGACGCCGCGCCAGTTCTTCGCGGCCGAGCGCACCATCGCGGGGCCGCCGATGTCGATGTTCTCGATTGCCTGCTCCAGCGTGCAGCTGGGCTGGCCGACCGTCGCTTCGAAGGCATAAAGATTGACCACCAGCAGATCGATCACCGGAATGCCGTGGGCGGCGAGTGTCTCCATGTGCGCAGCGCGGTCCCGACGGGCGAGCAGGGCGCCGTGGACCTTCGGGTGCAGCGTTTTCACACGGCCGTCGAGTATCTCCGGGAAGCCGGTGAATTCGGCCACCTCCACGACGGGGATGTCGTTGTCGCGCAGCAACCTCGCGGTGCCTCCGGTCGACAACAGTTCCACGCGGAATGCGCGCAGTTCGCGGCAGAGATCGATGATCCCGCTCTTGTCGGTCACGCTGATGAGCGCGCGCTGGATCTTCGCAGCCATGGTTCGTTCCGTTGAGGGCGCAGAGGCGGGTGGCGCGGGCCTTCGGCCGCGCTCAGGCATCCGGGTCGCCGGTCTTCTCCAGTCCGTACTTGCGGAGCTTCTTGCGCAGGGTGGCGCGGTTGAGTCCGAGAACCTCCGAGGCGCGCGAGAGGTTGCCTCGCACCTGCGTCAGGACGACCTCCAGCAGCGGCGCCTCGATCTCCGAGAGCACCAGTTCATAGACCTCCCCGGTCGAATGCCCGTCCAGGTTGCGGAAATAGGCGCGCAGCGATCGGCGCACGCACTCGCGCAGCGGCGGAATATCACTGTCGGGATCGGTGAGGTCGCTCCTGGCCTGCTTGGGTCGTCGCCCCCGCCTGCGGGTCTTCGCGATCATGCGGCGAGCGCTCCCGTAAAACGGGCGAAGTGATTCCTCACCAGCGCCAGCTGCAGATCGGCCGACTCGATGCGGTTGACGCGTTGCCAGAGGGACTCGCCGCCGGAGACGCGGCGCAGGTACCAGCCGAGGTGCTTGCGCGCGATGCGCGGCCCCAGCGGCTCGCCGTAGAAATCGTAGATTCCGCACAGGTGCTCCTCGAGCACCGTGCCGACCTCCCGGGGAGACGGGGGCGCCAAGGTCGTGCCGCTGGCGAGGAAATGATTGATCTCGGCGAAGATCCACGGGTTGCCCTGCGCTGCCCGTCCGATCATCACCGCGTCAGCGCCCGTGTGCCGCAGGACCGCGCAGGCATCAGCCGGTGTCCGGATGTCGCCGTTGGCGATGACCGGCATCCCGACCGCATCCTTGATCGCGGCGATCGTGTCGTATTCGGCATGACCACGGAACGCGCACGCGCGCGTGCGCCCGTGCACTGCCAGCGAGCGTATGCCCGCGGCCTGCGCGATCCTCGCGATCGCCACGCCGTTGCGGCGGGCCGGCTCGGGGCCGGTGCGGATCTTCAGCGTGACCGGTACGTCGACGGCGCCGACGACCGCCCCGAGTATGCGCGACACCAGCCGCTCATCGTGCAACAGCGCGGAGCCGGCCATCCGATTGCACACCTTCTTCGCAGGACAACCCATGTTGATGTCGATGATCTGCGCGCCCCGATCGACATTGTAGCGGGCGAAGTCCGCGAGCAGCGCCGGCTCGGCGCCCGCGATCTGCACCACGCGCGGACCGGGCTCACCGCGATGATCGGTGCGGCGCCGCGACTTGATCGTGTCGCGCAGCAGCGGATTCGCGCTCACCATCTCCGAGACCGTCAGACCCGCGCCCAGCCCTCGACACAATTGCCGAAAAGCCCGATCGGTAACGCCCGCCATGGGAGCGAGCACGGCGCGCGACGCCACTGTGTACGGTCCGATGCGCAGCACGGGAGAACGGTTCTGGATATGGGGAGGGGGCGAGGATGATAGCCGCAAACCCAGCCCCAGAAAAGCCGCGCGATAAGCCGTTAAGCGGTCAGAGGAATTTGAATTCGAAGCTCACGGCCTCGGCGGATGTCCCGGCGATCTCGAGCACGACGTAGATGGACTGCCGCGGCTTCATGCCCGCCGCGACGTTCACGCTGGCGTCGAGATACTCCCGCGGCTGGAATCGACGCACGCCCAGCGCGGCACCGGCCTCGTCAAAAAGCGTGAGTTCGACCACCGGGAATGGCTGCGTGAACCCGGCGTCGTTGACGATGGTTGCATTGACGAGCAACGCATCCAGGTACTGGGGATGGTCGCGGACGTCGCGCGAGACGACATGGAGCATCGCGACATCGCGGCGCGGCGGCAGCGCGCAGGCCTTGCCTTCGCACCATGCCTGCCAGTGGGTGCGCAATCCCGGCACATGATCGAGGATCCACCCGCGTTGATACCAAGCCGCCTGCCCGAGCATGGCGATGAGCAGGAGGGCCGCTGCGATGCCCCACCACGGAGAGCCGGCGCGTTCGCGCTCGTCACTTTCGCGCAGGTAGCTGCGCAACGCCTCGACGTCGTCGCGCTCGACGCTGACATGGGGCAGATCGGACAGCAGGATCGCATCGGCGTCCGGTTCTCGGCGCATCGAGTCCTCGCCGGGCTCCGCCCCGATCAGCGGCGGGGCTGCCTGCGCCGATCCGGCAGGCGTCTCCGGCCCGGCGGCGCGCTCTTCATGCGACTCCTCGGCGCGCTTGAGGGCCTCGAGCTCCTCCTCGAACGCCCGTATCGCCAGGTCCGCGTCACGCTCCTCCATCGCGTCGGCGGCCAGGCGCAGGGATTCCTCATCGACCGCTTCCGGAGGGCTAGGAGTCTGGGCTTCCGGAGGTGGCAGGTCGTCGTATGCCCACTCGGGCATCTCGGTCGTCGCCGGGGCCTCGGGCACGGGAGCGGCGCCTTCGGCGGCCGGCGCCGCCAACACTGCGGACTCCTCCAGCAGGTTCTCGATGGCGTCGAACTGCAGGTTGCACAATCCGCACTGCACCTGGCCGCGCGCCATCTTCAGGTGTTCCGCGGACAGGCGGAACACGGTCTGGCAGCCCGGACAGCGCGTGATCACGGGATGCCCCCGGGGCAGGGTGCACGGCGTGTGCCGTGCAGCAACGCCCACTCATCGGCAATCCGCGGTGGCCGCATCCGAAAATGGGCGGCATAGGTCTCGAGGCAGGCCTTCGCCTGCGGCGCGAGCAGGCCTGAGAGCACGATATCACCGTTCGCGCGCACGTAGCGCGCGAAAGGGGCCGCCAGCTCATGCAGCGGACCGGCGAGGATGTTGGCGAGCAACACATCGACGGCCTCTTCGTGCCAGTCCCGAGCCAGGTGCGCGTCGATCCGATCATGGACGCCGTTGCGCCGGGCGTTCTCGCGCGTGACCTGCAGGCATTGCGGATCGATGTCGACGGCGATGGCACGGCGGGCACCGAGCCGGACGGCCGCGATCGCCAGGATGCCGGAACCGCACCCGTAATCGAGCACGATCTTTCCCCCGAGCCCGGCGCCGTCCAGCCATTCCAGGCACAGGGCGGTGGTCGGATGCGTGCCGGTGCCGAACGCCATGCCGGGGTCGAGGACGAGGTTGACCGCGCGAGGCCGCGGCGGGGTGTGCCAGCTCGGCACCACCCATAGCCGCTCGCCGAACCGCATGGGCCCGAACCGATCCATCCAGGCGCGATTCCAGTCCTGGTCGGCCAGCATTGAGACCTCGTATGCTGGCAGCGGCCACCCGCGGAGGTTTGCCTGCAGGCCGCTCAGCAATCGATCGACGTCCTCCTCGGCGCCGAACAGGGCGGTGAGGCTGGTGCTCGACCAAAGTGTCGGCGACTCGTCGATCTGGTCGAACAGGCTGTCGCTGCCCGCCCCCTGCAACGTCACCGCCTGCGCGCCCAGAACCTCCAGTGCATCGGCAAGCCTGGCGGCCGCGTCGCGGCCAACGGTGAAACGCAACTGCAGCCAGGACATAGAGGTCACCTTGCCAGGCGGCGCCCGCAGGCGCTTTCCACGGAGGCGGACATCGCGGAGCGGCCGGTCAGTCGATCCCGAGCTTCTTTTCCAGATAGTGATTGTCGATGCCGCCGGCCTGGAACGCGGCGTCGGCCATCATGTCACGATGCAACGGCAGATTCGTCCTGATCCCATCGACGACGATCTCGTTGAGCGCATTCTGCATCCGCGCTATGGCAAATGCGCGGTTCTCCGCGTGCGCGATCAGCTTGCCGATCATCGAGTCGTAGTAGGGTGGAACCTTGTAGCCCTCGTAGATGTGCGTGTCCAGGCGTATCCCCGGGCCGCCCGGCGGGTGATAGAGGGTGATGGTCCCGGGCGATGGCATGAAGGTTTCCGGGTCCTCGGCATTGATCCGGCATTCGATCGCGTGCCCGCGCTGCTCGACGTCCTTCTGGGAGAACGGCAGTTTCTCGCCGGCTGCAACGCGGATCTGGGTCTTCACCAGGTCGATGCCCGTGACCATCTCGGTCACCGGATGCTCCACCTGCAGGCGCGTGTTCATCTCGATGAAATAGAACTCGCCGTTCTCGTAGAGGAATTCGAAGGTGCCTGCGCCGCGGTAATTGATCTCCTTGCAGGCCTGGGTGCAGATCTCGTACATCCTGTGCTTCAATTTCGCGTCGATGCCCGGCGCCGGGGCCTCTTCGATCACCTTCTGGTGCCGCCGCTGCGTGGAGCAGTCGCGCTCGCCCAGGCACACCGCGTTGCCATGGGTGTCCGCGATCACCTGGAATTCTATGTGGCGCGGCGCCTCCAGGAACTTCTCCATGTAGACGACCGGGTTGTTGAAGGCGGCCTGCGCCTCGCCGCGCGTCAGGCCGATCGCTCCGCGCAGCGCCGCCTCGGTGTGCACCACGCGCATGCCGCGTCCGCCGCCGCCGCCGGCGGCCTTGATGATGACCGGATAGCCGATTCGGTGCGCGATCTCGACGCAATCCTCGACGTCCTCCGGCAGCGGTCCGTCGGACCCGGGCACGCAGGGCACGCCGGCTGCGCTCATGGCCGCGATGGCGGAGATCTTGTCGCCCATCAGACGGATGGTCTCGGCCCGGGGTCCGATGAACACGAAGCCGCTCTTCTCGACGCTCTCGGCGAAATCGGCGTTCTCGGAGAGGAAGCCGTAACCGGGATGGATGCCGGTGGCATCGGTCACCTCCGCGGCGCTGATCACCGCGGCGATATTCAGGTAGCTGTCGACCGAGCGCGGAGGGCCGATGCAGACGGATTCATCGGCCAGCCGCACGTGCTTGAGATCGCGATCGGCGGTGGAATGCACGGCCACGGTCTTGATGCCCATCTCGCGGCAGGCACGCAGGATGCGCAGCGCGATTTCGCCGCGATTGGCAATGACGATCTTGTCTAGCATGGCGTTGCGGGGGACTTAAGCGATCGTGAACAACGGCTGGTCGAATTCCACCGGCTGGCCGTTCTCGGCATGCACGGCCGTGATGGTGCCGTCGCGATCGGCCTGTATCTGATTCATGATCTTCATCGCCTCGATGATGCAGAGCGTGTCGCCCTTTCTCACCGTGCTGCCGACGGCCACGAACGCGGCGCTGGCGGGCGACGCGGAGGCGTAGTAGGTCCCCACCATCGGCGCCTTGAGGATGTGCCCCTCCTCTGCCGGCGCCGGCGGCGATGCGACCGCGCCGGCGGGGGCGGTAACGACGGGCGCAGGCGCCTGCGGCGCCGCGAAGGTCTGCACCGAGACCGCACTCGCGGCATTCGTCTGGCGGCTGATGCGTACGGATTCCTCACCCTCCTTTATCTCGATCTCGGCGATCCCGGTCTCCTGGAGCAGATCGATGAGCTTCTTGATTTTGCGTATGTCCATCGTGGAACGGCCTTTTTCCTTCATGTGCTCTTTGCGATGTGACGTATTGCCGCCTGCAGCGCGAACTCGTAGCCCTGGGCGCCGAGGCCGGCGATGACGCCGACGGCGACGTCGGAAAGGTAGGAGCGCCTCCGGAACGCCTCGCGCGCGTGCACGTTGGAGAGGTGAATCTCGATGAACGGAACCTTCACGGCCAGTAGCGCGTCCCGGAGGGCGATGCTGGTGTGGGTGAGCGCTCCCGGGTTGATCAGGATGAAGCGGACGTCCTCGCGGCGTGCGGCGTGCAGGCGTTCGATGAGCGCGTGCTCGGCGTTGCTCTGGAACGCCAGGAGCTCGTGCCCCGCCGCCTGCGCGGCGGCTGCCAGCCGGCGATCGATGTCCTGCAGGGTATCGCGGCCGTAGATCTCCGGCTCGCGCTCTCCCAGAAGATTGAGGTTGGGGCCGTTGAGGACCAGGATCCGGGGCATCGATCAGCCTCCGCAGGCGCAACGAGTTGACTGTTATTTCGGCGAAGTTGCCGGCAGACTAGCACGAATATCCGCGAAATTCGATCATTCCGGTGTGTTATTTCAAGTCCCGGCCGTCGGCTTCGCGGGTAGCCGCGACCGCGCCCGGTGTGCAGTGCGGATGGATTCTACAGCCTCCGAGTCGCGATGGGCCGCGAGCGAGGAACCTGGCGCCACTCGGGACCGCGCGCCCGCCACCGGGTCGCCCCGGCATCAGAGCAGGGCGCGGAGGGTTTCATCGAGGTCGTCGTGGCGGAAAAGGCCGCGCCTGACCGCGGCAATGCGGCCGCTGCGGTCGATGACCACGGTATAGGGCAGGACGGCCATCTCGTTGCCGTACTGCCGGGTGATCGTGCCGGTCTCGTCGCCGACCAGGACGAGGTAGTTGATCGGCGTCCGCTTCAGGAATTCACGCACGGCATCGACCCGGTCCATCGCCACGCCGATGAACTGGACGTTGCTCGCGGCGTATTTCGCCTGCAGCTTTACGAAGTCCGGGATCTCTTCCCGGCAGGGCGGGCACCAGGTGGCCCAGAAGTTCACGACCACTACGCGGCCGTCGAACTCGCTGAGCGATCGCGGCCGCTGCTCGAGGTCGGGGAGCGTGAAATCCACCCGCGTCCTGCCGGTGAAGCCGTCATCACCCCGGCCGCCGGCGATGTGGCGCTGGGCGTAAAAACCGACCGTGGCGGCAACGATCGCCGCCGCGACTAGCAGTAGGCTTGACCCGGGGCGCTGCATCGGCCGATCGCGGTGGCGAGATACTTGATGAAGGGTTCGGGTCCGACGAATCCCTGCAGCCGATAGGGTCGCCGCTCCCGGCCGTTGGCGTCGAAGAAGAGGATGGCGGGCGGACCGAAAAGACCGAGCTCACGGAGCAGTGCCTGGTCCACCTCGTCGTTGGCGGTCACATCGGCGCGCAGCAGCACCGCGTCGCGGAGCGCGGTCCGTACCTCCGGGTCCGTGAACGTCACCTTATCGAGTTTCTTGCACTCCACACACCAGTCGGCATAGACGTCGAGCAGCACCGGCTTGCCGCTGGCGGCCTGCAGGGCCGTCCTCAGCCCCTCGTTGCCGCGCACCGGCCGGAACGCGAGTTCCCCCGGCACCGAGGACGTGGCCGCGACCGCCAGCGTCGCTTCCCGCGGGGCGCCGAATTGCGCCAGCGGCTGCAGCGGGTCACCGTTGCCGCGCAGTGCCCCCAGCAGCAGCGCCGCGCCGTAGAGGCAGGCGGCCCAGCCCAACCCCTTGCCGAATCGGCGCAGGCCGGAACTGCTGTCCGCCAGGCGATGAAAGGCTCCGAGCAGGGTCGCGGCCACCACCGTGACGAGGGCATACAAAGCCAGTGTCACCGGGCCGGGAAGAATGCGGGAGAGGAACCACACGGCTACCGCCAGCATCAGGACGCCAAAGAAGCGCTTCACGGCCTCCATCCAGGCCCCCGCCCGCGGCAGCAGGTGCCCGGCGGAAGCGCCGACCACCAGCAGCGGCATCCCCATGCCCATGGCCATGGCGAACAGCGCGGCGCCGCCGAGCAGCGCATCGCCGCTCTGGCCGATATAGACGAGCGCCCCGGCGAGCGGGGGCGCCACGCAGGGCCCCACGATCACCGCCGACAACACACCCATCACGGCGACGCCGCTCAGCGATCCGACGCGCTGCCGCTGGCTCAGGTGCGCGAGCCGGGACTGCCAGCTTGCCGGCAACTGCAGGTCATAGAGTCCGAACATCGACAGCGCCAGGGCCACGAAGACCAGGGCGAAGCCGACGAGCACCGCAGGCTGCTGAAACCAGGCCTGGAGGTTTTGACCGAAGAGTCCGGCAAGCACGCCGGCGGCCGCATAAGTCATTGCCATCGCGACGACGTACACGCTCGAGAGCAGCAAGCCGCGGGCGGCGGTCACCGTGTGCTTCTGGCCGACGAGTATGCCGGAGAGGATGGGCACCATGGGAAACACGCAGGGCGTGAGCGCCAGCAGGAGCCCTACCCCGAAGAACGCGGCGAGCATGCCGCCGCTGAAGCCGCCGCTCAGCAGCCCCGTGTAGCGGTCGGTCTCGGAGACGATGGGTATGCCTCCGCCCTCGGAGGTGGGCGGAGGCGGGGTGACCTGGTTCCCTGAATTCAGCGCGACCGGCACGGTCTTGGTGATCGGTGGATAGCAGATGCCGCCTTCGGCGCAGCCCTGGTAGCCGACGGTCAGCGCCACCTCCGCCGGCGCTGTCGCGCCCGCGCGGACGACCAGCGGCAGGTCGACCGCAAAGCCCTCGTGCATGATCTCCACCTTGCCGAAGTACTCGTCGTCTTTCATCTCCCCGGGTGGAACCGAGATCGCGCCGAGCGTGACGTCCTGGCCTTCGATCTTGAAGGTGAGCTTGTCGCGGTAGAGGTAGTAGCCCTCGGCGACCTGCCAGCGCGCCGTCAGGGTGCGCGCGTCCTTGGCCTCGGCAGCGAAGAGGAACGCGCGGTCGGGCTGGAGAAACTCCTTCCGGCCGCCCACCAGACCCTTCAGGGCCGCAAACGGGTCGTCGCCGGCGCCGGCTGCCGGTGCCCCGGGCGCGAAGGCCGAGAGCAGCAGCAACAGGGGCGCGACCAGGGTCTTCATGAAGGCTCGCATACGGTCTGGTGTAGCCAGGACAGGTACTCGCCCGAACCTGCCACGATAGGGACTGCTATGACCTCCGGGAGTTCATAAGGATGATTGGCCTCGATCACGTCCTGCAATTCCCGGTAACGGGCGGCGGCGGTCTTGATGAGCAGCAGATGCTCGCCGGAGCTCTCGATCCGCCCCCGCCAACGGTAGATCGAACGGACCTGCGGTTGGATATTTACGCAGGCCGCCAGGTTACGCCTCACCAGGGTCTCCGCCAGCCGTTCGGCACTCACGGCATCCGGGCAGGCCGTCAACACCAGCCAGTACGCCGCCTTCGTGCCCAGGTCCTCAGCCATTCATCTTGACTCTATATCTTCCGCGCCTATACTGGCACTCACCGAAGGGGAGTGCTAGCAGCTGGCTCTCACAGCATACATCAACCCGAGAAGAATCCATCCAGGAGAACAGCATCATGAAACTGCGTCCGTTGCACGACCGGGTCATCGTCAAGCGTTTGGAGGAGGAGAAGAAGAGCACCGGCGGCATCATCATTCCCGACAGCGCCACCGAAAAGCCCATCCGTGGCAAGGTCCTGGCGGTCGGCCCGGGCAAGGTCAACGACAAGGGCGAACTGTCGAAGATGAGCGTCAAGAAGGGCGACACGGTCCTCTTCGGCAAGTACTCGGGCACCGAGGTCAAGGTGGAGGGTGATGACCTCGTCGTGATGCGCGAAGACGACATCATGGCGGTCATCGAATAGCGGTAGCCCCTCGCACAGCCAAGAACACAACTTTAAGGAATCGCATACATGGCAGCCAAAGATATCCGTTTCGGTGAAGAATCGCGCCAGCGCATGCTGCGCGGCGTGAACGTCCTGGCCAACGCGGTCAAGGTCACCCTCGGCCCGAAGGGCCGCAACGTCGTGCTCGAGAAGAGCTTCGGGGCCCCGACCGTCACCAAGGACGGCGTTTCCGTGGCCAAGGAGATCGAGCTCGCGGACAAGTTCGAGAACATGGGTGCGCAGATGGTGAAGGAGGTCGCCTCCAAGACCTCCGACGTGGCCGGCGACGGCACCACCACCGCCACCGTGCTGGCCCAGTCGCTGCTCACCGAGGGTGTGAAGGCGGTCGCAGCCGGCATGAATCCGATGGATCTGAAGCGCGGTGTCGACAAGGCCGTGCACGCGGTGGTCGAGGAGCTGAAAGAGCTGTCCAAGCCGTGCAAGGACGACAAGGCCATCGCCCAGGTCGGCACCATCTCGGCGAACTCCGACGAGGAGATCGGCAAGATCATCGCCGAGGCCATGGGCAAGGTCGGCAAGGAGGGTGTCATCACCGTCGAGGAGGGCTCCGGCCTCAGCAATGAGCTCGATGTGGTCGAGGGCATGCAGTTCGACCGCGGTTATCTGTCACCGTACTTCATCAACAACCAGCAGTCGATGAGCGTGGAGCTCGAAAACCCGGTCATCCTGCTGCACGACAAGAAGGTCTCCAACATCCGCGAGCTGCTGCCGGTGCTGGAGGGCGTGGCCAAGGCCGGCCGTCCGCTGCTCCTCATCGCCGAGGAGGTCGAGGGCGAGGCGCTGGCGACCCTGGTGGTCAACAACATACGCGGCATTGTCAAGTGCTGCGCTGTCAAGGCACCCGGCTTCGGCGATCGCCGCAAGGCGATGCTCGAGGACATCGCCATCCTCACCAATGGCACGGTGATCTCCGAGGAGGTCGGCCTGACGCTCGAGAAGGCCGGGATGGACGATCTCGGCACCGCCAAGCGAGTGTCGGTCAGCAAGGAGAACTGCACGATCGTCGACGGCGCCGGCTCGCGCAAGGCGATCGAGGGCCGCATCAACCAGATCCGCGCCCAGATCGAGGAGACGACGTCGGACTACGATCGCGAGAAGCTGCAGGAGCGCGTGGCCAAGCTGGCCGGCGGTGTCGCGGTGATCAAGGTCGGCGCCGCCACCGAGGTGGAGATGAAGGAGAAGAAGGCGCGCGTGGAAGACGCGCTGCACGCCACCCGCGCCGCGGTGGAGGAAGGCGTGGTGCCGGGCGGCGGCGTGGCGCTGGTGCGTGCGCTGGCGGCGATCGAGAAGCTCAAGGGCGACAACCATGACCAGAACATCGGCATCGATATCGCCCGCCGCGCGCTGACCGAGCCGCTGCGCCAGATCGTCGCCAACAGTGGCGACGAGCCGTCGGTGGTCCTGGCGAGGGTGCAGGAAGGCAAAGGCAATTTCGGCTTCAACGCCGCCACCGGCGAGTACGGCGACATGGTCAAATTCGGCATTCTGGACCCGACCAAGGTCACCCGCTCGGCGCTGCAGAATGCGGCGTCGATCGCCGGGCTGATGATCACCACCGAGGCCATGGTGGCCGAGCTTCCGAAGAAGGAGGCCCCGGCCGGCGGTGGCCATGGCCACGGCGGCATGGGCGGCATGGAGGACATGATGTAGCGCGCTGCGCCCCCGGCTCGCTCGCGAGTCGGACGAGTGACCGCGAAGAGCCCCGCCTAGTGCGGGGCTTTTCGTTGCGTCCTGCGCGGTCGTCGGCATCCACCACGGGGGCTTTCGCGCCCCCGGCGGGCGGCACACTCCGCTTGCGGCCGTTCTCGGCACGGTCGCGCCCGGCGGCCGTTTGCGCTAGGCTCTTCCGGCGCGGAAATCCTCGCCATCGCCATGAACGCCCCCCTCATCACGCGTTACGAGATCACCACCTGGATCCTCTTCGCCACGGGACTGCTGCTGCTGTTGCAACTGGCGCTCCTGCCGGCGCTTATCGCCGGTCTGCTGGTTTACAGCCTGGTGAACATGCTGGTGCCGACGCTGAAGGTGGCGGCCCTGGGCCGCGAGGGGCCGCGGCTGCTGGCGGTCACGCTCATCGCGGGGATCGTGATCGCGCTCATCACCTTCGCCGCTCTCGGTCTCACGTCGTGGCTGCGACACAGCGGCGAGAACCTGCCGGCGCTCATCCAGCGCATGGCGGAGATCATCGAGAATTCACGCGACCGTCTCCCCGCCTGGCTGCTGGTGTACGTACCGGAGGATACCGAGCAACTGCGCCTGGCCCTGGTGGAGTGGCTGCGCAAGCACGCTGCCACGTTCCAGGTCGCCGGCACCGGCCTCGGCCGCGCGCTGGCGCACATCCTGATCGGCATGGTGATCGGCGCCCTGCTCTCACTCGAGACCGCCGTGCCGGGACAACGGCGCGGGCCGCTGTCGGCCGCACTCGGGCGCCGCGCGCGCCGGCTGAGCATTGCCTTCCGCCGGGTGGTCTTCGCGCAGGTCTGGATCTCGGCGATCAACACCGTGTTTACCGCGCTCTACCTCGTGGTCGTGCTGCCCCTGTTCGGCGTCACCCTGCCCTTCACGAAGATGCTGATCTTCATCACCTTCGTCGCCGGGCTCATCCCTATCCTCGGCAATCTCATCTCCAACACGGTCATCTTCGTCGTCAGCCTGAGCCAGTCGCTGGTGGTGGCGGTGGGGTCGCTCGTGTACCTGGTGGTGATCCACAAGCTCGAATACTTCCTGAACGCGCGCATCATCGGCAGTCATATCAGGGCGCGCGCGTGGGAGTTGCTGACCGCGATGCTGGTCATGGAGGCGGCCTTCGGCATACCGGGACTCGTCGCCGCCCCGATCTACTACGCCTATCTGAAGGACGAGCTGCGGGAGAAGGGGCTGATCGCGCAGGCCGGCGCCGCGGCGCTGGAACGCGACGAGTCGATCGCGGCCGGATGACGGCGTGACGGCGGGCAGCGGGCCGTCGCGAGCGCCCCCGGCCTTCAATTCGGGCGCTGGGCGGCGCCGGGCGCCGGCGCCTCGGGTGGCGGCACGTCAACCCTTCCCGCCTGATGATGCACCATCCGCCAGCCGCCGCCGCCGCGCCGGAAGGCATTGGACGCGATCAGCACGGCGGAGGGCAGCTTCTCGTAGCAGATGATCAGCGCGATATCCCCGAGCAGATGCGGGTGCGCACCGTAGAAACCGATCGAGGAGGTGTCGCCGCTGCGGAATATGTCGCGCCAGGAGTCGATCACGGCCTGCCGCGTCGTCAACGCGCCCCAGCCCGGGTGTATGCAGGTGACGGGGCCCTCGCGTGCCCAGAGCGCGTCCATGGCCTGAAGGTCGGCGCGCGCAAAGGCCGAGTAGAACGCCTCGTTGGCGAACAGCACGGCCTCGCGGTCATTCATGCAGGTCAGTTTACAGCGGCTTTCATGGCAGAACAGCCGCGTGGGGCGCGGGGTCACCGCGTTCGCGGCTTGCAGTGAGGGATTCCGATCAAGGATGATCCGTGGCGAGGCGCGATGCATGGCCGCCGCTGCCGGCCGGCGGGTTTCACTCCCCCGATGGAGGATGATGTATGCAGGAACTCGTCAGGCTCGTGCGCAAATACCGCGTCACCAGCGGCAGGAAGTTCGACCTCGCGGACTTCGACCCCGCCGACACCAACGGACTGGATGCGGATTTCAAGGACGACGCGCAGGCGTTGCTGCGCGAAGGCATAGAGCGGCTGGGTGAACTGCAGGAAAAACTGTACGCGCAGGACAGATGGTCGGTCCTGCTCATCTTCCAGGCCATGGATGCCGCCGGCAAGGACAGCACCATCAAGCACGTCATGTCGGGTGTGAATCCCCAGGGCTGCCAGGTGTTCTCGTTCAAGACGCCTTCCGAGGAGGAGCTCGATCACGACTACCTCTGGCGCACCACCAAGCGTCTGCCGGAGCGCGGACGCATCGGCATCTTCAATCGTTCCTACTACGAGGAGGTTCTCGTGGTGCGCGTGCACGAGGAGATACTCGCCGGACAGCGCATACCGCCCGCGCTGGTGACCGCGGACGTCTGGGAGGAACGCTACGAGGACATCAACGCCTTCGAACGCTACCTCAGCCGCAACGGCACGGTCGTGCGGAAATTCTACCTGCACATGTCCAGGGAGGAACAGAAGAAGCGCTTTCTCCAGCGCATCGAGGAGCCCGCCAAGCGCTGGAAGTTCGCCGCCGGTGACGTCGCCGAACGCGCGCACTGGGATCGGTACATGAAGGCCTACGAGAAGATGATACGCCACACCGCGAGCGGCCATGCGCCCTGGCATGTCGTCCCGGCGGACAACAAGTGGTACACGCGGTTGATCGTCGCGGGCGTCATCGTCGACACGCTCCGCGACCTGGATCTGCACTTCCCGAAGTTCGACGCCAGGAAGAGAAAAGAACTGGAGGCCGCGCGGGAGGCACTGATGTCCGAGAAGGGCAGGTAGTCATGCGCACCTGGGAGGCAGTGCGACCCGTGCTCCTCGGTTGTGTCGCCGTGGCGCCTCTGCTGCTGCCCCCGGCCGCCCCTGCGCGGGAGTTGCAGTCCGTACCGCGCGCGGCGGCGATTGCGACCGCCAGCGAGCAGGCCACGGAGGCGGCCGCCGACGTGCTCCGCAACGGCGGCAACGCCTTCGACGCCGCCGTGACGGCCACGGCGGTGCTGGCCGTCGTGGAGCCGTTCAACTCCGGGCTGGGCGGCGGCGGGTTCTACCTCCTGCACCGGGCCCGTGACGGCCGGCAGGTCGTCATCGATGCCCGCGAGACCGCACCCGCCGCGGCCACCGCGGATATGTACCTCGACGCCCGCGGGCGGGTGATCGCGGACAGATCCACCGACGGGCCGATCGCCGCCGCCATCCCGGGGATCCCGGCCGCGCTCGATCATCTCGCGCGGAGCTACGGTCGGCTGCCGCTTGCGGTCACGCTGGCGCCGGCGGTCAACCTGGCGCGCAACGGCTTCCAGGTCGGGGAGGCCTACCGCCGTATGGCGCAGGTGCGCCTCGAGGCGCTGCGGCGCTCGCCGGCGGCCTCGGGCGCGTATCTCGTCAATGGCGAGGTCCCTGCTGCCGGCTACGTCGTGCGGCAGATGGAGCTCGCGGACACGCTGGAGAGGATCGCGCAGTCGGGCGCGGAGGCCTTCTACAGCGGCGATCTCGGCCGCCGTCTGGTCGACGGAGTGCGTTCGGCGGGAGGCGTCTGGACCGATCAGGACCTCGCCTCGTATCACATCGTCGAGCGGGCGCCGCTCATCGGACAGTATCACGACGTACGCGTGGTCTCGGTCCCGCCGCCCTCATCGGGCGGCACGGTGCTCATCGAGACGCTGAACATCCTCGCCGGCATGACTTTCGATCCGAGGCAGCCAGCGGCCCGCAAGCACCTGATCGTGGAGGCGATGCGGCGCGCCTATCGAGATCGCGCCGAGTATCTCGGTGATGCCGATTTCGTGCAGGTGCCGGTGGACAGGCTGACGGGCGCGGCCCACGCCGATGCGCTGCGCGCGGGGATCACCCCGGGCCGTGCCACGCCCAGCTCCGCGTTGCCGTCGGTGGCGCCGCCGGGCGCGGCAGGTGCGGCTGGTGAGAACACCACGCATTTTTCCATCCTCGATGCGCAGGGGAATCGGGTCGCGGCCACGCTCAGCATCAACACGCCGTTCGGATCGGCCTACATGCCGCCCGGCACCGGTGTCGTGCTGAACAACGAGATGGACGATTTTGCCGCGGCGCCCGGTCAACCGAACTCCTACGGGCTCGTCGGTGGTCAGGCCAACGCGATCGCGCCGGGGAAGCGGCCCCTGTCGAGCATGACGCCGACCTTCGTGGAATCCTCCGATCGCGTCGGCATACTCGGGACCCCGGGCGGCAGTCGCATCATCAGCATGGTGCTGCTGGGGGTGCTGGAGTTCGAGGCCGGCCGGCCGCCGAAGACGTGGGTGTCCCAGCCGCGATTCCATCACCAGTACCTGCCCGATCGGATCGAGGCCGAGGCCGGGGCATTGAACGATATTGAACGGGCGGCGCTGCGGCGCTGGGGGCACGAGGTCGTCGTCCTGGAGCGGCCGTACGGGAACATGCAGGCCATCCTCTGGGATCGCGCCAGCGGCGCGGTCAAGGCGGCCTCGGACCCGCGCGGAGAGGGCACTGCCGCGGTGCTGCAGTGAGTCGGGCAGGCGCCAGCGCCCGAGGGGTGCCGCGCAGTCCGGTCACGGCGGCGGAGACCGGCCCCTCACCCATGAAGCAGGGCCTGCGCCCGGGAAATGCGCGAGCGCCGGCGTGTCGCTGCGGTCCGGCGCAGGTTCGCGATGACGCTGCGATATACGGAATGCCGGCCATGCACAGGTAGATCTGCACCTTCATGCAGAACGGGCTAGCGTTGGGCAGGCCGCAGACCGTGGGGAATGGATGCGGCGTGATCACGCGCGGGACTCCCTGCCGATGGTGGTCGCGGGAATGCGCGCCGGACGCGGCCGACCGTGCCAATGTGCTAGCGCTGGCAGCGCGGACAATAGTAGCTGGCTCGGCCTACCATGACCAGCCGCTTGATGGCGGCGCCGCAGGTGCGACAGGGTTGGCCCCGGCGCTCGTACACGCCCAGGGTCCGGCGAAAGTATCCCGGCTCGCCGGTCGCCGAGACGAAATCGCGCAGGGTGGTCCCGCCCAGGCGTATCGAACGCTCGAGGACCTCGATGATGGCGGCGGCGAGCCGGGAGTACTCCTCGAGCGAGACACGGCCGGCCGCGCGCCGCGGTCGAATGCCCGCCTCGAACAGCGATTCCGAGGCGTAGATATTGCCAACGCCGACGATGGTGCGGCTGTCCATGATGAAGCTCTTTACGGCCTGACGCCGGCCTCGTGAACGCCTGTGCAGATACTCCGCGGTCGCATCCCAGGGCTCCGGTCCCAGGCCGCGCAGGAGGCGGTGCGCCTCCGGCCGCTCGCTCCAGAGCACCGCGCCGAAGCGGCGCGGATCGTGCAGACGCAGGGCGCGGCCGTCGTCGAAGACAATGTCGAGGTGATCGTGACGGCCCGGTGCGTCGGACATGCGCACGATGCGCAGGCTCCCGGACATGCCGAGATGCATGATGACGCTGCCGCCATCCGTCTCCAGCAACAGATACTTTCCGCGGCGACGCACCGCGCGCACGGTCCGCCCGCTCAGCCGCTCCGGGAGATCATTCGGAACGGGCCAGCGCAATGCCGGATTGCGAACGACGACGGCGCGTACCCGCCGTCCGGTCGCGTGCGCGGCGATGCCGCGCCGCGTCGTCTCCACCTCGGGCAGTTCGGGCATCGCGCTTCAGCGTTGCGCGGCGCCCGCGGCCGGGCCGAGCGCCATCAGTCGCGCGGCGGTCTCCGCCGGGAATTCATAGACGATGCCGAGATCCCCGCGGCCGAGCCGCAGGGTGGGTTCGCGTGCAAGGATCGCGAATTCGATGACGCTGCCGTCACCGGAAACGATGCGGGCGGTCTCCGTCGCGTTGACGTTTCGATCGCCTTCGGCCATGGCGCGTACCTCCATCGCCCGCGCGTGACGCCATTCCTCGATGAAGCGCGCAATCGTGTCCGCGGACTCGCCACCGGTCGATGCCGTCAGGCGGCCGTCGCGCTGCCCGACCGTCAGCCCAGGCACCGTGATGCCGGCGATTGCGAGGTCTTCGTCCAGCAGGCGCGGGTCGATATAACTCTCCACGCCGGAGTTCAGATGCTGGTTGACGATGTCCGTCACCAGGTGCACGGTATCGCCGCTGCGCACGTAGCGATTGGGCGCCAGGGGATGCTGGATCCCGAACTCGAAACGCCGGTCGTTCAGGATCAGAATCGAGTTGGGTTCCGCGAGGCCATACTTTGCGAGTTCTCCCTCGACCACCGGGAAGCGCGTAAGGCTGCGCGCGCCGAGGAAGTCCAGCAGCAGATTGATGCGATCGGCATCGGCCCGTATCGCGTAGGGCTGCGTCATCCGCCAGCGCGCATCCGACCGCTCCAGCACCATCGGCACCGATCGCGGATGGCGCAGCTCTATGCGCGACACCATGTCTTTTTCGAGCGTGGTGAGCAGTGGCTGCCCATCCGTGGTGCCGGGGCCTCCCGGTGGCCTCAGCACCAGCCACAGCAGCGCTGCGGCCACCAGCGTCAGCAACACGTTGAGCACGGTACGGAGCTTCATCGCCGTCGGCGCCGGTACCAGATCCGCGCGCCCGCGGCCAGCAGCAACAGGGGCAATACGAACAGGAAGCCGAAGCCGATGGCGAGGGTCGCGGCGCGCGAAAGATCCAGCGTGCCGTCGGGCGCGGTGCGCGCCGGGATCGCGATGAGCGCGTCATCGCCGGTCAACCAGGTGAACAGCCGCAGACCGAGGTCGAGATTGCCGCTGTTGCCGAGGTAGGTGTTGGAGAGGAAATCGCCGTCGCCGATCACCGCCACGCGCTGACTGCCCGGGCCGGACGCACCCGGCTTCTCCCGCGTCAGGGCGATCCCCACCGCGAGCGGCCCCCGCGTGTCGGCCGCCGCGTCGAACTCGACGTTGCCGCTCATCTCGCCGGTCTCCGCCCAGGCGCCCGCGGCGGTCTCGAGCAGCGGCGCGGGCCGCCAGCCGTCGGCCGGCTGCGCGCTCAGTCCCGCCGCATAGGGGAACAGGGTCAGGACTTTGAAGCCCCTCGTGGCCGGGTGATCGGGATAGTTCGCGATCAGCGTGAGCGCCGCGTTGTCCAGGCCGAGCTTCTGGCTGGTCGGATCCACGATGGTGCCGGCCTGCACGCCGATCCCCAGATCCTTGAGCAGGGAGTCCAGCCCGCGCTGCGGTCCGGGTTCGGTGAGCAGCAGCAGGTTGCCGCCGCGCCCGAGGTAATCCTGCACGACGCCGGTCTCGGCGGCGAGCCAGTCCGACTGCGGGCTGGCGATCACCAGCAAAGCGGCGTTGTCGGGAACGGCGGGGGTCGCGGCGAGCAGCAGCGGCTGCACCCTGAAACCTCGATGGGAAAGCTGCGCCCCGAACTGTCCCAGATCGCGATTGGCCTGGCCCTGTGGATCACGCTCGCCGTGACCCTGGGCGAAGGCAACCCATCGCTCGCCGCCGCGCGCGAGCGACTGCAGGGCGTTGGTCAGCGCCTCTTCGGTGACGCCGTCGACGTGCTGTTCACGCTCGCCGTAGCGCACGATCAGCTCGCCGTCGAAACGGACTCCGGCCTGGCGCGTGCGCTCCGGGTCCCGATCCGGATCCACGAACTCCAGCGATACGTCCGGCTTTACGCGCTGGTAGCGCTCGACAAGGAACCGGGCCTGCTCGCGCAGCGGGCTGGATTTCGCCATGTAGGCGCTCACGAGCACCGGCTTGTCGAGAGTGGCAAGCACCGTCCGACTCGCCTCGGCGATCGTGTGCCGCCGCGCGGCCGTCCAGTCGTAGACGCGTTCGTGGCGCAGGCTGAGGTAAGCGGCGAGCCCGCCGATGGCGATGATGAGCAACGCGCTCAGGTAGCCCTGCCACTTCCACCACAGGCGCCGGAAGAGGGGGTCGATCATGCGCTCAGCCGTGCAGACGGTCCGCATCCAGGCGCCAGATCGCCAGCGCGAGGCTGACAAGCGTGAGGATCACGAAGTAGAGGATATCGCTCGAGGCGAAGCGGCCCGCCAGCAGCGGCTCGTAGTGCCGGCTCATCGACAGGTAGCGCATCAGGGCGCCGGTGCGGGTTTCAGTGGCGACCTCCGTGGACCAGTCGACAATCTTCAGCAGCAGCAGGGCTCCGAAGGTGATCATCGCCGCGGCGATTGGCTCCTCCACCGCGCTGGAGATGAGCACGCCCATGGCCACGAAGGCGCTCAGCAGCAGGATCAAGGTCAGCACGCACGCTCCGAGGTGGCGCCAGTCGGGTACCGTGCCGAGCGCGAGGGAGGCGGGCATGGCCGCGATCAGCAGGGCGAGAAGGGCAAAAAAGGCGAGCAGGCCGAGGTATTTTCCCAGGACGATCTGCGTGGAGGAGACCGGCGCGGATTGCAGCAGCACGAGCGTGCCGGCGCGGCGCTCCGCGGCGATAGCGCGGTGCGTGAGCAGCGGGGCGACCAGCAGGAGTATCATCGCCGCGAACTCGAACAGCGGCGCGGCGACGATCTCGGTGACGCCGGGCGCGGACGGCAGCCCGGCCAGGCGCGGCTGGATCTCCGTGAAAACCTGCACCTGCACCAGGAACGCGTAAGCGAGTATGAAGACGACCACCGCGAGGATCACCCACGCCAGCGGGGAGAGAAACAGCGAGCGCAGCTCGCGCGCGGCGATGGCTGCCGTCATCTACGCCGCCTCCATGGCTAGATCACCGGTGGTCACGCGCAGGAAGACTTCTTCCAGCGATCGATCCTGCGGCGTGAGCTCGATGAGGCCCCAGTCCTCGCCCACGCAGCGGCGCGCCACGGCCTCGCTGTCGAGCCGCGGGCCGGCGATCAGGAAACACTGCGCGTCCAACATGTCGACCCGTTGCACGCCGTCGAGCAACTTCAGCGTCTCGATGGGCGGTGGCCGGCGCAGGCGGACGCGCCAGCCGCGGGTCGCCTCCGACAGCGCGGCAAGGGTGGTGTCCAGCACGATCCGCCCGGCGTTGATCAGCACCACGCGATCGCAGACGGCCTGGACCTCGGGAAGGATGTGCGTGGACAACAGGACGCCGTGGTCGCTGCGCAGCTCGCGTACCAGTTGCCGGATCTCCCGGATCTGGATCGGATCGAGGCCGACCGTCGGCTCATCGAGGATCACCACCTCCGGGGAGTGGATGATCGCCTGCGCTATGCCGAGGCGCTGCTGAAATCCCTTGGAAAGGCTGCCGATCAGCCTTGCGCCGACCTCCCGCAGGCCGCATCGGTCCTTGACCCGGGCCAGCGCTGCCCCCGCCTCGGAGGTGGCCACGCGGTGCAGTCGCGCGCAATACCGCAGGTATTCATCGACGGTCAGCTCGCGATAGATCGGGGGCTGCTCGGGCAGGTAGCCGATGCGCCGCTTTGCCGCGATGGGATGCTCCAACAGATCGATGCCGGCGATGCGCACGGCGCCGCCGCTGGGGGCGAGCACTCCGCTCAGGATGCGCATCGTCGTGGATTTTCCGGCGCCGTTCGGTCCGAGGAATCCGACCACCTCGCCACGGCGGACGGCGACATCGATGTCATGCAATACGCGCCGCTCGCCGTACACGCGCGACAATCTGCTGGCGGCGATCAGGAGTTCATCGGGGCTGGCCATGTTCGCGGGGTATTATTTCTTTTCACCCGCGCATTGCCAAGCCGCAGCCCGATCCGGATCGCTCGGCGCCGCCGCGCGGTGTTTATCGTCTTTCCGACAGCTCCGCCGCCAGGCGCGCTACGGCGCCGCGATCCGGATGATCCGGGAAGCGCGCCGCGAAGCCCCGGAGCACGTGCGACGCCAGCTGGTCCTTGCCCATGGCGTGGGCGAGGCGTGCGATCGGCAATACCTGGCCGGCCTCCTCGACACGGAACTCCGGCGACAGCGACATGCATCGCTGATACACCTCGAGCGCTTCGGCGGGGCGCCGCGCCCGCACCAGCCGCGTGATCAGCACCTGACCGTGCCGCAGGGCAGGCGCGGCCACGGGCCAGCTCAGCAGTTGCCGGTGCACGTACAGGTGATCGTCGAGGCGATCGCCGTGGCGCTTCATTCCCGCCTCCAGGGTCGCGATGGCGTCGCGGCTGCGATCGTAGCCGACGGCCCGATAGGCCTCGTCCAGCAGGTGATTGAGTTCCGCGCGCTGTCTGTCCCGGCGATCGGATTCGTCACGCTCCGGCGTGCGATCCGGCTCGAATCCCAGCGCGTCACGATGCTGGTAGAGCAGGCGCCCGGTCAGGTGGAAGGTCGCGATGACCGCGTACAGCATCAGTGCGAAGGTGAGCGCTGGCGCCAGGTGGTCGGCGGCGAAGTAGATCAGCACGCCCAGGAGCAGCGGCACCGCGGTGACGATGGCGTAATCGTGCCCGCACGCACGCACCAGCCCGAGCAGAGCGGTGGGGTCCAGCGCCATCAGCAGATCGTCATCGAGCGCGATCTGGGCCGCCACGGCGGGCTGCAGCAGCAGTATGAGCACGAACAGCGTGGCGGAGGCCCACCGCCCGAGGATCGCCTCGCTCCAATAGCACAGGGCGAAGGCGGCCAGGAGAAGCACGAGGTGCTTGAGGGGTTGCTGACTGAGGGGATTCACCAGTTCGACCGTCATCGGCGGCGGCTCGAAATGGCCCTGCGCGGTGCGCTCGAGCACATGATAGGCGTACTTCATCGGCCAGGAGACGGCGATGACCGCCGCGACCAGGCCCAGCGGCGATGCGCTGCCGATCCAGAACAGCACTGTGAACATGGCGATTATCACCGCGGCATGACCCCTGCATGGAAAACTCAGGGCCGCGGGCAGCTGGTCCAGCATGCAACCCTCCCGGGATACGGCATCGCGCCGACCTGACGGCATGGCCGAACCGGCGCGGCGCGGCGGGCGGCGGCCGTGCTGGGCGGGGACGCCGGATCGTGGAGTTCTGTGCGCATCCTCATTAGACCGCAGGATCGTCTTCAGCTACAGTTTAGTCGGAACTCGGGGGGGAGGTTCGCATGTTCAATGGCCTGATCGGACTGCCGTGGTGGGGATACGTGCTGGCGACCCTAGCGTTGACCCATGTCACCATCGTTTCGGTTACCGTTTTCCTGCACCGCCATCAGGCGCATCGGGCGATCGATCTGCACCCGGCCGCATCGCATTTCTTCCGGTTCTGGCTGTGGTTGACGACCTCGATGAACACCAGGGAGTGGGCGGCCGTGCACCGCAAGCATCACGCGCGCGTGGAAACCCCGGAGGACCCGCACAGTCCCCGCTTCTATGGCATCGCCACCGTGCTGTGGCAGGGCGCGGAGCTTTACCGGCGCGCGGCCAACGACAAGGTACTGGTGGAGAAATACGGCTATGGCACGCCGGATGACTGGGTGGAGCGCAATGTCTACACTCGCCACAAGGATCTGGGCATCGTGGTGATGCTGCTGATGGACATCGCGTCGTTCGGGGCGATCGGGCTCACCGTCTGGGCGGTGCAGATGGCGTGGATCCCGTTCTTCGCCGCCGGCGTCGTCAACGGCCTCGGGCACTACCTCGGTTACCGGAACTTCGAGGTCGAGGACGCCTCGACGAACATCGTGCCCTGGGGGCTGCTGATTGGCGGCGAGGAGCTGCACAACAACCATCACGCCTTCGCCAGCTCCGCCAAGTTCTCACAAAAGCCCTGGGAGTTCGATCTCGGATGGGCCTACATCCGGACCCTGGTGCTGCTCGGTCTGGCGAGCGTTCGAAGGGTGGCGGCGAAGCCGGCGAAAATTCGCGACAAGATAGGCATAGACATCGATACCGTGCGCGCCATCGCGAGGCATCGCATGCACGTGATGGCGGCCTACGCGCATGAGGTCGTCGGACGCGTCTACCGGGAGGAGATCCGGCGCGCCGGGCTGGAGTCCCGTTCCCGGCTCAAGCCCGTGAAGCGCTGGTTGAGCCGCGAATCCCTGCTCGACGAGGCCACCCGGGCCCGGCTGAGCCAGGCGCTGGAACACAGCCACGCGCTCGCTCGCGTGCATCAATTCAAGCATTCATTGCAGTCGCTTTGGTCGGCACGTTCCGTGGCCCCGGAGACCCTCGTGGCCGCGCTGCAGGAATGGTGCCGGCAGGCGGAGGAAACCGGGATCAGCGCCCTGGCGGAATTCGCCGGCGGTCTGCGGAGGTACTCGCTGCGGACGGTCTGATGAGACGCCGGCCCGGGATGGCGCTGTCAGGGCGCCGGCCGTGATCCGCCTGTGCCGATCGCACTCATTCGTGGCGCAGGGCGTCTATGGGGTTCAGGCCTGCCGCCCGGCGCGCCGGGAAATAACCGAAGATCACGCCGATGGCGGCGGAGAACAGGAACGACAGCAGGTTGATGCCGGCATCGAACGTGTAGGGTACGTTCATCGTGCCTGCCAGGGCGATGGACGCCGCGGTCGCCATGGCGATGCCGATCAGGCCGCCCAGGCTCGACAGCACCACCGCCTCGATCAGGAACTGCAGCAGTACCTCCCGCTCCAGTGCGCCGATGGCGAGCCGGATGCCGATCTCGCGGGTGCGCTCAGTCACCGACACCAGCATGATGTTCATGATGCCTATGCCACCCACCAGCAGGCTGACCGCCGCCACCGCGCCGAGCAGCATGGTGAGGATCTTCGTCGTGCTGGTGAGGGTCTCGGCAATCTGGCGGGTGTCCATCACGCGGAAATCGTCGTCCTCGTTCTCCCCGATGTTGCGTCGCTCCCGCAACAGCAGCGTGATCTGGTGTTTGACCGCGTCGATCGAGGCGCCGTCCTTCACCGAGACGATCAGTCGGGTGATGTCCTGGCTGCCGGTGAGTCGTCGCTGCACCGTTCGCAGCGGCATTACCACGATGTCGTCCTGATCCTGCCCCATCGCCGATTGGCCCTTGGGCTTCAGCAGGCCGATCACCTCGCAGGCGAACTTCTTGATCCGGATCTCGCTGCCGACCGGGTTCTGCCTGCCGAACAGCTTTTCGCGCACCGTGTCGCCGATGACGCACACCGCCTTGCCCGCGCGCTCCTCGATCTCGCTGAAATTGCGGCCGGCCGCCAGCACCCAGTTGCCCGCGGGGAAGTAGTCGTTGCTGCTGCCGGTGACCACGGTGGACCAGTTGCTGGCCTGGAACACGGCGGTGGCAGTCTTGTTGGCGACCGGCGCAACCCTCTCGACCCCGGATATCTGGGTGCGCACGGCATCGAGGTCGGCGCTCTTGAAAGCGGGCGCCGCCTCGGCACCCGGCCCGAAGCGCTGGCCGGGCAACAGCATCAGCAGATTGCTGCCCATGCTGGAGATCTGGTCGGAGACCGACCGGGTCGCTCCGTTGCCGAGGGTGACCATGGTGATGACGGCGGCAACGCCGATGACGATGCCCAGTACGGTGAGAAAGGAGCGCATCAGGTTGCGCCGTATGGCGCGCAGCGCCAGCAGCAAGGTGTTCCACAGCATCAGGCGGCCTCCACGCTGCGGCGGTCGCTGTCGACGCGGCCGTCGAGAAAGCGCACGATGCGCTTGGCGTATGCCGCCATGTCGGGCTCGTGGGTGACCATCAGCACGGTGATGCCCTGCTCGCGGTTGAACGCGCCGATCAGGTCCATGATCTCCTCACTGGTACGGGTGTCGAGGTTGCCGGTGGGCTCGTCGGCCAGCAGTACCGCCGGGCGGGTGACGATGGCGCGGGCGATGGCCACGCGCTGCTGCTGTCCGCCCGACAGCTCCCCCGGAGTGTGGTGCTCCCAGCCCTTCAGACCCACCTGCGCGAGCGCCGCGCGCGCCGCCGCGTGACGAGTGCCGGCGCGCTCGCCGCGATAGATGAGCGGCAGTTCCACGTTCTCCAGCGCGGTGGTGCGCGCCAGCAGGTTGAAGCCCTGGAACACGAATCCGAGGTAGCGGCGCCGCAACAGCGCCCGCTGGTTGCGCGACAATGCCTCGACGTGCACGCCCCTGAATTCGTAGCTACCGCCGGTGGGAGTGTCGAGACAGCCGAGGATGTTCATCGCGGTGGACTTGCCGGAGCCGCTCGGGCCCATGATGGCGACGAAATCGCCCGCCTCGACGGCGAGATCAATGCTCTTCAGCGCCTGGAAGGCGGCTTGGCCACGGCCATAGGTCTTGGTGATGCCCGACAGCCTGAGGAGCGGCGCCGCGTCGGTCATGGCGGTGCGCTCACGCTCTCCGTGATCACCTGCATGCCGGCCTCGAGCGGGCCGCCGACGACCTCGGTCACCCGGCCATTGGTGGCACCGGTCCGGATCTCGATGGCCACGGGCCGGCCGCCGCGCAGCGCCCACACGCGCGG
Source organism: Gammaproteobacteria bacterium (assembly GCA_022071965.1). Taxonomy (GTDB): domain Bacteria; phylum Pseudomonadota; class Gammaproteobacteria; order JAJPIJ01; family JAJPIJ01; genus JAJVHZ01. The sequence continues at coordinate 94,029 of JAJVIQ010000013.1, forward strand.
TGTGCCGCTGGTGGTTGTAGGCTGGGCCTTCCGCACCGGCGCCGGAGGGCGGGGGATCAGGACACCGAGCAGCCCGCGGCCGGAGGTCTTCTTCGCGCCATCCGTTGACGCGGGCGGCGTGTAGCGCAGCGCCGCGTTCGGCACCAACAGCACGTTCTCGCGCGTGATCGTCGTGATCTCGGCGGTGCCCGTCATGCCCGGACGCAGGCTCAGGTCATCGTTCTCCACCTCGAGCACGGTCAGATACGAGATCACGCCGTCCTTCTCCTGCGAGCCGTAACCGACGCGGGTGATGACCGCCTCGTAATGCCGGCCGGGCCATGCATCCACGGTAAAGGTGGCCTTCTGGCCGGTTTCGACCTTTCCGACATCGGCCTCGTCGACGTCCACCTGCAGTTCCATCTTCGAGAGATCCTCGGCCAGCGTGAACAGCACCGGTGCCTGGAAGGAGGCGGCCACGGTCTGACCCGGCTCCACCCGGCGCGACAGGACGACGCCATCGATCGGCGAACGTATGCTCGCCTTCTCGACATCGGTCTCGTTTGACTGCAGCTCGGCGCGCGCCTGCGCGACAGTCGCGCGGGCGCTCGCCTCGTTGGCCTGGGCACGTTTCAGGTTCGCCTCCGCCGTGTCCATCTCGGTGTTGGACGGCACCTTGCCGCCGGACAACTCCGCGACCTGCCGAAAGCGCGCCAGCGTGGCACGGGCTTCGGCGACCGTGGCCTGCGCCTGCAGCACCGAGGCCTCCGCGACCGCGAGACTCGCGCGCGATCGGGCCACGGCGTCCTCGAGCTTGGAGAGATCGAGGCGGGCCAGCACCTGGCCCTTCCGAACGCGATCGTTGTCGTCGACGTAGACCTCGGCGACGATGCCGGAGAGCTCGCTGCCAACGTCGACCTGGTTGGTTGGCTGCAGGTTGCCGGTGGCCGAGACCTTGACCACCAGCGTACCGACGGTGGCCGCATCGGTGATGTACCGCGGCGCCACGGTCTGCTCGTCCTCGCGGAAGTACACCAGCGCCGCCCCGGCAGCAACGATCAGGGCCGCGGCCGTCCAGAGTGCGCGCCGCAGAAACTGACCGCCGGATCGGCTACCCAGAATGCCGTCGACGCCCTCGCCCTGACCGGAGCCCGCCGGATCGATGGTGTTCGAGGTGTTCATGGGGTGTCCTTTGCAGCCGCAGGGGACTCGGCCGTCGACCAGCCCCCGCCCAGGGCCTTGTACAAGCTTATGAGAGCCAGCACCCCGTCGGCGCGGTTGCGGGCGAGGCTCTCCTCCAGCAGCAGCACATTGCGCTCGCTATCGAGCACGGACTGGAAATCGATGAGACCAGTGCCGTAGCGCAGCCGTGCGAGTTCTGCGGCGCTGCGGGCGGCGTCGACCGCATTGGCCAGCGCCGCGTTCCGATCGCGGTTGCGGGAGAGATCGACCAGCGCGTTTTCCACATCCTGCAACGCGACAAGCACCGCACGCTGGTAGGCGAAGTACGCCTGTTCGCGCACCGCGTCCTGGATCTCCACCTGGGAGCGGAGGCGATCGGCGTCGAAGATCGGCGCGGTGATGCCCGCGAATACCGAGCTGGTCACGGCCTCGGAATTGCCGAGCGCCCCGAGCGCCAGCGCCTCCAGGCCGATCGAGCCGGAGAGGCTGAAGGAGGGGTAGCGCGCCGCCTCGGCAATGCCGACGCGGGCGGTTTCCGCCGCGAGCTCGCGCTCCGCCGCCCGCACGTCCGGGCGCTGTCGCACCGTGTCGGCGGGGATGCCGACGGCGATCTGCGGGGGCACCGCCGGCAGATCGCCGGCGCCGGCCAAACGCTCGTGCAGCGCCCCGGGTGGGCGCGCGAGCAGGGACTCCAGGTCGTGTTCCGCGACGGCAAGGTTGGTCTCGAGGATTGGTATCTGCGCCCGTGTCTGCTCCCGGTTGCTGCGCGCCTGCGCGACGTCCTGGCTGCTGACCAGACCGGCCTGATCGCGCCATTCCGTCAGCTGCAGCGTCTCGGATTGCGTGGCGAGATTGCTGCGCGCGATCCCCAGCAGGGCCTGTTGCGCGCGTACCTCCACGTAGCTCGATGCCGCCTCCGCGGCCAGCGACACCCGGGTCGCCTGCAGATCGGCCTGCGAGGCCTCGAGGTCCGCTTCGGCCGCCTCGACGCCGCGCCGCACGCCGCCGAAGACGTCGAGCTCCCAGCTCGCGTCGAAGCCGGCGCTGAACAGATCGCGACTCTCGCCGCTGCCGGTCTCCCCGCTGGACTCGGTGCGGCTGGCATTGCCGGCCGCGTCCACGGTCGGAAAGCGCGCGGAGGCGGCGACGGCACGCCGGGCGCGGGCCTCGCGCACCCTGGCCCGCGCGCTGCGCAGGTCGGGATTGGCCCGCAGCGCCTCGGCCACCAGTTCGGCGAGCAACGGATCGTTCAGACCGCGCCACCACTCGCTGAGATCACCGGCGGCCGCGGGCTGGACCACCCGCAGTGCCGAGGCGTCGAGCCGGCTCCAGCCAGGGGGCACCTTCGCGTCCGGCGGATGATAGTCCGGGCCGACGGCCGCGCATCCCGAGAGGCTGATTGCCATGAGGAATAGCGGCGGTCCTGGGTATCGAGACGTGTACATGCAGGCAGGCGTGCGGTCCTCGGGAAGGCCCAAATAAAAAAGCCCGCTGGCGCGGGCTTTATATGTGGGCACGTCGGTAGGCGACGCTATTTGATCTTACCTTCCTTGTAGGCCACCCGCTTGCGAATGACCGGATCAAACTTCTTTATCTCCATCTTATCGGGAGTGTTCCGCTTGTTCTTGGTTGTCGTGTAATAGTGACCGGTGTCGGCAGTCGAAACGAGCTTGATCTTCTCACGCATGGCCGCGCCCCGTTAGACCTTCTCGCCACGGGCGCGGATATCGGATAGCACCTGCTCGATCCCGACCTTGTCGATGATGCGCATGCCGTGGCTGCTGACCCGCAGGCTGACCCATCGGTTCTCCTTCTCCACCCAGAAGCGGTGGGTGTGAAGATTCGGCAGGAAACGGCGCCGCGTCTTGTTGTTGGCATGGGAGACGTTGTTCCCGGTCCGGGGGCGCTTACCTGTGACCTGACAAACCCGCGACATGACGGACTCTCGCGCTCCGAAGTTCTTCAAAAAAGGGAGGGTGATTGTACATACGATACCGACCCTCGCCAAGCATTTTCTCCCCCGCTGGGCCGCGCCCTAGACCAGGCCTCTCTCGGCGAGCGACACCGGCTCCCCGTCCCCGATGACGAAATGATCCAAAACTCTAATGTCTACAAGGGCTAAGGCCTCCTTCAGACGGCTGGTCAGGAGCTCATCGGCGCGGCTCGGCTCCGCCACCCCGGAGGGATGATTGTGGGCCAGGATGACGGCTGCGGCGCGGTGCCTGAGAGCGGCCTTGACCACCTCGCGCGGGTGTACGGAGGCCGTATCTATGGTGCCGAAGAACAGCTCCTCGAAGGCGGTCACGCGATGGCGATTATCCAGGAACAGGCACGCAAAAACCTCGCGTTCGTAATGGCGCATGCGGGCCTTCAGATAGCGCCGGGTGGCGCCGGGGCTGGTCAGGGCGTCGGCGCGTTGCAGATCGGCAGCGAGATGGCGGCGCCCGAGTTCCAGCGCGGCGTGCAGTTGAACGTATTTCGCGATGCCCGCGCCGCGTTGCTCGAGGAAGGTCTCCGCGCTCGCATCGAGCAGGGCTCGCAGGCCGCCGAAGGCGGCCAGCAGGTCGCGTGCGAGGTCGACGGCGGATGCGCCGCGCAATCCCGAGCGCAGAAAGATGGCGAGGAGCTCGGCGTCGGACAGGGCCTGGGCGCCCTGGCGCAGCAGTTTCTCGCGTGGCCGCTCCCCGACCGGCCAATCCTTGATGGGCATTTGGGCCTCACGTCCATGTTGGGCTCGATGGCCGCGGAGTATAAGCGGGCACTTGCTTCCGGTAAAATTGCCCGCCCGAGGCCATGTCCGAAACGTGAATACACTCGCGCAAAAGAAGCTCCTGGTCGGCGTCACCGGCGGCATCGCCGCCTACAAGAGCCCCGAGCTCGTGCGCCGGCTGCGTGAGCGCGGCGCCGACGTGCGGGTCGTCATGACCGCCGCCGCGCGCGAGTTCATCACTCCGCTCACGCTGCAGGCCGTCAGCGGGTGGCCGGTGAGGGCCGATCTGTTCGATCCGGCTGCGGAAGCGGCGATGGGCCACATCGAACTCGCCCGTTGGGCCGATGCGATTGTCGTGGCACCCGCCACCGCGGACTTCATCGCCCGGCTGGCGCACGGCCGGGCCGACGACCTCCTCAGCACCGTCTGCCTGACGACCCGGTCCCGCTTGCTGGTGGCTCCGGCGATGAACCAGCAGATGTGGGCGGCGGCGGCGACGCAGGCCAACGTCGAGATCCTGTCCCGGCGCGGCGTACGGATGCTCGGCCCGGATGCCGGTCCGCAGGCATGCGGGGAGGTGGGCCCCGGCCGTCTGCTGGAGCCCGATGTACTGGCCGCCGCCATCGCCGGGCAATTCCGTGCGCCGAGGTTCGCCGGCGTGCGCGTGGTGGTAACGGCCGGGCCGACGCGTGAACCCATCGACCCGGTGCGTTACATCACCAACCGCAGCTCCGGGAAGATGGGCTACGCGGTGGCCGAGGCGTTCGCCGAGGCAGGCGCAGAGGTGACGCTGGTGAGCGGGCCGGCCGGCCTTCCCGCGCCGTCCGGCGTGGCGCTGGTGAGGGTCGAGACGGCCGAGGAGATGGCGGCGGCCGTGTGCGCGCACATGGACGGCGCACAGGTCTTCGTGGGCGCGGCGGCGGTGGCCGATTACCGGGCCGCCGAGGTGGCCAGCCAGAAGATCAAGAAAACGGCCGAGGCGATGTCGCTCGCGCTGATCAAGACACCGGACATCCTGGCGTCGGTCGCAAGGCGGACTCCACGCCCCTTCGTGGTCGGATTCGCGGCCGAGACCGAGCAGCTGATCGAGAACGCCCGCAAGAAGCTCGAGAGCAAGCATCTGGACATGATCGCCGCCAATGACGTCAGCCTGACCGGGCTGGGCTTCGAAAGCGAGCGGAATGCGCTGCAGGTCATCTGGAAAACGGGTGAGGCAAGCCTGCCCGCGGCGCGCAAGGGCGAACTCGCCCGTGATCTGGTTGAATTGATCGGGGAGCGGTACTTTGAAAAAAATCGCGCTGAAAATTCTTGACCCGCGCCTGCGCGGGGAGTTTCCGCTGCCCGCGTATGCGACCGACGGCGCGGCCGGCCTTGACCTGCGTGCCTGTGTCGACGCGCCGCTCACCCTGTGCCCGGGCGACACACAACTCATCCGCACCGGCCTGGCCATTCACATCGGCGACCCGGGGCTGGCGGCGATCATCCTGCCGCGCTCAGGGCTGGGCCACAGGCACGGCGTCGTGCTCGGCAACCTGGTCGGCCTCATCGATTCGGATTATCAGGGCGAGTTGCTGGTCTCCTGCTGGAATCGGGGTAAGGAGTCTTTTAACATCCAGCCCGGTGAGCGCATCGCGCAACTGGTTTTTGTGCCGGTCGTGCGCGCGCACTTCGATGTCGTCGATGAGTTCGAGGGCAGCAACCGCGGCGCCCGCGGGTTCGGGCACACTGGACGGCAGTAGGCGGATGTCGAGCGGGGGCGTCGAGGCCGGCAACAAGACGCCCTTGCGGACGGGGGAGAGAACCGACATGCGTAAGTGCAGCAGGTGCTTCGATCACGCGCTGCTACCGATCGCGGCTCGCGGCCACCCAGGCGTACTGCTCGCGACCTTGCTGCTGCTGGCGCTGTCCCCCGTGTCGCCGCGGGCTGCCGAGAACGCGGAGAAGGCGGAGGCGCAGGCCGCGGCGAGCGCGGTGGAGGAGCGCGTGGCAGCTGCCGCGCAGCAGCTGGCGAGACTGGCCGCCCGGCCGGCGATCGCGGAGCTGCTGCGTACCGGCAGTCCCGGGCAGCTCGAGCCCAAGGCTGCCGAGCTGGCCGCCGGCATCCAGGGCGCGCTCAAGCTGCGCCTGATCCCGCGGGGCAGCGCGAACACGGACACGGACCCGGCGGCTCCGCTCACCTTCGGGTCGCTGGCGATGATCACCCGCGCGGAGACCGACGCACAGCCCGTCCCGGCCGAGGTACAGGTGTTTGGCACGCCCGGGCAACACCTGGCGCTGGTCCAGCGCGTGGAGGATGCGCAGGGGCTGGCCGGCGTCCTGCACCTGAGCCTGAACCTCGAGCCCATCGCGCAGGCGTTCAGCGCCAGCGGCGCGCAGGCGCGGGTCGAGCTGCGCCAGGACACGGGCGGACCGAAGCCATGGGTGGTGGCGGTCACGAGCGAGGCGGCACCCCCGAGGGATCGCGCGGTCGCCTTCCTGCCGGTCGCGGGGACGTCGATGCGTGTGGCATATTGGCCGAAACTCGGCGCAGCCCCGGTGCCGGAGCCGGGTGTCGCACCGGCCGGCGGCGAGTGGGGGACGCTGCTGCTCACCGCACTCCTGGTGCTGGCCGCCGCCGCCGGGGCCGCCTGGTTTCTCCTGCGCCGGCGACCCCGCGTCGTGGCACCGAAGGCCGAGGCCGGGATGCAGTTCAAGGGCGCGATCGCCGCGATCCTGCAGGGGGCATACCCCGGTGTGGAACAGTTTATCCCGGCATTGCCGCCGCGCGCCGCGAAGCTCGGTCCCGCCAATGCCGCCGAGCAGGAGATGCTGGCCAGCATTGCCGCGCGCGCGGCTGCCGCCGCCGGTGCGGCAAGACCCGCCAGCGGCCTGGAAGTCACCGAGCAGGAGCCGCCCACGACGATCATGAAGGTGCCGCCGGTGCCGACACCGCCCGCGCCGGGGCCGGCCTCGCCGCTGGATGCGATCTTCCGCACCTACGACATACGTGGCGTGGTCGGCAAGGCTCTCACCGAGGAAACCGTCTATCTCATCGCCAAGGCGCTCGGCAGCGAGGCCGCTGCGCAGGGGCAACCGGTGGTCGTGGTCGGCCGCGACGGCAGGAATTCCAGTCCCGGCCTGGCGAAGGTGCTGATGCAGGGACTGCGTGACAGCGGCCGCGACATCATCGATATCGGCATGGTGCCGACCCCCGTGCTGTACTTCGCCACCCATTATCTCGACACCGGCAGCGGCGTCATGCTGACCGGGAGCCACAATCCGCCGCAGTACAACGGCATGAAGGTAGTTCTGAACGGGCAGGCGCTTTCCGGCGATGGGATCAAGGCGATCCAGCGTCGCATGCAGAGCCGGGATTTCACCGCCGGCGACGGCGCGCTGGAGGTCACCGACATCGTTCCGGAGTACATACAGCGCATCACGGAGGACATCCCGATCGCGCTCGACAAGGCATTGCGCATCGTGATGGACTGCGGCAACAGCGTTTCCGGCGTGGTTGCGCCGCGCCTGCTGACCGCGCTCGGGCACGATGTCATCGAGCTTTACTGCGACGTCGACGGCAACTTTCCGAACCATCATCCTGATCCCAGCCAGCCGGAAAATCTCACCGATCTCATCCATGCGGTGCGCAAGAACCAGGCGGACCTGGGGCTGGCCTTCGACGGCGACGGCGACCGGCTGGGCGTAGTGGATGCCGAGGGCAACATCATATGGCCGGACCGGCAGATGATGCTTTACGCCCGCGACGTGCTGTCACGCAATCGCGGCGCGGAGATCATCTTCGACGTGAAGTGCACTCGTCATCTCCCCAGGGTCATCAAGGCGGCCGGTGGCAAACCGGTGATGTGGAAGACCGGCCACTCGCTCATCAAGGCGAAGATGCGGGAGACCGGATCACCCCTCGCCGGAGAGATGAGCGGGCACATCTTCTTCAAGGAACGCTGGTACGGTTTCGACGATGCGATGTACGCGGCGGCGCGGCTGGTCGAGATACTGGTGGGCGACGGTCGTCCGCCGAAGCAGGTATTCGCAGGGTTGCCGGGCGGCGTGGCCACCGCCGAGCTGCGCATCGACATGCCCGAGAGCCGCCACACCGCCTTCATGCAGAAGCTGGTGAGCAGCGCGCAATTCGAGGGCGCCGAGGTCTGCACGATAGACGGACTACGCGTCGATTTCCCGGACTCCTGGGGCCTGATGAGGCCGTCCAATACCACCCCGGCGCTGGTGGCGCGCTTCGAGGGCGACGATGCCGAGGCCCTGGCGCGGATACAGGCGGAGTTCCGAACCCTCATCCAGAAGGTGGACGGATCGCTGAAGATTCCATTCTGATACGACGAGCTCCCTTCCATGACTCTTCCTCAGACCGACGCGCTGTCGATCGCGCACGTGCTGACCGAGGCGCTGCCCTACATCCAGCGCTACCGCGGCAAGACGCTGGTCGTGAAGTACGGCGGCAACGCCATGGTCGATGACTATCTGGAGAGCAGCTTCGCGCGGGACATCGTGCTGATGAAGCTCGTGGGGATGAATCCGGTCGTGGTGCATGGCGGCGGGCCGCAGATCACTGATCTGCTCAAGCGCATCGGCAAGGAATCCACTTTCGTCGACGGGATGCGGGTGACGGATACCGAGACCATGGACGTCGTCGAGATGGTGCTCGGCGGTCAGGTCAACAAGTGGATTGTCAATTGCATCAACCGTCACGGCGGCAAGGCCGTCGGTCTCACGGGCAAGGATGGCGACCTCATACGCGCCAGAAAGATGGTCTTCACCCGCGACAATCCCGCCCTGAAGGCGCCGGAGATCATCGATATCGGCCACGTCGGCGACGTAGCGAGCATCGATACCAGCGTGATCGACATGCTGATCAAGGGCAATTTCATCCCCGTGATCGCGCCGATCGGCGTGGGCGAGGACGGCCAGTCCTACAACATCAACGCCGATGTCGTGGCGTGCAAGCTGGCCAAGGTGATGCAGGCGGAGAAGATCATCCTCATCACCAATACCGCCGGCGTCCTCGACAAGCAGGGCAAGCTGCTGACGGGTCTGAGCGCCAGGGATGTCGATGCGCTTATTGCGGATGGAACGATCAGCGGCGGGATGCTGCCGAAGATCCGCGGCGCACTGGAAGCCGTGCAGGCGGGCGTGCGCACGGCGCACATCATCGACGGCCGCGTCGAGCACGCCGTGCTGCTGGAGATCTTCACCGATCAGGGCGTTGGAACGCTGATCTACGGACGGCGCGGCTGATGAGCGACGCACGCGTCAACGTCAATTCGGCGAGGCGGCAACAGATCCTCGAGATGCTGGCGCGGGAGCTGGAGTCGCACCCCGGTTCGCGCATAACCACCGCCGGGCTGGCGCGCGCGCTTGGAGTCTCGGAGGCGGCGCTGTACCGGCACTTCCCCAGCAAGGCGCGGATGTTCGAGGGTCTGATGAGCTTCGCCGAGGAGACGGTGTTCGGTCTCATCACGCGCATCTTGGAGGAGCAGCCGCGGGTCGTCGAGCGCTGCGAACTCATGGTGCGCCTGCTGCTCGGCTTCCTCGCCCGCAACCCCGGCATCGCCCGCATTCTCGCCGGCGATGCCCTGGTGGGAGAGAGTGAACGCCTGCGTGAGCGCGTCGCGCAGTTCTTCGAACGGCTCGAGACGCAGTTCCGCCAGGTCCTGCGCGAAGCCGTGCTCACCGGCGATCCCGGGCTCGCGATCTCGGCAAACGCGGCGGCCAGCCTGATGTTGGCGTTCGCCGAGGGCCGGATGTCGCGATTCGTGCGCAGCGGCTTCGGCAGCGATCCGCTGGCGCAATGGGAGGAAACGTGGCCGGCGCTGCAGGCGGCCTTGTTTTCCGGGCGCGCGCAGGGCTAGCGGCCCGGCCGCTGGCGCGCTGATGCCCGATCAGGGACTGTCCGGTTTGGTGGCGTTGTTGGCCTGTGCGGCGCCGGTCCTCGTCTTCATCTCGCGATACCTGGCCAGATCGGAATCGAACTGTCTGCGTACCTCATCCTGCTCGGCGCGCTGGTCGGCGACGAACTGCTCCTGCTCCTTGATCTGACCGCGGACGTTCTCGATGTCCTTGGCGACGTTCTCGCCGGGAGCCTCGCCGCGCTTCTCCATGTCGGCGGCCTGCTGCACGATCTCGCTGAGATTGCGATTGAGCTTCTCGATGTGGTTGTTGGTGATCTTGATCCGCGACTCCAGGTCCGCAAGCCGGCTTTCGCGCGCGTGCAGGATGTCCTCCTCGGAGGTGTAGGTATCGAGAAGCTTGCGATCGGCGGCCAGCTGCTCCTGCGTCTTGCGCTCGGCCTCGGCCTTGGCCTGCGCCTCCGCCGCGGCGCGCTGGCGTTCCGCCTCCAGCTCCTCGGGCGTCTTCGCGCGCTCGATCTTGCCCGTGGTCACGCCGCCCTTGCTGATCTCGGTCTGTTCCTGCTGCGCGTACTCGGGCGGGACGACCGTTCCACACTCCCGTACGCCGTCGTTGTTGACCCAGCATTTGATCGCGGCGCCGACCTCCGCGCCGTACCCGGCGGTCAGGATTGCACCCAATACGGCAGGCAGCAGAAATTGACGGCGCATGGCGGTAGTCCTCGGACTGATGTTTCCTTCGACTGCAGATGTCCCGTTGGACGCATTGCCCCTGAGGAAAGTTTAGGCGCCGGTCGGGAAATCCGGCATGCCGGCCGTCACGGCAGCGCGGGCGCGCACGTCGTCACACGCCGTACGCCCGGCGGTAGGCCTGCACCCGCTCTGCAAAATCGGCCGATCCCGGGCTCGCCTTTAGGAACTCGAGCATGGTTTCCAGGTTTATGACCGAAGCAACATCGATGCCATGGCGTTGCCGGACCTCCTGAACCGCGGACAGGGGGCCCGACCCGCGCTCCTGACGATCCACCGCGATGACGACGCCCGCCGGTGTGGCGCCGGAGGAGCGGATGATCTGGACGGACTCGTTCACGGAGGTGCCGGCCGACACCACGTCATCGATGATGAGCACGCGGCCGCTCAACGGCGAGCCGACAGTCATGCCGCCCTCACCGTGATCCTTGGCCTCCTTGCGATTGAAGCAGTACGGGACGTCACGGCCGAACAACCGGGCCAGCGCGATGGCAGCGGCGGTGGCCAGAGGTATCCCCTTGTAGGCGGGTCCGAACAGCATGTCATAGGCTATCCCGGATTCGACGATGGTGCGGGCATAATATTCGCCGAGGCGGCCGAGCGAGGCGCCGCTGTTGAACAGCCCGGCGTTGAAGAAATAGGGGCTCTTGCGGCCGGATTTCAGGATGAATTCGCCGAATCTGAGCACCTTGTGCTGAAGGGCGAATTCAATGAACTCGCGCTGGTAGTCGAGCATCTGGGGATCGTCACCCGTCGGGGGAATGGAGCGGCGATTCTACGGTGTCCGTCCGTCCCGGTGCGAGCGACGTACAGCGCGTAACGGGCGGGGCCGCGACAATGAGAATCATCACCATCAATGTGAACGGGATCCGATCGGCCGCCCGCAAGGGTTTTTTCGAATGGCTGCCGAAGCAGCGCGCGGACGTGGTCTGCCTGCAGGAGACCAAGGCGCAGGAGTCGCAGCTGCCGCCGGAGATCGCGGCCCCGCGAGGATTCCACGCCTATTACCACGACGCGCAGAAGAGGGGTTATTCGGGGGTGGCGCTTTACTCGGCGCGCAAACCCGACAAGGTCGTCGCAGGGCTGAACTGGGAGGACTTCGACCGCGAAGGCCGATACGTCGAGGCGCGATTCGGCAAGCTGAGCGTCGTTTCCATTTACCTGCCCTCGGGTTCCTCCGGGCCGGAGCGGCAGGCGGCGAAGTTCGACTTCCTGGACCGTTTTCTGCCCGTGCTCAGGAAGATGCGGCGTAGCAAACGCGAGTACGTCCTGTGCGGCGACTGGAACATCGCCCATCGGAACATCGACCTGAAGAACTGGCGCTCGAACCAGAAGAACTCCGGGTTCCTGCCGGAGGAGCGGCAATGGCTCACGCGGGTGTTCGATGAGCTGGGTTTCGTGGACGCGTTCCGCGTCGTCAACCCGGAACCGGAGCAGTACACCTGGTGGTCAAATCGCGGCCAGGCATGGACAAAAAATGTCGGTTGGCGGATCGACTACCATGTCGTCACCCCCGGCCTGAGGCGCGCCATCCGGGCCGCTTCGATCTACAAGGCCGAGCGGTTCTCCGACCACGCCCCGCTCACCATGGACTATGACTACGACCTCGGGTGAGGCGGCAGCGGCGCGCTAGTCGGTGAAGAACTCCTGGTCGAATTGGGCCCTGATGCCCTCGGTCTGGCCCTCGGGCGTCGCCTCGATGTGAAACTTCAGCGTGTCCTGGTCGCTCACCGGAAACTCGCCGATGTAATAAACGGCCCCGCCGTCGTTCAGTTCGCGTACCGGGATCGTCTGTGCCTGTCCATGCAGGTTGGTGGCGGTGACCTTGACGTCCGCACGCACCGGCTGGCCGGCCGTTCCCATGAGCTTCTTGAGCACCGAGACATTGACCATGCCACGCTTGCTGCTGCGCTCGATCTGGTAGGCCTTGGCGACCTCCGGCTGCAGGGTATCGGTGGTGAATGCGCTGTAGTGCACGGTGTAGTCGCCGTAGCTGCTGGACTGCTCGGCGTGCGCCGCCCCGAGGGCGCCAAACAGGGCAATCAGGCAGGCGATGCGTGATCGGCGCGGCATTGCGACCTCCCGGCGTTTCGTGATAACCGTAATCATAGACCGTCGGCGGCCGGCTTCATTCCCTCGCATCCCGCGGGATCAGCCGCTCGCGACTGCGAGCCACTCGGGTGTGCGTGCGGGTCGGAGTATGCTCACGGTCTTGTCGCGACTGCCTGGTCCCGCAAGCAGCGTCACCTGGGCGCGCGGGACTCCGAAAGCCTTCGCCAGGAAGGCGCACAGCTCGGAGTTGGCGGCGCCGCCCTCGGGCACGGCCTTCAGGCGCATCTTAAGGCGATCCCCGTGCCGCCCGATGATCTCGGTCCTGTCCGAGCGCGGCTGAACGTGCAGACGTAACCGCAATTCCTCGTCGCGGTGTTCGAGCCAGGGGGGGGTCGTCACATCAACGCCAGGCCATAGCCCCGTATGGGAATGATGATGAGCCGCTCGGTCAGGTGCAGCAGCAGCAGGACCAGTATGGGCGACAGATCCAACCCACCCAACGGCGGAAGCAGCTGCCGCGCCGGGCGCAAGAGCGGTTCGGTGATCGCGTGTACGACTTCTATGGCGGGATTGTAGGTGCCCGGGGAGATCCAGCTCACGATTACCATAAACAGGATGGCGAAGAAGAACAGCTTCACCGCGACCGTCATCACCTCGGCGACGGCGAGGACGATGAGCGCCGCCGGCGAGGGCGACTGTCCCGCCAGGGTAAGAACGGTGGCCACGGCGACCATGGCCAGGAGGAGCATCAACAGCACGGCAGCCCAGTCGATGCCCTTGTAGCCCGGTACGAATCGGCGCAGGGGCACGAGCACCGGGTTGGTCGCCTTCATCAGGCCGCGGGCGACCGGATTGAACCGGAAGTCCGCACGCGCCCAGTGCAGCAGGAATCGCAGCATCACCGCTCCGATGTACAGCCGGAAGGCGAACAGGATGATGTCGCTGAAGACGCCGCTGAAATATCCGCTCGGCATTACTTGTCGTCTCCGAATGCTGCCGCCATTTCCGCGGCCCGCTGGCGGGCCCCGGCGAGTGCCCGCTCGACGATGCCGCCCATGTCGTTCTCGTTCATGATCGCGAGCGCGCGCTCCGTCGTGCCGCCCGGGGAGGTCACCTGTTTGCGGAGACTGGCCGGGTCGAGGCTGGATTCTATCGCCATGCGGGAGGCGCCCAGCGCGGTCTGCAGCGTCAACAGCCGGGCCTGCTCGCGACTCAGGCCGAGCTGGGCCCCGGCATTCTCCATCCACTCCATGAGCGCGAAGAAATAAGCGGGCCCGCTCCCGGAGACGGCCGTGACCGCATCCATGAGCGCCTCCGATTCGATCCACACCGCGAGTCCGACCGCGCGCAATATCCCCTCGGCCTGCTCGCGCTCCTCATCGCTGACCCCCTCCCCGGCGTAGAGACCGGCGGCGCCACAGCCCAGCAGCGCCGGGGTATTGGGCATCGCGCGCACGATCGGCAGCTCGCCGATCCAGCGACGCAGGTCGGCGATTCTGATGCCGGCGGCGATCGAGACGATCAGCGGCCGGCGCGAGGCCAGCGCGGCGGAGAGCGGAAGGGCGACCGCCCGCACCTGTTGCGGCTTGACCGCCAGCACCACGATGTCAGCGTCGTGCACGGCCTCGAGATTATCGGCGCTGGTGCGCACCCCGGTCTCGGCGGAGACCCGGTCCCGTTGCAGCGCGTCGGCATCCGCCGCGCGCAGCTGCGTTGCCGGATAGCCGTCCTTCAGCAGCCCTCCGAGCAGGCACCGGCCCATGTTGCCGCAGCCGATGAAGGCGATGTTCGCAGGATTCATTATTCTCGTTGGCCTGGCCGATGGGAGGAGCCCGCACAGCGTACACAGCGACGCGCCGGAGTTAAAGCGCGGGCGCGGTCATGTTCTCGGGCCGAACAGGGCCGTGCCGACGCGCACGAAGGTGGCGCCCTCCGCGATGGCGGCCTCCAGATCCGCAGTGGTTCCCATCGACAGCGTGTCCAATCCGTAGCGGTCGCGGCGCTCGGCGAACAGCGCGGCGAGTCGTCGAAAGGGCAGGCGCTGCCGCTGAAGGTCCTCCTCGGGCGCGGGCAACGTCATCAGGCCACGCAATTTCAGCCGCGGCAGGATCGCCACGGCCGCCAGCAGCGTGTCCAGTTCCGCAGGCTCCACCCCTGCCTTGCTCGCCTCGGCGCTGATGTTGACCTGCACGCAGACATTCAGGGGCGGCAATCCCATCGGGCGCTGCTCGCTCAGGCGCCGCGCGAGCTTCGTCCGGTCGACGGAATGGACCCAGGAGAATCGGGCGGCGACCTCGGCGGACTTGTTCGATTGCACGTGGCCGATGAAATGCCACGTCAGCGGCAGGTCCTCGAGTGCGGCCATCTTCGCGAGCGCCTCCTGCAGGTAGCTCTCCCCGAAGTGCCGCTGCCCGAGTGCATGCAGTGCCCGTACGCGGGCGGGAGGCTGGGTTTTGCTGACCGCCAGGAGCTCGGTGCTTCCCGGCCGGCGCCCATACCGGGCCTCGGCCCTGGCAATTTGCTCCCGTACAGCTTGAAAAGACGCTGCGAAAGGGTTCATATTCTTCCACATACACCGGCGCGTGGGGCGCTGGAACCGACCTTGCATGGCATTTCCGGCTGCAACCGGACAACCAGAGCCGACCACCCAACACCCGGAGAAACGCATGGACATCGGAGAATTGCTCGCGTTCGCCGTCAAGAACAACGCCTCGGACCTGCATCTCTCGGCGGGCCTGCCGCCGATGATACGCGTCGACGGTGA
Source organism: Gammaproteobacteria bacterium (assembly GCA_022071965.1). GTDB lineage: Bacteria > Pseudomonadota > Gammaproteobacteria > JAJPIJ01 > JAJPIJ01 > JAJVHZ01. Next base: position 109,324 of record JAJVIQ010000013.1, read on the forward strand.
CGTGCGCCGCATCAATCTTCCGGCGCTCGAGCACAAGGAAGTGCACGACCTTGTCTACGACATCATGAACGACAAGAACCGCAAGGACTACGAGGAGTTCCTCGAGTGCGACTTCTCCTTCGAGATCCCCAACCTGGCGCGCTTCCGCGTCAACGCCTTCAACCAGAACCGGGGCGCCGGCGCGGTATTTCGCACGATTCCTTCGGTCATCAAGTCGCTGGAGGAGCTCAAATGTCCGAAGATCTTCAAGGAGATCTGCGAGTATCCGCGCGGGGTGGTGCTGGTCACGGGCCCGACCGGTTCGGGCAAGTCGACGACGCTGGCGGCCATGGTCAATCACATCAACGAGCACGAGTACGGGCATATCCTCACCATCGAGGACCCGATCGAGTTCGTGCACACCAGCAAGAAATGCCTCATCAACCAGCGCGAGGTTCATCGGGACACGCACGGCTTCAACGAGGCGCTGCGATCCGCCCTGCGCGAGGACCCGGACACGATCCTGGTCGGTGAAATGCGCGATCTCGAGACCATCCGGCTGGCTCTGACCGCCGCGGAGACGGGGCACCTCGTGTTCGCGACCCTGCACACCAGTTCGGCGGCCAAGACCATCGATCGCGTGGTCGACGTGTTTCCCGCCGAGGAGAAGGACATGGTGCGGGCCATGCTCTCGGAATCGCTGCGCGCCGTCATCTCCCAGACCCTGCTCAAGCGGCAGGGCGGCGGGCGCATCGCCGCCCACGAGATCATGATCGGCACGCCCGCGATCCGCAATCTGATACGCGAGAACAAGGTGGCGCAGATGTACTCGGCCATACAGACCGGCGGAGCGTATGGCATGCAGACGCTGGATCAGAACCTGCTCGAACTCGTCAAGCAGGGGGTAATCGCCAAGCAGGAGGCGCGCATGGCGGCCCAGAACAAGGACCAGTTCAATTGATCACTCATACGGTGCGATAAGAGGATACAGGTATGGAACGCGAACAAGCCATCAAGTACATGCGCGACCTGCTCCGCCTCATGGTGGAGAAGAAGGGCTCCGACCTCTTCATTACGGTGGATTTCCCGCCGGCCATCAAGATCGACGGCAAGATCTCCCCGGTGTCCAAGACCAAGCTCACGGCAGAGAATACCAAGGCCCTGGTCTACGGCATCATGAACGATCGGCAGTTGAAGGAATTCGAGGCGACCAAGGAATGCAACTTCGCCATCGCTCCGCCTGGCATCGGCCGCTTCCGCGTCAATGCCTTCATACAGATGGGCTACACCGGCATGGTGCTGCGCACGATCGAGACTACCGTTCCGACCATCGACAAACTCGGTCTGCCGCAGATTCTCAAGGAGATCGCGCTGACCAAGCGCGGGCTGGTCATTTTCGTCGGCGCAACGGGCTCGGGCAAGTCGACCTCTCTGGCGGGGATGATCGACTGGCGCAATGAGAACACCTACGGCCACGTCATCACCGTGGAGGATCCCATCGAGTACGTGCATGCGCACAAGAACTGCATCATCACCCAGCGCGAGGTCGGCGTCGACACTGAGGACTGGGACATCGCGCTGAAGAACTCGCTGCGCCAGGCCCCGGATGTCATCCTCCTCGGCGAGATTCGGGATCGCAAGACCATGCAGTTCGGAATCGAGTTCGCCGAGACCGGCCATCTGGCGCTCGCGACGCTGCACGCCAACAATTCCAATCAGGCGATGGACCGTATCATCAACTTCTTCCCGGAGGATCGGCATCAGCAACTGTTCATGGATCTCTCGCTGAATCTCAGGGCGGTCATTTCGCAGCGACTGCTGCGGCGGGCAACCGGCAAGGGCCGTATCGCCGCCTTCGAGATCCTGATCAATACGCCGTACATCTCGGATCTGATACTCAAGGGCGACATACACGAGCTGAAGACGGCAATGGCGCAGGCCAACGAACAGGGCATGAAGACCTTCGATCAGGCGCTGTTCGATCTTTACGAGGCGGATCAGATCACTTACGAGGACGCCTTGCGCAATGCCGACTCGATGAACGAACTGCGCCTGCGCATCAAGCTGGAGGGCAAGTCCGCGAAGAGCAAGGACGTCATGGATGGCCTCGGACACCTGCAGATTGAGCAGAACAAGCAGGAGCAGGGATTCATGCGTTAAGGCGCATTTCACTCATTTCACGACAAATCCGGGGCCGGGGAACCGTTGATGGACATCTCGCCGTATCTGAAACTGCTTGTCGACAAGAAGGGTTCGGACCTTTTCTTCGCCGCCAACTCGCCCGTGAAGATCAAGATCGAGGGCGTGATCTCCTCCGTGGGCAAGACCGTTCTCACCGGAGAGCTCTCCAAGAATGCCGCCTACGGCATCATGAACGACAGGCTGATCCGGAAGTTCGAGGACAACATGGAGGCGGATTTCGCCATCTCGCTGCCCGATCGCAGCGCGCGCTTCCGCGTCAACGTGTTCCGGCAGCGGGGCGAGGTCTCCATGGTCGTCCGCCTGATTCCAACCCAGATACCGACGCTGGAGGAGCTCGGCCTGCCGGAGGTCCTGAAGACCCTGGTCATGCACAAGCGCGGCCTCATCCTCATGGTGGGGGCGACCGGATCAGGCAAGTCGACGACGCTCGCGGCGATGATCAACCACCGCAACAGTCAGATGGCCGGCCACATCCTTACGATCGAGGATCCGATCGAGTTCTCCCATCCCAATCTGAAATCGGTGGTGAATCAGCGCGAAGTCGGCGTCGACACGTTCTCGTATTCGGACGCACTGCGTAGCGCGATGCGTGAGGCGCCCGACGTCATACTCGTAGGCGAGATCCGGGACCGCGAGACCATGGAGGCAGCCCTGCAGCTCTGCAACACCGGCCACCTGTGCCTGTCGACGATGCACGCCAACAACGCCAACCAGGCCATGGAGCGCATCATCAACCTCTTCCCGCAGAACCTCTACAAACAGCTGTACATGGACCTGTCGCTGAACATCCGCGCCGTCATCTCGCAGCGCCTGGTCATGGGGCTGGACGGCCGGCGAGTGGCGGCGATGGAGATCATGATCAATACGCCGCACATCGCGGATCTGATCCTCAAGGGCAGTATCGGGGAGATCAAGGCGGCCATGGAGCAGAGCGGCGCCAAAGGCATGCAAAGCTTCGACATGGCGTTGCACGATCTCTACCGCGAGGATCACATCTCGCTCGAGGAAGCGCTCAGTAACGCCGACTCGCGCACCAACCTGGAAGCGAAGATTAACTTCGGTTAGGAGCGGCGATGCCCACGTCGGGGGCGGCGAGACGCCCGAGCGAACTGCCGCCACGACCCGAGCCGCCGGTGCCCGGGGAGTGCTGCGGACGCGGGTGCGAGAACTGCGTGTGGGTGTACTACGAGCGCGCGTTGCAGCGTTGGAAGGAAAAGGTCGCGGCGGTCGAGGCGACGAGCGACGGCGATCCCACTGTCTGCGACTGACCGCGCAATGATCTAGCCGAAGACGACCGTTCGTGCCTCGAAGACCGGTCCGTCCACGCAGACCCGTTTCATCGCCGGCCCGGTCTCCGTTTCGATGCGCACCGCGCAGCCGGCGCAGCCTCCTACGGCGCAGGCCATGTACTCTTCCAGCGAAATCTGACAAGGAAGCCCGTAGTCGGCGGCGATCCCCTGCACGGCCCTGAGCATCGGTGTCGGTCCGCAGGCGAAGATCTCTACGTCGCTCGCGCGCCGAGCCGCCGGCAGCGAGTCCAACCAGCAGCGGGCGAGGTCGGTGACGTACCCATCGTGACATCCCTGGTAACCCTGCAGGCTTGCGAGGCGGCTGGCTATTCCCCAGTCCTCCAGCAGCGGCATCGCCGCGATGACACCGCCGGGGAGGCCTGGAACCATGATCCGCGATGGCCGCGCGGTGAACGGGAACGGCGCCTCCGAGCCCATGATGACGAACGGCGCGGATCCGCTCCCGCAGCCCTTGATATGCTCGGCGAGAAACACCATGGGGGGGATGCCCACCCCGCCCCCGACGAGCAGCGGCCTGGGCCGAAATCCGCCGAGTTTGAACGTGACCCCGACCGGCCCGACGAGGCTGAGTGTCTGACCCACCTGCCGCCGTGCGAGCAGATCGGTCCCCAGCCCGTGAGCCTTGTACAAGATGTCGATCCATTCCTGCGCGGGGCTCGCACGCATGACGGACATCGGACGGCGCATGGGCAATAGCGGGTCGCACTGCAGGTGCACGAAGGCCCCGGGTCGCGCATGCCGCGCGATGCGTGGGGCATGGAGACGCAGCAGGTGCTGATCGCCCGAATATGCCTCGTGGCCCAGCACTCGCCCATCCTCGACGTGGATGGTGCCGCGTTGGGAGTTTGTATAAGCCATTGCAGTCCGAGAGGGGGCGGGCGCCAGGATTCGCAGCGGCCAGTCTAGCACATGGCCGATCATTGCCTTCGCCGGTTGCGTAGCACCTATAATCGCCCACCATGGATCGACGCCTTCTTGCACGTTCCCCTTGGTTGTGGCGGCTGACGCTGGGTGCGATGTTGTGCGCCTGCCTGTTCGCCGTCCATGCCGCGGACGCGCCGCTGGAGTCCGGCTTCCGTCATCTCGCGGCGCAATGGGACAAGGCGCTGACGAATGCCGAGTCCCGTCTGGACACCGGCACGCTCGGAGCGACGGCCGCGGAGCGATTGCGCGCCGAGATCGACAACGTACGCGGGCAGGCACAGAGGCATGGACGCGCGGCCCAACGCAAGGTCGATCAGTTCGCGGCACGGGTGGAGGCGCTGGGCCCGCAACCTCCCGAGGGCGCGCCGCCGGAATCCCCGGATGTCAAGCGTGCGCGCGCCGAGCTGAATGCGGCACTTGCCGATCTTGCCGGGCAGGTCAGGCAGAGCGATCTCATGATTACCCGCACGGATGCCTTGCTGATCCGGATTTCCGCCCTGCAGTTCGAGCGCCGCAAGGCCGATCTGCTGGTGCGTGGCCCCCTGCCTTATCTGCCGAAGACCCTGGAGCGCGCCGGCTCGCAGCTATGGGTAACCCTGCAGGCGATCCACGCGCGCGAGGTCGTGGGCGGCAGCAGGAAGCGATGGGTGGTCCTGCCGCTGGTGGCGCTGGGAACGTATGTCGCGATCATCGCCGGCCGGATAGTCCGGCAGCGCATGTTGGTACGATGGGGACGCGACCCTGCGGTGCCGCATCCGAGCTACGGGCGCCGGCTGATCGCGGCGGTCGTCGACGGGATCAGCCGCGGACTGGTCCCGGTCGTCGTCATCGCCATCGTACTGGCCGCGGCATGGTGGCTGTTCGTGCGGCCCTTTCTCGATCCATCCATCGGGGCGCCGCTCTGGCTGCTGTATGCGATCGTCTTCTACCTGCTCGTGGCCGCCCTGATCCGGGCCGCATTCTCTCCCGAGCAGCCCAACTGGCGGCTCACACCCGTATCCGCGTCCGCTTCGGAGAAGATTGGCAAGCGCCTGCACCTGCTCGCGGCGATCATCGCCATTCAGATGGCCTTGTCGGCGTTCATGAAGCGGTTCGGCGAGCCGGTCGATCTCGCCTCTTTGCACTCCTTCGGCATCAACCTGCTGCTGGCGATACTGCTGCTGTCGATGTCGTGGAAGAGGCTCTGGGAGGTCGAGGAATCCACGGAGTGGTTCGAAGAGGCGCCGCGTCGGCGGCTGCCCGCGCTATCGGCCTATCTGCGCGGGGCGCTGGCGCTGGTTGCCGTCGCTTCCGTCGCCTGCAATCTGATTGGGTATCACGCGCTCGCGGACTACGTGCTGCGCAACACCATCCTCACGATGCTGCTGGTGGGCGCGATGTTCGCGATCCGCTTTCTGGCTCGGGAATCCTGTTCGCACCTGCTGCTGACGGCAGCGGGTCCGGCGGCGGTGCGACAGGCCCTCGGTTTGACCGACCAGGGCGGCCGCGCTCTCGGCTTCTGGGCCATGGCCGTGATCGACCTGCTCTCGATCGTGGTGGGCACCTTCATCGCCCTTTGGCTGTGGGGGATTCCACCGCGCGACGTGGCCGACTGGATGCTCGGCATTTTCGGCAGCTTCAGCATCGGTACGCACAAGTTCTCACTGACCGACCTGCTGATCGCGATCGTCATGTTCGGCGCAATCATCGTGTTCACGCGGCTGCTGCAGCACTTCCTGGACTTCCGGTTGCTCCCGAACACGCGGCTGGACATCGGTGTGCGCACGGCCATCACGTCCACCGTCAACTACCTCGGTGTGGGCATCGCGATCCTGGTCGCGATCTCCACCCTCGGAATCAATCTCACGGGCCTAGCCGTCGTGGCTGGCGCACTGTCCGTCGGCGTAGGCTTTGGGCTGCAGAACATCGTGAATAATTTCATCTCCGGCATCATTCTGCTCATCGAACGGCCGGTGAAGGTGGGCGATATGGTCGTCGTCAACAATTACGAAGGTGTGGTGCGGAAGATCCGCGTGCGATCGACCGAGATCGAGACTGGTCTGCATGCCTCGGTGATCATCCCGAACGCGGACCTGTTGCAGACATCGGTGCTTAACTGGACGCACCACAACCGCGTCGGGCGGGTGGAGGTGAGGGTGGTGGCGCCGTTCATGGTCGAGCCCGGGCGCATCGAGACCCTGTTGCTCGCATGCGCCGCGGATCATCCTCAGGTCGTACGCGTGCCGGCGCCCTCGGTATCGCTAATCAATTTCAACGATCGCGGTGCCGAATATCAGTTGAGCTTTCAGCTCGATGACCTGGATGACAAAGGGCGTGTGTCCAGCGACGTGCGCAAGGCTATTCTGTCGAAATTCCGCACGGCCGGCATCGAAATCCCGTCGATCCGCGGTGCCGGTGCCCAACCCGCGTCGCCCGCGTAGAAGCAGACTCCGAAGAAAGGGGGGACCATGGCAGTGGAGGTGTTCTGGGGAAGCGGCAGCCCGTTCGCCTGGCGTGTGCTGCTGACGCTGGAGGTGAAGCAGCTTCCGTATGAGTCGCGGCTCTTGGAGTTCTCAAGGAAGCAGCACAAGTCGCCCGAGTTCCTCCGCTTGAATCCGCGCGGCAAGGTCCCGGTGCTGAAAGACGGCGACTTCGTCGTGTACGAATCCCTGGCAATCATGAAATACCTGGATGACAGGTACCCGGCCGTTCGAATATTCGGGGAGGACCCGGAATCCTCGGCGCGGATAATGATGAGCGTCTGTGAATGCGCGTCCTATATCGAGCAGCCGACGGAATCCATCGTGCGGCCGATCTTTGCGCGAGTCGCGGCAGAACAGCGCGATGCCATCATGAGCGCGGCGAACACGCTTCGCGATGAATACGCCCTGCTCAATGCCAGGCTCACCGCCCGGCAGTGGCTGGTTGGCGATTCGATCACCGCTGCGGACATCGTCCTTTATCCACAGGCGGCGATACTGCTGCGGGCACTCGGGAAGGACGAGGCGGCTCCACTGGGTCTGAAGCTAGCGCCGTTCGCGGACTATTTCCCGGCAGTCGGGCAATGGATGCGCGCCGTGGAGGCGGTGCCTGGATTCGAGAAGACGTATCCGCCGCACTGGCGCTGAGCGCTGAGCAGGCAAAAAAAAACCGCGATGCGGGTCCGCATCGCGGCTATCGTGGCCAGCTCTCCCCTGGCCTGTCGGTCAGGCGACCTTGAAGAGCTTGGTGAAGCTTTCCGGGGCGAACTTCTCGGCGCTCTCGCTGAACAGCGCCTTGATCTCGGCGCCCGCGTCCTGCTGGATCTGCAGCAGGTTCTTCGTGGTGGTCGTGAAGCTGTCGCGGAATGACTCCATCATCGCGGACTGGGCGGCGACCAGGTCTTTGGGCTGCTCGACCTTGGTCAGCGGCGCAAACTGGCCGACCGTCAACTCGACGAAGTGCAGGTGCTCACGCAACGAACGCTCGACGGCGTTCTGCACGACCTTGCCGGTACGCAAGCCAAGCTCAACGGCATTGCTGTAATAGCTCAACATGTCACTGTAATTCAGGGTGGGTTGCATCGCGGTTCTCCTCTTTACGTTGACTACCGCTGGGTAGGCGTCGGTTCATCTTTCAGCGTGCTGCTGCAATGCAGCATGTTGCGTTGCAGCATAGTCCACGTCGATGATGCTGTCAAGGCCAGAGCCCCCGGCCAAACCTCGGGCTTTTGGATGCGCTCGAAGATGATCGCCGGGGGTGGTGGAGTCGACCTCGTATATCAATCAAATCAGATTGTTATCAAGTCTGGACGGAGTGATGTGTTAAACACGGGGCCTTACGTTCAGCATGGCGCCGTCGGTCGATACGACCTCGACCACCGTGCCGGATGGACAGTCGGGGCCCTGAATGCGCCACATCGAATCGTCCACCCTGACGGTGCCGAAGCCGTTGACGATCGGTTCGCTCAGCGTGAGCGCCCGGCCCACGTACTGGGCGGCGCGCCGGTTCAATTGCGGCAGGTCCGTAGGCAACGGGTTGCGCCGCAGGTAGGTGCGGGCGAGCAGAACGGTCACGATCGACAATACGGCGAAGGCCGCGATCTGTGCCTGCAGACCTAACGCCGGCATCAACAACACGGCAAGGCCGACGACGCCCGCTGATATGCCCATCCACAGGAAGAATGCGCCTGGAATAAACATCTCCACGACGAGCAGGAGCACCCCCAGGACCCACCAATGCCAGTAGTTCGGCTGCCACTCACCCATTACCGCCGCCTCCTTTCAACTGCGCGGCCTTCGCGAGTTCTGCAACTCCGCTGATCGCGCCGATCACGTTGGCGGCCTCCAGGGGAACCATGATCACCTTCTGATTGGGCGCCGCGGCAATATGCTGAAGCGCCTCAATGTATTTCTGCGCGACAAAGTAGTTGACAGCCTGCACGTCGCCTTTGGCGATGGCCTGGGAGACCATCATCGTGGCCTTCGCCTCGGCCTCGGCGGCGCGTTCGCGCGCCTCGGCATCGCGGAAGGCAGCCTCCCTGCGGCCTTCGGCTTCGAGAATGGCGGACTGCTTGTCGCCCTCGGCGCGCAGGATTTCCGCGGCGCGCTGCCCCTCTGCCTCGAGGATGGCGGCGCGCTTGTCGCGCTCCGCCTTCATCTGACGCGCCATCGAGTCGACTAGGTCTTTCGGAGGTGAGATGTCCTTGATCTCGATACGGGTTACCTTGATGCCCCACGGTGTGGTCGCGGCGTCAACCACGTGCAGCAGGCGACTGTTGATGTCGTCGCGCTTGGAGAGCAGTTGATCGAGATCCATGGATCCCATCACGCTGCGGATGTTGGTCATCGTCAGGTTCAGCACTGCCTGTTCCAGATGCTCCACCTCGTAGGCTGCCTTGGCCGCCTCCAAGGCCTGGAAGAAGACGATCCCGTCGACGCGCACCATTGCGTTGTCCTGGGTGATGACCTCCTGCGACGGGACGTCCAGCACCGTCTCCATCATGCTGATGCGCCGCCCAATGCGCTGCACCCAGGGCCAGATCCAGTGCAGCCCGGGGCCAAGTGTGCGCGTGTACTGTCCAAAGGTCTCCACGGTGTATTCGTAGCCCTGCCTGACCGTGATGACTCCGCGCCAGAGATAGATGGCAGCGAAGACGAGCAACACGACGACGAACGAACCAGCGCCTTCCATTGTTTGCCTCCGGTTGAATTCGAGCGGAAAAAAAGAGTATATCCGCGATCCGGCATTGTGGCCCGCGCCGGCGTTCAGCCCACTCACCGCTCGGTGGAATGCCGCAGATCCATGATCAGACCGTCCTGCAGCCAGCGCTTGAGCAGGCTTGCCGCGTGCAGCGCCGCATTCTCGCAGAGCTCGTCAAGGCGTTCACACGACTGCCCGAATGTGCCGCCTGCGGCGAGGACCTCGAGCGCCACGGCCTCCTCGGGCTCCAGCGTGCGGAAAGAGGTCTCCAGTCCCTGGCGCCAGATGAGCCAACGCCCGGGGTACGCGCGCGGCCTCCGCCCGAAGACGTCCTCGCCGGCCTTGTGGGCCTTCCACAGCTTCGGAACCTCGAATTCGAGCCGCAGCATGCGCACGCATGGCTGCAGGACGAGCTGCATTGCGGGCCACCGCTCCGGGGCCAGCGCCGCGAGATCCTCAACCCGCAGGCTGTTACTCTCCGCGGAATCGAAGGCCGCCATCAGCGCCCATTCGAAGGCCGCCACCTCAGCCAGCCAGGGCTCCGCCGCCGTATCGGGGCTGGACTTCAGATGTCTGTCCAACCCGCCGCCGTACCAGCGCAGGTTGAAATAGGGACTTGGGGTGCTCGCCGTGTACTCACGTCCGATGCGGGTGAACCTCTCTTCACCCAGCGCCGCGAGCAGGGCGGGATAGTCGGCCTTCAGTGCCCCGACAAGGCGCAGGCGGTAGGCGTCAAGATAGACACCCCGCCGCACCGCGACGTCGGCGCCACCGCTGTCGGCGAACATGCCATCGACGGCCTTTTCGTCCGCGTCCAGCAGGTAACGCTGGAAACGCTCTTGCAGCTCACGCAGCCGATGCATGACCGAGCACGCGCGCGGCGATGGCGCGCGCCTTGTCGAGTTCACCCACCAACTCCCCCAGCGCCGGAATGTGGTCGTCGCGCTCGATCATGGTCGCAACCGGTCCGAAGCGCCGGATTGCCGCCTCATAGAGGTCCCACACCGGATCCGCGATCGGATGGTCGTGCGTGTCGACGATGTAATCGGCATGACGGCTGTGACCGGCAAGGTGGATCTGGCGCACGCGTCCGACCGGGATCGAATCGATGAAGGTTGTCGGTTCGAAGCCGTGATTGAATCCGCTGACGTAGACGTTGTTGACGTCAAGGAGGATCTCGCAATCGGCACGCTCGGCGACCTCTCGCAGGAACTCCCATTCCCTCATCACGGACGCGGAGTAGCTCACGTAGCTGGATACGTTTTCCAGCAGAATGCGGCGCCCGAGAAAATCTTGCACCGCGCCGACGCGCTCCACGACGTGCGCCAGCGCTTCCTCCGTGTAGGGCAGCGGCATCAGGTCATGAAGATTGGTATGCGCCACCCCGGTCCAGCAGAGGTGGTCGGAGATCCACCGCGGCCGACAGCGCAGCGCCAGGGCCTTCAGCCTCCCCAGGTACTGGCGATTGAGCGGGTCGGTGCCACCTATGGACAGTGAAACGCCGTGCATGACCACTGCGTATCGCTCTGCGATGCGGTCCAGGAAATAAAGTGGCTTGCCACCGTCGACCATGTAATTCTCGGAAAGAACCTCGAACCAGTCGACATCGTGGTCTCCGGCGAGCACGGCTTCATAATGCACGGTGCGCAGGCCGAGACCAAAACCCAAGGAGGGGGCTGCTTCCATCGACGCAAGGATAACGCAATCGGCTGGGTTACCGGCATGGATGCCCGGCGCCCCGCCACGATTACACCCACGCGCCGCGATCGCGCCGAGCCGCCAGTCTGCAGCCCCGCATCCTGCGGGCGTTCTCAGGCGGCGAGCACGGCGAGGGTCTCGGCAAGCAAGGCCCCGGCCTCGCCGGTGATGGCGTCCTGATCGTTGACCGCGAGCGTTCCTATGAGGGCGACCGCCGCCGGGTCTATCTCCGCCGTGGGGCTGGTGGTTTCGCAGAAGCCGGCAATTCCCGAGCGGTTCGCCAGCACGTCGGCCACGTGCACGACGGCGGCCTCCAGCCTTGCCGCCTGGGCCTTGCCCGGCTCGTGGTGCCATGTGGTCGCTTCGCACAGCGTTTCGGGAAGATTCCATGTTGCGAGCAGTAACCCCCCCAGCTCGGCGTGCGTGAACCCCAGCACGTCGCTCTCGGCATGGCATAGCACCTGTTCGTCACCCTGCGCGGTCAACAGCAGTTCGCCGGCTACTTCCGGCAGGTTGCGATAAAGCACGAGGCTGCCGACATCGTGCAATAGCCCGGCGATGAACAGCCGTTCCGGGTGCAGGACCCCGCAGTGCTTGCCGAGGAGCCGGGCGAGCAGGCCGGTGTAAATCGCGTGACGCCAGAACACGTCCATGCTCACCAGCTTGCTCGGCAGGTTGCGGAACGTGCGGACCGCCGAGATCGCCAGCACCATGTTGTGCAACTCGCGCGTGCCGATGACGGTGATGGCGCGAGAGACGGTGTCCACGCGGGCGCGCAGTCCCACCGCGGCGCTGTTGACCAGCCGCAGCAGCCTGGCGGTCAGATTCGGGTCGCGCAGGATCACCTCGCCGAGGTCGTGGATGGAGCAATCCGGCGACTGCAACAGCTCGGTCACCTTGATGCAGATGTCCGGTGGAGAGACCAGCCCCTTTACCGATGCCACCAGCCCCTGAGCCGTCGGCCGACCGGTCGGTACCTGGTGCACAGCCGCGGATGCATGCCCCATTTATGGATCCTCGTTGGAAAATCGGTGTCTTGTCGTCATTAGCGGCGGCGTGCGACCCAGGTTGAGGGGTCGAGCAGGCGGGTGAAGGCGCGGTCCAGAAGTGCCGCCGGCTGCTGCGTCACGCACGCCGTACCTCGGCGGAAGTCCGTCACAAGTCCGTTACGCGTGCGATCGGTGAGTCGACGGCCGCTGCGGTCGGAGAATACGTAAGTCTCGGTCTCCGGAGTGTAGTATGTGTACCGGCCGGCAATGGTCGTGCCGTCCGGCTGTTTGAATTCCAGCCAAGTGCCCGGCTCGAGCGACATCACCTGCAGAAGATGTGCGTCCTCCTGCTGGGCGACCACCGGGTTGCGGGTGTCCCCGAGGGTGAGCTCCTCGAACTCGAGATCCTGGGTCGCCGCGGCCTTCGCCTCCCTGCTGGCGTCCTGCGCGAACAGGCGATAGAAGGTGTTGGCCGTCATCTCCAGCACCGAGCGCTCCTTGCGCGCGGCCTGCACAGACGGCGGGGGCAGATCGGATGCCGGCGGCATCACCTCTGAGAGTTTCACTTCCTCTGACATGGCAAGTCGCTCCCGTAGTTCCTCAGCGGCGCTCCGCGCGTTTCCCGGCAACTGCAGGGCAGATTCCGGCACGGGTTCCTGGCTTTCGACGGTCTCGGGCGGCCGCATGAGGTCCACCGGCATGGGTTGAGGATGGGCGGCCGGCTCCGATTCCGAAGTGGCATCGATGTCGAAGTCGCCCGTATCGGGGATCAGGGCGGTGGCGAGCGGCTCGGTGATCTCGCGCGATGCCGGCGGTTCCGGCGGCGATTCCCCGGCGATCATCTCCTCCACGTCGCCGCTCATCTCGCCCGTTGTGATGTCGAGGACGCTCGGTTCCTCGTTCACCAGAGGCGGCGGATCCTCGGCGGTCGTGGCGAGAAGTCCGGTCAGCACGGGCGCGCCATTCTTCGCCGCCGCGGCGGATTCACCGCGCATGGCCTCGGCATGCGACTTCTCGAGTTTCAGGAGGAAGCCGTTGCGTGCGACAGCGGGCATCGATACCTGCTCCATGCCCTTCTTGAGGTTGGCGAGCAGCTTCGGCAGCAGGCGGCCCAGTTTCTGCCGCTCCTCGCTGCCGCGCTTGGGCAGCGTGCTCCAGACCAGCTCGTCCATGGTTCGAACCGCCGTGCGCCAGGCGTCACTGTCGGCCCCGTCGGTGGTGAAGTGGGTAATGAGCAGTCGGCGCCAGTGCATCAGCAGAAAATTCCTTACGACATCGGGTATGCCGTCCGGGCGCAGCCGCGTGTCGAGAAGATTGCGCACCTGCTCCTTGGCCTGCTCCAGGCGCGCCCGGCCGTCGAGCATCTTGGCCGTGCGGGAGGCGCGAACTGTGGCCTCGCGCTTCAGTTCATCGAAGGCCTTTGTCAGCGCCTCCACGCTGCGCGTGAAGATGGCGACGTCCTGGTCGAAATCGGTCACGATGCGTTGCACGACCTCGTCGACCAGCTCGGCGACCTTCGCCTCCATGATGGCGTCGCCGCCAATCTCGACTGCGGTCTCGGCGATGTGATTGAGCAGGCGTCGTGCCGGGTGGGTCTTGCGCGAAAAAAATTCGCGGTCGATGAGCGCCACCTTGAGTATCGGGATCTGCAGTCTCGCGAGCTTGGCGCGTATCCCCTCGGGAACGTTCTTGTCCTCGAGGACGTAATCGAAAAGCATGGCGACGATGTCGATGGTCATATCGCCGGCCGGCCCCATCGCCGGCAAGTCCCCGGAGCGCTGCAGATCGACCAGCAGGTGCGCCGCAACGCCGGAAGGTCCTCCGCCACCGCCATTGCGCTGTAGGTGCGTCAGCATGCCCATGACCCCCGTATCGAGCGGGATCAACGGCACGGTCCCATGCACGGAATCCGGCTCGCCGCCGCCGCGCAGCAGCTTCTCCAGCATTACCATGATCTCGGCCTGAGAGGCCGGTGTTCCGGCGCTGTGCGCCGCGCCAGTTCCGCCGCGCCCGCCGCCGGGCGGCCGGCGGCGGACCTCGGTCTGGATGGTCGGTAGCACGCCCTGCTGGATGAGGTGCTGATTTACCGCGCCGTAGATCTCGGGGATGCCGCTGACGACGTAACGGTCGAACAGCTTCAGAACGATTAGCCTGGCCTTGAAATCGACGTCCAGGCCGTTGGCGGCATCTCGTGCGGCCTCGGCGATGCAAGTAGGACCGAGCGGATTGTCCTCGGAGCTCAGTTCCGGAATCTCGAGCAACACGGAGAGGCGCCTGTTGAGCGCAAAAAGCTCCTCACGACAGGCAGTTGCTATCCTCTCGGCCAGGCCGGCGGTCGTAATGTCCTGTTCCATGGTCGCGTCGTCGAGCAGCGAGAGCTTGGTCGGCATGGCGGCGACGGAGCCACGCGAACCGGACCCGCGACGCCGGCGTGCGTCGAAACCGGTGCCGAAGCGGTCCACGAACACCGCGTTCATCTGGTTGTGCTTGAGCCGCAACTCGCGCATCGCGTCGAAATACAGCGTCTGCTGCGCGTTCGTCTCGGCCTTCTCGGCAAATTCGAAGAGCACGTCGTCCGCCCGTTCGAGCATCTGCCGGAAGGCCTCCCCGAGCAGGCGCGAGGCGCATTCCCTGACCGAGCCAAGCAGTTGCGCCCGTCGCGGCGAGGCAGCGGAGGCTATGGCGTCGCGGTCGTTGATTGAGATCACGTTCATGGTCGCTGTCGCCTCTGGTTGATGGTTCAGGACACCCGCGCAGGGCGCGTCGCGGGCGCCTCGGACCCCGGGTCGACGCGGGCGGCGGGAATCGCGGCGCGCGCGGGCCAGAGTCAGGGTCTGCGCTGTGGAGAGCGGCTCCGAGAGGGGAAACTTTAATGGCCAGATCCGGGATACGTGAACGGATTCGCGAAAGCGCTCAACTCATTGACGAGTACGGCGAGGGCCGGACGACAGGCGCGCCGGCGCGGGCAGCGCAGCCGCCGATTCAGTGGCCGATGATGGGGCCGTTTCCGTTCTCCTTCTCGATCTTCTCCAGTTCGGCGATGAACTGAGCGCCGAGCAGCAGGATGATGGCGGCCGCCTCGAAGCTCAGCAGCAGGACGACGATGGTGGCGGCGGAGCCATAAATGGTATTGACCATGGAGACGTTGGCGAAGTACCAGACGATGGTTCGCCGCACCACCTCCCAGAGCAGGGCGGCGACCAGTCCGCCGATGAGCGCGCGTCGCAGCGAGACCTTCGCCGCCGGCATGATCCAGTAGATCGCCGCAAACAGGACGACCAGTCCCACGAACCCCCCGTAGCTGACAATCTGCGTGGAGGCGTCGGGAACAACCCATCGGTGGCCGAGCAGCTGTACCCCGTGTGCGGCCGCCGCCTCCATTAGCATTGTTGCCCCGGTGATGGTGAGCAGACCGCCCATCAGCAGGAGGATGAATAGCAGCGGCAGCAACGCCGAGACCCAGAAATGCCGCCGTGCGGGCGCGTGCGCGAAGATGATGGCGAAGGATTCCTCGATTGCGCGAAATGCGAAAGAGCTGAAAAACAGAAGCACTATGCCGCCGACGCCTCCGATGAGATCTCGGTTTTCCCACAGCGCACCGACATCCTCGGCGAATCCGGCGGCCCCCGGCGCCAACATATCCAGTTCGTCGTTGATGATGGATACGAGCAGGTTGCGGTCGAAGAAGAAGGCGGTCAGCGCGAACAGCACTGCGATCAGCGGCAGCATCGACAGCAGGGCGTTGTAGGCGATCGCGCCGGCGAGCAGCAGCCCCTTGTTGCGGCGAAAGTCGCGAAGTACGCTGCGCGTGACCATCCATGCGCCGCGCACCCAGCCTGTCATCTGCATGCCGGCAATCCGGTGCTAGAGCACGAACAGTTTGGCCAGCGAAAGGAAGAGCCCCATGCTGGTGACGTCGGTGGCGGTCGTGAGGAAGATGCTGGAGGCGGTAGCGGGGTCCGCACCGAGGCGCTTGAGGGTAAGCGGCACGAGCACGCCAGTGACTCCGCTCGCAACACAGGCGCCGATCATTGCCAGCAGCACGACCAGCGCCAGCTTCAGCGCCTCGGCGGATTGGCTGTGGGAGGCATAAAAGTACATCGCCGCCGCGGCTACCACGCCGACCAGCAGGCCATTCATCAGCCCGAGCAGCGCCTCCTTCATGACCACCTTGCGCTGCATGCCGTTGGTGAACTCGCCGAGGGTCAGTCCGCGCAGCGTGACCGCCAGTGCCTGGCATCCGGTGTTCCCGGACTGTCCCGCCAGGACCGGCAGGAACGCGGCCAGTACCACCACTTGCGCGATCGTGTCCTCGAAGGTGCCGACGACGGCCGCGGCGAGAAATGCCGTCACCAGATTCAGTTGCAGCCATGGATGCCTGAATCGCAGGGAGAGCGGCCACGGGGTGGCGAGGCGTTCCTCCTTCTGCACGCCCACCATACGGCCCGGCTGTGCGCTGATCTCGAAGGCCTGCTCCTCGAACAGCATGTAGCCTTGCACGACTCCGAGCAGCTTTCCGTTCCGGTCGCACACGGGATAGGCCGGATAATGCCGATGCACGACCGCCTTCATGGCCTCGGTGATCGAGGTCTCCGGCTCGAAATAGAACGGATTCTCGACCATGATGTGGATCAGCAGATCGTTGGGATTGGCGTAGAGCAGATCGCGCATCACGACCACACCGCGAAGCCGGCCTTCGTCATCGATTACGTAGGCGTAGGTGAACAGCGCCTCTTTGACGAGCTCGCGGATCTTTTCGATCGCCTGGCGCACGGTGACGCCCATGCCGAATACCGCGGCGGCCGGCTCCATCAGGCGGCCCAGGCTGTTCTCGTCGTAGCTCTGATCGCCGACGGCATCGCGAACGCGCGGGAGCACCAGTTCGCGCCGATGCTCCGGGAGTCGCAGCATGACGCGCAGCGCGAAGCTCGGTTGCAGGCGGTTCAGAATCTCGGCGATCGTCTCGTCGCTCTCGCGTTCCAGCATCGTGGCGGCGTCGAGCGGCGCACGCTGCTGCACGGCCGTCGCCAGCTTGCGCAAGGCGGCGTCTTGTCCCGCATCGGCGGCCGGGTTCGGTTCGGTCATGTCGGTGTTCATCAGCCTGTCTCTATGCCTTGCGCTGCTAATGTGGCCCCGCAAGTCGGCGACTCGCGGATCGCGCGTCATTCTAGTCCCATGCGCTTGACCGCCGCACTACCGTGCCGCGGGCGCCGCGCTTGACCGCCTCTGACTGTGGTGCTATCTCAGCAGCATGCGCAGAGGCATGCTCGGATGAGGCGGACTACGATGACATTCCAGATCCTTGCGACGGTGCTCGCCGTCGCCGTCGCCGCCGCGCCGCCGCTGCGCGCCGACTACGGGTCTGCCGTGGAAGCCTACGAACGAGGTGACTACGTGGCCGCGAGGAAAGAGCTTGAGCCCCTGGCGGCAGCGGGCGACGCCAAGGCGCAGGTCCGGCTTGGCCTGATGTATCGCGAGGGTCGTGGTGCGCCGCGGGATCCGAAGGCCGCCTTCGCCTGGATGCTCAAGGCGGCCAGGCAGGGGCGTCCCGATGCGCAGTTTCTCGTCGGCACGATGTACCGACGCGGAGAGGGCACGCCGAAGGACGAGCAGGCCGGGCTTGCCTGGCTGCGCCGAGCCGCGGCGCAGGGCAATGCCAAGGCGGCCGAGGCGATTGCACGCGTCGACGCGGGCGCGCCCGCGCCGTCCTCGGCGCCACCGGCCGACATGGCGCGCCAGGCGGAATCGACCAATCCGGACATTGCGCGGCGGCGCGCCGAAACCCAGGCCGTACTCGCGGCCATGGACCCGCCGCCCACACCGGCGGAGATCGCGGCAATCGACAAGGCCGCCGCGCACGGGGTACGGATTCGATACGGTTCGATGGGCGCCGAACCCGAAAGGGCGCCGGCATACGCGGAGGAGGCGACCAGGGGGTTGCATTTCAAGCCGTCGCACGCGCCGACCTCACTGCAGGAAGTCATCGCCGGGCAGGGCGAACCGCACGGCCCGCTCGCGGATCTCCGGGGTGCCGGGGTCTCCCACGATGGCGCGTCTGCGGCCGAGCCGGAGAGGAAGGCCACCGTTCCGCCGCCCGACAGCGTGGCCACCCTGCAGCAGCGGGCGAGCCAGGGAGACCGCGTGGCGCAGCGCCGCCTGGCAGGCGCCTATCTCGACGGAAAGGAGGTACAGCGCGATCCGGTGCGGGCGGCACATTGGTATCGCAAGGCCGCCTTGGCAGGAGACGCGGAGTCGCAATTCGTGCTCAGCGGCATGTACTATCGCGGTGAGGGTGTTCCGCGCGACACGGACGTGGCCGTGCAGTGGCTGCGACGGGCCGCGGCCCAGGGTCACGCCGGTGCGAAGGCGAGGTTGGCGCAGACGGCTGACTGATCCGTGCGGCGCGACGCGTCGGAGATCGATTTCGCCTGCCGCCATCGGGCGCGTCCGACAGCGGGAACCCCGGACTCCACATCCCCATGCCCGGTCTATTCCTCATCCTCTCCATCGGTGCGGCGCTGATCATCCTCGTGCTCGCGGGCCCTTGGCGCCGCGCGCGCCGGCGCCGCAGGCTCGCCGAGGGCGCGTTTCCAGCGGAATGGCTGTCGATAATGCGTCTGCACCTGCCCGTGTTCGACCGGCTTCCCGACGACGTCCGGACGGCCACGCTGGGCGCGATGAAGGTGTTCCTCGCCGAGAAGCGATTTGTCGGCTGCAAAGGCCTGGTCGTGGACGACACCATGCGGATCATCATCGCGGCGCAGGCCTGCCTGCTCGTCGCGCGGCTGGGAGTGCAGCGCTACGACTCCCTGCGCGCGATCCTGCTCTATCCTCACGCCTTCGTCGCGGAGCACGAGCACAGCGACGAGGCCGGCGTGCAGACCATCGAGGCCAAGGAGCTCGGTGGCGAATCGTGGCCGGACGGAAAAATCGTGCTGTCGTGGCAGGACGTGCGCGAGGGCCTGCTCGCCGGCGACGAGGCCTACAACGTGGTCTACCATGAGTTCGCGCACCAGCTCGATCAGGCCGACGGTGCCGCGGACGGCGCGCCGCCGCTGTCGGGCATCGAGGACCACGAGCATTGGGCGGAGGTGCTGCAGGCCGCCTACGACCAGCTGGTCGATGATCTCGAGCAGGGCCGGGCAACGCTGATCCCGCCGGAGGGCGCCGAAAACGAATCGGAATTCTTCGCCGTTGCCACCGAAGTATTCATGGACCGTGCGCGGGCGCTGCGCGCGCGCCATCCCGTGCTGTACGCGCAACTGCGGTCATTCTACGGACTGGACCCGGCGGCTTGGCGTGCTGCCCGCGAGTCGGCCTGATCGCGCGTTTCGTATCGACGCCGCGAGCGGGTAAACTGCGCACCGCCGCGCCGACGGGGCCGGCCACTCCGGGTTTCTCTTCGAGCAAGATCTCGTGCCTCTGAAGCCGACACCGCAACAGCGACTCTTCACTCACGCCGCCCGCAGTTTCTACGTCGGGCTGGCCATATACGTCGTGGGGTTCTTTCTGCTGCGCACGATGCTGTCCTCGACGATCGGCGTCGATGATGTCGAGCAGATGATCTATGCGCAGGACTGGCGGTGGGGATACAACCCCAGCCAGCCCCCGTTCTACACCTGGCTGGTGCTGGTGGCCACGAGGATCATGGGAGGCAGCGCGCTCGCGCCGCAGCTCGTCCGCTACGGCATCCTGTTTCTGACCTTCGTCTTCATGTACGCGTGCGCCCGACGCATCATCCGCGATCCCGACCTGCAGGTGCTGGCGGCGTTCGCGCCCGTGCTCATCTATTTCGTCGGCTGGGGCGCGCACCAGGGATTCACGCACAGCGCCCTGGTCGGCGCCACGACCACCGCCACCCTGTGGGCGATGTTCCGCGTCGTCGAACGCGGCACCTGGGGCGAGTACCTCGTCCTCGGCATCGCCTTCGGTCTCGGCCTGCAGTCGAAGTACAACTTCGGCATGCTGATGGCGGCGCTGTTGCTCGCGGCGGGGATGGATCGCGCCGCCCGCAGCCGGGTCCTGGCGCCGCGCATGCTGCTCCCGGTGACTATCGGCATCGCGATGCTCGCGCCGTCCATCATCTGGCTGCTTCAGGGGCACGACCTGCGCGACGTGCTCGGCAGCTATGTCACCTACAAGGCCGGTGACGTCGACGGCGGCGGCTCGAGCCGCCTGCCGGCGCTGTGGTCGATCCTGAGATCCAGCGTTTCATTCATCGCGTCCTTCCTCGTGGCCGCGGTCGTGCTCTTCCCCCAGGCGCTGCGCCGATTGCCCGGCGGCGGCGACGCGCGCGAGCCCGACTGTGGCCGGCTGCTCGGGCGCTTTCTGATCTTGATCTACGGCGTGTTCGCGATCGGCGCGCTGGCCGGGCTGCTCGAACACGTGAAGATCCGCTGGATGTATCCGGTGCTGATCCTCTTCCCGCTCTACTACCTGTATCGTGCCGAGCGTGTCGGCGTGACGATACGACAGATGGCCCGGCTGCGGGCGGTGCTGCTCGGGTTCGTCGGGCTGACCGTGGTGCTGTGGATGCTGCAACCGGCATTCAACGGGCTCCTCTGTGGCCGCTGCCGCCTGCTTGAGCCGTACCCGGCCCTGGCCGAGGCGATCGCGGCCGATTCGGGATTCGTGCAGGGGACGATCATCGCCGCTGACGAGCACATCGCCGGCAACTTTCGCGCGCGGTTCCCCGCAGCCCGCGTGGTCGCGCTGCCCTATCCGTTCTATGTCCCGTCCGCGAGCAGGTCCGGCGGGTGCCTGGTGGTGTGGAATGCCAGGAACGGCGAGACAATCCCCGCGCGGCTCGCGAAGTTCCTGAAATCGGTCGCGGGGGTATCCGTGACCGGTGGGGACGTGGTGCATTTCGCGGAGGGCGTCAATCGGGCAAATCATCGTGCCCTGAGGTTGGCCTATACCTCACCGGTTTCCTGCGAGCGATAATCGCTGTCTCCGCGTGGCGACGGGCCGCGGCCGTGGAAGAGACCAATGCACGCTTCCGCGGCCCGAGCCATCGTGGCGATGGCGCGGCACGGCGGCAGACGGCGCGCCGGCACCGCCGGCCGCACGAGTCGCAGTGCTTACAGCACCGGGACGGGACGAACTCGCCGGTGCCGCGAGTGGTCACAGGGGGTGTGCGTTGGGGCGGGGAGCGGCATGCGATGTGCTTGCCGTATTGACGCCGCGGAGGTGGCCGCGGCGAGCGAGGATCGCGCGGAGCCCGGCCGGCGGCGCGAGCGGGCCAATCATGTCGGGAGCGGAGATCGTGCAGCGGTCGTTATACAGGTTCGTCAGCCTAGCCCTGATGGGCGTCGCGATGCATGCGCATGCCAAGATCGACCAGGCCAGCATCGTCGTGGATGTCGATCGCGGGACGGTCGTGCTCGAGGACGACGCCACCCACCTGTGGTACCCCGCGTCCCTCACCAAGATGATGACGGTCTATCTCGCGTTCGAGGCGATCGAGGCCGGCACCCTCGCCTTCACCGACGTGCTGGTCGCTTCCAGGCACGTCGCCGCGCAGCCGGACTCGAGGATCGGACTGGATACCGGCGAGAAGATGACGGTGCGCGAGGCGATACTGGCGGTCATCGCGCAGTCGACAAATGATGCCGCGGTGCTGCTCGCCGAACGGATCGCCGGCAGCGAGGAGGACTTCGCGCGGGTGATGACCGCGCGCGCGCGCGACCTTGGCATGTCGAGGACCGTGTTTCGCAACGCCAGCGGCCTGCCGCACGATGAGCAGAAGACGACCGCGCGCGACATGGCGATCCTGGCGATGAGCCTCATGCGCGATTTCCCGCAGCACTACGAGCTCTTCAATACCCGCAGCTTCACCTACAAGGGGATCACCTACGGCAACATCAACGGCATCCTCAGCAGCTATCCCGGCGCGGACGGATTGAAGACGGGGTTCACCTGCGGATCGGGCTACAACCTCGTGGCCTCGGCGAAGCGGGATGATCATCGCCTGGTCGGGGTGCTGCTGGGCGCCGGCAGCGGCAGCGAACGCACGGCAGCGATGACCAAGCTGCTCAACGAGGGCTTCGCGAAGCTCAGGGTGTCCGGGAGCCCGCTGATGCTGGCGTCGCTGGAGCCGGCGCCTGCCGTCGCGGCCGAGCCGCCGCCATTCCGGCTCAAGGCCTCGGAATGCGCCATCGGCGCCGGGATCTCGGGCCGCGCCCGCCGTCTGCCCGGCTGGGGCCTGCTGTTCGGCGCCTTCAACGAGGCGTCCCAGGCGCACAGGCACGCTGAACTGATGCGCAAGCGCCTGCAGCCCACGCTGCGCGGTGGCCAGGTCGCGGTGGTGCCGCGCCAGGTGGAAGACGTGAAGACCTACAAGGCCCTGCTGGTGGGATTGAAGCAGGTCGACGCCGTGAATGCCTGCCTGCAGCTCATCAAGTCCGACAACGTGTGTCTCGTGCAATCCCCGACGGTGCTCAACGGCAGCGGCGTCCTCGGCGAGCGGTCCAAGAAACGCGTGTCCAAGGCAGCCGCGGCGGCAGCGCCGCCGCCCTATCTGCCCTGAGGATCCCGGACTCGCCTCAGCGGACGTCGATCCGCCGTATGTGATGCGCCGCCGTCCACCAGGCGCCGAGCAGTCCGACGAATCCGGCGGCGACCATCACCACGAGGATCGCCGGCCACGCCAGATCGTTCAGCTCGAAGGCGCTCTGGTAGAGCTGCGCGAGCCGCCTGGCCGGGGCGCGGACCGCGGCAAGCATCGCCGCCACCCCGCCGCAGGCGAGCAGACCCGCCAGCGCGCCATACAGCCAACCGGTGTAGAGAAACGGCCTGCGGATGTAGGCGTCGGTGGCGCCGACGAGCTTGTACACCTCGATCTCCTCCCGCCGCTGCGCCACGGCCACCCGTATCGCATTGCCCGCGATCAGCAGCACGGCAACGGCCAGCACGCCGGCGATCACCCGCACCGCCCGTTGTCCGAGCGCCGTCATCGCCTGGAGCCGCTGCACCCACTCCATGTCGAATTTCAGCGTATCGACCTCCGGCCGGCTGCGCAGGCGCGCGACGATGGCCTGAAGATCGGCGCCCTCGCCCGGATCGATGACCAGCACCGCCGGCAGGGGGTTGCCACCGATCGCGTCGATCGCCTCGTTGAAGCCGGAATAGGCGCGATACTCGTCGAGCGCCTCGGCGCGGCTGATCACGCGCACGTTGGCGATCCCGGCACTGCCGCTGACGGAGGCCGCGAGGCGCCGGGCCTGTGCGTCATCGACATTGGTCTTCAGGAACACTGACATACGCGTCTGGTTCGTGTCCCACGCCTCGGTCAGGCGCGCGACGTTGGCGAGGACCACGTAAAGACCTATCGGCAAGGCCAGCGTCACGGCGAGCACGGCGACGGTCAGCCCGTGCGCGAGCGGCTGGCGCGCGAACTGCTGCAGGGTCGCGGCGATCGCGGCGCGATGGGCGCGCAACCACGCGCCGAGTCCGCCCGCGCCGATACCGCTGCGCTGCCTCGGCGTGACCTTCGCCGCCGGGCGCGTCACTTCGCGAGCTCCTGTTCGGATTCGACCTGCCCGGCGCGAAGCGTGATGCTGCGGTGGCCAAAGCTGCGCAGCAGGTCGAGATCATGGGTCGCGATCACCACGGTCACGCCTACCTGGTTGAACAGATCGAACAGTTCCATGATGTCGTACGAGAGCTCGGCGTCCAGGTTCCCGGTCGGCTCATCGGCGATCAGAATGTCCGGCTTGTGCGCCACGGCGCGCGCGATGCCGACACGCTGCTGCTCGCCGGCGGAGAGCTGCGTGGGCAGATCCTTCTCCTTCGACAGCAGCCCGACGCGATCGAGCGCCGCACGCACGCGCCTGCCGGTCTCGTTCGGAGTCAGTCCGGCGATGGTCAGCGGCAAGGCCACGTTCTCGAACACGCTGCGATCGGAGAGCAGGCGGTGATCCTGGAAGATGAATCCGATGCGGCGGCGATAGTAGGGAACGTGAGCGCGTCGTATGCGACCGAGGTCCTGGCCGTTGACGGCGATCTCGCCGCCGGACTGGCGTTCGATGAGTGCGATGAGCCTGAGCAGTGTGCTCTTGCCCGCACCGGAGTGGCCGGTGATGAAAACGAACTCGCCCTTGTCGATGCGGAAGCTGATGCGCTTCAACGCGTCGTGGCCGCCCGCGTAGGACTTGCTGACCTCGCTGAAGCGGATCATCGGCGAGGGCGAATCATCGCCCCGCGCCGCGGTCGAGCAGCGCATCGACGAACTCGCCCGCGTCGAAGACGCGCAGGTCATCGGACTGCTCGCCCACGCCGACGTATCGCAGCGGGATGCCCAACCGCCGCGCGATGGCGAAAACGATTCCACCCTTGGCGGTGCCGTCCATCTTGGTGAGAGCGATACCGCTGACGCCGACGGCCTTGCGGAACTGCTCGGCCTGCGCCAGACCGTTCTGGCCGGTGGTGGCGTCCAGGACGATCATCGTTTCGTGGGGCGCCTCCGGGTCGAGCTTGCCGAGCACGCGCCGGATCTTCTTCAACTCCTCCATGAGATTCTCGCGGGTGTGCAGGCGGCCGGCGGTGTCCGCGATGAGGACGTCCGCGCCGCGCGCCGTCGCGGCGGCCAGCGCGTCGTAGATGACGGAGGCGGCATCGGCGCCGGTGGCCTGCGCGATGACCGGCACGTCGAGGCGCTCACCCCAGATGCGCAGCTGCTCGACAGCCGCGGCGCGGAAGGTATCGCCCGCGGCGAGCACCACGCTCAATCCCTGCGCGCGGAACTGGCGCGCGAGCTTGCCGATGGTGGTGGTCTTGCCGGCGCCGTTGACGCCGACCATCAGCAGCACGAACGGCGCCCTGCGATCGGCCGGCACGACCAGCGGCCGGGCCACCGGAGCGAGCAGCGCGACCATCTCCTCGCGCAGCGCCGCGTAAAGTGCATCGCCGTCGTCAATCCGCTGTTGACGATGACGCTCGCGCAGTCGGCCGATGATGGCCTCGGTGGCCTCCATCCCGACGTCGGCGACCAGCAGGCATTCCTCGACCGTGTCCAGCGTCGCCGAGTCGATGGGCCTCCCGCCCGGGATCAGGCTGGTCAGACCCCCGAGCAGGCTCTCGCGCGTCCTGCGCAGACCTTCCCGCAGCGATCGCACCAGGCCCCGCTTCTTCTCGGGAACGTCGCTGGAGGAATCCTGCTCGCGCTTTTCGAGGCCGAACATTCTCTGGATCTTTGCCGCTCTTGAATCGTTGTGTATACGCTGGACCTGCGATCCGCGGCTATCCTACCATCCACACATGCAGACTTCGACGCTTGTCCGGGCGCGCGCGTGAACAGGCAGCGCCGCGGGCCGCGGGCTTCGGCCCCGGCGTATCCCGGCCGCGTGCGCATCATCGCGGGGCGATGGCGCGGCCGCTACGTCGAGGTGCTCGACGATCCGGACCTCAGACCGACCGGCAGCCGCATTCGCGAGACGTTGTTCAACTGGCTCGCGCCGGCGATCGGCGGAGCCCGCTGCCTGGACCTGTTCGCCGGCTCCGGCGTTCTGGGTCTCGAGGCCGCCTCACGCGGCGCGGACGAGGTCGTGATGGTCGACCAGGATGTCCGCAAGGTTCGACACATCGCCGCGGAGGCGGCGCGCCTGGGCGCGCAAACGGTGCGGGTCGAGCATGCCGAGGCGGTTGGCTGGATCGCGCGCGATGCGGGCCGCTACGACATCGTCTTTCTCGATCCGCCGTTTCGGCAGGGATGGGTCGCGCGTTGCTGTGCCGCGCTCGCGCGCAGCGGCCGCCTCGCCGAAAGCGCCCTGGTGTACGTGGAAATCGAAGCCGACGCGGATATGCCAGAATGGCCTCCAGGCTGGCGCGTGCATCGCGAGAAGCAGGCCGGCCACGTCCGGTATCTACTGATCAAGACCGAGGAGGAGGCAGGCCTGCCATGACGCGAGTGGCGCTTTATCCGGGTACCTTTGATCCGATCACCAACGGCCATGCGGACATCGTGCAGCGTGCGGCGCGCATATTCGATCGCGTCATCGTCGCCGTCGCCCACGGCACCTCGAAGAGCGTGTGCTTCCCGACCGATCAGCGCGTGGTGCTCGCGCGCGTCGTGCTCGCGGACGTACCGAACTGCGAGGTCTGCCGCTTTGACGGGCTGCTGGCGAATTTCGCGCGCGAACGCGGCGCCCGGATCATCCTGCGCGGGCTGCGCGCGGTCTCGGATTTCGAGTACGAGTTCCAGCTCGCGGGCATGAATCGCAAGATCATCCCCGACGTGGACACCATCTTTCTCACCCCGGCGGAACAGTACCAGTTCATCTCCTCGAGCCTGATCCGCGAGATCGCGGCATTGAAGGGCGACGTTTCGGCCTTCGTGCATCCGGCGGTGGCCGAGGCGCTGGTGAAACGCTACGCCTGAACGCCCACGATCTCCCGGGAACAGGATACCGACATGGCGCTGCTCATCACCGATCTTTGCATCAACTGCGACGTCTGCGAACCGGAGTGCCCGAACGGGGCGATCTCCGGGGGGGCGGAGTATTACCTCATCGACCCGCGACTGTGCACCGAGTGCGTCGGTCATCACGACCGTCCGCGCTGCATCGAGGTGTGCCCGGTGGAGTGCATCATCCCGGACCCCGCGCACGCGGAGACCCGGGAAGAACTGCACGAGAAGTTCCGGAGACCGGTGCCGGTGAGGACGGGGTCCGGATAAAAATACCGCCTGCTGGAGAGCACAGGCGGTCAAGTGGAGGCACTGCTGCCAGCCTGGCGAGTGATACGCTGCGCGCAATGCGCGGCGAAGCGAACCTTTCTGCCTCGATCGCCCGCGAGCCTCGCCGATGTCATGTCGCGTCATGACCTCGCCGGCACGTTATTGCACCGCAGCACGCGGTGCAAGATGCTGCGGATGCACATGACTGTTCACCGCGGCGACCCAACGACCCGGGCGCGCCATCGCGCCTCATCCCGATGCGGCTTGAAAACTCGCCGTCCCGCCCACGGCCAAACCGCACGCCCTGCGGGCCACGGTCCGGCCGGACATGACGCCGCGGGGGTCACGACCTTCCCGGACCGGATTGCACCGCGGGCGGGATCCGCTGCAAATGCGCAGGCCGACACGGCATGGCGGCGACGATGATCTAAGCTTCAACTAACAAGAAGAGCCGAACCGGACCTCCGGATCGGCCGTGTTTTCAGGGAGGGCATCATGGGAGTAGCCAGGGCGCTCAGCGCCGTGATGGTCTGTGCCACGCTGTGCGGGTGCGCGACCTCGAACCCGCCGGCACGCGAGGTGGCGATGGTGGCCGAGGCGTTCGGCGCACTCAACACTGCCAGCCAGCCGTTGCTCGACGACCTCGCGGTGGCCGAGCGCGCCCAGGGGCAGACCGTGGCGCTGGAACGCGCGCTGCAGGCGCGCGCGGCCTCGCGGCCCGGTCCGTGCGGGGGCATTCCGTACCAGGGCGACACGGACGAGCACGGCAATCCCTCCGGGCCTGGCGTGATCGCCGGGTTCTGCAACGGCGACGCGCCCTACTATTCCACCATCTTCGATCCGCCCGCGACCGGCGTCTTCAGGCGCGCCCTGCAGAGCGTCGGGGACTACACGCATCTCCTGGTCATCCTCGCGGAGGGTCGCAACATCGACGCGGCGCAGGCGCAGTTGCACGCCCTGGCCGTCAATCTGGGCAGTGCGCTCGCGAGCGCCGGCAGCATTGCCGGCGCCCCCGCCGCCGGCGTGGGTCCGGCGCTGAGTGGCCTGGTGGCGGCGGTGGAGCCGCTCACGCGTCGCGTCGCGACGCGCAACAACATCGAGGAGTTGCGCCGCGTGGTGTTGCAGGAGTCGCCCAAGGTCGAAACGGTGATCACGGCGTTGCGCGACAGCGCACCGGTACTCTTCGATACGGTGACGGAGCGCTCGATGACGCGGCTGAACGGCGTCGGGCTGGACAATGCCGAGGTCGCGAGCGAGGAGATCGCCCGCATCGAGGCATATCGTGCGACGGTGTCGAGTTACGTGGTGCTTCTGGACCAGTATCGGGAACTCCTGCACGGCCTCGTCGCCGTCTACCACACTCCGCAACAGCCGCTCGCTCTGGAGGCACTCGCACAGCGCTCCGCCGAGTTGAGTGCAGGGGCGGATGCGTGGCGGCGGGCCATCGCCAACCTGCGCGCCGGGCTGCGCTGAATCGGATCCGACACGGGAGGACGGCATGTACGTCATCGAAGAACTGCGGCATGAGCTGAGCCGCGCGATCAACACGTTGAGGAGGCGCCACGCCAACACCACGGATGCCGACGAACGCAAGTCCATACGCGGGACGATCGAGGCGTTGAACCGCAAGATCGCGATGCTCGATCAGGCCCGGCTTCTCGATGCCGCCGCCACACTGACGCTCGCCGCGCAGGACCTGGAGCGCGCGGTGGCCACCGCCAGACTCGGACCCTTCGACGGCTATCTCGCCGCGATCGAGACGCATATCGATCGTCTCAATCAACTGTCGGGCGCGATGCACGCGCAGGAGTCGCTGGCGCCGGCCCCGGAGGACGGCGGAGACTCCACGATGCGGGTCCCGCAAGTGCCGCGGCGCCTCGCCCGCGGCCTCGCGCCGCCGCTCGCCAGCAAGGACTACACCTTGCTGCGCCCGGAGTACCAGGCCTACTACGACGCCTGCAGGGTGCGGCCGGAATGCAAGGGCAACGTCGCCTACTACGTCAAACGACTTCGGAACGGCCGACCCCTCTACGAGGCCGTGGGGCGCGATCTGAACGGCATACCATGGGCGTTCATCGGCGCGATCCATGCCATGGAGTGCGGCTTCAATTTCGCCGGGCACATGCACAACGGCGACCCGCTCTCCGCGCGCACCGTGCAGGTGCCGAAGGGGAGGCCGCTCACCGGTACTCCGCCGTTCACCTGGCGCGAGAGCGCCATCGACGCGCTCACTATGAAGGGTTTCCACGACGTGCGGGACTGGTCCATGCCGCACATGCTGTATCTGCTGGAGCGCTACAACGGCATGGGTTACCGCATGCGACGGCTGGCCTCGCCGTATCTGTGGAGCTTCTCGAATCACTACAGCCGCGGCAAGTTCGTGAAGGACGGCATCTACGATCCGCACGCAGTGAGCAGGCAGTGCGGTGTGGCGGTCATGCTGAAGGCCGTCACGAGCTGACGGCCGAAGGCGGAGTTGTGATCGGTTGTGCGCGCCTGCGGCGCGATCTGTCGCACACTGATGATGCCGCGACGGGGCGCGGGTGGCCGCCAGTGCACGGCCGCGAATCGGCACGGATATTCGGGGGGCTCGTTCAGGGGAGGAATCGTCATGGCGAAGAAGGCCCTGCTCATCGGCATCAATCGTTACCGGATGCCCGGCGCAGACCTGCGCGGCTGCGTCAACGACGTCGAGAACGTCCATGAGGCCCTGCAGCGGTATTTCGGATTTGCCGCCGGGGACATCACCACGCTCACCGATCTCGCCGCCACCACGCGGGCGATCAAGGCGGCGATACAACGCCTGGTGCGCACCGCGCGCGGCGGCGACGTGCTGCTGCTGCACTATTCGGGGCACGGCGCCAACGTCCCCGACGCCGATGGCGACGAGGCCGATGGGCGTGACGAGATCCTCTGCCCCGCCGATCTCGACTGGAAGGCACCGCTCACCGACGACTGGCTGCGGCGCACGTTCAACCGCCTGCGCAAGGGCGTCAGCCTCACGGTCGTCATGGACTGCTGCCATTCGGGCACGAACACGCGCGCCGTCCTGCCGCCGGATGCCCCGCGGATCCCGCGCTACCTGCCGAATCCCTGGGACCTGATGGCCGAGGAGTCCGGGCGCCGTCTGCGGGGCCGGCGGGTCACCGGGCTGCGGGTCTCGCCGCCGGCGGCGCGCCGCCGCAGCGACGTGGTGGCCGCGGACATCCCCGAGCTGCTGATCTCCGGCTGCCGTGATACCCAGACCTCGGCCGACGCGTACATCGACGGCAGCTACAACGGGGCGCTGAGCTACCACCTCGTGGCGGCGATCGCCGAGACGCGCGGGGTGCTGTCCTACCGCGAGTTGCACGCGCGCACGTGCGCCGGGCTGAAGCGCGGGGATTTCGACCAGGTGCCGCAGCTGGAGGGCCGCAAATCCGGCTTCGATCGGCGCTTCCTGACGCCGCTGTAGACCCGCCATGGCGAGCAGACGCAAGCCCGGCAGCTCGCACAGGTCCCCGGCGCCGCGTGCGCGCGTATCGCGCTCGGCCAGCACTGCCGCGCCCGCGGCGCAGGCGCGCACCCTGCGGCTGCGCGGGCAGGCGGTGGCGAACGTTCCCACGCCGCGCGTGGAATCCATCGACATCGTCACCCGGGCGCGGGTGCAGCTCGGAGCGGACCGCGCCGCGGCGGGCGTGGTGGAGGTGACGATCCGCCAGGACGATGTGGCCTGCCTGGAGTACTCCAACGGCTTCCGGCAGTGGCTGCGGGTGGACGATCTCCATCGCGAGTTCGGCGCGCACGCCAGCCGCGGCGGCGACGAGGAGCATATCTGGGAGGTCGATCCCCGGGTCAGGGCGGATGCCGGGGAAGGCGCCGCGCCGCGCGGACTCGGCGCGCTGGTGGTCGAGGCGCTCGAGGTGTTCGGCGTCGACCTGAAGCGCAAGACCGCCGCCGGACTGTCGCAATGGTTCGAGCGCCGGCAGCTGCATGGCAACGCGCCGGGCATCTACCGGGTCGGCCTCGAGGAGGCCTTGACACTGGAAGCGGTCACCGATCGCCTGCCGGCGACCAGGCCGGGAGAGCCGCTGCTCGTGTTCGTGCACGGTACCGCTTCGAGCACCGCGGGCAGCTTCGCGTCGCTGTGGAACCCCAGCAACAGGGCGGGCGCCGCCCTGCGCAAGGCGCTGCGGGAGCGCTACGGCCGGCAGGTGTACGCCTACGAGCACCGCTCCCTCACGATCAGCCCGATCGACAACGCCGCAGAGCTGGTCGAGAAATTCCTGCCCGAGGGTGCCGAACTGCATCTGGTGACGCACTCCCGCGGGGGATTGATCGCGGATCTGCTCGGCCTCGCGCAACGCGTGCAGGCGCGCAACGACCCGCTGCAGCCCGGTGCGCTCGATCGGCTGTTCGCGCGCGACCGGACGTTGGGCGCCATGATGGGTCTCGGCCGGCGCGACAGCGCCGAGACCGCCCGGGCCTACGCGGTCGAGCGGGCGCGCCTGCTCGAGCTCATGGAGGCGCTGAAGCGCCGGCGACCGCGCGTGACGCGCCTGGTGCGCGTGGCCTGCCCGGCGCGCGGCACCACGCTCGCCTCCGGGCGGCTGGATCGCTGGCTGTCGGTCGTCCAGCACTTCGCGCCCGAGATGGTCGGCGACGCGCTCGACTTCCTGCTGGCGGTGGTGCAGGAACGCACCGACCCGCGCAGCCTTCCGGGCCTGGAGGCGATGATGCCGGGCTCGGCGCTCATCCGGCTGCTCAATCATCCCGACCTGCGCACGGCCGCGGACCTGAGCGTCATTGCGGGGGATATCGAAGGCGAATCCTTCTGGGGCAAGCTGAAGCTGGTCATGGCCGACTGGTTCTACGCCAGCGACCACGACCTGATCGTGAATACCGGTTCGATGTACGGCGGACTGCAGCGCACCCCCGGCGCGGGGCGCTTCTTCCTCGACCAGGGACGCGAGGTCTCGCACTTTCATTACTTCGCCAACGAACGCACGGTGCGCATGCTGCAGGAGGGCCTGCTGCGCGCCGACGGCGCCCTGGCGGGCTACCGCCCGATCGGGGAGGCCAGGCACGAGAGCCCCGCCTGGCGCGAGGCGGTCGCGCGCAGTGCCCAGCGCGGTCCGCGCCCGGTGCTCATCGTGCTGCCGGGGACGATGGGCAGCGAGCTGCTGCTCGGCAGCGACTGCAAGTGGCTGGACTTCCTCGACCTCGCGCGCGGCGGGCTGGAGGATATCGGTATCGAGGCGCGCCGTGTCGTGCCGGGCAACCTGCTCGACGATTTCTATGGCGAGTTCCTGGCGTACCTGACCGGCACTCATGAGGTGGTGCCGTTCCCCTACGACTGGCGCCTGAGCCTCGTGACGCTCGCCGATCAACTGGCGCCGGTCGTGGAGGCGCGGCTGACCCAGTGCGAGAGCCATCGGCAGCCGCTGCGGATCGCCGCGCACTCCATGGGCGGACTGGTCACCCGCATGATGCTGGCGCGCCACCGGCGCCTCTGGGAGCGTCTGCGCGCGCTGCCCGGCAGCCGCTTCATCATGTTCGGCACGCCGAACGCCGGTTCCTACGAGGCCGTGCGCTGGATCACCGGCCGCAATCCCACGCTCGGCAAGCTCGCGCTGCTTGATATCACTCACGACCGCGACGAGCTGCTGCAGATCGTCACTCGCTATCCCGGCATGCTGGAGCTGCTGCCGGAATCGGGCGGCGGGCGCGACTTCGGCGATGCGCGCTTCTGGCAGCGACTGAAGGCGGAGCTCGGCGAGCAGTGGCCGGTGCCGCCGGCGGCGGAGCTGCGCGCGGTGGACGAGGTGAGGCGGCAGCTCGCGCAGTGCCCGGTCGATCCGGCGGCGATGATCTACGTGGCCGGATGCGCGCGTCACACGGTGTGCGACTACCGCGTCGTGCCAGCCGTGCGGCGGCCGCTGCTCGGAGACATTCCCGCCAACGTGCAGTTCCTCTCCACGCGCCAGGGCGACGGCACCGTCACCTGGGCCTCCGGCCGCCTCGCCGGCGTGCCCACCTGGTACGTGGAGGACACGCGGCACGACGAGTTGCTCGCCAACCCCGCGGCGTTCCCGGCCTACGCCGAACTGCTGAGCACCGGCAGCACCTCGCGGCTGCCCGCCGCCGCGCCGCTCGCGCGCGGCGTCACCGACGCCGAGGTCCTGGAGGTCCTGCCCGCCGACCTGCCGGACAGCGTGCCGGATCCGCAGGCGGACCCGGCGATGGGCCTGGGCCCGACCCGCAGGCGCCGCCGCCGCGCCGAGGCGGTGCGCCTGCCGCGGCTGAAGGTCAGCGTACGCCACGGCGATCTCGCCTATGCGCGCTACCCCGTGTGCGTGGGCCACTACCTCGGCGACAGCATCGTCAGCGCCGAGGCGGCGCTCGACAGGCGCCTGGACGGGGCCCTCGGCGATCGCGTGCGGCTGGGGCTTTACCCGGGCCGGCTCGGCACGCACGAGATCTTCCTCGACACCTCGCCTTCGGCGAAACCCGGCGGCGCCGTGGTCATCGGACTCGGACAGGTGGGTGAGCTCACCCCCGGCGCGCTCGAGGCGGGCATGGCGCAGGCCATGCTGGACTACGCGCTGCACGTGGCCGATTGCCCCGATGATCGCTTCGGCGCGCGCACGGCGCCACGATCGGCGCGCGTATGCGCCCTGCTCATCGGCACCGGCTTCAGCAACATGAGCGTGCGCGACTCGGTGGCGGCGATGCTCTGGGGCGTGCACGCGGCCAATCGCCGCCTGCTGGAGACCGGATTCAGCAACCGGGTGCTCATCGACGAGGTCGAGTTCCTGGAGCTCTATCAGGACATCGCGATCCAGGCGGTGCGCGCGCTCGCCGAGGTGCTCACCGACGGGGAGCTCGTGCAGCACGTGGACTGGTCGGCCGACGAGGCCGTGGTGATCGAGGGCCAGGGCGGGCGCCGGCGGGCGACCTTCGACGAGGGCGCGGAATGGTGGCGCAGGCTGGAGATCGGCTATGACCGCGACAGCAACACGCTGCGCTTCACGCACTATGGCGACCGGGCGCGAGCCGAGCAGACGCTGGTCTCAGGCCAGATCCGGCTCGCGGAGGACTTCATCGCCACCGCCTGCGGCACCACCGCCAACAGCCGCGAGATATCCCGCACTCTGTTCGAGATGCTGATGCCGAACGGCCTGAAGGAGCTCGCGCCCGCCCAGCACGACATGGTTTACCTGGTCGACGAACGCTCCGCCGCGTTTCCCTGGGAGCTGATGGAGAACCGCTGGGGCACCAACGCCCGGCCGCTGGCCGTGGCCGCCGGCATGCTGCGGCAGTTGAAGACGCAGGATTTCCGGCAGGCGCCGGCCTACACCTTCGAACGCAGCGCCTACATCGTCGGCAATCCGCAGTTGCCGACGGGCGGCCGCTCGCAGCTGCGTTTCTCCGATCTGCCCGGCGCGGAGAAGGAGGCGCAGCAGGTCGGCGAGCTGCTGGCGGGATCGGGGTTCCGGGCCGCGGTGAAGGTGCGTGATTCGGCGGAGAACATCCTGACGGGTCTGCACGCCGACGCCTATCAGATCCTGCACCTGGCCGGGCACGGCGTGCACGATGTGGAGGTGGTGGCGGCCGACTCCGGCGCCCGCGCCGAGCGGGTCTCCGGCATGGTCATCGGCGACGACGTCTATCTGACGCCCGGGGACATCAGGCAGATGCGCTGGGTGCCCGAGCTCGTGTTCATAAACTGCTGTCACCTCGGGCGCACCGACGGTCCCGCGGAGTCCTCGCCGCACTACAACCTGCTGGCGGCCAGCGTGGCGGTGGAATTCATCAAGATGGGCGTGAAGGCCGTGATCGCCGCCGGCTGGGCGGTCGACGACGCCGCCGGCCGGCAGTTCGCCATCTCCTTCTACCGCCACATGCTGGCGGGCGCCGCCTTCGGGTACGCGGTGCGCGCGGCGCGCGAGGAGGTCTATACGCGCTTTCCGCAGGTGAACACCTGGGGAGCCTATCAGTGCTACGGTGATCAAGACCTGCACCTGGCAGGGGGCCAGGCCGACGGCTCGAGCCGCACCACGCCGATCACGGCGGTCAGCGAACTGGTGGCGAAGATCGACAACTGCATCGGCGACGTGCGCATGTCCGGCGGCGACGTGGCCCGGTATCGACCGAAGGTGGAGGCCTTGCTGGCGCGGGTTCCGACCGGCGCGCGGGATCGATGGCTGGCGCGCCCGGACGTCTGCGCCTCCCTCGGCGTCCTGTTCGGGGAGGCCGGGGACTACGAGCAGGCGCTCGAGTTCCTGGATCGCCTCACGGGCGCCGACAAGGCGGAATTTCCCGTGCGGGCGCTGGAGCATCGGGCGAATATCCGCGTCAAGCGCGCCTTTCAACGCTGGCGCGAGGCGCGCGGCGAGCGGGGCGGAACCGCCGCGGAGCGCCGGCGGCTGAACGTCGCCTGCAGGCAGGAGGTCGCCGGGGCGATCGCCGAGATCGAATCCCTGATGCGCTTCGGCGCGACGGCGGAGCGCCGGGCGCTGCTGGGCAGCGCTCAGAAGCGCATGGCCGCGCTGCAGATCGACGTCAAGCCGCGGGTGCTGGCGTTGCGGGACATGGCGCGGGCGTATCGCGAGGCCTTCGAGGCCGTCGCGCCCGCCGGCACGGAGCCGGGGCCGCCGCCGAGATGCGCGCCGGGCGCCGTGGGGCCGGCCGCCCCGGTGCCGGGCAGCGAGCGCGATCTGCACGCCTATTCATTGACGAACTGGGTGACAGCGAGCCTGGCGCTGAGCTGGTATCGGGCGCCGACGGACGAGGGTTGGAAGCGGGCATTGCACGCGTACTGTCCGATCGCCATCGAGCAGGCCGCGGCGCGGGAGCGCACCGATCCCAGCTACTGGAACAGCGTCGTGGGGCCCGACTGCCGGCTCGTGGCGGCGCTCGCCAGCGGCGCCATCGAAGACACCGAGGTGGCGGAGATAGGCGCCGGCTACCGCGCCGCGCTGGATCGCGGTTCCTCGCGCCGCGAATTCGGTTCGGTGCTCGATCACGTCGAGTTCCTGGTCGAGATGGCCAGGGGCGCCGGCCCGAAGTGCGCAGCCCTGCGCGAGCAGCTGGAACGGCTGGCCAAGGCGCTAACGGACTGACGCGCGCGCATGCCCGGCATCGCAGGCAGGCCGAGCGAGACAGCCACGGCGCGCAGGGTCCTCGGCCACCCGCCCCGGCGCGCGCCATCCGTCCCGGCAGGACGATGAGCGGGATCTTCATCAGCTATCGGCGCAGCGACAGCGCGGGACACACCGGCCGGCTGTTCGATCGCCTGCGCGCCACCTTCGGCGAGCGTCGTGTGTTCATCGATGTCTGCGACATCGACGCGGGCTCCGACTTCGCCAGGGCTATCGGACGGCGCATCGGGGCCTGCGATGTGCTGCTGGCGATCATCGGGCGGGAATGGCTGGACAGTCGCAACGCCGGCGGCGGACGGCGCCTGGCGGAGACGGGGGACTTCGTGCGCCAGGAGATCGCCGCCGCGCTGCGCCACGGGCTGGTCGTCATACCGGTGCTCGTGGAGCAGGCACGCATGCCTACGGCGGCGGAATTGCCCGCCGATATGCACGAGCTGGCCGGGCGCAATGCCTTTGCGCTCCGCGACGAGCGCTGGGACGGGGACGTCGACCAGCTCATCAGTCAGATCCGCAGACAGATCCCGTATCGGCAGCGGTTCGCCTGGAGGCTGGCGCGGCTGGCGCCGCGGATCGCCCGTCTCGCCTTCGCCGCGGCGCTGGGCGTGGGTCTCATTCTCGGGTCCCGGCTGGCCTGGGAGCGCTGGTGGCCATCCGGCATTACCGAGGTTCCCGATGTCGCGGGCCTGGAGATCGGTGCAGCACGGTCGGCACTCGATGGCGCGGGCCTGCGACTGGGGGCGCAGGAGCACGAGTACCGGCAGGGCATCGCCGCGGACGTCGTCATCAGGCAGGAGCCTGGCGCTGGCCTGGTGGTGAGGCGGGGGCGCGCCGTGGACGTGGTGCTGGCCAGCGCGGTCGGCAAGGTGCCCACCCTGTCAGGCAGGAACCGGGCGGACGCCGCGGCGCTGCTGCGGGAGCAGGGCCTGGCCCTCGGGCTGGTCTCGGAGCGGGAGAGCGGCCTGGCCGCACCGGGGCTGGTGCTGACGCAATCGCCGCCCCCGGGCACGGTGCCCGCCGGCAACGGACCGTTCGCGGTGGATATCGTCATCGCCAGGGCGCCGCCGGGGCCGGGAGCGGACGTGGCCGAGGTCAGACCGGTCCCCGAGCCGACGCCGGGCGAGACCCGGCCGGAGCGCACCAGGCCGTCCATCCGCGTGCCGGCCGTGAGCGGACTCTCGCTGGAGGCGGCGAAGGCCGTGATCGCGGAAGCCGGCCTGACGCTCGGCGCGGTGCGCAGGCGGCGGGTCGCGGAGGGCGCACCCGGCAGCGTGCTGTCGCAGTCACCTCCCGCGGGGAGCGAGGCCGCGCGTGCTGCGCGCATCGATCTCACGGTCGCGCAGCGTGACGATGCCGCAGACCTGGTGACTGTGCGCCGCGTGGTGGGAATGGAGGTCGACCGGGCGAGGGCGGCGCTCGCGCGCCAGGGCCTGGCCGCGAGTGCGGCCATCGGTGAGGGGCAGGCCGGTGTCGCGTCCGGCACGGTCCTGAACCAGAGCCCGGCAGCGGGCAGTGTGGTGAAGCGGGGCACCGCCGTCGCGCTCCTCTACGCGCCCGGGGCGACGGCAGCGGCCGTGCCGGCGCTGGTCGGCCTCACGCTGGCCGCGGCCGAGCGCAGGATCCGGGAGGCCGGCATGACACCCGGCGAACGGCGCTACCGTGAGGTCGACGACCGCCCCGAAGGCACGGTGATCACGCAAGACCCACCGCCCGGCACCGTGGCCGATCGCCCGCGCGCAACGATCGCGCTGACCATCGCGCGACGCAAGCCCGATGTCCCGGCGCCGCCAGGTCGCGGAACGCTCGCACTCAGGCTCGGTGCGGCCGCGGATATCGACGCCGGCAGGATAACGGCGAGCAGCGCCGACGATCTCGCCTACAAGCCCGCCGGCGGAGGCGGTCCCTACGTGAGCGGGACCAACCTGGAACCGGTCAACGGCGCCGCCTACGCGGTGGTGGGTGCGGCGGATGCCTCGCGCTGCCGCCAGGCGATCTATTCCACGCAGGCGCGCAGCGCGGCCAACCTGGTGAACCGGCAGCTCTGCCTGCGCACGAACGAGGGACGGTACATCGCCGTCAGGGTCGAGCGCCTGGTGAGCGGCGCCGAGGAAGCGCTGGAGATCTCCTTCACCCGCCTGTAGGGGTGGCGTGGTGCACACGGCCCGGGGCGTCCCCCGCCGCGTCGAGCAGCGGGCGTATGTCGATCCAGTGGATACGGCCGCCGCGGTGCCGCACCGCCTCGACCATATGCGCCGTGCCGCCTGCGGCGTCGCTGTCGATGCCGTCCCACAGGCAGATGAGCTCGAGATCGCCGCCGCCATGGCCGATGGCCTCCTCGATCATGCGCAGATTGCAGCGAGCGTAGGCTTCTGCGCCCGTGTCCGGGCCGCCTGCGGCGTCCATCTCCACGCAGCGCACCGAGGGGTGCGCGAGCACGCGGAAGAACCGTTGCGACCAGCGGTCCGGCACCGCGGAAAGGGCCTTCCGGTAGTCCACGGAGGTGCGCAGGAATCGCTGCCGCGCGAACGGCAGGTACAGTTCGACCGGCGCGCCGCGCGCCAGCATGGCCTCGGTGAAAAGCAGATCGCCGCCGCAGGCGCCCTCGGTGATCCCGAGGGTGTCCGCCCCGATCCCCAGCCTGTTCAGCATCGCGTCGATTGCGAGCGCCGCCGCCGGCTCGATCTCGGGCGGAAAGCGCCGCCGGGATCGATCCTCGGCGTCGATCATGTGGCCGCTGAACACGACCGTGCGATTGTGGCGTTCGTGCGTCATCGCTCGCCGTTTCTCCTCGCGCTGCCTCCAGTCTATCCGCTTGGCGCATCGCCGGCACGCGAACCGGCGGGGATCGATGCCTCGAAGGTGAATGCGTTTGTGCGACGAGTTGCGCTGAAAGTGCTCGCGGGAGATGGTCAACTTGAACCCGCGCCCGCGTGTTGCTAATTTCAGATCAGCGTGGTGCGCCTGTTCAGGAGGGGGAGATGCCACGACGACACAGGGAATGCACCGTCCGCGTTTTGTGCCCGGCGAATTCGCGCCGCACGTACGGTCGCGCGGCGCCCGGAGCGAGGCCGGCAGGCCAGCCATCGCGGCCTGATCGCGGTCTCGGCACTGTCAGCGATGCCTTTCCACGGGTCTGCACGGCGCATCCCCGCATGAACCGGCGAGGCTCGGGGCGATGTCTGGTCGGGACGCGCCGCGGCGCCGGTCCCTGAGCCTGCCGCGAGCCTCCAGGCGCGGCAGCGAATCGTAGTCACGGCCACCCGGGCACCGGATGAATGCCTATGCGTAAGCGCGGGGACACTTCGTCATGACCGGGGCACCGCCCGACATCCTGCCCGGCATCGTGGCGTTCTGCCTGGTCACGGCCGCCCTGCTGGCGGTGCCGCTCTCGATGCTGATCCTGTTTCTCTACAGGCGCGCGGTGTCGCGGCACATGCGCGCCGCGAGCCAGCTCGGGGCGGCCGACGACAGCGAGAACGCGGCGTACGATGCGGTCTCCGCGCCGCTGTTCCCGGCCCGGTCGCGGCCGCTCGAGGTGGTGATGGAGGACGCCGCGGAGATGGGTGCGGTCGGCAATTGCGACGCGCAGCTCGTGCGCGGAGCGCTGACCGGCCCGTGGCGCAACGGCATCGTGTATGCCTTGGGCGGCCTGGCCTTCGCGGCGGTCATGACCGGCGCCGTCATGCTGGCCGAGCAGGGCGAGCCGCCGGCGTACACGAAGTATGCCGCGCTGCTGTGGACATACCTCTGGCCGGCGATGATCGCGCTGCTGCTCACGGCCGCGTACAGCCACGCCCAGCGCGCGTGGATCGTGGCCGGCTATCTTGCCGTGGTCGCCGCGCTCGCCGTGATCGCCATGGCGCGCAATGCGGAGGCAAGGCCCTGGGATCTGCTGCTGTTCTGGAGTCCGGGGGGCGGCATCCCGATGTTGCTGGCCCTCGCTTTCCTGCTGCGCGCCGTGCGTTCGGTCGGCACCCCGGTCGCGACACTGATGCTGACCGGCGCCATCGGCGCCCACCTGGCCGCCGGCTGGATCGGTGCCGGCGAGGATGGCGTACGCGGTTCCGCCACGGCCGGCGGCGTGCTCGCCATCGAGGGCTACGGCCTGTTCATCGGGCTCGTCCTGTTCGGTTTCCTCCTCGCCATGATCGGCGGATGGTTGCTGGTGCGCTGGGTCTGCAGGCGCTACGACCGCAAGCTGCTGGGCGAGCAGGCCCTGATCGTCGATTCGATGTGGCTGCTGTTCGCGGTTGCGCACAGTGTCGATCTGATGTACTACGGCAGCGGATGGGTCGTGTTCGCGCTGGTGGCGTTCGCTGCCTACAAGCTGGTGGCGCATGCCGGATTCACGCTGTTGTCGGCGGTCGCGCTGCCCGCGTTGCGGCGGCATCTGCTGCTGTTGCGCGTGATCGGATCCGGCAGGCGCAGCGAATCGTTATTTGATGACCTCCGCAACCTCTGGCAGCACGTCGGCAGCGTTGCCATGGTCGCCGGGCCGGATCTCATCACGCGCATGATCGAACCGCACGAGGTGCTCGAGTTCCTCACCGGGCGGCTCTCGCGCCGGTTCGTCGCCGGCCGCGCGGACCTCGAGGAACGGCTGCAGCTGCTCGACGACCGGCAGGACCCGGACGGGCGCTACCGCATCAACGAGTTCTTCTGTCACGACAGCACCTGGCAGATGACGGTCAGGCGGCTGGCGATGACGAGCGATGCGGTGCTCGTGGATCTGCGCGGCTTCGAGGCCCGCCACCTCGGCTGCACCTTCGAGATCGGCGCGCTGATCGGCAGTGTCAGTCTCTCGAAGGTCGTGTTCCTGACCGACGCGGGCACCGATCACGCACTGCTGGAAAACGTGCTGCAGGAGCAGTGGAGCAAGCGCTCCGCACGCGGGCCGCTGGTGCCCGTGGGCTCCACGGCGCGGGTCGTACGCATGTCGACGCGCACCGCCGGCAGCATGCGGCGGCTGCTCGAGCTGCTGCTGCCCGCGCGGCCGCCGCGCGAGGATCGATACGCCGACAGTCATCGCTCCGCCGGCATCGCGGCCTGAGCCGGGGGCGCCGGTGCAGGTACTGCTCCATGGCGGGGGCGGGCGGCCCTCCGCACCTTCGCGCCGGGATGCTACGATGCGGCGGTGATTCCGCTTCGTCCAGTATCTCCCGCGCGCGCGCCAGGCGTGGTGTTCGCGACCATGCTGATGTTCGCCGGTTGTGGCGGCGCTCGCGGGACGTTGTTTCCGCTCGACGCGGGCCGGTCATGGGACTACTCCGTGACGACGACGGTGCTCGACCAGACTGTCCGCTCCACGATGCAGGTGCGCGCGCTGGGCACGGTCGACGGAGAGGACGGGCCGGTCGGCGTGATCGAGTATCCTGGCAATGCCCGCGGCTACTACGTGAGCGACAGCGATGGCGTACGGCGCGTGGCCACGCGCCGCGGCATCGACGGCCGGATGCGTCGCGACGGCCCGAAGCATTTCATACTGCGCTCGCCCTTTGCCGTCGGCACCAAGTGGTCGCTCACCAGCC
Organism: Gammaproteobacteria bacterium; assembly: GCA_022071965.1. GTDB lineage: Bacteria > Pseudomonadota > Gammaproteobacteria > JAJPIJ01 > JAJPIJ01 > JAJVHZ01. The sequence goes on from JAJVIQ010000013.1 coordinate 150,928, forward strand.
AGTTGACGCTCGTGGAGAGCGTCTTTTACGAGGCCGGCGAGCGCATCCGCGATCGCGAGGTACCGGTGACGCTCGACTTTTCGATCGCATCGGCCGGGGAGACCGTCACCGTGCCGGCGGGCACGTTCCGTGACTGCCTGAAGGTGAGCGCCTCGGGCAGCGCGATCGTGCGGGTGAATCAGGGGGCGAACTTCGGCCACGTCGACGTCGAGCACACCGACTGGTACGCCCCGGGCGTGGGACTGGTGCGATCGGAGCGCCGCGAGTCCTCCGGCAGCCCTTATCTGAAATCCGGCGTCTACGTGCAGGAACTTGCCGGCTACCGCTGATCCCGGACCGTCTCAGGCCTCGGCGCGCAGGCGCGAGAGCAGGGCGTCGCGGGTCTTCTCGTAGGCGTCCTGTGCCGAGTAGGTCGCGTTGATGATCCAGCCTCCGGGCCGCTCCTTCGCGACGGCCGTCGCCGCCGTCAGGCGCGGGTCGTTGATCTCGGTGTTGGCCGCGACCCTCGCGTCCGGCGCTCCGCCGCTCGCGTCGATGCGCGTCGACGGGGTCCACTGGTAGGGGTCGCGTCCGCCGTAGGCCATGTTGACCATCCAGCCGCCTGGCCGGATCTCGGGCGTGGCCTCCGCCACCGGTTGCGCCGTCGGTGCGGCGCCCGGCGCCGCCGCGGTCGCGGCAGCCTCCGCGGCGCCATCCTTGCGGAAGGCCTTCTCCGCCAGCACCCCCGCGAAGGCGATGCCGGCGCCGATCGGCCCGCCGATCAGGCCGCCGCCGGCGATGCGCAGGATGTCGATGAAGGAGATGCCTTTGCCGCCGAACAGCTTCGCTCCGGCGGAAGTGCCGGCCTGCGCGCTGGTGCTGGCGGCGGCATCGGCCCCCGCGATGGTTGCGACTGCCATGTGTGCGTGGCTCCGTACTGGATGCCAGGCACTCAGCAACTCGCGTTCCAAGCGCGCAACTCCCTGATTATCAGGAAGACGACGTCGACGGCCGGCGTCGGCGCGGCAATAACGTGCAGGTCGGCGCGGGCCGGTCCCTGCCGCCTCGGGGAAACGGCTTGCCGCGGCCGGGGTCCGGCCGGCCGCCGGCAGCGGCGGCGGTCAGCGGATCCAGACCGTCTTCACGTTGGTGAATTCGCGGATGCCGTGCGAGGAGCACTCGCGGCCGAACCCGGAGGCCTTCACGCCCCCGAACGGCAGGCGCGGGTCGCTCTTGACCAGTCCGTTGACAAAGGTCATTCCGCTCTCCAGCCCCCGCGCCACGCGCTCGCCGCGCGCCGCGTCGCGGGTCCAGACGCTCCCGCCGAGGCCATAGCGCGAGCCGTTGGCCACGCGCACGGCCTCGGACTCGTCCTCGACACGGATGACGATCGCCACCGGCCCGAACAACTCCTCCTCGTAGGCGCGCACGCCCGGCGTGACGCGATCGAGGATGGACGGCGCGTAGTACCAGCCGGGTCCGGCGAGCGGCTCGCAGCCCGTGACCGCGAGCGCGCCCTTCGAGAGGCTGTCGCGCACCTGCGCGTGCAGGCCGTCACGCAGGTCCGCACGCGCCATCGGCGCGAGGGTGGTGGATTCCTGCATCGGATCGCCGGGCCGAAGATGCTCCACGCCCGCCTTGAAGCGGGCGAGGAACTCATCGGCGATGCCCCGGGTGACGATGAAGCGCTTGGCCGCGATGCAGCTCTGGCCGGCGTTCATGTAGCGTGCCGTCACGGCGGTGGACACGGCGAGATCGAGATCGGCATCCTCCAGCACGATGAACGGGTCCGAACCGCCGAGCTCGAGCACCACCTTCTTCAGCGCCGCGCCCGCGCGCTGCGCCACCTTCCGCCCCGCGGCCTCGCTGCCGGTGAGCGTGACCCCACGTACGCGCGGATCATCGATGATGCGCCCGGTCTGCTCGGTGTCGATGAACAGCGAGCGGAAGACGCCGCGAGGGAATCCCGCCTGCGTGAACACCTCCTCGATGGCGAGCGCGCAGCGCGGCACGTTGGGGGCGTGCTTGAGGAGCCCGCAATTGCCCGCCATGACGCCCGGGGCGGCGAACCGGAAGGCCTGCCAGAACGGGAAGTTCCACGGCATGATCGCCAGCACCACGCCGAGCGGCTGGTAGGCGACGTAGCTGCGGCTGGCGTCGGTGGCGACCTCCTCGTCGCCGAGCATGCGGGCGGCCTCATCGGCGTAGTACTCGCACACCCATGCGCACTTCTCGATCTCCCCGCGCGCCTCCCTGACGAGCTTGCCCATCTCCGTGGCGATGATCGCCGCGAACTCGTCGCGGCGCGTGCGCAGCACCTCCCCGGCGCGCCGCATCGGCACGGCGCGCTCGGCGATCGGCGTGGCGCGCCATCGCGCGGAGGCGGCGCTGGCTTCCGCGAGCGCATCCTGAAGCTCGCCTTCGCTCAGGAACGGGTAGGACTGCAGACGCTCGCCGGTGGCGGGGTTGACGGTCTCGAACTTCATCGTGGGTGCTCTCGGGTTGGCGATGTAACGTTCTCAGGGCGGCTTTTAGCCCTGTTCCCACGGCAGGCCGCGAAAACGCCAGCCGTTGATCGTGCTGCGATGACGCCGGCCATCCTTCTCGCCCTCGAATCCCTCCTCGACGTTGTAGACGCGGCGGAAGCCCTGGCGAACCAGCTCTTCGCCGGCCGCCAGCGAGCGTGCGCCGCTGCGGCACAGGAGATATACCGGCCTGCCCTCCGGCGCGGCCCCGCCGTCCGTGCGCAGCAGCTCACGCACCGCATCGACGAATCCCGGATTGATCCTCCACTCCGGAAACTCCTTCCAGGGCACGTGCAGTGCGCCGATCGGATGTCCGACGTAGTCGAACTCGATGCGGCTGCGCACGTCGATCAGCACCGCCGTCGGGTCGGCGGCGATCTGCGCGTGTGCGTGCACGGGATCGACCCTGTTGACGCTGGTCATTCGTGAGGTTCCTCGGCATCTGCGCGGGCAGGTGCGGGCCGAACCAATGTAGAGCGGCGAGGCGCGGGTGTAAAGTGAAGGGCCCGGCGCATCGCCTTCGTTGTTTGCCGATATAATCCGCCGCCATGGGGAACGAATCTCAGTGCGCCGCCGCGGTGGACCTCGGTTCCAACAGCTTTCACATGATCGTCGCGGAGGTCGATGAGTCCCGCCTGAAGGTCATCGACAAGATGCGCGAGATGGTGCGCCTGGCCGGCGGCCTGGACGAGAAGAACCGTTTGAGCGAGGAGGTGATGCAGCGCGCGGTGGAATGCCTGCGCCGCTTCGGGCAGCGGCTGCGCGCGGTTCCGAGCGGGCGGGTGCGCGCGGTGGGCACCAACACGCTGCGCAAGGCGCGCAACAGCGCGCAGTTCATTGGCCGCGCCGAGGACGCGCTCGGTCATGCAATCGACATCATTGCCGGCCACGAGGAGGCGCGCCTCATCTATCTGGGCGTATCCCACAGCCTGGAGGACGACAGCCGGCGCAGGCTGGTGGTCGACATCGGCGGTGGCAGCACCGAGATCATCCTCGGACGCAAGTTCGAGCCCAGGCGCATGGAGAGCCTGCACATGGGCTGCGTCGGCTCGAGTCTGCGCTTTTTCCCCGATGGCCGGATCACCGCCGAGCGGATGCGCGCGGCGGAGATCGCCGCGCTGCAGGAGCTGGAGCCCATCGCGACGGTATACCGCGAGATCGGCTGGGAGACCTCGATCGGTGCCTCCGGCACGGTGCTGGCCATCGCCGAGGCGGTGCACGACGCCGGCTGGTGCAAGGACGGCATCAGCGCCGCGGCGCTGAAGAAGCTCTCCAAGGCGCTGGTGGCGGCGGGCAATGCCGCGGACGTGAAGATGGCGGGCGTGACGGCGGAGCGCGCGCCGGTCTTCCCGGGCGGGGTGGCCATCCTCACGGCCGTTTTCGAGGCGCTGGAGATCGAGCAGATGAGCTGCGCCAGCGGCGCGCTGCGCGAGGGGCTGATCTACGACCTCGCCGGCCGTCTGCAGCAGGACGACATCCGCGAGCGCACCGTGGCGGACCTCGCCGATCGCTACCGCATCGACGCAACGCAGGCCGACGGGGTGAAGCGCAAGGCGGTTGCCCTCTGGGAGATGGTGCGGGAGGAATGGCAGCTCGACACGGAGGAGTACCAGCGGCTGCTCGGCTGGGCGGCGTGCCTGCACGAGATCGGACTGTCGATCTCGCACAGTCAGTATCACAAGCACAGCGCCTATCTGCTGAACAACCTCGACATGCCGGGGTTTTCGCGCGGCGAGCAGCAACGGATGGCCTTCCTGGTGCGCGCGCATCGCCGCAAGTTCCCGCTGACCGAACTGCAGGCGCTGCCGGACGACGACGTGCAGCCCGTGCGCCGCCTGTGCGTGCTGCTGCGGCTGGCGGTGCTGCTGCACCGGGCACGCGCCAATGCCGAGATGCCGCGCATCGAGGTGGAGGTCGACGGCGAAACGCTGAAGCTGCGCTTTCCGGAAGACTGGCTGCAGACGCACCCGTTGACCGCCGCGGACCTGGAGCTCGAGGGCGACTACCTGAAGGCCGCGGGATTCAGGCTCAAGAGCCGCTGAACGCAACCGCCGCACGCGCCCGCCACCCAAGGGAATCGCCGCTGCCCGCGGCCGGGCGGGGACTACTTGCAGCGCGCGCGCATACATCATTTAATGCCGTGAATATCGTTTGAGCCAGCCAGGTATGACGGAATCGTCGGTCTCCCCGGACAAGCAGATCATCGACGCCAAGATTGTGCCGGCCGTCGGCGGATCGAATCGCTGGGCGTTGCTGGCCGTGGTCGTGGCGGTCGCCGCGGCGGTGCTGGCGGCGTCCGCGCTGATCCGGACGCAGCGAGTGATGGAGGCGGTGCGCAGCGAGCACGCCTCGGCACTGGCCGGTGTGAACGAGAAACTCGAAAGTCTCGGCGGCCGTCTCGAGGCGGCCACCGCCGCCGGCGAGCGGGCCAGGGACACGAGCGAGCAGACGGATCGCCGCGTGAACGAACTCGTCGCCGCGCAGGCGGCGTTGCAGGAGGAAACCTCCAGGGCGCTCGCCGCGATCAGACAGGCGCAGGGCGCCGGCGCGGGTCAGTCCGACGCGATCTGGGTCCTGCGCGAGGTGCATTACCTGCTGACCGTCGCGGAGCAGCGATTGCGGTTGGATCGCGACGTTGCCACGGCCACGGCGGCCCTGGAGAGCGTCGATCGCCGGCTGGCCGATCGCGACGATCCGGCGCTCATCCCGGTGCGCGAGAAGGTGATCGCGGATCTCAATGCGCTGCGCGCCGTGGCGCCGGTGGACACCTCGGGATTGACGCTCACGCTTGCGGATCTGCTGACGCGGGTGGAGAAGCTGCCGCTGAAGGCCGGCGACGTCGAGCCCTCGGCGAACGCCGCGCCGGACGGCGGCGACGGCACGGCGGCCGGCGAGTGGCAGGCCGTCGGCTGGCGCCAGGCGCTCAGGCGCATCTGGACGGATCTGGTGCGTCTGGTCGACATCAAGAGCATGGAGGTGCCCGACGACGTCATCTTCGATCCCGGCAAGCGCTATCTGCTGCAGCAGAATCTCCGGCTGGAGCTGGCTGCCGCGCGGCTGGAGGTCCTGCGCGGCGATACGGCCAATTTCCGCGCCACGCTGGCGCGCGTGGACGAGCTGCTGGAACGCTATTACGACACGCGTAGCCCGGAGGTTTCGGGCATGCGCGCGACGCTTGCGCCGATGGCGAGCCTGGAGCTCTCGCCCGAGCTGCCGAGCCTGCAGGACGCGCTGGAACTCGTGCGTCGGCAGTTGAGCACCACGGTCCGGGCGGCCGGGAACGTGAACGTCGAAGCGGCGCCGGCCGCGCCCTGATATTCCCCCCATGCGCTTCGTCATCCTCTCGCTGGTGCTGTTGGTGGCTGCGGTGCTGCTCGGCGGCGTGCTGCTCGAGGACACCGGCTTCGTGGTCATCGGCGTGCACGGTCAGGTGATACGCACGAGCTTCGCGTTCTTCGTCGTGCTGCTGCTGGTGGGCATCGTCGCCGTCTGGTGGACGTTGAAGACGCTGGTGCGCCTGTGGCGCGCGCCGCGCGACCTGCGGCACTGGTCGCGCAGGCGTCGCGAGACCAGGGCGATGCGGAATCTCGCCGACGGGTTTCTCGCCCTCGTGGAAGGGGATTGGCGCGCTGCCGAGCGATCCCTGAGTGACGGCGCGCGGCGCAGCGACGCGCCGCTGCTGCATTACCTGGGCGCGGCGCGCGCCGCCCAGGCGCAGCAGGCGGCGGATCGCCAGGCGTTCTACCTGCAGATGGCCAGAGAGCAGGGCGATGACGCTCAACTGCCGGTGCGCCTGAGCGAGATGGAGCAGGCGTTGCACGAGCATCGGCTGGATGATGCACGCACGCTGCTCGCCGAGCTCAGGCGGATCGACGGCCGCCACGACCAGGTGCTGCGCGTGGAGGCGGCCTTCTACCGGGAGGCGGGCGAGTGGACCGCGCTGCTGGATCTGCTGCCCAGGTTGGCAAAACGGGATCTGCTGCCGGCGGCGCAACGGGCGGCGATGGAGCAGGAGGCCATGGGCGGGCTGATGCTGGACGCGGAGCGCCGCCGCGATGCGCGTGCGATCAAGGCAGCGTGGGAGCGTGTCGCGCGGGTGCGGCGGCACCGCCCGGAGATCACGGCGCGCTATGCGCGCGCGCTCGCGGCCTGCGGCGAGCAGGAGGAGGCCCACAACGTGGTGCTCGGCGCCCTGCGCAAGCAATGGGACGCCGGGCTGGTACGGCTATACGGGGAGCTGCAGTCGCCGGATGCGCTCAGGCAGCTGAGGAATGCCGAGAGCTGGCTGGATGAGCATGGCGAGGAGCCGGGTCTGCTGCTGGCGCTGGGGCGACTGGCGCTGCGCAACGGTCTGTGGGGCAAGGCGCGCAGCTACCTGGAGGATCTGATCCGGAAGACGCCCACGCCGGAAGCCTATGGCCTGCTGGCCGAGGCCCAGGAGCAACTCGGCGATCGCGACGCCGCGTTGCGCTGTAACCGGCAGGGGCTGCTGCTCGCCACCGGCCAGCCAGCCACGCCTCTGCTGCCGCACCGCGCCGACTGAGCGCGCAGCACCCCCGGCTTCATTTCGCCGCGAATTCGAAGGCGTCCGAATAGATGCGTTCGGCGGGCGCGCCGTGCCTGATGGCGACATCCGCCACCGATTTCGTCATCACCGGCGGCCCGCAGGTGTAGATGTCGTAGGTGGAGAGATCCGGGTGCCGGGCGGCCAGCGTCTCGTGAACCAGGCCGCGGCACCCGCCCCAGTGATCCTCGGCCAACGGTTCGGAGAGGACCGGCTCCCAGGAGAAGTTCGCGTGCTCGGCGGCCCACTGCCGCGGCAGCGGGGAATACAGGTCGCGCGTGGCGCGTACACCCCAATAAAGCCTGAGCGGTTGCGGCACGCCCTTGGCGAAGGCGTGTTCCAGCACGGCCTTGATCGGCGCGAAGCCGGTGCCCCCGGCGACGAAGACTGCCGGTCGCCCGGAGTCCTCGCGCATGCAGAAGCTGCCGTACGGGCCGCGGATGCGCAGCAACTCCCTCGCCTTCAGCGCATGAAAGGCATATTCCGCGAATACGCCTCCGGGGTAGTGGCGCACGTGCAGCTGCAGGAACTCGTCATCGTGCGGCGCGTTGGCGAGCGAGTAGGCACGCTGCCTGCCGTCGCGCATCAGGATTTCGATGTACTGGCCGGCGCGGAAGACCAGGCGCTCGCTGCTCGGCAGCTGCAGCCAGATGCCCATCACGTCGTGGGAGAGCCGTTCCAGGCGCGCCACGCGTGCCGGCAACGTCCGCACCTCCGGCGCCGCGCCGCCTCCCGCCTCGGGGATGCGCAGGATGAGATCGCTGCGCGCGCGCGCCTGGCAGCACAGGCAGTAACCCCGCCGTGCCTCCGTATCGCTCAACGCCGTGGTCTTCGCCCCTTCGGGGTATTCGATCTCCCCGGCGAGGACCTGCGCCTTGCAGGCGCCACACTGGCCGTCGCGACAACCATACGGCAGCGCTACGCCCTGGCGCAGCGCGGCGTTGAGGATGGTCTCCTCGCCGGCGTCGAAGGCGCTCCCGCCGGGGTCCAGCGTTATACGGTGCATCGCGCGGAGCTCACCCGTCAGCCGCCGCTGCTGTCGCGAACCATGCGCTCGACGACAGGTCCGATCAGCAGTTCGAAGGCGAAGCTCTTCTTGCCGGCCGGGGCCACGATGGTGTCCGGGCGCGACATGAAGGACCCGGAGAGCATCTCCAGCAGGTAGCGGTAGTCCGGCTGTATCTTGCGGCGGTTGGCGATGTGTATGACCACGAGGCTCTCGTCGTCGCTCGGCACCTCCGTCTCGGTGAACGGGTTGGAGGTGTCGACCATCGGCACGCGCTGGAAGTTGATGTCGGTGAGCGCGAACTGCGGGACGATGTAGTGCACGTAGTCGTGCATGCGGTGGAGGATCATCTGCGTGGCGGCCTGCGCGGAATACCCGCGCACGGCCTTGTCGCGGTGGATCTTCTGCATCCATTCCAGGTTGATGATGGGCACCACCCCGATGAGCAGGTCGACGTGCTGGGCGATGTTGACCTTGTCGGTGATCATGCCGCCGTGCAGGCCCTCGTAGAAGAGCACGTCGGTATTGCGCGGCAGGGGCTCCCAGTCCGTGAACGTGCCGGGGGGGCGGTTGAACTGCAGCGCCTCCTCGGAGGTGTGCACGTAGTGCCGGCGCCGGCCGGTGCCGTTCTCGCCATAGCTGCTGAACAGCGCCGCCAGCTCGTCGAAGAGATTGCCCTCGGGTCCGAAGTGGGTGACGCGCTCGCCGGCGGCGCGAAACTTCTCCATCTCGCCGCGATCGTAGCGGTGGAAGCTGTCGCCCTCCACGACCGCGGCCAGGATGCCCTCCCTGCGGAATATGTGCTCGGAGGCGACCTTGACGCTGGAGGTGCCCGCCCCGGAGGAACCGGTGACGGCGATGATCGGATGTGCCTTGGACATGTCTGGGCGAGGCTTGGACCATGGGTGCAAATGTGGCGGATATAGGATAATCGAAATCCGGCGCCGACGCCGCGCATCGACAAAGACCCATGGTCCCCTCCAAGAGCAGCCGCGTCCTCTACCGGCGATTACTCTCCTACGTGCATCGCCACTGGCGCGTATTCGGGCTGTGCGTGCTGTCGATGCTTCTGTACGCCGCCACCGATCCGGTCATGCCGGCACTGCTCAAGCCCTTTCTCGACGGCAATTTCCTCTTGGCGACGAGCTGGCAGGCGCGCTATTTTCCGCTGCTCATCATCGTCCTGTTCCTGATCCGCGGCGCGCTGAATTTCGTCAGCACGGTTTCGCTCACCTGGGTGGCGCAGCGCGTGATGATGGATCTGCGCGGCGACATGTTCCGGCGGCTCGTCCACCTGCCCGCGAGCTATTACGAAGCCGCGAGTTCCGGCGAGCTGCTATCGCGGCTGACATACAACGTGACCCAGGTCGAGCAGGCGGTAACGCGCGTGCTGATGGTGCTCGTGAAGGACACGCTCTCGGTCATCGCGCTGCTCGCCTACATGTTCTGGCTGGACTGGCGCCTGACCCTCGTCGTGCTGGTGCTGGCGCCGCCCATCACCTGGTCGGTGAGCCGCATCAGCGCCCAGCTGCGCGAGATGAGCCGCCGCCTGCAGCAGTCCATGGGCACGATCAACCACGTCGCCGAGGAGGCGATCGGCGGACAGAAGGTGGTGAAGGTGTTCGGCGGTCACGACTATGAGATCGGACGTTTCCAGCAGGCCATCAGCAGCGCTCGCAGGTACGCCATGAAGGTCATCATGGCGGCCGCCGCCAACGAGCCGGTCGTCATGCTCATCATCGCCTGCGGCATCGCGGCCACGATCTACGCCGCGCGCGGCATCGCCGCCTCGCAGGCGCTCACCACCGGTGAATTCGTCTCCTTCTTCGCCGCCATGCTCATCCTGCAGGCGCCGGTCCGGCGGCTGACCGGCGTCAACGAGCCCCTGCAGCGCGGCCTGGCTGCCGCCGAGAGCATATTCGCGCTCATCGACGCGGAAGCGGAGTCGGACACCGGACGGCGCGATCTCGGCCGCGCGCGCGGCGAGATCGAGCTGCGTGAGGTGACCTTCAGCTACCCCGGCGGCACGCAACCGGCCCTGCGCCAGGTGTCCCTGGCGGTGGCGGCGGGCGAGACTGTGGCGCTCGTCGGCGCCTCCGGCAGCGGCAAGACCACGCTCGCCGGCATGATCCCGCGCTTCCATCGCCCGCAGGACGGCGCGATCCGCATCGACGGCGTCGACATCGGAGAGATCACGCTGCAGTCACTGCGACGAAATATCGCGCTGGTGAGCCAGGACGTCGTATTGTTCAACGACACCATCCGCAACAACATCGCCTACGGCGCGCTGCGCGATGCCTCCGCGGAGCGAGTGCTCGCGGCCGCGGAGGCGGCGCGCGTCATGGAGTTCGTTCGCGACCTGCCCGAAGGCCTGGAGACGGCGATCGGCGAGAATGGGTTGCGGCTCTCGGGCGGACAGAGGCAGCGGCTGGCCATCGCGCGCGCCCTGCTCAAGGACGCCCCCATCCTGATACTCGATGAGGCGACTTCCGCGCTCGACACCGCTTCGGAGCGCCACATCCAGGCGGCGCTCGACACCGTGCGCGCCGGGCGCACTTCGCTGGTGATCGCGCACCGTCTAAGCACCGTCCAGAGTGCCGATCGCATCGTCGTCCTGGAGCACGGCCGGATCGTGGAGACCGGCACTCATGCCGAGCTGTTGCGCGCCGACGGTGTCTACGCGCGGCTGCATCACGCGCACGCGTTCGAATCGGCCGCGACGGATTGATCGGGGGCGGCGCAGGTCCTCAGGGGGCGAACCGGCGCACGGCGCTGCGCAGCGCCTGCGCATCCGCGGCCGACGAGGTCTGTCCATAGCGGGCGCGGGCATAGAGCCCCGTGATCCTGGTGATGTCCGCGGCGGCCGCCGGCAGTGACGCGCTGACCCTGCGCGCGTAATCCATGGGCCCCTCGTACGGCGCGCGCGGGTGGCCGCGCCTTGCGAGCTTCGCGCAGAAGCGCCGATAGGCCCGGGCGATGGCGTCGCCATGCGCGCGTCGGCCTCGCAGCGACCAGGCCACGAGCAGCGCGCCGGCCAGCAGCAGACCGGCGCCGAGCAGCAGGGACAGGGCGCGCCAGTCCGCGCTCAGCCCGAGGTCGTCGAACATCGCGGACTGGCGCCGGGCGTTGTAGCTGATTACCCAGTGGTTCCAGCGGTTGTTGAGCGCGTCGTAGGCATAACGCAGCTCGCGCCACCCGGCGAGATCGACCGCGAGGTCGGCGGCCGTTCCGCCAACCGTGGCGCCGAGCCCCGGAAGGGCCTGGTCGATGCCGCGCTGCACCCGCGCCGGCGCAACCGCCGCGGTCGGGTCCACGCGAACCCAGCCGCGGTGGCCGAGCCATACCTCCACCCACGCATGGGCGTCGCGCTGGCGGACGATGTAGTAATCGCCCACCGGGTTGTACTCGCCGCCCTGGTAGCCGGTGACGATGCGCGCGGGGACCCGGGCGGCACGCATCAGGACCGCGAACGCCGAGGCGTAGTGCTCGCAGAATCCCTGGCGGGCGCCGAACAGGAAGCCATCGACGGGATCGCCGTAGATCTGCGCCGGCGACAGCGTATAGACAAACGGCTCGTTGCGGAAATACTGCAGCGCGCGCCGCACCACGCCCTCGTCGGTACGGTCCTCGAGCCGCCATTGCCTGGCCAGCGCCCGGGTCCTGGGATAGGCCCCGGGCGGAAGTTGCAGCGCCGCGCGCAGTTCCTCGCTGTCGGCCTCGGCCACCCAGGCCTGGGTGTAGGACTCCGCGCTGTAGCGTATGCGATCGGTGATCGGCCGTGCGGACAGCACGCGCAGATCGCGGCTCAGCCTCGTCCCGCGCGGCACCGTGGACGGATGCTCGAGCGCGTATATCCACGGCCTGTTAGTCGGCTCGAGCGTGATGCTGTAGCTGTAGCGCACGCCCTGCGCGGTGATGGCCGGCGCGGACCGATCGCTCGGGTCGCCCGGCGTCCAGGTCCGGCCGTCGGTCTTCACGAGCACCGGCCCGCGCCAGTACATCTCCGCGGCCGATGGCCGATTGGTGGAGAACGCGACGCGGAATGCCACGGCATCCGACATGGTCAGCCGCGTGAGCTCGCCCGGCGACATCTCCTCGCTCAGGCCCGAGATGGCGCGGCGCGCGTCCTTCGGCAGCGACCACAGCGGCGAGCCCGGGCGCGGGAACAGCACGAACGCGATCAGCATCAGCGGGGCGGCCTGCAGCATCAGTGTCCCGGCAAGCCGCAGGTTCGCACCCACCGAACGCGCGCGCCCCGGCTGCGCCATGGCCACCAGGCTGCCGAGCAGCGCCGTCACGCAGGCGAGCGCGTACAGCGCCACCGGCATGCTCTGCGAGTAGAAGAAGGCGGTGACGAGCAGAAAGAAGCCCAGCAGCGCGATGAGCACGAATTCGCGTCGACTCTTCATCTCGAGAAGTTTCAGGCCGATGAGCAATACCAGCAGGCTGATGCCCGCGTCGCGCCCGATGACGCCGCCGTAGCGCCGGTAGACGACCCAGAAGATGCCGATGGCGAGCGCGTGCTTGAGCAGCCACAGCATGCGATGGTCGCGGGTGGGCAGCGGCACGCCCCGCCAGGCGTGCAGGATCCGCCACAACACCAGGGCCAGGAAGCCGCCGCAGACCCACAGCGGCTGCTGGCGGGCGTGCAACAGCACGACCATCAGCAGCGACGCCGCCAGCCAGGCGACGATCGGCCGCGTCAGTTCGTCCCTGCGCGTGGCCGTCACGACGGTGATCCGTAATGCGCCAGCGCCTGCAGGCAGAGGTCACGGTGCGCTTCCCCGATGCCGGTGGGCAGCAGCACACGATCGAGATCGAGGGAATAGGACGTGCCGGCACGCTCGGCGTCCATGACCCAGCGCGCCAGTTGCGAGAGTTGCGTCTCCGGATCGCCGATGAATTGCAGGTCGCGCAGCCGTAGCTCGACCTGCTTGGCATCGCCGCCCGCGAAGCGCTTGACGTGCAGTCCGCGCTCGCGCGCCAGCGCCTTCCACGCGATCTGGCGCAGCGAGTCGCCGGTGCGGTAGGCGCGCAGCCCGGCGAAATCCGTGTCGCCCGACAGCGTATTGCCGGAGACGGCGGCGGCCGGGTCGTCGGTCGCGGGCAGCGGCAGGGCGCCGGCCGGGTGGGGATAGACCGTGACGCTGACGTCGCCGCGCCAGCAGATGCGTGCGGTGCAGACGGCCAGTGGAAACGCCGAGGCGATGGTCAGCGGCGGCAGCGGCAGCACGCCCCGGCGCTGCGCGGGGAACGACAGTCGCGCGGTGTGCGAGCCCCGGGCCGCGACCTCGAACGCGTCCGTGGTGACCATGCCCGCCGCCGAGATCGCGAGCGCGCGGCCGGCGAGCGCGCCGCTGTTGCGCAGGAAGACCTCGAACACGGCCTCCTCGCCCACGAACACCGGGGCGGCGCGTGCGCCGAGGACCTCGATTCCGCGCAGATTGCGATAGCCGTGCACGTGGGCCATCGCCCACACGCCCATCAGCAGGAATGTCAGGGCGTAGCCGAGATTGTTGTTGTAGTTGATCGAGCCGAGCAGCATCACGCCCAGAACCAGCAGCATCAGCCACCCATAGCGGTTCGGAAGCACGCGCCCCGCGATGCGGGGCGGCGGCGGGGCAGCCGCACGGGCCCGGACGCCGGCCACGGTGGCGGGTGCCATGGCCTAAGGTATGGCGACCTCGCGCAGCAGGCGCGCGGCGATGTCTTCAGGGGCGGCCGCGTGGGCGAGATCCCGCACGCGCAGCCGGTGCCCGACCACCGCCGGCAGCACCGCCTGCACGTCCTCGGGCATGACGTGGGAGCGGCCGGCCAGCAGCGCCCACGCCTGGGCGGCGCTGCGCAGGCTCAAGCCCGCGCGCGGCGAGAGGCCTGCGAGGAATCCCGGCGCGCGCCGGCTGTGATTGAGCAGCTCCTGCAGATAATCGATGAGCGCATCGCTGACGTGGATCTCGCTGACGCGCTGCTGCATCTCGAACAGCGCCTTGGGCTGCAGTATCGGTTCGATCTCCGCCACCATCTCGCGCCGATCGCGGCCCTTGAGCAGGGTGCGCTCGGCGGAGACGTCGGGATAGCCGAGCTCGATGCGCATCAGGAATCGATCCAGCTGCGACTCCGGCAGCGGGAAGGTGCCGATCTGGTGCGAGGGATTCTGGGTCGCGACCACGAAGAACGGCACGGGCAGCGTATGGGTGCGACCCTCGACGGTGACCTGGTGCTCCTCCATGGCCTCCAGCAACGCGCTCTGCGTCCGCGGGGTGGCGCGGTTGACCTCATCGGCCAGTACCAGCTGCGCGAAGATCGGCCCGGGGTGGAAGCTGAACCTGCCGGTCTCCTTCTCGTAGACCGACACGCCGAGGATGTCCGCCGGCAGCAGGTCGCTGGTGAACTGCACGCGCTGGAAGCTCAGCCCGAGCACCCGCGCCAGCACGTGCGCCAGCGTGGTCTTGCCCACACCCGGAAGGTCCTCGATGAGCAGGTGGCCGCGGGCGAGCAGGCAGGTGAAGGCGAGCTTGATCTCGTGCTGCTTGCCGACCACGACCTCGCCGGTGGTGGCGATCACCGTGTCGAGTATCGTCTTGTCGTTCAGTAAGTTGGGGGAGGAGAGGATGGTCATGAATGCAGGCGTTCCGCGAAGCTCATCTGAGGAGGATAGCCGCTTTGACCGGCGCTGACGAGGCGATCGGTCACGCCATCCTCGGGCAGCGCGACAGATCTGTCCGTGGCGGGCCGCGGGCAGGCGTCACCTGCCGGCGATGGTCATCTGTTCGATCAGCACCGAGCCGGTGCGGATCGCCGTGTTCATCTCCAGATCGCCGCCGATGGCGACGATGCCCATGAACATGTCCTTGAGGTTGGCCGCGATCGTGACCTCCTCGACCGGATACCGGATCATGCCCTCGTCCACCCAGTAGCCGCTCGCGCCGCGCGAATAGTCGCCGGTGACGCTGTTGACGCCGAAGCCCATCAGCTCGGTGACCAGCAGCCCGCGGTGCATGCGTCGGATCAGTCCGTTCAGGTCCTCTGCGCCGTGGCTGAGGCGCCAGTTCGTGATGCCGCTGGCGTTGCCCGTGGACTTCATGCCGAGCCTGCGCGCGGAGTAGCCGCCGAGCAGATAGCTTCTCAGGATGCCGTTCTCGACGATTTGCCGCGGCTGCGGTGCCACGCCGTCGTCGTCGAAGGGGCGGCTGCCCAGTTCGCGGGGCAGGAACGGCTCCTCGCGGATCTTCAGCCACGAGGGAAACACCTCGCGTTGCAGGTGATCGACCAGGAAGGAACTTCGGCGATACAGGCTGCCGCCGGAGATCGCGCCGGCGAAATGGCCGAACAGCGAGGTGGCGATCCGCGATTCGAAGATGACGGGCGCCGTGGTCGTCGGGATCTTGCGTGCGCCGAGCCGGCGCACGGCGCGTTCCGCCGCGCGCCGGCCGATTTCCTCCGCCTCGCGCAGTTCCTGCCAGCGGCGCGCGACGCTGTGGTCGTAGTCCTGTTGCATGCCGCCCTCGTCGCTGGCGATGACGGCGCAGCTCAGGCGCTGCGCGCTGGCGCGCCAGGCGCCGCAGAAGCCGTTGCTGTTGCCGTAGGCGTGCACGCCGCTGCTGGCGCGCACGCTGGCGCCCTCGGAGTTGGTGATGCGCCGATCGAAGGCTCGCGCCGCCTGTTCGCAGCGGCGAGCAATCTCGATCGCATGCTCCGGGCTCAGCGCCCAGGGATGGAAGAGATCGAGCTGCCGCGGCGCGCGCGCCTGCAACTCCGGCTCCACCAGCCCCGCACAGGGGTCCTCGCCGCCGTGACGGGCGATGGCGTGCGCGGCCTCGACGGTCTTGCGCAGCGCCTCGGCGCCGAGATCGGTGGTGCTCGCCGAGCCCTTGCGGTGGCCAAGGTAGATCGTGATCTGCAGCGACTTGTCGCGTTGATGCTGCAGGGTCTCCAGCTCGCCCATGCGCACGGTGACTGACAGGCCGGCGCTCTGGCCGTAGGCGGACTCGGCGGCGGTCGCGCCTGCCGTGCGCGCCAGGGCGAGGGTGTGCTGTATGACGTCGAGGGCGTGCCGCTCGCTGAATGCCGGATCGTCGTTGCGCATCGCCGGCGATTGTATCAGGCCGCCGGCGAGGCCCGGCACGCCGAAAAGCTCCCGGGGGGTCTGCACTTGCGGGGCGATCCCGAGGGCGATCGATGCGGATCGGGCCGGGGAAGAGAGCCGCGGCGCGCCCCGCAAGTGCACGGCGCATTCGGGTAGAATCCGCCCATGGATGTCTCCCGGATCCTCGATCCTCTGAACGACGCGCAACGCGAGGCCGTGAGCGCCGAGCCGGCAAATCTGCTGGTGCTCGCCGGCGCCGGCAGCGGCAAGACGCGCGTGCTCGTGCACCGGGTGGCGTGGTATGTCGCCACCGCGCAGGCGAGTCCGCAGGGCATACTCGCCGTCACCTTCACCAACAAGGCCGCCGCCGAGATGCGCGGACGCATCGAGCAGCTGCTGGCGACGCCCGCTTCCGGCATGTGGGTGGGGACGTTTCACGGCATCGCGCACCGGCTGCTGCGCGCGCACTCCCGCGAGGCGGGGCTGCCGGAGCACTTCCAGATCCTCGACAGCGACGATCAGCTGCGGACCATACGCCGTGTCATCAGGGGCATGGGGCTGGACGACAGCCGCTGGCCGGCGCGCGAGGCGCAGTGGTTCATCAACGCGCGCAAGGAGGAGGGGCTGCGCGCCGAGAAGGTCGCGGATCACGGCGAGGAGACGCTGGCGCAGATGGTGCGGATCTACCGCGTCTACGAGGAAACCTGCGGGCGCGCCGGCGTGGTCGACTTCACCGAGCTGCTGCTGCGGTCGCTGGAGCTGTGGCGCAACGACGAGGACCTGCTGCGGCACTACCGGCAGCGATTCCGTCACGTGCTGGTCGACGAGTTCCAGGACACCAATTCCATCCAGTACGCCTGGCTGCGCTACCTGGGCGGCTCGCTCGGTCCTGCGGCGGACGCCAACCGCAGCCTGTTCGTGGTCGGCGACGACGATCAGTCCATTTACAGCTGGCGGGGCGCGCAGGTCGAGCACATGGAGCGCTTCGCGCGAGACTTCCCGGACGTGCGCATCGTCCGGCTGGAGCAGAACTACCGGTCCACCGGCACCATCCTGAAGGCCGCCAACGCGCTCATCCGCCACAACACTAGCCGGCTGGGCAAGGAATTGTGGACCGAGCAGAGCGGCGGGGAGCCGATACAGCTCTACGGCGCCTTCAACGATCGCGAGGAGGCGCGTTACTGCGTCGATCAGATCGAGCAGTGGCACGCGCGCGGCCGCCAGCTGCGCGAGGTCGCCATCCTGTACCGCACCAGCGCGCAGTCGCGCCTGTTCGAAGACGCCCTGCGCGATCAGCGCCTTCCCTACCGTGTCTACGGCGGTTTCCGATTCTACGAGCGGGCCGAGGTCAAGGACGCGCTCGCCTACCTGCGGCTGGTGGCCAGTCGCGACGACGATGCCGCATTCGAGCGCGTCGTCAACACGCCGATGCGCGGGATCGGCGACCGCACCATGGACGCCATACGCGCCGCCGCGCGCGGCGAGGCGATCCCGCTGTGGCGCGCCGCGCAGCGACTGATGGCGACCAGGGAGCTGCCGTCGCGCGCGCTCGGCGCCCTGGCCGAGTTCATGCGCCTCGTCGAATCGGCGGCGCAGGAGGCCGCGGAACTGCCGCTCGGCGAGGCGATGGACGCGGTCATACGCCGCAGCCGGCTGCCGGAGCACTATCGCAAGGAGAAGGACGGACGCGGCGAGGAGCGCATCGAGAATCTCGATGAGTTGATCACCGCCGCGCGCGAGTTCGAGACCGGCGATCCGGAGTTCGAGGGCATGACGCCGGTGCAGGCATTCCTCGCGCGCGCCGCGCTGGAGTCCGGCGAGGGCCAGGCCGGGGCGCACGAGGACTGCGTGCAGCTCATGACGCTGCACTCGGCCAAGGGCCTGGAGTTCCCGCTCGTCTTCCTGGTCGGCATGGAGGAAGGCCTGTTCCCGCACCAGCGCTCCAGCGAGGACCCCGCGCAGCTCGAAGAGGAGCGGCGCCTGTGCTACGTGGGCATCACCCGCGCGCGCGAGCGGCTGGCCATGACGCACGCGGAAAGCCGCCGCCTGCACGGTACCGATCTCTACCCGCGGCCGTCGCGTTTCATCTCCGAGCTGCCCGCTGCCCTGATCAGCGAAGTGCGCATGGGCGGCAGCGTCAGCGTGCCGCGCTACGACGTCCATCGCGGCGCCGGGGAGGATCGCGGCGCCCTGCTCAGGCTCGGCCAGCGCGTGCGGCACGCGAGCTTCGGCGATGGCGTCGTACTGCGGGTCGAGGGGCAGGGCGCGCACATGGTCGTACAGGTCAATTTCGAGGCGGGCGGCACCAAGCGCCTGCTCGCCGCGCAGGCCAATCTCGTCTCCGTCTGATCCACCGCCGCCGCGGCGCCGCGCCGTCCGTGGCACGGCATGACCGATCCCCTGCCCTCCCGGCACTGCCCCGCGACCGTACCCGCCGCCGCGTCGTGCGCCTGGCGACGCCGGAATACGCCCGCCCGGTCCGGCCGCGCGGACGCACACGTCAACGCGCCAGGGTCAGGATCGAGCCGATGGTGACCGTGAGTCCCGTCATCGCCCCGCCACTCGGCCGCCCGCGGCCGTCGGGGGATGATGGTCGACCGCTCGCGCGGGGGGCAGTGGGAAGGCGCGATGAAGAGACCGTGAGCGAGGGGTGCGGCTCACCGTTCACGGCGCCGCAAACGGCTGGGGCGGCACGCGGCCGCCCCAGCCAGGAATTACCGCACAGGGATTACTTGGCCGCGCTGACCATGTAATCGACGGCCGCCATGACATCCGCGTCCGGCAGATCGGTGCGGCCACCCTTCGGCGGCATCATGCCCGTCTTGCCCGTGTATCCCTTGATGGAGTGCTCATGCAGCAGGTCCATGCCCTGGGCGATGCGCGGTTCCCAGGCGGCCTTGTCGCCGAACTTGGGCGCCCCGGCGATGCCGCCGGCATGGCAGGCCATGCAGACGGTGTCGTAGATCTGCTTGCCCTTGCCGCCGCTATCGGCCGCGGCGGTCGCCGCCGCCGGCGCCTCTGCAGCCGGGGCAGCGGCCTCGGCCGGGGCTGCTTCAGCCGCCGGCGCCTCTGCAGCCGGGGCAGCGGCCTCGGCCGGGGCTGTTTCAGCCGCCGGCGCCGCCTCGGCCGGAGCAGCGGGCGCCTCTGCAGCCGGGGCAGCCGCCGATTCAGCGGGCGCCTGAGCGGCCTCTTCCTTCTTGCCACATCCGCCCAGGGCCAACACGGCGGCAACGGCGGCGATCCACAGTACACGTACATTGTTTTGCATGGCTGTTTTCTCCAGACGGTTGGGAAGGATCACTTGGCGGCACTGACCATGTAGTCGACGGCCGCCTTGACATCATCATCGGGAAGATCGGCGCGGCCACCCTTCGGCGGCATCATGCCCGTTTTACCCATGTAGCCCTTGATGGAGTGCTCGTGCAGCAGGTCCATGCCCTGGGCGATGCGTGGTTCCCAGGCGGCCTTGTCGCCGAACATGGGCGCGCCGGCCACGCCGGCGGCGTGGCAGGCCATACAGACGGTGTCGTAGATCTGCTTGCCCTTGTCACCGCCGCCGGCCGCGACTGCCGCCGCCGGCGCCTCTGGAGCCGGGGCAGCAGCCTGGGCCGGGGGTGCTTCAGCCGCTGGCGTCGCCCCGGCGGCGGGGGCTTCCGTCGGCGTCGCCTCGGCCGCTGCCCCGGCAGCCGGGGCAGCGGCCCCTGCAGCAGCGGGCGCGGCACGCGCCGGACCGCCGCTCTCGGCGAGCATGTAATCCACGGCCGCCCTGACCGCGTCGTCGGACAGGTCCGTCCTGCCGCCCCTGGCCGGCATCACGCCGGTGCCACCCTGAAAGCCGTCGATCGCGTGCTTGTGCAGCACGTCCATGCCCTGGGCGATACGCGGCTCCCAGGCCACCTTGTCGCCCAACTTCGGCGCGCCGGCCACGCCGGCGCCGTGGCAGGCCATGCAGACGGTGTCGTAGGTCTGTTTTCCGACGTCGCCCGTCGCCGCGCCGGCGGCAGCGACCGCAGGAGGTGCCTCGTTGACCACCTTGGGCGGCGGGTTGTCTACCGTATATACCGCGCCGACCGGCTCTATGCGCTTGGCGATTACCGCGGCGCCGCTGTCGTGGGGCACCAGCGTGGCGATCTCGCGCGCCATGAACGAGGCGAAGACGCCGAAGGTCGCCAGCGCGACGAGGGTGAGAGAGAAAATGCGGAAGAACTGGCGGTCTTGCTGCTCACTCATGCGTTGTTTCCGTTGCCGCGGCCGGCTGCCCTGCTACCGACGCGTCGGTTTGTGCCAGGTTCCCGAAGTGCCGGCCCATGATCGCGGCGAAGATGCCGATAGCCGTGAGCGCAACGAGAACGAGGGTGAAGTTTCTGAAAAAAATCGCATCTTGCTCTTGACTCATGTCTCCCCCAGCGACTTATTGGTCTTGTCGATTCCTGCCCCGACTCTGGGTGCGGCGCGCCGTCGGCATCCATCTGCCTGTGGCGATTATATATGTAAATCAGGATGGTTCAGCGCCCCGTTGCCCTTTGGCACGGCCGATCCGGCGGGCTTGACAGGGATTGGACCTCAAAGGCGGCAGGCGCTAACCTGACGGCGGCCGTGCGGCGGACGGATCGCCACTATCCGAAGAGGTGCTGCCCCAGGAGTCGCATGGTCGCCGGAGCGGCAGCCGTGGCCCTATCGGATGGACACGGCGTCCGTAGACGCGGGTCATGCGCGAGGCGGGCCCCTCGGCTAGAATTCGTTTTCGCAGCAACGCGCTCGTAGCTCAGATGGATAGAGTACAGCCCTCCGAAGGCTGGGGTCGTGGGTTCGAATCCCGCCGAGCGCGCCATCTTCCGAAAGACTCGTGAAACCGCCTGGCCGGCAGCCGGAGAGCGGGGCCCCGGCCTCCCTCAACGCAGCGCTTCCTCCTGCCACAAGGTGCGTTTCATCTCCCGGAACTCTTGCGAATCCGCCGGCGCACGCGAGGCCCGGGGGCGGCCGGCGAGCAGCTCCTGCAGTGCCTCCACGCGATGGCGGTACTGGAAGTGGGCGGCGCTGCCACTGTGGGCCATGCGCATGGCGAGCTCCAGCGCGTGACGCGGATCGTAGCCGGCGCGGTCGAGCACGATGGTGGCGATGCGATCCGCCTCGCGCTCCTTCTCCGGATCCACGATCGCCGTCAGGGCGCCGACTCGGCTGCGGGTGGCGTTCTCTTCCCCGCTGCCGCCGAACAGGCCGCCCCAGAATCCGCGTTTGCGCGCGGACGTACAGAAGTGTCCGGCGAGGTGGTGTCCGAACTCATGCGCGATGACGGCCGCCAGCTCGCCCTCGTTGGCGACAAAACGGAGCATGCCCTCGGTGAGGAAGATGTGGCCATCGCCGATCGAGAAGGCGTTGAGCTTGGAGTCGCGCACGATGTGCACGCGCCAAATCCTGCCGGATCCGGCCGTGTAGCGCCCCAGGCGTGCCGCGACGTACTGCGCGCCCTGCTCGACGCGATCCCCGGTCGGCCGCAGCGGCCATTGGCGATGGATCTGGCCGAGCGTCGTGGCGGCGCGCCGCACCTCCGCCTCGCAGCGCGCCGTCTGCGCCCACGCTGGCGAGACAAGACAGAGCCACAGGAGCGCGGCGGTGAGCAGACGATTCATCGCAGGCGTGTGCCCCTTGGCCGTGGCGCAGCGCGCCCGGCAAGCCGGCGCCGGCCGCCCGCAAACGAAACGGGCGGCGGGGACATTGCTGTCCGCGCCGCCCCCGGTGCCGGCACCGTGACGTCCGTCGGGATCAGGCCTTGACGACGAAGGTCGATTGCGCAGTGTCGTAGGTGCTGCCGGCGGAGACGTTGTGCTCGATGACGTAGGTCCCGGGAGCGGCCTCCGCGGGGATGTTGACCGGCAGTTTGATGGTGTAGCCGCCGGAGGCCTTCGGCACCGGCTGGCCCTTGAACTCCATGACCTTCTCACCGTCCTTCATCAGCACGCTGCTGGCCGTCACGCTCGCCTGCGACATGCTCTGCGGCAGCGCCAGCGAGTAGTCGGTGACCACGTCCACGACCCCGCCCGGTGCGACCACCTGCGGCGAGGAGGTCGCCGAATTGATGTTCACGAACACGCTGTCGGAGGGCGCCGAGTAGCCGTACAACTGCTGATCCTGCACGGTGCTGCGCGAGGAGATCTCCTGCGCCTCGATCGCCTTGCCGGTGACCCAGCCCAGCGCCGCGCCGCTGGCCGCGCCGATGGCGGCCCATTGCCAGCCGCCCAGCAGGCCGCCAACCAGTGCGCCGACGGCCGCGCCGCCGACAGTGGAGGTCTCGGTGGTCGAGTAGCTGCCACCGGTGCAACCCGTCAGCACGACACAGGAAAGGGTGACGCCGACCACTGCTGCCTTCGAACGAGTCTTCATGATGATCTCCTTATGTGAGCTTCAATGGGTTGGTAATGCCGTTTCGCGATCCGATTCACTGCACCACCGCCGGCGGCTCGGGCAATGGTGGCTGGGTGGCCGGTGCGGGGGCGACGGCGGCAGCGCCCGCGGCGCTGAAATGCGGATTGCCGTCGGGGAGCAGCGGCAGCATCGCGTTGAGCGCCTCCATCCGCTCCCGGACGCCGGTCACCGGCGGCGGTTCGATGGCCTCGAAGCTGGCGGAATCGTAGGTGAACTTGCCGCTGCCGGTGGGGTATTCGACACCCAGCTTCAATGCGTGCGACTCCCCGTCCACCGGCAGGTAGGAGCGGAAGGTGACGACGTAGTCGCTCTGCACGATGTTCTGGATCTCCTCCACGATCGATTGCATGCGATCCACCGTCTCGCCGACATTGTAATAATTGCCGAAGGAATTCTTCGACAGCGCCTCCAGATTCTTGAAGTGTTCCGAGGAACGCCTCGAGTAGGCGAGCGAATAGATCGGCACCGGAACCGGCATGTTGGTGATGCGCCCCATGAGCTCCTCGCGCGCCAGCGCGCTGCCCTCGTCGAGGCCGTCGGAGAACACGACGATCGAGCACGAGACGATGTAGTTCTCGATGCCCGGGTCGAGGGAACCCTGGCCGCTCAGGCCGCACATCTGCATGGCGGCGCCGACGCTGTCGTAGATGCGGCTCTGCATGCCGTCGACCTGCACGTCGGCCAGCCGGCGCGCGATCGCGAGCGGATCCCTCTCGAACTGCGAGACCAGCTGGTAACCCTCCTTCTCGTCGCGAATGGCGAGCACCGCGACCTCGTCCTGCGGCCGCTTGGTGTCGACAAAACGCGCCGCGGCGCGCAGGGCGGCCTCGAACGGCGCGCCGGCCATGGACTTGCTGGCGTCCAGCACCAGCACGGTGCGCGTCCCGACCTGCTTCTGCCGCACGGACTCGATGCGGTACTGCCGCTTCATCGGATCGTAGGCGCGCCCTTTCACCATCAGGCCTATGTTGAGCTCGTTCAGATTCACCAGCGGCTGCTTGTCCTCGTCGAAGGTGCGGAAGTACACCTGCACGAACGGATACAGGCTGTAGTCCACCCGATAGATCTTGTGCCCGTATGTCCCCGGCGGCGCGCCGCCCGCGTGCGCCGGCCCGGCTGCCATGAACGTCAGCACTGCGGCGGCCGCGCTGCGAAACGCAGCCTGACATGCGCTGGATAAACCGGATTTGAACGCGTGCGCAGCCGTGTGTGGCCTCATGTCGAGCTCCTCGGGGGTCAGTTGCCTTCGATGAACCGGGTGTTCTGATTGGCCTTCTGCCAGGCATTCGCCGCGCCGCCGGGGGTGGGGGCCGGCTCGGGTGCCGGCGCCGGCGCGGGCTCCGCCGGCTTGGCCTTCTGCTGCTTGCGCTTCACCGGCTTCGGCGCCGGTTCGGCGGCCGCCGTGGTGGCCGGCGGCGGTTCGGGCTCGGCCACGTCCTCGCTCGCCGGGCGGCGCTTCAGCAGCTCCTCCATGGCCGAGGTCCCGGAGGACGCGGCGGCCGGTGCCGGCGG
>JAJVIQ010000005.1 GCA_022071965.1 Gammaproteobacteria bacterium
CCCGGAGGCGGCGGCGGGCGACGCGGGCGGGCGCGCGGTCCGCGTGCGGCGCAACCGGCAACCTGAGCGCACACCGCCGGCGTGGCGTTTTCAGGCGGGCAGTCGCTGTCTCAACCAGCGCGAGATGTCGGCGACCTCCTCCTCACAGACCGAGTGCGGCATCGGGTAGCTTCGCCACTCCACCTTGTAGCCGGAGGCCATGAGCAGTTTGGCCGATGCGTCGCCCTGGCGGGCGGGGATGACCGGGTCGAAACTGCCATGGGCCATGAAGATCGGGACGTTGACGTTGGCCGGGCTGGCCTCAGCGGGGAGCGTCAGCGGCAGCGGCAGGTAGGTCGAAAGGGCCATGATCCCGGCCAGGGGCTCGTGGTGGCGCAGGCCCGCGAACAGTGCGATCGCCCCGCCCTGGGAAAATCCGGCGAGCACGATCCGCCTGTTGTCTATGCCGAGCACCCTCTGTCCGGCGATGTGCTCGCTCAGGATTCTGGCGGAGTCCCGGATACCCGCCTCGTCCTCGCGCCGGGTGAGGTCGTTCTCGGCGACGTCGTACCAGCCGCGCATCGCCATGCCGCGATTGATGGTGATGGGTCTGACCGGCGCGTGCGGAAATACGAAGCGGATACCGTGATCGGTGGGCAGGTCGAGTTCTGCCACGATGGGTTCGAAATCATGGCCGTCGGCGCCCAGACCGTGCAGCCAGATCACCGACGCCGTGGCCCCGCGGGCGCCTTCGACAATCACGGGTGGCGGTATGCGGGTCATGGGGCGGGCGATCGCGATTCGTTCAGGTAGGAATTCTCTGCCGCCCAATTTATCATGCCGTAAGCGCGGCGATGCTCGCCGCCCAGGAACTTCGTCCGACACGCAAGCATGCGCCTTCGCACCTGCCTCCGCACCTGCCTGATCGGTCTGGTCGCCACCGGTCTGTTGCTGCTCGCCGCCTGTGGCCAGAAGGGCGACCTCTATCTGCCGGAACGGACTTCCGCCTTTCCACCGGCCGGGCCCACGACGGCGCGGGGCTGAGCGCATGCAGGCGTTCGCTTACCGCGACGGGGTGTTGCACGCGGAGGGGGTGGCGTTGACCGGCATCGCCGGGCGCCACGGGACCCCGACGTACGTGTATTCGCGCGCCGCCATCGAGGCGCGCTGGCGGGCCTTCGACCAGGGATTCGCCTGCCTTCCGCATCTCATCTGTTACGCCGTGAAGGCCAATTCGAACCTCGCCGTCCTCGGCGTGCTCGCGCGCCTCGGTTCCGGATTCGACATCGTCTCGGTGGGCGAGCTGGAGCGTGTCCTGCGTGCCGGCGGCGATCCCGGCAAGGTGGTATTCGCCGGCGTGGGCAAACGCGAGGACGAGATTGCCCGCGCGCTCGAGGTCGGCATTCGCTGTTTCAATGTCGAACTCGTGCCGGAGCTCGAGCGCATCCACGATGTCGCGCGACGCATGGGTGCGCGCGCGCCGGTGGCGTTGCGTGTCAATCCGGATGTCGATGCGCGCACTCACCCCTATATCGCCACGGGGATGAAGCAGAACAAGTTCGGGATCCCCGCCGACGAGGCGCTGTCCGTTTATGAATACGCCACACGGCTGCCGCATCTGAAGGTGACCGGCATTGGCTGTCACATCGGTTCCCAGCTTACCGAGGTCGGGCCGTTCGACGACGCGGTGGCGAAGGTGCTTGACCTCGTGCACCTATTGCGGGCGCGCGGCGTGGAGATCGAGCACATCGACATCGGTGGCGGCCTGGGCATCCAGTATCGCGACGAGGAGCCGCCCGCGGTCCATGCATATGCCGAGCTCATCAGCCGGCGCCTTGCCGGGCAGGTGAAGGAGGTGCTGATGGAGCCCGGAAGGGCGATCGTCGGCAACGCCGGCATCCTGCTGACACGGGTGGAATACGTGAAGGAGACTCCGGCGAAGCGCTTCGTCATCGTCGATGCGGCGATGAACGACCTGATCCGCCCGGCGCTGTACGAGGCATGGCACGAGATACTGCGCGTGAGGCGCGACTCGGACGCGCCGGTCGCGGAATGCGATGTCGTGGGACCGGTCTGCGAGACGGGGGATTTTCTGGCCCGCAATCGCGCCATCGTGGCCGTGCAGGGCGACCTTCTGGCCGTGATGTCGGCCGGCGCTTATGGTTTTTCGATGAGTTCGAACTACAATGCGCGGCCACGCGCGGCCGAGGTCATGGTCGACGGCGCGCAGGCGTATTTGGTGCGCGCACGCGAGACAGTGGGTCAGCTTCTGGCCGGCGAGACGACCCTATAGTCATCGTTTGCACAATAATGGTGCGCCAACCAACAAATGCGCACGCTTTGAGTGCCAGGCAACATGGGTAGTCACTATTAATGCTTTGTTTTTGCAACAGAAAGTGATGGCATACTTCCTGCTGCTTGGGCGCAGATTCTGAACCGCAAATGAGCGTCGCCGCCTTTAGGTCGATTAGCCGCTACCGTAATCACAACTCAACCGAACCTTGGTATCCCTTCCGGAGGAGAGCATGTCTACACCCGACCAGATCCTGAAAATGATCGAGGACAAGGAGGTCAAGTTCGTCGATCTCCGCTTCACCGACACGCGTGGCAAGGAGCAGCATGTCTCCGTGCCCAGCAGTCATTTCGATGCCGACAAGTTCGATGGCGGCCACGCGTTCGATGGGTCCTCGATCGCGGGGTGGAAGGGCATACAGGCCTCTGACATGCTGCTGATACCTGATCCGGCGACCGCGCGCCTGGATCCCTTCACCGAAGAACCCGTGCTGAACATCACCTGCGACGTCGTCGATCCCGCCGACGGCAAGGGCTATGACCGCGATCCGCGCAGCATCGCCAAGCGGGCCGAGGCCTACCTGAAATCCAGCGGCATCGGTGATACCGCCTACTTCGGTCCGGAACCGGAATTCTTCGTCTTCGACGGCGTCACGTGGAGTGTCGACATGGCGGGCAGCTTCGTGAAGATCAAATCGGAGGAGGCGCCCTGGTCCAGCGGGATCGAATACGACGAGGGCAACATCGGCCACCGCGCGCCGGTGAAGGGCGGCTATTTTCCCGTGGCGCCACAGGATTCGCTTCAGGATCTCCGCAACGCCATGTGCATTGCAATGGAGAAGCAGGGCGTGGAGGTGGAGGTGCATCACCACGAGGTGGCGGCGCCGGGGCAGTGCGAGATCGGCACCCGGTTCGCGCCGCTGGTGCAGCGCGCCGACTGGTTGCAGATCCTCAAGTACACCGTGTGGAACGTCGCGCATGCCTACGGCAAGACGGCGACCTTCATGCCCAAGCCGGTCGTCGGGGACAACGGCTCCGGCATGCACGTGCACCAGTCGATCTGGAAGGGCGGCCAGAACCTGTTCGCGGGTGACGGCTATGCCGGCCTCTCCGAATTCGCGCTGTACTACATCGGTGGCATCGTCAGGCACGCGCGCGCCCTGAATGCCATCACCAATCCGGGCACGAACAGCTACAAGCGGCTGGTCCCGGGCTTCGAGGCGCCAATCAACCTGGCCTACTCGGCACGCAACCGCTCGGCAGCCTGCCGTATCCCCTACGTGTCCAGTCCCAAGGGCCGCCGCGTGGAGGTGCGGTTCCCCGACCCGATCGCCAATCCGTACCTGGCCTTCGCCGCGTTGATGATGGCCGGGCTCGACGGCGTACAGAACAAGATTCACCCGGGCGATCCGATCGACAAGAACCTCTACGACCTGCCGACTGAGGAGGCGAAGAAGGTGCCGACGGTTTGCCATTCGCTCGACCAGGCGCTGGGAGAACTCGACAAGGACCGCGCCTTCCTCACCCGGGGCGGCGTGTTCTCCGACGACATGATCGATGCGTACATGGAGCTGAAGATGGAGGAGGTCACGCGCTTCCGCATGACCACCCATCCGCTGGAGTTCGAGATGTACTATTCCGGCTGAGGCGCCCGGCGGGCGAAGTGGTCGCGAAAAGCCCCCGAACGGGGGCTTTTCTTTCTGGTCCAACTTGTTGGGCTTCCCAGGCTTGGCTATCCTGCTTCAATGCGCAAATCGATCATTGTGGTGCTGCTGACGGTCTCCTCCTTCGCGGCCGGGGCCGTGGAACTGTATAAATGGGTCGACAAGGATGGCGTCCACTACTCCGATCAGCCGGCGCCCGGCGCCGAGAAGATGGAAGTTCACGGAGTACCCAGTATCGGAACGACGCCTGTCCCGGAGCCGGCCCCGGCGGCGCCGACAGCCGAGCCGTTTGCCGGCTACACGCAGTTCGCGGTGACCGAGCCGGCGGATAACAGCATCATCCGCGACAACAGCGGCGCGGGCGCGGTCTCCGTTACGGTCTCGCTGACCCCGGCCTTGCGCGTGGATCTGGGCCACACGGTGCGGGTGGTGCTGGCGGGACAGACACAGGGCGGGGCCGCCACGCAGTTCAGCTTCACGGGCATCGATCGTGGCACCCATACCATTTCCGCCGCGGTCATCGACGGGGCCGGCAGCACGCTGCAGACATCCAGCTCGACCTTCACGCTGCAACGGACCTCCATCCTTCAGAAGAAACCCGCTCCCGTCCCTGCACCAGCCCCGGCGCCCAAGCCCGCCGCCCCCTAGCCCAGTACGCGGTCCCGCGCTCGCCTTTTCCCGGTGCAGGCGTGTCCGGGCGCCGTCCCGGTTTCGTGGTCTGATTATTGCTGATTAACTCCATGGGTGACGCCGAACAAGGCCGATTAAATCAGCAATTAATTGTTTTCATTGACGGTCGCCTGCGGATCAGCTCTACACACGGAGTATGCCGCACGCCAGCGCACTACAATGATGCAATGAAGAAAATTTGTGGGTGATTTCGGTGCGAGATGCCGGTGCGTTGTGCGATTCCCTTTCCACCGGAGTGTTGCTGTTCGATGCGGAACTGCGGGTCATCTACCTGAACTCGGCGGCCGAGGCGCTGCTATCGGTGAGCGCACGCAAGATTCTCGGCGTTGCGGTGCAAAGCCTGCTGCCGGAGGTGCCGTGGCAGCTCAGCGACGGCCTGAATCGCGCGTTGCGGCTGGGGCAGCCACTGGCGGAGCGAGAGGTCACGCTGCACGGCCAGGGCGGCGAGCCGCTGACGGTGGATTGCATCATCACCCCCACCGGGGACCAGGTCGCCGGCGCCAGGGTCCTGCTCGAACTCGTGAACGTGGATCGACTGCACCAGATCGCGCGCGAGGAAAACTTGACGGCCCAACAGACCATGACCAGCGCGCTGCTGCGCGGGATGGCGCATGAGGTCAGGAATCCGCTCGGCGGCATACGCGGCGCCGCCCAGCTGCTCGAGCGCGAACTGCCCAGCGAGGATCAGCGCGAGTACACGCGCATCATCATCGGCGAGTGCGACCGGCTGCGAAAACTGATCGACCGTATCCTGCTGCCGGATCGCGCCCAGCACAAGCAGATCCTCAATCTGCACGAGGTCCTCGAGCACGTGCGCAGCCTGGTGCAGGCGGAGGCGACGGGCATCGCGATCACCCGCGATTACGATCCCAGCCTGCCGGACCTGTACGCCGATCGCGACCAGCTCATCCAGGCCGTTCTCAACGTGGCGCGCAACGCGGTCCATGCCGTGCGGGACGGCGGCAGCATAGTTCTGCGCACCCGCGTGGAGCGTCAGTTCACCATCGGCGGCAAGTGCCATCGGCTGGTCGCGCGCAGCGATATCACCGACAGCGGCCCGGGCATTCCGCCCGGGATCGCCGGTCAGATCTTTTATCCCATGGTCGCGGGGCGGCCCGATGGCGCCGGTCTGGGCCTTTCCATCACGCGGACGCTGATCCAGCGTCAGGGAGGCATGATTGCATTCGAGAGCCGACCAGGTAAGACAACCTTCAGCATCTGGCTGCCAGTGGGGAACCATGAGCAGGGATAAGGAGATCTGGGTCATCGACGACGATCGCTCCATCCGTTGGGTGCTGGAGAAAGCACTCGGCCAGGCGGACATGAAGGTGACCAGCTTCGAGAACGCCGACGCTGCCCTGCGCAGACTGTCCTCCGTGGTTCCGGATGTCATAGTCGCCGACATACGCATGCCGGGTACCGACGGTCTGACCATGATGCAGCAGATCAAGGAGAGGCACCCGAATCTGCCGGTCATCATCATGACGGCATATGCCGATCTCGACCGTGCCGTGGCCGCCTTCCAGGGCGGGGCGTTCGAGTATATGCCCAAGCCCTTCGACATTGACGATGCCGTCAGCATCGTCAAGCGTGCGGTCCACAAGCAGGCGGAGGCCGGGGTGGTGGTGCAGGCGCGCGGCGAACCAGGCACCGACATGATCGGCGCGGCGCCCGCCATGCAGGAGGTCTTTCGCGCCATAGGCCGCCTGTCGCGTTCGCAGGTCACGGTGCTCGTCACCGGGGAGTCCGGCACCGGCAAGGAGCTGGTGGCGCGCGCCCTGCAGCGTCACAGCCCCCGCGCGGACAGGCCGTTCATCGCGCTGAATACTGCGGCGATTCCGCGTGAGCTGTTGGAATCCGAACTTTTCGGCCATGAGCGCGGCGCGTTCACCGGCGCGACGCAGCAGCGCATCGGCCGCTTCGAGCAGGCGCATGGCGGCACGCTGTTCCTCGACGAGATCGGCGACATGCCGGCGGAGTTGCAGACCCGCCTGCTGCGCGTGCTGACCGAAGGCGAGTTCTACCGCGTTGGCGGCGCGACGCCGATACGGGTCGACGTGCGAGTGATCGCGGCCACGCACCAGGACCTCGAGCAACGTATGAAGGCCGGCCTGTTCCGTGAGGACCTCTTCCATCGCCTGAACGTCATCCATCTGCACATCCCGCCGCTGCGCGAGCGCAAGGAGGACATTCCCCCGATGGTGGAGCATTTCCTGGCCACTGCGGCCAGGGAGCTGGATATCGAGCCGAAGGTGATCCAGGCGGATGCGACCACCCTGATGCTTGCCTTCGATTGGCCGGGCAACGTCAGGCAACTCGAGAACGTATGCCGGTGGATTACGGTCATGGCCCCTGGCCGCGAGGTGCACGGCGCGGACCTTCCGGCGGATCTGCGCAACCACGAGTCCACGGCCACCGGCACGGATTGGCAGACCGTGCTGTCGGGATGGGCGGACCACTGTCTCGCGCACGGCGAGAGCGATCTGCTCTCGCGTGCCGTGCCCACCTTCGAGCGCATCCTCATCGAATGCGCCCTGAAGAAGACCGGCGGCCGCCGCCAGGATGCCGCGCGGCTGCTCGGCTGGGGGCGCAATACGCTTACGCGCAAGATCAAGGAACTCGACATGGACGTCTGACACGCGGGCCGTCGATGTGGAACTCGACGTGCCTCGCCTGCGGCCCCGGCTCCCGCCTTGTCAGTGGTCCTCTCGAGCCCCCCGCGCGGCCGAACCGCCGAAGAGACGGACACCGTCAGTCGCGCAGCCAGTTGGCGGCCGCCTTCGCGTAGTAGGTGAGGATGGCATCGGCGCCGGCGCGCTTCATCGCCAGTAGCGATTCCATCACCACCGCACGCTCGTTGAGCCAGCCGTTCTGCGTGGCGGCCTTCAGCATCGCGTACTCGCCGCTGACCTGGTACACGAAGGTCGGCATGCCGAAGCGCTCTTTCACGCGACGTACGATGTCGAGATATGGCATGCCGGGTTTGATCATGACCATGTCGGCGCCCTCCGCGATGTCCAGCCACACCTCCCGCAACGCCTCGTCGGCGTTGGCGGGATCCATCTGATAGCCGTATTTGTCACCACACTTCAGATTCGCCGCCGAACCCACTGCGTCGCGGAAAGGCCCATAGAAACTCGAGGCGTACTTGGCCGAGTAGGCGAGGATGCGCGTGTTGACATAGCCCGCGGTCTCGAGCGCGTCACGTATCCTTCCGATGCGGCCGTCCATCATGTCGGAAGGCGCGACCACGTCGGCCCCGGCCTCGGCGTGCGACAGAGCCTGGCGGACCAGCACGTCGACGGTGGCGTCGTTGATCACGTAGCCCTGGTCATCGATGAGGCCGTCCTGGCCGTGTGTCGTGAACGGATCGAGAGCGACATCGGTGATCACGCCCAGGGCCGGGTATCGTGCCTTCAGCTCGCGCACTGCGAACTGTGCCAGGCCCTCGGGATTGTAGGCCTCGCGCGCGTCCTCCGATTTCGCCGCCTGCGGGGTCACCGGGAAGAGTGCGATGGCCGGAACGTCCAGGTCCGCCAGCTCGCCGGCCTCGCGCAGCAACTCATCGACACTGAGCCGCTCGACACCGGGCATGGATGCGATTGGGACGCGCACACCCTTGCCCTCGCAGACGAACATCGGGCAGATGAGGTCATCGGCGCTCAGCCTGGTTTCCCGCACCAGGCGTCGCGAGAAGACGCTCGCGCGGTTGCGGCGAGGTCGCGACCGCGGGTAATGGGAGTTGTAGAACGTGCTCATGATGGCCTGAGGCGCGCGATGCAGAGGGAACGTTTCCGGATTATACGAGTTTCGGCCCGCCTTCGTGGCTCGACCGGCGGCGATGCCCCCGGAAATGACGCACTGCGGGCCTGCCGGATGGCGTATCGATGCTGCCGCTGAACAATCGCCCGGCGAACGCCCCCGCTTGGCAGGCAGGCCGGGTATCTGGAGCGCAGGCCGCCGAGGAATCCGGTAAGGCTGGCTGTGCCAGGTCTTCAATCGGCATGGTAGATCATATTTTTAAGCGGCTCCGGTTCTGATAACTTCTCAATGCGAACTCATGTTGATGAGCGCTTTATGCACGCAGAGACATATAAAGATGGAGCCTATGCCGACTTCGACCAATGTCCCCGCAAGCGAGTCTGCGGAAATGCTGACGCCGGCTGAAGAAAGGAGCATCGCACGCATACTCGAGGAGAAACGCGCGCTGCCGGGGGCGCTGTTGCCGGTGCTGCATGCGGTACAGGATGAGTTCGGTTACATCCCGGCGGCGGCCATCCAGTTGATTGCCGACGGATTGAACATCTCGCGCGCCGACGCGCACGGCGTGGTGACGTTCTATCACCACTTCCGACGTGCGCGCCCCGGCCGGCACAGGATCCGGCTTTGTCGCGCCGAGTCCTGCCAGTCGATGGGGGCGGCGGCGCTCGAGAAGCATGTGAAGAACAGATTGCAGATCGATTTTCACGCCGCCACGGCGGACGGGCGCTATTCGCTGGAGGCCGTTTACTGCCTCGGACATTGCGCCTGTTCGCCCGCGATTACGATAGACGACCAGCCCTATGGGCGTGTTACCCCGCAGCGGTTCGATGAACTGCTCGCCGCCGAGACCGGAAAATAGGCCATGCCCGCCAGAATCTACATACCCCGTGATTCAACGAGTCTGGCAATGGGAGCCGAGAAGGTGGCCGTCGGCATAGAGATCGAGGCGCGTCGTCGAAACGTCCCCGTGGAGCTGGTCCGCAACGGTTCCCGCGGCATGTTCTGGCTGGAGCCCATGGTGGAGGTCGAGACCGGCGCTGGGCGGGTCGCCTACGGTCCGGTTACACCAGGAGATGTGCCGGCATTGTTCGATGCCGGATTCACCACCGGCGGCGGGCATCCTCTGAGCCTTGGGCCGACCGGAGAGATTGCGTTTCTGAAAAAACAGCAGCGCCTTACCTTCGCCCGAGCAGGTATCACCGATCCTATCTCGCTGGACGATTACATCGCGCACGACGGCTACCGCGGCTTGCGGAACGCCCTGGAGATGGCGGGCGCGGACATCGTGCAGACCGTCACCGATTCGGGCCTGCGTGGCCGCGGCGGCGCGGCCTTCCCGACCGGCATCAAGTGGAAGACGGTGCTCAACGCCGCCGCCAATCGGAAATACGTGGTCTGCAACGCCGACGAGGGCGATTCCGGCACATACGCCGATCGCATGATCATGGAGGGCGATCCTTACGTGCTGATCGAGGGAATGACGATCGCCGGCATCGCCGTGGGCGCCACGAGGGGATACATCTACGTACGTTCGGAGTATCCGCATTCCATCGCGGCACTGAACAGCGCCATCGCGACCGCGTATGAACGCGGCTATCTCGGCCCCGGTCTCCTTGCCAGCGGCAAGACCTTCGACCTGGAGGTTCGCAAGGCCGCAGGTGCCTACGTCTGCGGCGAGGAGACGGCCATGCTGGAGAGCCTGGAAGGCAAGCGCGGCATGGTGCGTTTCAAGCCGCCGTTGCCCGCGATCAAGGGCTTGTTCGGTGAGCCGACGATCATCAACAACGTCCTGTCGCTTGCAACCGTGCCCATCATCCTCGACAAGGGGGCGGAGTTCTACAAGGATTTCGGCATGGGACGCTCCCGCGGCACCCTGCCGATACAGCTGGCGGGCAACGTCAGGCACGGGGGCCTCATCGAAACGGCATTCGGCATCACGCTGCGCGAGGTGATGTACGACCTCGGCGGCGGCACGGCCAGTGGGCGGCCGATACGTGCCGCGCAGGTCGGCGGCCCGCTCGGGGCCTACCTGCCCGAGTCCCAGTTCGATACGCCGATGGACTACGAGGCCTACGCGGCCATCCGGGCGGTCCTGGGGCACGGCGGCGTGGTCGTTTTCGACGACACCGTGGACATGGCGGCGATGGCCCGTTTCGCCATGGAGTTCTGCGCCGTCGAGTCCTGCGGCAAGTGCACTCCCTGCCGTATCGGGTCCATACGCGGGACCGAAGTCATTGATCGGATCCTCGCGCGCACCGAGCATGGCCGGAACGTCAGGCTGCTCCGCGATCTGTGCGACACGATGCTGAACGGCTCGCTCTGCGCACTGGGGGGCATGACGCCCTACCCCGTGTTGAGCGCTCTCGATCATTTTCCTGAAGACTTTGGCGCCGAAGGGGCAAAGGTCGCCTAATACTCCACGCTCCAAGAACAGGGGGTCAAGGCCATGCAATCGATCACCGACAGAGATCTCGGCACACCGCCGTCGGCGGCCACGGAGAAGGTCACGCTTCAGATCGACGGATTCACCGTCACGGTTCCGCAAGGCACCACGGTCATGCGCGCCGCGGCGACCATCGGTATCGGCGTGCCCAAGCTGTGCGCCACCGACATGCTGGAAGCGTTCGGATCATGCCGCCTGTGCCTGGTGGAAATCGAGGGGATGCGCGGCTACCCGGCCTCGTGCACGACGCCGGTAGCCGAGGGCATGAAGGTGACGACACAGAACCAGAAGCTCGGAGACCTGCGCCGGGGGGTCATGGAGCTCTACATTTCGGATCATCCGCTCGACTGCTTCACCTGTCCGGCCAATGGCCACTGCGAGCTGCAGGACATGGCCGGCGTCGTGGGTCTGCGCGAAGTCCGCTATGGATACGACGGCGCCAACCACGTCCATGCCGAGACCCGCGATGGGGCGGCGAATCCGATGTTTGCCGCCAAGGACGAGACCAATCCGTACTTCACTTTCGATCCGGCCAGCTGCATCGTCTGCTCGCGCTGCGTGCGCGCGTGCGACGAAGTGCAAGGCACCTTCGCGCTGACGATCCAGGGCCGGGGATTCGAGTCCAAGGTCTCGCCCAGTCAGAATCAGAGTTTCATGGAATCGGAGTGCGTCTCCTGCGGCGCATGTGTACAGTCGTGCCCGACGGCGGCGCTGAGCGAGAAATCCCTCATCGAGATGGGACAGGCGGATCACAGCATCATCACGACCTGCGCCTACTGCGGCGTCGGCTGTTCGTTCAAGGCCGAGATGAAGGGTGCCCAGGTGATGCGCATGGTGCCAAACAAGGACGGTCATGCGAACCACGGGCACTCGTGCGTGAAGGGCCGGTTTGCATTCGGGTATGCCACGCATCCCGATCGCATAACGAAGCCGATGATCCGCGCGCGCATCAGCGATCCGTGGCGCGAAGTGTCGTGGGAGGAAGCCATAGCTCACGTGGCTGGTGAGATCAAGCGAATTCAGGCGACGTACGGTGCCGGCTCGGTGGGCGGAATCACCTCGTCGCGTTGCACGAATGAAGAGACCTATCTGGTCCAGAAGCTGGTGCGGGCAGCTTTTGGAAACAACAATGTCGATACCTGCGCCCGTGTGTGCCATTCGCCCACGGGTTACGGCTTGAAGCAGACGCTGGGTGAGTCCGCCGGAACGCAGACTTTCGATTCGGTGGAGAAGGCTGATGTCGTCATGGTAATCGGCGCCAATCCCACCGATGGGCACCCCGTGTTCGCCTCGAGGATGAAGCAGCGGCTTCGTGAGGGGACGAAGCTCATTGTGGCTGATCCACGCACGATCGAGCTGGTACGTGCCCCCCACATCGCCGCAGACTACCACTTGAAGCTGAAGCCGGGCACCAACGTGGCGCTGATCACCGCGCTGGCGCATGTGATCGTAACGGAGGGGCTATGCCGCGAGGATTTTGTCGAGGCCCGGTGCGACGTCAATTCGTACCGCAAGTGGAAGGCCTTTGTCGCCGAGCAACGTCACTCCCCGGAGGCCACCGAGGCCGTCACCGGCGTGCCCGCCGAGCTCGTTCGCGGCGCTGCGCGGCTGTATGCCACCGGCGGCAACGCCGCCATTTACTACGGCCTCGGCGTGACCGAGCACAGCCAGGGGTCCACCGCTGTCATCGGCATCGCCAATCTCGCGATGTGCACCGGCAATGTTGGGCGCGAGGGCGTCGGAGTGAATCCGCTGCGCGGCCAGAACAACGTCCAGGGGTCGTGCGACATGGGCTCCTTCCCGCACGAGTTCCCCGGGTATCGCCACGTTGCCGATCAAGCCACCCGCGCGCTGTTCGAGCGCGCCTGGGGAGTCACGCTGGAATCCGAGCCCGGTCTGCGGATACCCAACATGTTCGAGGCAGCGTTGGACGGAAGTTTCAAGGGACTTTACGTTCAGGGCGAGGACATTGCGCAGTCCGATCCGGATACTCAACATGTGACAGCGGCGCTCGAGGCAATGGAGTGCGTAGTGGTACAGGAGCTGTTCCTGAGCGAGACGGCGAAGTTTGCACACGTGTTCCTGCCGGGATCCTCGTTCCTGGAGAAAAACGGTACCTTCACCAACTCCGAGCGCCGCGTATCGCCGGTGCGCCGGGTGATGCCACCGCTCGCCGGCAAGGAAGACTGGGAGGTCACGGTCATGCTGTCGAACGCACTCGGCTACCGGATGGACTACACGCATCCGTCTCAGATCATGGATGAGATCGCCGCCCTTACGCCCACTTTCAAGGGCGTGAGTTTCGCGAAACTGGAGGACCTCGGCAGCGTCCAGTGGCCCTGCAATGATAGCCATCCGCAGGGTACGCCGACCATGCACGTGGAGGAATTCGTGCGCGGCAAGGGACGTTTCCTGCTGACGGAGTACGTACAGAGCCATGAGCGCACCAACAGCCGCTTCCCGCTCATCCTCACCACCGGCCGCATTCTGTCTCAGTACAACGTAGGCGCGCAGACTCGCCGCACGTCGAACTCGATGTGGCATCCCGAGGACCGACTGGAGATCCACCCGCACGACGCCGAGGTGCGGGGCATACTTGACGGCGATTGGGCTGGTATCGAGAGCCGCGCCGGAGAAACCGTCCTGCGGGCGACCCTTACCGAGCGTGTTCAGCCGGGTGTGGTCTACACGACATTCCATTTCCCGGAATCGGGCGCCAACGTCATCACGACCGACAACTCAGACTGGGCCACCAACTGTCCGGAGTACAAGGTCACGGCGGTGCAGGTAACCAGGGTCAGCCAGCCCTCGGAGTGGCAGCAGCGGCATCGCGAGTTCTCCGATCGGCAGATGCACCTGCTGGAACAGCGGAATGCCGTCTCAGGCTGAACGGCAGCCCAGCACCAACTCCGCCGGCACCCCACTGCCTTACGGCCCCGTGGTGACGCTCGAAGTCGAGCGCCGCCACGCGGGTCGAGTCGAACGGGTCCAGGGCTTTGTCGCGGAGGAGGTCCCGGTCTGCATGATGCTGAACGACGAGCCCTATTCCGTGATGATGCTGAGCCCCCGGGACATTCCGGATTTCGTCCTCGGCTTCTGCCTGACGGAGGGGATACTCTCGAGCTCTCATCAATTGCTGAACGTGCGCGTGGATCGCCATCCCGAAGGCCTCGTCGCAAACTGCACCGTGCCCCGGGATTGCGCCGAAGCGCTGCTGGCGCGCCAGCGTAACCTGACCTCACGGACCGGCTGCGGATTGTGCGGCGTGCGGAATCTCGCGGATGCAGTGCGCACGCCCGGGAAGATCGGCGCGGGCGTCGCCGTTGCGAGCGGTGCAATTGCCCGCGCGCATCGGGACCTGTGCTGCTGCCAGGCCTTCAACCAGCAGACGGGAGCCGTTCATGCCGCCGGCTGGGCCGATGTCGATGGCAGAGTGCTGCACGTGCGCGAGGACGTCGGCAGGCACAACGCGCTGGACAAGCTCATCGGCCACCTTGCGCGAACGGGGTTCAATGCCAATGACGGCTTCTGCGTCATCACCAGCAGAGCGAGCTACGAGATGGTCGTGAAAGCAGCGACCGTGGGCATGACATTGCTCGCTGCCGTATCTGCGCCGACGGCACTTGCCGTACGTATGGCTCGGGACACAAATCTGACGCTGGCCGGCTTCGTGCGAGGTAACGACCTCGTCCTGTACAGTCACCCGGAGCGTGTGGGCACAAATGAGGAGCGATCCTGAGTCATGCACATAGAACGTCTCGTGAAGATGGCCAATGACATCGGCGATTTCTTCAAGGCCGAGCCCAATCGAGAGGATGCCGTACGAGGCATTACCCACCATATACAACGCTTCTGGGATCCGCGCATGCGTGAACAGATCCTCGAGTACCTGAGGCAGGATGGCAGCGATCTCGATGAGGTCGTACGCGAGGCCCTGAGACTTTTGACCGCTCCGGAGCCACGCAGCGCGGTTTGAGAAGATTTCCCCTGCCTCTGTCGGCAGACACGCCGGCACATCCTCCCCGTTCCGTATCGAACGTTGCAGTTCTCAGGGGTAGCCGCGTTGCCCACGGCCCGCCCGTCACCACGGGTCCGCGACGCCGGGTACCACGGCTGCGTAGGGGTCGGGCATGCCGGCGGGACCCGCTCCGCGCAGAGCCTGCGCGAAAGTGATCTGCCCGCGTATCGAGGCCGTGAGTGCCCAGCCGTCCGCATCCTCTTGCATCTTGCCGAACAACCGGACAGCGCCGGCAGCCGCACCGTGTTTACTTGTTTCGGACGCTGATGTCCACGACGGCGGGCGCACAGGTGACGGCGGACATCGGGAGCGGATTGGTTTCCCCGAGCTCGCTCCATTCCTCGTCCGTGTACAGGCGCGAGCGCGTGAGGAAGCGCCTGCCCTCGGGACCTTCCAGCGAGAACATGCCGCCGCGCCCGTCGACCACGTCGATGATGAGTTGCGTGTGCTTCCAGTATTCGTACTGGGACTTGCTGATGTAGAAGGGGCAGCCGCCGATCTCTCCCAGCCGCACGTCGGCATCGCCTACCTGGAACTCGCCCAGGGGATAACACATCGGCGAACTGCCGTCGCAGCAGCCCCCCGACTGATGGAACATGAGCTTGCCGTATTTGCCTTCGAGGATCCTGATGAGCTCGAGCGCGGGAGCAGTCGTGACAACACGTTCCACCATGGTTCTACCCTCCTGAAAAAAAGGCGGGGTGCGCTTTCGCGCAGCCCGCCCCCGGTATGCGCTCCTGTCGGGCGTATCAGAAGAAGCCGAGCGCTTTCGGGCTGTAGCTCACCAGCATGTTCTTCGTCTGCTGGTAGTGATCGAGCATCATCTTGTGCGTCTCGCGCCCGATGCCCGACTGCTTGTAGCCACCGAACGCCGCGTGCGCCGGGTAAAGGTGATAACAGTTGGTCCACACGCGACCCGCCTTGATGTTGCGGCCGAAG
Organism: Gammaproteobacteria bacterium; assembly: GCA_022071965.1. Taxonomy (GTDB): domain Bacteria; phylum Pseudomonadota; class Gammaproteobacteria; order JAJPIJ01; family JAJPIJ01; genus JAJVHZ01. The sequence goes on from JAJVIQ010000005.1 coordinate 15,788, forward strand.
CGGTAGGCGCGGCTGCCGTCGCGGGTCCACACGCCGGAGCCAAGTCCGTAGAGCGTATCGTTGGCGATGGCGAGCGCCTCGGCGTCATCCTTGAAGGTGGTGACCGAGAGTACCGGACCGAAGATCTCCTCCTGGAAGATACGCATCTTGTTGTGACCCTTGAACACGGTCGGCGTGACGTAGTAGCCGTCGGCCAGGTCGCCGCCGAGCTTCGGACGGGTGCCGCCGGTCAGGCATTGCGCGCCTTCCTGCTTGCCGATGTCGATGTAGGAGAGGATCTTCTCGACCTGCTCCTGCGAGGCCTGCGCGCCGATCATGGTCGACGGATCGAGCGGGCTGCCCTGCTTGATCGCCTTCACGCGCGCCAGCGCGCGATCCATGAACTTCTCGTAGATGGACTCCTGGATCAGGGCGCGGGACGGCGCGGTGCAGACCTCGCCCTGGTTGAGCGCGAACATCACGAAGCCCTCGATGGCCTTGTCGAAGAAGTCATCGTCCGCGGCGCAGACGTCGCTGAAGAAAATGTTCGGCGACTTGCCGCCCAGCTCCAGGGTGACCGGGATGATGTTCTGGCTGGCGTACTGCATGATCAGCCGTCCGGTGGTGGTCTCGCCGGTGAAGGCGATCTTCGCGATGCGGCTGCTCGACGCGAGCGGCTTGCCGGCCTCCAGGCCGAAGCCATTGACGACGTTGAGCACGCCCGGCGGCAGCAGGTCGGCGATCAGTTCCATCAGTACCAATATGCCCACGGGTGTCTGCTCGGCGGGCTTGATTACCACGCAATTGCCGGCAGCCAGCGCCGGCGCGAGCTTCCAGGCGGCCATCAGGATTGGGAAGTTCCATGGGATGATCTGGCCGACCACGCCCAGCGGCTCGTGGAAGTGATAGGCGACCGTGTTGTCGTCGATCTCGCAGATGCTGCCTTCCTGCGCGCGTATGCAGGCGGCGAAATAGCGGAAGTGATCGATCGCCAGCGGAATGTCGGCGGCCAGCGTCTCACGGATCGGCTTGCCGTTGTCGACGGTCTCGGCATAGGCGACCTTCTCGAGGTTCTGCTCAATCCGATCGGCGATCTTGAGCAGGACGTTGGCCCGTTCGGTGGGCGAGGTGCGGCCCCACTTCTCGGCGGCCGCGTGCGCGGCATCGAGCGCGAGGCTGACGTCCTCCTCGGTCGAGCGGGCAACCTTGCAGAACACCTTGCCGGTGATCGGCGTGATGTTCTCGAAATACTGACCCTTCGACGGCGCAACCCACTTGCCGCCGATGAAGTTGTCGTACTTGGCCTTGAACTGAACCCGTGCCCCCGGGCTGCCCGGGAGGCCGTAACCCTTCGTGGTCTGGGAAAGATCTTCTGCTGCTGCGCTCATGTAACCTCCTGCGTACGTCAATGAATGGTGTGTCCGCGCCGAAATGGGTCTGCACTGGCGTAAGCGGGTAGAATCGCGAACCGCGCTCCCGTTCGGGACACGCCATGTGTCGTGTCAGCGCGCGATTGCGACGGACCTCGCCGCAGACGCCCGGGCGGAGCATCGTCGGCGTCGAACGAGCTTGCCTTGATTTGAGGTAAGGTTGTCGCTGTTGGACGCGTATTGATGATGCCTGCGTCAACAATGAATGCTGGCGCAATGGTACGCAGTATTGGTCATTTGAAAAACTATTCAATAGGAACGGCAATGCAGATGTTTCAGAATGAAACAAATGGTGCAGAATGCTACACGTAATGGGCGCGGGATGTCCCGAAACGGGTCATAGGCATTCTGAAGCATATGCAATCAGCTCACATTAGCCGCACTCCCGCAGCCGAGCTCATCGACGCGTTGCAGGCGCGCAGCGGGATTGTCAGTTTCGTCGGTGCCGGCGGCAAGAAGTCCGCGATGTTCCGTATCGCCGATGCCCATCCCGGGCGGGTGGGCATTACGGCGACGGCCCATATCGAGCGGTTTCCCCGCCGCTACCGCGACGCCTCGGTGCTGGGCGGCGGCGAGGACCTGCACGCGCGCGTCGTTGCGCTGCGCGACGCCCGCGTCGTGGCATTCGCGAAGAACTGCGATCTGCCCGGTCGCCATGCCGGCGTCTCCGACGAGGATCTGCAACGGCTTTACGTCGAGGGCGGCTTCGATGTTTGCGTGGTCAAGGCCGATGGCGCGAGAGGAAGGCTGATCAAGGCGCCGGCGGAACACGAACCGCCGATCGCGGCCTGTTCGACCGTCGTCGTGCCGGTCGTTTCGGCGCGCACGATAGGGCGGCCTCTGAGCGGAAAGATTGCGCATCGCCCGGAGCGCGTGGCGGCGGTGACCGGCGCCGGCATCGGTGAACCAATCGCGGCGGAACATCTGGCCCGCCTGCTCAGCAGTCCCGATGGCCTGCTCAGAAATACGCGCGATAGCGAGGTCGTGCCGCTCATCAACATGGTGGATGACCCCGGGCGCGAGCGGCTGGCGCGGCAGGCTGCCGAACAGGCCCTTGCGCTGACCGATCGATTCGACCGCGTAGTGCTCGGCGCGATGACGAAGGATCATCCCCTCATCGCAGTGGTGCGGCGGGCTCATTGATTGTTCGGACGGGGCGTCCGGGCGCCGCGATCGACTCTCGATCTCCCGTCAGAGTCGCACCTTCATGCCGCCGAAGATGAATCGGCCCGCCTGCGGGAAGCCGTAGCTCTCCTCGTAGTCCTCATCGAGTACGTTGTCGGCGCCGACGAAAAGGGCGGCCTGATCACTGAAGAACGTGCGTTCCAGCTTGAGGTTGAGCAGGGCGTAAGGATCGCGCCCGGCCTTGAGCGCCGAGCCGCCGCGCGCATAGAAGAATTCATCGGAGACGAACAGCCATGACAGGTTTGCGCTCCAGCCGGCGCAGCAGTCATAACTGGCCTTCACGCTGACGGTGTCGCCGGGGACGTTCTGTATCTCCTCGCGCATCGTGCCCGGCGAGAGATCCAGGCTGTCCACCAGGCTGTAGTTGAACTGCAGCGCAAGGCGGTCGAAGGGGGTCGCGTCCGCGGTGAGCTCCACACCCCGGAAACGCACCTCCTCGAAGTTCTCCTGCAGGCCGGTGCTGCGGTCCCGCTGTATGAGATCGGAAACATCGTCATGGAAGGCGACGATATTGGCGGTCAGGCGCGGACCGACATGCTGGCGGAAGCCGATCTCGTAGCCGAGCGTGCGCTCGAAGTCGAGATCGGGGTTGCCGCCGCGGAAGCTGTAGAGCTGCGAGACGGACGGCGGCCGAACCTTGCGGCTCACGCCTGCGCGGATGCGCGTGGCATCGCTGAAATCGTGGTAGGCGCCGATGCCGAAGGTGAAGGCGCCGGAGGCCTCCTCCTCCTCGCGCAACAGCCAATGATGCCCCACGCCCAGGGTGCCACCCCAGCCGGGGATGGGCTCGATGCCGTACTCCGTGGCGGCCGAGACGACCTGGATGGCGTTCTCCTGTTCCAGATTGCGGACATCGAACACGAAGCCGGGAATCGGACCGACGGGTGTCGCATCGTCGCCGCCGCCGCCGCCTTCGCACGAGGCGGCCGTCGGCGGCGAAGGCGTGAAAGGCGGTTCGCCGCTGCCGGCCAGCGCCACCGCCGGCGCCTGCACATTGACGCGCGGCGTCGGTCCCTGGCCGGTGAGGTCGATGCTGGACACGCCCCAGAAGCCGGCGGCATCCGCGCCGCGGAATCCGATCGCGGAGTACATGTCCGGCGCGCCGCCGCCGGCGCGCGCTATCGGCGTCGATATCAGATCCGCGACGCTGCCTTCGGAGAACAGGAAGCGGGCGGTCTCGCCTTCCAACAGCGGGTCGGCGGTCCCGCCCGCGCCGCCGGGCCGCTGGAAATTCACGCGTATCGGATAGAGGTACGCGTCGACGACCTCGTTGTTGGTCCCGAAGGTGACGCCGCCGAGGCTCGCCTGGCTGTTGGCGGCGTTGCTGAACCCCCAGGTGCTGGTGTCGACGGCCGGATCGACGCTGAGAAAGAGACGCGAGAGAAAGTCGTTGGATCCGAAGTTCGTTCCCGCGAGGTTGGTCAGGCTGAAATCCACGCCACCTCCCGGCCGGTCGGTCATCACCAGCCGCGCGACCGGGGCATTGGTTCCCGCGGCAGTCGTGTCGCCCGCGAGATTGGTGGTCGTGTAGGTGTATTCGATCGTCGCGGTCGTGGGGGCAGGCGCCGGACCGGGTGTCGGATCCACAGGCGCCACCAGCCGTGGTACGTCCCGCACGGCGCACTCCTCGGCCAGGCGTTCCTCCCGCCCCTCGACCATGAACGACAACGTTCCGCCCCAGGGATCGCGGTACTCGCTCTGTGCGTGCGCGCCGACGATGCGCGAGTCGGCATCGTTGGAGAAGGTCCCGTAAACCGTAGGGTCGTTGTAGGTGCGGAGCGTGCCGTCCGTATAGCGGTTGGTAACCTCGTTGAACTGGCTGACGTAGGCCCAGCCGCGGTGCGACCAGTTTCCCTCGGGCGAGTAGTCGGCGCTGACCTGCGCGTAGTACGCGCGCTCCTCGTCGACACGCTCGTTGCGCGGCGGATTGACGAACGGATCGCTGGTATCGTCGAAAACGCTCGAGGGCACGCCGTGATCGCCATCGACGAAGTTGAAGGTGAGCCCAATATCCAGATCGTTGCGCGGCGTATAGGTGGCATTCGCGTAGAGCGTCTCCCGGCGCCGATCGCTGTTCTCGCGCAGGCCGCCACCCTCCAGCAGCGTGGCGCGGAACTCATCGGCCAGATCGTATCCGTCGCGCGCCTGGTGCCCGGCGCTGACCAGCAGTCCGAACTCCTTGTTCGCGCCCGTGAACGTGGCGAAGACCCGCCGGGCGTTGCCGTTGCCGACCTCCGTCAGCAGGTTGGCGTGCCTGCCCTCGACGGCCTGCTTGGTGACGATGTTGATGACGGCGCCGAGACCGTTGTCGCCATAGAGCTGGGACTGCAGCCCGCTGGTGATCTTAATGCGCGCGATCTGCTCGGTGGGGATCAGGGTCGGGTCGAACTGGCCGTCGGCGGCGTTGTTGAAGGGCACGCCGTTGATGAGCAGCTTGACGTGGCGTGTACGGCGCCCGCGCACGTCGATGCGCGGAGTGCCATCGGCCCGAGTCGAGATGTTTACGCCTGGTTCGAGCTCGATCGCTTCGTCGAGCGTCCTCGATCCGCGACGCTGCAGGTCCTCGCTCGACAATTCGCGCACCGAGCCGGCCTGCTCGACAACCGGCTGTGCGCCCGAGACCACGATCTCGCCCAGTTCATAGGGCTGCGAGTCGACCTCCTGTGAGCTGGCCGAACCGGTACCGGCGGCCAGCGCCCCCACGCAGGCGAGCGGGATCCATCGGTGATTCGCGGCTAGTTGCATACGATACTCATGCCAGCTGGGCGAGGGCGGGCGATACCCTACGCCCTCTTCAGCATGCGGTTCGTCGCCCTGCCGAGCAGCACGCCGATCATGCCGCCCACGAAGCCGAAGCACAGATGCGTCATCAGTGGAAATCCCAAACCCGAGGCCATTGAGCCGAACTTCAGGTTCCAGCCGCTCGCGGCCACCCACTTCCACAGCGGCTTGGTCGCGTGTGCCAGCGCCGACATCGCGGCGAGCACGACCGGGTTGCGCCATGGCACGTAACGGTAGAGGAGATCGACCGTGACGCCGGCGAGCAGGAAGCTGAAGCGCATGCCGAGCTCGTTGAAGCCGAAGACGGGGATGAAGGAGGTCGCGGCGGCGCTGGCGGCAATGGTGAGCGCCGCCCAGCGATGGCTGACGACGGTTCGCCCGAACATCATGAGCGCCATGTATTCCAGGCCGTGATGGCCGGGCAGCCTCAGCGGCCAGTGCAGCAGCGCGTGCAGGACGGGGATCGCCGCCCCCAGCCCGATGAGGAGCAGGAGCTGCCTCGTCTGCGCCGCGCCGGCGCCGGCTTCAATATTGCTTGATGACTTCTTTTCCGACCACGCACCAGCGGCAGCCTCGGTCTTCATAGTGTTTGCCCTCTGATTCGACCAGCAGTACGGAGCGTCCCTGCCTGAGGATGGGCTTGGCCCATTCCGTGATTCCTATGCGAGTGTCCTCGTCGGCCAGCAGATCGCCGTGCAGCGAGCGGTAGTCGTCGATGTCGACCAGCCTGCGCAGCTGTTCGATCGAATAAACGCCCGGCTCGAGCTCGCGCAGGCCGCGCAGCCACAGGAAGCGGCCGTCGTTGCCGCCATGATGAAGCCCTACGGCGGCCAGCGAGCCAATGACGCCCTGGCGCGTGCCGGTGAGGCCCTCCACGTAGATGCCTTCCGCGCGCGCCGTGTCGTAGCAGTGGTCCATGGTGAGCACGGTCTGCTTCGCGCTCTCGGCGTAGGCGGTCACGCGGCCGTTCACCTGCTCCGGCGAGGCGATGCAGAGGCCGGCGTCGGATCCGGGCGCGCTCTCGCGCTCGAGGTAGTCACGGCAGTACGCCCGGATGTCATCGATCCGCCCGGTATCGGCAACGAACTCCAGGCAGGCGGCGCTGTTGTGTGAGGTGTAGGGGATGTCGGGGCTGACGAACAGCTGGTGGCGGGTGACGCTCTTCAGCGTTGCCAGCCCGAGCTCAGTGAGCTGCGCGCCCAGCTCACGCGCGCGGAAGCCCGTGCCCCGGCTATCGAGGTTGTCGGTGTCGTCGATGCCGATCAGTAGATGGGATCGCGACTCGGTGCCTGCCAGCTCCATGCCGTTTCTCCGGCCTGCGCATCAGGTTCGTGATTGTGCATATGCAAGTCGTCTCATATTGACTTGGTCACCCGTAGCCGGGGTAGCATGCACCAGAAATCGCGGCGCTACAAGTCACATTAATATATGCCTGTAACCTCGTAGAACAAAGCCAAAATATCGGCGGCGCATGATATCTGAAAATTGTGGAGATATAAGGAGTCGAGGAAATGAAGAACTACGCTTGCTTTGCGGCTGCCGCACTCCTCTGCCAGGCGCCCATTGCCGTGGGGGCGACGGTTGTTGGGTTCAATTTTGGAACCGATACGAACGTTGGGGGCGCTCCTTACCAGAATGTCGCCTCGACTTTGGCGGGCGATATTTCGATTACAGACGTGGATGCTGTCACCGCTGGAGCGCAAGCGTGGGCGTTCTCCGGCGCAGGAACAAACCTGCGGTTCGACTCCGCCGGCAATCCCGGAGCAGCAATGCAACTTGAAGGTTGGGATACAACGACTCGGCTGGGCTTTACGTTCACGATAGCGCCAGGCCGCATACTTGCGCTGGATGGCGTGAGCTTCAATGAACGATCTGGTGGCGCAGGTACGGGTGGCGGTGCTGCGAGACCCTTTCAGGCCTTCAGTCTCGCGCTCGATGACCCGGACACCATTGGTGTGGATTTCTCACTTATAAATAGTGGCGCGATATCTGGTGGCTCGACGTGGACTTCCCCGTCGACGTTGCTGAGTCTCACGGGACTCAGCGGCACCTATAACGTGTATTTTTCCATATCCGATCCGACAGGGGTGGGGGCTTGGCGCATTGACAACTTCACGTTGACCGGAACAGTCGTGCCGTTGCCACCGGCAGCCTGGCTGCTCGGGTCAGCGCTGTTGCCGCTGCTCTTGAGTCGTCATCGGCGTAGCTAATCCTATTTAATGGCTGGGGCACCGGGCTGGTTTGCCAATTGGCGCACCAGCCCGTGCCTTTTCTGGAAGTCGCATGGCTGACCGCATACGACCAAGTATCTGAGTCGCCACCGGGCGGATCCCATGAGTAGGCAAACATCCCTCATGGCGCTGCTGTTGAGTGTCATGCCAATGTCGGTTCTTGCCGGCGGCAAGCTGGAGGAGATCCGGGCGCGCGACGTGCTGCGGGTCAGCGTCAAGAACGAGGGCGCGGTCACGCGCACCGAGCACAACGATCCCGCCCATTTCCAGAAGCGCAATTTCGAGATCGAACTGGCCGGCCACATCGCCAAGCGCATCCTGGGCGACGAAAAGAAGCTCGACCTGCAGGTCTTCAAGCGGCGCTACCGGCTGGCGGCCGTCGCCGAAGGCAAAGTCGACATCGGCATCTCGATGTTCCGTGTGGACGAAGAGAACCGCGCCCTGGTCGACTTCTCCATGCCCTATTATTCGGGCGGGCTTGCCGTGCTGCAAAAATCGGGGGCCCCGATTCGGACGCTCGCGGATCTCGATGGCGAGACAATAGTCGCCATGGAGGAGAAGTCACACGACCCCGGTGGCGAGCTGCAGTCGCTGGCCGTGGCGCAGGGCGTGAAGGTCAATATCGAGCATGTCTCCCGGTTCGACGACGGCATCGGGATGATCGAGTCAGGGCAGGCGGCCGGTATGGTGGCCATGCACGCCAACCTCGATGCCTTCATCGCCGCCGGCCGTTCCGATTTTCGGCGCTCACCGCTGCTGTCGCACGAGGAATACGCCGTGGCGGTACGCAAGGGCGACGACGACCTGCTCGCGGCCGTCAATGAGACCATCGGCGAGCTGAGGGGCTCCGGCGAGCTGGCGGCGATGCTCACGAAATACCGGCTGACCGAGCAGTAACAACCGCTGAACTGGCGGCCGGATGCGGGCTCCCCGTCACCGGCGTCAGCGGCGGAGTCGACGCGGTTGCGTACCCGTCCCGATCGCCGCTGACGGCTCGGTCGCGGGCATCTCCCGGTCCGGCCCGCGAAGCGTGCCTGGCCGTCTATTCGGTCGCCAGCATGACGTTGGAGGCCTTGATGACGGCCATCACCTTCCTGCCGTTCTTCACCGCGAGGTGATCCGCGGAGGCCTTGGTGATCATCGACACCAGCTCCGCTCCCCCCTGCAGCTCTATGGTGACTTCGCTGTTGACCTCGCCGTGCACGACGGCCTTGACCTTGCCCTTCAAGACATTGCGCGCGCTGATCTTCATGGCCACGCCCCCCCGGTTGAACCCGAGAGGCATCATCCGCCAAGGAGATCCGGGCAGGCAAGCACCCTATGCGACGGGCGGGATGACGCGGCCCCGGGGCAGCAGATAGCAGGAAAGCCTCCAGATACCCTGTGCCGATGGCACGGACAGGAGGTCGGGGAAGGCGCAGTGCCAGCCCGGCACTCCCTTGTTGGCCGTGTCTCAGCACGAGAGTGGCCGGCGCGTTGCCCGAGGGACTCCGCGGGGATCCGCCCGTCGTCTCCTCGCGCCCTCACTCGCCGCATGACGGCCCGCACGGGGTCACGCCGTGGGCCGTGGGGTGTCGATGCGGAAACAGACCCGGCCCATGAGTGCCTGCAGCCACGAGGCGGCACACCTGGAACAGCCGCGAGGCGGCCGCGGTGCGTCGATCCGGCATGATGCTGCATTTATGCGGCGACCCGCAGAGTAGGTTAGCATTGGCTCGTGCATGCGCAGATATGCGTGAATGATCATAATAGGATGATCGATGCGTGAGATGTCGCAGGCGTTCGCCTCGGCGGTCGATCTGGTGGCGCGCGCGGATCCGGAACTGATCGAGATCGTGCAGTTGTCGTTGCAGGTCAGCGTGTCGGCCGTAAGCATCGCGGCACTGATCGGCATACCGGCTGGCGCGGCGCTGGCCGTGTTCAGGTTCCCGGGGCGCCGGGGCCTCGTCGTCACCGTCAATGCGATGATGGGCCTGCCGCCCGTTGTCGTCGGCCTTTGCGTATACCTGCTGCTGTCCCGATCCGGGCCGCTCGGGGGCTGGGGAATCCTGTTCACGGCGCCGGCGATGATTGTCGCGCAGACCATCCTGATTGCGCCGATCGTCACGGCGCTCAGCCGCGCCGTGATCGAGGACTTGTGGTTGGAGTTGAGCGAGCAGTTGCGCTCCCTCGGCGTGGGCACCGCGCGCGCCGTGCTGACGCTCATCCGGGAGGCACGATATCGCTTGTTGACCGCCGTGCTGGCCGGGTTCGGGCGGGCGATCGCAGAGGTAGGCGCCGTGCTGATCGTCGGCGGGAATATCGCGCACCACACCCGCGTCATGACCACGGCGATCGCCCTGGAGACTTCCAAGGGCAACCTCGCCCTGGCCCTTGGGCTAGGGGTGATCCTTATTGCGGTGTCGCTGCTCGTCAATGCGCTGGTCTATCTCACCAGCGGCATTGCCAGGCGCTACTCGGGAGCGTGATGCATGGCCAGGCCGGCGATTGAAGACCAGATAGCGATACCGGCGGGAGGACCGTCGATTCAGCCTCTCGTGCTGCGCGATCTCTGCTTCAGTGCAGGCGGGCGGGTGCTGCTGGACCGGATCAATCTCGTATTGGCGGCGGGCGTCCGTACCGTGATGCTCGGGCCAAATGGCGCTGGCAAGAGCCTGCTGCTGCGGATCTGTCACGGCCTGATCAGCCCGAGCTCGGGAACGGTCGAGTGGATGGGCCCGGGGGCGCGTGAGGCGCGTGTACGGCAGGCCATGGTCTTTCAGCGGCCGATGCTGCTTCGCCGATCGGTCTTCGCCAACGTCGATTATGCTCTCGCGGTGCGGCGGCTGCCCAAGGCGTTGCGAACCAGTCGGGCGTGGACGGCGCTGGAAGTGACGGGCCTGGCGGGGCTTGCAGAACGCCCTGCAGGCGTGCTGTCGGGGGGCGAGCAGCAGCGCGTGGCGCTGGCGCGGGCCTGGGCGCTGAATCCCGAGGTCCTGTTTCTCGATGAACCGACCGCCAACCTCGATCCCGCGGCCACGCGGGCGGTCGAGGAGGCCATCGCCGGTATTGCGCTCGGGGGTACGAAGATCGTCATGACGACGCACGATCTCGGACAGGCACGTCGTCTCGCCGAGGAGATTGTCTTCCTGCACGGCGGGCGCTTGGTGGAACGGCGGCCGGCCGCGGAGTTTTTCGCGGAGCCTGAGCACGACGCAGCGCGCGCCTTCCTGCACGGAGAGCTGCTCTGGTAATTGTATTCCGGCCCGGAGGATTACACGGTGAGAGGGTTTCTCAATAGGGTTCGACTGCTCCTGCCGCTGATGATCGCGATCGTTCCGGCGCTCGTACATCCTGCCGGTCGCTTCATCACGCTCGCCTCGACCACTTCCACGCAGAACTCGGGACTGTTCGACTACCTGTTGCCCGCGTTCACGCGCAAGACCGGGATCGAGGTTCGGGTCATCGCCGTCGGCACCGGACAGGCGTTAAGGCTGGCCGCGAATGGAGACGCCGACGTGCTGCTCGTGCACGACAAGGCCGGCGAGATGCGGTTCATGAGCGATGGGCACGGCGTCAATCGCCGCGAGTTCATGTACAACGACTATGTCATCGTCGGTCCCGCCAGCGACCCAGCGGCGGTGCGCGGACTGACGGACGCCGGGGCCGCGTTTCGCAGGATCGCCGCCGCCGGAGCGAACTTCGCATCGCGCGGCGACGACAGCGGTACGAATCGCGAGGAACTGCGCTTGTGGGAGACTGCGGGCATAGACACGAAATCGGCCACCGGGGGTTGGTACAAGGAGGTTGGTGCCGGCATGGGCGCCACGCTGAACACCGCGGTCGGCCTGCAGGCCTATACGCTGACCGATCGCGCCACCTGGGCCACCTTCCGCAATCGCGGCAACCTCGAGCTCCTCGTCGACGGAGATCCGCGGCTCTTCAATCAGTACGCGGTCATCGAGATCAATCCGGCGCTGCATCCAGCGGTCAAGGTGGAAGAGGCGCGCCAGTTCGCCGATTGGCTGGTCTCCGCGGAGGGACAGGCGCTGATCGGATCGTTCACCGTCGACGGTCAGGCCCTTTTCTTCCCGAACGCCGCGACGCCGGCGTATTGACCTCGCGATTCAACCGCCGATCCGCCTGGGAGACGACATTGAGCATAGGATTCGAAGTGCGGTGGAAGCTTCAGGGCAGGGATGCACTGCAGATAGAACCGGATCTGTTCAACCTCCTGCAGGAGATCGAGGGCAGCGGATCGCTGCTGGTTGCCAGCAGGACGCTGGGGATCTCCTACCGCTATGCCTGGGAGCTCATCCGCAAGTGGTCGGCGCGGATTGGTCACCCGCTGGCGGAGCTGCAGCGCGGCCGCGGCACCAAGCTGACCGCCATGGGCGCGAAGCTCTTGTGGGCGCAGCGCAAGGTGAATGCGCGCCTCGGGCCCATGCTGGAGAGCCTCGCCTCCGAGATCGATGCGGAGATCCGCGGCATGATGCGGACCAAGGAGGTCCCGCCGTTGCGCGCACACGCGAGCCACGGGCTGGCCATCGCCATACTCCGTGACATGCTCAATGCGATGGATGCCGGTGCGATCGACCTGCAGTTCCGCGGCAGCCTCGACAGCCTGCGGGTCTATCGCAATGGCAAGTGCGACATCGCCGGGTTCCATCTGCCGGAGGGACGCCTCGGCGCGGAGCTGGGGCCGCGGTTCCGGCGTCTGCTCGATCCCGCCGAGGATGTCCTCGTCCATGTCGTGCGCCGCGACCAGGGAATGATGACGGCGCCGGGCAATCCCAGGAAGATTGCGCGCGTGAAGGATCTCCTGCGCAAGGGCATCGTCATGGTCAACCGGCAGCCTGGCTCCGGAACGCGGCTCATCGTCGACGCGATACTTGCCGATGCCGGTGTCGACGCTCACAAGATCCGCGGCTACGGCAACGAGGAGTTCACGCACATGGCGGTGGCGGCGATCGTCGCGAGCGGCGCCGCGGACGCGGGCTTCGGGATCCGTGCGGCGGCTGCGCAGTTGGGCCTCTCCTTCATCCCGCTGGTACAGGAGAATTACCTCTTCGTCCTGCGCCGGGAGCGGCTGCGGACCGCGGAGATTGCGCGGTTGCGCGAGCTTCTGCGCAGCGACGAATATCGCCGGCGGATCGCGGCGTTGCCCGGCTACGACGCCGCGCTCTCCGGCAACGTCATCGACATGGAGAGCCTCTTCCAGTCCGCGTCGTGATTGGCGGCGAGCACGCGCAATTGTGGTCGTGCGCTCGCGGCGGACATGTGCGAGCCGGCTGGCTAAGGGAATTTCCGCGGCTCGATCGGCTGGCAGGCGCGTTCGGCGAGCAGACGGTTGGACTGCTCCTCGATCCACGATTCCGCTTCGCGCATGATGTCGCGGGCGTCACGTCCTGCCGTGCTTATCCGGGGACCGATGACCATATCGATGGTGCCGGGACGCTTGGCGAACGCGCGGGGCGGCCAGAACACGCCGGCGTTGTGGGCGACGGGCAGCACCGGGATCCCGGTCTCGGCCGCGAGCATGGCGCCGCCGGCGTTGTAGCGACCCTTGCTCCCGGGCGCGACGCGCGTGCCCTCGGGAAACAGCGTTACCCAAAGGCCGCGCGCGAGCCGCTCGCGGCCCTGTTCGATGAGCGTGCGCAGGGCCTGATGACGCGCGCTGCGGTCGAGGATGATGGGGTTGAGCGTCGCCAGGCCCCACCCGAAGAAGGGGATCAGGACCAGTTCCCGCTTGAATACCAACACCTGCGGCGGGAACAGCGGCGGCAGGGCGATCGTCTCCCAGGCGGATTGATGCTTGCAGAAGATGATGACGGGGCTGCCATCCGTCGGGACGTGTTCCCAGCCGGCGACGCGGTGCGTCAGGCCGCAGGTGATCCCCAGCCACCACAATGCGAAGCGGTTCCAGAGCGTCACAAAGTGATAGCGCCAGCGCAGCGGCAACGGCCACAGCAGCAGGGCGAGCGGGGCGATCACGACCGCCGCCAGCCCGATGCCGAGATAGTAGAGCAGCGCGCGCAAGACCAGCATGGCCGGTGGATTCGATGGGCGGACTGAGTCCTAGTCGAGCCAGCCGGTGGTGAAGAGCTTCTCCACCACGGCGTTCAGATCTGCGTACGCAGGTCCCGTGTATATGCCGTCGGCCTCCTTCAGGGCATTCTGGCCGCGCCCGGTCAACACCAGGTAGGGCTTGGCGCCCACCGCCCGCGCGGCCTTGATGTCGCTGAGCCGGTCCACCACGATAGGCACGTTTTCCAGCGACGTGCGCAGGCGGCGGCCTATCTCCTCGTACATCCCGGGGCTGGGTTTGCGGCAGTGGCAGTTGTCCTCGGGCAGATGGGGACAGAAGAAGATGGCCTCGATGGTGCCGCCCACGGCGGCAACCTCCCGCAGCATCTTCTGGTGGATCTGGTTGAGCGTGTCCATGCTGAACAGTCCGCGACCGATGCCGGACTGATTGCTGGCAACGACGACGCGGCAGCCGGCGCGCGAGGCGCGGGCAATGGCCTCCAGGCTTCCCGGGATCGCATGCCATTCCTCCGGTGACTTGATGAAGTCATCGGAGTCCTGGTTTATCACGCCATCGCGGTCGAGGATGAGCAGCCGCATCGTCGAAGATCATGCCCCAGGTCTGTGCCGTCGCCTCCAGCATCGGCTATGACGGCTGGTAGGACCGTACGGCGAGAGGCGGGGCGTCGCCATGTGAGCGGCGATCATCGGTTTCAGCCCTGCAGTCTCGAGATGTCGGCCACCTTCAGAAACAGTGTACGCAACTCCTGCAGCATTGCCAGCCGGTTGCCGCGCAGGTCGCCGTCGTCGCACATGACCATCACATGGTCGAAGAATGCGTCAACCGGCTCCCTCAATCCGGCCATAACCGCCATGGCCTCGGCGTAGTCGCGCTCGGACAGCAACGGCGTGACGATCCCCGCGGTGCGCCGCAACTCCTGGTCCAGTGCCTGCTCGGCAGGCTCCACCAGCAGGCTGGGCGTGACGCGCCCCGGGATTGCCTCCCCGGTCTTTTTCAGGATGTTGGCGATGCGCTTGTTGGCGGCCGCCAGGCTGTCCGCGGCCGGAAGGTGGCTGAAGGCACTCACCGCGCGCAGGCGCGCGCCGAAGTCCAGCGGCCGCGTTGGCCGGGTTGCCAGCACCGCCTCAAAGACATCGGGCCGGGTCCCGTTCTCGAGGCAATAGCCGCGCAGGCGCTCGAGCAGGAAGGCCAGCACGTCGGCGACCAACTGCTCCTGATTGCCAAACATGCCGGCGTACTGGCGCACCGCCAGCCGCATCAGGTCCTCCAGATCGAGGTCCAGGCGCTGCTCGACCAGGATGCGTAGCACCCCGAGCGCCGCGCGCCGCAGCGCGTAAGGATCCTTCTCGCCCGTGGGCGGTTGGCCGATTCCGAATATGCCGACCAGCGTGTCTATCCTGTCCGCAATCGCCAGCGCGGCACCGGTGCGGGTCGTAGGCAGGTCGCCACCGGCCTGGCGCGGGCGGTACATCTCCTCGAGCGCGTGCGGCACCTCGCCCGGCTCGCCGTCGTGCGTCGCGTAATAACGGCCCATCAATCCCTGCAGCTCGGGGAACTCGCCTACCATGTGGGTGAGCAGGTCGCAGCGCGACAGCATGGCAGCGCGATGCGCCCACTCGAGATTTCCCCCAATGAGGGTGGCGATCTCGGTCGCGAGCGCTGCGACACGATGGGTCTTGTCGTACAGCGTGCCCAGGTCCTTCTGGAATATCACCGACGCGAGGGCGTCCACGCGCGCTGCCAGCGGCTGGGCGCGGTCCTTGTTCCAGAAGAATTCCGCATCGCTGAGACGCGGCCGGATGACGCGTTCGTTGCCCTGTTGCACGGCGAGCGGTTGGCGACTCTCGATGTTGGCGATGGCGACGAATCGGGCCAGCAGCTTTCCGGCACGTTCCCACAGCGGGAAATAGCGCTGGTGCTCCTGCATCGTGGCGATCAGCACCTCGGTTGGCAGTGCGAGAAAGCGCGCCTCGAAGCCTCCGGTGATCGCCACCGGCCACTCGCACAGCGCCGTGACCTCCTCGAGGAGGTCGGCGTCCACGTGCACCTGGGCATGCTCTTGTGCGGCCGCCGCGGCCACCTGTTCGCGTATGCGCGCCTGACGGGCGTCGAAATCGGCGATCACATAGCCGCGCGTCCGCAGGGCCTGCTCGTAATCACGCGGGTGACTCAACTCGATCGGGGCCGGGTGATGAAAGCGGTGGCCCTGCGTGTAGCGGTTGCTACGCACGCCCAGCACCTCCGCGTCGATGACCTCGTTGCCGAACAGCAGCACCACCCAGTGCACAGGACGCACGAACTCCGATCTGCCGCTACCCCAGCGCATGCGCTTCGGAATGGGTAGCTTCTCCAGGGCGGCCTGCAGGATGCCCGGGATCAGTTCGCTCATCGACCTGCCGCGCTCCTGCGCCTGGTAGCCCAGCCACTCGCCCTTGTCGGTCCTGATCCGTTCCAGTTTTTCCACGGCCACGCCGCAGGATTGCGCGAACCCGACGGTCGCCGGTGTCGGGTTGCCGTGCTTGTCGTAGGCGGCGCTGACGGCCGGTCCTCGACGCTGCACGATGCGGTCCGGCTGTGCGTGGTCCAGCTGCCGGAGGAGCACGGCGAGCCGGCGCGGGGTGGCGTAGGTCCTCGCCTCGTCATGTGCCATTCCCGCCGCGGCCAGGCCGCCGGTGACCCCGGAGGCCAGCGCGCGCTCCAGCGTCCGCAGCGCCCGCGGCGGCAGTTCCTCCGTACCCAGTTCAATGAGCAAATCGTCTTTATCAGCCATGTCCGTGTCGGGAGGAGTTGTTTTCCGGGGAGGCGGATCGTGTTCCGGGTCACGCCCCGGTGTTCTGGCGGGAGGAATCCTTGAGCAGCGGGAATCCCATCGCCTCACGGCGCGCCAGATAGGCCTCCGCGCAGCCGCGCGCGAGGGTGCGCACGCGCAGGATGTAGCGCTGCCGCTCCGTGACCGAGATCGCGCGCCGTGCGTCGAGCAGGTTGAAGGTGTGTGAGGCCTTGAGCACCTGTTCGTAGGCGGGCAGGGGCAGCTGCCTGTCGATGAGGCGCTGCGATTCCCGCTCGCAGGCGTTGAACCACTCGGCCAGCGAGGCGGTATCCGCGCAATCGAAGTTGTAGGCGGACTGCTCGACCTCATTCTGGTGATAGACGTCGCCGTAGGTGATGACGCCCTGCGGGCCGCGCACCCAGACCAGGTCGAAGACGCTGTCTGCGCCCTGCAGATACATGGCGATGCGCTCCAGGCCATAGGTCAGTTCCCCGGCCACCGGATCGCAGTTCAGGCCGCCGACCTGCTGAAAATAGGTGAACTGGCTGATCTCCATGCCGTTGAGCCAGACCTCCCACCCCAGGCCCCAGGCGCCGAGCGTCGGCGACTCCCAGTTGTCCTCTACGAAGCGGATGTCGTGTACCAGCGGGTCGATACCGATGACTCGCAGCGACTGCAGGTAGAGCTCCTGAAGATTCAGCGGAGAGGGCTTGAGGTTGACCTGAAACTGGAAGTAGCGCTGCAGGCGATTGGGATTGTCGCCGTAGCGGCCATCGGTCGGGCGTCGCGAGGGCTGTACGTACGCCGTCCGCCAGGGCTCCGGGCCGACGGCACGGAGGAAGGTCGAGGGATGGAAGGTACCGGCCCCGACCTCCATGTCGTAGGGCTGCTCGATCGCGCACCCGTGTCCGGCCCAATACGTCTGCAGGACCTGTATCAGCCCCTGGAAACTGTCGTGTGCAGCCTGTGCGGCTACGTCGAAGTCAGTGGTCACTATTTCTGTTTGCCTTGTTATTCGTGAGATTCATCAGGCTGGGTCGCGGCGGCGACGGCGTATGGCGTACGCTGCGGAGGCCAAAGTATACCCCGCGGCGGCGGGCCACGGCACGGCAGCGGCACACGCGGCCGGGGCGTGCGCGGCCGCCGTTCAAGAAAGGTCGGCCATCGTCGATAACGATCTGGTATCCACCGGAGTTTCGAACCATGAGTTCGCTCGCTCTCCACACCCGCGACACCGCCCATTGGCGGGCCCTGGTCACCGCCGCGGAGGCATCGGTACAGTCGTGCCTGGATGACGACCTGGAAGGCTATCTCGTCATGCTCCTGCTCCGCTTCGCCCGGCGCGGACAGGGGCCGGGCGATCCGCCGGCGCCGTGCGCGGGTGGCGCGCCGGAGACACTGACGACCGAGGGGCTCATAGACGCGGGAGATCGCTGCCTGGTGATCGCCGGCCTGATGCCCGACCAGGCGCTCGCGCAGGGCCTGCCCGTGCGGCACTTTGTCGACACCGGCCGTTACGCCTTCCGGGAGGCCGCCCGCCGTACTGCAAATCCGATCTTCCATCGGCTGGCCGGCCAGTTCGTCGAGCTCATGGACGTGCTGCAGGTGATGCGCACGCTCGATGAGGACGAGATCATGGTCGATCTCCTCCGCGTCTACGACCAGTGGCAGGACACGGGCAGCCGGTACGCCTATCGACTGCTTTTGGCCGCCACGCATGCCTTGCCGGTATCGAACATCAGCCGGCACCGGCACTGACGCCGGAACGTAACGCGTCAGTACACCGGCGGGGAGCAGCCTCTGATGAAGTCCCCTGATTCCACAACGCCGCGGGCGCACGGCGGAACGCGTGGGGCCCGGCTCCGGGTCCGCAGGCCGAACGATCAGGATCGCGCTGAGGGAGGCAGGACGCCCCGATGAATATCGAACAAGGCAGAATCACCGATGCACCGCTCGGAGCGGGCGGCTCCGGCTGGCGGCTCGCATTGGCGGCTGCGGCGGTGGTGGCCGTCGTTTCGGCAGTCCTCTGGAGCCAGCAGACACAGCTCGGCATGCCGCTCGTGGTGCTGGTCGTGGGTCTGGCGGTCTGCGCCCTGCACCTGCTTGCCCAGGCCGCCCGGCGCGAGCGGGAGATCGGCAATCTGGTTCGGTCGCTGGAGGCCGCGCAGCGCAAGGTCAAGGCGGCGCGACACGATCTGGATGTGCTGGTGCGCTCGCATCAGCGCACCGAACAGGAGCTCGGCGGCGCCAAGCGTGACGCGGAGCGCGCGGTGCAGGTGAAGTCGGAGTTCCTGGCCAACATGAGCCATGAGATCCGCACGCCCATGAATGGCGTGATGGGCATGACGGAGCTCCTGCTGGCCACCGATCTGAATCGCAAGCAGCGCCACCTTGCCGAGACCATCAATCTCTGCGGTGAGCAGTTGCTGGCGTTGATCAACGACGTGCTGGATCTCTCGAAGATCGAGGCTGGCAGACTCGAGCTGAATGACTCCATTTTCGATCTTCGCCGGCTCATCGAGGATGTCAACGACATGTTTGCCGAGCAGGCGCACCGCAAGGGCCTGGCCGTGACCACGGTGTGCCCGCCCGACCTGTGCACGACCCTGCGGGGAGACGCCTTCCGCCTGCGGCAGGTGCTGGTGAATCTGGTGGGCAACGCGGTGAAATTCACGACTGCCGGCGAGGTGGTCACGCGTGTGGTACCGCTTCGCGACGAGCCGGATACCGTGAGCTTGCGCCTGGAGGTCAGCGACACGGGCATCGGGATCGGCCCGGAGGCGATACCCAGGTTGTTCACGGCCTTTTCGCAGGCGGACTCCTCGACCACGCGTCAGTTCGGCGGCACCGGACTCGGGCTTGCAATCTGCGCCCAGCTGGTCAGGCTCATGGGCGGCCAGATCGGCGTGACGAGCACGCCGGGGAAAGGCTCCACCTTCTCGGCGACGCTCATCCTGCCCAAGGCGCTCAACCAGGCGGTCCCCTGCACCGAGGACGTCCAGGCGCTGCGCGGCGCACGGCTGCTGATCCTCGACGACAACGCCGGCTCGCGCGAGGCCATGCGCATGCAATTCGAGGCCTGGGGCATGAAGGGGCTCGCGGTAACGAAGGGCGACCACGTGCTCCGGGCCCTGCAACAGGCGACGGCTTCCGGCCGCCCGTTCGACGCGGCGATCCTGGACCAGTCGGCGCCCGGCATCTCGGCCGTCGACCTGGTGCGCGTCATCAAGGCGACGCCCGCGATAGCCGACATCCGCATCATCATGCTGACGGCCGTGGCGAATCTCGAGGACACCGGGCAGTGGCTGACGGCAGGCGCCGATGCCTACATCGAGAAACCGGTGCGCCAGCTCGATCTGCAGAAATGTCTGCTGCGTGTGCTGGGATGCGCCGGCCGCGTCGTGAACGCGACGGTGGGCACCCGGCCTGCCGCCGAGGAGGCGCACTATGCCGCACACGTGCTGGTCGCCGAGGACAACCCGGTCAACCAGGAGGTCATCGTCACCCTCCTCGAAGGTTACGGTTGCCGCGTGAGCGTGATGGGCGACGGCAAGGAGGCGGTCGAAGCCGTCACCGGCAGTTCCGTGGACCTCGCGCACGACCCATACGATCTGGTGCTGATGGATTGCCAGATGCCGATACTCGACGGCTATGCCGCGACCCGGCGCATACGCGAATGGGCGCGGACCGCGGGCCGCGGGGCCTGCCCGCCGATCATCGCGCTCACGGCCAACTCGCTGCAGGGCGATCGGGAACGCTGCCTGCAGGCCGGCATGGACGACTATCTGTCCAAGCCGCTGCGACGCACGGAGTTATCGGAGGTCCTCATGCGCTGGCTGCCGATGAAGTCGCGCGTGCCGGTACGCGACGCCCGGCCCGTCGCCACGCCCGCTGCCCGGGAGGCCGGACTCGCCGAACATGCAATGTCCGCCGACGTGGGCATTTTGGACATGGAGGCCATCGGGCGCATACGCGCGTTGCAGCGCCCCGGGGTGCCGGACGTGCTGTCGAAGATCGTCCATCTTTTCATCGATCATTCCCCGAGGATACTCGCGGCAGTCCGGCAGGCAGTCGCGAACTCCGATGCCCCGGCGCTGCGCAACAGCGCACATTCACTGAAATCCAGCAGCGCCAACATCGGTGCGGCGCGGGTGACCGCGATCTGCCGGCGTCTGGAGACGATGGGCCGCGACGTGAAGCTGGACGGCGCCCGGGCCGAGCTGGACGTGCTCGAGTTCGAGTTCAAGGCCGCCTGCGATGCGCTGCTGCGACAGGTGGCCCGCCGGGCCGCCTGATGAACCGCCGCTTCCGCGCCGAACGCTTCCGCGGGGCGCGGGGATCGGAAACTTCGATATGGAAACCATGAAGAACCGCCCGCCGCTCGTGCTCGTCGTCGATGATGACGTGACGGCGCGCGCGATCGCCCGCGAGGCCCTCGAGGTCGCGGGATTCTCCGTCGAGGAGGCGGGTAATGGCCGCGAGGCCCTCGAGCGGGCGCGCGTCCAGACGCCGGACATCGTGCTGATGGACGTGGTGATGCCCGAGATGGACGGGTTCGCGGCCTGCGCGGCGCTGCGTGCCGAGCGCGCCACGAGGCACGTGCCGGTCCTGATGATGACCGGGCTCGACGACGTCGCCTCCATCAATCGCGCCTACGAGGCGGGTGCGACCGATTTCACGACCAAGCCGATCAATTATCTGCTGGTGGCGCATCGCATCCGCTACATCCTGCGCGCCAAGATTACGGCCGATGAACTGCGGGCCAGTGAGGCGCGTCTGGCCAACGCCCAGCGCATCGCCCGTCTCGGTCATTTCGAGTGGGAGCTGGAATCCGGGCACGTCCACTGCTCGCCGCAGGTCTACCGGCTGTTCGGCATCCCCGCGGACGGCAGTGTGACGACCAACCGTGATCTGCTCCGCTTCATCCACCCGCGCGATCGCGTACAGTTCGCCGGCGAACTGCGCAGTGCCGTGACGACCGGCATGGGCTACAGCCTCGAGCACCGGATCGTCCGCCGTGACAAGACCGTGCGCATCATGTACCAGGAGGGCGAGATAGTGCGCACGCCGGCCGGCCTGGCTGTCTCCGCGACGCTGCAGGACATCACCGAGCGGCGCAACATGGAAAGAAAGGTCTTGAAGATCGCGAATTTCGACGCCACCACGGGGCTGCCGAACCGGCAGCTCATGCACCGCTATCTCACCGAGTCCATCGCGCACGCGAGGCGGAACGCGGGCGTGGTCGTAGTCATGGCGATCGATCTCGACAACTTCTCGCGTGTCAACGACACCCTCGGTCACGGCGCCGGAGACGCCCTGCTGAAGGTCGTCGCATCGCGCCTGGGGTCCTGCATCCGGCCCTGCAGCGCGATGGGACGCGTCGGCGAGGAGCTGCAGCCCGACGGCGACCTGCTCGCGCGCACGGGGGGAGACGAGTTCACAGTCGTGCTCACCCAGCTCAAGGAGCTGGAGGACGCGGCCGCGCTCGCCCGCAAGATGGCGGAGTCGCTGGCAGTGCCGTTCTCCGCGGGCGAGAACGAGGTTTCCGTGAACGCCAGCATCGGTATCAGCGGCTTCCCGGCCGATGCTTCCGATGCCGACGTGCTGCTGCAGCAGGCCGACACCGCGCTCCATCACGCCAAGAACCTCGGGCGCAACCAGTGGGCCTTCAGCTCCGCGGCCATCAGTCGCCGCGTGACCGACAGATTCCAGCTCGAGAGCGACCTGCGCCGGGCGTTGGTGGCAGGCCAGTTCGAGCTTCACTACCAGCCAAAGGTGAGAACCGACGACGAGATGCCCCATGGCACGGAGGCCCTGCTGCGCTGGCGCCATCCGGAGAAGGGATTGATATCTCCCGCGACCTTCATCCCGATTGCCGAGGAGACCGGGCTCATCGTTCCGATCAGCGAGTGGATCGTGTTCGAGGCCTGCCGGCAGGTGCAGGAGTGGCAACAGGCCGGCCTGCCGCCGCTGCGGGTGGCGATCAACGTCTCCTCCGCGCAGTTCCGCAACAGCGGCCTGCATCTGATTGTTGCAAATGCCATCGCCGGCACCGGCATCGACCCGGCCCTGGTCGAGCTCGAATTGACAGAGAGCCTGTTGATGGAGGAAGGCGAGGCGAGCATCCGCCTGATGCGGAGGCTGCGCGCACTCGGCCTGTGGCTGTCGATCGACGATTTCGGCACCGGCTACTCCTCGCTCAGCTACCTGAAGCGATTCCCCATAAACGCCCTGAAAATCGATCGTTCCTTCATCATGGAGTCCGCCAACAGCCACGCCGACGGCGCCATCGTCGCCGGCATCATCGCGCTCGCGCACAGTCTCGGCCTGAGCGTGGTGGCCGAGGGTGTGGAAACCGAGAAGCAGATGCGCCTGCTGCGCGAGTTGAAGTGTGACGAAGTGCAGGGGTTCTACTACAGCGCGCCGCTGCCGCCCCGGCAGTTCGCGGCATGGCTGCACGACCGCCTTCAGCCCGCAATGAAGGCGGCCGCCTCGAACTGACTACTGCGGATCCGGCGAGGCGGCTGCGTCGGCGGGAGGCGCCGTGGGTGGTGTCTCAGGCGTTGCCGTGGGCAGGTCGCCCTGCGGCATCTCCGGCAGCGGCCCGGGTGCCGGCGCGGCGGAGGCTGGCGGCGCAACGAGACGGCCCTGCTCATCGAAATGCTCCACCGTCAGCGGGTCCGGCGGCGGCGCGGCGGGCCCGGCAGGCTTCTGGAGTTCGACCTTGGTGACGAGGTCATCCATGGTCTTGGTGAGCATGGCCCGCTTGTAGTCCGGCAGGACGAATACCCAGTTCTGCACGCGCTCGTTGAGGGTCTTGACCTCCTCGGCCACGGATTGAGCCGGCTTGGCCGCTTCGGACCCGCCGCCCGTCTTGTCCTCGGTGCCGGGCAGGGGCAGTTCCGGTACCTCGGGCTGCTTGGCGATCTCTGCCGCGTCGGCGGTGACGGCAGCCGGATCGAAGTCGAATGCAAGCTGGCTGTAGATCCTGCCGTCCACCTCCGCGGTCCTGACCCGGGCGATGAGGCCGTCGAAACCCTTCAACGTGGTGACGACGGCATCGGTCGGGAACGGCACGTTGCTGCCGGCGCGCACGTCGTCGAAGCGGAGTTCCTCCAGTGCCGAGGCCAGGCTGGTGACGGTTGCCGTCGATCGCACCTTGTAACCGGTCGCCACGCCGTCGAGGCTCAGGTCGATGTCCGCCGCCTTCTGCCGGCTCATCCGCACCGGATCCTTGCCCGGACGCTCGATCACGATCTCGCGTATGCGCGCGGCCGGCACGCTCAGCAGCTCCCGATCCGTCCAGCTCAAGGGATCCGCCTGAAGCGTCAATTCGCCCTCGACGAGATAGGACTGCTCCTCGCCGGCCTTGCGCACGTAGCGCGCGGCCTTGATCGGGCCGCCACTCCCCGCGCGTTCCTTGCCTATGATGAGCGAGGCGATCGCCGCTCCGGAGGCGTCCTTCAGCGTCACCTGGGTGGATTTGGAATCCTCGGCGGCGACGTCCTCGACGCCGATGTGCGTGTACATCTCCGGCAGTCTGGTCTTCGGCTCGATGATCTTCAGTTCGCCCAGCGCGAGTATCGCGCGTTTGACGGCCTCGAACCTGGCCGGGTAGCCGTCGCGGTTCTCAATCTTCCACGTGGCGCCGTCGCCGGCCAGCACCGTGTGGTTGTCGCGCGAGTCGATCTCCATGCGCCTGATGTCGTTGACTTTCGATAACAGGTCGGGAAAGAGCGGCGGCGTGCCCACGTCGGTTTCGGGCGCGCGCAAGTGCGATACGTACCACGCCGCCCCGGCTACCAGCAGCGTTGCGGCGACGGCGATCAGGGATTTGCTCTTCATACGCTCCTGTCCACAACCGTGTTGAAGTCCGAATGCATCCGACTCGCGGCAATCAGCCCGACGCGCGGGTGGCTCGCCTGGAGCGTCGCATCAGCGCGAACACGATGGCGAACGCGCCGAGCAGCACCGGCACCAGACCGATGTTCACGATCCGCAGCCTGGTGCCCAGGCCCTCGATGTTCTTGCGCAAGTCGTGCTGCACGTCACGCAGCTGCTTGCGCGTGTTGAGCATCTCCATCTTGAATTTCTCCACCTCGGCCTTCTGCTGAGGGCTCATGAGCGTGCCAGCACCCTGATCCTTCTGCTGCTGCAGCTCGGCGATCTTCTTCTCGGTTTCCTGCAGCTTGTCCTGCAGCGCGCGCTCCTTGCTTCTGTACTGCGCCTCGGCGTCCCTCTGAATCTGCTCGACCACCGTGAAGGGCCGGCTCGAGCTGCCGCGGCTGCGCAGGCTGATGAGGTCGCTGTTGCCGCCGAGGTTGTCGATGGCGTTGATCAGGAAATTGCCGTTGTCCGCGAAGGGCGTGGGTACGCGCACGCCCATCGACTGCTGCATGCGTATCCAGAAACTGTCCGCGAGCATGTCGGTGTCGGCGACCACGATGACGTTGATGGGCTGGGCGGATTCCTCGACATGATTGGACTTGGTGATCGTTTCCTTCCCGGCGTTCTCGCCATCGGCCGGCTGCCCGGCAGGGTTGAATGCCGCCTTCTCGACCTTGCCGCCGGGGAACGCCGATTTGACCTTGCCGGTCACGCGGGCGGCGAGCATCTGCGGTTTGCCGTCGGACTTGAAACTCTCGAGCAGGCCGCGCGGATCGCGCACGATCATCACGGCCTCGGCATCCAGCAGACCGGAATTGCTGCCGGTCTCGATCAGCGGAGTGATCGTGGTCGTGGCGCCCTCCAGACGTTGCAGCACACCGCTGCTGCCGACATTGATGAGCTTGAGCTGACTGGTGGTGAAGTCCTCGCGATTGAGGTTCTTCTCCTCCAGGTGCAGCCACGGGAGATACTCGATTTCCTGCGGTCCGCGATTGCCGGTGTAAGAAACGCGAATCGCCGCGTCGGTATCGGCGGCGACCTTGCCTTCGATGAGTTTCAGTCCCCATGCCTCGAGCAGCTTGGGCAGATCCGACTTGTGCTCGGGCAATATCGTGGGGTTGGCCGGGTCGGGCGCCGTGCTGTCGTTCTCGGCGGAGGGATCGACGAATACCATCGCCTTGCCGCCCTTCAGCACGAACTGGTCGATCGCATACTGCGTCTCCTCCGGCAGATTCTGCGGATGGATGACGAGCAGGGTGTCGATGTCCTTGTCTATGCTGACGAGGTCCGCGCGCAGCTCGCGCAGATCGAAGGCCTCGCGCAGCACCGGCACCACGGTCCACGGCTGACCCGGCCGGCCATACGGATCCGGATTGCCGAAGATGGGCAGGCCGCTGATGACGCCGACCACGCGCTTCTTCGGGTGCGCGAGGTTGTAGACGAGCTTGGTCAGGTCATATTCCAGCGCCTGTTCCTGGCTCGGGTCGAAGAAGGGGATGGCGATCTCCTGATCGACGGAGTTCGTGCCGACCAGGCCGAAATACGCCATGTCGCCGACTTCACTCACCGGCAACTGCCGTATGCCGAAGGCGACCGCCTGGTCCTCGGCCTCCGAAAACGGCTCGGGATCGATGACAGTGAGCTCGATCTTTCCGCCCGAGCGGCCCGCGTACTCCTCCAGCAGGTCGCGAACCCGCACGCCATAGGTCTGCAGATCCGGATATCCGGCAAGCAGCTTGGTGGAAAAGTAGTACCGCAGATTTATCGGCTCCCTGAGTGAATCGAGAATGTTGCGCGTCCCCTGCGACAGCGTGAACAGCTTGTTCTCCGTGACGTCCAGCCGCATCGAGGTGAGCGTCTGGTTGCCGATTATGTTGACGGCCAGGAAGGCCACCAGCGCGAGCAGCAGGCCCCCGCCGGACAGTAACCGTGTGTTCATGTCTCGTTCCCCTCGTCGGACCTAGCCCGCCTTCTTCAAGTTGATGACCAGCGTGCTCGCGTACAGCCAGAATGCGGTCAGGGTGCCGAAGTACAACACGTCACGCGCGTCGATTACGCCCTTCTTGATGGAATCGAAGTGCGTGAGGAAGCTGAAGGAGCTGATCGCGTCGACAACCGCCTGCGGCGCCCATGCGCGGAAGAAATCCAGCACGATCGGATAGCCGCTCAGGATGATCAAGAAGCAGATCACCACGCTGACGACGAAGGCGATGACCTGATTCTTCGTCAGCGCGGATATGCATGAGCCGATGGCGAGAAACCCGCCCGCCATCAGCAGGCTTCCGAGGTAGCCGAACAGGATGACCGTGTTGTCCGGATTGCCCAGGTAATTGACGGTGATCCACATCGGGAACGTCAGCGCCAGGGCGATCGCCGTGAAACACCAGGCCGCGAGGAACTTGCCCAATACGGCCTCGCCCAGCGTCACCGGCAGCGTCATCAGCAGCTCGATCGTGCCGCTCTTGCGCTCCTCGGACCAGAGGCGCATGGAGATGGCGGGAATGAGGAACAGATACAGCCACGGATGGAATCGGAAGAACGGCTCGAGATCCGCCTGGCCGCGCTCGAAGAAACCGCCGATGTAGAAGGTGAATATCCCGGTGAGGAACAGGAAGATAACGATGAAGACGTACGCGACGGGGGTGGCGAAGTAGCCGCGCAGCTCGCGCTTGAAGATCGACAGGATGTTCCTCATGTGCGCGCTCCGCCGCCCGCCTGCTGCGTCGTGATCGTCCGGAAGACCTCATCCAGACGTCCCGACTCGACCCGGAATTCCGTCGTGGTCCAGCCGCGGATCCGGACGAAGTCGGTGACCTCGCTGATGATATTCATGCCGGCGGCGGGCACGACGGTGAGGCGGGTGTTGCCGCTGCTGTCGGTCCTGATGTCGACGCTCTCGACGTTCTCCAGCGCGCCGAGCTCCCGCTGCGCGGCGAAGGAGTCGCGGTTCACCGACAGCGTGACGGCGTTGTGCAGCCTCGATCTCGTCTCCAGGTCCGCCGGCGTGCCTTCGAAGAGCAGGCGGCCGCCGGCGATGATGATCGCGCGCGTGCACACGGACTCGACCTCCTCGAGTATGTGCGTGGAGATGATGATCGCCTTGGTGCTGGCCATCTCGCGGATGAGCGTGCGCACCTCGTGCTTCTGGTTGGGGTCCAGGCCGTCGGTGGGCTCGTCCATGACCAGTACCTCGGGGTCGTGCAGGATCGCCTGCGCCAGGCCGACGCGGCGCTTGTAGCCTTTCGAGAGCGTCTCGATGCGCTGCTCGAGCACCGCCTCGAGATGGATCATGCGAATCACGTCGTTGATGCGATCCTGCAGGTGCCGCCTGCCCAGCCCGCGGATCTCGCCGATGAACTCCAGGAAGCTGACGGGCGTCATCTCGCCATAGGCGGGCGCGCCCTCCGGGAGGTATCCGATCTTGCTCTTCAGTTGCACGGGCTCCTCGTGCAGGTCGTGGCCGCAAACGCTCACGCGCCCGGCGGAGGGTTCGAGGAATCCGGTGATCATCTTCATCGTGGTGGATTTGCCGGCGCCGTTGGGGCCGAGGAATCCGAGCACGTCGCCGCGGGCGACATTGAAGGAGATGTCCCGCACCGCGCGCAGGTTGCCGAAGCTCTTGCTCAGGTTCTGGACTTCTATTGCGTATGGCATGAAAGGCTCCCGTTCCGGTTCTCTGTGCCCGGGGCATCGCCCGGTGCCGGATTTGAGCGAGTATCCATGGTTGATGCCACTGGCTGTAGCCAGGCTCACCGGAGGCGGTCCGCAGCGGCGCGCCAATGTTCCACAACGTCGCGGGGGCGTCAACCTTGGCGCTACGAGGCTGTTAGTCCGCGGGACACCGGCGGAGTTCCGCGTCCATACGGGCGGGCGGGCACGGCATGGCTAACCGTACTGGGAGCGCTTGAGGCGATAGAGGGCGGAGATGTCCTCCTCGCCACGGCCCTCGGACATGAGCCGCTCGTAATCGGCAAGCGTCGCATCCACGACGGTGAGGGGGCCGTTCAGCCTTTCCCGGGCCATGTCCCGCACGATCGTGAGGTCCTTGTGGTGCAGCGCGAGCTTGAACCCCGGGGCATAGGTGCCGGCGACCATCGTGCGGCCGCGCTTGTCGAGAAACCAGTTGGCCGCCGCACCGCTGCCCACGACCGCGATGACCTTTTCCATGTCCAGGCCCATGGCCGCACCGAAGGCGAGGGCCTCGGTCACGGCGTGGTTGATGCCGGCGACCATGATCTGGTTGACCGCCTTGGTGGCCTGGCCGCTGCCGCTCGGCCCCATGTGCACGATCTTCGCGGCGACCTTCGAGAGCAGCGGCCTGGCCAGTTCGAGGGCCGCCTCGTCCCCGCCCACCATCATCGCGAGCGTTGCATCGCGCGCGCCTTCCACGCCGCCCGAGACCGGGCAGTCGAGGAAGTGCGCCGCGCGCGCGGCGAGCCTGCGCGCCGCCTCTCTCGCCGTGGCGGCGCTGACGGTCGACGTGTCGCAGACGATGGCGTCCGGCCGGATGGCGGGCGTCATCGCATCGACCATCTCCAGGACGTCGGCGTCACGGGAGACGCAGGTGATGATGACATCCGCGACGGCCGCGACCTCGCGTGGCGAGCCCGCCCGCAGGACATCCGCCCCGACCGGCAGCGTCGCCGCGGTCTGCGCGGTGCGGTTCCAGATCGCCGCCAGCAGGCCGGCCCGGTCGAGATTCACGGCCATGTGCGCGCCCATCGCGCCCAATCCGATCACTCCGGCTTTCATGCTACCTCCGCCCCGTGGATACTTGCCTGCCTGCCTGCCTGCCTGCCTGCCGCACCCGCAGGTCCGCCCGCCGTGCGCGACGATTCAGCCACGGGCCTGGCGATGGTGCTCCGCGAGCACCTCGGCGATGCAGCACGTGAGCCGTTTCGCGGTCGGAATATGCAGGAATTCGTTCGGACCATGCGCGTTGGAGTGCGGCCCCAGCACGCCGGTGATGACGAACTGCGCGGCCGGAAACCTCTCGCCCAGCATGGCCATGAACGGAATGGTGCCGCCCTCGCCCATGTAGATGGCCGGCTTCCCGAAGTAAGCCTGCGAGGAGGAGTCCAGCGCCCGCGTGAGCCACGGCGCCTCGGCGGGCGCGTTCCATCCACTCGCCGCCCAGTCGGGCGTGAAGCGCACCCGCGCGTTGCACGGCGGATCGCGCTCGAACAGCGCCTTGAGGGCCTGCGAGGCCTTGACTCCGTCGCAGCCCGGCGGCAGGCGCAGCGAGACCTTTACCGAGTTTGCGGGCAGCGCGACATTGCCCGCGTCCGCGATCGCCGGCAGCCCGCCGGCGCCGGTGATCGCGAGCGCCGGCCGCCAGGTCGCGTTCAGGACGAGCTCCGCACCATCCTCGGTCACGGCCCGCACGCCCTGGGCGAAGGGAAGCTTGCGCGCAACGTCGCCCAGCACGGCGGCGGCGATCCGCGCCTGCGCGACACGATTCGCGGGTATCTCGACGTGGAACTCGCGCGCAACGATCGTCCCGTCCCCGCACGCCTCTAGGCGCTCCAGCAGTTGCCGCAGGATGCGAAAACAGCCGGGCACGATGCCGCTGGCGGCGCCGGAGTGCACGCCCTCGCGCATCACCTCGACCTCGAGCACCCCGCCGATGAGCCCACGCAGGGAGGTGGTCACCCAGAGTTGATCGTAATTCCCGCAGCCGGAGTCCAGGCAGATGACCAGTGACGGGCTGCCGATGCGCGCCTGCAGCGCGTCGATGTAATAGGGCAGATCGAAGCTGCCGCTCTCCTCGCAGGCCTCGATGATGACGACACAGCGCGCGTGCGGGATGCCCTGCTCCTGCAGCAACCTGATGGAAGTCAGCGAGGCGAACATCGCGTAGCCGTCGTCGGCGCCGCCCCGGCCATACAGCCGGTCTCCGTCGATCACCGGCTTCCACGGGCCCAGATCCTCGCGCCAGCCGGTCATCTCCGGCTGCTTGTCGAGATGCCCATAGAGCAGCACGGTGTCCGTGCCGGTCCCGGGGATATCCATATATATGAGTGGGGTGCGGCCCGGCAGCCTCACGACCTCGAGTTGCAGCCCGCGTATGCCGGCGCCGAGCGCCCAGCGCTCGAACCGCCGCACGACCTCCTCCATGTAACCGTGCGCCTGCCAGTGCTCATCGAACGCCGGCGATTTGTTGGGGATCCTGATGTACTCGACGAGCTCGGGGACCACCGAGTCGTTCCACAGCTCGCTGATGAAATCCTGGGCGGACGCGCGATCCATGCGTCCAGTGTAACGGCGCGATCGGCGTCGGCAAAGGGTTCGGGTCGCGGCCTCACTCGCGGAGCGCGGCGCTGCGCCGTGCCGGGGACCGGACGATCATTGAACAATTCGTGCCGATGGTG
Organism: Gammaproteobacteria bacterium; assembly: GCA_022071965.1. Classification (GTDB taxonomy): domain Bacteria; phylum Pseudomonadota; class Gammaproteobacteria; order JAJPIJ01; family JAJPIJ01; genus JAJVHZ01. The sequence continues at coordinate 46,450 of JAJVIQ010000005.1, forward strand.
TCACATGCCTAATGCGCCGGCAATACAATGGCGCGTCGGCAAGATTGAGCGGGATGATCCGGGACGTGGGGTGGCGAACGTGGCGGCGAGCGTGCAGGAGGAACTGAAACACCCCCGTGACGTGAGGGTGACTCTCGAGGAGATCGAGGAGCTGCTGAACAAGCAGGAGGCGGCGAGCGAGCTGACCGCCCGCCAGGAAACCCCGCGCCATGAAATGGTCATGGATCTCCTGCTGCGGCAGCAGCACGTCGACGTGGAACGCCGCCTGCAGGAGTCCCACCCGGCGGACATCGCCTACGTGCTCGAGGGACTGCCGCTGGAGCGGCGGCGGCTGGTGTGGAGCCTCGTCCGTCCCGAGGCGCGCGGCGCCGTACTGCTGGAACTGTCGGAAGCGGTGCGCGAGGGCCTGCTCGGCGGGATGCCGAGCAGGGAGATCGTCGACGCCGCCGAGCACCTGGATTCCGACGAGATCGCCGATCTCGTTCCCAGTCTGCCCAGGGACACGGTCTTCGAGCTCTTCAACTCCCTCGACGGCAAGGATCGCGCCGAGTTGCAGGACGTGCTCTCGTTCCCGGAGGGCAGCGTGGGCGCGCTGATGGACCTCGACGTCCTGAGCGTTCGCGACGACGTCGAGATCGAGGTGGTACTGCGCTACCTGCGCAAGCGCAAGGATCTGCCGGAGCAGATCGATCAGATCATCGTCGTCGATCGCGCCGGCGTGCTGAAGGGCGTGCTGCCGGTCAAGCGGCTGCTGATCCACGACCCGGAGGCGATGGTCGGGGACGTGATGCTGCTGGAGCCGGTGTCGTTCCGCACCGACGAGTCCGCGCGTGATGCCGCGCAGGCGTTCGAGCGTTATGACCTGCGCACGGCGCCTGTCATCAACATCCATAACCAGGTCGTGGGCGTGCTGAGCGTCGATCAGGTGATGGATTACGTGAACGAGTCCGCCCAGCGCGAGCGCCTGAGCCTGGTGGGTCTGAGGGAGGACGAGGACCTGTTCGGTTCGGTGTGGAAGAGCAGCAGGAACCGCTGGACCTGGCTGATCTTGAACCTCATGACGGCCTTCATCGCCTCGCGCGTGATCGGACTGTTCGAGGGCACGATCGAGCGACTCGTCGCGCTGGCGGCGCTAATGCCCATCGTGGCGAGCGTGGCCGGCAATTCGGGCAACCAGACCGTCGCGCTGGTGATCCGCGGCCTCGCCCTCAACCAGGTCAATACCGGGAACTTCTACCGGCTGTTGTTCAAGGAGATCGGCATCAGCCTCGTCAACGGCCTGGTATGGGGTTCGGTCGTGGGCTTCTTCGCGTATCTCTTCTACAACAAGGTGTCGCTGGCCGTCGTCATGGTCGCGGCGATGATACTCAATCTGCTGATGGGCGCCCTGGCCGGGGTGATCTTCCCCCTGACGCTTCACAAGCTGGGGCGCGACCCGGTGATGGGCAGCAGCGTCATGCTCACCGCGATCACCGACAGCATGGGCTTTTTCATCTTCCTGGGGCTGGCGGCGGCGTTCCTGCGCTAGCCGCGGGCATTCCTCGCCCGGCCGCGGTGCGCGGCGCGTCTCCGGCAGGCTCAATCCGTGAAAATGTCGGCGAGCACCAGGCCCCAGACGATCACGCAGTTGGCCAGGCTGATGAATACGGCCGCGCTGCCCATGTCCTTGGCACGCTTCGCGAGGGCATGACGTTCCGCGGAGACACGATCGACGACCGCCTCCACCGCCGAGTTCAGCAGCTCGGTGACGAGCACCAGCAGCACGCTCGCGAGCAGCAGCGCCATCTGCACCAGGTCTGCCGGCAGCAATACCGCGACGGCCACCATGACCATGCCGAGCCAGACCTCCTGGCGAAACGCGGACTCGTGGCGATAGGCGCTCGCCAGCCCGTCCAGGGAGTACCGGAAGGCTTTCCGGATGCGCACCAGCCCGATCTTTCCCTTGAAGGGGTTCGTGTTCATCTCATCGACTGCCACCGCCCCGCTCCTCCGCCCGAGGACGGGGGATGCAACAGAAATGACGCGGAACCTTCATCAACCGGGAAAGATCGCCCACTGGGCGTCGCCCCGATCATTGGCGATGGCCGGGCGGATGGAGAATGTCGGGTGCGTCGCGCGGAAGCGCCATCTGGTTCTCCGACGGGCATCCGGGCTCCCGCGGCCGCAGCGCCGATTTCCGGCGCGAACTCCTGCGCACGGTCGGGTGCCATCCTCCCGATCCCGGCAGCGGCATCGTAGACATCTGGCAGATGCGCAAGCGTCCATACCGGCCGCGGGCGCACGGCAGCCTCGTGTGCACCGTGCCCGGCCGTGCCGGGCACCGCACGGATATGGTCTTGGCGCCGGGGAACCGCGAGGAATTGCTGCGCGACCACGAGGGCATGCATTTCGGCAACATCCGGAAAGAGGAGCGGGCGATGGACGTCAGGGCCATGGCAGACGCCCGCTCATTCTACACGGCGGCGAGTTCGGCAGCGTCGTGATGTGTTGGCGGCTGCCGGCGACGGCCGGAGCGACTCCCGATGACCGGCCGCGGCGGCAGTTCGTGCCGCCGCGCCCCGTTGCGGGGTACGTCCGCCGCGTGGCGACCGCGAAGAATGTCGGGGCCTTGCTTTGCCTGGGCCCGCCCGCCAGCGGGGTGGAGATCGGCGATGGGCCGCCGCTGGAGCCCTGGCGCGCTCGACGGGGAGCGGCGCCTTGCCGCGCCGGCGGCGCTGATGCCCCGCGGTGAGTACCGCCTGCCGCGCGCCCGGCCCCCCGTGTATCCCGTGTATAGTGATCGGCAGGACGGCCGGGGCGCGCGTACGATGCAGGCGGTGGTCATCATCCTCCAGGTCCTGGTGCTGACGTTGGCGATCGCGGGGCTGGTGGGAGAGCGGCTCTGCACCTTGTGCGGCGCGGCGTGGTCGTTCGGGGACGCCGGCAGCGGCAGCCGGGTCGTGGGGATCTCGCTGCCGTTCGCCGTGCCGTCGTATTTCCTCATACGGGCGCCGTGGCATTCGTTGGATCGGCACCTGGATGCCGCGGCCGAAGGCGTGGCGGCGACCGTATCGGCGGTGTCGGAGCAGAATGAGCCCGCATCGTCGCGCGACAACCGACAGGTTCGTGCGTGAAAACGATCTTCACGGCACTGTGGTGGATCATCCGTGTGCTCATCCTGCTGGGGCTGTTCCTTCTGGTTGCCGGCGCCGGCATCTGCGGCTACATCTACTACGAATTCAGCGCCCAGTACCACCGGCCAGGGCCGGGGGACTGGCTGTTCATGGGGATGCTTGGGTCCTTGACGCTGCTGTTCGGGTGGATCTTCTGGGTCGTGATGCGAGCCCTGTTCCGGCCGCGGTCGAGCGCCGATGGCTCCTGAACGTGCCCTGCTCCTGCACGCGGTCTTCGAATGGGCCGCCATCCTCGCCGGCGCCCGGCTGTACTTTCACGAGCGCGGGCTGCATGGGTTGCGCGGCGCCCTGCAGCCGCAGAATTACGCCGTGCTGACCGGCTGCCTGCTCGGCGCGGCGATCGGCAACAAGGCGGTGTTCTGGGTGGACAATCCGCAACTCTGGAACTCCGACACCGGTGTCGTCCAGTTCTTCCTGGGCGGACAGTCGATGGTCGGCGGTTTGGTGGGCGGCCATCTCGGCGTCGAGCTCGGAAAGTGGTTCGCGGGCGTGCGCCATTCCACCGGCGATCATTTCGTCTTTCCGATCCTGCTCGGCATCGTGATCGGTCGCCTCGGATGCCTCCTTGCCGGTCTTCACGATCAGACCTTCGGCATCCAGACCAGCCTGCCGTGGGGTGTCGATTTCGGCGACGGGATCAGGCGGCATCCAACGCAGCTCTACGAGATCCTGTTTGCGATGCTGCTCTGGGGGACGTTCAAACGCGGGCGCACGCGGCTGGCGGTCCGCCCGGGCCTGATGTTCAAGATTCTCCTCGTCTCCTACCTGTCATGGCGGCTGCTCGTCGACGCGATCAAGCCCGTCCCGTACGCCTATCCCATGGGCCTGAGCGGCATACAGCTCGTGTGCGCGGCGGCGCTGGCGCTCTGCATTCCGCTGCTCTTGGCGCAATTGCGGCGGCGCGAGGCCGTGCGTGCATGAGGCGCAAGGCGAGGCCCTATCTTTTCTACGACACGACCAGCGCGGTGTGCACGACCTGCCTGCGCGTGATCGAGGCGAAGATCCTGCTGAAGGACGGGAAGGTTTACATGGAGAAGTGGTGTCCGGCCCACGGCACGGAGCGGGCGCTGGTCAGCGACGATGCCGACTACTATCGGCAGTGTCGCGAGCTGTGGATCAAGCCGCCGGAGATGCCGAATAGGTTCAACACCCGCATGCAATACGGGTGTCCTTACGACTGCGGCCTGTGCCCGGATCACATGCAGCACTCCTGTCTCACGCTGCTGGAGCTGACCGATCACTGCAATCTCCGCTGCCCGATCTGCTACGCGGGCTCCGGCCCTGAGCGCTCGGGCAACCGGACGCTGGCGGAGATCGAGCGCATGCTGGACGCCATCGTCGCCAACGAGGGCGAGCCGGACGTGGTGCAGCTCTCCGGCGGTGAGCCGACGCTGCATCCGGATTTCTTCGCGGTGCTCGATGCGGCACGCGCGCGCGGAGTGCGGCACCTGATGGTGAACACCAACGGCGTGCGGCTGGGACAGGACCGCGAGTTCTGCGCACGGCTGTCCGAATACCGCAGGGCCTTCGAGGTCTACCTGCAGTTCGATTCGCGGCGGGCGGAGGTCTTGAAGGAGATGCGCGGCGCGGATCTCACCCGCGCGCGCGAGCAGGCGCTGCAGCATCTCAATGAGTTCGACATCTCCACCACGCTGGTGGTGACGCTGAAAAAGGGCGTCAACGACGGCGAGATCGGCGACATCATCGGCTACGCGCTCGCCCAGCCCTGCGTACGCGGGGTGACGCTGCAGCCGATCCAGGACGCTGGCCGGGTGGAGGGCTACGACCCGAGGATCAATCGGCTTACGGTAAGCGAGATTCGCCGCCGCATCGCCGAGCAGACGGGCGTGTTCACGGCCGCGGACATACTGCCGGTGCCATGCAACCCGGACACACTGGCCATGGGATACGCGCTGAAGGTCGGGGGCGAGGTCGTGGCGCTCACGCGCTACCTCGACCCCGCGGTACTGCTCGAGGGCGGTCGCAATACCATCACCTTCGAACACGACGGCGAATTGAAGCAGCGCGTCTTCAATCTTTTTTCCACCAACCATTCGCCGGCGTCGCAGGCGAGCTGCCTTGCCGAGCTGATGTGTTGCCTGCCCCGCGTCAGCGCGCCCGCGGAGCTGACCTATCGCAACGTCTTCCGCGTGCTCATCGTGCAGTTCATGGACGCGTTGTCGCTGGACATCCGCGCCCTGAAGAAGTCGTGCATCCACCTCGTCCAGCCCGACGGCCGTCTCATCCCCTTCGAGTCGTTCAACCTCTTCTACCGTGATGGCCGCGCTCAGTTGCTGCAGACGCTGCGGGAGGAGGTCGCGCGCGCAACCCGGGCCCGCCGGACGGAGATTTGAGCCGAGACGGATCGGGCGGCCATCGCGATCGGCGCCGGTTCCTCGAAGTGGATCGGGTTCGCCATCGCGCATGCCCTGCTTGCCGTGTCGTACCGAGTGGCCATCACCGGCACCACCGTGCGCATCGGGGAGCGCGTGCGCGGTCGAGGTGGCCGCAAGCCTGCGCGCCGGTGGCGCCGAGGCCAGCGCGGCGGGCGCAAAGGCGCGTTAGGGGCGCGGCCGCGTATTCCGTAGAATGCGGCAGTCGTGCAGAACAACCACGCCCACATCTTCGTCGCCACCGCGCCGAAGGGAGTCACCGGCCTGCTCGCGGATGAATTGCGCGCGCTCGGCGCCGGGCACATTCGCGAAGTGACTGCCGGCGTGCTGTTCTCGGGCGCGCTGGAGGCCGGCTATCGCGCCTGCCTGTGGTCGCGCACGGCCAGCCGCGTGCTGCTGCAACTGGGCCGCTTTGCGGCGCCCGATGCCGACGCGCTCCATGCCGGGGCGCAGACCATCAACTGGGACGATCACCTGACCGCGCAGGGTACGCTGGCGGTCGACGTCAACGTCCGCAGCTCCCGCCTGAAGCACTCGCAGTTCGCGGCCCAGCGCGTGAAGGACGCGATCGTCGATCAGTTCCGCGGCCGCCATGGTCTGCGCCCATCGGTGGATCTCGAGCGGCCCGACCTGCGCATCAACGTCTTCATCGACCGCGACGTGGCGAGCGTCGCCATCGATCTCTCCGGAGAGAGCCTGCACCGCCGTGGTTATCGCGAGGACACGGTGGTGGCGCCGCTGAAGCAGAATCTGGCCGCCGCGATCCTGCTGCGGGCGGGGTGGCCGGAGATCGCGCACGGCGGCGGCGGATTCGTCGACCCGATGTGCGGCTCGGGCACCCTGCTCGTCGAGGCGGCGTGGATCGCCGGCGATCGCGCCCCGGCGCTGCTGCGGCAGGTCTTCGGATTCGATCGCTGGCTGGGGCATGTGCCGCGGCTCTGGCAGCGCCTGCGCGAGGAGGCGCAGGGGCGCGCAGCGGACGGCGAGCGGCGGATCCCGTCGATGCGCGGTTTCGACGCGGATCCGCGCTCGGTGCGCGCCGCGCGCGAGAATGTGGCGGCGGCCGGCGTCGCGGGGCATGTCCGCATCGACAGGCTCGATGTCGCCGACGTTCCTGGACCCGATGCCCCGACCGGCCTGCTCGCGGTCAATCCACCGTATGGCGAGCGTCTCGGCGCGAGCGACGAGCTCGAGGCGCTGTACGCGCGGCTGGGCGCGACGCTGCGCGCGCGCTACCAGGGATGGGAGGCGGCGGTCTTCACCGGCAATCCGCCGCTTGGCCGGCTCATCGGCCTGAAGGCGCGCCGCGTCCATACCTTCTACAACGGCGCCATCGAGTGCCGGTTGCTGCGATTCGCCGTCGCGCCGGAGCATTTCGAGGCCTCACGGGAAGAGCGCGCGCAGGCCGCGAGCGAGCGGCCCCTGGGCGAGGGCGCGCAGATGTTCGCGAACCGGCTGCGCAAGAACATGCAGGCGTTGAAGCCTTGGGCGGAGCGGGAAGGCATCGCCTGTTATCGAATCTACGATGCCGACATGCCCGAGTATGCCGCGGCCATCGACCTGTACCGGAGCGGCGAGCCGTACCTCGTCGTGCAGGAGTACGTGCCGCCGAAGACGGTAGCCGAGGACAGGGCGCGCCAGCGGCTGCGCGACATGCTGAACGCCATCCCGCCGACGCTGGGCGTGAGCCGCGAGCAGGTGTTCCTGAAGCGGCGCGAGCGCCAGCGCGGCGCGGCGCAATACGAACGGCAGGCGCAGACGGGGGCGTTCCACGAGGTGAGAGAGGGGCCGTGCCGCCTGCTGGTGAATTTCAGCGATTACCTGGATACCGGGCTCTTTCTCGATCACCGCCTGACGCGCTCGATGGTGGGCGAGCTCGCGCGCGGCCGCGACATGCTCAATCTGTTCTGCTACACGGCCACCGCCAGCGTACATGCCGCGCTGGCGGGGGCGCGCTCGACCACCTCGGTCGACATGTCGGCGACCTATCTCGACTGGGCGCGGCGGAATTTCACGCTGAACGGCATCGATCCGCGCGTCCACGTACTGGTCCAGGCCGACTGCCTGTGGTGGCTGGCGCAGCAGGCCGGCGAGCCGCGCGCGCCGCGATACGGGGTGATCTTTCTCGACCCCCCGACCTTCTCCAATTCCAAACGCATGCAGTCGACCTTCGATGTGCAGCGCGACCACGGGGTGCTCGTGCGCCAGGCCGCAAGCCTGCTCGCCGAGGGCGGCGTGCTGGTGTTCTCCACCAACCGGCAGCGTTTCCGCCTCGATCTCGACGGTCTCGCGGGACTTGGGATCGAGGACGTGAGCGATCGGACAATCCCCAGGGATTTCGCCCGCAACGCGAAGATCCATCGTTGCTGGCTGATACGTGCCCCGGCCCGGCCGCCGGGGGCGGCCCCTGCACGGCCAGGCCTGCATCCTGCACCATGGCACGCTTCGTGAATCGACCCGCCTGATCCTCCACGAACCGGCCGCGAGACCGTGATCCTGCCGGGGTCGAGTGCCGGGAGTACGCCTGGGCAATAGATGTCGTGCCGAGAAATCAATAACTTGAGTATCATGCGGCCCGGCCATGGCCGGCGTCCGGCCACGCGGGAGTCTTGACGGTACCGATGCGAATCAGATCGAGACTGGCGGTCGCGGCACTCACGGCCTTCGCGGTGGCCGCCGTACCGGGTGCATTGTTCTCGTATCGGGTGACCCGCGAACACGTCATCGCCGATGTCGCACAGGAAGTCACGGCGCACGTGACATGGCTCGCCTCGCTGTTCCAGGCCCGCGTGGTCACCGCCGAACACACGCTGCCCGGACTGCAGCGGCTGCTCGCCAGCGCGATTGCGCAGCCGCCGAGAACGGGGGAGGTCGAGGAATTCGACCACCTGTTCGCGCCGGGAGGCGACGGCGTCTACCGCAGTCGCAAGGCGGATTTCGATGGCAAACGCGAGGCAGGCGCTTACATTCCGGGATCCCCGGCGCTCGACGATGATCGCAAGCGTTTCTATGTGCGTGCGAAGGGCGTCCTCGACATCTTCGGCGCGCACGACAATCCGGATTTTCAGAACGTCTGGCTGCTCGATCACCATCGCGCCCTGGTGATATTCGATCGCCAGAAGCCGGACTTCGTCTTTAGGATGAGCGCCGACCAGGACTACACGCAGACGGCGTGGATGACCCTCACGGGCCCGGCCGCGAATCCCGTGCGTACGCTGCGCTGGACCCCCGTCATCTACGATCCGGTCCCGCGGACATGGATGGTGAGCGCGGTGTATCCGCTCGATCTCGGGCAGTCATGGCTCGGATCGGTGGGATTCGACCTGCCGCTCGCGCAACTGACCCAGACGCTCGTGCACAGCAATCGCGAGTTCTCCGGCGTGGAGCATTTCCTGCTCGACGAGAACGGCCGCTTCATACTGGCCGGCCCGTGGCAGTCGCAGCTCATCACGCGCGGACAGGTGCTCCCGGATCTCAGCCGCGAACCGGAACTGGACCGTCTGCTGCGCTGGCAGGCGACCCTGGACGCGGATGCCGGCCGTTCGCGCGTGGTGACGATGCGCGGCCTGCGCTACCTGGCGATCCCCGCCACGCTCAAGACGCTCAACTGGAAGTATGTCCGGCTCATCCCGTTGTCGGAGGTGCTCGCGCCCGTGCACCAGCTCTTCCTGCTTATCGGCAAGTCGGCGCTGCTGATATTGCTGTTGAGCGGCCTGGTCGTCCTGCTGGTCACCCACAGCACGCTCGTGCAGCCGATATTGCGCCTGGCGGCGGCGGCCCGCGCCTACGGCAGCGGCGACACGCGCACCCGCGTGGGCAGGGGCGGCGACGACGAGCTCGCGGAACTGGCGCTGAGCTTCGATGCGATGGCCGACGGGCTCGAGCGCAGCCAGGCCGAACTGCGTCAGCGCGAGGCGCGCTACCGCACCGTCGTGAACAGCGTGCGCGAGGTGATCTTCCAGCTGAGCGGAGAGGGACGGTGGCTGTTTCTGAGCGAGGCGTGGACCGCGCTCAGCGGATACTCCATCGAGGACGCGTTGTGCCGCAGCGTGTACGAGTTCGTGGCCGTGGAGGACATCGACGAGATCAGGGGGCAGATCAGGGCGCTGACGAACCACGAGATCGAGGCCTGCCGGTGCGAATTCCGGCTCCGCACCCGCTCCGGGGAGAGACTGTGGGTCGAGTTTCTCGCGCAGACGGCGCGTTCGAGCGCCGGCGAGGACGTCTTCACGGGTACCATGGACGACGTCAGCGAGCGTTACTACCAGCGCGAGGTCAGCGCGCTGTTGCGGCGGGCCGAGGAGTTCGTCAACGAGGGGTACCGCACCGAGCAGCTGCTGCAGTATTTCTGCGAGAAGCTCGCCTGGCTGTTCGGTTTCCCGCTGGTGGTCGCGGCGCTCAACCGGGAGCAGAGGCTCAGCATCGTCGGCCGCTCGGACTGCGAGGCGGACTTCCTGCGCACGCTGAGCGGCTCGGGGCGTCAGAATCCCGAGGTCGAGCTCTACGCGCGCGCGTTCGCCGAGGGCAGGCTCCTCACCCTGACCAGCGAGGACGATGAGTCCGGCGAGTGGGCCCGGGCCGCCGCGCGCGCGGGGATTGGTCTGGCGGTGGCCGTCCCGATCCGCATCCACGAGCAGCTTGGCGCGCTGCTCGGATTCCACATGCGCGGCGGCGCCGGACTCGCACCCGAGCGCGTGCAGCGCATGGAATCACTCTGCCAGCGCATCGGCGACGTGCTGCGCAGGGCCGAGGACCTGCAGTGGCTGCAATTGCAGCGCACCGCGCTCGAGTCGGTGGCGAACGGGATCATGATTATGGATACCGATCACGAGGTCATCTGGATCAACCCGGCGATGGAGCGGCTGAGCGGGTACGCCCGCGAGGAGGTGATCGGCAGGAGCACGAGACTGTTCTCGGCCGGTTTCGCCTCGAGCCCCCAGCCGAACGAGCTCGTCGAAGCGCAGCGGCGGGGCGGGACGTGGTCGGGAGAGATCGTCAGTCGACGCAAGGACGGCAGCCTCTACACGGTGCACGAAACGGTCACGGCGCTGACCGACACCTCAGGGAGGATCACCCACTTCGTCGCGGTGCAGGCCGATATCACCGCACTGAAGAACGCGGAGGCGCGCCTGCAGCACATGGCCACGCATGATGCGTTGACGGGGCTGTCCAACCGCCTGCTGTTCCGCGAGCGGCTGAAGGAGGCCTTCTCGCGCGCCAGCCGCACCGGCAGCCAGGTGGCGGTGCTGCTCCTCGATCTCGATCGCTTCAAGGCGATCAACGACACCCTCGGCCACATGCGTGCCGACGAGCTGCTGCAGGCCGTCGCCGGCCGTTTGCACGGCTGCCTGCGCGAGCACGATACCGTCGCCCGGCTCGGCGGCGACGAATTCACGGTCCTGCTGCCGGAGCTGGAGACCTCCGAGCATGCCGCCGTGGTAGCCGGCAAGATCCTCACCTCATTGAGCGATCCGTTCGACATCGCCGGGCAGTCCGTCACCACCACGGCCAGCATCGGGATCAGCATCTACCCGCACGATGGCATCGACATCGACGACATACTGCAGCGCGCGGACGCGGCGATGTACCAGTCCAAGGCCATGGGCAGGAACACGTACCAGTTCTACACGCGCGCGATACACGAACGCAGCATGCAGCGCCTCAGCATAGAGAAAGAGCTGCGCCGCGCCGTCGAACATAACGAGTTCGTGCTGCATTTCCAGCCGATTGCCGATACGCGCAGCGGCACCATCACCGGCGCCGAGGCGCTGGTCCGCTGGCAGCACCCCGTGCGGGGCCTGCTGCCGCCGACGGCGTTCATAGGGGTGGCGGAGGATTCCGGCCTCATACTGGCAATCGGGGACTGGGTGCTGCGCGCCGCGTGCGAGCAGGGCGCGGCTTGGGAGGCGCAGGGCATCCGGGACATGGAGGTGTCGGTGAATCTTTCGACGCGGCAGTTCCGCCAGTCCGACCTGGTCGAGCAGGTTGCGCACGCGTGCGCGCAGGCGGGATTCAGCTCGCGCAGCATGCACATCGAGTTGACCGAGAGCCTGATGATGGATGACATGGAGCAGGGCATAAGGACCATGAAGGCGTTGAAGGAGCTCGGGGTAAGCATCTCCATCGACGACTTCGGTGTCGGCTACTCGAGCCTTGCCTACCTGAAGCGATTCCCGCTGGATACGCTGAAGATCGATCGCTCCTTCATCGAGACCGTGCCGCAGAATTCCGAGGCGACCGCCATCGCCAGCACGATACTGGCGATGGCCCGCACCCTCGGTCTGAGCGTCGTCGCCGAGGGCGTGGAGCACGAGGCGCAGCTGGAATTCCTGCGCGCGCTGGGGTGTCCGCGCTATCAGGGCTTTCTGCTCGGCAAGCCGATGTCCGCCGAGGAACTCGGCGCGTTCATCCGCCGCAGCCGCGCCCGCCAGCCGGAACTGCTTGCGCCGGTCACGGCGATACGCCCCGCCAACTAGGCCTCCCCCGGGTGCGAGCCCGGGGAAGGAAGCCGCGTCCGATCGCCGGCATGGTCGCCTTGCCCGGCCACGCGAGTTTGAGCCACGTTCCGGGCCTGCGGTATTCTTTCCCCCGCCGGCCCGTACGCGGGGCCCTCATTCCGATCCGGTCCGCGAGCCCCTGGAACCGATCTTGACCCGGCAAACACCGCCCATGACGATTCGCGACTTTCAGGACTCCAAGCCCCGTATCGATGCCCGTGCGTACATCGATCCCACGGCGGTGGTGATTGGCAACGTCACCATTGGCGAGCACAGTTCGATCTGGCCGATGGCGGTCGTGCGCGGCGACGTCAACGCCGTGGCGATCGGCGCATATACCAACATCCAGGACGGCGGCGTGATCCATTGCACGCACGACGGGCCATACACCCCTGGCGGCTTCGCGACGCGCATCGGCGATCGCGTCACGATCGGGCACAGGGCCGTGGTGCACGCATGCACGGTCGGCGAGCTTTGCCTGGTCGGCATGTCGGCGACGATCATGGATGGGGCGGTGCTCGAGCCGCGGGTGATGCTGGGCGCCGGCAGCCTCGTGCCGCCCGGCAAGGTGCTCGAAGGAGGCTGCCTGTGGGTCGGGGTCCCGGCCCGTCGCGTGCGCCCGCTCACGCAGCCCGAACTGGAATCACTCGCCTATTCCGCCGAGCATTACGTCAGGCTGAAGGACAGGTACACCGCCTAGGGCGCCGGGGCGGGGTGCGGCGCGATTCGGCCGCCGGGGAACTAGCCCGGAAGCTCGTCGAGGCCGGCGATCGGCATCGCGTTCCACGACTGCAGCCGCCAGCGCCCGTCCGCCTGGGCGATCCAGCTGACGCCGGCATTGGAGATGACGAAATCGCGCGGCGCCGTCAGCGGCAGCCCCGTGGCCAATCGGTAGGCGATGTCGAGCACGCCGCCGTGCGCGACCACCAGTGTCGCGGCGCCGCGCTGTGTCTCCGCGATCGCGCACAGTGCGGTCTGCACGCGCCGGCTGAATTCCTCCAGCGACTCGCCGCTGCGGAAGTTCTCGCGCGGATCGCGATCGTGAAAGCGCTTGTAGGCCCTGGGATAGCGTTGCTCGGCCTCCGCGTAGGTGAGCCCCTGGAATTTCCCGTACATCCGTTCGCGCAGCCCGCCATGCAGCTGCACCGGCAGAGCGTGATGCGCGGCGATGATCTGTGCGGTCCTGCGCGCGCGCTGCAGGTCGCTGCTGTAGACGGCGGTGAATGGCACCTTCGACAGCCGGCGCGCAGCCGCATGGGCCTGGCCGATGCCGATCTCGTTCAGGGGGGAGTCGATCTGCCCCTGGATGCGGCGATCGGCGTTCCAGGCCGTCTCGCCGTGTCGGACCAGGCAGATTCTGGTTATCGACACGCTCACGAGCAGCGGGATCGCCGCACCCCGCGGCCGCCTCCGGTGCTGCGATCGACAGAGGGGGACATGGCTGACTCCGGGCGTCAATTATAGAATCATGCGCTATATTCACAGGATACCTCACCGGTAGCGGGCGGCGTCATGCAATATCCGGAGACCTTCGATGTCATCGTTGTGGGTGGCGGGCACGCGGGCACCGAGGCGGCGCTCGCCAGCGCGCGCCTGGGCTGCAGGACCCTGCTGCTGACCCACAGCATCGAGACCCTGGGCCAGATGTCGTGCAATCCCGCCATCGGCGGGATCGGCAAGAGCCACCTCGTCCGCGAGATCGATGCGCTGGACGGCGCCATGGCGCTGGCTGCCGATCAATCCGGCATCCACTGGCGCGTTCTCAATGCGAGCAAGGGCCCGGCGGTGCGGGCGACGCGCGCGCAGATCGACCGGGCGATGTACAAGCAGCTCATCCGCCGCATGCTGGAGAGCCAGCCCAATCTCATCATCTTCCAGCAGACCGTCGAGGATCTCGTCATCGAGTACGAGGAGGTGGCGGGCGTGATGACGCAGGCGGGCATGCGATTCCTGGCGCAATCGGTCGTGCTCACCGTCGGTACCTTCCTGGCCGGTCGCATCCACATCGGCGAGCATCACTACCAGGGCGGACGCGCCGGCGATCCGCCGTCCAACGCGCTTTCGCGCCGGTTGCGCGAGCTGCCGTTCCGGGTCGGGCGCCTGAAGACGGGCACGCCGCCGCGACTGGACGGGCGCACGCTGGATTATTCGAAGTTCAGTGTGCAGCGGGGCGACGAACCCATGCCGGTGCTTTCCTATCTCGGGAACGCCGGCATGCATCCGCGCCAGGTCGACTGCCACATCACCGCCACCAACCCGCGCACCCACGAGACCATCCGCCAGGGGCTCAGCCGATCGCCGATGTACAGCGGCGCAATCGAAGGTGTGGGTCCCCGCTATTGCCCGTCGGTGGAGGACAAGGTGGTGCGGTTCGCCGACCGTGCCTCGCACCAGGTATTCGTCGAGCCGGAGGGGCTGAACACGCAGGAGGTCTACCCGAACGGCATCTCCACGAGCCTGCCTTTCGAGGTTCAACTCGAGCTCGTGCGCAGCATTCGCGGGTTCGAGAACGCGCATATCACGCGCCCCGGCTATGCGATCGAGTACGACTACTTCGACCCGCGCGAGATCCGCCCGTCGCTGGAGACGAAGTATCTCCCCGGGCTGTTCTTCGCCGGCCAGATCAACGGCACCACCGGCTACGAGGAAGCCGCGGCGCAGGGCATCATCGCGGGCCTCAATGCCGCGCGCAGGGTGCAGGCGCGCGAGCCATGGTGGCCGAAGCGCGACGAGGCCTACATCGGCGTGCTGATCGACGATCTGACCACCCGCGGGACCGACGAGCCGTATCGCATGTTCACCAGCCGCGCCGAGTACCGGCTGCTGCTGCGCGAGGACAACGCCGATCTGCGGCTGACGCCGATCGGCCGCGAGCTGGGGCTGGTCGGTGACGCGAGGTGGCGGCGTTTCGAGGAGAAGCGCAAGGCGCTCGCGGCCGAGCAGGAGCGCCTGCGCGGCCTCCGGGTACGCCCGGGCGCGCACAACGACGAGGACATCGCCCGCGTGCTCGGTCAGCCCATCGAACGCGAGTACACCGCCGCGGAGCTGCTGCGGCGGCCGGGGGTGCGCTATCGCGGCCTGATGCGCCTGGGCGGCATCGGCCCCGGCGTCGACGATCAGGAGATCATCGATCAGGTCGAGATCCAGTCGCGCTACACCGGCTACATCGATCGCCAGGCCGAGGAGATCGAGCGCGCCAGGCGTCACGAGGAAACCCCGCTGCCGCCGGACCTCGATTATCGCGAGGTGCACGGTCTGTCCACCGAGGCGATGCAGAAACTCAACGACTTCCGACCCGCCACCATCGGACAGGCCTCGCGCATCGCCGGCATCACGCCGGCGGCCGTGACCCTGCTGCTGGTGCACCTGCGCAAGCGTTTCGCCTGACCCTGGAAAGTGGGCTCCGGGACCCCGCTGCGCGATCGACTGACCGCCGGCGCCATGCGCCTGGGCGCGCCGCTGTCGATCGAGGCCGCCGATCGGCTGATCGCCTATCTCGAACTCCTGTGCAAGTGGAACCGCGTCTTCAACCTGACCGCCATCCGCGACGCGGAGCAGGTGATGACGCACCATCTGCTCGACAGCCTGGCCGTGGCACCCCATGTCCGTGGTGCGCGAGTACTGGACGTGGGCAGCGGCGCCGGCCTGCCCGGGCTGGTCATCGCGATCGCGCGTCCCGAGCTCTATTGCACGCTGCTGGACAGCAACGGCAAGAAGACGCGCTTTCTCACCCAGGCGTGCATCGACCTGCGGGTCGCCAATGTCGAGGTCGTCCGCTGCCGAATCGAGGACTTCCATCCCGCCACCGCCTTCGACTGCATCGTCTCCCGCGCCTTCACTGCGCTCGGAACCTTCATCGCGGTGGCCGGGCCGCTGCTGGCCGGCGACGGAGAACTGCTCGCCATGAAATCCGTGCGCAGCGCGGAGGAGATGACGTCCGTGCCCGCGGGCTGGGAGGCCCGGTCCCTGGAGCTCGCGGTGCCCGGCCTGCACGCCGTGCGGCGCCTGGTGGTGGCGCGCCGTGCGGCCACGTCATGAGCAGCGGAATCCGGCGGCACCTCCGGGCCGCTCGTTGCGCGGATCCTCCTCCCCTACTGTAAACCGGCGGTGAATACTCGGGCGGATTAGGCAGATAGACGCCGGAACAGCCAGTCCGCCGGAGCATCGCCGGCCAACCATCGGTGGCTGCATCGTTTTCCCCGGGGCGGAGCGCGATGGCGCGCCGGCGATGAGGGCATCGTGCCGGCGTGCGCGCCGTCGCTTGAGAGCTGTGCCATAATCTTGCCCCGCTCGACGCGGTCTGTGCGAGCGGTGGTCCCGGAGACTACAGGCGCGTCATGGCCAGGATTTTCGCAATCGCCAATCAGAAGGGTGGGGTGGGGAAAACCACCACCAGCGTCAACCTGGCCGCCTCGCTCGCCGCCACGAAACGCCGTGTGCTTCTCGTCGACATCGATCCCCAGGGCAATGCAACCATGGGCAGCGGCATCGACAAGCGCGAGTTACGGCGCTCGACCTTCGACCTGCTGATGAACGACGCGCCGGTGTCGGAGGTGGCGCTCTCGTTGCCCGCGGTCGGATACGAGCTGGTGCCCGCCAACAGCGATCTCACGGGCGCCGAGGTCGGGCTGCTGGAGGAACTCGGGCGCGAGCTCAAGCTGCGGGTCGCGCTCAGCGCGGTGGTGGATGATTACGACTACATACTCGTCGACTGCCCGCCGTCGCTCAACATGCTGACCGTGAACGCGCTGGTGGCCGCCGATTCCGTGATCATCCCGATCCAATGCGAGTACTACGCGCTGGAGGGACTCTCGGCACTGGTCGAGACGATCGAGAAGATCCGTAAGGTATTGAACCCAAAGCTCAAAATCGAAGGCCTCTTGCGCACCATGTACGACCCGCGCAACAACCTGGCCACCCAGGTCTCGGCGCAATTGCTGAAGTACTTCGGCGACAAGGTCTATACGACGGTCATTCCGCGCAACGTGCGCCTGGCGGAGGCCCCGAGTCATGGCCTGCCGGTCATACTCTATGATCGGCAATCGAGCGGTTCACTTGCATATCTGGCACTTGCCGGCGAGATGCTGCGCAAGGACAACAATTACGAACGTCTGAATTGACCGCGGCGGCGGTGGGGGAACTGCACGCCCGCGCGCCGCGCTCCGGAGAGCGAACAATGTCATCCGCCAACAAGCGTGGCCTGGGCCGCGGGCTGGACGCGTTGCTCGGCATCGGCCCCGAAACGGCTACACCGATGCCGGAGTCCGCGGCGCCGGATCTCGGTCTGCGCTCCATGCCGGTGGACCTTGTCCAGCGCGGCCGCTATCAACCGCGCAGCGATTTCGAGCAGGAGTCGCTGCAGGAACTGGCCGACTCCATCCGGGCCCAGGGGATTGTCCAGCCCATCGTCGTGCGGCGTCTGCCCGGCCAGGATCGCTACGAGATCATCGCCGGCGAGCGGCGCTGGCGTGCCGCGCAGATCGCGGGTCTGCACGAGGTGCCCGTGCTGGTCCGCAACGTCGATGACCGTACCGCAATGAGCGTGGCGCTGATCGAGAATATCCAGCGCCAGGACCTGAACGCCATCGAAGAGGCCACCGCGCTGCATCGGCTGGTCAACGAGTTCGGGCTGACGCACGAAAAGGTCGCCGAGGCGGTCGGCCGGTCGCGCGCCGCGGTCAGCAACCTGCTGCGCCTCCTGGAACTCGCCGAGCCGGTGCGTCTCATGGTCGCGAAGCACGAGTTGGATATGGGGCACGCCCGCGCGCTGCTCGCGCTGCCCCTCGAGCAGCAGCCCGCTGCGGCGCGCCACGTCGCCGCCCGTTCGATGTCGGTGCGACAGGCCGAACAGTACGTCAAGGCTCTGCTGGCGCCGCGGCCCAAGGCCGCGAGCGGCGCCCGCCAGGTCGATCCGGACGTGCGACGGCTCGAGCAGGAACTCGGAGAGCGACTGGGCGCGCGCGTGGTCCTGGCCCACCGCAGCAAGGGTGGCGGCACGGTCACCATTCACTACCACTCCCTCGACGAGCTGGACGGAATCCTTTCGCACCTCCGGTGACCCCACGCAGACCCCCGTTGATGACGATTGACGCGCCTGCGGGGATAAATTTACAATCCGCCGCCTTTGCAGTTCGACGCCGGTGAGCGGAGACGTTGCCGGGCACGGGGCCGACGCCGGCTGGTGGCCGGTGGTCAGCAGGACCATAGTCCTGCAATGGGCGGTGATCCTGATGCTGGCTGCGGTAGCGTGGCCGCTGAGCGGCATCGCGGGGGCTGTGTCGCTGGTGCTGGGGGGGGCTGCCGTAGCCTTCCCGAACACGCTGCTCGCCTTATGGCTGACCATCAGAGTGCGCCGCCTCGGAGCGTTGAGCGCGACCGCGTTACTTTTTGGGGAACTTCTCAAGCTCGGCCTGACGTTGGCTCTGCTGGCGCTTTTCGTCGCGAAATTCGGGCACGCCGTGGTGTGGCTGGCGCTGATCATCGGCGTGGTCGGCGCGCTCAAGGCGCAATGGCTGGCACTGTGGGTGACGCGGAACGGTTGAGGGCGGTACTCCGAGCAGCCGGGTCCCAGGATCAAGGTTCCGTTACTTTAAAGAAGCAGCACGAATGACCGCCGAGACTGCCGAACACGCCGTAGAAAACGCCGCCGAGCACGCGCTGACCCCCTCGAGCTACATCGGTCACCATCTCACTTTTCTGGAAAAACCGGTCGGCGAGGGCGGTTTCTGGACGCTGCATCTGGATTCCCTCATCACGGGCGGCATCGTCGGCATCCTCGTATTCGGCTTCCTGTATTGGGTGATCCGTGGCGCGACCGCCGAGGTCCCCAACAAGCGCCAGGCGTTCGTCGAGCTCTGCGTGGAGTTCATCAACGATCAGGTCAAGAGTCTCTTTCACAAGGACATCAGCTTCGTCGCGCCGCTGGCGCTGACCGTGTTCATGTGGGTGCTCTTCATGAACGCGATGGACTTCCTGCCCGTCGATTACATCGCCAAGGGTTTGACGGCGGCAGGCGTGCCGGAGTTCCGCATCGTGCCGACTTCCGACGTCAACACGACGTTCGCGCTGGCGCTCTCCGTGTGGCTGCTCATGATCTTTTTCTCGATCAAGGTCAAGGGTTTCGGCGGGTTCATCCACGAACTCTTCTGTGCGCCGTTCGGCGTAAGACCCCTATGGGCAGCGCCGCTGCTGATGGCCTTCAATATCCTGTTCAATCTGATCGAATACATCTCCAAGCCCCTCTCTCACAGCCTGCGACTGTTCGGAAACATGTACGCGGGCGAGATCATCTTTCTGCTGCTGTGGGTGTGGGCGGCGACCGGACTGGCGGGCACGATCTTCGGCGGCCTGCTGGGCGCCGGCTGGGCGATATTCCACATCCTGATCGTGACGCTGCATGCCTATATCTTCATGATGCTGACCGTGGTTTACATCTCTATGGCGCACGAGCACCACTGAGATCCGTGGAGTCTGGTTCCGGTATTTCACATTTATTCAAGAGGACAGTGAGATGGATAAGATGCAATTCTTGGCGATGATTCAGTCCTACACCGGGGTCGGCATCGGCCTCATCATCGGTCTGGGCGCCCTCGGTGCCTGCGTGGGTGTGGGCATCATGTGCTCGCGGTTCCTGGAAGGCGCGGCTCGCCAGCCGGAGCTGATGCCGCAGCTTCAGGCCAAGGTATTCCTGCTGCTTGGCCTCATCGACGCCTCGTTCATCATCGGTGTCGGTCTGGCGATGATGTTCGCGTTTGCCAATCCGCTGCTGGGCGTCATTCAGTAGGGAACATCCCCGGGTCCCCGACCCGGGATAGGGGGCGGCAATGAACATCAATTTCACCCTGATCGCCCAGGCGATCACGTTCGCCATATTCATCTGGTTCACCGCCAGGTTCATATGGCCCCCGCTGATGCGCGCCGTCGAACGGCGGCAGAAGACGATCGCCGATGGACTGGCGGCGGCCGAGCAGGGCAACCGCAGCCTGAAGGAGGCCGAGGTGCGCGTGCAGACGATCGAGCGCGAGGCCCGCGCCAAGGCGCAGGCAATCATGGTGGACACCGAAAAGCGGGCCGCGGCGATGATCGAGGAGGCCAAGGTCCAGGCCAAGACCGAGGGTGGGCGGCTGCTCGCCGCGGCCAAGGCCGAGGTCGGGCAGGAGATCGAGCGGGCCAAGGCGAGCCTGCGGGAACAGGTGGCCAATCTCGCCGTGATGGGCGCGGAGCAGATCCTGAAGCGCGAGGTGAATTCGGGTGCACACGCCGACATGCTCAGCCGCCTGAAGGCGCAACTCTGAGAGGACGGAATCCAGCCATGGCCGAACTCTCGACATTCGCGCGTCCCTATGCGGAGGCGGTGTTCCGCATCGCCCGCGACGGCAACGCACTGGGCGAGTGGTCCGCGTTGCTGGGGGACATGGCGAGCATCGCCGCAAATCCGGACATGGCGGCGCTGATGTCGGATCCCACGGTGGCGGCCACGCAGCTCTACGACATATTCGCGGCGGCAACGAAACGCAGCCTTTCCCCGGAGGCGCAGAATCTGCTGCGTGCCTTGATCGACAACGATCGCCTGGGCGTGCTGCCTTTCATCGCCAGCCAGTTCAACGAGCTCAAGAACGCGCACGAGGGCGCCGCCGACGCGGAAGTCGTCTCCGCGTTCCCGCTGGACGACGCGCAGTTGAAGGAACTCGTCGCCGTCATGGAGAAGAAATTCGGCGTTCGTCTCAAGCCGCACGTCAAGGTCGATGACAGCCTGATCGGCGGGGTGCGCGTGTCCGTCGGCGACCGCACGCTCGATGCCTCGGTGCGGGCACAGCTCGAACGCATGCAGGCGGCGCTGTCCGCATAACGAAAAGGTTTCCAGGAGCAGACTTTATGCAGCAACTCAATCCTTCCGAGATCAGCGAGCTGATCCGCAGTCGCATTCAGGGCCTGGGCGTGAAGGCCGATCTGCGCACCCAGGGCACGGTCGTGACCGTGACCGACGGCATCTGCCGTATTCACGGCCTTGCCGGCGCGATGCAGGGCGAAATGCTCGAATTCCCGAATCAGACCTACGGGCTGGCGCTCAATCTCGAGCGTGATTCCGTCGGCGCCGTGGTGCTCGGCGAGTACACCCACATCAAGGAGGGCGACACGGTAAAGTGTACCGGCCGCATCCTGGAGGTGCCGGTCGGCCCGGAACTCATCGGCCGCGTCGTGAACTCCCTCGGGCAGCCCATCGATGGCAAGGGCCCCATAAACTCCAAGGAATCCGACGTCATCGAAAAGGTCGCCCCGGGCGTCATCTGGCGCAAATCGGTCTCGCAGCCGGTCCAGACCGGACTGAAGGCGATCGACTCCATGGTGCCGATCGGCCGCGGCCAGCGCGAGCTCATCATTGGCGACCGCCAGACCGGCAAGACCGCGGTGGCCGTGGACACCATCATCAACCAGAAGGGCAAGAACCTCTTCTGCGTTTACGTCGCGGTTGGCCAGAAGGCCTCCACGATCGCCAACGTCGTCCGCAAGCTCGAGGAGCACGGTGCGATGGAATTCACCATCGTGGTCGCTGCCTCGGCCTCCGAATCGGCCGCCATGCAGTACATCGCGCCCTATTCCGGCTGCACAATGGGCGAGTACTTCCGCGACCGCGGCCAGGACGCCCTCATCATCTACGATGACCTCACCAAGCAGGCCTGGGCCTATCGGCAGGTGTCGCTGCTGCTGCGCCGCCCGCCGGGCCGCGAGGCGTATCCCGGCGACGTCTTCTACCTGCACTCCCGGTTGCTGGAGCGTGCCGCGCGCGTCAACGAGGAGTACGTGGAGCGCTTCACCAAGGGCGCGGTCAAGGGCAAGACCGGGTCGCTCACGGCATTGCCGGTCATCGAGACGCAGGCGGGCGACGTCTCGGCATTCGTGCCGACCAACGTCATTTCGATCACCGACGGCCAGATCTTCCTGGAGACGGATCTGTTCAACGCCGGCGTCCGTCCCGCCATCAACGCCGGTATCTCCGTCTCACGAGTCGGCGGCGCGGCGCAGACCAAGGCCGTGAAGAAGCTCTCCGGCGGCATCCGTACCGACTTGGCGCAGTATCGGGAGCTGGCGGCATTCGCGCAGTTCGCCTCCGACCTTGACGATGCCACCCGCAAGCAGCTCGAGCGTGGCCGCCGCGTCATGGAGTTGCTGAAACAGCCGCAGTACCAGCCGCAGCAGGTCTGGCAGCAGGCCTCGCTGTTGTTCGCCGTCAACAACGGATATCTCGATGACATCGACGTGAAGAACATACCGGCGTTCGAGAAGGGGCTCCTCGATCACCTGAAGAACAAGCAGTCGGCTCTCGCTCAGCGCATCGAGGACAGCAAGGAGGTCAGCAAGGACGACGAGACCGCGCTGCACGAGGCGATCAAGCAGTTCAAGCAGACAGCCGCGTTCTGAGGCTTGCAGGCACCCTGGCCTTTCAGCTGCTGACGGAAGATACCCATGGCGGGAACAAAAGAGATCCGGACCAAGATCAAGAGCGTGCAGAACACGCGCAAGATCACCAAGGCGATGGAGATGGTCGCCGCGTCGAAGATGCGCAAGGCGCAGGACCGCATGCGCGCCTCGCGCCCCTATTCGGACAAGGTGCGTAACATCGCCGCGCACATGGGCGGGGCCAATCCCGAGTACAGGCATCCGTTCCTGATCAAGCGCGAGACGATAAGAAACGCGGGCCTCATCCTGGTGACCACGGACAAGGGTCTTTGCGGCGGCCTGAACACCAACGTGCTGCGCGCGGTGACGATGAAGCTGAAGGAGCTCGACACTGCGGGCGTCGGCGTTCATTGCACCGCCATCGGCAGCAAGGGACTGCAGTTCTTCACCCGCATCGGCGCGAATCTCGTGTCGCAGGCCGTACAGCTCGGCGACAAACCGCAGATGGAGAAGCTGATCGGCGCAATCAAGGCGCAGCTCGACGCCTACACCAAGGGAGAGGTCGATGCCGTCCACGTCGCCTACTCGCGCTTCATCAACACCATGAAGCAGGAGCCTGTGATCGAGCAGCTGCTGCCGCTCGCCGCGGAGCGTCTGGTCCAGAGCGACGCCGAGAAGCACGCATACGGGTGGGACTACATCTACGAACCGGGCGCCAAGGAGGTCGTCGACGAGCTGCTGGTGCGCTACGTGGAAGCCCTGGTGTATCAGGCGGTCGCGGAGAACATGGCCTCGGAGCAGTCCGCGCGCATGGTGGCGATGAAGGCCGCCTCCGACAACGCCAAGAACGTCATCGGCGAGCTGCAGCTCGTCTACAACAAGACCCGCCAGGCTGCGATCACGAAGGAGCTCGCCGAGATCGTCGGCGGTGCGGCGGCGGTTTAACCGGATTCCGGACAGTCAAGACCAGTATTTTCGAGGACACGACCATGAGTAGCGGAACTATCGTTCAGTGCATCGGCGCGGTGGTGGACATCCAGTTCCCCCGCGAGCAAATGCCGAAGGTCTACGACGCGCTGGTGCTGGAGGCGAGCACCGAGGCAACGTTTGCCGAGGAGGGCTTGACCTTCGAAGTCGAACAGCAGCTCGGCGACGGCGTGGTCCGCTGCATTGCGCTCGGGTCCTCCGATGGTCTGCGCCGCGGCATGAAGGTGAAGGGCACCGGCGCCCCGATCTCCGTGCCGGTCGGCACCGGAACGCTGGGCCGCATCATGGACGTACTGGGCCGCCCCATCGACGAGGCCGGCCCCATCAAGTTCGAGGAGAAGCGCGGCATCCATCAGGAAGCACCGGCGTTCAAGGATCTGTCGCCCTCGGTCGACCTGCTCGAGACGGGCATCAAGGTCATAGACCTCATCTGTCCGTTCGCCAAGGG
Organism: Gammaproteobacteria bacterium; assembly: GCA_022071965.1. Taxonomy (GTDB): domain Bacteria; phylum Pseudomonadota; class Gammaproteobacteria; order JAJPIJ01; family JAJPIJ01; genus JAJVHZ01. The sequence goes on from JAJVIQ010000005.1 coordinate 70,346, forward strand.
CGGCAAGGTTGGCCTGTTCGGCGGCGCCGGCGTCGGCAAGACCGTCAACATGATGGAACTCATCAACAATATCGCGAAGAGCTACGGCGGTTACTCCGTGTTCGCCGGCGTGGGCGAGCGCACCCGGGAGGGCAACGACTTCTACCATGAGATGCAGGAGTCGAAGGTGCTCGACAAGGTGGCGATGGTGTTCGGCCAGATGAACGAGCCGCCGGGCAACCGGTTGCGCGTGGCGCTGACCGGCCTGACCATGGCCGAGAAATTCCGCGACGAGGGTCGCGACATTCTGCTGTTCGTCGACAATATCTATCGTTACACACTGGCCGGCACCGAGGTATCGGCGCTGCTCGGACGCATGCCCTCGGCGGTGGGCTACCAGCCGACCTTGGCCGAGGAGATGGGCAAGCTGCAGGAGCGCATCACCTCGACCAAGGTTGGCTCGATCACCTCGATCCAGGCCGTCTACGTGCCCGCGGACGACCTCACCGACCCGTCGCCGGCCACGACCTTCCTGCACCTGGACTCCACCGTCGTGCTGTCGCGCGATATCGCCGCGCTCGGCATCTACCCGGCCGTGGACCCGTTGGACTCCACCAGCCGCCAGCTCGATCCGCAGGTCGTCGGCGAGGAGCACTACAGTGTCGCACGCCGCGTGCAGGCCACGCTGCAGCGCTACAAGGAACTGCGCGACATCATCGCGATCCTCGGCATGGACGAGCTGTCGCCGGAGGACAAGCTGGCCGTGGCGCGCGCACGCAAGATCCAGCGCTTCCTTTCGCAACCGTTCAACGTGGCCGAGGTGTTCACCGGTTCGCCGGGCAAGATCGTACCGCTGAAGGAGACCATCCGCGGCTTCAAGATGATCACCGACGGCGAGCTCGATCACCTGCCGGAGCAGGCGTTTTACATGGTCGGCGGCATCGACGAGGCGGTCGAGAAGGCGAAGAAGCTGCAGTAGGACGGGGATTCGTGAACGACGGTCGGAGAACCCCGGGGCGGCCGATCACGAACTGCGATATCCGAGTCACCGATCGCGGGTCACCAGAGACGGACAAACAGCAATGGCGAACAAGATGCTTGTCGATGTGGTGAGTGCCGAGGAGTCGATCTTCTCCGGAGAAGCGACGTTCGTCGTGCTGCCGGGCGAAGCCGGCGAGCTGGGCATACTGCCGCGGCACACCCCGCTCATCACCCGCATCCGGCCGGGCGCCGTGGAGATTACGCGTGCCGACAACGACGAGAAGGAACTCGTGTTCGTCGCCGGCGGCATTCTGGAAGTGCAGCCGAACCACGTCACCGTACTGGCCGATACCGCGATACGCGGGCGGGATCTCGACGAGGCCAAGGCCCAGCAGGCCATCAAGGCGGCCGAGGATGCCAAGCGCAATGCCAAGGACCAGGTGGAAGTCGCCTCGGTCGAGGCGGAACTGGCCACGCTCGCGGCCCAGCTCGCGGCCATACGGCGTCTGCGCCGCCGTTAGCAGATCCGTCACGCGGCCGGGCATCTCGGGCGCGTCGCAATTCACATCCCGGTTCTCGCGCCGCCCTTCGGCGCTGCCGCGGGAGCGGCAGCTTCGGTATCATCTGATCGCTTTCGTTTCCCCTAACCGCCGAACCGCAGGGAAAATCCATGGCATTGAGCGTCGTCATCCTCGCCGCGGGACAGGGCACCCGCATGAAGTCGCAGCTCCCCAAGGTGCTGCATCCACTGGCCGGCCGTCCCTTGCTGGAGCACGTTTACGCGGCGACCGGACCGTTCCCCGCCAGGGATGTCCTCATCGTCTACGGACACGGCGGCGAACGGGTACGCGATGCACTGAGCCATCTGAAGGCAAGATGGGTGGAGCAGGCGCGCCAGCTCGGCACCGGTCACGCGGTGATGCAGGCGATGCCGCTGGTCAAGCCCGCAAGCACGGTCTTGATACTGTATGGCGACGTGCCGCTCATCACGCACGCAACGCTGCAGCGGCTCGTCGACGCGGCCGGGCGCAAGGGTCTGGCGCTGCTGACCGTCCGGCTGGAGAATCCCGCCGGCTACGGCCGCATCGTGCGCGACAGCCACGGCAACGTGCTGCGCATCGTCGAGCAGAAGGATGCCAGCGAGTCCGAGCAGGCCATCCACGAGGTCAATACCGGCATGATGGCGGTGAACGCGAAGCTGCTGCGCGGATGGGTCGGCCGGCTGAGCAACAGGAATGCACAGAAAGAGTACTACCTGACCGACGTCATCGAGTTGGCGGTCGGGGAGAGGGTGCGCATCAACACGGTGTCTCCGGAGTCGCCGTTCGAAGTGATGGGCGTGAACGACCGCGCGCAGCTGTCCGAGCTGGAACGCCACTATCAGTTCGTTCAGGCGCAGCGCCTGATGAGGCTGGGCGTCACGCTGCATGACCCCTCGCGATTCGACCTGCGCGGGGAGTTGGAGGCCGGCAAGGACGTCAGTATCGACGTCAACGTCGTCATCGAGGGGCGGGTGAAACTCGGCAACCGCGTGACCGTCGGACCGAACAACGTGCTGCGGAACGTCTCGATAGGCGATGATGTCGCGATCCTCGCCAATTGCGTCATCGAGGATGCCGCCGTTGGCAACGGAGCCCGCCTCGGGCCATTCGCCCGCATTCGTCCCGAGACCGTGCTGGGAGCGGATGTGCACGTCGGGAACTTCGTCGAGGTCAAGAAATCGGTGGTCGCGAAGGGGAGCAAGCTCAATCACCTTAGCTACATCGGCGATGCCGAGATAGGTAGCAACACGAATATCGGGGCGGGCACGATAACCTGCAACTACGACGGCGCCCACAAGCACAAGACCGTCATCGGCAATGACGTCTTCATCGGCTCGGATTGTCAGCTCGTGGCGCCGGTGACGGTAGGCGATGGCGCGACGCTCGGCGCGGGCACGACGCTGGCCAAGGATGCCCCCGCCGGCAGGCTCACCATCAGCAGGGTGCGCCAGGAGGTCATCGAAAACTGGCAACGACCGAGGAAGAGGAAGTAAGGGCCTGAGGCCGCACCGCCATTGGTGCGCAGACGGGGGGAGGCGTGATCCGAGTCGGTTATTTCCAGTTTCGTCCGCTGTTCGGCAAGGTCGAGCGCAATCTCAGCCGCGCGCTCGCCGCCCTCGCCGACGTGCACGCCGACATCGTCGTCCTGCCTGAGCTGCCGTTCACCGGCTACCACTTCGCCGGTCGCGGCGAGGTGATGGCGCTGGCGGAGGATCCTGCACGTTCGCGGACCGTGGATGCGTTGGTGCGGTTGTGCCGGCACCGCGATCTCTACATGGTCACCGGCTTCGCCGAGCGCAAGCGCGACAAGGCGTACAACAGTGCGCTGCTCATCGGCCCGCAGGGCCTGGTGCACACCTATCGCAAGATGCATCTGTTCAACACCGAGAAGGACTATTTCGACAGCGGCGATACTCCGCTGTCGGTGCAGGAGCTGCGCGGCGTGAAGATCGGGATGATGGTGTGCTTCGACTGGGCGTTCCCGGAGGTGGCGCGGGCGCTTGCCTTGCAGCGCGCCGACATACTTTGTCATCCCGCAAACCTGGTGCTCGGATTTTGCCAGCGGAGCATGCTTACGCGCTGCCTGGAGAACCAGGTCTACGCGATCACCGCGAACCGTCACGGATCGGACCTGCGCCCGCACGGCGAGCTGAAGTTCACCGGCCGCAGCCAGGTCGTCGCCCCCGGTGGACGGCTGTTGCAGAGGGCGCCGGCACAGCGCGAACTTCTGTACGTCGTCGAGATCGACCCGACGCTGGCCCGCGACAAGGCGATTACGGCGCGCAATGATCTCATCGCCGATCGCCGTCCACAGTTCTATGGCGAACTCGCGCGTTAGCGCGGGACGGGCGGCGGGACTCAACGAAAGGAGAACCTCATGAGCTTCACTACGCCAGACCTGTATGACGCGCACGAGAAGGATGTGCAGGTGGCCGAGCCACTGTTCCGGAATTACGGAGGTGCGGGGCGCTTCTCCGGATCGATCGCGACGCTGAGACTGCACGAGGACAATTCGCTGGTTCGAACCGCCCTGGAGGCGCCCGGCAACGGCCGTGTCCTGGTGATAGACGGCGGGGGTTCTCTTCGCTGTGCCCTGGTCGGAGATCAGCTCGCGGTGCTGGCGGCAAAGAACGGCTGGGCCGGCATCGTTGTCAACGGCTGCATACGGGACTCGGTGGAGATCGGCAGGATGGACATAGGCATCAAGGCGCTCAACACCAATCCCAGGAAGAGCGTGAAGAACGGCGCCGGCGATCGCGATGTTCCGGTCACTTTCGCCGGGGTGACGTTCCGCCCTGGCGAGTTCGTCTATGCGGACGAGGATGGTCTCCTGGTCTGCGCCCGGCGCCTGGACTGACAACGCCGCCGCTGCAGACCCGGCCACAGGGTCGACGCGGCGGTCTGGCCACGGACCCCGACCCCATGCTCGCCGGGCATGCGCACTCCCGGGTCGCCGCGGTCCGTTTCGATGACGATCGTCACGTGCGGCTCATGTCCGCTGCGCCGTGGCCCCGCGACGGCATGGCAGGGCCCCGGCACGCCGAGCGGCGGCGCCGTGGCGATGTGCGTGATCGCCTTGACGTGGAGGGCCGGCGGGCGCCGTGGCCCGCGGCGGGGCAGCATGGCGCGCCGAATGGGCCCGCGGCCGCGCGCTCGTGCCCGGGGCCCGCATCCCTGAAAGGCTGGTGGCAGGGCGGCGGCTCCATATAGAATCCGGAGATGGCCGAGACATTCAAAGTCGCCTGCATCCAGAACTGTGCGGAAAACGATCTGGAGCGTAATCTCGAGGAAACCACGAAACTGACCCGCGCTGCGGAGAACGCCGGGGCGCAACTCATCTGTCTGCCGGAATACTTCGCCTTCATGGCGCCCAGCGATCAGGAACTGCTGCGCGTGGCGCCGACCGAGGATGCGCACCCGGCCCTGTCGGTGTTCAAGGACCTCGCCCGCGAGTTGCATGTCTGGATACTGCTGGGATCGCTGGCCATACGCGTTCCGTCCGGCCGGGTGAACAACCGCTCGTATCTGATCGACAGCGACGGCCGCGTCGCGGCGGGCTATAACAAGATCCATCTCTTCGACGTGACCCTGAAGGGCGGGGAGAGCTATTCGGAGTCCTCGGCGGTGGAGCCCGGTTCGCAGGCGGTGGTGGCACAGACGCCGTGGGGGAAACTGGGCATGAGCATCTGCTACGACGTCCGGTTTGCCTACCTGTATCGCCTCCTGGCCCAGTCTGGCGCGTCCTTTCTGACGGTGCCGGCGGCATTCACCCGTACCACCGGGCAGGCGCACTGGCACGTGCTCGTCCGCGCGCGCGCGATCGAAACCGGGAGTTTCGTCTTTGCACCCGCGCAGTGCGGCCGCCGGTCCTGGGGGCGTGCTACCTTCGGGCATTCGCTCATCGTGGATCCCTGGGGGACCATACTCGCCGAGGGCGCGGAGTCCCCGGGGTTCATCGTGGCGGACATCGACCCGTCGCGCGTGGAGGACGCCCGTCAGATGATCCCTGCGCTGAACCACGATCGGCCATTGCGTTCCCCCGGCTGAGGGGCGCTCGCCCGCCCAGCCGACCCGTTGGTCTGGCTGCTGGCGCTCCCTCGCCCCTGCAGCGCTCCGCAATGCGCACCGCGATGTGGCCGTGGAGGCGGAATGGCGCCGCCCCCTGCCGGCGCGCGTATTGCCGACAGCTCAAGCGGGGCGCATGATGGGGGAGGTTTAAGTGCTTGATCAGGAAATGATCCTGGACCGCGATGCCAGCCAGGCGTTCAGGATTCAGTCTTTATTCAGGGCTGGCTGTTAGCATCCGGCGCGATGATCTCCGAACTCCTGCTCCTGGCCGGCCTGCAGGCTCATGCTGCGGCCGTGGACGCCTTTGACCACCCGTTCACCCGACCGCCTCTGGTGGTCGCGCAGGCGGCAGTCAGCCCTGACCAGGCCGCCGCCATGGCCCGGAAGCAGACCGGCGGGCGCGTGCTTGGCGTCGACTGGGGCGACAACGGCGGACAGCCGGTCTACATGGTGAGGGTGTTGATGCCTGACGGCAGCATCCGCGTGGTCGCCATTCCCGCCAGCGGCAAGTAACCGAGGAAAGCGAGCCCGAGAATCATGCGCGTACTGCTGATTGAGGATGAGGCGCCATTGCGCGAGCAGGTCGCGGCCCACCTGCGCGAGCAGAAATATGCGGTCGACACGGCGGCGAGCGGTAATGACGGCCTTCACTTCGGCAAGGAATACCCGGTCGATGTGGCGATCGTGGACCTCGGACTCCCCGACATATCGGGCATGGACGTGATCCGGAAGTGGCGCGAGGCCGGTCGATCCTTTCCGGTACTGATCCTGACCGCTCGCAGCAGCTGGCAGGACAAGGTGCAGGGCCTGGAGACCGGCGCCGACGACTACCTCGTCAAGCCGTTCCACATGGAGGAGCTGACTGCCCGCGTACGCGCGCTGGTGCGCCGCGCGAGCGGCTGGTCGGAGTCCGTGCTGCACTGCGGCGCGATCGCGCTCGACACTGCCTCGCAGCAGGTCACGGTCAACGGGCGGGAGGTGAATCTCACCGCGTTCGAATACAAGGTCCTCGAGCACCTGATGCTGCATGCCGGCGAGGTGATCTCGAAGTCCGAGCTCTCCGAGCACATGTACGAGGAGGATATGGACCGCGACTCCAACGTGCTGGAGGTCATCATCGGTCGATTGCGCAGGAAGCTCGACCCGGACAAGGCGCTCAATCCCATCGAGACGCTGCGCGGCCGCGGCTACCTGCTGAGGCTCGAACAGGCCTAGGACATCGGCTATAAAGGCGGGCAATGCGCTCGCTCAACGCCCGCCTTCTCCTCGCCGCAACACTGACGCTGGCGGCCTTCCTCGGGCTGACAGGCTTCACTCTCGACCAGGCATTTCAGCGCTCGGCCCTCTCGGCCACGCAGGACCGCCTGCAGGGCCAGGTGTACATGCTGCTTTCGGCGGCCCAGTTCGAGGCCCCGGAGAAGCGCATGATGCCGACATCGCTGCCGGACCCGCGGCTGTCCACCCCCAGCTCCGGGCTTTACGCCCAATTGACGCGCGAGGATGGCACCTCCGTCTGGCGGTCGCTGTCGATGCTCGGACTGAGCATCCCCGTGGAACGGCCCACCCGCATGGGCGTCCCCATCCTCGGCACCGCGGATGCATCCGACGGCACGCCGCTGTTCACCCTGGCCTTCAGCGTGCGCTGGGAGGGGAAGCGCCGCAACGACGAGCGGGTCTACACGGTGCAGGTGGCCGAAAGCCGCCAGGAGTACGACAACCAGGTCCGCGCCTTTCGCCGCAGCCTGAGCACCTGGCTGGCCGCATCGGCGATCGTGCTGCTCGCCGTACAGGCGCTCATCCTGCACTGGGGGCTGCGTCCGCTGCGGCGTGTCGCCGAGGAGGTGCGGGAGGTCGAATCGGGGCGCAAGGAATCGCTGATCGGCGACTACCCCATGGAGCTGCAAAGGCTGGTCGTCAACCTCAACGCCCTCATCCGCAACAGCAAGGCGAACCTCGATCGCTACCGCCGCGCCCTCGGCGATCTCGCCCACAGCTTCAAGACGCCGCTGGCCGTGATGCGCAGCGCCGCCGACACGGGCGGCCGGGTGGAGGACCTGCGGGAGACCGTGCGCGAGCAGGTCAGCCGGCTGGACAACACCGTCCAGTACCAGCTCCAGCGCGCGGCGGCCTCGGGTCGCAGCGCGCTCGCGACACCCATTCCCGTGGAGCCGGTGGTGGGCAAGGTCGTGCAGTCGCTGGCCAAGGTCTATGCGGAGCGCAGGCTGCAGTTCGAGGTAACCGTCGAACGCGGCGCGGAGTTCTTCGGCGACGAGGGGGACCTGCTGGAGATCGTCGGGAACCTCGGGGAGAACGCCAGCAAGTGGGCGACGCGGCGGGTGCGCATGCGTGCCAGCGTGGGCGCCGGTGCGGACAGGTCGCGACGGCCGCTGGAATTGTGTATCGAGGACGACGGTCCCGGCATCCCGCCGGATGAATGCGGGACCATCTTCGAGCGCGGCTATCGCGCCGACACCGCGGTGCCGGGACACGGCATCGGTCTGGCGATCGTGCGCGACCTCGTCTACGAGGTCTACCATGGCGAGCTGACGGCGGATCGCAGCGAGGATCTGGGCGGCGCGCGGGTCCGCGCGCGCATCACGTTCTGAGCCGCATCCGCGCCTTCCCGACTCCACTCCGCCTCCCGCCGCGGCGGCTCTCGGGCGAGGCCGTGGCGTTCCCGGCGGGGCGCGGATCCGGGCGGCAACGACGAAGCGCTATCGCTTTCGCGCGGACTCCACGACCGCGTCGAACAGGCGTTGCTGAACCGGATCGCTCGCCGCGGTCAGCTCCGGATGCCACTGCACGGCGATGAGCCACGGGTGATCCGGGATCTCCACCGCCTCAATCGTCCCGTCCGGGGCGTGCGCGACCACCGAGAATCGATCCGCGACCTTCTTCAGGGCCTGGTGATGCCAGGAGGCCACCTCGAAATCGACGCTGCCCGCGATCTGCGCCAGCCTCGAGTCCGGCCGCACGCTGACGCGATGGGGAATGGGCTCACGCGGCGGCGCGCGATGCAGCACCGCCTCCCCGACCTCGTCGGGCAGATGCTCGATCAGCGTTCCACCCATCACGATGTTCAGGATCTGCGCGCCTCGGCAGATTGCCAGGGTCGGCAGCCCTTCATCGAGGATGCGCCGGGCCAGACATATCTCCGATGCATCGCGTTCGCCATCCACGGCATAGTTCAGGGGGTGCCCCTTGCCGCCATAGCGGGAAGGCTCGATGTCGCCGCCGCCCGTCAGTATGAGCGCATCGAGGGTGGCGAGCGTCACGTCCATGTGCTCCTCGCCGGGGGCGAGCAAGACGGGCACACCACCGGCTCGCCGCACTGCATCAACGTATTCCGCGGGAATCGTGTAGCGGTTGTCGGCGTTGCGGCCGTAGGTGGTCAGTCCGATTATCGGATGGCTGCGCCCGGGGTGCATGATCCTCTTTTCACTTGTTGCCGGCAGAAGTGCCATTCTAAGCGCATGAAACGCCGCAATGGCAACCGCAGATGGAAGGGAGCGGCCGCCCGCGGCGGCCAGTTGCCGCGCCCGGGGATATCCACCATACTGAGCCGGTCTGCGCCGCAAACCCCGCCACGCCCGACATCGACGAAAGACCATCATGTAACGAGAACCGTTTGCCCGGGCCTGTCGATTGCGAGAGCCGTGCCTCCCGGAGTTGAATCGCTCCGGTATCAGCGCCCGTCGATGACACAGCCCATGCAGAATGCAAAATAATAACGAGGCGTGATCTGCGCGCCTCGACAGACCTCGGGGAGATCTGCATGAAACCCAGCGACGTGAAGACCGTTGCCGACGCCAAGGAGATCGTCGACGAACGCAAGCTCACGCACGTCAAGGTGGGGGTATTCGACGTCGACGGCATCATGCGCGGCAAATACATGTCGCGCGACAAATTTTTCGGTGCGCTCGACAAGGGATTCGGATTCTGCGACGTGGTGCTGGCGTGGGATTCCGCGGATCAGCTTTACGACAACGTGAGCTATTCCGGCTGGCACACCGGATACCCGGATGCGCCGGTCCGCCTGCTTCCACAGACCTGTCGCGACGTCCCCTTCGAGGGTGACATGCTGCTGTTTCTCGGCGAGTTCATCGAGGCGGCCGGGTCCCTTTGTCCGCGCGGCATGTTGCGCCGCGTCGTCGACCGCGCCCGTGACATGGGATACGAGCCTCATGCCGGGCTGGAGTACGAGTATTTCGTCTTCGACGAATCGCCGGAGTCCGTGCGCGAGAAGCATTACCGCAACCTCAAGCCGATGGCGCCCGGCTTCTTCGGCTATTCCGTCATCCGCAATTCCGTGCATTCGGAGTATTACCTCGAGACCCTCGATCTCTGCGAGAAGATGCGGTTCCCGCTGGAGGGCCTGCACGAGGAGACCGGTCCCGGGGTGATGGAGGCGGCAATCGCGGTGGACGACGCGATGAACGCCGCCGACAAGGCGGCGCTGTTCAAGACCTTCACGAAAATCCACGCCCAACGTCGGGGCCGCATGGCGACCTTCATGGCCAAGTGGTCCAAGGACTGGCCGGGCCAGAGCGGCCATATCCACGTCTCGCTGAAGGACAGGGCGGGCAAGCCGGTGTTTCACGACCCGAAGGGCGCGCACGGGATGAGCGCGCTGATGCGGCATTTCGTCGCCGGTCAGCAGGCGCTGATGCCGGAACTGCTGTGCATGGTGGCACCGACCGTGAATTCCTTCTCGCGGCTGATCCCGGGTTTCTGGGCGCCGACCGAGGCGACGTGGGGAGTCGAGAACCGCACCTGCGCGCTTCGCGTCATTCCGGGCACGGAGAAGTCCCAGCGCGTGGAGTACCGCATCGCCGCGGCGGATGCCAATCCCTACATCGCGCTGGCCGCCGCGCTGCTCTCCGGACTGTGGGGTATCGAGACCAAGGCGGAACTGGGCAAACCCGTCCAGGGCAACGCCTACGAGCAGAAGCTGCCGAAGAGGCTGTCGCTGCCGCCGACGCTATGGGACGCGGCGCAGCGGCTCAAGGCTTCGGCGCCGGCGCGCGCCTGGCTGGGCGATGCGTTCGTGGAACACTTCGCGGCATCGCGCGAATGGGAGGAACGCCAGTTCAGGAAGGCGATCACGGATTGGGAGCTGGAGCGCTACTTCGAAATCATCTGACCGCACGCACATCACGACGACCGAGGACTCCATGAGCGAGACACAGAAGACCATTACACCGGTGGACGGCAGCGTCTACGTGGAGCGGCAGTTCGCCACGGACGCGGAGATCGGAGCGGCGCTGGAACGCGCGGGCAAGGCGCAGGCTGCGTGGCGTCACGTCGCGCTGGCCGATCGCGCCGCCGTCTGCACGCGTTTCGTGGACGCCTTCGTGGCGCGCAAGCAGGCGATCGCCGAGGAGATCACGCGGCAGATGGGGCGACCGGTCAGCCAGTCGCCCGGCGAGGTGCGCGGGTTCGAGGAGCGGTCGCGGCACATGATCGCCATAGCCCCGGGCACCCTCGCGGACATCGACGCCGGACCGAAGGAAGGCTTTCGCCGATTCGTGCGACGCGAGCCCCTCGGCGTCGTCCTGGTGCTGGCGCCGTGGAACTATCCGTACCTCACCTCGGTAAACTCCGTGGTGCCGGCGATCATGGCGGGCAATGCCGTGATACTCAAGCACTCCAGCCAGACTCCGCTGTGCGCCGAGCGCTTCGCCGAATGCTTCGCCGAGGCCGGCCTGCCGGACGGCGTGTTCCAGTTCCTGCACTGCACGCACGAACAGGCGGCGGCGATGATCGCCTCGCCGATGGTCGACTTCGTCGCCTTCACGGGGTCGGTCGAGGGAGGGCATGCGGTGCAGAAGGCGGCCGCGGGCCGTTTCATCGGTACCGGATTGGAACTGGGCGGCAAGGATCCCGCCTATGTCCGCCCGGACTGCGATCTGACCCATGCCGTGGAAAACCTTGTCGATGGCGCGTTCTTCAATTCCGGCCAGTCGTGCTGCGGTATCGAGCGGATCTACGTTCATGAGAAGGTATACGACAGGTTCGTCGACGGTTTCGTGGCGCTGACGCATCAGTACCGCCTGGGCAATCCGCTGGATCCCAACGTAAACCTCGGGCCCATGGTGCGCACGCGCGCCGCGGAGTTCGCGCGCGGCCAGGTGCGCGAGGCCATCGCCGCGGGCGCACGATCGCTCGTCGATCCGAAGGATTTCCCCGCCGACGGGGAGGGCACGCCCTACATGGCGCCGCGGGTGCTGGTCGACGTGGATCACCGCATGCGGATCATGCGCGAGGAGAGTTTCGCGCCGGTCATCGGCATCATGAAAGTCCGGAACGACGACGAGGCCGTCGCGCTGATGAACGACAGCGATTTCGGGCTCACCGCGGCAATCTGGACGATGGATCCGGAGGCGGCATTGCGGATCGGCGATGCGGTGGAGACCGGCACGTGGTTCATGAACCGCTGCGATTATCTCGATCCGGCCCTTGCCTGGACAGGTGTCAAGGATTCCGGCCGCGGCTGCACGTTGTCCCGCGTCGGCTACGAGCAGCTGACACGGCCGAAGTCCTACCATTTGCGCATTGCGATTTGAGAGAGCAAGCATGACCATCGACCCCAAGAACCTGACACGCAACTGGAACTATCCGACGGCTGTCCGTTTCGGGCCCGGGCGTATCGCCGAGCTGCCCGCCGCATGCAGGGAACTCGGCATGAGGCGGCCGCTGCTGGTCACCGATCCCGCGCTGCGCAAGCTGCCGATGATCGACGGCGCGCTGGCCTCGCTGAAGTCCGCGGCGCTCGGCGACTGCGTGTTCTGCGATATCCAGGCCAACCCGGTCGGCCGGAACGTGGACGAGGGAGTGGCCTTCTACCGGCAGCAGGGCTGCGATGGCGTGATCGCCTTCGGCGGCGGCAGTGCCCTGGATGTCGGCAAGGCGATTGCCCTGATGGCCGGTCAGAAGCGGCCGCTCTGGGATTTCGAGGATCGCGAGGACTGGTACACGCGCGTGGACCCCGCGGGCGTGGCACAGACGATCTCCGTGCCGACCACGGCCGGCACCGGCTCGGAGGTGGGACGCGCGTCGGTGATCCTCGACGAGGCGACGCACATCAAGAAGATCATCTTTCACCCGAAGATGATGCCGGCGATCGTGATCGCTGATCCCGAGCTCACCGTGGGCCTGCCCGCGCGAATCACCGCCGCCACCGGCATGGACGCGCTGGCGCACAACCTGGAGGCCTATTGCGCCCCCGGGTTCCATCCGCTGGCCGATGGCATCGCCGTGGAGGCGATGCGGATGATCAAGGAGTGGCTGCCGATGGCCGTGAAGGACGGCAGGAACATCGCCGCACGCGCGCATATGCTGGCGGCCGCGAGCATGGGCGCGACGGCCTTCCAGAAGGGGCTGGGCGCCATCCATTCGCTCAGCCATCCGGTCGGCGCGATGTACAACACCCATCACGGTGAGACCAACGGTGTGGTGATGCCTTATGTGCTGGCGTTCAACCGTCCCGCCATCGAGGAGAAGCTCACGCGCCTGGCGCGCTATCTCAATCTCGCCAGCCCGGGATTCGATGCCGTGCAGCAATGGGTGTTGGCGCTGCGCAAGGAGATCGGCATTCCACATACGCTCGCGGAACTGGGCGTGCGGGAGGCCGATCTCGACGTACTGACACCGATGGCGGTCGGCGACCCGTCAACGGGAGGCAACCCGCGGCCGGCGGGACTGGCGGAGATGCGTCAGATGTTCGAGAAAGCGATCCGCGGTGAGTTGCCTTGAGGGCGCAACGTCCTGTCGCGGCTTCAGGGCGGTATGCCGACGGGACGAGCACGACGCGGAGGAACCGCGTGCGGGATTGCCCATGGAGGCGTGTCCGGAAGGAGGTGCGGACGAGGCTGTTCGCTGAATCGACGCACCGTTGCTCCTGCTGTGCAAATAATCGATACTGGAAATGCACGGCGATGGGGCTCAATTGCGTGTTGCGACACGCAGGGCGCGTCGAGCTTCGCATTGCGGCACTGCGGAACCGGCGGGGATCGCCGGTTCACGGATGCGAAGGACGGCATTGAGCCCGGTCATGGAAGGAATTGGTTGTCGACGGATTCGATCACATAACAAGCGCTGGGAGACGCCAACAGTTCATGAGGCCGACGCCGGTCAATCCGCGTAGGGGGAGCCTTTGCAGTCTCGGGCCGCCATCGAGCGGCCCGGATCCCGCGATTGCGCAACGGTATTGCTGCGGCCCGCCATGCGCCAGTGCTGGCGGAACCGGCGCCGACGGCCGGGACTCACGGCCCCGCGCGTCCAGGTGGGGCGATTTCCGTGTCGTGGCATTCGGGGGCTGCTCCTGCTCTCCTTGCGCTCCGGCGGAGGGATCGCCCGCGTGCGGTTCGAGGCGTCCGGCGGGAACGACGCTACCTCTCGGGGCGTCGACGCGATCCCCCTCTCCAGGCCGATGGCCGGCTCTCCTGAAGCGCCCGAGGATTCACCGCTCGAACAGGGGAATATAACGTGCCACGAGCGATCAAACTCTACGTTCGCTACGTCGACGCCTTCAACCGGCGGGTGGGCCGTGCCGCGATGTATCTGGTGTACGTGATGCTCGGTCTGCTCCTGTACATGTCCGTGTCCAGATCGGTGTTCAATACGCCACTGAACTGGGGTGTCGAGATGGCGCAGTTTATCATGGCGTCGTACTACCTGCTGGGCGGGGCATACTCGATGCAGATCGATGCCCACGTCCGGATGGACGTCTTCTACTCCCGATGGTCACCGAAGACACGCGCTCTGGCTGATGTGCTGACGGCGTTCTGCCTGATCTTCTACCTCGTGGTGCTGCTCGTCGGCGGCTACTACAGTACCGAGTATGCCGTGATTCACGGCCAGAAGAACTATTCGTCATGGGCGCCACCGCTGGCGCCCATCAAGATCATCATGACCTTCGGGATCCTGCTCATGCTGTTGCAGGCGCTCTCCATGTTCTTCAAGGACGTGGCCACGCTACGCGGGGAGACGCTGCAATGAGCTACGAGATGATCGCGTTGTTCATGTTCTCGACGATGATGCTCATGCTGCTCACCGGGCAGCGGGTCTTCGGGGCCATAGGTTTCGTCGCTTCGGTGGCGGCACTGGCGCTCTGGGGCGAGGGCACGCGGGGCTTCGGCATGCCCTTCGACGCCGCCTTCAAGCTGCTGAACTGGTATCCGCTGCTGACCCTCCCCATCTTCATCTTCATGGGCTACGTCTTCTCCGAGTCGGGGATCGCGAGCGACCTCTACCGGATGTTCCACGTCTGGTCCGGGAGATTGCCCGGGGGGCTCGCCGTGGGCACCGTCGGCCTGATGGTGATCATCGCGGCGATGAACGGGCTGAGCGTGGCCGGCATGGCGATCGGGTGCACGATCGCGCTGCCGGAGATGCTGAAACGCGGATATGACAAGCAGATGGTCAGTGGCGTCATACAGGCCGGAAGTTCGCTCGGCATACTCATTCCGCCGAGCGTGGTGCTCGTGCTTTACGGGATGATCGCGCGTCAGCCCGTCGGCCAGCTGTGGCTGGCGGGCGTGTTTCCGGGGATCCTCCTGGCCGCGCTCTTCATCGGCTACATCGTCATACGCTGCAGGCTGCAACCGCACCTCGGGCCGTCGCTGCCCCCCGAAGAGCTCGCGCAGGTGAGTCTTGGCGAGAAGATACGCCTCCTGCGGGCCGGCATCTGGCCGCTCGTCATCTTCTTCATGATGACCGGTCTGTTCCTCATGGGGGTCACCAGCCTGGTCGAGAGCTCCGCGGTGGGCGCCGCCATGACGCTGCTGGTCGCGCTCGTCAAGGGCCGCATCAACAGGAAGATGATGGAGGAGGTGATACGCCAGACGCTCAGCGTGAGCTGCATGTTCATGTGGATCATCCTGGCAGCGCTCTGCTTCGGCGCGGTGTTCGACGGTCTCGGGGCGGTGAATTCCATCAAATGGCTGTTTCTCGAGCAGTGGCACCTGAACCCCTGGGTGGTCCTCATCATGATGCAGGCCTCCTTCGTCGTCATGGGCATGTTTCTCGACGACACGGCGATGCTCGTCATCGTCGCCCCGCTCTACATCCCGCTCGTGATAGCGCTCGGATTCAGTCCCATCTGGTACGGCGTGCTGTACACCATCACCTGCCAGATGGCGTACATGACGCCGCCATTCGGATACAACCTCTTTCTGATGCGCGCCCTGGCGCCGAAGGACTACACTCTGGGGGAGATCTATCGTTCGATCATCCCCTTCGTGGCGATCATGATCCTGGGTCTGGGCGTCATCATGGCGTTCCCGCAGATCGCCTTGTGGCTGCCGGAGTGGTACTACAGCCGATGAGTTCGACACGGGTGAGCGCCGGGTCCGGCTTGCCCGATGAGCGCGGGCGCTCGCGGCGCTTGCGCGCATGCAGTGCCGCCGCGGGCGGAAAACTGGACATGGCAGTTCAGAACGCATATCCATCCAGGGAATAGACGCAAGAAGGAGGCAGAGCCGCAGTAATACGAGAGTTCAATCCACGACGTAGGGAGAACATCGAAATGACCAAACGACGCGAGTTTCTCAAGAGCGCAGGAGCGGCGACAGCCGCCGCAGTTGGTGCTGCCACCCTGTCGGCACCGTATGTCCATGCCCAGTCGAAGACCGCAATCAAGTGGCGGCTGCAGACCTATGCGGGTCCCGCGTTGGCCGAGCACGTCATCAAGCCGTCGATCGACGCCTTCAACAAGGCGGCGAATGGCGAGATGGTGATCGAACTCTACAACGCCGACCAGCTGGTGCCCCAGGGCGAGCTGTTCCGTGCGGTGCAGGACGGCACGGTGGACGCGGCCCAGAGCGACGACGACTCCATCGCCGCGCCCGTCGACGTGGCCGTGTTCGGGGCGTATTTTCCGCTCGCCTCGCGCTACTCCCTGGACGTGCCGGCCCTGTGGCACTGGTACGGCCTGAGGGAGATCTGGGAGGAGGCCTACAAGGAGGTGCAGGGCGTGACGTGGCTCAGCACCGGTGCATGGGATCCCTGCAACATCGGCAGCACGAAGCCTGTCCGGAGCCTGGAGGACATGAAGGGGCTCCGGCTCTACACCTTCCCCACCGGCGGACAGTTCCTCGGCCGCTTCGGCGTCGTGCCGGTGACGCTGCCCTACTCGGATGTCGAGGTGGCGATACAGACCGGCGAACTCGACGGCGTATGCTGGTGCGGCATCACCGAGATGTACACCGTCGGCTGGGCGAATGTCCTCAAGTATTACCTCACCAACAACGTCTCCGGAGCGTGGGCCGGTTCCTACTTCGCGAATACCGAGCGCTGGAATGCCCTGCCCGAGCACCTGAAGAGCCTGTTCACCGTCTGCATGGACAGCTCGCACTACTACCGTCAGCATTGGTACTGGTGGGGCGAGGCGCACTACCGTACCAAGGGCGGCAAGCTCGAACTGACCACCATCCCGCAGGAAGAGTGGAACAAGGTCGAGGACGAGGCGCTGAAGTTCTGGGACGAGATCGCCACCCGGAGCCCCAGGTGCGCCAAGGTCGTGCAGATTCTGAAGGACTACGCGGATACGATGAAGAAGGCCGGACCTCCGTACCGTTACGCCTGATCCAGGCGCCTGTCTGTTGCCGGGGGCCGGGGACGCGTCTCATGCCGCCGGGCCCTTCGGGCCGAAATGCCATACTGCCTTCGGGGGCCGCCCCCGAAGGCAGGTGGATCCAGCTGTGCGGGATCAGCCCACCCGACGCTCTATGTGCCTGACCTTTTCCGTCTGCGGCAGGCGATAGAAAGAATAAAGCTCGTCGTAGAGCCGCGCCCTGTCGTGGGCGCCGGCGTGAAAACTCGCCTGCAGATACCGGCAGTATTTTCCCGCATACCGGTTGGCGTCGGCATAGCGCCGCACGTTCGTCGCGTCCAGGCCGGGCCGCAGCGTCATCGCCTCGAACAGGCAATGATGAACGCGCGCCCTCAACGCCATGTCATCGAACACGTGCAGTCCGCTCAGCACCAGGAACTTGTCCACCTCGGCCTGCAGTTCCATCTCGAAGGGTGTGGTCTGCCGGAAACCCCGGGCGCGCGTGATGACGTAGAGGAAATGGCTGACTCCTTCGAGCGCCATGCACAGATCGTTGAGATCGAGGGTGCCCGCGTGGGTGTCCGATTCCGCTGCGGCCAGCCGCTCGAGGATCTGGGCGTCGAGATATACGCTCAGACCGAGGTCATCGTCTTCGCAACGCACGAACACGCTTTCCCCGATCGCGCGACCGGATTCTCCGAGCAACGCATACGCCCAGGCCGCGTCGGTCGTGACGAATTCGGCAACGTCGACGGATTCCGGGAGTCGGTACAACCCCTCCAGCGTGCGCTGCATGGCGCGGAGCGGGGCGAGGCGCAGCGCGTCCACCGGCGGAGTCATTGCGGTCTTTGGTCACCCGGGGCCCATATCGGCTGCAGCCCCTGTTCCAACAGCCGGCGCCGGGCACGTCTGCTGCCGGTCTTCAGCCACAGCTCGTAGGTGCGCATGACATCGGTCTCGGAGTTCAGATGCGCGCGCTCGCTCACCTCGTTCAGCACGTCGACGAAGCGCTGGAACTTTCCCGAGAGCTCCTCGAACACCGGCGAGAGCGCGCGACCGCCCGCCCACCGCGACGGATTGTCAGCCAGGTAGCCATAGGCGCTGCCACCCATGGCGATGTAGTAATTCACGTCGACCGTCTTGCGCTGCAGGCTGTCGCTGAACAGGCCGCTGATGAACAGGGCCACATCGGCGAGCCGGCGCAGCATCAGATTCCGCTGCTCCGTGTTGCATGCGGCCAGGGCGTCGCCGTACATCTCGGCGAGCGGCTTCAGCGCCTTGCCTTCCTCGGTGTGCTCGTAGAGCCGATCGGAATGAGCGAACGAAGTCAGGAGATTCAGCACGTAGCAGGTCGCGTCAGCACTCGCCTTCAGATGCTGCTTGTCGATCGCGTGCCTGAGCTCATCGTGGAAGTATTCGCGCACGTCCATGTGGCTGATGAGCGGTCGACGATGATCGTCTTGACTCGACATGATGCACCTCCGATCCGGTCGGGAGTACGGACATGGTCAGCCGATACAACTTTCGTGCCCACCACGCAGCTGCGGCAGTCTGCCGATGGTGATCAGCGGCTTGCGGGCTGCAACGTCAGATGCAGGCGAAACACGCCGCAGGAAAAATTAGCAGAAGGCGTCCGGCTGCGGCAACATCGTGCCGGTCTCGAGCGAAAAAAAACCCCGCCTCGCGGCGGGGTTTTCGTACTGCGTTACGTCGTGACGGGCCGTTACATCATCTCGTCCATCCCGCCCGGCGGCATGGGAGGCATCTTCTCCTCCTTCGGCAACTCGGCGACCATGGCCTCGGTGGTGAGGATGAGGCCCGCGACCGAGGCGGCATTCTGCATGGCGAAACGCGTCACCTTCGTCGGGTCGATGATGCCCATCTGGACCAGGTCACCGTACTCGCCGTTGGCGGCGTTGTAGCCGAACGCGCCCTTGCCCTCGGCAACGCGCGCGACGACCACGGAGGACTCCTCGCCGGCATTGCGGACGATCTGCCGCAGCGGCTCCTCCATGGACCGCAGCAGGATGTCGATGCCGACCTGCTGGTCGTGATTGGCGCCCTTGAGCTTGCGGACGGCGTCCTGGGCCCGGATGAGCGCGACACCGCCGCCCGGGACGATGCCTTCCTCGACCGCGGCGCGGGTCGAATGCAGCGCGTCCTCGACGCGAGCCTTCTTCTCCTTCATCTCCACCTCGGTGGCCGCGCCGACCTTGATGACCGCCACCCCGCCGGCGAGCTTCGCAACCCGCTCCTGCAGCTTCTCGCGATCGTAGTCCGAGGTCGTGTCCTCGATCTGCCTGCGGATCTGACCGATGCGGCCCTCGATGTCGGCCTTCTTGCCGGCGCCATCGATGATGGTCGTGTTCTCCTTTTCGACCACCACGCGCTTGGCCTTGCCGAGGTCCTCCAGGCCCGCCTTCTCGAGCGTGAGACCGACCTCCTCGGAGATGACGGTGCCGCCGGTCAGGATGGCGATGTCCTCGAGCATGGCCTTGCGGCGATCGCCGAAGCCCGGCGCCTTCACCGCGCAGGCCTTCAGGATGCCGCGCATGTTATTGACCACCAGCGTCGCCAGGGCCTCGCCCTCGACCTCCTCGGCAATGAGAAGCAACGGCTTGCCGGTCTTGGCCACGCTCTCCAGCACCGGCAGGATGTCGCGAATGCCGGAGATCTTCTTGTCGTACAGCAGGATGAGCGGGCTCTCCAGCTCGACGTTCATGCTCTGCTGATTGTTGATGAAGTAAGGCGAGAGATACCCGCGATCGAACTGCATGCCCTCGACGACGTCCAGCTCGTTGGCGAGACCGCTGCCGTCCTCCACGGTGATGACGCCTTCCTTGCCGACCTTGTCCATCGCATCGGCGATGATCTTGCCGATCTCCTCGTCACCGTTGGCCGAGATGGTGCCGACCTGGGCGATCTCCTTGCTGCCCTTGCAGGGCTTCGAGAAGCTCCTCAGCTCCTCGACGGCGGCGTGTACCGCCTTGTCGATGCCGCGCTTCAGATCCATCGGATTGGCGCCTGCCGCCACCGACTTCATGCCCTCGCGGACGATCGCCTGGGCGAGCACGGTGGCGGTGGTCGTGCCGTCGCCGGCCACGTCGGAGGTCTTGGAGGCGACCTCCTTCAGCATCTGGGCGCCCATGTTCTCGAACTTGTCCTTCAGCTCGATCTCCTTGGCGACGGAGACACCGTCCTTGGTGACGGTGGGGGCGCCGAAGCTGCGCTCGAGCACGACATTGCGGCCTTTCGGGCCAAGCGTCTGCTTGACGGCGTTGGCCAGTATGTTGACGCCGGCAACCAGGCGGTGCCGCGCGTCATCGCTGAATCTGACCTCTTTTGCTGCCATGTTGCTTATCCTCCTGAATCGATTTGGATTGGTCCTGGACCTGACGCCCGCCTGCTACTCGAGTACCGCCATGACGTCGTCTTCACGCATCACCAGATACTCGGTGCCGTCGAGCTTGACCTCGGTCCCGGAATACTTGCCGAACAGGATCTTGTCGCCGGCCTTGACGGCGACCGCGCGGACCTGCCCGTTGTCGAGGATCTTGCCGTTGCCGATGGCCACGACCTCGCCCTGGACGGGCTTTTCCTTGGCGTTGTCAGGGATGATGATCCCGCCTGCGGACTTGGTGTCTTCCTCCAGGCGCCGCACCAGGATGCGGTCATGCAAGGGTTTGATCTTCATAGGATTAGCTCCGTTTCCGTTGTTGAAAGGGACAACCCGGCGGGGTGATTAGCACTCGCCGGTCGAGAGTGCTGGCAATGATAAAACCGGTTCATTCGTCGATCAAGGCGGCCCCGTCGGGACGGATCGGCAAGACACGAAGGCCGCGCGGGGACGAGAGAGCCCCTCGTAAGGAGGCGACCGGGCCGGGGCCCTGGGGTCGGGACCGTCCGTAGCGGCGAGTGTGCGATGCGGGATGGCGGGCCGGCGGCGCGCGGCGCCGGCAGCGCCGGGGGCTGGCCGATCTTCGCGGGGTCCCACGCTTCTAGTTGGCAGCGGAGAAATCGAAGATGCTGTACCGGTTGCGGCCACCCTGCTTGGCGCGGTACATGGCCTCGTCGGCACGGACGATCAGCGTGTCGGCATCCTGCCCGTGATCGGGGAAATAGCTGATGCCCATGCTGGCGCTGGGACGGATCTCCAGTGTGTTGATCCGCACCGGCTCGGCCAGCACCCGCAGCATGCGGCGGGCGACCTGCTCGACCTCGCTGCGATCACTGACGGAGTCCACGCATACAAGGAACTCATCGCCGCCGAAGCGTGCCACGATGTCATTGCTGCGGGCGCAGTTCTGCAGCCGTTCGGCGATGACCTGCAGGAAGCGATCGCCGATCTCGTGGCCGTGGTTGTCGTTGATCGCCTTGAACAGGTCGAGGTCCGCGTAGAGCACGCCGACACCGGCACCGGCGCCACCGGCGGACTGGAGCTGTTTGCCGAGCCGGTCCCTGAAGACGCGGCGATTGGCCAGGCCCGTCAGCGGATCGGAGTTGGCCAGGCGCAGCAATTCGGTCTGCAGCTGCCGTCGTTCCGTATTCTCGCGCTCCAGTTCGCGGCGTTGCATCAGGTGATCGCGCAGCAGACGGGATATGCCGCTGAATTCGGTGTGGGCCGCCTCGATCCGGGCCAGCGACCGCTCGTCGCCGGACTCGAGGCTGCGCGACAGCGCCTGCAGCGGCCGCTCGACCCATCGCGTCAGGGCCAGCCTCAACAGTATGAGCATGACCGTGCACGTCACCGCATAGGCTATGAGCTGCTGCCGCAACTGCGACTGCCAGATGGAGGTTGCCACGGAGTTTCCATAGACGCCGAGCCTTGCCACAGGCGCGCCATTCCATCCGGGCAGGCTCAGGTTCAAGCGCAATCGCCCGCGGCCCGCACCGTCCGCGGCCGGCCCGTCCGTCGCGGCCGTGGCGGATTCCAGCACGACCTGCGAATCCGCCGATTGCCCGATACTCGCCAGGTGGCTGGCGTCCCAGCGCCTGGCGGCCACCAGGTACCCGCGTGGCTCCGTCACGCGCGCGCTGTCGGCACTCGGCTGGATCGGCGCGGTGCGAACCTCGAGCAGCCCGACGGGCGAGCTGGCGTAGAAATGCGCGAATGGCTGATGGCGGAGGAGGTCGCGCAGCACGGCGGTCGCGAGCGGGGGTGCCAGGGGTTTGTCCGCGCCGTTTTCCACGTCGGTGCCGTACACGAGCGCGAGCCCGGGATCGAACACCCAGGCCGCGTGGGCGATGGCCTGGGGGAGCGCTGCATCGATGTTTATGGCGGCCCAGCCGCGGTCGCCGCTGCCCACGAATGTCACCATCTCGTCCCAATAGGAGTACTCGAAGGTGAAGGCGGCGAGCGTGGCACTGTGCAGCGTGAGCAGGCGGTCGAACTGGCCGCGGAACTCCTGATCCCGGGCGGCCTGCACGGCGCCGATCTGCCGCTGCTGAAGCAGGTGCAGGGCGAGCAGCCCGACGATCGACAGTGCGGCGACGGCCGCGAGCAGCAACAGCAGGCGCGTGTGTATGGTCTTCCCGGGAGACTTCATCCCGTTGCCTTCATGGTCACCGATGATCGGATTCGGCATATTGAGGCAGATATTGGGCCAACTTGCCCTGGCGGCAGGCGGGCAGCACCCCTGCGGAACATGGGGCCGCCGCCCCCGTGATCTCGGGGTGTTCATCGCGGCCGGCCTTGCCCCCGGCGGTCCTGAGGTTGCCTTCGCAGGAGTGCTCCCGTAGGCTTGCGGCCCCATGAACGCTCGGCCCAGGTTTGTCAGGCAATCTTCCTACACGCACGAAGAACTGCTCGCCTGTGGACGCGGCGAGATGTTCGGTCCCGGCAACGCGCAGCTGCCGCTGCCGCCCATGCTGATGGCCGACCGGATCCCCCTCATCTCGGCGGACGGTGGGAGGTACGGCAAGGGGCAGATGGTCGCGGAGTTGGACATCCGTCCGGATCTCTGGTTTTTCGACTGCCACTTCACCGGTGATCCGGTCATGCCCGGCTGCCTCGGCCTGGACGCGATGTGGCAACTCATCGGCTTTTTCCTTGCCTGGCAGGGCGGTCCGGGCCACGGCCGGGCGCTGGGTTGCGGCGAAGTCCAGTTCACCGGCCAGGTCACACCGATGGCCAGGCTCCTGACCTACCGCGTGGACATGAAGCGGGTCATCCTGCGCAAGCTGGTGATGGGCATCGCCGACGCCGAGATGGAGGTCGACGGCCGGATCATCTATATCGGCAAAGACCTGCGGGTCGGGCTGTTCACGTCGACCGAGGGATTCTGAGCCGAGCGGCGGGCAGCGCTGTCCGCCTAGCCGTCAAGGCCGTTGCGGCGGCGTATCTCGATCCGCTGCCGCAGCGTGTCCGCGTAGACCCGTGCGGTGCTCAGCCAGGGGTGCACGTCGAGAGCCTCCTCGAAGGCGCTGAGCGCCTCGTCCGGATCCCGCAGCCCCAGGTAGCACATTCCCCGGCCGGCCAACGCGCCGAAGTGCCGCGGCTCGCGCTTCAGGGTCTCCTCCACGTCCGCGAGCGAGGCGTCGAAGTATCCGACCTTGTAGTAGATGATCGCCCGCTGATTCCAGGCCTCCGCGAAATCAGGTGCGATCTCGATGACGCGGTTGATGACCTCCAGGGCCTCGTCCAGGTCACCGGTGTCCTTCGCCGCCACCGCCTCCTGCAGCAGCCGGGCGACATCGGCGTCGCGGTACTCGAACCAGATCTTCCAGATCTCGTTGGCGGTGCCAACCGCATCTTTCTCCTCCCTGGCCTCCTCGAGCTGGTCGAACAGCGGGATCAGGCGCGGGTCGGTCTGATCGGCGGCCGTGGCCGGCGCGGCGAGTGCAAGAAACAGAGCGATCAGCAAATGGCGCATCCGATCTCCCCGTACGGTCCTATCCGAGGGATGCCAGGACCTCCCCGGCGGCAGCGAGCGTACGCTCGATCTCGGCCTCGGAATGCGCGATCGACACGAATCCGGCCTCGAAGGCCGAAGGCGCGAGATACACGCCCCTGCTCAGCATGCCGTGGAAGAAGCGCTTGAACCGCTCGATGTCGCAGTCCATCACGTGTGAGAACCTGGAAACGGAATTCCGTTCCGTGAAGAAGATGCCGAACATGCCCGCCGCACAGGCCGTGCGCAACGGTATGCCGGCGATCCGCGCCCGCTCCGCGAGTCCACGCATCAGCGCCTCGGTGGTCGCGAGCAGGCGCTGGTGGAAGCCGGGTTGCGCCACCAGGTTCAGCGTGGCGAGGCCCGCCGCCATCGCCACCGGATTGCCGGAGAGGGTGCCCGCCTGGTAGACCGGGCCCATCGGCGCCAGCATCTCCATGATCTCGCGCCGGCCGCCGAATGCGCCGACCGGCATGCCCCCGCCGATCACCTTGCCGAGAACCGTGAGGTCCGGCTTGACGTCGTAGAGCGATTGCGCGCCGCCCGCCGCCACGCGGAAACCCGTCATCACCTCGTCGATGATGAGCAGTGCGCCGTATCGATCGCACGCCGAGCGCAGGCCTTCCAGGAAGCCCGGCTCCGGCGCGATGAAGTTCATGTTGCCGGCGATGGGCTCGACGATCACCGCGGCGATCCCGGCGCCGTAGCGCGCGAAGGCCTCGCGCACCTGCCCGATGTCGTTGAAGGAGAGAGTCAGCGTCATCTCCGCCAGCGCGGCCGGCACGCCGGGAGAGGTGGGAACGCCGAGGGTGAGGGCGCCGGAACCGGCCTTCACGAGCAGCGAGTCGGCGTGCCCGTGGTAGCAGCCCTCGAACTTCACGATCCGGTCCCGCCCTGTGTAACCGCGCGCGAGGCGGATGGCGCTCATCGCCGCCTCGGTGCCCGAGCTCACGAAGCGCAGGCGCTCGACGCTGGGCATCAGCTCGCACACCCTGCGCGCGAGTTCCGTCTCGATGGCCGTCGGCGCGCCGAAGCTCAGTCCATCACGGGCCACGCGCGTGACGGCGGCGATGACCTCCGGATGCGCGTGTCCGAGGATGAGCGGTCCCCAGGAGCCAACGTAGTCGATATAGCGGCGATCGTCCTCGTCGAGGAGATAGGGGCCTTCGCCGCGCTTGAAATAGACCGGCTCGCCGCCGACGTGCCTGAACGCCCGCACGGGCGAATTCACGCCGCCGACGATGTAGCGCTGGGCTTCTGCAAAGAGCTGTGAGGAGCGTGTCATGATGTCCTTCGTTCTTCCGTTCTTCAGTATGCGCCCGGGACGACGGGGTTTCGGGCCGAAACTGCGCGGGCGGGGCGTCAGCGGAACAGGGTTGCATAGCGACGGGCGGCGTCCTCCGGGTCCCCGCCGCCGAACAGGCCGTCGATGACCGCCAGCAGACCGGCGCCCGCCTCGAGCAGGGCGCCGCCATTCTCGGGCGTGATGCCGCCTATCGCAACGATCGGGACTTTCAGCACGTCAGCGGCCCGGCGCAGGAGTCCGATGCTGGCGCGCACGGCGCCGGGCTTCGTCCGCGAAGGGTAGAAGCCGCCGAAGGCGACGTAGCTCGCGCCGTCCCGCTCCGCCTCGATGGCGCGCTGCAATTCGTCGTAGCAGGACACCCCGACTGTCGCGCGATCACCCAGCAACACGCGGGCGGCCGCAATGCCCATGTCGTCGCGTCCCAGGTGCACGCCGGCCGCATCGATGTCGCGAGCCAGGGCGGCGTCATCGTTGACGATCAACGGCACGCCGTGCTCGCCGCACATCTGCTTCAGCGCCAGGGCCTGCGCGCGCTGCGCGTTGCGCTTGGCGCGGTACTGCACCAGGACCGCGCCGCCGCGTATTGCGGCCTCCACCGCCTGCAGCAGTATTCGGGTGTCGCTGCAATGCGCCGGCGTGATCGCATACAGGCCGCGAGCCGGCAGTCGTACCGCTCCGTTGCGGGCCGTCATGAGATCGCGATGCGAAGCCGGCCGGGATGGCGCTGGCCTTGCCCGAGCATCAGGCTGTCGCGCAGCGACCGCCACGTGTATTCCTGCGCCAGCGCCGCCGCGCTGTCGATGTCCGCGCCGCGGGCGAGCCAGGTGGCCAGCGCCGCGGCCAGGGTGCATCCGGATCCGTGATAGACGTGCGGCAGCCTGGGCCACCGCCAGCGCCTGCAGGAGGTCGGACTGTAGAGCGCGTTGATCACCGCGTCGGTCGCCGCATGCGTTCCGGTCAGCAGCACGAACCGTGCGCCGCGCCGGAGCAGGCCGCGCGCCGCCTCCTCGGGGTCTCGCGCCGCCCCGAGCGCGCATGCCTCGTGAACATTGGGCGTGATGATTGTCGTCAGTGGCAGCAGGCCACACAGGGTGTCGATCATATCAGCGCCGAGGATGCGCTGGCCGGCGCCCGCTGCCATGACCGGGTCGAGCACGATCGGCAGGCTCCCGGCCTTCTCGAGCAGACCGGCGAGCGCCTCGCCCACGCTCCGGTCGGGGATCAGGCCCACCTTGATCGCCTTCGGGGCCATGTCCTCCGCCAACAGCGCGGCTTGCCGCGTGAGAGCGCTGGCGTCGACGCCGAGGCACTCGGTGAACCTGCTGGTGTTCTGCGCGGTCAACGCCGTAACAAGGGTCGCCGGGAAGCCGCCGTTGGCGTGTATGGCCTCGATGTCGGCCTGGATCCCGGCGCCCCCGCACGGATCGTGGCCTCCCGCGGCGAGCACGATGGGCGGATTAAGGGTGAGTTCAGCCACGAGGCGCATCCTTCATGCCGTGCGTCGCGATGCGCGCCGCAGTCTCGGGCATCTTATTTCGAAGACGGGCCGCATGGGAGTGTAACCTTCCCGATCGGCCGGGCAACCAACGGTCGGATCCTGGCCAATCGGCAAGACCCCGCATCCCCCGAATCCCAACCATGGAGAGAACACCGATGAGCGTATCGTCGAAGAAGCTGACCGGCGCCAGCCTGGCGACCACTGCGGCCATGCTGT
Organism: Gammaproteobacteria bacterium; assembly: GCA_022071965.1. Classification (GTDB taxonomy): domain Bacteria; phylum Pseudomonadota; class Gammaproteobacteria; order JAJPIJ01; family JAJPIJ01; genus JAJVHZ01. The sequence continues at coordinate 97,380 of JAJVIQ010000005.1, forward strand.
TTGCCTTCACCCCGGCAGCCACCGTGCATGCCGAGGAGGGCGCGGTTTCCTGCCTCGGCATCAATGCCTGCAAGGGGCAGGGCTCGTGCAAGACCGCGGAGAACGCCTGTGCCGGACAAAACGCCTGCAAGGGCCATGGCGTCAGCCTGGTCAGTGCGGCGGAGTGCTCCGAGAAGGGCGGCACTATCGCGAAGTAGACCTCGCGGAAGGCGTCGCCGGCGCCCGGACGGCGCCGGTGTGCCCGGAGACCACGCCCCGCCCACCGGCAGGTACCGGCGAGCGGGGCGTCCGGTCTTCGGACGCCTGCGCCGCGGTGCTTCGGCGGATCGGGAACAGTGGCTCCCCGCTGTCAGGGAGTCGCCGGCACGGGGAACCGCGTGAGACCGCATGACGGCGCTCAGCCGGGCTGGAGCTCGACCAGAAGCGTGACCGCGACGAGTACGAGCACCGGGAATTCGTTCAGCCAGCGGTAGAACACGTGGCCGTGCCTGTTCCGATCGCTCCCGAAGTCGGCGAGGATCTTGCCGAGATATAGGTGATACCCCACCAGTACGGCGACCAGCGCGAGCTTCCAGTGCATCCACGACGCGCCGGCGTATCGCGCCCAGCCGTTGCCGAGGAGCAACCACAGGCCAAGGAGTATCGTCAGCACGCCCCCGGGGGTCGTTATGCCGTAGTAGAGCTTGCGCTCCATCACCTTGAAGCGCTCGATGCTGACGGTGTCGCTGCTCAGCGCGTGATACACGAACAGCCGCGGCAGGTAGAACAGTCCCGCGAACCAGGTCACCATGAAGATGATGTGAAAGGCGCGCACCCAGAGCATGGTGACCGTGTCCCGCTCAGGAGCCGATGCATGCGGCGATCGGTGCGCGCGCGTGGTCCACCTCGATGCCCGCGACGATGCTGCCGTGCGGTGCGTTGAGAGGGCTCGTCGGTATCGCCGCCACGCCGCCAAAGGCGCCGGCGGCCTGGCGGATGAGGTCGAGGGCGGCCGGAAAGTTGAACTGCAGGCCGCGCGCGACGCGCCGCACATTGGTTGGCGGACCGGGTGGCCGCACAGCGGCAGTCTTGGCCTTGTTCATCGACGACGCCGTCGGCTCTCAGGGCTCGGGAAGCGCAGCCGTACCCCGCGATGGCGATGTGGTCGCGCTCACCGCACCCGCAGCGCCGCCACTACCGTTGAGCAGCCTCGCGAGGCCGAGGAAGACCGCCCTGACGCCGCGCCAGATCCTCGGCAGCAGCCAGACGGCGAGCGCGGTTGCCGCGAGGAGCACGACCAGGAAGGCCAGGGGGTAGTGCAATGCCGCCCACAGGCCGGCCAGGACGGCGAGATCTTCCCCGATGGAGGCCGCCCAGTTGCTGAAAGGCTCCGGCGAGGTGTTCAGGAGCACGCGCGTTCCCGCCTTCGTGAGGTGGCTGATCCCGGCGAGCGAGCCGCCGACCATGAAGGCGGCCAGCTCGGCGGCCTGATTGACGTCGCCGATCGCCTTCATGGCGAGGATTGCACCGGCCGGGATGCGTATGAACGTGTGCAGTGTGTCCCAGCCGGTGTCCACGCCCGGGGCCTTGTCGGCAAAGAACTCCACGCAGTACATCAGTGCGGCGATCGTCAGCACCATCGGATCGGCGAGAAAGGCCAGATCCGGCGGCAGAGCGACATAGCCGTTCATCCCCATGAATCCGAGCATGAACACCGCCGCATACAGGTTGATGCCGCTGGCCCAGCCCACACCCATGCTCAGCGCAATCTTGTCCACTGCGTCCATAGCCGGTCTCCTCTCTGGTTCCCCGCGCCTCCCGCCCGTGAGACGCGCGGTCCGCCACCGCCACTTTGGTTGACACCTCTTGAACGTGAACTTAATCTCCGGCCTCCGCCGGAGCGCGTGCACGGCCGCATCCGTCGCGGTCGTGCCGCCGGTGCGGCGATGATATGTGGGGAATGATAATCGACGACACCACCCGGTGGCTGCCCGGGATCCCCGGGCCGGCATCGAATCGCGTCCCCCTTCGTCCGGCGGCGGGCCGACCCGGCGCCGCGTGAAAGCAGGTCCACGCTCATGATTCAGGTAGGCATCGTAGGCGGCACTGGCTACACCGGCGTGGAGCTGCTGCGCCTGCTCAGCGTGCACCCCGAGGTCGACCTCCAGGTCATCACCTCGCGTACGGAGGCCGGAATGGCCGTCGCGGACATGTTTCCCAACCTGCGCGGCCACGTGCGGCTGGGCTTTTCGGCGCCGGACACCGCGGCGCTGAAGCGTTGCGATCTGGTCTTCTTTGCCACGCCCAACGGGACCGCGATGACGATGGTCCCGGAGCTGCTGGACGCCGGTGTGAAGGTCATCGATCTCGCCGCCGACTTCCGCCTGCGCGACCCGGCGGAATGGGAGCGCTGGTATGGCAAGCCCCACGCGTGCCCGGAATTGCTGGCGGAGGCGGTCTACGGCCTGCCGGAAATGCACCGTGAGGCGATCCGGTCGGCACGGCTGGTCGCCAACCCCGGCTGTTACGTGACCGCCGTGACGCTCGGTCTCCTGCCGCTGGTCGAACGGGAACACGTGGACGCCGGCCGCCTCATCGCCGATGCCAAATCGGGTGTCAGCGGAGCGGGGCGGGGGGCCGAAGTGCGCAACCTGTACGCCGAGGCCGGCGACAACCTGCGGGCTTACGCGGTCCCCGGGCATCGCCATCTGCCGGAGATCACGCAGAATCTGCGGGCGGCCGGCGCCCGCGATGCGTCGCTGATCTTCGTGCCGCATCTCGCGCCCATGATACGCGGCATCCATGCGACCTTGTATGCGCGGCTCCGCGACCCCGCCCTCGATGTCCAGGGGGTTTACGAACGGCGCTACGCCGGGGAGGCATTCGTGGACGTGATGCCGGCGGGCTCGCATCCGGAGACACGCACCGTGCGCGGTTCGAACCTGTGCCGCATCGCCGTGCATCGGCCCGGTGGCGGCGAGTGCGTGGTGGTGCTGTCGGTCATCGACAATCTGGTCAAGGGCGCCGCCGGGCAGGCCGTGCAGAACATGAATCTGATGTTCGCGCTCGGCGAGTCCACCGCGCTGGACGCGCCGGCCCTTCTGCCCTGACGCCGCGCCCCGGCGCGACGGCTCACCCCCCCCGATGGCGATCAAGACCACCCGCCTCATCGTCAAGCCGCACCGTCCGGGGCGGCAGCTGTTGCTGGCGATACTCGGGGCGGGTGTACTGGGCGTGGCGGCCTGGATGGCGTTTGAATACGGGCAGTGGCAGAAGCTGTATGCGCGAATGGCGGCGCTTGCGCGCTCCAACAGCACGGAGGCGGCGGCAGCGTCGCTCGACAGATTGAAGGCGGAAAACACCGATCTGCTGCAGCGTATCACCATTCTCGAGCGCGCGGCGCAGATAGACAAGGAGGCCGACTTGAGGCTGCAGGCCCATATCCGCGGGCTGCAGGACGAGACCTATGAGCTGAAGGAGGAGCTGGAGTTCTATCGCAAGGTAGTTGCCGCGGCCAAGGAGGAAAGCGGCCTGCGGATCCAGGGTCTGCGGGTCGAGCCTCTCAGCGAGTCCCGTCGATTTCGTTACGAGCTGGTGTTAACCAACCTGGGCAAAGATGATAAGGTGACTTCGGGCGACGCCACCATCGAGGTGGCCGGCCGACGCCAGGGCAGCCCGCAGAAGTTTCAGATCACCGCCTCCAGGGATGGCTCGCGCACCACCACGCTTGCCTTCAGCTTCGTGCATTTCCACCGCCTGGAAGGCGACTTCACGGTCCCGGAAGGTTTCGAACCGGAGAGCGTCCGGGTGGTGATCCGCCAGGAGCCGGCGAGGGAACCACGGCAGGACGCCAGCTACGAATGGGGCGAGTTGGTTCAAGCAAAGGGGTGACACCTATGTTTTTCGGGAAAAAGAGCAAGCGCAAGGCAACCAGCCTCGATACATTGATCGGGCAGAATTCCCAGGTCCAGGGCGACCTGCGATTCAGCGGCGGTCTGCACGTTGATGGCGTCGTGCGCGGCTCCGTGAGCGCCGAGGACGAGGAGGTGTCGGTACTGACCTTGAGCGATCGCGGGACGATCGAGGGCGACGTGCGAGTCCCCTACGCGGTCATCAACGGCGTGGTTGTCGGCGACGTGCATGCCCGCCAGCACATTGAACTCGCCGCCAATGCGCGCGTCGAAGGCAACGTGTACTACAATCTGATCGAGATGGCCATGGGCGCGGAGGTGAACGGCCAGCTCGTGCATACGGCCGAGAGCAGCCGCGAGCCCCTCGCACTCAGCCACAAGCCGGCGTCGAGATCGGAAGACTAGCCGCCGTGGAAGCCACACCGGGATACGGAAACAGAGGTACGCAGACGTGACAGAAGCCGCCGAAACGATGGAGAGTCCGCTCAATTTCACCGATGCCGCCGCCGCCAAGGTTCGGCAGCTCATCGACGAGGAGGGCGATGCGAGCCTGATGTTGCGGGTCTTCGTCCAGGGCGGCGGGTGCTCCGGTTTTCAGTACGGCTTCACTTTCGAGCAGAGCCTGGGTGACGGCGACACCGTTGTCGAGAAGGGCGGTGTGAGGCTCCTCATCGATCCCATGAGCTACCAGTACCTCGTGGGCGCGGAGATCGATTTCAGCGAAGGGCTGGAAGGCGCACAGTTCGTCATCCGCAATCCGAATGCCAGCACCACCTGCGGGTGCGGTTCATCATTTTCAGCATGATTTGAAGGGGCCGGCCTGCATGCCGGCGCCGACGGACCGTGCGGCCCTCGGCGTTCATGGCGGAGGCAGGTACAGTCCGCCCAGCACCGCCGATCGCGCGGCCCCGGTAACCGCCGGCAGGTTGCCGTGCAGGCCCTCGATGCGGCGATGGGCCAGCCACGCAAAAGCCACGGCCTCCACGGCATTCGGCGCGATGCCGAGAGCCGCAGTCGTCGCCACCTGCCGTCCGTCCAGGGCGCCCGCGATGGCGCGCATCAGCGCGGCGTTGTAGGCTCCTCCTCCGCAGACGTACACCTCCGCGGCCGCGGATGCGTATTCTTCGATCGCGCGCGCGATCGTCCGCGCCGTCAGCTGCAGCAGCGTCGCCTGCACCACGGCCGGCTCGCGGCGGACCGGCATTTCATCGAGATGGCGTGCAAGCCATCCGGCATTGAAGTACTCGCGGCCGGTACTCTTCGGCGGCCGGCGCGCGAAGTAGGGATCGGCTGACAGCGCGGCGAGCAGGGTCGTGTCCGGCGCGGCGCTCCCGGCCCAGCGGCCGTCGGCGTCGTAGACCTCGCCGCGGTGCGCGCGCGTCCACTCGTCCATCAGCGCGTTGCCGGGTCCGGTGTCGAAACCGGTGACCGCCGTGTTGCCCGGGTCGAGCAGGGTGACGTTGGCGATGCCGCCGATGTTCACTATTGCGCGGCATCGCGCCGGATCGCGCAATGCGTGGGCATGGAACGCCGGCGCCAACGGCGCGCCCTCGCCACCCACAGCCATGTCCATGCGGCGCAGATCCGCCACGGTCACGATGCCCGTCCTGGCCGCGATGACGTTGGGGTCGCCCACCTGCACGGTGTAGCGCGCGGCAGGATGCGGATGATGACAGAGGGTCTGGCCGTGGCTGCCGATGGCGCGGATCGCCGCCGAGTCCACGCCGGCATCGTGCAACAGACTGAGCGCGCTGGCCGCGAACGCCTCGGCGACGCGGAGATCGAGTCGGTACAACTGATCGAGCGGGAGAGTCTCGGCCTGCCGGCGCGCCACGTGCAGATCCGTGGCGAGGGCGGGGGGGTAGGGAAACTCCGCGTAGCGATCCAGCCGGACGTGGCCGGCACCGTCGATCTCCACCAGGGCTGCATCGATCGCGTCTATGCTGGTGCCGGACATCAGTCCGAGGTAACGGCTCATGCCTGCGCCGGGCGCACTGCAGGTCGTTCCGGGTTTGCGGCGGCGTCAGGGACGTGCGCTGGCCACGACGGCAGGCGCATCGGTGCCGGTGGTACGCGGCGGTGCACCGCCATTGGCGGCAAGCGTGCTGGCCTGCTCCAGCAAGGCGACGGCCTGATGCGTCTGCGCCTTGAAATCAGCCAGGCGCTCGTGCGCGATCGGGACGGCCTTCGGCAGCTTCGCGGTCAGCGGGTCACGATGCACCCCGTTGATCCGGAACTCGTAGTGGAGGTGCGGACCCGTGGCCAATCCGGACTGCCCGACGTAGCCGATGATTTCGCCGATCCGCACCCCACGGCCGGCCTTGACACCGTTGGCGAAGCGGGCGAGGTGGCCGTACACGGTCGTGTAGCCGCCCGGATGATCGAGTATGACCACCCGGCCGTAACCGCCCTGCCAGCCGGCATACTTGACCTTGGCGTTGCCGGTGGCCTTCACCGGCGTGCCGCTGGGCGCCGCGTAATCGACCCCCTTGTGGGCGCGTATCCGGTTCAGCACGGGATGCTTGCGGGCCAGGCTGAATCTCGAACTGATGCGCGTGAACGCCAGCGGCGTGCGGATGAAGGCCCGGCGGAGGCTCTGCCCATCAGGGCGGAAGTACTCAGCGACGCCATCCCTGCCGACGTAGCGAACGGCGCGATACGCCTTTCCCTGATTCACGAATTCCGCGGCGAGGATGTTGCCGTCCTTCACCTTCTTGCCATCCTTGAATATCTCCTCGTACACGACCGTGAAGCGATCGCCCTCGCGAATGTCCAGCACGAGGTCGATGTCGAATCCGAAGATCTCGGCGAGATTCATGATGGCGGCATCGGACAGGCCGGCGTCCTGGCCGGCCTCGAAGAGCGAACTCGTGATCCGGCCACTGGCGCTCACGGTCCGCGACTGCAGGTCCTCCCTGACGGTCTCCGCGGAGAAGGCGCCGTCGTTGTTGCGAACATGCAGGGTGCGGGCGAGGTCGATCTCGTGCACCATCTCCGACAGCGTTCCGTCGCTGATGCGGAAGTGTAGATTGTCCCGCGGGCGCAAAGCCTTCAGGGTCGCGGTATCGCCGCCCAGGCCGAGGATACGGTCGAGGTCGTTGCCGCTCAGCCCGAGGCGTTCGAAGATGATCGAGAGGTTGTCGCCCTGGCTGACCGTGACGGTCTGCCAGCCTTCGGCACCCGCGAACTCCTCGTCCGGGATGGTCTCGGGCCCCTGGTCGCCGCCGCGCCGCCGCGCCATGCTGTTCGTGGGCTCGCCCGTCAGCCCCGGAAACGCGGGGGCTGGAGCAATGAGGTGGCGGGGGGCGAAGGGGTCGCTGACGGGTTGCAGGTCCGCCAGCACGGCCAGGTAGGCCGACGGCGGTTCGGAGGCAACCGGGATGGGCAGGATGCGCTCGGCCGTGGGCGGGTCGCGCTCGAAAAGCCCCTCCCAGGGCGGCAGATGAAACTCGTGCTTGCTCAGCTGATGGGAGGCCATGCCGCCCAGCAGGGCCACGGCAACCGGGGCGATCATTGCCAGCGCAAGCCGAAGGCGACGGGCGCGCTGACGCTCCCTCCCCCATGCGATGCGTATTTTGTAGTCGTAGAGTATTTCCCGGGTCTGGAACACGCAGCCAGCCTCGCTTGTTGTCGGCGGAACGATAGCGACGTTCGGCGCGCCCGTCAATGAATTGTTCACCCGTGGTCACGGCCGGCTTGTGACCGCCGGACCGCATGTTAAGCTTCGAACTTGAACGCGATTGTCAACATCATTGTCCGGATCCATCCATGAGTGAGGACGCCTGCGCGGAGCTGCGTCGCGGCGCCGTCGAGGTGCTGCTCGAGAAAGACCTCAGCGCCAAGCTCGCGCGCGGCCGCCCGCTGCGGGTGAAGGCGGGCTTCGATCCCACGGCCCCGGACCTGCACCTCGGCCACACCGTGCTCATCAACAAGTTGCGCCAGTTCCAGGAACTCGGCCATCACGTCATGTTCCTGATCGGCGATTTCACGGGGATGATCGGCGACCCGACCGGCAAGAACGTCACCCGAAGGCCCCTCACGCGCGCAGAGGTCGACGCGAACGCGCGCACCTACCAGGAACAGATCTTCAGGATCCTGGACGCGCAGCGTACCGAGATCGTCTTCAACTCCGCCTGGATGGATCGGATGAGCGCGGCCGGTCTCATCGGTCTTGCCGCCAGACAGACGGTGGCGCGCATGCTGGAGCGGGACGACTTCCACAGGCGCTACACGGGCGGCCAGCCGATCGCCATACACGAGTTCCTCTACCCGCTGGTGCAGGGCTACGATTCCGTGGCGATGAGGGCCGACGTCGAGCTCGGCGGCACGGACCAGAAGTTCAACCTGCTGATGGGGCGCCAGCTGCAGGAGGAATACGGGCAGGAGCCGCAGGTGGTCATCACCATGCCGCTGCTGGAGGGCCTCGACGGTGTGCAGAAGATGTCGAAGTCGCTCGGCAATTATATCGGCATCACCGAACCGCCCGGGGAGATGTTCGGCAAGGTCATGTCCGTCAGCGACACCCTGATGTGGCGCTACTACGAGCTCCTGAGCTTCCGGTCGCTGGCCGATATCGATGGCTTGAAGCAGGCCGTCGGCGAGGGGGCCAACCCGCGCGACGCGAAGATCGAGCTGGCCCTCGAGCTGGTGGCCCGTTTTCACGGTGGGGCCGCGGGCAGGCAAGCGAAGGCGGAGTTCCTGCGCCGCTTCCGCGACGGCGGGCTGCCCGATCAGATAGAAGAGATCACCGTGGCTGCGCGGGACGGCCGGGCCCAGATCGCCTACGTGCTGAAGGAGGCGGGACTTGTGCCCAGCACCTCGGAGGCCGTCCGCCAGCTGGCCCAGAACGCGGTACGGGTCGACGGTGAGCGCGTCTGCGACAGATCGGCGAGCCTCGCGGTCGGCAGGACCTACCTGTTGCAGGTGGGCCGGCGCCGTGTGGCGAGGGTGACCATCGCGTAGCGCGGCTGGTCGCCGCCCGCGGCGGCCATCCCCGGGCCGGGTTCCGCGCGCACGCGGAACGGGGCCATTGATCCGCCTCCCTCCGCGGCCGGGGCGGCGGTGGCCTCCCGCACCGGCGGCCGCCGCATGGCCTTCGCTTGACCTCGTTCCGGAACCCCTGTAGTTTTCTCGGTCCTTTCGATGTTTTCGACGGTTTTACCAGAACTTAGGGGCGGGACCAGTGAGCAAGCGCATGCGCGGTGCGGAAATCTTCGTCCAGGCACTGAAGGACGAGGGAGTCGAATACCTCTTCGGCTACCCCGGCGGCGCGGTTCTGCACATCTATGACGAGTTGTTCAAACAGGATGCCGTCAGGCACATTCTGGTCCGCCACGAGCAGGGCGCCACGCACGCGGCCGACGGTTATGCGCGCGCCACCGGCAAGCCGGGCGTGGTGCTGGTGACCTCCGGGCCGGGCGCGACCAACTGCGTCACCGGCATCGCCACCGCCTACATGGATTCCATCCCGATGGTGGTGTTCACCGGCCAGGTGCCCACGCATCTCATCGGCAACGACGCCTTCCAGGAGGTCGACGCCATCGGCATCACGCGTCCCTGCGTGAAGCACAACTTCCTCGTGGAGAAGGTCGAGGATCTGGCACCGACGATCAGGAAGGCCTTTTACATCGCGGCGAGCGGCCGGCCGGGTCCGGTGGTGGTGGACATCCCCAAGGACGTGACCGCCGACAGTTGCGAGTACTACTACCCGAAGAACATCGAGATCCGCTCCTACAAGCCCACGGGCAAGGGCCACCCCGGCCAGATCCGCAAGGCGATCCAGCTCATCTTCGAGGCCAAGAAGCCGATGGTCTACACTGGCGGCGGCATCGTGCTCGATGACGCGGCCGAGGATCTGAAGGAGTTCGGGCACCTGACCGGGTTCCCGATCACCAACACCCTGATGGGGCTGGGCGGCTACCCGGCCACTGACCCGCAGTTCGTCGGCATGCTGGGCATGCACGGCACCTACGAGGCCAACATGGCCATGCATCACTGCGACGTGCTGATCGCCATCGGCGCGCGCTTCGACGACCGCGTCACGGGCAATCTCGAAAAGTTCTGCCCGTACGCCAAGATCGTGCACGTGGACGTCGATCCCTCCTCGATCTCCAAGAACGTGCCCGTGGACGTGCCGATCGTCGGTTCCGCACGCGAGGTGCTGCGCGAGATGAATCAGCTGCTGCGCGAGGCGGACTTCAAGCCGCGTGACAAGTCCAACCCCTGGTGGCGGCAGATCACGGAATGGTCGGCGCTCGATTGCCTGCGCTACGATCGCACGACCGACGTCATCAAGCCGCAGTACGTCATCGAGGAGCTGTACGCCGTCACCAGGGGCGACGCGTACATCACCTCCGACGTCGGCCAGCACCAGATGTGGGCGGCGCAGTACTACAAGTTCGACAAGCCGCGGCGCTGGATCAACTCCGGCGGGCTCGGCACCATGGGCTTCGGCCTGCCGGCGGCGCTGGGCGTGCAGCTCGGGTTCCCCGACAGCATCGTGTGCTGCGTCACCGGCGAGGCGAGCCTCGTGATGTGCATCCAGGAGCTGTCCACCGCGCTGCAGTACAACCTGCCGGTCAAGATCATCAATCTCAACAACCGCTACATGGGCATGGTCCGGCAGTGGCAGGAGTTCTTCTATGATCGCCGCTATTCGCACTCGTACATGGACGCGCTGCCCGACTTCGTGAAGCTGGCCGAGGCGTTCGGCCACGTCGGCATGCGCATCGAGCACGCCAGGGACGTGCAGCCGGCGCTGAAAGAGGCCACGGGCATGAAGGATCGGCTGGTGATGATGGACTTCCTCACTGATCAGACCGAGAACGTCTATCCGATGATCGCCTCCGGCAAGGGCCATCACGAGATGCATCTGGCGCCGGGCAATCCGCAGCCCCAGCCCAGCGATCGCGAGCTGGCCTGACCCTGAGCCTTCGAGACGCCCGAACCATGCGCCACATACTGTCCATTCTCCTGGAAAACCACGCCGGCGCGTTATCGCGCGTCGCCGGGCTGTTCTCCGCGCGCGCCTTCAATATCGAGTCCCTGACCGTTGCGCCGACGGAGGATCCGACCGTCTCGCGCATGACGCTGGTGACCAGCGGCTCGGACGAGATCGTCGAGCAGATCGTCAAGCAGCTCAACAAGCTCATCGACGTCATCAAACTCATCGACCTGAATGATGGCCCTCACATCGAGCGGGAGCTGATGCTCGTGAAAGTGCTTGCGCGCGACGGCGGGCGCGAGGAGGTCAAACGCCTGGTGGACATCTTCCGGGGAAGGATCATCGACGTCACCGACACGACGTACATCGTCGAGCTGACCGGCGCCAGTCGCAAGCTCGACGCATTCATCGAGGCGGTGAACGGGGAACTCATCATGGAGGTGGTGCGAACCGGCGTGTCCGGTATCGCCCGCGGCACGCGCGCGCTCAACGTCGGCACGCCCACGGCCGCGCCGCGTACCCCGACCAAGGCCGCGAAATCGGCCGACCGCGCCGCGCGCGGCGCGGCCAATCCGGCGCACCTGCTCTAGGCACCCGCGAGCGGATCCGGGCGCGATTCCCATGCTTGCAGGCGCGACGTCCCCTGATTGAAGGCCGGGCAGACTTCATCCCCGCAGTTACTTTCCCACGAGTGAGAACATCATGCTGAACATCCATTACGACAAGGACTGCGACCTGTCGATCATCAGGAAGAAACAGGTCGCGATCATCGGCTACGGCTCGCAGGGCCACGCCCACGCGAACAACCTGAAGGAATCCGGTGTCAGCGTGGTGGTCGCCCTGCGCCCGGGTTCGGCCTCCGCCGCCAAGTGCGAGAAGGCCGGGCTGGCGGTGAAGGAAATCGGCGAGGCCGTGAAGGGCGCCGACGTCGTGATGGTGCTCGCGCCGGACGAGCACCAGCGCGAGCTCTACGCGATGCACATCGAACCGAATATCAAGAACGGTGCGGCGCTGGCATTCGCCCACGGCTTCAACATCCACTTCCAGCAGATCGTGCCGCGCGCCGACCTCGACGTCATCATGGTGGCGCCCAAGGGACCGGGCCATCTGGTGCGCTCGACCTACACCGAAGGCGGCGGCGTGCCGTCCCTGATCGCGGTCTACCAGGACAGGAGCGGCATGGCCAAACAGATCGCCCTGTCGTACGCGTCGGCCAACGGCGGCGGCCGCGCCGGCATCATCGAGACGAACTTTCGCGAGGAGACCGAGACCGACCTGTTCGGCGAGCAGACCGTGCTCTGCGGCGGCGTGACGGCACTGGTGCAGGCCGGCTTCGAGACCCTGGTCGAGGCGGGTTACGCGCCGGAGATGGCCTATTTCGAATGCCTGCATGAGTTGAAGCTCATCGTCGACCTGATGTACCAGGGCGGCATCGCCGACATGCGTTACTCGATATCGAACACCGCCGAGTACGGCGATTACACGCGCGGGCCGCGGGTGGTGACGGAGCAGTCGAAGAGGGCGATGAAGGAAATCCTGCGGGAGATCCAGACCGGCCAGTTCGCGCGCGAGTTCATCCTCGAGAACCAGGCGGGCGCCGCGACGCTGAAGGCGCATCGTCGCCTCTCCGCCGAGCATCCGATCGAGAAAGTCGGTGCGAAGCTGCGCGGCATGATGCCGTGGCTGAAGTCCAACAAGCTTGTCGACCGTTCCAGGAACTGAGTGTGGGCGGTGCGCCCCTGCCGGCCGCCGGCGGGGGTATGGCTGCCTGGCCATCGTGTCGGCCGCCCGGCCCGGGCATTACGCGCCGGGAGTGCCCGGCGCAATCCGGCCATGATCCGGGACGCGGGCGGGCCTCGGAGGTGTCATGGCTGATGAACCAGTGTTGACGCAGAGGCGGCGACGCGGCATCTATCTGCTGCCGAATCTCTTCACCACCGCGGCCATGTTCGCCGGCTTCTACGGCATCGTGGCGGCAATCAACGAACGGTTCGAAACGGCGGCCATTTCGATCTTCGCCGCCATGGTGCTCGACGGCATGGATGGCCGTATCGCCCGCCTCACCAATACGCAAAGCGCCTTTGGCGCGGAGTACGACAGCCTCTCGGACATGGTGTCCTTCGGGCTGGCGCCCGCGTTGATCTCCTACCTGTGGGCGCTGCACTCCTTCGGCAAGACCGGCTGGGTGGTCGCCTTCCTCTTCGCGACCATGGCGGCGCTGCGTCTGGCGCGTTTCAACACCCAGGTCGGCAAGGCGGACAAGCGCTACTTTCAGGGCCTGCCCAGCCCGTCGGCCGCAGCGCTGGTGGCGGGGATCGTGTGGGTCGGAACGGTCGGCGACCTGCGCGACTCGGCGGCCATGGCGACCATCACCATGGCGCTGACGGCGGCTGCGGGCCTGTTGATGGTCAGCAATATCCGTTATCACAGTTTCAAGGAGCTGGATCTGCACGGCCGCGTGCCGTTCTTCATCGTACTGCTGATCGTGTTGGCGTTCGCGTTCATCTCCGTCAATCCGCCGCTGCACATCTTCCTGGGGTTCCTCGTCTACGCGGCCTCCGGTCCCATCCTGACGCTGATCTTCATGCGCAGGCGCCGGGCGGCCCGCCGCGCGCAGGCTGCCGGCGGATCGCCGGGTGCGCCTCCCCCGGGCGCCTGAGGACAACTGCTTCAGGCAGCGAGCCGGTCGCACTCACCGGTACATTTCTCGCGGGCGTCCTTGCGGGCCCCGTGCCTCGCGGCGTGCATTGATGCACACCTGCGCGGTGTTCGCGCACTGGCTGGCCGCCGCCACCATCAGGTGATGCCCGGAGATGCCGCCAAGGCATGACCGGGGCGCCCGCCGCGATCCGCCAGCTCCACGCGGGCAGTCAACTGTTGGTGCCGGTCGATGGGATTCCGCTATCGGGCCGATAGAAACAAATGCTCCCGCGTGGGCCGGCCGGCGCATTGTAAAAGCGGATACCGGCCGCTATATTGCCCTTGGCGGCACACGCCACACCGATATCATCCATGACGATCATGCGCGACGACGATTCACAGGCACGGGCATCCGCCGCCCGGGTGCCGTCGCGCCCGCAACCCGGCCTGCCCGCACTGCTGCTCCTGCCCTGACGGGCAACCACCTGCATACCACCCCGGCGGGGGCAAACGCGAAAACCCAGGAGACCTGATTCCGACGAACCGGTAGCATAATGCTGCTGCCGGTGGAGAGCATGTCATGAAGGACAGACTGATCATATTCGACACGACGCTGCGAGATGGCGAACAAAGCCCCGGGGCGTCCATGACCCAGGACGAAAAGGTCCGTATCGCACGGGCGTTGGAACGCCTCAAGGTGGACGTGATCGAGGCCGGATTTCCGGTCGCGAGCCCTGGGGATTTCGAGGCCGTCAAGGCGGTTGCCGAGGCCGTCACGGAGAGCACGGTGTGCGGTCTGGCGCGAGCGCTGGACAAGGACATCGACCGCGCGGCAGAGGCGTTGAAGCCGGCCAGGCGCGCGCGCATACACACGTTCATCGCGACCTCGCCCATACACATGGCGAAGAAGCTGAAGATGACCCCGGACCAGGTCGTCGAGGAGGCGATACACGCGGTCAGGCGGGCGCGCCGGTACACTGACGACGTGGAGTTCTCGGCCGAGGACGCGGTGCGGTCCGAGGTCGATTTCCTCTGCCGCGTCTTCGAGGCGGCCATCGATGCCGGGGCGCGAACCATCAACGTTCCGGACACCGTCGGCTACAGCATCCCGTCGGTGTGGTTCGAGCGCATACATACGCTCATCTCGCGCGTGCCGAATGCCGACAAGGTCGTGTGGTCGACCCACTGCCACAACGATCTCGGCATGGCGGTGGCCAATTCGCTCGCCGCGGTGCAGGCGGGCGTGCGCCAGGTCGAATGCACCATCAACGGCCTGGGCGAGCGCGCAGGCAACGCGTCGCTGGAGGAGATCGTGATGGCGGTGAAGACGCGCCGTGACGTCTTCGGAGTGACCTGTGATATCGACACGACGCAGATCGTGCCGACCTCCAAGCTCGTGGCCACGATCACCGGCTATCCGGTCCAGCCCAACAAGGCCATCGTCGGCGCCAATGCCTTCGCGCACGAGTCCGGAATACACCAGGACGGGGTACTGAAGCACCGCGAGACCTACGAGATCATGCGCGCCGAGGACGTGGGCTGGAACGCCAACCGCATGGTGCTCGGCAAGCATTCCGGCAGGAATGCGTTCAGGGCGCGCCTCACCGATCTGGGGATCGAGTTCAAGCGCGAGGAGGACCTCAACGAGGCCTTCATGCGCTTCAAGGAACTGGCGGACAAGAAGCACGACATCTACGACGAGGACCTGCAGGCGTTGGTCACCGAGACCAACCTCGCCGCCATGCACGAGCGGGTGAAACTGATCTCGCTGAAGGTGCAGTCGGAGACCGGCGAGACGCCCAAGGCCGACATCACCCTGTCGGTGGATGGCGGCGAGCGCGAGGGTGCGGCCACGGGCGGCGGGCCGGTGGACGCGACCTTCCGCGCCATCGAGTCGATCGTGCACAGCGGCTGCAATCTGCAGTTGTTCTCGGTGAACAACATCACCACCGGAACGGACGCGCAGGGCGAGGTAACGGTGCGGCTCGACAAGGGCGGCCGCATCGCCAACGGTCAGGGGGCGGACACCGACATCCTGGTCGCCTCGGCGAAGGCGTACATCAATGCACTGAACAAGCTGAGCGTGACGACGGAGCGGGCACACCCGCAGGTCGCCGACCATATTTGATTCCGCCGCGCCATCGCCGGACCGCTCGGCGATGGTTTCGGGTATGGGGCGCCGGGGCAGTATCGGGGAGACATCGGTTTGGACGCGCGACGCAAGAGGTATCTGGCGGAGATGGGCATCGACGTGTGGGAGCGACGCGACCCTGCCGCACGGCCTGACGCCGCACCGGCGATCGACCCGGCTGCGCCGGTATCCGGACTCGACCGCGAGAAGAGCGTGATCGACGCGGGAGGTGTCGCCCGGGGCAGCGAACACGCCCGTCGCGTGGCAGCCATGAACTGGGAGGACCTTGCGCGTACGGTGCGGACCTGCACCCGCTGCCCACTGCACGAGACCCGCACCCAGGCGGTGTTCGGCGTGGGCAACCGCGAGGCCGAGTGGCTGGTGATCGGCGAGGCCCCGGGCGCGGAGGAGGACAGGCAGGGCGAACCCTTCGTCGGGCGGGCCGGGCAACTGCTCAATTCCATGCTGCTGGCGATCGGTTTGCGCCGCGAGCAGGTCTACATCGCGAACATACTCAAGTGCAGGCCACCCAATAACAGGGACCCGAAGCCGGAGGAGGAAACGGCCTGCCGGGACTACCTCGAGCGCCAGATCCGGCTCATCCGTCCCAAGATCATCCTTGCGGTCGGGCGGATCGCCGCCCAGAATCTGATGAAGGTCGACACGCCGATAGGCAAGATGCGCGGACGCACGTACAGTTACCAGGACACCGGCATCCCGGTCGTGATCACGTATCACCCCGCGTATCTGCTTCGCTCTCCACTGGAGAAGCGAAAGGCCTGGCAGGACCTGCTCTACGCCAAGCGGGTTTTCGCCGGCCACGCATGAGCGCAGTCGTCAGACTCCCGGAGTTCCAGCTTCGCCCCATGGGCGAGACGGACCTTCCGGAGATCATGCTGATCGAAGAGGCGGCCTACGAATTTCCCTGGACACCGGGGATATTCCACGACTGCCTGCGCGTCGGCTACCCGTGCTGGGTTCTCGAGGGAGAGGGGCGCATCGATGGCTACGGCGTCATGATGGTGGGCGCGGGCGAGGCGCATATACTCAACATCTGCGTTCGCGGGTCGGAGCGCCGCAAGGGCCACGGTCGCGCGCTCCTGCGTCACCTGCTCACCGAGGCGCTGCTCCACAACGCCAGTTCCGCCTACCTGGAAGTCAGGCCGTCGAATCACGGTGCCATCCGCCTCTATCAGCTTGCCGGCTTCGCGGAGGTGGGTTATCGGCGGAACTACTATCCTGCCCGTGTCGGTCGCGAGGATGCCCTGATACTCGCGCGGTCGATCAGCTCGGGCTGAAGCACCACCGATGCCTTTCGGTTCGGCGGCGCGCCTTCCCCGGTGCGCGGCGTGCGGGCCGGAGCCGCCTGATCATTCGCAATGATCGCGCTGGCGGGTTGCCGATTCTGTGCGCCCCGGCCGCTGTGCCGGGCCTATTCGGCGCGGGCGTGGGTTATCATCGCCCGATGTCCTTCCCCGCGCTCGAAGTTTTTGTCGGCAATACGCCCCTCGTACGTCTGCAGCGCCTCCCCGCGGAGTCGGGGGTGCATGCCAGCAACTCCGTGCTCGCCAAGCTGGAGGGCAACAACCCTGCCGGGTCGGTCAAGGATCGGCCCGCTCTGTCGATGATCCGGCGCGCGCAGGAGCGCGGAGACATCCGGCCCGGCGACACGCTCATCGAGGCCACCAGCGGCAACACGGGCATCGCGCTGGCGATGGCGGCCACGATCATGGGCTACCGCATGGTGCTCGTCATGCCCGAGCACCTCTCGATCGAGCGTCGCCAGACCATGCGCGCCTTCGGCGCCGAGTTGATCCTGACGCCCCAGAAGGGCGGCATGGAGGCGGCACGCGACCTCTCGGAGAAGATGCGCGATGAAGGCGAAGGCGTCATCCTCGACCAGTTCGCGAACCCGGACAATCCGCGCGCACACTACGAGGGCACCGGCCCGGAGATATGGCGCGACACGGAGGGGCGCGTCACCCACTTCGTCTCGTCGATGGGCACCACCGGAACGATCATGGGTGTCTCGCGTTTCCTGAAGGAGAAGAACCCGGCCATCCGGATCATCGGCTGCCATCCCGCGGAGGGATCGCAGATACCCGGAATCCGCAAGTGGCCGGAGGCCTATCTGCCGAGGATATTCGACCGCACGCGCGTGGACCGGATCGAGGAGGTGTGCCAGGCTGATGCGGAGGACATGACCCGGCGGCTGGCGCGCGACGAGGGGATCTTCGCCGGCATCTCCTCCGGCGGCGCGGCGGCGGTGGCACTGCGCATCGCGCGCGAGCTTCGGGATGCCGTCGTCGTGACAATCATCTGCGACCGCGGCGATCGCTATCTTTCCACGGGTGTGTTTCCTGCCTGACGACCCGTCCGGGCCATGTCGACGCGCACGGCGGCAATGTTCGTGTTGCTGTACGGCATCTCGGCGGCGGCCAACGGAGCGGAGGCGACGCTGGAGCTGGGCAAGGTCGAGCTCCCTGGTGGCGTGGCCAGCAAGGTCCACGCACGGATCCGGTGGGACAGCGCCGATCGCATGCAACTGACGCTGAATCTCGGCGAGGTCCGTGTCGGTGAAAGGCGGCTGCAGGATCTGCGCGTCGCCTGCGAAGAGGCGCTGTGGACGGGGGCCGAGTTGAGCTGCACCGGCGGCCGGCTGAGTCTTGCCGGGACGCCGTCGCTGACGGTGATCGACGGCATTGACATACGGTACCGCACCGCCGACGGTGCGCTGCGCGTGGAATCACGGGCGACGCGCATCGGCGGCGGCATGGCCGATATCGACATTACCGGTGTCGCCGGCCATTGGCGTGGCCGCGTGCAGACACGCGCGACGGACCTCGCGATGCTCGAGCCGCTGCTGGATCGCCTGCAGATGATGCCCGAGGGCTATACCGATCTCGCGGGCAAGGTCGACGTGCGCGGCGAGTTCCAGGCCGCCGCCGGGCGCCTCGTGAGCGCCGGCATCCTGATCGACGGAAAGGCCCTGAGCTTTGCCGGCCGCCACATTGCCGATCACGCCGATCTGCATCTGGAGTCTCGACTTGCGCAGCGGGGCGGGACCGCGGTGGTGACGGGAAGCGCCGAGCTGCGCTCCGGGGCGATATACATCGAGCCCGGATGGAGCACGGGCGAGTACACGCCGGGGATCACCCTGGAGACCACGGCCGAGCCCGTCACCGCGCACTGGGCACTGCGCCGCGACGGGCAGTCCGGCACGCTTCGGATCGACGGTTTCGAGCTCGCGCAGCCGGGCGTGGCCACCCTTGCTATCGATGGCGGCATCGCCCTCGCCCCGGATACCCCGTCACCGGCGCTGCACCTTCGGTTGTACGCGGCGGACATGCGCCAGCTCTACGAGCAGCACGTCAAATCACACTGCGCGCATATCCCCGCGCTCTGCGGCATGGAATTCCAGGGCGGCGTCGATCTTGCCGTGACCTGGGGCGGTGAGGGCATCACCGACATGGACCTGCGGTTTCACGACGTCTATGCGGACGACGATCGCCAGCGATTCCGGATCGCCGCGTTGAACGGCGATCTCGTGCTCGACAGCGGCGAAAACACGATCGCCTCGACCCTGAAATGGGCGAGCGCCGGCTGGCAGCGTCTGGATTTCGGTCCCGGCAGCGTCGGCATGATCTCCTCGCACCGCTCGATTAGGGTCACGCGATGGAGCGACGTGGAGATACTCGGCGGCACCTTCAAGGTGGACAGGCTGGAGATCGCCGACGTCGGCACCGGCAATTTCGGGGTCGACGTAGGGGGTGTGCTCACCCCCATACCGATGCAGGAATTCTCCCAGGCGATGGGTTGGCCGATCATGAACGGTACCCTCTCCGGCGTCATTCCCGGGCTGAAGTACCGTCGCGGTCTGCTCACGCTCGAGGGCGACCTGCTGGTGCGTGTCTTCGACGGCAGAGTCGTGGTACGGGGCCTGAGGATCGAGGATCCGTTCGGTCCGTCCCCCGTGCTCATGACGGACATGGACGTGAAGGGCATCGATCTGGAACAACTCACCGGCGCGTTCTCGTTTGGCAGGATCCAGGGCACGCTGGAGGGGGAGGTGCGGGGCCTGCGCCTCGAGAACTGGCAGCCGACGGCCTTCGACGGCTACCTGCAGAATCCCGCCGCGGACGACAGGCGGCATCGCATCAGTCAAAAGGCCGTCGACAATCTGAGCGCAATCGGCGGAGGAGGCATCGGGGGTGCCTTGTCGCGCGGCTTCCTGAGCATCTTCAAGGATTATTCCTACGACCGGCTGGGCCTGCACTGCCGGTTGAGCAACGGCGTCTGCGCCATGAAGGGCGTTGCGCCGGCGGAAAACGGCTTTTACATTGTCACGCGCGGGGGGCTGCTGCCGCCGTGGATAGATGTGAAGGGCTCGGGCGACGTGCTCGGAGACGGCCGTTACGGGGTGGCGTGGAGTGACATACTGCTGGGATTTAAACGCATCAACAGCGGTCAAATGCGACTGCACTAGTCGATATGCGGGCGCGGGTTAAGCGAACGTTCAGCGGGCGGGTAGGCCGGAGCGGAATACACAGGTAGCGGAGGTCGCGTAAAGATGAAAATACTCTTGCGTGGTGCGGTGCTGGTACTGGGCGGGTTTCTGTTCGCCTGCGTAACCGTCAACGTCTATTTCCCCGCGGCTGCCGTCGAGCAGGCCGCCGATCGCATCGTCAAGGAGGTCTATGGCGAGAAGGTCAAGAACATGCAGGAGAACGGCAAGTCTCCCGAGACCGCGCCGCCCGAGGGCAACGAGCAATCCGGGACTCTCGCGCCGATGGCGGCCGTGGCCTACGTGCTGGAGGCGCTGGTAGCGCCGGCCTACGCGCAGCAGCCGGATATCAACATCGATTCGCCGGCGATCAACAGGCTCAAGGCGGGCATGCAGGCACGCCACGCCAGGCTGATCCCGTTCTACAACGCCGGTGCGATCGGCCTGGGCTCCACCGGGCTGCTGGTGGTGCGCGACGCCAAGGCGATCTCGCTGAAGGACCGCGGCGCCGTGCAGGCGCTGGTGGCCGAGGAGAACAAGGATCGCAACGCGCTGTACAGCGAGATAGCGGGCGAGAACGGGCATCCGGAGTGGGAACCACAGATCCGGACGATCTTCGACAAACGCTGGGTGGCGAACGCGCCGTCGGGCTGGTGGTTCCAGAACGCCGACGGTCGGTGGGTGCAGAAGTGACGGGCGATCGAAGGCTCGCCACGAGCGATCCGGCGTGACGCCGGGCCGATACTGACGGCGGTCGCGTGTCCGCGCGCGGCTCCGCGGGGTCCGCGCAGCATCCGCCGGCCCCGCGGATCGCGTAAGATCCCGCGCGTGAACATCCTCGTCTTCGATATCGAGACCGTGCCGGATGTCGAGGCAGGGCGCCGGCAGTACCGCCTGGAGGGATTGAGCGACACGGACGTGGCGAACACGATGTTCGCCAGGCGCCGGCAGGAGACCGGCGGCACCTCGGACTTCCTGCGGCATCATCTGCACCGCATCGTCGCCATATCCGCCGTCCTGCGCACCGGCGATCGGCTCAACGTCTGGTCGCTCGGCGATATCGGGGCGCCCGAGCAGGAGATCATCAGCCGTTTCTTCGAAGGCATCGAGCGCTACACGCCGACGCTGGTGTCATGGAACGGTGGCGCCTTTGATCTCCCCGTGCTGCATTACCGCGCCCTCCTGCACGGCGTGGCCGCGGCACGCTACTGGGAGACCGGGGAGGACGACACGAGTTTTCGCTACAACAACTATCTCAGCCGTTACCACTGGCGGCACCTCGATCTGATGGACGTGATCGCCGGCTACCAGACCCGTGCCGTCGCCCCGCTCGACGAGGTCGCCACCCTGCTCGGACTGCCCGGCAAGCTCGGCATGCACGGCAGCCGTGTGTGGGAGCAATTCCAGCGCGGCGATCTGCAGGGGATACGCGACTATTGCGAGACCGACGTCATCAACACGTATCTCATCTATCTGCGCTTCGAATTGATGCGCGCGCGCTTGAGCCGCGATGCCCATGAGCGCGAATGCGGGCGCATGCGCGAGTATCTTCGCAGCGAGCAGCGGCCGCACTTCCGGGCGTACCTCGATGCCTGGCGGGAGTAGCCCGCCCGTGTCCGGACGATCGGTGCCGCGGCCGCGGTCCGGGCCGGTCGACCTCGACATCGAGTCCCTGTCGCACGAGGGACGCGGCGTCGCGCGCCACGACGGCAAGACGGTGTTCGTCGACAACGCGCTGCCGGGCGAGCTGGTCTCCGCGCGGATCGTGCGCCGGCACGGCCGATACGATGAGGCGATCGCCGAGCACATCCTGCGGCCATCGCCCGAACGCGCGATTCCAGGCTGCGAGCACTTCGGCGTGTGCGGAGGCTGCAGCCTGCAGCACATGACTCCGGCCGCGCAGCTCGAGCACAAGCAGCGGATGCTGCTCGAACAGTTGCAGCACCTGGGCCGGGTCGCACCCTCGAAGGTGCTGCCGCCGGTCACCGGGCCGGCGTGGGGTTATCGTCGTCGTGCACGCCTCGGGCTGCGGCTGGTGCCGAAGAAAGGGGGCGTGCTGGTGGGATTCCGCGAGAAGAGCGGGCGCTACATCGCCGATATCCGACGCTGTCCCGTGCTGCGGCCCGAGATCGGGGACAATCTGCTCGTCATACGCGACCTCATCGGTGCATTGAGCTGTGCCGATCAGGTTCCGCAGATCGAGGTGGGCGTCGATGACGCCGGTCCCGTGCTCACCATCCGCCATCTCCGTCCATTGACAGAGGCGGACGTCGGCCGCCTCGGCGATGCCTCGCGGGAATACGGCTGGCGCATCTATCTGCAGCCCGGGGGCGTCGACAGCGTGCGACCCCTCAGCGCCGGGCAGCAGCCCCTGTCTTTCGCAGCGCCCCGCCACGATGTGCGCCTGCAGCACGAACCGCTCGACTTCATACAGATCAATGGTGCCGTCAATCTCGCCGTCATCGATGCCGTCGTGGCGCTGCTCGAGTTGCGTCCCGATGACAGGGTGCTGGATCTGTTCTGCGGACTCGGCAACTTCACCCTGCCGATTGCGCGCCGGATCGCCTGGGCGATCGGCGTGGAGGGGGAGGCCGGACTGGTCACCCGGGCACGGGCGAATGCGGAGCGCAACGGCATCCATAATGCGGAGTTTCTCGCGGCCGATCTGACCACGGCACGGCCGCCGCAGCGCGCATACAACAAGGTGGTGCTGGACCCGCCGCGTACCGGCGCCATCGAGATCCTGCGCCGCATGGAAACGCGCGAGGTGGCGATCGTGGTCTATGTCTCCTGCAGTCCCGCCACCCTGGCTCGCGATGCAGGGGTGCTGGTTCGGGAACACGGCTTCCGGCTGGCAAAGGCGGGTGTCATGGACATGTTTCCGCATACGGCCCACGTCGAATCGCTGGCGCTGTTCGTGCGCTGAGAGGCGTCCCGGGGCCGGTGCCAAGGCCTCGATCCGGCAGCAGAAGAGCGGGCGAACTGCCCGGATCTCACGAACATCTCCTGGCCCGCGGGCATCCTGCCGATGCTCGCTCGGTCTCCGTTCCGTTCAGCTATGGCGCCTCGACCGTGGTGGTCCATCATTTGCAGGCTGAATGGCTTCAGACGCCACCTCGCCCATGACAGAATCCACTCCCAGACCCGCCGCCATCACCACGAGCGCGGCACCGCCGGCCTCGACCGAGGGCAGCTGGATGCGCCTTGTCGTGGGCGCGGTGCTCGCCTGGATCGGCATCCGCCTGTTTCTCATGCTGGCGCCCATCGGGAACGAGTTCATCGCCAAATGGATAGGATGGTACGACTTCCCGCTCGGCCCGCTCGTCGTATTCCTCTGCTACCGCGTCTGCAGATCGCCGAACATCGACGTCCGGTCGCGGCGCGGATGGCTGATAATCGGACTGTCCTACCTCACGTACTGGCTGGGCAACTGCACCTGGAATACCTTCGAGGTGATCCTCGAGATCGAGCCCTTCCCCTCGATCGCCGACGTCTTCTTCCTGTCGATGTACCCGCTCATGTTCATCGGGCTGCTCATGCTATCCGAGCCCCTGAACAGCCGCCGGGAGAAAATAAAGTTCTCGCTGGACATCGCGACCATCATGGTGGCCGCGAGCGCCTTCATGATGTATTTCATAGTCGCGCGCGTCGAGCACGACCCGGAGACCGCGCTGTGGGAGACCGCCATCCTGATGGCCTATCCGGTGGGCGATATCCTGATTGCCTTCGGTGTCGTCTCCGTGCTGCTCCGCCGCCGTTCCTCCGGGGCGATGAATCCGGTCTCCCTGCTGCTGGTGTCGCAGGCCGCGATGTTCGCCGCGGACATGTTCTTCTTCGTGCAATCGCTCGATGGTACCTACCAGACCGGAGGCATACCCGACCTGTGCTTCCTGCTCTCCTGGGCGCTGATGATCCTCGCCTGTTATCTGCAGGTCCTGCATGGCGCGCAGGCTGCGCAACGACCGGATTCGGAGCGGCCTTACCCGTACAGGTTGTCGCCCTACATTGCGGTCATCGCCGGCTACGGTCTGCTGGTGTTCGATCACATCACCCACAACGAGCGCGTCGGCAGCATTCCGCTGCCCACCGCGCTGCTGCTCACCTCGCTGGTGATCATCCGGCAGGTATTCGCGGCCCGCGAACTGGCGCAACTGCACGCCTCGCAGGCCGAGCGCAAGGCGGAGCAGCGTTTCGCCTCGCTGGTGAAGCACGCCTCGGACGTGGTGCTGGTGACGGACGTGGAGGGCACGATACGGTTCGCCACGCGCTCCATCGAGCGCATGCTCGGTTGGCCGGCCGAGACGATGCCGGGCTGCAATCTCGCCGTGCTGATGCACCACGAGGACATCCCGACGATGCAGCGCTTCCTGCGGGAGGTCAGCGCCCACAGCGACATCAGCGAACCCATCGAGTGGCGGGTGCGCAACCGCGACGATGGCTGGCAGTACGTCGAGGTCATCGCCTCGAATCTGGCCAGTGATCCGAACATCGGCGGCCTGGTCCTCAACTGCCGCGACGTCACCGACAGGCGCGGACTGGAGGATCGTCTGCGGCACATGGCGTTCCATGATCCGCTGACGCTCCTGCCCAATCGCAATCTGTTCAATGACCGGGTGCAGCAGGCGCTCGACCGCAGCGCGCGTCACAGCGCGAGCGTCGCGGTCATGTTCGTCGACCTCGACAATTTCAAGAACATCAACGACAGCCTCGGCCACGAGATGGGCGACAATCTTCTGGTCGCTGTCGCGGAGCGGTTGCGGCGCGTGGTGCGCCCGAGCGACACGGTGGCGCGGCTGGGCGGCGACGAGTTCGCCGTGCTGCTGGAGGACTTCAAGACCGCCCAGGACCTCTCGGCGCTCGCCGTGCGCATGATCGACTCTCTCAACGTGCCGGTATTCCTGGCGAGCAAGCACGTCACGGTTACCGGCAGCATAGGCATCGCGATCGCGGCGGAAGGCGACAAGACCCAGGACATCATGCGCAACGCAGACGTGGCGATGTACCGCGCGAAGGCGCGCGGCAAGGCGAACTACGAGTTCTTTGAAGCCACCATGCACGCGCAGATCCTCGAGCACATGGAAATGGAGATGGATCTCCGCCGCGCGCTCCAGGCCGGCGAGTTCGTCGTCCACTACCAGCCGGTCGTGAATCTGCAGAACAACGTGATCGTCGGCGTCGAGGCACTGGTCCGCTGGAATCACCCGCACCGCGGCCTGGTGTATCCGGGTACGTTCATTGGCGTCGCGGAGGGCAGCGATCTGATCGTCAACCTGGGGCGTTGGGTCCTGTTCGAGGCGTGTGCGCAGGGCAGGCGATGGCAGGACACTTTCCCATCGGACGTGCTGCAGCACATCTCGGTGAATATCTCGGCCCGCCAGCTGCAGCATGAGGGGTTCGTCGGCGAGATGAAGACCATCCTCGCACAGACGGGCGTCCGCCCCGAGTCGGTCGTGCTCGAGATCACCGAAAGCGTGCTGATGCAGAACGTGGAATGGACACGGGAGCGGCTGCGCGCGCTCAAGGACCTCGGGGTGCGGCTGGCCCTGGACGATTTCGGCACCGGTTACTCGGCCCTGAGCTACCTCCATCAGTTCCCGTTCGACGTCCTCAAGATCGATCGTTCCTTCGTGAGCAAGATCAACGACGAGGCCACCAACGACGCACTGGTGCGAACCATCGTTGCGATGGGCTACTCGCTGGGACTGAGCACCGTGGCCGAGGGCATTGAGAATCTGGGTCAGCTCGCAGAGCTGCGTCGCGTCGGATGTAATGCGGGACAGGGTTTCCTCTTCTCCCAGGCGGCGCCCGCGGAGGTCATCGGTCGTTTTCTGGCGACGCTGCGGGTAGGGCCGCAACTGACGGTGATCAGCAGCAACTAGCGCCGACGAGCATGCGCGGCTACGCGATGGACCGGATGTGCGGCCGTCGCGGGAGCATGCCCCTGATCTTGCTCCGCAGCCGGCCGGGGTAGTTCAGCCAGTACTCATCGCCTTCGACGTCCACCTCCTCGATGCGCGCCACCAGCGGTTTCACGCGGAACGCCGAGATGATGTCCTTCATGGCCGGGATGAATATCTCCTGCGTGAACTGCAGCTCCTTTCCCGACATCTCGAAGGTTTCCAGCAGGATTGCATGCCGGATGAGCTGCATGGTGAATGCCTTGTAGTAATGCCGGGCGCGGCCGCCGTGCCGCTCGAGCCAGGACGTGGCATCGAACAGGCCGCCCTGCGCGATCTCCGGGAACTCCTCCAGCAGGAGTTCGTGATGGAATTCGACCAGAGGTTGACCCCACAAGGTGCACACCTCGCCCAGGGGTTGACCGTCGACACGGGGGAAATCGACGATGTTCAGGTAATCCATGCGGCGGCCGCCGTTGCGCCCGATGCCGCTGAAGAAGCCCATGCGCCCGAGCGCGCGTTTGCAGTGATTCAATGACACGAACTGGTCGGCGTGGTACTCCCAGATAATCAGGTTCAGGTCGAACTGCCGTGCCAGCGACATGGCCAGATGCATCTCGTGATTGGGTGTCGCGACCTGGCGGAACAGGATCGCCGCGCGCTTCTGCCGCATGATCGGCGGCACATCGAGCACTCCGTCGCGATCGAGATCGGGAAACATCGACATCGCCTGACGCTCTTCGAGCAGGCGCACCGCCTCGTCCAGGGGCGTGTAGATGAAGTCGCGTAGCGCCTGCGGGTCGTTCAGCCTGCCAGGCGCGGATGTTCGCGTTGTCATGGTTTCGAGCTACCCGATCAGACCGGTGATCCACTGCCAGGACGCGACGACGATGCGCGCAATCAGGTCCGCGACGAATATCCAGTAGAGATTGCAGGCGAGGACGCTGGCGAAAAACAGTCGCCAATCGCGGGCGCGCAGGCCACCGAAACTGCCGCGCCTGAAGAAGGCAGTCACGATGAACGGATCGGTGACCGCGCAGAGAACCAGGAAGGTCAGCGCCTGGTTGCGGTTCGTCACCCAGACCACCAGGCGATCGAGCCAGGAAGGCTGCGGCTTGCCGGCGATGTCCGCCAGCAGACCGCTGCCGACCCAGTCCACGCCCATGCGCTCGTAGACAACGAGCAGCAGTGCGCATTGCAGCAGCGAGAACAGGGTCATCAGGGCGCCGCCGAGGATCACGCCCTGCGTGTAGACTACATAAGGATAGATGACGAAATCGAAGAAGTGGTTGAAGGACCCATACAGGGCGTGGCCGGTGCCGATCTGGGCAAGGCGCAACCAGAGCCGGCGCGCCCCGGCATTGCCGCCGTTGGCGATCGCCGGTGGTGCCGATATTCCATCATCTGCGGTGACTGCGGCTGTGGAGGGCGAAGAGTAGCTCATTGCGGCGAGACGCTGCCCCTGTTGTTATCGGTTCATTCCTGCCGCCCCTCGTTGGGTACACCGGCGGCTGTCCCGTTATCGCAAAAACCCACCCTGCTGGCAGATCCCGGTTCGCTTTCCTGGCGGACCGTAGGATCGCCGGCGTCGGCTTTCCGGCAATCGAGGCCTTTATCTGTACTATTTCGGCCTAGGGTAGCAGCAAAATGGCGTCGAGATCATGACGCATAGCGGGATTAGTTCTCTAGGAGTCGGTTTTTTGACGCACTTAACAATAGCCGGAACGCGGTGTGTGACCTGGCACGGCGGGACCCTGGCGGCCCACGGCCCCGGCGCCCCTATCGCGAACCTGCGCCAGTCCGCGTCGGGGGGACGGGTGCCATGAAGCCCCGGATACGGTTCGTGCTCGCCTGCGGGCTGGCCGCCGCGGCGATGGCAGCGGCCGCTGCCCTGCCGGTGAGCGGACCTGACGCGGTGCAGATGGACCCGGCGCGACTCGTGCTCATCGACGCGGTCGTGGCGCGCGGCATCCGTCGCGGCGACTATCCCGGTGCCGTCGTCCTCATCGGCCGTCATGGCCAGGTGGCCTTTCAGCGCGCCTATGGGGACCGGACCCGCATACCGCGGCGCGAGTCGATGCAGCTGGACACGGTTTTCGACGTCGCGTCGCTGACCAAGGTGCTGGTCACCGCGCCGGCCGTGATGCAGCTCCGCGAGGCCGGCCGGCTGTCGCTGGAGGAGCGCCTCGGCGACCTCGTCCCGGCCTGCAGTTCTCCGGAGCGGCGCGACATACGGGTACGCCAGCTGCTGGCGCACGAGTCCGGCCTGCGCGGCGTATTCACCGCGCCGTTGCTGCGCCAGATCGGCAACTACCAGGACGGGGTGGCGATGGCATGCGTGGAGGAGATGTCCGGCCTTCCCGGCGCCCAGTTGCGCTACAGCGACCTGAATTACATCCTGCTGGGCGAGATCGTGCGCCGCGCGAGCGGAGAGGATCTCGACCAGTACGCCTACCGTCACATCCTGCGGCCGCTGGGGATGAAGGAGACGTACTTCAACCCGCCCGCGGCACTGCATGCGCGACTGGCGGGGGAGGATGTCATGACCGGGGAGGTGGAAAACGGTGTGGCCACCCGGATGGGCGGAGTATCCGGTCATTCCGGCCTGTACAGCACCGCGGCGGACCTGGCGGTGTTCAGCGCCATGCTGCTCAATGGCGGGGTCTGGCAGGGCGTGCGGATACTCTCGCAGTCATCCGTGAAACTGATGACCACGGCGCAGGTGCACCACGCGCGCGGCACGCGCGGCTACGGGTTCGATGTCGCCAGCGGCTTTTCCGGGAGTCGCGGCGCCCTGTTCCCCTGTGACTCCTACGGCCACACCGGTTACAGCGGCGTTTCGATGTGGCTCGACCCCGATTCGGACACCTTCGTCATCGTCCTCGCCAACCGCCTGCACCCCGACGGCAGGGGCGATGTGAGGCTGCTGCGCGCGGAGGTCGCCACCATCGCCGCCGGCGCGCTCCGGGACGTTCATTACACGCGGGCCGCCGATGCGCCCCTGAACCCGGCGCGGCGCTGTCGCGCGGGCCGGGGCTGAAGCGACGGATCTTGCCGCCGCAGCGGGATTTCCCCAGAATCCTCTCACCTTCCACACCGTGGCGTCGGCATGAGCGAACGCACGTACCGCAACGCCCTGCAGCCCGGCTACCTCCTGCACTGGTATCGCATCGACAGCGTGCTGGGGCAGGGCGGCTTCGGCATCACCTACCTCGCGCACGACACCAATCTGGACCACGCCGTCGCGATCAAGGAATTCCTGCCCATGGAGATGGCGATGCGGGATGCGGATCAATCCGTGCAGCCATCCTCGCAGGAGATGGACGAGCGCTTCCGCTGGGGACTGGACCGCTTCGTGGCCGAGGCGCGGACGCTGGCCCGCTTCCGGCATCCCGGCATCGTGCGGGTGCTGAGCGTCTTCGAGGCCAACAACACTGCCTACATGGTCATGGAGCTGGAGCGCGGCGAGACGCTGCACCAACGGCTGGCCAGGCAACGGACGCTGCCGGAGGCGGAGCTGCGCGCGCTGGTCGAAACGCTGCTGGACGGGCTCGAGGCGGTGCACGCGGCCGGCTTCGTGCATCGCGACATCAAGCCGGCCAACATCATCGTCCGGCCGGATGGCGCGCCCGTGCTGATAGATTTCGGCTCGGCACGGCAGGCGATAGGGCAGTACACGCGCACGCTCACCACGCTCATCTCGCCCGGTTACGCGCCCTACGAGCAGTACCTGAGCGGCGGCGACAGGCAGGGTCCCTGGACGGACATCTACAGCGTCGCGGCGACGTTGTATCGCTGCGTGGTCGGACGGGCGCCGCTGGATGCCCTCGATCGCAGCGAGGCGTTGCTGAAGTCGGAGCGTGACCTGTATGTGCCCGCGGCCGATCTCGCCGCAGGCGGTTATTCTCCCGCGCTGCTGCGCGCCATCGATCACGGCCTGCGTTTCAAGGCCGCCGATCGGCCGCAGAGCGTGGCGCAGTGGCGCCGCGAGCTGCGCGGCGAGCAGGAGGAACCGGTGACCCGCGTGGCCACGACGATCGTGGAGCGAGGCGGGCGCGAAGCGCCGACGGCGCCGATGGAGCCCCCGGCCGCGGCAGCGACGACCGTGCGTCTGACGGACCCGCAGTCCGCCGCGATCGCCGCCCCCTCGAAGACCGAGGTGCGCCCACGCCCCGGTGTGCGGCGCGGGTTGCTTGCGTTCGGCGTGGCGTGCGCCGTGGCGGCCGCGGCGCTATGGCAATGGCAGATCCGGCCCCCGACGGTACCCCCAACGGCGCAGTCCAAGGTGTTACCCGCTACCGCGCCGGAATCCGAGGGCGCCGAGGCCGGGCCCGGAAGGCCGGCGGAACCGCCGAGCGCAAGACTCGAGGAGGTGCCGGCTGCGGATGTCGAGGTGTCGGCCGGCACCTCCGCGCCGCCTCCGGAGGCGACCGCATCGGCGACCGCCCCGCCCGAGGGCGCCACGACGGAGGTCCGAGACCGGCTCAGCGCCGCTCACGCCGCTGCCGCGGCGGCCGGGGGACACCCGGAGCAATACGCGGCGGTGGCCGCGAAATACCGCGCGGTCCTCGAGCTCGATCCCGGCAACGAGGAGGCTTTGGCCGGCCTGACCTCCGTCGCCGTGCTGTATGCGAAGGAAAGTCTCGACTCCCTGCGAGCCGATGACCTTGCCGCGGCCGATGCGGCGCTCGCGCAGGCCGAGGCGGCCGACGCGCAGGCGCCGCTGGTCGCCACCGCGCATCAGCAGCTCGCCGCGGTCCGGAGCGCGGCGGAGGCGGCAGCTCGTTCCGTGCCGGCGGAATCGCCGGCAGCGCCCGAGTCCGGCCAGCCCGGCGCGACCCCGGTTCGCGACGCACCGGAGGCCGCCGCAGACCGGGAGGCGCTGGCGCTGCTCGATCGGGCGGACGCGGACCTGAAGGCCGACCGCCTGAGCGCGCCCCGGGGGGCGAACGCGCTGGAGCGGTATCAGGCGGTACTGGGCCGCGACCCGGAGAACGAGCGCGCGCACGCGGGCATCGATGCCGTGGCGGCGCGATACGCCGAGCTTGCCCGCGGCAGCCTCGGGCGCGGGGACCTGGAGCGCGCCGAGCGCTACATCGAGCGGGGCCGGGCGTTGCGGCCGGCGCTCGCCTCGTGGCCGCCGTTGCAGGAGGATCTCGACAGCGCCCGCCGGCGGCGCGCGGCGGCCACGCGCGTCGCCATCGCGACCGTACCCGAATCGCCGCCACCTGCGCCGGAGGCGGCCGCGAGCGCTGCCCCGGTGGCGCCACCCCCGGTAGCCGTCGCCGCGCCGGCGCCTGCGGTGCCGACGGTCGCCGTGCAGGTCGTCGGGCTGGAGAAGGACTTCAAGCGCCTGGGGTTGAGCGAGGAGGACATTCGCGCGGCGGTCTCGCAGCGATTGCAGTCGGCGGGCTACCAGGACTCCGCCAGTGGCGGCCTGACGCTCGCACTGGTGCTGAAATTCAATTACAACGGCACCACCGGGATTTACTCGTTTTCTACCACCGTCAGCGCGCGCGGCAGCGGCAAGGGCGGGGCGGCGGTGAACTGGTCCGGCGGCGAGACCGGCACGGCGCAGGATCGCGATCTCCGCAAGTTGAAGGATATCTTCCTCAAGCATGTCGACGCCTTCCTCGCCGCGCATCCGGCAGGCTGAAGCCCCGCGTCGCCGGTGCCGGGCGTGGTCTTACCTCGCGGGTCTGCTGCTGATGCTCTCCGCGATCGCCGTGCCGGCGCAGGCGCCACTGCGCTTCGGTGTGGCGCAGCCACCGATCACGCTGGATCCGCGGCACGCCACCGACGCCGCCTCGGAGCGCATCTGCCGCCTGATCTACCGCGCCCTGGTCGGTTTCGACGATCGTTACCAGCCGGTCCCGCAACTGGCGCACTGGGAGCGGGTATCCCCGACGCATTACCGCTTCACGCTCGGGAGCGAGGGGCGCGAGTTCCATGACGGCACGCGTCTGACGGCTGCCGACGTGAAGAGTACCTACGACTACGTGCTCGATGCCGCAAATGCCTCGCCGCATCGCGGCGCACTGAAGTCGATCGCGCGGATCGAAAGCCCCGACGCCGAGCATGTCGATTTTCACCTGTCGCGACCGGACGCGCTCTTTCCTGGCCGCCTCACGATGGGCATCGTGCCCGCATGGGCCGCGGCCGGGGTGTCCCTGTCGCACAGGCCCGTCGGCAGCGGCCCGTACCGGCTCGTGGACTGGCCGGACGCGGGGACCCTGGATCTTCAACGGGTCGGCGACGGCGCGCCGCTTCAGTTCGTCACGGTACCGAATCCGACCGTGCGCGCGCTCAAACTGGTGCGCGGCGAGATCGATCTGCTGCAGGGGGACATGCCGCCGGAGCTCCTGGGCTGGCTGCGGGACCGTCCGGGCATGATGGTGCGTCGCGTGCCCGGCGACGGCGTGGCGTACCTGGGTTTCAATCTTGCCGAGGGGGCCACGCGCGATCTGCGGGTGCGCCGGGCCATCGCGCACGCTATCGATCGCAACGCGATCCTGGCGTACGTATTCGGCGGCAGCGGGCGACCGGCCTCCAGCGTGCTCCGCCCGGAGCACTGGGCAGGGGTGGCAGGCCTGCCCGCGCTCGCATACGATCCGCAGTCGTCGCGCGAGCTGCTGCGTGCGGCCGGCTACGGGGAGCGTCGGCCGCTGCGGATCATCTACAAGACCTCCAGCGATCCTTTCCGGATCCGCATCGCGACCATCCTGCAGAGCCAGCTGCGGCAGGTCGGCATCGAGGTCGACCTGCGCAGCTATGACTGGGGAACCTTCTACGGCGACATCAAGGCGGGACGATTTCAGATGTATTCTCTGTCGTGGGTGGGCCTGAAGCTGCCGGATATCTTCCGCTACGCCTTTCACAGCGGCTCTCTTCCGCCGGAGGGGGCCAATCGCGGTCGCTACAGCGACCCGATCACCGACCGCCTCATAGCCGGCGCCGAGGTCGCGCCGCAGCCGCAGCGGCAGGCGGAGCTGTACGGCCAGGTGCAGCGGCGTCTGCTGGACGCATTGCCGATCATTCCGCTGTGGAGCGAGGATGTCACGGCGGTGACGGGCGCCCGCGCGCGCGATTTCGAGCCAGCGACCGATGGGAACTACGGCGGTCTTGTCCATGCAAGATGGTGACATGCGCACGAGCGGCGGCGACCGGCTGGTCGTCATCAATCTCGCACGCCAGCGCCTGGAGCTTCATGCGCGCACCGAAGTCATGTTCGCCTGTTCCGTATCCACGGCGGCCAACGGCCCCGGAGAGCTGATGGAAAGCGAATGCACGCCGCGCGGCCTGCACGTCATCGAGGAGAAGATCGGCGCGGGTTGCGCGGCGAACACGGTATTTGCCGGGCGCCGCCCGACCGGCGAGGTGTGTACGCCGGCGCTACGCGCGACGCGGCCAGGTCGTGACTGGATCGTGACCCGCATACTTTGGCTCGGCGGCCTCGAGCCGGGCCACAACCGCGGCGGCAGCGTGGATACCAGGGCGCGATACATCTACATACACGGGACCCCGGAGCACACGCCGATCGGCGTCCCCGGGTCCCGCGGCTGCGTGCGCATGCGCAACGGCGACGTGATGACGTTCTTCGAACTCGTGGACGTCGGCACCCGCGTGCGGATCGACGAGGCGTAGGGCGGACCGGGAACGCCGGCGGCGCGGCGACCGCGGCCGGATTCAGCCGCCGGATCTGCCGCTGCGGACGGCTTCGCGCATCAGCTCGCGGGCGAAGCGCCGTATCTGCACGTCAAAGAGCGCGAGTTCGCCGCCGGTCCTCATGGCTGCCATCGCCAGGCGGCCGACGAGCAGCAGCAGGAGCATGACGATCGGCCAGGCGATGAAATAGGAGAGTCGCAGCGTGGAGGCGCGCTCCGGACGGACCGCGTCGTTGCCGGCGTCGGCGCGCTGCGATGGCGCGAGAACCAGGTCGATGTGCGTGGCCTCGTCGATGGCGCGGGCCAGCGCCTCCACACGCGAACTCTTGGGGTTCTGGTAAATGGACCACGCCTCGTTTATGACGCCGAGGGCGGCCCACAGGCCGACCCCCAGCAGGACCAGTCCGGCGACCCGGACCAGCCAGGACATCGTGGATTGCGCGACGGAGTCGACTGTCATACTGGCCTCGGAGTTGTCGTTTTCGAATTGGTAGTAGGCCATGGCCCGGTGCCCTCCCGCACTCCGGCAGAATGTATCATAAGTCCGCGGGCAATCCTCGCCAGGGGACCGCCGCCTCGCAGGCGATACCGCGGAGGGGCAGTGATCGGATTTCTGTTGACGCGCCTGTTCAGCCTTGCAGCCGTCGCACTGGGTGTGGTGAGTCTGGTCTTCCTGCTCCTTCATCTCGTGCCGGGCGATCCCGTGGAGGTAATGCTCGGGGAATCGGCGACGCCGGCCGATCGTGGCGAGCTGCGCCGCTCCCTGGGACTCGATCAGCCAATCGCCGTCCAGTGGGCCCGATATCTCGGCAAGCTGTCGCACGGCCAGCTCGGCGAGTCGTTGCACAGTCGCGAGCCGATCGTGGAGCTGGTGACGGGACGGGTGCGCGCGACCGCCCAGCTCGGCGCGGCGGCACTCGTGGTCTCGATCGCGATCGGACTGCCACTCGGCGTCGGCGCGGCGCTGCGCGACGGACGCCGTCTCGATCGCGCCGCGCTGGCGCTCACCGCGCTCGCCATGTCGATCCCGTCCTTCTGGCTCGGGCCGATGCTGATCCTGCTGTTCTCGATCACGCTGGGATGGCTGCCCGTCAGCGGCCGCGCCGAGGCGGGGGCGATAGTCCTGCCCGCGCTCACGCTCGGTATCCCGCTGGCGGCGGCGCTAACCCGCATGGTGCGCGCCTCGATGCTGCAGGTGTTGAGCGAGGATTATCTGCGCACCGCCCGTGCGAAGGGACTCCCTCCAGCGCGGGTGACCGTCCAGCATGCATTGCGCAATGCTGCGCTGCCGATCATGACCGTGCTGGGCCTGCAGCTGGGCGGCGTGCTGGCGGGCGCGATCATCACCGAGACCATCTTCCAATGGCCGGGACTCGGGCAGTTGACGATCGAGTCCATACAGCGGCGCGACTATCCGGTCGTGCAGGCCTGTGTACTCATCATCAGCCTCACCTACGTCGTGGTCAACGCGGCGACCGACATGCTCTGCGGGCTGCTGGACCCGCGCGTGCGCATGGCATGAGCGCCGCTGCGCGCCTGTCGCTGTTCGTGCTGATCGGATGGGCGGCGCTGGCCGCTCTCGCCCCGCTGTTGCGGCTTACGCCCGATGCCATATCGCTGCCGGAGATCATGCAGCCGCCTTCGTGGGCATCGTGGCTGGGGCATGACGATCTCGGCCGCCCGATGGCCGACCGCCTGATCTGCGCGCTGCGCACCTCGCTGCTCGTGGTGGGCATCGTGGTGCCCCTGTCCGCGGCGAGCGGCGCTGCCGTCGGCGTCGCGGCGGCATGGCGTGGCGGTCTTTTCGACGCATGCATTGCCCGGCTGATGGACGTCTTTCTGGCCTTCCCCGGCACGCTCCTGGCGATCGCGATGGCGGGCCTGCTCGGTCCCGGCATCGGCAACGTCGTCATCGCGCTGACGGCCGTGAGCTGGGTCGGGTACGCGCGCATGGCGCGCGCGCAGGCCTACGCCGTGAAGACCCGTGAGCACGTTCATGCCGCGCGGGTACTGGGCACGCCAGCCCCGGCGATACTCCTGCGCCATGTCCTGCCGCTGATCGCGGCGCCGCTGCTGATGGAGGCCACCCTGGGGGTGGCGGGGGTGATCCTCGCGGAGGCCGGGCTGTCGTTCCTGGGTCTGGGGGTGCAACCGCCGTCAGCGTCACTCGGCGCCATGCTGCGCGACGGTACGGCGTACATGCTGGTTGCGCCACACATGGTGATCGTCCCCGGCCTGGCGCTGCTCGCGCTCATGCTCGCCTGCAACACGCTCGGCGATGCGCTGCAGCACCGGCTCGATCCGCGCCGAACGCTGTCCCTGATGCCGGCCGCGTGACGAGGCAGGAAGGCGTCGCCAGGCGAGGATCGGACCGGACGAGGATGCGCACGCCGGCGCTGCCGGCGCGAGCCCGGCGCGGACGCGGCCCCGGCCCGCGAGCGGAGCGCGGTCACGGCCCCCATCCATTCTCGCTCCGGGTGCACCGGCGTCCGGCTGGTGCGCGGGATCGGATTGCGCGGCGGTGGCTTCTCTCGTATGTTCGCGCTCGGCCGTTCTCCCGTTGACGGCCGGGAATCCGCACGCATGGCCTTGGGTCCGCTGATGATCGACATCCAGAGCGCCGCGCTCACGGGCGCGGAGCGCGCGCGCCTGCGGCATCCGCTGATCGGCGGCGTGATCCTGTTCACCCGCAACTACGTGGATGGCGGTCAGCTTGCGTCGCTGACCGCCGAACTGCACGCGCTGCGATCGCCGCCCCTGCTCATCGCCGTCGATCACGAAGGCGGGCGCGTGCAGCGCTTTCGCGCCGGTTTCACTGCCCTGCCCGCCTGCGGCGTCTATGGCGCAGCCTACCGGCGCGATGCCGACACAGGCATGGCCAGCGCCGAGGCGGGCGGATGGATCATGGCCAGCGAGCTGCGCTCCCTCGGCGTCGACTTCAGCTTTGCGCCGGTTCTCGACATCGACACCGGACTCAGCACGGTGATCGGCGATCGGGCGTTCCACCGCGATCAGCGCATCGTCGCCGCTCTGGCCTACGCATACATGAAGGGCATGCATGCCGCGGGCATGGCCGCGGTCGGCAAGCATTTCCCCGGACACGGATCGGTGCCCGCGGACTCGCATCACGCCTTGCCGGTGGATGAACGGCCCTGCCGTGTCATCGAATCGACGGATCTTCCGCCTTTCGCGCACCTCATACGCAACGGGATCGAAGGCATCATGCCGGCGCACGTGGTCTATGCCAGGGCCGATCCCCATCCCGCCGGGTTCTCGCGCTACTGGCTGCAGGACGTTCTGCGCCGCAAGCTCGGCTTCGACGGCGTGATCTTCAGCGACGATATCACCATGGCGGGTGCCGCGGTGGCGGGTGATGCGACGCAGCGGGCGCGCGCCGCGCTCGATGCAGGTTGCGACATGGTGCTCATCTGCAATGATCCCGAGGCTGCCGACAAGGTCATCGCCGAATTGAGCATGCCTCAGGACCCTCTCTCGCGGGCACGATTGATGCGCATGCACGGGCGCCCGCCGCCGTACGACGCCGGGCGCCGTGAGCTGGCATTGCGGCTGCTCGCCGGACTGCACGATGTCCCCGAGCTCGATCTCAATGACGACCGCATGGTCTGAAGGGGCCGGGCCCGCCGCCGGATCTCCGGCGACTTCCGCACGCGGCAAGTCCTTCACCTGGCCGGATGAGGAGCCGGATCGATGACAATCACCGCAGGGAGGATCGTCATCCTCGCCCTGTCGTTGTGGGGCGGGAATCCGGCGGCTTCCCGCGCCGAGGAGCTGGTCTGCCCGCCGATCGCGCGCATGCCGACCGCGAGCGAGCCGGCGGCCTTTGGCGAGGGCCTGTTGTGGCGGATCGAACGCGAGGGCGTGGCCGCGAGCTACCTGTTCGGCACGATACACGTGGGCGATCCGCGTGTGCTCGATATCCCGGTGGCGGTGACGTCGGCATTGCGGGCAAGCCGCCTGTTCGTGATGGAGGCGCTCTTCGAGCCCGACGCGGTCGCGCGGTTCGCGGGCTCCATGTACTTCGACGACGGAACCCGCCTGGAGGATCTCGCCGGGCGGCCGCTGGCCGAACGCACGCAGTCGCTGCTGCTGCGCTTCAACGTTTCGGCAGAAGCGGCGCGCAGCCTCAAGCCATGGGCCGCATTCCTGAGCCTCAGTCAGCCGCAGGCCGACAGTGGTTTGCCGCTGGACCTGCTGCTCATGCAGCGCGCTCGGGAGAACGGCCTGCGTGTGGAGGGCCTGGAGACGCTGGAGGAGCAGGCGGCGGTGTTCGCCGCGTTCAGCGACGCCGAGCAGGTGGCGATGCTGCGCGATACCGTCTGCCATTTCGATCTCGTCCAGGCGCAGCTCGGCAGACTGGTCGAGCTCTATCTGCGCCGTGACGTCGGGGCGATCATTCGTCTGACCGAGGAATACGCGGGCAGTGACCGGGAGCTGGCCGCGCACATGGAGAAACTGCTCATCGATGACCGCAACGCACGGATGGCCGAACGGATGCAGGGAGCGCTGCAGCGTGGCGAGGCATTCGTCGCGGTCGGGGCGCTGCACCTGCCCGGACGCGGTGGGGTCCTGGCCCTGCTCGAGAAGCGGGGTTACATCCTGACCCGGATGTACTGATCGCACCCCGCCATGCCCGCCGGGGGTCCGGGCCGCGCGCCGCACAGCCGGGGGTGGCCACGCGCCCCGGCGCCCGCTCGTTCGCGCCCGGCCGGCCACCACGCCGGTTTGTTTTCAATGCCCGTCGCTTCAGTTACGCTAGCGGCATGGAACTGTCATTCACCAAGATGCATGGACTCGGTAATGATTTCGTCCTGTTAAACGGGTTCCGGAAGCCCCTCAGTCTCACCCCCGAACACGTCAGACGTCTGGCCGACCGCCACTTCGGCGTCGGCTGTGATCAGGTACTGGTGGTGGAACCGTCACGTGGCGAGGCCGACGTGCACTACCGCATCTACAATGCCGATGGAGGCGAGGTCGAACACTGCGGCAATGGCGTCCGGTGCGTGGCGCGCTATCTGCGCGACGAGGGTATCGTGATCAAGGACGAGATCACCGTGGAGACGATGGCAGGAGGGCTGTCGAAGGTGTACATCGAGACGAGCGGCCTGGTTCGCGTCAACATGGGGGTGCCGCGATTCGAGCCGGCCGAAATACCGATGCAGGCCCGTAGCCGCGCCAGCAGCTATCAGGTGGAGGTAGGTGGCGGGCACGTCAGCGTCGGTGCGATCTCGATAGGCAATCCCCATGCAGTGATCAGGGTCGACAATGTCGACACGGCGCCGGTCAGCACCCTGGGTCCGATGATCGAGCGTCACCCGTTGTTCCCGCAGGGCGTCAACGTCGGCTTCATGCAGGTCGTGGACCCTTCCCGCGTGAGGCTGCGCGTCTTCGAGCGCGGCACCGGCGAGACGCTGGCCTGCGGCACCGGCGCCTGCGCGGCGGTGGTCGTGGGGCGCATGCACGGACTGCTCAAGCCGTCGGTGGACGTGCAGCTCCCCGGCGGGCATCTTTCCATCAATTGGTCGGAACCCGGCCAGCCCGTCTGGATGACGGGGCCGGCCGCGCGCGTATTCGAGGGTGAGATAAGGCTATGAACACCGGAACGACACCCGACGAGGCGATGGCGGGCGATTCATCCGACGTCACCAGCTCGGTGGCCGAGTATCTGCGGAGGCATCGCGAGTTCTTCGTCGAACACCCGGAGCTTCTGACCGATCTGGTCATCCCGCACGAGACCGGGAAGGCGGTCTCGCTGGTCGAGAAGCAGGTGATACTCCTGCGCGACGAGAATCGTCAGCTGAAGTCGCGCTTCCGGGAACTGGTCAACATCGCGCGCGAGAACGAGGAATTGTCGCGACGCATGCACAGGCTCACGCTGCGGCTCGTGGAGGCCGGAAGCTGCGCGCAGATCCTCGGCAGCCTCGGCAACAGCCTGCAGGCGGATTTCGCCGCCGATGGCATCACGCTGCGCGTATTCGCCGACCCGGTCGCGGCCGAGGACGTCGATCGACCGGAGTTCGCCGGCGCGCGATCGCCGCTGCGGACGATGTTTGCGGAGGCGCTCGCGCAGCGGAAACCGTATTGCGGCCGTCTCAAGCACAATCAGCAGGAGGCGCTGTTCGGCATCCGCCACGAGGAGGGCTCGGAGGAGTTCGGCTCCGCGGCCGTACTGCCCTTGTCCGGCAAACACTGGGAAGGGATCCTGGTGATCGCGAGCCGCGATCCGCGCCGCTACCACCCGGAGATGGGCATCGATCTGCTCGCTCACCTCGGCGACATCGTCAGTCTTATCCTCAACCCGTGGGTCGCCGCGCCCGCGACATAGCCAGGCGCCAGCGGGCGCCCGGTGACCGGGCGCCGGGCGCGGCGCCGGATCCGGACGTCGAGTCGTATCTGGCGACGCTGCGCGCGCATTCCCCGCATACTCAGGCGGCATATCGCCGCGACCTCTCGAGGCTCGGCGCGTTTCGGTCCAGGCACGGCATCGAAGCGTGGCGCGACGTGGACGCCCAGCACGTGCGGGCCCTGATCGCGGAGGCGCATCGCGGCGGACTGAACGGACGGAGTCTGCAACGACTGCTATCGGTCTTGCGCGGCTTTTTCCGTCATCTCGTGCGCGACGGAATGACCACCCACAATCCTGCCGAGCTGGTGCGCGCCCCCAGGCCGCCGCGCCGGCTGCCCAAGGCCCTGGACGTGGACCAGGCAGCGAGACTGGTGGAGATCGCCGATGGATCCGGGGAAGCGGGGATCACCGCGCGCGACCGGGCGATTCTCGAACTCATGTATTCCTGCGGATTGCGCGTCTCCGAACTGGTGGGCCTGGACATGCGAGATATCGATCTGCGCGAGGCTCAGGTCACCGTGCTGGGCAAGGGCCGCAAACAGCGCAGGCTGCCGGTTGGCCGCCACGCGGTGAGTGCGCTTCGGCACTGGATGCGCATGCGCTCCGCCTGGATCGCGGAGGAGACGCAGGCGCTGTTCCTCGCGCGCGGCGGCGCGCGGCTGACCGCGCGTGCCGTCCAGCAGCGCGTGCGGCGCTGGGCGATCCGGCAGGGGCTGGACACGCACGTGCATCCGCACATGCTCCGCCACTCCTTCGCCAGTCATGTGCTCGAGTCCAGCGGCGATCTGCGCGCCGTGCAGGAACTGCTCGGCCACGCCGACATCAGTACGACGCAGATCTATACCCACCTGGACTTCCAGCATCTCGCCAGGGTGTACGACGCCACCCATCCGCGGGCAAAGAAGCGCTGAGCAGCGCCGTCAGGGGAAACGCCGTTGTCACCGGTGCGCAAAGGCGGCTCGCCTCCGCGCGGGCCGCCGCCCTCGCCGTTTTCGGGACGTGGCCCGCCAGCGGCGCCAGCCGTGACGCGCCGCGGCCCGGGCTCCGGACCCTCGTCCGCGTCTGGCGCCGGCTCGACCCACGGAACGGCCCGCGCATCGCGGCCGGGCAGGGGCGGGATTCGTGTAAGATCATCCCTCGCACCGGCAGGCATCGGAATGGGATCGAATCTTGGAGCAATTTCACGGCACAACCATACTTTGCGTCCGTCGCGGCGGCATCGTGGTCATGGGCGGAGACGGCCAGGTCTCGCTCGGACAGACCGTGCTGAAGGGCAACGCGCGCAAGGTACGCCGGCTTCATGACGGCAGGATCGTCGCGGGTTTCGCCGGCGGGACCGCGGACGCCTTCACCCTGTTCGAGCGCTTCGAGGCGAAACTGCAGAAGCACCAGGGGAACCTGACGCGTTCAGCGGTCGAACTGGCCAAGGATTGGCGTTCCGACCGGATACTGCGGCGGCTGGAGGCGATGCTCACGGTCGCCGACGCCACGGCCTCCCTGATCATCTCCGGCAACGGCGATGTCGTGGAGCCGGAGGACGACGTAATGGCGATCGGCTCGGGCGGCTCGTTCGCGGTCGCGGCGGCGCGGGCGCTGATGAGGCACTCCGCCATGAACGCGCGCGCGATAGTCGAGGCGAGCCTTGGCATCGCCGCCGAGATCTGTGTCTATACGAACACGAACTTCACCATCGAAGAACTGGGTTGAGCGGGCGGCGCTGCCGCAGGCTCCCCCGAGCGGCCCCTCATGACGCAACTGACACCGCGGCAGATAGTCGCCGAACTGGACAAGCACATCGTAGGACAGAACGACGCCAAGCGCGCCGTGGCCATTGCCCTGCGCAATCGCTGGCGCCGCTCGCAGGTCGAACCCGAGCTTCGCAATGAGATCACGCCCAAGAACATCCTGATGATCGGCCCCACCGGCGTGGGCAAGACCGAGATTGCGCGGCGACTCGCGAAGCTCGCCAATGCGCCGTTCATCAAGGTCGAGGCGACCAAGTTCACCGAGGTCGGCTACGTGGGGCGCGACGTGGAGTCCATCGTTCGCGACCTGGTCGATGTCGCGATCAAATTGACGCGCGAGGAGGCCGTGAACAGGGTGCGGGGCCGCGCCGAGGACACGGCGGAGGAGCGCATTCTCGACGTCCTGCTGCCCAAGCCGCGCCCGGCATTCGGCAGCGAGTTGATGACGGAGGAGGAAAGCACGACCCGCCAGCGGTTCCGCAAGATGCTGCGGGAAGGCAAGCTCGACGACAAGGAGATCACCATCGATCTGAGCATGCCGCCGGTGGGCGTGGAGATCATGGCGCCACCCGGGATGGAGGAACTCACCAGTCAGCTGCAGGGCATGTTCCAGCATCTGGGCGCCGGGCGCACCCGCAGTCGCAAGGTGACCGTGAAGGAGGCGCGCAAGCTGCTCACCGAGGAGGAGGCCGCCAAACTGGTGAACGAGGACGAGATCAAGACACGGGCACTGGCGGCCGCCGAGCAGAATGGGATCGTCTTTCTCGACGAAATCGACAAGATTACCCGACGCGGTGAGACAGTCGGCGCGGACGTGTCCCGGGAAGGTGTGCAGCGCGACCTGCTCCCGCTCGTGGAAGGATGCACGGTGTCCACAAAGCACGGAATGGTCAAGACCGATCATGTGCTGTTCATCGCCTCCGGTGCCTTCCATCTTGCCAAGCCCTCGGACCTCATCCCCGAGCTGCAGGGGCGTTTGCCCAATCGAGTCGAGTTGCACGCACTGACGGTCGAGGATTTCGTGCGCATACTCACGGAACCTGATGCATCGCTGACGCGACAGTACGCCGCCCTGCTGGCGACAGAGGGCGTGACGGTCGACTTCACGCCGGACGGCATAGCGCGTATCGCCGAGATCGCCTGCCAGGTCAACGAGCGCACGGAGAATATCGGGGCACGGCGACTGCATACGGTCATGGAACGGCTCCTGGAGATGGTCTCGTTCCGCGCCGGCGACGAACCGGGACTCACGGTGGAGATCGATCGCGGCTATGTCGACAGGCAGCTCGACGAGCTGGCCGGCGACGAGGAACTCGCCAAGTACATACTTTGAACGAACCGCATATGCCGATCCCGACAGGCATCACCCTGCACCGGCAGTCGAGGATGCTTGAGATCGTCTTCGACGACGGAACGGCCTTCAGGCTGCCGTGCGAGCTCTTGCGCGTTTACTCGCCCTCGGCCGACGTGCGCGGCCACGGCCCGGGGCAGTCGGTCCTGCAGATCGGCAAGGAGAATGTCGGGATCACCGCGATCGAGCCTGTCGGGAATTACGCCGTCAAGCTCTTCTTCGACGATGGACACCACACCGGCATCTACTCCTGGGATTACCTGTACGAACTCGGCAGGCACCAGTCCGAGATGTGGCAGCAATACCTGGACGCGCTGAAGCGCGCTGGTCACGAGCGGCGGGGCGCCGGGGGGCAATGAGCGGGTCAACGACGCATTTCGGCTTCAAGGAGGTCCCGGTCTCCGAGAAGCAGAGGCTGGTCGGCGAGGTCTTCTCCTCGGTCGCGACGCGCTATGACCTGATGAACGATTTGATGTCCATGGGGATGCATCGCCTGTGGAAGCGTTTTGCCGTCGCGCACGCGGCGCTCAGGCAAGGCCAGCGCGTGCTGGACGTCGCGGGCGGCACCGGGGATCTCAGCGCGCGGCTTGCGCACGCCATCGGTCCCTCCGGGAGCGTCATCTGCGTGGACATCAATGGCGCGATGCTGGCTGTCGGCCGCAATCGCCTGCTCGATCGCGGCATCGCGCAGATTGTGCAATTCGTGCAGGCCAATGCGGAGATGCTGCCATTCGCCGACGGGAGCTTTGATGCGGTGACGATTGCATTCGGCCTGCGCAACGTCACCGACAAGCAACGCGCGCTCGCCGCGATGCAGCGGGTGCTCAAGCCCGGAGGCAGACTGGTCGTGCTGGAGTTTTCGCAGTTGATGCTGCCGCGGTTGCGGCGCCTCTACGACGCCTATTCCTTCGGTGTCCTGCCGAGGCTTGGGGAGGTCGTCGCCGGCGACCGCGAAAGCTATCGGTATCTGGTCGAATCGATACGACGACATCCCCCGCAGGCGGAGCTGGCGCGCATGATGGAGGCGGCGGGTCTGGAGCGCGTGGATTGGTGCAACCTGTCTGCCGGCGTTGTTGCCGTGCACCGGGGTTATCGTCTGTGATTTCCGTCGACCCCGCGACCATCGAGACGCGGGTGCTTCCG
Source organism: Gammaproteobacteria bacterium (assembly GCA_022071965.1). Lineage (GTDB taxonomy): Bacteria > Pseudomonadota > Gammaproteobacteria > JAJPIJ01 > JAJPIJ01 > JAJVHZ01. Next base: position 141,652 of record JAJVIQ010000005.1, read on the forward strand.
CACGTCGCCCGCGCCATCGCGCGGCTGTTGGAATTCGACATCGATACCCGTGACGCCCTCGGCCGCATGACCGGCCGGGTCATCGCCATCGACCTGACGGGCTTCGAGCGCAGCGTATATCTGCTGCCCCGGACCGACGGACTGGTCATTCGCCTGAGTCACGACGGGGAGGTTCACGTGCGTATTCGCGGATCCGTTTCCGGCTTCGCCCGGCTCGCCCGCAGTCGCGCCCGCAACGAACCCGTCCCCGCCGGCACCGTCGAGATCCTGGGCGATTTGAGCACCGCGCAGCAGGTACAGTCCCTGATCGGGCGCATCGACGTGGACTGGGAGGAGATGGCCTCGCGGCTGATCGGCGACGCTGGTGCGCGCAAGCTTGGCGTCTTCCTCCACGGCATGCGGCGCTGGGCGGGCGGCGGGGCCGAGTCCATGGCCGTGAATTTCTCCGAGTACGTGCGTTACGAGATCGAGGTCGTGCCGGACAGGGCGGCGGTGGAGGAATTCCTGCAGGATGTCGACGCCCTGCGCGCGGACGTGGACCGGCTTGCGGAGCGTGTCCGGCTCCTGCGGCTCAGGTTGGACGAGGCACGCTGAGGAAGATGCGCATCATCACGCCAGCGCAGTTCGTGCGGTTGCTGTCGATACAGCGGACTTTCATACGTCACGGCGTCGATGAGATCGTTCTGGGCATCCCTCTGCTGCGCTCGTTCCGATTTCTGCTTTATCTGCTGCCGTGGAACTGGCGGAGGCGAGATTTCGCGCCCACGGCGGTCCGCATCCGTCACGTTCTTGAAGAGCTCGGCCCCATTTATGTCAAGTTCGGGCAGATCCTCTCCACACGACGTGATCTGCTTCCCGACGACATCGCCGAGGAACTGGCGCGACTTCAGGATCGGGTTCCACCTTTCCCTGGCAACGAGGCGCGCGCAATAGTCGAGGAGGAGTACGGGAAGCCGGTGCGGGAGGTGTTCAGCGAATTCGACGAGAAGCCGCTGGCCTCCGCATCGATTGCCCAGGTGCATGCCGCGCGCCTGAAGGACGGCCGCGAGGTCATCGTGAAGGTGGTACGGCCGGGGATACGCACCACGATAAAGCGCGATATCGGGCTGATGTATATCGTTGCCGACGGGCTGGAGCGGTATTGGTCCGAAGGCAGGCGCCTGCAGCCCACGGGCGTGGTCGCGGAATTCGAGAAGACCCTGCTCGATGAGCTCGACCTCTTGCGCGAGGCGGCCAATGCTTCGCAGCTGCGGCGCAACTTCAGGGAGGATCCCGCCATTCACGTCCCGGAGGTGATGTGGGAGCTGTGCCGCCGCAGGGTGATGGTGATGGAGCGGGTCTCCGGAATACGCGTGGACGACATCGCCGCCCTGAAGCGGGCCGGAATCGACATGCGGCGCCTTGCCGAGAAGGGCGTGGAGGTGTTCTTCACCCAGGTGTTCCGCGATCATTTCTTTCATGCGGACATGCACCCCGGGAATCTCTTCGTCGACCCGAGGGACGGCGGCCGGAACGCCCGATTCATACCGGTCGATTTCGGCATCATGGGTTCGCTGAGTGACTTCGACCAGCGCTACCTGGCCGAGAACTTTCTCGCCTTCATGAATCGCGACTATCGGCGGGTGGCCGAGCTGCACGTCGAGTCCGGATGGGTGCCGGTGGACACGCGCGTGGATGAGTTCGAATTCTCGATCCGCTCGGTGTGCGAGCCCATATTCGATCGCCCCGTGAAGGACATATCGGTGGGGCACCTTCTGCTGCGTCTGTTTCAGACGGCCCAGCGTTTTCACATGAAGATCCTGCCGCAGTTGCTCCTGCTGCAGAAAACGCTCGTCAACGTCGAGGGCGTGGGCCGGCAGTTGTATCCGGATCTCGATCTCTGGGCGGCGGCGCGGCCGCCGCTGGAGCAATGGATGCGCCAGCGCGTGAGCATCCGAGCATTGGCAAGGTCCGCACGTGAGCGTCTTCCGGCCATCGCCGAAAGGCTGCCGGAGCTGCCGAAGGTCGCCTTCGACGTCCTCGAGCGCGCAAAGACCGGTCAGTTGAAGATGATCGTCCATGGGGATCAGCTCGACGAGCTGAAGGCCGAGGTGCGGCGATCCGGACGGCGCACGTCGCTGGCGGTCCTCGCGGCCTCGTTCATTGTCAGCGCTGCCGTCCTGGCCGTCACGGTAGATGAGTCGGTGCGGACGCTCTGGGGAGTACCGTGGCCGGTATGGCTCCTGGGCGCGCTGGCAGCGGGGCTGGTCGTGGTGCTGGTCAACGACGATTGACGGTCGGTGCGGCGCGCGTGCCGCGAGCGCTTCGCCCCTGCGCCTCAGGCCACGCCGTGGCACTTCTTGAATTTCCTGCCGCTCCCGCACGGGCAGGGGTCGTTGCGACCGACGCCTCTCAGCGCGTTGCGGGCCGGCTGGGCCGCAACGCGATGGTCGTGGTGTTCGTGCTGGCAGCCCGGTCCGTGTATGTGCTCCTCACCGGCCTCGTCCGGTTTTCGATTCGTGCTCATCTATTCACCTCCGCCGTGGCGGATGGCGCCGCCGCCTGCATCTCCTCGCGTCCTGGTCGCACGAGGCCGCGCTCGACCTCCGCGCGCTTCTCCGCTCCCACGAGCCGTTCTATCAGCGCCAGCGCGAAGTCCATCGCCGTGCCCGGACCGCGGGATGTGATGATGTCTCCGTCCACGGCTACCGGTTCGCCCGTAATGCGCATGCCTGGAACGTTCATGTTGTCCAGCACCCCCGGGTAGGCGGTGACGCGCCGGCCGATGAGCATTCCCATGCTCGCGAGCACCTTGGGTGCGGCGCAGATCGCGGCCACGGGGCGCCTGGCGTCGTTCGTCTTCTTGACGATCTCGCGGATGCGCATGTCGGCGTTGAGGTGATCGGCCCCCGGCAGGCCGCCGGGGAGCACCACCATGTCATATTGGTGATCGATCGCGGCCCCGAGAGTGGTGTCCGGGATCAACACGACGCCCCGGCTGGCCTTCACCGGCTTGTCGTCGAGGCCAGCGGTCACGACGGTAATGCCGGCGCGCCGCAGCAGGTCGATGACGGTGACCGCTTCCAGTTCTTCGCAGCCCTGGGCTAGCGGGACGAGGACAGTTGCCATGATGCGGGACTCCGCTGTTGCAGGATGAGCAGATCGGGCAGGCGTACCAGCCTCACGCCGTGGCGTTCCAGGCTGGGCAGGGTCTCCTCCAGTACGCTCAGCGTGTCCTGGCGAGGATGGCCGATGGCGAGTGCATGACCATCCCGGCGGGCGCGCGTGACGAGCTCGTAGAACTGCCGACGCGCGTAATCCTTCCCGCGCTCGTTGTCGAGAAAGACGTCCCGGCTGAGGAACGGCAGTCGCTCCGCGTGCGCCGCGAGTCTCGCGACGGTGCGGGGTGTGGTCCGGCTATCGACGTAGATCAGATTTCCCTGCTCGCGCAGTGCCTCCATCACCCAATGCATCGGTTGGCCCTGCGCGGTGAGCAGGCTGCCCATATGATTGTTCGCGCCGATTGCGTGCGGTACGCTGGCGAGGTTGTCGATAACCGTCCGCAACACGTCTTCGCGTGTCATCCCGCTCATGATCGCGCCATCGCCCAGCGCGCGACTGCCGTCCAGCGCCTCCATCGGCAGATGCAGCAGCACGTCCTTGCCGAGTTCGTGTGCCTTCTCGGCCAGTATGCGTGCGGAGGGAGTGCGCGGAAGTACCGAATAGGCGATCGGGCCCGGCAGCGCGAGCGCCCGCAGTCCGTCATGCCGGCTGTATCCCAGGTCATCGATAATGATGCCGATTGCCGGCAACGCATCCGCGCGATCCTCCGCCAATGCCGCGCCCGATCCCAGTAGCAGGCTTGTCCATGCCATCGCCCGGGCGAGCCGGGACAGCGGCGCGGGCGAGCGCTTCATCGGAGCCTACCTCGCGCTGCGTTCGCGCAGCAGGACCATGCCCTTCAGCATATTGAGGGCCTCGTGCAGTTCGTAGTCGCTGTCCTGTGGAGAGGATTCATCGGGCTTGCCGCCGTCCGTCGTCGGGCCGTGTGATTTCCGGCCATCCGGCTGTCTGTCGTTGCTGAGGTGGCGGCTGAGGTCGCTTTCGCGGACGCCGCCGGACATATCCTCACCGACGGACGCAATCGTGACGTTGCGCAGCGTGATGTCCGGCGTGATGCCCTGCGCCTGAATCGATCGTCCGCTGGGGGTGTAGTAGCGGGCCGTGGTGATCTTCAGCGCCGCGCCGTTGTTCATCGGCAGGATGGTCTGCACCGAGCCCTTTCCGAACGTCTGGCTCCCCATGATCACCGCGCGCTGGCTGTCCTGCAGCGCCCCGGCGACGATCTCCGAAGCCGAGGCAGACCCTCCGTTCACGAGCACGACGATCGGGGCGCCATTGAGGAGATCGCCTGCCTTGGCGGAGAACTCCAGCTGTGAATCCTTCACACGCCCCTCCGTGTAGACAATCTTGCCATTCCCCATGAAGGCGTCGCACACCTCGACCGCGGCGTTGAGCACGCCGCCGGGGTTGTTGCGCAGGTCCAGCACGAGTCCCTTGAGCTTATTGCCGGTGTCCTTCTGCAGCTTGCCGATCGACCGGACGAGATCCTCACCAGTGTGCTGCTGGAAGTGCGATATGCGCACGTAGCCGAAGCCGGCATCGAGGGTGCGCTCCTTGACACTGTCGACCTTGATGGTGTCCCGGACAATATTGAACTCCAGCGGCTGATCCTTGCCCTGTCGCATTATCGTCAGCTTGATCGGAGAACCCGGGCGCCCCCGCATCTTCTCGACGGCATCGTTGAGCGACATGCCCTTCGTCGGCGTATCGTCTATCTTGACGATGATGTCACCGGCTTCGACACCGGCCTTCTGGGCTGGCGTGTCGTCGATCGGCGCGATCACCTTGACGAATCCATCTTCGATGCCGACCTCGATCCCCAGGCCGCCGAACTCGCCCGTCGTGCCTTCCTGCAGGGTCTTGTATTCCTCCGGGTCAAGATACGCCGAATGCGGATCCAGGCCGTTTATCATTCCCTTGATCGAATTCTCCAGCAGGGTCTTGTCCTTGACATCCTCCACGTAATCGCTCTTGACCTTGGCGAACACCTCGGTGAAGACCCGCAGGTCTTCCAGGGGCAGGTCCGAGGCCCCCGAGGGCGCCGGCGCCGCGGTCGTCGTTGCCGCAGTCTCGGCCGCGGCATTGTCCTGGGCACGCGACAACGGCGGCATGCCAGCCAGAATGCCGGCGGTGATCGGGAGAACATAACGCAGGATGAGTTTCATGAACCGGAACTCCGTCGCGCTGACGCGATGTTGTTTGAGGATGCTGCAAGTCCTGCTTCGGCTCGGCGGCTCGGCGGCGCGGCGCGCCGGATGCTCCCGGCGGCGGCAGGCGGCTCGTTGGGACTCGCTGCCGTTCGGCCGACCGCGCGCGAAAGCCCGGGCAAGGCGTGGTTACGAAGCATAAGCGGGGCCCGGATGGCAGGCAACAATGCGACCGGCTAGCGGCACCATTTTGCGGGGTCCACGGGTTCGCCGTTGTGGCGTATGCCGAAATACAGCCCGCTGGCCCGTTGCCCGCCGCTGTCGCCGACACTGGCGATCTGTTCCCCGGCGATTACGGTGGCCCCCGCCTTGGTGCTGAGGGACTGGTTGTGGCCGTAGAGACTCAGGTAGCCCTGGCCGTGGTCGATGATAATCAGCAGGCCGAAGCCCTGGAACCAATCGGCAAACCGGACCCGCCCGGCGCCGATCGCGCGCACCGGCGAACCTGCGGCAGCCTCGATGTACACCCCGTGATGGCGCAGTCCGGATGCCTTCGCATCGGCCGCCGTGAAGTTGTTGACGATCTTGCCGGTGGTTGGCCAGGGCACCCGCCCCCGCAAGCCGTTCAACGCGGGCTGCGTCCCGGCGGCGGCACTCGATTCCGCGGGCAGGGAATAGAGCAGCTTTTCCAGTTCGCGCTTCGAGGACCGGAGGGAGTTCAGCGCGTCGTCTCGGTCCGAGATCTGTTCGTTCAGGGCCGCGAGCGTCTGCCGGCGTTCGGCACGCAGCCGTTCGATCTCGGCGATCGTCGCGGTCTGCTCGGATTCCAGGGAGAGCAACTTCTCCGTCTCCAGGCGAGTGTTCTCGGCGATGATCGCCGTATTCCTGAGCTTGCTTGCGGACGCGGCGACGCGTTGCAGCCGGGCACGGACGAAGTATTCGTGGTAGGCGAGAACGCGGGTGACCCGCGCCGGCTCATCCTGGCCGAGGATCAAGCGGAGAGCCTGCTCGCGTCCGGCGGCGTAATGGGAGCGCACGACGCGGGCGAGGGACGCGCGCTCGCCATCCAAGGTGGCACTGCCGCGTTCACCCTCGGCGATCAGCTGTTGCAGTCTTGCCTGGCGCTCCTTCATTCTCGCGCGCAGGGTTGCGAGCTGTTTGCTGGCCGCCGCGAGTTCCAGTTCCTGCTTCCTGAGGTCGTTCAGGGCCTGGGCGGCATCGGCCTTCAGCCGTTTCTTCTCGGTGACCGTCTCCTTGATGCGGGACCGCAATTCATCGAGTTCGGCGCGGCCCGGGTTCTCCTGCGGGAGGGCGGGCAGTGCGAAGCACAGCAGTACCAAGAGGGCCCCGGCGTTACGAACGCGCAGGTGCACGGCCTAGGCGGAGGCCCGTATGGGCTCCTGGCCGGTTTCGGTCGATTCCGTCGCCGTCACCGATTTCGGGATGACCAGGGCGCGCCCCGTCATCTCCGCGGGAGGAGCAAGTCCCATGATGCTGAGCATGGTTGGGGCAATATCGCTCAAGGTCCCGTCGTTCGCCATTGTCGCCTCGCGGCCAATATACACCAGCGGCACCGGATTTCTGGTATGCGCGGTGTGCGTCTGTCCGACGACCTTCTTGGTGGACACTTCGCGCATCTTCTCGGCGTTGCCGTGATCGGCGGTGATCAGGATCTCCATCCCCGCCGCCCGGGCGGCCTCCTCGATGCGGCCGAGGCAGTGATCCAGGGTCTCGATCGCCTTCACCGCTGCCTCGAACACGCCGGTGTGGCCCACCATGTCGGCGTTCGCGAAATTGCAGATGATGGCGCCGTAGCGGCGGCTCTCGATGGCCTTGATCAGCTCGTCGGTGACCTCCGCCGCGCTCATCTCCGGCTTCTGATCGTAGGTCGCGACATGGGGCGAAGGAATCAGTATGCGGTCCTCCCCCTGAAACACCCGCTCGTCGCCGCCATTGAAGAAAAACGTGACGTGCGCGTACTTCTCCGTCTCGGCAATTCGCAGCTGATGGATGCCGAGACCGGCGATGTATTCGCCGAAGGAGTTCTTGATGCGCGAGGGCGGATAGACGACGGGAACCTGGAAGTCATCGCTGTAGCTGGTCATCGTGATGAAATTCTGCGGCGCCGGAACGCGGGCACGCTTGAAGCCGGTGAAGAACGGCTCGATGAAGGCCTGCGTCAGCTGCCGGGCCCGATCGGCGCGGAAATTCGCGAAGACGATCACGTCGCCGTCTTCGATCCGCGCACGCGGTTGATCGCGCGGGATGATGGCCGTGGAGCGCATGAACTCGTCGGTCTCGTTGCGGTGGTAGGCCTGATCCAGCGCAATGAGCGGATCGGCGGCCTCGTACATCGCCAGCCCGTCGACGATGAGGTTGTAGGCGGCCTCCGTGCGCCCCCAGTTCTTGTTGCGGTCCATCGCGAAGTACCGTCCGATGATGCTGGCGATCCGCCCGCAGCGGCCCAGCTCGGTGAACTTCATCATTACCCGCTGGATGGAATTGGCGGCGCTCTTGGGCGGGGTATCCCGACCGTCGAGGAACGCGTGCACGTACACGCGCCTGACGCCGCTTCGCGCCGCCATCTCCATGAGGGCGAGGACATGATCCTCGTGGCTGTGCACCCCGCCCGGCGAGAGGAGTCCGAGTATGTGCACGGCCTTGCCCCCGGAGGCGGCCTTGCCGAAGGCGGCGAGCAGGGTTCCGTTCTCGAAGAAATGGCCGTCTTCGATGGCCTTCCCTATGCGCGTGAGCTCCTGATCGATGACGCGTCCGGCCCCGAGGTGCATGTGACCCACCTCCGAGTTGCCCATCTGCTCGTTCGGCAATCCCACGTCTATGCCGGAGGCGCTGATGAGCATGTGTGGGCAGTTTTCCCAGAGCCGATCCCACACGGGCTTGTTGGCGTTGTGGATGGCGTTGTACTGGGTGTTGTCGCTGTAGCCCCATCCGTCGAGGATGATGAGCAGCAGCGGCTGGTGCGGGGGTGTCATCGCTGTCGAGTACGCTCCGTCCATTACGCCCGAAAAAGATAAAAGTGTATCATGAATCCCAATTCACACCCCGGGGCGCATGAGCTAACCCATGGAACAATCTGGAGAATTTGTCACAAATCATTGGATCCTGTTCACCGCGCTCGCGGTCGTCCTGGTGCTGCTGGTCAACGAGCTCGCGGGTGGAATCGGCCGGGCTGTGAAGGAGATTTCTCCGCAGCAGGCTGTTCAGCTGATGAACAGGGAGGGGGCCACGATCCTCGACGTTCGTGACTCCGGCGATTTCCAGGCGGGTCATATCGTCGGGGCGATCAATATCCCCGAGGCCAGGATTCCGGAGCGCCTGCGAGAGCTGGAGGCGGCGCGGGAGAAGCCGTTGCTTCTGTATTGCAGCACCGGTATGGTGTCCGGCCGCACGGGGTCGCTGCTGAAGAAACACGGCTTCGGCCGACTCTATTCGCTGCGCGGCGGCATCTCGGCGTGGCAACAGGAGAATTTCCCCGTCGCCCGCGATTAATCACGTCCAGCAACGAATCCCCAGTGAAAGAGACCAACGATGACGGAAGCAACCGGCAGCACCGAGGGCAGGCAGCGTACGGGCCAGCTGGCCATTCAGAAGGTATATCTCAAGGACCTCTCCTACGAAGCGCCGGGTACGCCGGGCGTCTTCCGCGAGGACTGGAAGCCGGCCGTGGAGATCGAGCTCGGCAACAAGGCGAGCAGCCTTGGCAACGACATGTACGAGACCGTACTGGCGGTTACCGTGACGGTGAAGTCGGCGGACAAGGTCGCCTTCTTGTGCGAGGTGCAGCAGGCCGGGATTTTCCATATCTCGGGATTCCCGGAGCAGGCGATGCCGGCAATACTGGCGACCGCCTGTCCGAACGTGCTGTTCCCGTTCGCGCGCGAGGTCGTCGCGGACGTGGTTGCCAAGGCCGGTTTTCCACAATTGCTGCTGGCGCCCGTGAATTTCGAATCCCTCTACGCGCAGGAGTTGCAGCGCAAGCAGGCCGAGGCGGCTGAGGAGGCGCCCAAGGCCCACTGACGCCCATGCCACCCGGCCTGGGTCGCTGACCCGTGTGGCGAGAGGCTTATGACAGCGATGACCGCCGATTCCATACTGGTCGCCGGCGCTGGTTCCTGGGGCACGGCGCTCGCCATCCACCTGGCGAGAAACGGGCATGCCACGGTCTTGTGGGGACACGATGCCGGCCACATCGCCCGCCTTTCCCACGCCCGCTGCAACGAGCGGTACCTTCCCGGCGTGGAATTCCCCCCGCTGTTATCCGTGGAGGATGAACTGGAGGGAACTCTGCGTCGAACCCGCGACGTAATCCTCGCCGTACCGTGCAATGCCCTGCGGGAAGTCGCGCACCAGGTGGCCGTCCACGCGCGACCCGATGCGCGCATCGCCTGGGCCTGCAAGGGGATCGACGTTGATACGCTGCAGCTTCCGCACGCCGTCGTCGTCGAACAGTTCGGTGCGGACTGTCCGGCCGCCGTGATCTCCGGACCCACCTTCGCCATCGAGGTCGCCGGCGGCCTGCCCACGGCCGTGGTCGTCGCCTCCGATGACGCGGAGTTCGCGCGCGCCCTCGCCAGCCATCTGCACGGCGGCGCATTCCGCGCCTATGTCGGCAGTGACGTCATCGGCGTGGAGGTGGGGGGCGCGGTGAAGAACGTGCTGGCGATTGCGGCCGGCATCAGCGACGGGCTCGGTTTCGGTGCCAACAGCCGCGCGGCGCTGATCACACGCGGCCTGGCCGAGCTGACCCGCCTCGGGGTGGCGATGGGCGCCAATCGGGAGACGTTCATGGGGCTTGCAGGTCTGGGCGACCTGGTGCTCACCTGCACCCAGGACCAATCGCGCAACCGCCGCCTCGGACTGGCGATCGCCCGCGGGCGGACGGTGGCCGAGGCAGCCGCGGAGATCGGCCAGGTGGTCGAGGGCATTCGTACCGCGGAGGCGGTGCAGCGGCTGTCCCGCGTCAAGGGCGTGGAGATGCCGATCTGCGCCCAGGTGGCAATGGTGTTGAGCGGTCAGCGCTCTCCGCGGGAGGCCGTGCAGGCGCTGCTTGCGCGCGAGCCGAAACGAGAGGGCGCCTGACGCGCATTGCCGCGCGGCGCGTCAGTGCTGCGGCGGCCGATTGCGGAACTCATGCTGCCGCCACGCCTCGTAGACCACGATCGCCACCGCATTGGCCAGGTTCAGGCTCCGCGAGTCGCCGAGCATGGGAATGCGCAGCACATCCTGCGGATGTATCGAATTCAGCACGGACGGCGGCAGGCCCCGGGTCTCCGGGCCGAAGAGCAGCGCATCGCCGGGCCGGTAAGCGACCGCGTCGTAGCGGCGCTGGCCGCGCGTGGAAAGGGCGAACAATCGCGGTGGTGCCACCGCGTCGCGGAATGCCGCGAGCGTACGATGTGCGGTGATCACCGCGCGCTCACGGTAGTCCAGCCCGGCGCGCCTCAACTGCCTGTCGTCGAGCCGGAACCCCAATGGCTGCACCAGGTGCAGACTGACCCCGGAATTGGCGCACAACCGTATAATATTGCCGGTGTTCGGCGGGATCTCCGGCTCATACAGGACGACGTGGAACAAGCATGATCCTCAACGATTCAGACAGGGCGATGCTCGCGCTCGATTTCTGCGGCATGAAGTTCGCCACGCCGCTGGTGCTGCTTTCGGGCTGTGTCGGTTTCGGTGAGGAGTACACGCGCGTCGTCGGCTTCTCCAATCGGGACGCCGGGGCCGTGTGCCTGAAGGGCACGACCTTGAGCCCTCGTCTCGGGAACCCCGCCCATCGCGTCTGCGAGACGCCCGCCGGCATGTTGAACGCAATCGGCCTGCAGAACCCGGGCGCGCGCTACGTGGTCGACGAGATCCTCCCCGTCCTCGACTTCGGTGAGACCCGCTTCATCGCCAATGTCTCCGGTTCGACCGTCGAGGAGTACGCGGAGGTCACGCGCATCTTTGACGATTCGCCGATCGATGCCGTCGAGATCAACATCTCCTGCCCGAACGTGAAGGAGGGCGGGGTCGCGTTCGGCAACGATCCGGAGATGTCGGCAAGGGTCGTGGAGGCATGCAGGCGTGCCACGCGCAAGCCCATCATCACGAAGTTGTCGCCGAACCAGACCGACATCGCCCAGAACGCGCGCCGGTGCATCGAGGCGGGTACGGACGGCTTCGCAGTCATCAACACCCTGATGGGTATGGCGATCGACGCGGAGACCCGCCGCCCGGTCATCGGCAACAACCAGGGCGGCCTCTCGGGTCCGGCGATCAAGCCGATTGCGCTGCTGAAGGTACACCAGGTCTACCAGGTCTGCGGGCCGCACGGCATCCCCATCATCGGCCAGGGCGGTATCGTCACGGCCAACGACGCCATTGAATTTCTCATTGCGGGGGCGAGCGGCATCGGCGTGGGCACGGGCCTTTTCTACGATCCACTGCTCCTCCCCAAACTCAACGCCGGCGTCGTGGAGTACCTGAGGCGGCACAGGTTGGGTCACGTTACGGAACTGGTGGGCAGCCTGCGGTTGAATTATGATTCGTGTCGCGATTTCATCGCACTGAGCGGCTAGTCCTCTCGCGCGGAGTCCTGCGCGTTCCGCTTGGCGCGGTCGCGCCATACTGCCATCCGCGCTAGGCGTCATCCCGGCCGCGGCCGGTCGCGTGTTTGATGTATTTCGGGTCGATGCCGAGCGCCCGAAGCTTCCTGTGAAGATGAGTGCGCTCCAGTCCGATCCGTTCGGCGACCTTGGAGACATTTCCCAGTTCGTGCTGCAGTTGGTACTCGAGATACGCTTTCTCGAACTGCTCGCGCGCCTCGCGCATGGGCAGGTCGAAGCCCGGTCTGCTCTCGACAGCGACCACCGGCCGGATTCCGAGTGCCTGTTCGACCTCGGGGGCTTCGATCACGGGGCCGGATCCGAGGATGAGCAGGCGCTGCACGAGGTTCTTCAGCTCGCGCACGTTCCCGGGCCAGGCATAGGTTCGCAGCCGCTGCTGCGCGGCGTTGGAGAACTGCCGGCGCGGAAGTCCCTCCTGTGCAACGAACAGGTCCAGATAATAGGCGAGAAGTTCCGGCACGTCCTCGGCGTGCTGGCGGAGCGCCGGGATCTGCAGGGGAACGACGTTGAGGTGGTAGTAGAGATCATCGCGAAACTGGCCCGCGTCCACCGCCGCCTTCAGATCATGGCGCGTGGCCGCCACGATGCGTACGTCTGTCCGCACCGGATCCAGACCGTCCACGCGCATCAATGACTGGGTCTCCAGGGCGTTGAGCAGGCGTGCCTGCATCTCGAGGCTGAGATCGGTGATGTCCTTGAGCAGCAAGGTCCCGCCGTTGGCCTGCTCCAGCGCACCAAAATGCACGCGATCCTTGCTCTCCGATCCGAATATCTCCTGTTCCACGGCATCGCGGGCGAGACCTCCGATATTCACGGAGAAAAACACGTTGCGTGCACGCGGGCTGTGCGTGTGCAGGTAGCGGGCGAAGACCTCCTTTCCAGTGCCGGATTCGCCGGTGAGAAACACGGTGGTATTGTGATGTGCAATCCGTTGTATCTGTTCCTTCAGCTGGGTGATGGCGCGACTGGAGCCGAGCAGCTCCGTGCTTGCGGCCTGGCGTCTCAGCCCGATGTTCTCGCGGCGCAGTGCCGCCATCTCCAACGCACGCTCGATGGTAACCAGCAGTTTGCCGTGGGACAGCGGCTTCTCGAGAAAATCGAACGCCCCGATGCGCGTGGCCTCGACCGCGGTCTCGACCGTGCCGTGACCTGAGATCATGATCACGGGAACGTCCATTCCGAGGTCCTGCGCCCATTCCTTCAGCAGCGTGATGCCGTCACCGTCCGGCATCCAGATATCCAGCAGAACGAGATCCGGCCTGCGCACGCGCCGCGCCTCCTTCGCCTCGGCGACATTTCCGGCGGTGGTCACGGAAAAGCCCTCGTCCTCGAGGATCTCGCGCAGCAGACTGCGTATCGCCTCTTCGTCGTCGACGACAAGAATATGTTGTCCGGCGCTCATCGGTTGGCTCCCCGGCTGAACCTTGCCGCGCGAAGCTCCTCGCACGGCTCGCTTTCGGGGCGGATGGCCCGACCGCGAACGTGGAGGGCGGTGGTGGCGGCGCCGTACGGTGACCGGCGGAGTCGTGCACGTCGCGCGTTATCGCTGTGGTGATTATGCGACTCTGCCATGAAAGCTGGCCTGGTTGCGTGAGTAGGGGGCCGGGGCGTGCTCGGGTGCAGTTACCGGAAGTCTGACAGAGGCGCACGCCCCTCCGCCACTGCTGTTCTCCATCCACACGGTTCCGCCGTGCTCCTCGACGATCTTCTTCACGATTGCCAACCCTAGGCCCGTACCCCTGGGCTTGGTGGTGACGTACGGCTCGAAGATCTCGTTCAGCAGTCCCGGCGCTATTCCGTTCCCATGATCCTCGACGCGCATCTCAACGCTGGTGCCGTGCGCCTCCTCGTGCATGCGTGTGCTGATCCGCATGTAGCACTCGGCCTTCTCGGACTGGGCCTCGAACGCGTTCGAGATCAGGTTGTTGAGCAGTTGACGCAGTCTGTTGGGGTCGGCATGCATGGTCGGGATGTCGGCAGCCAGGTCGGTTTCGATGCGAACCCCCTTTTCATCGCTGCGGTAGAGGTCGACCACGCTCTCGATGATGTGATTGAGCTGTATCGGCTCCTGCTGTATGCGCGGTGAGCGGGCGTACTCGGAGAACGTGTTGACCATTCCCTTCATGGTCTCCACCTGTTGGATGATCGTGTTCGTCAGGCGGTCCAGGACCTCGCTCTCTTCGGGATCCAGGGTGCGGAGATACTTGTGCCGCAGGCGCTCGGCTGACAACTGGATGGGCGTCAGCGGATTCTTGATTTCATGAGCCAGACGGCGGGCAACCTCGCTCCAAGCCGCATCGCGCTGTCCCTGGATCAGGGCGGTGACGTCGTCGAACACGATGACGTGGTCCGCCTCGCCCTCGGCGCTCGCGTCCAGCCGGGCGCCGCGGCACATGATGACCTTGCGTCCGCCCGGTCCGAACACAGTCACCTCTTCCTGCCAATCGCCGCGGCCCTGCCGCAGGTGGCCGCGAACGCTGTCGAGAAATGGCTCGAGGTGGGCATGGCTCTGGATGAGCGAGGGTAGCGTCGTGGGCGGCAGGGATCCCGGCGTGAGCCCGAGTATCTGCGCCGCGGTGGCATTGGCCGTGAGCAATTCGCCATTGCTGCTGACAGTCAGGACCCCGGAGGAGAGCCGCCCGAGGACGGTCTCCAGGTAGGCGCGCTGTCTCTCCACCTCATCGCGGCTCCGCTCGGCCTCGTTGCGCGCCTCGGCCAGCCGGCGTGTCATTTCGTTGAAGGAATGCACCAGCACGCCGATATCGTCGGCCCCCGGCACCGGAAGCCGGGTGTCGTAGTTGCCGGCGGCCACGGCCTTGGTCCCCTCGGCGAGAGCATGGATGGGATCGGAAAGCCTCTGCGCCGTGTAGAACGCGGCCCAAACCGCGGTGAATATGCTGAACAGCAGCACCAGGGTCAACGTCATCATGAAGCTGACCTTCAACCGGTCGCGCAGGTAAGCGAGTTCCTTGTATTGGATGAACGCGGATTGCACGTTGTCGGCCAGCGTGCGCATGCGCTCGGCGATCGGGTACAGAGCCTGGAGTACTCGCCCCTCGCCGCCCGTGCTGCTTGGCACGTTCACGACCACGCGTATCGCCAGGCCGCTGTCCCGTATAGGTTCCAGCGCGATGTAGTTCTGGTTTTGCCGAAGCTGCAACAGCACGGCCTCCGGCGGCATCGACGGGACGATATCCGTGGCGAAGCTGCTGTGTTCGAGCACCGCGCCTTTCGCGGTCATGAGCGTGAGCTCCTCGGCGCCGCTGCGATGCAGCAGCTCCTGAAGATTCACGGTACCGGGGCTGAAGGGGTTCTCGACGACGAGGCTCTCGGGCAGTTGCAGCTGTTCGAATCGCAGCGGATCGGCGCCGTCCTCGGAATCGGTGATCGACTCCGCCAATTGCGATGTCTGGCGCAGCAGCTCGCGCATGCGCATATCCAGCGACGCGCGGCTGAGATTGAGGGCATCCTCCAACGCGGAGGAAACGCGTACGTCGAACCAGTTGTCGATGCCCCGCCGGAGGAACTCCAGCGAGAATCCGTAAACCGTCAGTACGGGGATCGTGGAAAGCAGCACGAACAGCAGGGTCAAACGGCGTTTCAACCTGGCGCCGGCGCGCTCCTGCCGCAGTTCGCGGATCAGCCGTCTCAGGTTGGCCACGATGAGCGCGAGGAAGCCGAGCAGGCCGAGCGCGTTGACGACCAGGAGCAGCGAATAAATGTGGCTGAAGCGGGTGCGGTTCTGCATCGCTTCGCTCATCATCACGAGCGAGACGAGCAGAATGACGCTCAACGCGAGAACGAAGGCGCCTATGCGCGTGTGCCGGCTCATCGCTCAACGGTCCATCGTCGCCAGTCGGAGCGCAGGTGCCACTCGGGCGACAGGTAGGCAATCGGCCGCAGCGGGGCCGGCAGCGATTCGACGTCGAGGCTCACACGCAGGCGACCCGTGCACGGGGCTCCCGCAGGAAGGTAGCGTTCTTCGGAGACCGCCATGTCCCGCAATTCACCAAGCTCCTGGAGCGCTTCGTCCAGAGTGGGGAAGCTGCGCCGGGTATGCGTGCTTTCGTTGTTGACCACGTATCCGCCAGTGAGGGCATGATACTCGAGCGTCAGCCTCCGTGTGCTGCGCACGATGAGCGCGTCCCAGAGATAGCGCCGCGGCGCATGGATCTCCACCTCGACGAGGAAGGTCAGCGCAACACCGTTGTTCAGCGCGTTGCGCATGTCCTCGGAAAGTCCGATATGAATCGTGCTGTCCACGACGTATATGCCGTTGACGACGCGGCCCTCGACGCTCCGGACCTCGTAGCCCTCCGCGCGGACATCCTGCAGGCCGCATAGGCCCCCGATCAGGGCGGCGACCCAGACCACGCGCCACCGCTCAATGCTTGACCAGCAAGGCATAGAAAAAGCCGTCCATATTGTCCTCGCCCGGCAGGACCTGGCGTCCTGCGGGGGCGGCGCGACCCCAGTCCGCGGCGATCCCGGCCTCGGTGGCATCCGGGGTGGCGGCCAGAAACTCCTGTACCGTCAGGTGATTCTCCTCGGGGAATACCGAGCACGTTGAGTAAAGCAGCTTACCGCCACGGGCCAACAGGGGCCAGAGCGCCTCCAGCGCGCGTCGCTGCATGTCCGCCAGGGTCTGAATGTCCGATGGCCGTCGCAGCGCTTTGATATCGGGGTGGCGGCGGATGACCCCGGTTGCGCTGCAGGGGGCATCCAGCAGAATGCGCTCGAAGACGCGTCCGTCCCACCATGACTGCGGCTCCAGGGCGCTGCCGGTCCGCACGCGCGCGCCCAGGCTCAGTCTGGCAAGGGTCGATCGGAGGCGCACCAAGCGCCTTTCGTCTGCGTCGACAGCCAGTAGTTCACCCACCCGCGGAAATGCCTCCAGCAGGTGCGCAGTCTTGCCGCCGGGCGCGGCGCAGGCATCGAGCACGCGCTGGCCGGGGAGTGGATCCAGCAACGGCGCGGCGAGTTGTGCCGCTTCGTCCTGGACGGAGACCTGGCCATCTTCGAAGCCCGGCAGGCTCGAAACGGCGAGCGGCGCGGCGAGTGTGACACCGCAGCGGCTGTGAACCGTGGCGGCTGCCGGAATCCCAGCCGCGGCCAGACGTCGCAAGTACAGCTCGCGCGAGGTCGATTGCAGATTGACGCGCAATGTCATGGGCGGGCGAGCGTTGTTCGCCGCCAGCAGCGCCTGCCAATTGCCGGGAAAGTCCTTCCGCGCCGCTTCGATCATCCACTGCGGATGCGCGAATCGCGCTACCGGCGACGCCTCGGCCTCAGTGCGAAGCGAGGTCTGATTGCGTTCGAAATTCCTGAGCGTGCCGTTCACCAGCGCGCAGGCCCAGTCCTGCCGGAGACGCCGACAGGCCTCCACGGTCGTGGACACGGCGACGTGCGGCGGAGTACCCAGAAGGTCGAGCTGGTACAGCCCGACGAGCAACAGCGCGTGCACGTCGCGGGCGATCCCGGGCAATGGCTGGCGCAGCAGCCGGTCCGCAAACCACGCGAGCCGCGGTTCGTAGCGCAGCGTGCCGTAGCTCAGCTCCTTGCACAGCGGCGCGTCATCGGCCGAGATTCCGCCGAGTACCGGCGCAAGCGCGGCATCGAGCGACTGACCGTGCTCGACTACCGCCCCGACGACACGCGCGGCGGCGGCGCGTGCGGCTGCACCAATGACTGGCGCGCCCCTCGCTCGACCGGAAGCCATGCGCTTCAAGCGCGTTCCTTCAGCCTAGGCCTGGCGTTGAGAAAATCGGCGGCGGATACCGCATGCCTGCCCGGTGGCTGGAGTGAAAGCAGCCGCAGCACTCCGTCTCCGGTCGCAATCTCGATTCCGGTCGACCCCGTACGCACGATCTCACCCGGCGGCCGGGCACAGGCCTCTCCGGTGCTCTCGGCCAACCAGATCTTCACCGTCTCACCCGCGATGGTGGCGCTGGCGCCGAGTCGGGGATTCAGCGCGCGTACGCGGCGGGCGAGTTCCTCGGCGCTCATCGACCAGTCGAGCTCCGCCTCGCGCCTGCCGATCTTGGCCGCGTATGTCGCCCGGCGGTCGTCCTGCCGGACCGAAGTGATCGTTCCGTTCACCAGGGAAGGCAGCGTGGAGACCAGCAGTGCTGCCCCCAGGCGCGCGAGTCTGTCGTGGAGAGTCCCCGCCGTATCGTCCTCCGCGATCGGGCACTGCGCCACCGCAAGCACGGGGCCGCTGTCGAGCCTTGGCTCCACGCGCATCAGCGTGACGCCGGTCTCGGTGTCGCCCGCCATGATGGCGCGCTCGATCGGGGCCGCGCCGCGCCAGCGCGGCAGCAGGGATGCGTGCACGTTTACGCAGCCGAGGCGGGGAATTTCGAGCAGCGCGCGCGGCAATATCAGCCCATACGCCACGACGATCAGGAGGTCCGGCCGCAGGGCGCGGATGGCCTGGATCTCCCCCGTCTCCTTGAAGCTGACCGGCTGATGCACCGGCAGCCCGCTTTCGACGGCCAGCTGTTTGACGGCGCACGCGGTCAGTCGCCGGCCACGGCCGGCCGGTCGATCCGGCTGACAGTAGACGGCGACGATCTCGTTGCGACCCTCGCCGAGCAATGCCCGCAACGAGACGGCCGCGAACTCCGGCGTGCCGGCGAATACGATACGTATGCGTGGATTGGTCAAGGCGCGCGCGGCAGATGCTGCTGGCCGCGGGATTGCGGCGACGCGATTACAGCACTTCCGCCTGCGACTTTTCCAGCCTTCTGCGGATGCGGTTGCGCTTCAGGGTGGAGAGGTAGTCGACGAACAGCCGGCCGTCGAGATGGTCGACCTCGTGCTGTATGCATACGGCCAGCAGGCCGTCGGCATCAATGATCGTCTCCCTGCCATCGAGGGACAGGTAGCGGACGCGGACCTTCTCCGCGCGCCGTACCGTTTCGAACACCCCCGGTACGGAAAGACAACCCTCCTCCATCTCCTCTTCGCCGTTCTTGTCCAGGATCTCCGGGTTGACCAGACACAAGGGTTGGTCCTTGTCGCGTGAGATGTCGACGACGATGACCCGCTGCGGGACATTGACCTGGGTGGCGGCCAACCCGATGCCCGGGGCGTGGTACATCGTTTCAAACATGTCCGCCGCCAGCGTCCGCACCTGTTCGGTAATCTCGGCCACGGGTGCCGCCGGTGTGCGCAGGCGCGGATCGGGAAAATGAAGAATGGGCAAAAGTGCCATAAAACCGACTCTATTATACTAAGTCTAGGATAGTGCTAAGACCTTGAGTCAGCAAGGCCTTCCTGTCTGATTGCATCGACGGTACGCTTTTTGATTCCACGTAGCCGGAAAAATTCGATTGCAGGGACTTCAACTTTAGCATACTGTTTTGCTAAACTGCATGAAGGAACCGACGTAAGGGTACTGACATGGTTAAGAAAATACTATTTCTGTTTGGGGCGGGGCTGATCTCGGCGGCGGCGGCGGCGATGCCGCTGGAACTGCGGCCCGACCATCCGCAGACCTACGTCGTCAATCGTGGCGACACGCTTTGGGATATCTCGGGGCGATTCCTGACCAGCCCCTGGCGTTGGCCGGACCTCTGGCGTGCCAATCCCCAGGTGCGCAACCCCCATCTCATCTACCCCGGCGACGTGCTGACCCTGGTTTACCGAAACGGGCAGCCCACGCTGGAGATAAGCAGCGGCCTTGCCCACGTGGGCGGTCGCGACTACAAACTCTCGCCGACGATCCGCGCAGAGCAGAACGTGCGGGCGATCGCCCCGATACCGGTGGACGCCATCGCGCCGTTCCTCAGCCAGCCGATCGTCATCGACCAGGACACCTATGACCGGCTGCCCTACGTCGTGTCCAGCGCCGATCAGCATTTGGTCACCGGCGGCGGGGCGCGAATATACGTTCGTGGAGAACTCGACCCGAACGTCAAGCGGTACTCAGTCTTCCGCAAGGGTGACGCACTTCGGCGCAGCAAGTGGTCGAAGAAGAACGACTGGGACAAGTTCTGGGAGCGCAAACAGAACAAGGACAGCGATATCCTCGGATACGTGGCGTTGGATGTGGGCGAGGTGGTTCGCGCCGACAAGTATTCCAACGATCCCGCGAAGTTCGACCTGGTGAGCTCGGCCCGAGAGGTGCTCAACGGCGACCGCCTGATCCCCCAGTACACCCGCGATGAATTCCCGCTGTTCATACCGCACGCGCCGAAGAACCAGATCTTCGGCAACATCATCTCCGTGGTCGACGGCGTGCAGGAGATCGGCCGCCACCAGGTCGTGGTGATGAACATCGGCGAGAAGGACGGCATCGAGCCGGGCCACGTGCTGGCCATCAATCAGAGCGGGCTGATCGTGGACGATGCGACAGCCACCGAGCAGCGCGAGAAGGAGGACGACGAGCCGCTGAAGTTCGAGCGTTCGGATACGTTGCCGCTCGACAATCTCCTCGAGCACGTGTTCAACGACATCCGTGACAGCAAGCGGGCGATCGACAAGAAATTCGGCGTGAAATTCCATACGGTGCCCGAGAAGGTCGTGCTGCCCTCCGAACGCGCGGGCGAACTGATGGTCTTCCGGGTATTCGACAACGTCAGTTATGGGCTGGTCATGGAAACGTATCGGCCCGTGCACATGTGGGATCGGGTCAGCAACCCGGACTACGAATACTGATACGACGTTAAAGGGGGCGACGCGGCGCGCACCAGCGCGCGTCGATTCGGGGCGGCAGGCGTTGGCACGCCGCCGCCCCGTGTTATCATCCGCGTCATGCACACGGACGATGCATCTCGCGACAGGGAGTCGTGGCTGCTGCTCTGGCGCGTACCCGGCATCGGGCCGGCCACGTTCCTCAGGCTCCTCGAGCTCTTCGGGTCGCCGCGGGCGGCGCTGCAGGCGTCCGTGGCGCAACTCCGGGAGGCGGGGCTCGGTCGCGAACTCGCCAGGGAGATACGATCCGCCGATACCGCATCCATCACCGCTGACCTGCGATGGCTCGCGGAACCGCACCGGCGGCTCATCACCTGTCACGACAGCTGTTTCCCGTCGCGTTTGCGGGAGATCGCGGTACCGCCGCCGCTGCTGTTCGTCGAGGGCGACGCGAGCGTGCTGTCGCGTCCGCAGCTTGCGATCGTCGGCAGCCGTCGGCCCAGCGGACCGGGGCGTGAGCTGGCCGCCCGATTCGCCGCTGCGGTCGCCGAACGCGGCATCGCGGTGACCAGTGGTCTTGCGCACGGCGTCGACGCCGAGGCGCATCGCGGTTGTCTGGCCAAAGGATGCCCCACCGTTGCCGTCACGGGCACCGGCCCGGATATCGTCTATCCGCGTGGACACGCGGATCTCGCCGCGTCGATCCGCGCCTGCGGCGCCGTGGTCACCGAGTTCGCAACCGGTGCTCTCGTCAAGCCGGAGAACTTCCCGCGGCGCAACCGCATCATCAGCGGTTTGAGCCTCGGCGTGCTGGTGATCGAGGCCGCCGCTCTCAGTGGCTCGCTCATTACCGCCCGCCATGCGATGGAACAGGGGCGCGAGGTGTTCGCGGTGCCCGGGTCGATACACAACCCACTTGCGCGCGGCTGTCATGCGCTCATCAAGCAGGGCGCAAAGCTCGTGGAGTCCATCGACGACATCCTCGAGGAATTGCCTCCGACCGCGCACGGGCCCGCAGGGCGGGCGTCCCGCGACGGCGGCGCGGACATCGCGCTGCCGGCCGCAGCCGAATTCGACGGAGAACAAAGTCTTATGCTGGAGGCGATGGCATTCGACCCGGTCTGCGTCGACACGCTCGTCGAGCGCACTGGATTGACGGCCAATGTCGTTTCATCCATCCTGTTGGAATTGGAGCTCCGCGGCTCGGTGGCTCCGCATCCGGGAGGTTGGTACGTGCGGCTGGGCCGGGAGAAAGCGTAAATGAAGCAGACGGTTCTCGATGTTCTCGTGTTTCTGTTCGAACACTGCATGGAGGAGGACGATCGGAACCTTGACCACGATGCGCTGCGCGGCCAGCTTGTCGAGGCCGGATTTCCGGATGGCCAGATCACCAAGGCGTTCGATTGGCTGGAGGCGTTGGCCAGGCATCGCGAGAGTGCCGCATCCGGAGCGACCGCGCGAAACAGTTCCCTGCGCATCTTCACCGCGACCGAAACGGAGAAGCTCAGCCGCGACGGCCGGGGACTCCTGCTTTACCTCGAGCAGGTCGGTGTGCTCGATTCCGGTGCGCGCGAGCTGGTCATAGAGAGGGCGATGGCCCTGGACGCCGAGGAGATCGGCGCCGACGAATTGAAATGGATAGTGCTGATGGTCCTGTTCAACCAGCCTGGCAACGAGGAGGCCTTTGTCTGGATGGAGGATCTGGTGATGGACGAGTTGCGCGGTAGCCTGAATTAGTTCTCACCTCGGCAGTCCTTCGCAGTCGCGCGCTCGACGGCGTATCGGCACGGAGCCGTCCGGCCTTCGCGCCTCTGGTCAAACTACTGGTTTCAACAATCGTCGGTAAGTCTCAATGAGCAAGAATCTTGTCGTTGTCGAGTCGCCGGCCAAGGCGAGCACGATAAAGAAGTACCTTGGCGGCGATTTCGATGTGCTTGCCTCCTACGGGCACGTCCGCGATCTCAGACCGAAGAAGGGGGCGGTGGAGCCGGAGCACGGTTTCCGCATGCACTATGAGCCCATCGCGCGCAACAAGAAGCACGTCGAAGCGATCGCGGCGGCGGTGCGCAAGGCCAAGGCGCTGTACCTCGCCACCGACCTGGACCGCGAAGGCGAGGCGATCTCCTGGCATCTGATTGAGCTGCTCAAGGAAAAGAACCTGCTCGACGGGAAGCCGGTGCATCGGGTCGTGTTTCACGAGATAACGCGGCGCGCGATCGAGGAGGCCATGCAGCATACGCGCGATATTTCCATGGAACTCGTCAACGCGCAGCAGGCACGGCGCGCACTTGATTATCTCGTGGGTTTCAATCTCTCGCCGCTGCTTTGGAAAAAGATCAAGCGGGGGCTGTCGGCCGGGCGCGTGCAAAGCCCGGCACTGCGCCTCATCGCCGAGCGGGAAGATGAGATCGAGAGGTTCCAGACGCGCGAGTACTGGACGATAGAGGCGGACGCGAAGCACGAAGACGCCGCTTTCGTCGCCAAGCTGACTCGCCTGGGCTCCGAGAAGGTCGAGCAGTTCACCATCACCAACGAGGAGCAGGCGAGGAAGGCGCAGGAAGAGCTGCTGCGCGCGGCCGGCGGAAGGCTTGCCGTGGTGGCGGTCGAGAAGAAGCAGCGTCGTCGCCAGCCAGCCGCGCCCTTCATCACATCGACGATGCAGCAGGAAGGTGTTCGCAAGCTGGGGTTCACCGCCAGCCGGGTGATGCGCGCCGCGCAGCAGTTGTACGAGGGCGTGGACATAGGCACGGAATCCGTCGGCCTTATCACCTACATGCGTACCGACTCGGTCAATCTGGCGCGGGAGGCCATCGACGAGATCCGCGGTTACGTGGCGAAAAAGTTCGGCGCCGATCATGTCCCGGAGTCGCCGCGAGTCTACAAGACAAATTCCAAGAATGCACAGGAGGCGCACGAGGCCATACGGCCTACCTCCGTGCTGCGTACCCCGGAGTCGGTAAGGCAGCATCTGTCGAGCGATCAACTCAAGCTCTACGATCTCATCTGGAAGCGCACCGTCGCCTGCCAGATGAAGCACGCGACGATCGACACCGTCGCGGCCGATCTCGATTGCGGCGGGCGCGGGGTGTTCCGGGCAACCGGATCCACGGTTGCCGAGCCCGGCTTCATGGCCGTTTACCTGGAAGGCTTGGACGAGCAGGCCGCCGACGGCGAGGAGCGCACATTGCCGCCGCTTGCGAGGGGAGACGTCGTGGAGCTGAGCGCCATTCGACCCGAGCAGCATTTCACGGAGCCTCCGCCGCGCTACACCGAGGCCAGCCTGGTCAAGACGCTGGAGGAATATGGTATCGGCCGGCCTTCGACGTACGCGGCCATCATCTACACCCTGCAGCAGCGTGAGTACGTGGAGCTCGACAACAAGCGTTTCCGGCCGACGGACGTCGGCAAGATCGTGGCGAAGTTTCTCACCGATCATTTCTTCCATTACGTGGACTACGAGTTCACGGCCAAGCTCGAGGACGAGCTCGACGCGGTGTCGCGGGGGGAGAAGCAGTGGACCCCCTTGCTGGACGAGTTCTGGGGCCCGTTCAAGGAGCAGGTCATCGACAAGGAGGCGAACGTCAGCCGCAAGGAGGTGGCGCAGGCGAGGGATCTGGGCGTTGATCCGGCAAGCGGCCAGCCCGTGTCGGTCCGCATCGGCCGTTACGGGCCCTACGTGCAGATCGGAAGCGCGGAGGGTGAGACCAAGCCCCGGTTCGTCAGCCTTCGTCCCGGGCAGCGAATGGACGGCATCACGCTGGAGGACGCGCTTTCGCTTGCCCAGTTGCCGCGGGAGCTCGGCGACCTTCCGGATGGACACAGCGTGGTAGCGAATGTCGGCCGATTCGGGCCCTATATCAAGTACGGCAGCAAGTACGTCTCGATCAAACCGCCTGACGATCCCTACACCATCACGCTCGAGCGCGCGATCGCGGTGATCGAGGAGAAGGCCGAGGCCGATGCCGCGAAATTCATCAAGGAGTTCCCGGGCAGCGGGATCCGGGTGTTGAACGGGCGCTACGGCCCCTACGTGACCGACGGCAAGCGCAACGCCCGGGTACCCAAGGACCGTGAGCCCGTCGACCTGGAGATCGCCGAGGCGCAGGCGCTGCTGGATTCGGCGCCGGCCGCGAAGCGCCGCGGACGAGCACCCGCGGCGCGAGCCAAGGCCGCCGGCTAGAAATCGACCGTGGCGTCCCCTCTGCAGTTGCGCCGCGCGGCGCGCGTCGTGGCGGCGGGCGGGATCATCGGCTATCCCACCGAGGCGGTTTTCGGCCTGGGCTGCGACCCCGCCAGCCGGTCTTCCCTGGGCCGCCTCATCGCCCTGAAGGGGCGCGGTGCCGGCAAGGGGTTCATATTGATCGCAGCCCAGATTGCCCAACTCGATCCATGGGTTACCTTCCCCCGCGGCGAGGCGCTCCGGCGCATACTCGGCTCCTGGCCGGGGCCATACACCTGGGTAGTGCCCGCCAGAGCGGGCGTGGATCGACGCCTCACGGGGGGGCGTGACACCCTCGCCGTGCGCGTCATCGACCACCCCGTGGCGAGCGCCCTTTGCCGCCTGACCGGGGCCCTCGTGTCGACGAGTGCGAACCGCAGCGGCCGCCCGCCGATCCGCGACTCTCTGCGTCTGCGGGCGGTCTTCGGCAAGCGGATCGACATGGTCGTGGCCGGGGAAACCGGTCGCCTGTCGGGGCCGACGGAGATCCGGGATGCGCTGAGCGGGCGCCTGATCCGCGCCGCAGCGGCCCGTTGACACCCTTCCGGCCTTTCAAGAGAATAGCCGGCTACCGTTTTGGAGGGGTACTCAAGCGGCCAACGAGGGCAGACTGTAAATCTGCTGGCTTATGCCTACGTAGGTTCGAATCCTACCCCCTCCACCAGATTGTATGCGTGGATGGGAGGCCGTTTGCGGGGACCATGGCATTCACCGGGTTTTGGCCAGGCGGGTGTAGTTCAATGGCAGAACCTCAGCCTTCCAAGCTGATGACATGGGTTCGATTCCCATCACCCGCTCCAAGTATTCTTGCCCATGTAGCTCAGTCGGTAGAGCACACCCTTGGTAAGGGTGAGGTCGCTGGTTCGATTCCAGTCGTGGGCACCAGATTATTGAATTGCACGTACAACTACAACTGGCTGAAAAGCTGAAAAACTCAACCAGACGAAGGTATGGTACCGAGAGCAGAGGAAAGGGGACGCGCGCATGTCCAAGGGCAAGTTTGAACGCACGAAGCCGCACGTAAACGTAGGCACGATTGGACACGTGGATCACGGCAAGACGACGCTGACGGCGGCGATCACGATGGTGATGTCGAAGAAGTTCGGTGGGG
>JAJVIQ010000020.1 GCA_022071965.1 Gammaproteobacteria bacterium
CGCGTGCTGCGGGCGTCCGCGGCCGAGGTGATCGGCATCGCCTGTCCACAGGCGGCGATCGACGTCGATACCGAGGCGGACCTCGAGCGGCTCGGCGCGAACGCCTCGGCCGCCGGCAGCCGCGCCGGGGAGCGCGGCGCCGGCTAGGGCTGCTGCCGCGGCTGCGCTCGCCGTCGGCGCGAAGGGCGGGCGATGCCCGGTCTTGCCGGTCAGCGACAGTCGTGATGCCGGCCGGCGGTTTCGCGACAACCCCTTCTACCACCTCAGGGTTATTGCCGTTCGCGGGCCGTGTTCTTACGCTGCATGCGGGAAATTGTCCTGCGCTGCCCGGGGATGGCGACGACCCCGGCGCAGGGGCTCGACCGGGTACCCTTGTCACCCAGCCCGTCGCAGTCAGACAGGAGGCACGAATGAAGACCTCTAACCGCAACACTCTCCTGGCAGGGATCGCCGTGACACTCATGCACGGCATCGGTCCGGCCGGTGCGGCCGAGGCCGTCACCGACGAGGAACTGCGCGGCGCGCCGACGAACACCGCGGAGTGGCTGATCTACGGGCGCACCTATGACAACCAGCGCTACAGCCCGCTCACTCAGATCACACCGGAGAACGTCGCCGGGCTGCGTCCGGTGTGGGCGTTCTCCGTGGGTAACGTCGACGGCATCGAGGCGACGCCGCTGGTCGACAACGGCGTGATGTACGTCTCCGGTCCGCACGCCACGGTGTTCGCGCTGGACGCGCGCACCGGGCGCCGCCTCTGGCAGTACAAACCCGAGGAACCGGAGGGCCTCGGCACGGTGCTGTGCTGCGGTCCCGTGAATCGCGGCCTGGCCCTGTGGGGCGAGATGGTCTACGTGATGACGCTCGACGCGCGGCTGGTCGCGCTGAATCGCGACACCGGCGCCGTGGTGTGGGAGAAGACCTTCGGCGACTGGCAGCAGGGCTACGCCGCGACCGGCGCGCCCTATGTCGTGAAGGACAAGGTCATCGTCGGTGTGGCCGGCGGCGAGTACGGCATACGCGGCTATCTGCAGGCCTATGACGCGAAGACCGGCGAGCTGGCGTGGACCACCTACACCATCCCGGCGCCGGGCGAGCCCGGCAGCGAGACCTGGACAGGGGACACGTGGAAGACCGGCGGTGCGCCGACCTGGCAGAGCGGGGCCTACGATCCGGAGCTCAACCTCGTCTACTGGGGCACGGGCAACCCCGGGCCATGGGTCGCGGAGCTGCGGCCCGGAGACAATCTCTATTCCTGCGCGCTGCTGGCGCTGGATGCCGACACCGGCAAGATCAAGTGGCACTTCCAGTACACGCCCAACGACGGCTGGGACTACGACGGCAACAACGCGCCCGTCCTTGCCGACGTGACGATCGACGGCAAGCCGGTGAAGGCCGCCCTGCAGTCCAACCGCAACGGCTTCTTCTACGTGCTCGATCGCACCAACGGCAAGTTCCTGTTCGCGGTGCCGGCGGTCGAGGGGATCAACTGGACCACGGGCCTGGATCCGCAGACGGGGCGCCCCGCGATCAACGAGGCGATGAAGCCGAAGGCGGATCAGAAGACCGTGACGCCGATCGTGCCGGGCCTGGAGGGCGGCACCAACTGGTTCCCGATGGCCTACAACCCCGATCTCGGCTACGTCTTCGTGCCGATCAACCAGTGGGCGATGTCGCTGACCAGCCACAAGAAGGAGGACATCGCCTACAAGCCCGGCCAGGTCTACATGGGCGTGGACTACAAGATGCACACCGAGGGCGACACCGTGGGACACCTGAAGGCCTTCGACGTGGCCAACCGCAAGTGGGTGTGGGACGTTGCCAGCCCGCTGCCGCTGTTCGCGGGCGTGCTCGCGACCAAGACCGGCCTGGTGTTCACCGGCGATCAGCTCGGCTTCGTGAGCGCCACGGACGCGAAGAGCGGCAAGGTGCTGTGGCGTTTCCAGACCGGGTCGGCCATCAACGCCTCGCCGATCACCTACGAGATCGGCGGCAAGCAGTACGTGGCGATACCCTCGGGCCTGGGCGGTGACCCGTCGTTCTATTACCAGGGACCGAAGGGCGGCACGGTATGGGTCTTCGGGCTGGAGCCGCTGTCCGCGGAGGAGGCCTACAGCGGACCGTGGACCGGTCACGTCGTGCCGGTAGAGGGCGGCTTGACGCCGGTGCCGGCGCAATAAGACGATCGCCCGCGCATGATTCACCCGCAACGAAATACGGCCCGGTCGGTGCGTGACCGGGCCGCGGGGCTCGGCTGCGCCGCCCTTGTCATCGCGCTGTCGGCGGGCGCAGCGTCGCCCGGCGCGCGCGCCCAGGCGCACAATCCGCCCAAGGCGCAGGCCGATACCTACGACTATCGATGGACGGAGAATCCCTTCGCCGGTAACAAGGAGAAGATCGCCGACGGTCAGCGGCTCTACAAGAACACCTGCTACATCTGCCATCTCGACAACGGTGGCCGCGGACCGGACCTGAAGAAGTCCAAGCTCGTGGACACCGCCTTCCTCCGCATCGTGCGCGAGGGCCG
Organism: Gammaproteobacteria bacterium; assembly: GCA_022071965.1. Classification (GTDB taxonomy): domain Bacteria; phylum Pseudomonadota; class Gammaproteobacteria; order JAJPIJ01; family JAJPIJ01; genus JAJVHZ01. Next base: position 2,528 of record JAJVIQ010000020.1, read on the forward strand.
CAAGGGCACGCAGATGCCCGCGTGGCGCGAGAAGCTCACGGAGGAGGAGATGTGGGAGATCTACGCGTACATCCGGGCGCAGGCGGAGGCGGCGAAGTAGCGCCGTGCGCCGCCGCGGTACCGACCCGTGCGCGGGCGCGGCAACGGTGGGCGAGGAGGGCGCCGCGCACGGCAATGCGCTGCACTACGTACGCACGGCATGCCGAAAGGACGGGCTCATCTGGCACCGGCAGCCGTGAACGCCGCCAGCTCCCAGGTGTGCGTGCGCTCGTCATGACGCAACACGTAGGTGTCGCCGTCGTCGGCCCGACAGCGATAGTAGCGATGGTCCGGCCCATACCACCGGTCGACCAGCTCCAACACCTCGAGCCGGCGCTCGCCCAGCCAGAAGGCGCGGGGTTCCTCTTGCCCGCGGTATCCGGCGCAGGATTCCACGCGTATGCCCATCTCCGGCTTCGCCAGGTTCATGCGGCCGGCCGGCCGCCCACGCATACTGTAGCAAGCGGCGGCGACGGGCGGCGAAGCCACGGGCAAACCGGCGATGCCGCCCCGCGGCATGTCGGCGCGCCCCACGGGGGGGGGGGAGGCTCGCATCGGGCACGCACGCCGGGATGTCCTTGGTGCACCCGGTTGAATCGGCTGATCGGCTGCAGGGCGGCCCGCGCCGGGAAAGCCGCTTGCGGCCCACCGTAGTAGTTCATGACCGGCGCCGGGACTAGACTGAACTCGAGGGCCAGAGGTCGGAGGAGCCGGATATGTACGGAGCGGAGACCGGAAAATATCGGTTTGTCGTCAAAGAAGGGCGGGTGGAGGGGGGCAGCGGTGACCACCCGCCGGTGACCCTGGCGCTGGAGCCGGCCGGGGAGCAGATCGGGGTATTACGAGAGGGGCACCTGTCGCTGCGGCTGGCCGCGGGATTCAGCGTCGAACAGGCGAGAGAGCTGGCGCGGCGCCTGAACGATGTCGTGATCAGCGTCGCCTTCGTCAAGTACTGAGGAATTCGCCCGCGCCCGTCCTGCGTACCCGTCCGCGCAGACGCATGTGCTGCCATCGACCCCGGGGGCCGTCCTCGCCTCGGCACTGCTCGCCGTCCTCGCCATCGAGGCGGGGCTGAAGCCGCCGTGGACACCGGCCGTACCCGTGGAGTACGAGCGGAACCGCCTGGGCTGCGCCGCGCTCGGCGTCGTTGCTCGCGTCCATTGTCTTGACGCCGATCAACCGGCGGCCGCAAATATCTTGTTGTTGCGCGCATGCACATTGCATGTAGCGGAAAATCCGGCTAATTTCGCGGCACAACAGAGACCCCTTTACTGTCCCGGAGAAGGCAGGGAGGCATCGATGATCTTCGTTACGCGTAGTCCGAGTCAGTCGGTCTACATCTCGCTTGGCCCGGACGTCGATCCGGACACGCCCGTTGGAGAGATATTCAAGGACGGCCCGATCCGTGTGCGTGTGGTGACCGCCCAGGGGTCGCAGGTCCGTCTGGGCGTGGACCTGCCAACGCTGCTCGAGGTCCGGCGCGAGGCGCAGCTCGACAACAGCGCCATATCCGATCTGCCATGAAGTGCAATCAGAAAAACCAGGAAAGGGGTCTGTCATGCTCATTCTGACCCGCCGTACCGGTGAGGCGATCATGATCGGTGACGATGTCCAGGTCGTCGTCCTCGGAGTCAAAGGCAACCAGGTGCGCATCGGGATCACCGCGCCGAAGGATCTGCCTGTTCACAGGGAGGAGATCTACCAGAAGGTGCTGCAGGAACGCGCGGAGCAGGCGGTCGTAAGCGCATAGCTGTCAGTGGCGATGCATTGAGCTGGTGTTCGCCCCGGGGCGGCACGTGGATGGGGATCGTATTTGACATAATATACATTATGCGAACTTAGGGCCCGAGCAGCACGCGAGCAGCACGTGGGATCCCCGGATGCGCCGCGTGGGCGGGCCGCGGAGCGCCGTTGGCCGGGATACCCGAATTCCGATCCCGCGGGCCTTTGAGGTGGATCAGCGACGCGCCGCGCCCGCCACATAGGATCTCACCCTCGAGCCGGGCGGCGCGCGGACGCGCGCCGTGCGCACACACGAGGAATCTGCCATGACCGACCCGGTCCTCTTCGCCCTGAATGCCTCGCAGGAGTTCGGATTGGGCGTGGCCAGGGAAATCGGGCTGCCGCTGGCCGATCACGAGGAGCGCGAGTTCGACGATGGCGAGCACAAGGCGCGCCCGCTCGTGACCGTGCGCAACCGCGACGTCTACGTCATCCAGTCCCTCTACGGCGACGACCGCCAGAGCGTCAACGACAAGCTCTGCCGCCTGCTGTTCTTCCTCGGCGCCCTGCGCGACGCGGCCGCGGCGCGCGTGACCGCCGTGCTGCCGTACCTGTGCTACGCGCGCAAGGATATCCGCACGCAGACCCGTGATCCGATCACGACCCGCTATGTCGCCACGCTGCTGGAGGCCGTGGGCGTGCAGCGCGTGGCGACCCTCGAGGTGCACAACATCGGCGCCTATCAGAACGCCTTCCGCTGCGGCGCGGAGCATCTGCACACCGCCGGCCTGTTCGCCGGTCACATCGCGGCGATGGTCCCGCGCGACGGCCCGGTGTGCGTGGTCTCGCCCGATACGGGCGGGGTGAAGCGCGCCGAGCGGCTGCGACAGAGGCTGATGCGCGCGCTGGATCGGGAAGTGCCCCTTGCCGTCATGGAGAAGGCGCGCGGCAAGGGCGTGCTCACGCCCGGACGCCTGATCGGCGAGGTCGGCGACGGCCTGGCGATCGTGGTGGACGACATGATCGGAACGGGCGGAACGCTGGCCGCCGCGGCGCGCGCCTGCCGCGCGCAGGGCGCGCGGCGCGTGGTGGCCGCCGCGGCGCACGGCCTGTTCGTGGGCAATGCCGCGGCGGTGATCGGGGGCGGGGAGCTCGATCAGGTCCTCGTGACGGACACGGTCCCGCCGTTTCGGCTCCCGCCGGATGTCGCCGCCGCCCGGCTGGGTATCGTGTCCGTGGTCACGCTGTTCGCCGAGGCCATCCGCCGCATGCACGACGGCGGCTCGCTGGTGGAGCTGCTCGAGGACTGAGGCGTCCGCCGCGGGCGAACGAGGCCCGTGCGCTATCAGTCCTGGCAGGCCTGCCGGTGGCGTTCCGCGATCTGCAGGTATTCGCGCGCCTCGCCCAGCCAGCGGGGCCAGAGCTGGCGGGGCCGATCGAGGACGTGCAGCGCCGCCAGGCGCGCACGCACGCAGGCTCGCACGCCCATGTAGTAATGACACAGCGCCGCGGGCGCCCTGTCGCCGCTCGTCGCGCCATAGAGCTCGACGATGAGCGCGGCGAGATGGCCGGCGTCGAGACGCTCGCACTCCATCGCCAGGTACGAGATCTCCTCCCAGGGATCGATGATGCGGAAGTCGCGATTGAACTCCAGCCGATCGTAGATGACGGGTGGCGTTTCCAGGCAGATGTGCTCGGGGCGCAGATCCCCGTGGCCTTCGAGGATCCGCCCTGCCCTGGCGGCCAGATGCTCGGGCGCCTGGCGTTGCCAGGCGAGCAGACCGTCATGGACCGCCGCGATCGCGTCCTTGGGCAGGTCGAGGATCGGATCGAGCAGCAGGCGCCGGTTCAACCTCAGGCCTTCCGCGCAACGCTGCAGGTAGGCGCCCGGGCCCATCGCCGCCGTCTGTCCCTGTCGATAGAACTGCACGAGCCTCTCGATCACGCCACGCATCGGCGCCTCGAGCGGCGCTCGCGCCCTGATCAGTCGATCCAGCATGCGTTGCCGGTCGAGCCGCCGCATCCGGACCAGCCAGTCCACGGCCGCGCCGCTGCCGCCGAGCTCCAGCTCACCGTGCGCGTTCCGGGTCAACGGCACGACACCCAGATAGACCCCGGGGGCGAGCGCGCTGTTGAGACGCACCTCTTCGCGGCAGAAGTGCTCACGGGCCGCGATCGTGCTGAAGTCGAGATAATCGTGCCGGACCGGCTTCTTCAGCTTGTAGGCATGGCCGTCGGTCAGGAACACCCACGACATGTGGGTTTCGATGGAGACGATCTCGGCGGCATCCGGGTAGGATTCCGCCCGGCACAGCCAGGCAACCTTGCGCGCCAGCCCCTGGTCATCGACCGCGGTGGCGACCGTCACGGAGGGTGCGCCCCCCCGGTGAGGTAGCGCGCGAACCAGGCGGCGGCGAGTTCGGCGGCCTGCTCCAGCGTGCCGGGTTCCTCGAAGAGGTGGGTGGCGCCCGCCACGACCTCGAGGGCCTTGACCGCATTCAGCAGCGCATAGGCCTGGCGATTGAGCGCCAGCACCTCCTCGTCGTCGCCGCCGACGATCAGCATCGTGGGCGCCTGCACCCGCGGCAGGTAGGTGGCGGCGAGGTCCGGGCGCCCGCCGCGCGAGACGATCGCCTTGATGTCCTGCCCTCCCACGGCGGCCGCCACGAGCGCGGCGGCGGCCCCGGTGCTGGCACCAAAGTAGCCGGTGTCGAGATCGCGGCAATGCGGTTCCTGTGCGAGCCACCGGGTCGCGCCAAGCAGACGCCCGGCGAGCAGATCGATGTCGAAACGGTTCAGATAATCGCGGTCCTCGGCCTCGGTCAGGAGGTCGAACAGCAGCGTCGCCAGCCCGGCGCGATGCAGGGTGTCGGCCACGAAACGATTGCGCGGCGACAGGCGGCTGCTGCCGCTGCCGTGCGCGAACACGACAATGCCCCTGGCCGCCCCGGGGATGATGAGTTCGCCCGCGTGCGGAGCGTCATCCAGCGGGATCCGCACCTGCAGCGTACGCACTCCCGTCATGTCACGGCTTCCCTGCCCCGTGTATCCCGGCGAGCAGCGCGGCGACCTCCTCGTCGCCCGTCTGGCTGAAGTCCTGGTAGTAGGCGCCGACCGCGCCCATGAACATGGCGGGCACATCGCAGGCGACGAACTCATCGACGATCCGGCCAAGCGATTCGGCCGTGTCGCGCGGCGCGACCGGGACGGCGAGCACCAGCTTGCCGGGCCCGCGCTTGCGCGTCTGCATGATCGCCGCCCGGACCGTCAGGCCGGTGGCGATGCCGTCGTCGACGACGATGGCGATGCGTCCGGCGAGCGGGATCGGCGCACGCGCGCCGATATAGCGTTCATGGCGCCGCTGCGCCTCCTCGCGCTGCGCCGCCACGGCACGATCGAACCAGCCCCGGTCGAGCTCGTCCACCTCGTCGGGATTCACCGCCAGCTCGCCGCTCTCGGTGACCGCCGCAATGGCGTACTCCGGGTTCCCCGGGTGGCCGATCTTGCGCGCCGTGACGAGATCGAGCGGCATCGCCAGCGCGCGGGCCACCTCGGCGGCGACCGGTACGCCGCCGCGCGGCAGGGCGAGGACCACGCCGTCCTGGCCGCGATACTTCAGGAGCAGTCTGGCGAGCTTGCGCCCGGCATCGGCCCGATCGATGAAGTGCATCCACGCCCTCCCCGGCTGGTCCCGAACAGAATACGACCAAGTTTAGGCGGGAGACCACACCCGGGGTTGATGGTCATCAACCGCGCAACGTCGCCCCGCCGCCAGTGACGCGCGTCAAGGCGGCCCGCCGGTCCGGCGGAGGAAAATGCCCCCGGATCGCCGCCGCCCTGGCGCGAGGTAGAGTATGCGCATCGGCAAAGGACACTGCCACTCCAGCGAGGCGACTCCGAATGCCCCTCGTCAATGCCAGCGTTGCCGCCATCTTCGAAGAGATCGCCGATCTGCTCGACATACAGGGTGCGAATCCGTTTCGCATACGCGCCTACCGGAACGCCGCGCAGACCATCGGCACGCTCGGCACGGATCTGCGCACGCTGCTCGAGCGCGGCACCGAGCTGACCGATCTGCCGGGCATCGGCGATGACCTTGCCGCCAAGGTGCGGGAGATCCTCGACACCGGCAAGTGCCGCATGCTCGAGAAACTGCACAGGCAGGTGCCGCCGGCGGTAACCGAGCTGCTGCGCATCCCGGGCCTCGGGCCCAAGCGCGTGCGGACCCTGTGGCAGGAGCTCGACCTGAATACCGTCGAGCAGTTGCTGCGGGCGGCGAAGGACGGGCGGATCCGCGGTCTGCACGGCTTCGGCCCGAGGACCGAGGCGAAGATCCTCGCGAGCGCGCAGGGCTACCTGAGCGCAAGCAAGCGCCACAAGCTGAGCGTCGCCGCCCGGTACGGCGAGCAGATTGCCGCCTGCCTGCGCTCCATTGCCGGGGTCGTGCAGGTGGAGATCGCCGGCAGTTTCCGCCGCATGCGGGAGACCGTTGGCGATCTGGACGTGCTGGTGGTGGCCCGTCCGGACGCTCCGGTGATGGATCGGTTCGTGAAACATGAAGGTGTGCGGGAGGTGGTCGCCAGCGGTCCGACGCGCGGCACGGTCATCCTCCGCAGCGGCATGCAGGTCGATCTGCGCGTGGTTCCGGAGGAGAGTTTCGGCGCGGCGCTGCTGTACTTCACCGGCTCCAAGGCCCACAACATCGCGCTCAGGCGCATCGCCCGGGAGAAGGATCTCAAGCTCAACGAGTACGGCCTGTTCCGCGGCAGGGAGACCGTGGCGGGCAAGTCCGAGGGATCGGTGTACAAGGCCCTCGGTCTGCCGTGGATCCCGCCTGAGCTGCGCGAAGACCACGGGGAGATCGAGGCCGCCCGCGCGGGGACGCTCCCGAGGCTGGTGACGCTCGCCGATCTGAAGGGCGATCTGCACATGCATTCCAGGGCCAGCGACGGGCACGCGAGCATCGGGGAGATGGCGCAGGCGGCGCGCGAACATGGTCTGGAGTACTGCGCCGTCACCGATCACTCCAGGCGCCTGACCGTCGCCCATGGGCTGGATTCCGAACGGTTGCGCAAGCAGGTGGCCGAGATCGGCCGTCTCAACGAGCGAATGGAGGGCATCACGGTCCTGAGTGGCATCGAGGTCGAGATCCTGGAGGACGGCACGCTGGATCTGCCCGATTCCGTGCTCGCCACGCTCGACGTCGTGATCGCCGCCGTGCACAGCAAATTCGATCTCTCGCGCAAGCGGCAGACGGAGCGCGTGCTCAAGGCGCTCGGCAATCCGCACGTGCGCATCCTTGCGCATCCGACCGGACGCCTCATCGGCGAACGGGAACCCTATGACGTCGACATGCAGCGCATCATCCGCAAGGCCAAGGCGGAGCGCGTGGCGCTGGAGGTCAACGCCCATCCGCAGCGGCTCGACCTGCTGGACGTCCACTGCCGGATGGCGAAGGAGGAAGGCGTGCTGGTGGCGATCAACTCCGACGCGCACAGCAGCCTGGATTTCGAGGGGCTGCGGTTCGGCGTCGGCCAGGCGCGCCGCGGGTGGCTGGAGAAAAAGGACGTGCTGAACACCCGCCCCCTCGCCGCGCTAAAGACCTGGCTGCGCAGGGCTTGAGGCAAGGGCCGGCCTCAGGCCGTGTAGTCGGTGGAGAATCGCGCGACGACCGGCCGGATCAGCCGTTCGAAATCGTCATAGGCCATCTGCACCAGCTCCGTGTGCGTACCGGCGTTGAAGGCGATGCGCCTGCTCAGCGTCAGCGCCTCCTCGACATACACGTCCACGTCGTAGAGGTTGCCGAACGGCGGCATCGCGCCGGGCTCGCAGTCGGGGAAGATGTCCTTGAATTCGTACTCGTGCGCCAGTTCGACGCGTTCGGCCTTGCAGACGGCCCGCAACAGCTCGAGGTCGACCATGTCCGACGCCGCGATCACGACCATGACCATGCGCCCGTCGACCTTGATCATCGTCACCTTCGCGAAGGCGTCTCCGTGCACATGGGCGGCCTCCGCGGTCTCCGCCGCGGTGTACGCGCGCGAGTGACTCACTGTCACATAGCGCACGTTGTTGGAATCGAGGTACTCCTTGAGCTTTATCGGGATCACCGCATTGCCCTCCCGGTCCCGGACGGGTGCGCCGGATGCGTCATGCGGGAATTCTGCCGGCTCGCCGCTTCCGGCGTACTGATCCGGATCACGGGCCCGCGCACGCGGGCGGCGCGCCCGGGGCAAGGCGTCGCCCGCAGATCCACCGCGCCATGACCCACGTCAAGCTCGGTGCCCGGTGACACAATAACCTGTCGGCAGGCCATAGTGATCGAGTGCCGCGAGGGCGGCGGGTGACGCGGCCTCGGGTGAACTCCCGGTCCCTGGCGAGCGCCGGCGCGGGAGGCGCGCGAGACGATGCAGCGAACCCCTGGGCACGATCGGATCCTTCCGCGACAGGAAAGGATGGTGTGCGCCGGGCGCCGGTGACGCGGGACCGATATCCACCCCAACGAGAGGACGCCGTGTATGGAACTGATGCATTGGGATGAAAAATACTGCGTGGGTCTGCCGGAGATCGATGAGGAGCACAGGAGCCTGATCAGGAGCGTCAACGAGCTCCATGCGGCGATCAAGGCGCGGATGGATCGCGAGGAGATCAAGGGATTCTTCGCGAAGGTGACCCGTGAGGTGTCCGCCCATTTCGACCACGAGGAACGGCTCATGCGCGAGCACCGGTACCAGGGATACGAGGAACACCGGGCCGACCACCAGCGCCTGCTGGAGGACATCGGCGATATCGCCACGGATTTCGCCGATGGCGTCTTCGATTACGATCCGGACAAGGCGCTGGGCCGCCGGCTCACGGAATGGTTCGTGGACCACGTCCGCGAGTACGACGCGCCGGCGTGCGCGTTCCTCTCCCGCAAATCTGTCGCATGAGCGCGCCGGCCCCTGCTCCGGGCGCCGGCGCGCGACGGTCAGGAGGCCGGCGCGGGCTGCCGGCGCGAGGGTGAGAGCCTCCTCGCCCGGCGTCTCGGCCGCTGGCAGCCTATCCGCCCAGGCCAGCAGCAGTTCGCGGTGCCGGCTCAGGATCGCGGTGGCCTGCCTTCACAAATCGTCTCCCTGATGTGAGTTCGCGGATCGCCTATGCGGCGGCTTCCACCTGCACCAGGTTGTCGAAGACTCTCGGTGCGTTGCCCATTTCCACGAAATCCGCGGAGCTGGTGATATTCACCGTGCCGTTGTTGAACTGCCGCCAGTAGCCGAGCGTGGCGACGACCACGCCCGGGTTCACGTCGTCCGTGACTCGGGCGGCACACTCGAAGGCGCCACGGTCGTTGAACACACGCACGGTATCGCCGTCCCTGATGCCGCGCGCTCCGGCGTCCACCGGACTGATCAGCACGAACTGGTCACCCTGCTCTTTCTGTTTGCCTTCCATGTTGGCGTAGCAGGAATTCAGGAACGCATGGCTCTTCGGCGTGATGATGTTCAAGGGGTATCTCTTCGCCAGTTCCGGGTTGGTTTCCGGGCGTTCCTTGGGCGGGAGGTAATCCGGCAGGGGATCGATATCCTCGCCCGGTTGCATGCCCTCGTACATCTGCCGGAACGGCGCAGCGACAAAGTTCTTGGCACCGTCAACGCGGAAATGGCACTTGCCCGTAGGTGTCGGGAAGTTGCCTTCCCGGTGCGGGCAGCGGTCGTCCCTGGTCCCGACGTTGAGGCGTGCAAAGCCATGCTTGCGCAGGTAGTCGAGATCGATGCCCGCGCAGGCAGGAGCGTCCCAGTCGATGAAGTTCTCCAGGCATTCCGTGTCGGACCACTTCAGTCGATCGTCCTCGTAGCCCATGCGCTCGGCCAGGCGGCGGAAGATCTCGTTGTTGGGGAGACATTCGCCGGGGGCATCGGCGCACTTGGTATTGTAGGTCAGGTACAGGTGGCCCCAGGAGAGAATGATGTCTTCCATTTCCGCGCCCATGGCCGCGGGCAGCAGGATGTCGGCGTAGGACGCGGTGTCGGAGATGAAATGCTCGGCGGACACCTGGAACAGGTCCTCGCGCATCAGCCCTTCCACCACCTTGTCGGCCTCCGGGGATTGCGTCACCGGGTTGGAGTTCCAGCACATCAGCGAACGGATCGGGGTCGAGAGCGGCAACTCGCCGGTCAGGGCGCGGCCGAGTTGCAGGATGTTCACCACCTGGGTGTTCTCCGGGATCCAATCCGGGCGGCAGATGACGTCAAACCTGTAGGGATGCTCCCACACCGGGAACTGGGTGATGCCGCCGCCGACATGCCGCCAGGCGCCGGTCAGCGCCGGGATGCACGTGACCGCGCGGATGGTCTGGGCGCCGCCGTAATGACGTTCCAGGCCGACACCGATACGGATGGCGGCCGGCTGTTCCGTGGCAAGCTCCCGCGCCAGCCTGCGGATGTCCTCCGCCGGGACTCCGGTTATTTTCTCGGCCCATTCCGGCGTGCGGTCCCTGGCGCGTTCAGCGAGATCCTCGAAACCGACCGTGTATTTGTCGACGTAGTCCCTGTCCACCAGGCCCTGCTCGATGATGCTGTTGATGACCGCCATGGCCAGCGCGCCGTCGGTGGCCGGTTTCGGGGTGATGTGCCAGTCCGCCTGTTTCGCGGTGCGTGACTTGTAGGCGTCTATGACGACAACCTTCGCACCCCGCTTTCTCGCATCCACCACAATGTGCCAGTGGTGCAGGTTGGTGCTGACGCTGTTGCAGGCCCAGATGACGATGTACTTGGAGTGAATGTAGCTTTCCGGATCGACACCGGCGGTGGGCCCGATGGTCAGCAGCCAGGCGGTGCAGGAGCCTTCACCGCAGTAGGTGCGCTCGCATACCGTCGCCCCCATGCGATTGAAAAAGGCATCGCCCCCGTTGAGGCCGTGCACCAGGCCCTGGTGACCGAGGTAACTCGCCGGCAGGATGGCCTGCGGGCCGTCTTCGGCGATGATCCGTTTCCATTTGCCGGCGATTTCGTCCAGCGCCTCGTCCCAGGTGATGCGCTCGAACTGCTTCGACCCTTTGGGGCCGCTTCGGCGCATGGGATGGAGCAGGCGATCGGGATGGTAGTGGCGTTTTTCGTAGTCTTTCAGCTTGACGCACAGGCCGCCGCGCGTCATGGGGTGTTCCTTGTTTCCGCGAACACCGGTCAGCCGGCCATTCTCCACTTCAAAGACCATGGAGCAGGTGTCGGGACAATCGTGCGGGCAACCGCCGTGGTAGGTTTTCATGACCGCTGCGGACATCGTGGCGCCTCCTCGTTACGCGTCGTTGAACGTCACCCCGGAACATGGGAACGGGAAGAATAAGCTTGGTCCCTGACCAAGTCGAGCGGTCGCTCGCCGCCGATGTTTTCTGCAGTGCAGCAGTTCGATACCGTGGAATCCGGCCTGGGCTCCGCTCGCATCGCCATCATCGAGCCACCACCTTCTCGAAATACGGCGTCTCCTGATCGTCCGGCCGACAGAAACCGTGCCGCGTTGCCGTGCGCCGCATCTCGAGCTGCCAGGCGGGTTGCCGGTGCAACAGGCGAATCGGCCCGCCGCCGTGCCGGCCGGCGGTGCCCGGCCCTTGCGCAAGGGAGGGCGCCCTCTCGAGCAGGTGCGTGTCAATGACGGGATGGACGATGCCGGGCAACTGGCCCGTGATCGCCGCGTGGCTGGCAAACAGGGAGCGTAGCCGCCGCATCCCTCAGGCGGCCGGTGCGAGTTGCTGGCGCAGGGGGCGGAGATCCTCCTCGCCCAGCGTCTCGGCCGCGAGCAGCCTCTCCGCCCAATCCTGCAGCAGGTCGCGGTGCTCGCTCAGTGTCGTGCTGGCCTGCTCGAAGGCCGAGCCCACGATATCCCGCACCGCGCAGTCGATCTCGCGCGCCGTCTCCTCGCTGAAATCCCGCCGCGGCGTGGCACCCCCCGGCATGTCCAGGAATCGCGATCGCTCTCCCTCGTACGTCACGTGTCCGAGGGCGGCGACCATGCCGTAGCGCATCACCATGGAGCGTGCGATGTCGGTGACCTTCGCCAGGTCATCGGCCGCGCCGGTCGACAGGTGTCCGAAGACCAGTGCCTCGGCCGCCCTGCCGCCAAGCAGCACGGCCATCTTGTTCTGCAGTTCCTCCTGCGTCATCAGGTAGCGATCCTCCGTGGGCCGCTGGATCGTGTAGCCCAACGCGCCTATCCCGCGCGGGATGATGGAGATCTTGTGGACCGGATCGGCGCCGCGCGTCGTCATGGCGACGAGCGCGTGCCCCATCTCGTGGTAGGCGATGGTCCGGCGCTCCCTCTCATTCAGCACGCGGTTCTTCTTCTCCAGCCCGGCGACGATGCGTTCGATGGCGCGCGTGAAATCGTCCATGGCGACCGCGCTCGCCTTGCGCCGGGTGGCGAGCAGTGCCGCCTCGTTGATGAGATTGGCGATGTCGGCGCCGGAGAATCCGGGCGTCAGTGCGGCGAGCTGCTCCTTGTTCACATCGGGCGCAATCTGGATCTTGCGGATATGCACGCTGAGGATGTCCAGGCGGCCCTTCCTGTCGGGGCGATCGACCAGCACCTGCCGATCGAAACGGCCGGCCCGCAACAGCGCCGGGTCCAGGATCTCGGGGCGGTTGGTCGCGGCCAGCAGCAGCAGGCCGCCGCTCGGGTCAAAACCATCCATCTCGGCGAGCAGCTGATTCAGCGTCTGCTCCTTCTCGTCGTGTCCTCCTCCGCCGCCGGGGCCGAACGCGCCGCGCGCCCGCCCGAGCGCATCGAGTTCGTCGATGAAGATGATCGCGGGCGCCTTCTGGCGCGCCTGCTCGAACAGGTCGCGCACGCGCGCGGCGCCGACGCCCACGAACATCTCGACGAACTCCGACCCGCTGATGGAGAAGAACGGAACTCCGGCCTCGCCGGCCACGGCGCGCGCGAGCAGCGTCTTCCCGGTGCCGGGAGGGCCGACCAGGAGCACGCCCTTGGGTATGCGGGCGCCGAGACGGCCGTACTCGCCCGGGTTCTTCAGGAAGTTGACCACTTCCCGCAGTTCCTCCTTCGCCTCCTCGACCCCGGCCACGTCGTCGAAGGTCACCTTGACGTTCGTCTCGACGTAGACACGGGCCTTGCTCTTGCCGACCGCGAGAAAGCCCCCGCCCAGCCCCCCCCGCCCCGCCAGCCGGCGGATCACGAACGACCACAGGGCGAAGAACAGGACGACCGGCACGATCCACGACAACAGGTCGCGGAGGAAGGTATTCTCGGCCGCCTGCGTGTAGCGCACCTGGTGTTCGTCGAGCACCTTGGCAAGCCCGGGCTCCACGCGGTTGGTGACGAACCGCGTGCGGCCATCCCGCAGTGGCGCCTTGAGTTCGCCGCGGATCGTGTCGGTGCCGATCACCACCTCCTTGATGCCATTCTCCTTCAGGTACTTCTGAAAGTCGCTGTACGGGATGAGTTCGACCTGGCGTGCCGCTATCCAGTAATTCTGCAGCGAGATCACGGCCAGCATGGCGACGATCCAGTACCAGATGCTTATGTGTGTCTGTCTCTCCATCGTCTCTCGCCTCGGATCCGGCTGAGTGCCGCATCCGTTTCACCCCGCGCGGAAGTCGGCGGGGCCCGCCTTTGCCATCCATGCCTGCAACGATAGCGCCTGCCGCCGGCGGCCACCATGACCGCGCACGAGCCCCGGCGCGGGAGGCGGCCCCCGGCGCGGCGGACGGACCGCCGGCCCCGCAGTTGTCGCGGCCCCCGGATGGCCGCGTCCGGACCACGGACGATCCCCCTCATTGGCGGCGCGATGCGGCACGGCGGTGTCCTGGCCATGACAACAGTGTTTGTATTGTCTTCTAACACATTGAATATAGACATTAATAAAACACATATTAAAGTGATTTCTCGTGATCGAGTTGAGGCCCGTCCTCTTGCTGGTAGTCCAATAAGAGATTATTTTGCAGAAACGTCCATATTGAGACTTGCCGTCATGGCAATCCGCCCCGACATCCCGGCCACCGAACCGGCCAACGTCCCGCTGGCCGACATGGGCGCCGCCGGGTTGCGAGCCTTTGCCCGCATCGCCAGGCTCTGGCGCCTGAGCGTGGAGGAACAGCGCACCCTTCTGGGTCAGCCCCCGCGATCCTCCTTCTTCGCCTGGCGCCGGCATCCCGAGAAGGCGGTCCTGCCCCGCGACACGCTCGAGCGCCTGTCGAACATCCTGGGCATATACAAGTCCCTGCAGATCCTGTTTCCGGAGCCGGAGATCGCCGATGCGTGGATACGCAAGCCCAACAGCGCGCCGCCGTTCGGCGGCCAGCCGGCGCTGACCCGCATGCTGGCGGGGAACGTCAGCGATCTCCATCTCGTGCGGCGCTACCTCGACGGTGTGCGTGGCGGCGGCGGTCCGTGAGCATCCGGGTGCGCCGTGTGCGCTGGAACCCGGCGAACCGGATCGTCCCGACCCGCTACCCGACGGTCTTTGTCTATGATCGTGTCGCCGATGCGGAGGAGTTCGACGCGTTGTACGCGCTGGAGGCGCTGACGAACGATCGACTGCGCGACCAGACGGGCGCGATAGGGCTCGTGCCGCGCGAGCAGCGGATCTTCGGGCCCGGCAGCGGACCCATCATGGCGGCGTTCACGCACGTCAACCCTGGCGGCAGCCGCTTTTCCGACGGCAGCTATGGGGTCTTTTATGCCGCCAACCGACGGGCAACGGCCGTCGCGGAGACCCGCTACCATCATGCACGCTTCCTGCTCGCCACGCGGGAGCCGCCGATGCATCTGCCGATGCGCCTGTACCACGTCCGGATCGACGCGCAGTTGCACGATCTCCTGCCGCCGGATGCGGTCGACCGCGCGGTCTTTGCGCCGGACTCGTATGCGGCCTCGCGGGCGTTGGGCATGGGGCTGCGCGCGCAGGGCTCGCGGGGGGTGATCTACCGCAGCGTACGCGACGACGGCGGCCAGTGCATCGGACTGTTCTCGCCGCGGGGCGCGAGCGGGTGTCTGCACGCCGCGTACCTCATATACGTCTGGAACGGATCGGAATTCTCCGGCATCTACGAGCAGGTGGCGTGAAGGCGTCCTAATTGCGCAGCGCCTCGCCCGTGGTCAGCGTGTGGTGGATGCGTGCCTGGGTCCGCGGGTGCTGCAGCAGTTCGAGGAACCCGCGGCGTTCGATGTCGAGGAGCGCGTCCTCCGCGACCAGCGTCCCGGGTTCGATCTCCCCGCCGGTCAGGGCCAGCGCGACGCGCAGGCCGATATATGCGTCGTGCTCGGTCATGCGCCCCGATGCGAGGGCCTGCCGCATGTCCTCGTTCAAACGGCGCATCCCGTCGCGGCCGCACACCGGTATCGGCGCGTGACAGGGTGGATGGTAACCGGCCTCCGCGAGCGCGCGCGCCTGCCCCACCGCCACGTGCAGCAGTTCCCCGGGATTCATGATGATCAGGTCGGTCTCCCGCAGGTAGCCGAAATCGCGGGCCTGCTCCGCGCTCCCCGAGCGCCTGGCGGTCATGATCCGCCCGAATACGCGCGTCAGTTCTTCCAGCGGATTGCACCCGCGTCCGCCCGCTACCACGCGCCGGGCCATCTCCTTGCATCCACCCGCGGCCGGCAGCACCCCGACGCCGGTCTCGACGAGTCCTATCCGGCTGTCCGTGCAGGCCACGGTGCGTGCGCAATGCATCATCACCTCGCAGGCGCCGCCCAGGGCCAGGTCGCGCACCGCCGCCACGGTCGGTACCTGCGCATCGCGCAGGCGGCGCGTTGCGCCCTGGAAGCTGCGCAGGATCGCCTCCACGCCCGGTAGCCCCTGCGTTCGCATGACGGCGTTGAATTCCTTGAGATCCGCGCCGGCGCTGAAGGGCGGTGCGAACTGCCATATCACGAGGCCCGCGAACCCGCGCTCGGCGAGATCCACGGCGCGGTGCATGCTCTCGAGGATCTCGGCGTTGATGACGTTCAGGCGGGTGTTGAAGCTGAGCACCGCCACGTCGTCATGCGCCCGCCACAGGCGGGCCGAGGCGTTCTCGAAGATCACCGCGCACGGCGGTGCGGGTTCTCCGCACAGCGGCTCCGGATACCGCTGGCGCGTGTAGACCTTCAGGGCCGGGCGGGGAAGGTACCGGCGCGATCCCGGCGACCACGATCCCCCGGCGTTGTGCGCATCCGCGATCTCGTGCACCCAGCCGGGAAGCGGGATCCGGGCCAGCGCCTCGCCGGCCGCGATGTCCGCCTCGATGAGTCGCGCCACGCGGCGCCAGCCGGCCGCCTGCCAGATCTCGAAGGGACCGTGACGCCAGCCAAAACCCCATCGCATGGCCAGATCGACGTCGCGCGCGCTGTCGGCGATCCCCGCCAGATGCACCGCGGCGTAGTGGAGGACGTCGCGCTGGATGGACCAGAGATAGCGCGCCTGCGGATGCGTGCAGGCGCGCAGTCCGGCGAGACGCTCCCACGGATCGGCCATGCGCAGGATGGTTTCGACCTCGGCGGCCGCCTGCGCGCCGCTGCGCACGTAGCCGCCGCTGCCGCGATCGTAGACTTCGATGGCGTCGCCCGCCTTCCTGTAAATGCCCCTGCCCGCCTTCCGCCCGAGCGCGCCGCGGCCGATCAGCTCGCGCAGCCACGGGGCGAGGGTGAAGTACGCCACCCATGGATCCCCGGCGAGCCGCGCCGACGGTCCTTCCAGCACGTGCGCGTATGTATCCAGCCCGATGATGTCGACGGTGCGAAAGGTGGCGCTCTTCGGCCGGCCGACAGGCGCGCCGCTCAGGGCATCGGCCAGATCCGCTCGCAAGCCGTGCCGATCGGCATGGTGGATCGACATGGCCAGCGCGGCGATGCCGATCCGGTTGCCGATGAAATTCGGCGTGTTCCTGGCGCGTATCACCCCCTTTCCGAGGCGCATGACCAGGAAGGTCTCGATGGCGTCCAGCAGCGCGCGATCCGTGCTGCCGCATGGTACGAGTTCCACCAGCCGCATGTAGCGCGGCGGGTTGAAAAAATGGATCCCGCAGAAGCGCGCCCGCAGCGGGCGGGGCAGCGCGTCCGCCATCGCCTCGATGCTCAGGCCCGAGGTGTTGGTGGCCAGCACCGTCTGCGGCCCCGCGCTCGGCGCGATACGGCGCAGCAGGCCGATCTTCAGGTCCAGGCGTTCCGCGATCGCCTCGATGAGGAGATCGCAGTCCTGCAGCAGGCCGGCATCCGTGTCATAGCCGCAGGGCCTGATGCGGGCGGCGAACTGCCCGCCCGCCAGCGGCGGGGGATCGACCGCGGCCAGCCCCGCGATCGCCCGCCGGGCCAGGCCGCGCGGATCACCGGCCTCGGGCAGATCGAACAACAGCGTCTCGATGCCCGCGTTGGCGAGGTGCGCGGCAATCTGCGCGCCCATGACGCCGGCGCCGAGCACGGCGGCGGCACGGACCTGCAGGCCTGCCCAGCCGATATGGACATCCGCGGCCTGCGCGGGCGCCGCCTCGCCATCGCGACTGCCGGCGCTCACGGGCACGCCGGGGCCCAAGGGCGCGGGCCCGCCGCACGGACCGCGGGACGCCTCACTGGCCCGTCTTGATCTTCGTCCACAGGCGCGTGCGCGCGCGCAGCATCTCGTCGGAGACGAGGTTCGAACCGTAGAGATTCCTGCGCGTCTCCATGGTCGGGAAGATCCTCGGATCGTCGAGTATCTCCGGTTTCACGAGTTTCCAGGATGCCCGGTTCGAATTGGCGTAGTAGGTGAAGTTGGTGCAGGCGGCCATCACATCCGGGCGCAGCATGAAGTTCAGGAACAGCATGGCGTTCTGCGGGTGCGGCGCGTCCTTGGGGATCAGCATGCCGTCGAACCAGATGTTGGCGCCTTCCTTCGGCACGGTGTAGTCGAGGGTCACCTTCGAGCCGGCCTCGATGGCGCGGTTGTTCGCGACCGCGAAGTCACCGGACCACGACATGGCGATGCACACGTCGCCATTGGGCAGTCCGTCGAGGTATGCCGAGGCATCGAACCGGCGCACGTAGGGCCGCACGGCCATCAGCAGGTCCTCCACCTTCTTGAGGTCATCGACGTTCTTGGTGTTCGGATCCAGCCCGAGGTAATTCAGTGCGAGCTGTATGACGTCCTCGGGCGAATCGAGGAAGGACACGCCACAGTCGGCGAACTTGGAGATGACCTCCGGCTTGAACAGCATGTCCAGGCTGTCCACGGGTGCATCGGGCATGCGCGCCTTGATCATCTCGACGTTGTAGCTGAAGCCGTTCGTGCCCCACATGTAGGGGACGGCGTACTCGTTGCCCGGGTCATAGGCGGCCAGCTCCTTGAGCAGATCGGGGTCGAGATTGCCCCAGTTCGTCAGCACGTTCTTGTCGAGTTTCTGGAAAACGCCGGCCTGGATCTGCCTGGCAAAGAAGCTTGCCGAGGGAAAGGTCACGTCGTAGCCCGTGTTGCCGGTCAGCAGCTTCGCGTCCAGCGTCTCGTTGCTGTCGTAGGTGTCGTAGTTGACCTTGATCCCGGTTTCCTTCTCGAAATCGGCGATGGTCGTCTCGCCGATGTAGTCCGTCCAGTTGTACAGATTGAGAACCTTCTCCTCCGCGGCGGGCGCGGCACCGGCGAATCCGCAAAGTGCAATCAACACCCCAAGCATATTTCTCATGGCGAGGCCTCCTCGGGTACGTTTCGTGTGGCGTGGATCGGTCCTGTCGATCAAACTCCCTTCATTCCGCGTTTCAGCAAACCCCGGGCGATGATCAGCCGCTGGATCTCGCTCGTTCCCTCCCAAATCCGGTCGACGCGCAACTCGCGGTAGAAACGTTCCGCCACATTCTCGCGCATGTAGCCGCGTCCGCCGAAGATCTGCACCGCGCGGTCGGCGACGCGGTTGGCCATCTCCGAGGCGTACAGTTTCGCCATCGCGCAGCGCCCGTGCAGTACCCGCAGATCCTCGCCGCGGTCATGGGCACCCGCTGTCTCGTACGTGAGCAGCCGCGCCGCGAGCAGTTCCGTCGCGCAGTCCGCGAGCATGAACTGGATGGACTGCTGGTCGGCGAGCCGGCCCTCCCCTATGCGCCGATCACGGGCGAACGCCGCCGCCTCCTCGATGAGGCGCGCTGCCGCGCCGCAGCAGCGGGCGGCGATCATCAAGCGCTCGCGTCGAAACCAGGCATGGGTGTAGCGCATCCCGTCGCCGGGGCGACCGATGCGATTCGACGATGGCGCGTGCACGCCGTTGAACCGGTAGACCGGGTGATGCGCCGCAAAGGTGTGGCTGAACCGCGGCGTTCGCACCAGCTCCACGCCCGGGGTGTCGATGTCTATGAAGAACAATGCCTGCTCGCCGTCCTCGACACCGCCGGCGATGCGTGCCTGCAGTATGAAGTAGTCGGCGAGATTGGCGCTGGTGACGTACCATTTCTCTCCGTTGATGCGATAGCCCTCGAGGGTGGGCTCGGCGGTGGTGTTGATGATGACCTCCGAACCCGACTCCGCCTCGGTAATCGCGTAACACTCGTGCCTGGTCCCGTCGGCCAGCGGCATCACGTATTCCCGGATCTGCTCCTCGGAGCAGACCTCGAACATCCAGCGGTGGGGTTCCGAGAAGCACCAGCCGAGCGCATTGGTGACCGTGCCGAGCTGCTCCCAGGCGGCCACCTGCGCCAGCACCGAGAGCTCCATGCCGCCGCGCGAGGCCGGCACGTCCATGCGGCTCAGACCGAGCTCCAGCGCGCGCTGCCGATGCGCCTGTCTGCGCTCCGCCGGCAATTCGCCGTCGTGCAGCTCGGCATGCACTTCCCATGGGCGCAGCTCATCCTCGGCGAACGTTCGGATGCGCTCCTGCCAGGCGCGCGCTTGATCGGTCAGGGGGATATGCATGTCCGCCGGCCTCAGGCGACGACGCCCTCGTCGGTGAAGTGCCCGGGGAACACGTTTGCGAGATAGGCGAAGCTGATCCGGCGCGCGCGGCTGGCGCTCATCGAGCGATGCGAGATGAGGATGTCCATCCACAGTCCGTCGGTCAGGGCCGCCAGGCTGCTGGCTATGACGTCGGCGTCGGCGTGCTTGTAACGCCCCTCGACGATCACCTGCCTGCAAAGCCCGTGCAGGGCCTCGTCGTATTCCTGATCGCGCTGTTTGCAAAGGCGCAAATACGTCGGGCGCGAACGCGCCTCGCCCCAGAACGCAAACCAGACGGCGAGTTTTCTGCGATCACAGAGGGCAGGTGTGAAATCCAGCTCGACCAGTTGCGCGAGCTTTTTCGCCGCCGTCGGTCCGGCCCGCTCGAGCGCCGTCTCCCACGCGCTCTTGTACTCGTCAGCCAGGAATCGAAGCGTCTCCACGAGCAGTTTCTCCTTGCTCTCGAAATGCAGATTGACCATCCCCTGGCTCATTCCGGCCGCGCGCGCGACGTCGCTGATGTTCGTGCCGGCGAACCCGCGCCTGGCCACCGCATCGATGGTGGCCTTGATCAGCTGCAGCCGGCGCTGCTCCTTGGCGGCCTGGCGGCGCCTCAACGGCGGATGCTGCGCTGCGTTACGCTTCATTGCTGCCCTTCCTTCTGCCCTCTTCCGCGCAAGTCGATGATCCGTGGCGGGGGCAGTGACGCCGTGGCTGTCCGGTGTCGAGATACTACATTCGGAATGCCACGGGCGCAACAAAAATGAATGAAAATTCATTCATATTTGTGTGGACACGCGATGTCCCCGTGTGGCATCGTGACGGCTTGCATAGGACGGCCGATCAGGTGTCACGAATCCAGGCAGGTGAACCATGGCGCGAACCATCACTCGCTCTAACCAGCAATTCCGGAAGGCATTGACCCGCCTGCCCCTGGGCGTGGCGTCGAATTTCCGGTACTGGGGGCCGGAGAAGACCATCTACGTGAAGCGCGGGCGCGGCGCGCGCGTCTGGGATATCGACGACAACGAGTACATCGACTACCGGCTGGGCTATGGACCGTGCATCCTCGGCTATGCCGATCCGCGCGTGGATGAGGCGGCGCGCGCCGGCATGGAGGTTGGCGGTGTGTTCGCCCTTGCCACGGAACGCGAATACGAAGTGGCCAGCCGGGTCGCGAAGATGGTCCCGGCCGCGGAGCTCGTGCGGTTCTCGAACTCCGGCACGGAGGCGGTCATGGCCGCGTTGCGGCTGGCCCGGGCCTACACCGGGCGCGAGGGATACGTGGTGGTCGAGGGCGGCTACCACGGCGTCTTCGACGCCGCGCTCTGGTACACCGCGGTGGAGGGCTGGACGCCGGCGCAGGGCGATCCGGATCTCCTGCCCTACAGCGAAGGGGTGCCCTGGCTGTTGCGCAGCCTCATCTACTCCGTGCCGCTGAACGATGCCGGCAAGCTCGAGGCCGTGCTGAAGAATCATGCACACAAGATCGCGGCGCTGCTGATCGAGCCGATCATGGGCAACTGCTGCGCGCTCACGGCCGAGAGGCAGTACATGCAGGACGTGCGCGCCCTGTGCACCAGGTACGACGTGCTGATGATCGTCGACGAGGTCAAGACGGGTTTCCGCGTCGCCCGCGGCGGGACGCAGGAGCTGATGGGCGTGAAGGCCGATCTCTGCACGTTCGCCAAGGCGATGGCCAATGGCTATCCGATCTCCGTACTGGCCGGCCGCGAGGACGTGATGCGCAAGCTCGGCAACGGAGTGGTGCACGGCGGTACCTACACGGCGCACCCCGTATCGCTCGCGGCCGCCGGGCGCACGCTGCAGATCCTCGATGACACGCCCGCGCTCGAGACCATCGCGGCTTATGGCCGCGCCTTGCAGACGGGGATCGGGCGGATCCTCGCCCGGCGCGGCATCGCGCACTCGTTCGTCGGTCACCCGTCGATGGGAGGCCTGTTCTTCAGCGAGACGCCCCCGACCAATTACCGCGACTGGGTCAACACCGATTACACCTTCTACGACACCATGGCCCCGACACTGCACGACCTGGGGATCCTGTGCGAGCCGGATTCGCGTGAACCCTGGTTCATCTGCGAGGCGCACGACGAGGCCTGTCTGGCGCAGACCCTGGAGCGCTTCGAGAAGGCCGTCGACATGACGTTGAGGAAGCTCGCGCCGAACGGCATGTGCCAGGCATGATGGCGAAGGACGGGCGAACGGGCCTCTGCTCCCGAGGGTAGCGTGAAGAAGTACGATGCGATCGTCGTTGGCGCGGGCCACAACGGGCTCACCAGCGCCGCGTTCCTGGCCAAGGCCGGGCTGCGCGTGCTCGTTCTCGAGCGCAACCCGTACATCGGCGGCGCCGCGGTCAGCCGCGAGCTGCACAAGGGCTGGACGTATTCGAACTGCTCCTACGTCTGCAGCCTGTTCCGGCCCGAGATCTACCGCAGCCTGGAACTCGCCCGGCACGGCCTGCAGGTGATCCCCTACGGCGGCGGCATCACCTTCACCCGCGACGGCGGCTATTTCGGCAACTACAACGATCACGAGGTCAAGCGCCGCGAGATTGCCCGTCACAGCAGGCGCGACGCCGACGCCTACGATCGCTACGAAGTCGACGTCATGAAGCAGACCCGCTTCATCCGGCCCCTGCTGCTGCGAACGCCGCCGGACCCGGCTTCCTTCAGACCGCGGGACGTGTTCGAACTGCTCTACCTGCTGAGGAAGTTCCACGACCTCGGCGAGCGCCAGATGTACGACACGCTCCGCTTCTGGACCATGAGCATCGGCGATTTTCTCGACGAGTATTTCGAGTGCGACGTCGTCAAGGCGCACTTCGCCGGCAGCGGCATCATCGGCACGGCCCTGGGGGTCTACTCCCCCGGCACGGCGTACGTGCTCCTGCATCACTACATGGGGGATATCGACGGCAGCATCGGCGCGTGGGGCTTCGCGCGCGGCGGCATGGGCGCGATCACGAAGGCGCTGGGAGCGGCGCTGCAGTCCTACGGCGGCGAGATCCGCACGGATGCCGATGTCGCACGCATCAGCGTGCGCGGAGGCCGTGTCGCCGGGGTCGCCCTGCGCAACGGTGAGGAGTACGAGACCGACATCGTCGTTTCCAATCTCGACGTGAAGCGGACCTTCCTGAAGCTGTTCGACGAGGGCGATCTGCAGCCGGATTTCCTGGGCAAGGTGCGCAATTTCAAGATCCGCGGCTCCTCGGGAAAACTGAACATCGCGCTCGACGGACTGCCGAGCTTCCCGGCGTTGCCGGGAGGCAGTCCGCTGATGACCGGGGACATGCACTTCACCGACTCGCTCGAGCGCATGGAGCGGGCCTACGACGACTGGAAGAACGGACGCTGGTCGCAGGATCCATACGTCGACATGCTGATACCCACGCAGATCGATCCGACGATGGCCCCGCCCGGCAAGCATTACATGACGGTGTTCGTTCAATACGCCCCGCCCCGTCTCGCCACCGGCGACTGGACCGACGCGGACCGGCAGGCCTTCGGGAAGACGGTCACCGACCAGATAGCCCGGTACAGCCCGGACTTCGAAAATCTGATTCTGCATGCGGAAGTGCGTACGCCACGCGAACTGGAGAACGAGGTCGGCCTGACCGAAGGCAACATCTTCCAGGGCGAACTCACCATGGATCAACTGCTGTTCAATCGCCCCTTCCCGGGCTACGCGCAGTATCGCGGGCCGCTGAAGGGCATGTACATGTGCGGATCCAGCACGCACCCCGGCGGCGGCGTGATGGCGGCGCCCGGAGCCAACGCCGCGCGCGAGATCCTGCGCGATCTGCGCCGTGCGAATACCGTCCCGGGGGATGCCAGCGATGAATAGAGATTGCGACGTCATCGTCATCGGGGCCGGACACAACGGGCTTGCATGCGCGGCCTACCTGGCCAGGGCGGGGCGGAAGGTCTTGGTGCTGGAGGCCGCGGCCGCCGTCGGCGGCGCGGCGACGACGGCCGAGTTCGCGCCGGGTTTTTCCGTCTCGGCATGCGCGCACCTCTGTTATCAGCTCAATCCACGGGTGATCGGGGAGCTCGCCCTCGCCCGGCACGGCCTGCGCTGGGCCGCCGCCGGACTCGACACCATCGCGCTGTCGACCAATGGCAGGCACCTGCGCATCGCCGATGGAGGCGCGAGCGTCTCGGGCGCGGGCGTCTCGGCGGGCGACACGGCGGCACTCGCGGAATTCGACATGCGGATGAAGCGGTTCGCGCGCCTGCTGGTGCCGCTTTTCGATCAACGCCCGCCACGGCTCGCCGATAACGACTGGCGCGACAAGCTCGCGCTGGCCAGGCTGGGGTGGAGCATCCGCCGCATGGGCCGCCCGGACATGCAGGAGTTCCTGCGCATCGCCGCCATCAACATCTACGACGTGCTCGAGGAAACCTTCGAGCACGCGCTGTTGAAGGCTGCGATCGGGCTCGACGCCGTGCTCGGTACGCACATGGGTCCGCGCTCGCCGAACACCGTGCTGTCGTATCTGTACCGGTTGAGCGGCGCGTGTACCCCGCGCGCGGTGGGGGCCGCGCTGCCGCAGGGCGGGATGGCCGCCGTGTCACGCGCGCTCGCCGGCGCGGCGCAGGCCCTCGGGGCCGAGATTCGTACCGGCGCTCGCGTCGCCCGCATCCTCGTGGAACACGACCATGTGACCGGTGTCGAGCTCGCTGATGGCGAGATGCTGCGGGCCGGGACGGTGGTCTCCAATGCCGACCCCAGGACCACGTTCTTCGGCCTGTTGGGCGCCGGCCGTCTCGAGGCCGGTTTCGCGCGTTATGTGAAGAACATACGCATGCGGGGCACGGCGGCCAAGCTGCATCTCGCCCTCGATCGGCTGCCGGCCTTCAACGGGTTGGAGCCCGCCAGCATGGGGAATCGCCTGCTGATCGCGCCGACGCTCTCCTACCTCGAGCAGGCCTTCGATCACTCCAAGTATCGCGACTACTCCCCTGCCCCGGTCATGGAGATGGTCATCCCCACGCTCCATGACGCCTCGCTGGCACCGCCCGGCAAGCATGTCCTGTCAGCCATCGTGCAGTACGCCCCCCATGACCTGCGCGCCGGGTGGGAACAGGTCGGCGGGAAGTACAGGGATCTGCTGATCGATACCCTGGCCCAGTATGCCCCGGACATCCGCGACTGTATCCTTGCCGCCGAGCTCCTCACGCCCGTCGATATCGAGCGGCGGTTCGGCATGACCGGCGGACACTGGCATCACGGCGAGCTGGCTCTCGATCAGTTTCTCATGTTGCGGCCGGTGCCCGGTGCGGCGCAGTATGCGACGCCGCTGCCGGGGCTCTATCTCTGCGGCGCCGGCGCGCATCCTGGCGGCGGCGTCATGGGCAGCGTCGGAAGGAACGCGGCCGGCGCGATCCTGGGCGGAGCGGCATCGCCATGAGCACCGGGCATTTCCGTACACCGCTGCAGCACACGCCCTTTCATTCCCGCCTGGTCGCTGCCAGCACCTGCAACGAGTGGTATGCGTGGAAGGGTTACACGGCGCCTTCGCGGCTGACGGAGGTGGAATTCGAGTACTTCGCCATCCGCAACAGCGCCTCGATCTTCGACATCACGCCGATGACGAAGTATCGCATCCGCGGGCCGGACTGCGTTCCCTATCTCAATCGTCTGCTGACGCGCGAGATCGGCGCGCTGGCGGTGGGTCGGGTCGCGTACTGCCTGTGGTGCGATGACGCCGGGCAGCTCATCGACGACGGCACTCTGTTCCGCCTTGCCGGGCAGGAATACCGGCTCTGCTCGCAGGAGCGGCATTACGACTGGCTGCTGACATCGGCGCTCGGGTTCGACGTCGGCATCGAGGAGGAGACCGGGCATGTCGCGGCGCTGGCCCTGCAGGGCCCCACGTCCTGCGCCGTGCTGCGGGGCCTCGGCATCGGGGCCATCGAGATGCTCAGGCCGTTTCACCTGATGAGTACGTCCTTCCAGGGGCATGAGTTCATGATCTCGCGTACGGGCTTCACGGGCGATCTGGGCTATGAGCTGTGGATGCACCCGGATGCAGCCGGTGCCATCTGGGACGCCCTGATCGAGGCGGGAGGCGACTACGCCATCATGCCGATCGGCAGCGAGGCGCTCGACGTGGCGCGCATCGAGGCCGGCTTCATCCAGGCCAACGTCGACTTCGTGCCAGCGGATCAGGCGGTGCGCCCGGGGCGCGGCCGATCCCCGCTGGAGCTGGGCCTGGCCAGCCACGTGGATTTTCGCAAGGCGAACTTCACCGGCCGGCGGGCACTGTCGGAGGAACAGCGCCGCGGGTCGCGTTACCAGCTGGTGAGGCTCGACATCGACGGCAGCACGCCGGCGACCGATTCCTTCGTCTACTACGGCCGGCGCAAGGTCGTCGGACATGTGACCTCGGCCGCATGGTCACCCACGGCCAAGGCGAACATCGCGTTGGCCTCGCTGCAGACCCCTTACGGCACGCAGGGCGATGACCTATGGGTGGAGATCTACTACAAGCGCGAACTGAAATGGGAACGAAAGATGGCGCGCTGCCGGGTCGTGGCGGGGACGTTTTACGACCCGCCGAGACGGCGGCAGACGCCGGCGGCGGATTATTGAGTCCGCCACCCGGGATTTCGGCGCGACGTCTGGACCCGCTGTTGCGGCCGCGATCGATCGCGGTCGTCGGCGCCACGCCTCGCGACGGGGCAGTCGGCAACCAGACCTTGCGAAACCTGATCCAAGGCGGCTACGCCGGGGCGCTGTACGCCATCAACCCGCGTCATCGCGAGATTCACGGGATCCCCTGTTTCGCCGGCTTCGCCGATCTGCCGGGGCGCGTGGAGCACGCGATCTTCGCGCTCGGCGACCCACGCATGGAAGCCGCTCTCGACGATGCCTTGGATCATGGCGTGCGCGCCGTGACCCTGCTGTCGGCGCTGGTGCTGGACAGCGACCGAGATCCGCCCCTGCGCGAACGCGTGCGGGCGCGATTGCTGCGGGCCGGGGTCGTCGCCTGCGGCGGCAACGGCATGGGCTTTTGCAATTTCACCGATCGGGTGTGGGCCTACGGTTTCGAGACGCGGCGGCACGGCGACCGCGGCAACGTGACGCTCATCAGCCACTCCGGCGCCGGGCTGTGCGGCATCCTCGACACCGACGAGCGATTGCAGTTCAATCTGGCGATCTCCCCGGGCCAGGAGTTGTCGGTCACGATGGCCGACTATCTCGATTTCGCGCTGGAGCAGCCCGAGACGCGGGTCGTCGGGCTGTTCATGGAGACCGTCCGCGATCCCGACGCGATGATTCGTGCGTTCGGGAAGGCCCGCCGCCGATCGATCCCGATCGTGGCGATCAAGGTCGGGCGCACCGATATGTCCGCGCGTCTGGCCGTATCGCACTCCGGCGCGCTGGCGGGTTGCGACACGAGCTACGACGCACTGTTCGACCGCTACGGGATCCAGCGCGTACGCGACATGGACGAGCTGGCGGCCGCGCTCGTCATGTTCGCGCAGCCGCACCCGGTTGCCGCCGGAGGCCTGGTCAGCATTCACGATTCCGGCGGCGAGCGACAGTTGCTCATCGATGTGGCCGCGGAGCTCGAGGTGCCGTTGGCCGAGCTCTCCGCCGGTACGAGCGGCAAGCTCGCCGCGATGCTCGATCCCGGGCTGCCGGCCGTCAATCCGCTCGACGCCTGGAGCGCCGGCGGCCCGGACGCCCACGAGACCATCGCCGACTGTTTCGCGATCATGCTGAAGGACCCCGCGGCCGCGTTCGGCGCCGTGGTGCACGATCGCGTCGCGGACGGGCGCATCTATCCCGGTTACGCCGGGTATCTTCAGCATGCACATGCCGCGACCGGCAAGCCGGTATTTCTCGTCTCCAATCACCAGGGGACCGGTGCCGATCCGCTGGTGACGCGCCTCACCCGGCAAGGATTCCCGGTGCTGGACGGGCTGGCGCCGTTTCTGATCGGCGCACGCTGCCTCCTGGCCTACCGCGACTTCACGCACCGCGTGGAGTCGCCGCCCCCGGATGTCGATCCCGCGATCCTCGAGCGCTGGCGGTGGCGCCTCGCCGATGAAGGGACGCCGGACGAGGCGACGAGCATGGAGCTGCTCGCCGAGGCGGGCCTGCCGATGAACCGGGGACGGCTGGCGGAAGACGAGGCGGCGGCGGTCGCCGCAGCGACGGCGCTCGGCTTTCCCGTCGTGATGAAGACGGCGCGCGCCGGCATCGCGCACAAGACGGATGTCCGCGGGGTGATCCTCGATGTCGCCGACGAGGAAGGCTGTCGCGTGGCCTATCGTTCACTCGCGCGTCGTCTGGGCGGGCGCGTGCTGGTCGCGCCGATGATCCGCGATCCGGGCGTGGAGATGATCCTCGGCATGGTCAACGACGCGCAGTTCGGGCCCCTGGTCATGCTCGGCTTCGGCGGGGTCCACGCCGAGACGCTGAGGGACGTGCGCTTCGCGCTGCCGCCCTTCGGCACGGGCACGGCCCGCCGGCTGCTCGATACCTTGCGCATGCGCCCGCTGCTCGATGGCGCCCGCGGCGCGCCGGCGCCGGCCGTCGACGCGTACTGCCAGGCCGCCGCGCGCCTGTCGGTGGTCGCGCATCATCTGCGCGAGATGATCGCCGAGATCGATCTCAACCCGGTGATCCTGAGTGCCCGGGGATGCCTCGCCGTCGATGCCCTGATCGTCACGCGCGCCCTGCAACACCGCGGCGGAGATCGCGCGTGAACCTCGGCGCCGCGCGCTCGCTTTCGCGGGAGGACTGGCGGGCGCTGGCCGCGCGCCTGCGGCCCGAGACCCGGATGCTGATCGATGGCCATTTCCTGGACTCGATGACCGGGGGCGTATTCGAGACCATCAACCCGGCCGATGGCAGCGTCCTGGCGACGGTCTCGTCCGCGGCCGGTGTCGACGTCGATCGCGCGGTCGCCTCGGCAAGGCGCGCGTTTCGATCCGGATGCTGGTCACGCCTGCCCCCGCGCCGGCGCATGGAGATCCTGTATCGATGGCGCGAACTCATCGAGGCACACGCCGCGGAACTCGCGCTCCTCGACACGCTGGACATGGGCAAGCCCATCGCGGACGCGTTGAACGTCGATCTGCCCGCCGTGATCGACACCATCGGCTTCATGGCGGAGTGCGTCGACAAGGTCGATGGCGCGGTCACCAGCACGGCGCCCGACGTCATGCATTTCGTGCTGCGCGAGCCGCTGGGCGTGGTGGCGGCCATCTCGCCGTGGAACTACCCGTTGCTGATGGCGACCTGGAAGGTGGCGCCGGCGCTGGCGGCAGGCAATACCGTGGTCCTGAAGCCCGCCGAGCAGTCCCCGCTCAGCGCCCTGCAGCTGGCGCGGCTTTTCCTGGAGGCGGGCGGACCACCGGGGGTCTTCAACGTCGTGAACGGACCGGGCGAGATCGCGGGCAAGGCGCTCGCGCTGCATCCGGAGGTGGCCAAGGTGAGTTTCACGGGCTCGACCGCCGTGGGCAAGCTGATGCTGCAATACGCCGGCCTTTCGAACATGAAACGCGTCGCGCTCGAGTGCGGCGGCAAGTCCCCGCAGATCTTCCTCGCCGACACGCCCGATCTCGACCGTGCCGTGGCGGCGGCCTGCAATGGCATCTTCGCCAACATGGGGGAGGTCTGCAACGCCGGGTCGAGACTGCTGGTCGAGCGCCGGATACACGAGGAGTTCGTGGAACGATTCATCGCGGTGAGCGCGAACGCGTATCGCGCCGGCGACCCCCTGGATCCCGCCACCAGCATGGGGCCGCTCGTCGATCGCGGTGCCCAGCGGCGCGTCCTCGGCTACATCGATACCGGCCGGCGCGAGGGAGCCCGGCTGCGCTTCGGAGGCGATGTGCCGTCCGGGCTGGGCTGCGGCGCCTACGTCAACCCCACCCTGTTCACGGGCGTGGACAACGGCATGACGATCGCCCGCGAGGAGATATTCGGGCCGGTGGCATGCGTCATCCCGTTCGAGGATCTCGACGCGGCGATCGACATCGCCAACGACACGATCTACGGACTCGCCGCCGGGATCTGGACGCGTGATCTCGCCACGGCGCACCGGCTCATCCGCGAGATCGAGGCGGGCGTGTTGTGGGTGAACTGCTTCGACGAGGGCGACATGACCCAGCCCTTCGGCGGCTACAAGCAATCAGGCAACGCCAGGGACAAGTGTTTCGACAGCCTGCTCAGCTACACGCAGACGAAGTCGGCATGGCTCCGGATCACGCAGCCTTCGGGATGAGAATTCCATGTCCACATTGATCTACGCCGTCGACGGTCCGGTCGCGCTGCTCACCCTGAACCGGCCCGAGAAACTCAACGCCGTCAACAACCGGATGGTGGGGGAATTGAACGCGGCCCTGGACCGTGCGGAGGCGGACGAGGCGATCCGCGCCATCGTCCTCAGCGGCGCCGGGCGCGCCTTCTCCGCCGGATTCGATCTGGACACCGGCGAGGAAGGATCCGGGCGGGATGTCGACGCCCTCCGGCGCATGCTGCAGCGGGATTTCGACGTCATCATGCGCTTCTGGCGCTCGCCGAAACCGACGCTGGCGGCCGTGCACGGCCATTGCCTCGGCAGCGGGATGGAGATGGCGCTCGCCTGTGACCTGACGGTCGCGGGTTCCGGTTGCCGGTTCGGCGCCCCGGAGGTGCAATTCGGCAGCGGCATCATCACCATGATCATCCCCTGGCTCGTCGGGGCGAAGTTCGCCAAGGAGTTGCTGATGATCGGCGACGACCAGGTGTCCGCCGAGCGTGCCCTGGCCATGGGGCTCGTCAATCGGGTGGTCCCCGACGAGGCGGTGCTGGACGCCGCCCTCGCCATGGCGCGCGACATCGCCACCAATGGCCGCCTGGCGGTCGCGCTCACCAAGCAGGCGGTGAATCGCAGTTACGATATCATGGGCATGCGCCAGGCGATGGAGCAGGCGCTGGAACTGGACGTGATCGTCGAGGCGAGCGATACGCCGGAATCGCGGGCGTTCTACGATATGGTGGCCAGCCAGGGCACGAGGGCGGCGATTGCCTGGCGTCGGGCCCGCATCCTCGACTCCTCGCGGAAGGCATGAATCCATGGGCACTGACAGGCGCGGCCGGAAGAACGAGGCGCCAGCACCGCGCCGCCGTCGGCGCGGTGCGTACCCCACCGCGGCCATCGATCGCCTGCTCGAGCGGCAGCCTCGGACCGAACTCATCGAGGTGCTGTTCGCCGACATCAACGGCATGTTGCGTGGCAAGCGCGTGGGCCGCGAGGACATCCGGAAGGTCTTCGAGCCCGGCGTCAGTCTGCCCGGCGCGACCGCCCTGCTCGACAGCAAGGGCATGACCATCGATGCCATCAGCAACGGCAGCGCCGACGGCGACCCGGACATGATCTGCCGGCCCATCGCCGGCACCACCGCAACGGTGCCCTGGGCGAACCGCCCCACTGCGCAGACGATGGTCAGCATGTACGACGTCAGGGGCATGCCCTATTTCGCCGACTCCCGCCACGTGCTGGAGCGCGCCGCGGAGCTCCTGGCCAGGATGGGGTTGCGGCCGGTGGTCGCCATCGAGCTGGAGTTCTATCTGCTCGACGGCGCTGCCGCCGAGACGCCGCGACCGCGACTGGGACGGATCCCGGGCACGTCCCTGCCTCAGGACGGTCCGCAGTACAACAGTCTCGATGATCTTGCCGATCTCGACGCGTATTTCGCCGAAGTGGACGCCGCCTGCCGCGAACAGGGGATCCCCGCGAGCGCGGCACTGGCGGAGTTCGCACCCGGGCAGTACGAGATCAATCTTCATCACATCGATGATCCGCTGCTGGCCTGTGCGCATGCCCTGATGCTGAAACGGGTGGTCAAGAGCGTGGCGCGCCGGCACGGGATGGGCGCATGCTTCATGGCGAAGCCGTTTGCCGGGAGCGCGGGGTCCGGAATGCACGTGCACGTCAGCCTGCTCGACTCCAGCGGTTGCAACGTCTTTGCGGACGCCGGCGGCGAGCGCGGCGAGTTGCCGATCTCCGATCGGCTGCGTCATGCCGTCGGTGGCCTGATCGCGACCATGGACGAGGGCATGGCGATCTTCGCGCCCAATGCGAACTCCTATCGCCGATTGCAGCCCGCCTCGTTCGTCCCGTTGACCCCCAACTGGGGCATCAATCATCGCCGGCTCGCACTGCGCATACCGCTGGCGGCAGCCAAGGACGTGCGGGTGGAGCATCGTGTCGCCGGTGCCGACGCGAATCCCTACCTGGTGATGGCGGCCGTATTGGCCGGCATACATCACGGCCTCACGCGGCGTTGCGATCCGGGACCGATGGTGCCGTCGGGCGCCGTGATCGACGAGATCATCACCCTGCCCACGCGCTGGGAGCAGGCCCTCGACGCCTTTGAGCGCGGGTCGGTGCTGCGGGGATATCTGGGTGAGGAATTCGCGCGCATCTATGCGATCTGCCGACGCGGGGAGTGTGAGCGTTTTCATGCCGAGATCGGCCGGCAGGACTACGAATGGTATCTGCGCAACGTCTAGGATCGCGGCCCGGTGCCGGCGTCAGCGGGAGCGAATTGCATGCGGCACGATAATGCGGCCGACTCCTTCCGCGCCCTGCTGGCCACCGGTACGGAGAACGGCCCCGTCCTCGAGCTGCGGCAGCTGGATCGGGGCTTTCTCATGGAAGGCGACGTGACGATTGCAGTCGATTATTCCACGCTGAACTACAAGGACGGGCTGGCGCTCACCGGCGGAGCGCCGATCCTGCGCGTCTCGCCGATGATCCCGGGAGTCGATCTCGCGGGGATCGTCGAGAGTTCCCGGAACCCGGACTTCATGCCCGGGGACAAGGTGATACTGAACGGCTGGGGCGTGGGTGAACGGCATCATGGGGGCTACGCGCAACTCGCGCGCGTCAGGGGCGAATGGCTGATCCCGCTGCCCGAACGCCTCTCCACGCGCCAGGCGATGGCCATCGGGACCGCCGGCTATACCGCCATGCTCTGCATCATGGCACTCGAGGACGACGGCTTGCGGCCAGATGGCGGTCCCGTGCTGGTCACCGGCGCGGCCGGCGGCGTCGGCAGCATTGCGGTGTCATTGCTTGCGGGACGCGGTTACACGGTGACTGCCTCCACCGGCCGCGTCGAGGAGGCGCCGTATCTGCAGGCGCTGGGAGCTTCGACCGTGGTCGCACGCGGGGAGTTTCAGACCCCGGTGAAGCCGCTGGCGAAGGAGCGCTGGGCCGGTGCCGTGGACGCCGTCGGCGGCACGACGCTGGCCAACGTGCTGTCTCAGATGCGTTATGGCGGCCGCGTGACGGCCTGCGGGCTGGCCGGCGGGATGGACCTGCCGGCGACGGTCGCGCCGTTCATACTTCGCGGCGTGCGTCTGCTGGGTGTCGATTCCGTGATGGCGCCGCGGCAGGAACGCCTGCGTGCCTGGCAACGCCTGGCCTCGGAGATCGATCCCGGCAGGCTGGAATCCATGACACGCACGATTCCGATCCGGGAGTTGCCGGCGGCCGCCGCCGACATACTGGCCGGCAGGGTCCGCGGCCGTATCGTCGTCGACGTCAATGCCTGAGCACGGCGGTGCGCAGGCCCACGCTAGGTAACGCGCGTGGGCGGCTGCTCTCGCAGGCAGTTCGTGGCCGACGGCAGTTCGCCGGCTGCTTCCGGTTGCACGCCGCGGGTGATCGGCCTCATGCGTGCCACGACCACCGTTACCCCCGCGGCGAGCGCGAGCAGCGCCAAGGGAAAGGTCCTGGCGTCGAGAAAATCCATGCCGGATCCGATCATCACCGCACCGAGAAATCCGCCGAGGCACCATCCGGTCACGAGGCTGGCGCTGGCGATCGGCAATTGTTCGCGACCGACGGTCTTTCCCGCCAGCGCCAGTGCCGCGCCATAGATGCTAAAGCAGGCGGGCCCGAACAGGAAGGTGAGCGCGAGCAGGATTCCCGGCCGCAGGAGCTCGGCCTTCGTCAACGCCAGGGCGTACAGCACGATGTACACGGACAGGATCCGCATCAGCCGCCTCTCACCCACCCGGTCGGCAAGGTACCCGAGCGGCAGCAGCAGTACTACCTGTCCCCACACGAACACCGTCAGCGCGTACAGCGACAGGTGATCGGAATACCCCGCGGTGCGCAGGTAGGGCGTCAGCAGCGACCATGCGGAATTGTCCAGCGCGCCAGTCAGGACGCCAAGACCGATCACCCAGGGCAGCCGGCGGCCGATCTCGACGAATCGCCGTAGCGTGACCGCGGCCTGACCGACGCTGGCCTGCCGGTCGTCCGGGAGGAAGACAGCCGCCGGGATCGTCGCCACGCACATTGCCGCGGCCGCCGCCAGGAAGAACCCGGCCGGTTCCAGGTTGCCGGCATTGACGATGATCGGTCCCGTCGCGAAGCCCAGCGATTGCACGGAGAGGTACAGGGCATTGATGCGGTTGCGCACGGCGTGCCCACAGGCGCCGTTGATCCAGGTCTCGGCCGCCACGTAGAACAGTCCGAACGCGGCGCCCTGCAGCGTCTCCGCGATCAGCCATAGCCAGAATGCGCCCGGGACGGAAAGCAAGGCGATGGCCACGCCCGATGCCAGCAGCGCGAGCACGGCGCACACGCGCGTGCCGAGACGCCGGAGCATCTCCGGGTAACCGTGTGAGAAGAAGATCAGCGAAAGCGCCCACATGTTCAACAGCAGCGCCGTGCGCGTGGATGCCGCCTGAAACTCCGCGAGCGTGTTGATCAGCGTGGCGTACGACAGGCTCAGGCCCATGTTCGCCACGAAGGCGGTGAACAGCACCCCGAGCAGCATGGGAAGCCGGGCGCCTTCGTCGGATCGTCTTTCGGATTTGATGACCATGATGATAGCCGCCTCGTCGCGCCGGCCGCGGCTCCCGCGGAGACGCCAGGACGGCGTCCGGGGCGCGAACGCGGCCTGGGCCGCTTCGTCAGGACATGCGCTCGTTGCAGGCCGCGACGGTGCCGCGCGGCGGCGCTGTGCGCAGGCGGCTGACCGGCAAGGTCGCCCGCATCCGGGCCGCGTAGGCGCGCAGGCAGACCTCATTTCGCCCCAGGACGCCTTCGGTGAAGCTGCTCGAAGTCACTCCCGCCTGCACGCGCTCGATGAGGTCCTTGTCCTCGAATCCGACACGCCGGTTGATCCGCAGATTGAGCGCCCGGGCCGTCCTCATCGCGGGGCGCTCGTCCGGGTAGCCGTAGGCGGCGTCGCGTACCAGAGTCTCGACAGGCGACAACGGCAGGAACTGCAGAAACTCGACCTGATCCGGATAGAGATTGAACGTGAGATTCGGCCACAGCAGGTAATACAGCCACATCCGCCTGTACTGCTCCGGCAGGAATTCGACCGGCGGCAATACCTCCCTGTAGGCGCGCACGCTCAGACCGGCGCGGGGCAGATCTTCCATCGACCCCCACAGGCGGTAGACCGACTCGGTCCTGACCTCCATGCCATAGGTGTTCCCGACCAGGCTGTCGAGGCCGCGATGCGCAACCCGCACGTGCAGCGCGTCGATGTAGTTGTCGCAGGCGTTCTTCCAGTTCGTCTGGCAGCGCCGGGCGGACACGCTGCCCAGTGGCTGCAGGGACTCGATGCGGTAGAGGCGCATCTCGGCCTCCATCGGTGCGACGCCCTCCGCCAGGTCCACGCCGCCGCTCGTGAACCGGATGAAGACGAAGCCCAGGAAGACGGTGCAGTCGATCGGCACGAGGCCGTAATCACCGTCGCGGATCTGCGGGTATTGGGTCTTGAACGGAATGCCGACCAGTCTGCCGTCGAAGGCATAACTCCACGCGTGATACGGGCAGGTGATGTGGCGTTCGCAGCGGCCGCGATCGCCGTCCAGCAGCCGCGCCGCCCGGTGACGGCACACATTGTGGAACGCGCGCAGCGCGCCTGATTCGTCGCGAATCACGATCGCCGATTCGCCCAGCAGCGAGAAGGTGTGATAATCGCCCGCCGCCGGGATGTCGTTGGCGTGGCAGACCAGCTGCCAGCTGCGCATGAAGATCCGTTCGCGTTCCAGTTCGAAGAATTCCTGGTCGAAATAGGTCCATGCCGGCAGGGTCCGATCGCTTGCATCGTGCCCGGGTGCACGTGCCGGCTCTACGGGGCGGGCGAGGTCCATGCGTTCACCGTGCCGTGGCGTGCGCGTCAGCGCCCTGCCCGCGCCAGAGATTCGTTGCGTAGCGCGACGCTTCCGGCCGGCGGCGCCCGCAGTAGCAGGGACGCCGGCAGGCGTTCACGGATCCAGTCCTGGAAGCGCTTCACGAGACATTCCTTGTCCGAGAGGATGCCCACCTCGTAGGCGCTGGTGGCCAGGCCGCGCTGCACCGAGTGCGTGAGCGCGTTGTCCTCGTCCTGCACGCGCATGTTGATGCGATCGCTCAAGTAGCGCACGGCCCTGGTCTCGCGGCGACTGTCGGACAGGCCGTAGGAGCGGCCGCGCAGCATGACGCGCCCCGCGGCCAGCGGGATCATCTGGAAGAAATCCATTTTCTCCGGGAAGAGATCGAAAAAGGTGTTCGGGAACATCGCGTAGTACGTCCAGCGCGTCTGCATGTGGGCGGGCAGGTGTTCATATCTGGGCAGCAGCTTTCGGTACCGTTGCGTGCTCCAGTTCCTGTCGGCCTTCTCGCGCATCTCGTGACTGAGTCGGATCACGCCGGTCCCTGCGTATTCGCGGTCGTACTGCGTCTTCATCAGCGCGGACAGTCCGCGGTGGCCTGCAGGAAAGTGATAGTCCTCGACGTAGTTCTCCACCCCGTTCTTCCAGTCGATCTCCACCGTCTCCTGCCAGAACCGGTGATCGCTGTAGCGATCGTTCGTCGGCACCATCTCCGCCGTGCGATACAGTGCGAACTCCTCCGCGTACGGGGCGAACTGCTCGGCCACGGACGATCCGCCGGCCTCGAACCGCACGAAGACGAAGCCCAGAAAGACCTCGCAGTCCAGCCCCTTGAGGCCGAATCGCGAGGCATCGTGCCTGCGGAAGGTGTCCGGGGCCGAGAGGCCGTGACGCCTGCCGTCGAGATTGTAGGTCCAGCCGTGGTAGGGGCAGACCATGCGTCCGGTCTTGCAGCGGCCGCTCTGTCCCTGCACGACCGCGTGCGCGCGATGACGGCAGACGTTGTGGAAGGCGCGGATCTCGCGATCTTCCCCGCGCACGACGAACACGCGCTCGTTCAGCAGCTCGAAGGTCACGTAATCCCCGATCTGCGGCATGTCGCTGACATGGCAGACGAGCTGCCACGAAGGCAGGAAGACATGCTCTTTCTCCAGCGCGAGGAACTCCTCGTTCCCATAGATCCACGCCGGCAGCGTATAGATCAGACCCTCCTCTGACACCGGCGCCATCGCCTCCGGGTCGTCGTCCGGCACGCGGGCCGCATCCCGCGCGGCGGACGCCGGTGCCGGCAAATCGAACCGCCAGGGAAATATGCTGGCGAGAAACGCCTGGCAGCGCCTGCGGGCGGCGGCGCGATCGAACCTCTCGCCCGTGAACATGATCTCCTGCCAGAGCTCGTCGATCAGGCCTACCAGCCCATAGGCGATGGCCTCGGCGTCGAGACGCGCGCTGCCCTGCGGATCGCGGGTCATGCGCTCGCAGAGTTCCAGCACCGTGCGGAAATAGGCGGCATCGCGCTCGCCGCAGAGCTGCTGATAGTCCTGTCGGGCGCGCGACTCGGACATGAAGGCGTACCACACGGCCACCTTGCGTGGCTCCGTCAGCTCCGGGTCGAGATTGACGTCGATGATGTCCAGCAATGTCCGGGCCGGATCTTCCCCGGCGTTGTCGAGACAGCGTGCAATGGCCTGCTCGAACTCCTCGGCGACGCTGCGCAGGGTGGCGAGCAGCAGGGATTCCTTGCTGGTGAAATGAAAGTTGACGGTGCCTGCGGTGAGGCCGGCCAGCGCAGTAATCTTGGCGAGCGTCAGGTTGGATATGCCATGCTCGAAGATGGCGGTCATGGTGGCATCGATCAGGCGCTGCTTGCTCTCGGGGATCGGTGTCGATACCCCCGGCTGACGGTTCTCGACGATGGCCATGATCATCCTCCTGTCCGTGACCTGCTCGATGATGATACAGGCGTCGCCGCACCGGTTCAACGAATATTTAATCGTTTGAATGATTGTTTAAATCGCCCCCCGGGAGCGGCAGGGGTCACGTGCGCAGACGTGTCCTTGCGCAGGTTTTCCGGTGAGAGGATCCGTCGGGAAAAAAATTGCCTGCGCGGCGCCCCGGCGGACATGTCCGGTCGGCGGAGAGGACTTCGAAGGAATCGCAGGATCGCGCGAAAAACATCTTTATATCAGCGTGATACAAATGAATTCTCAGGAGTTACCGATATCAGGCCACGGTCGGTTCGCTGCGGGTGGCGGCCTTGAACAGGCGGAAGAAATTCTCGGTGGTCTGACGCGCGAGCGCCTCGACGGGGACCCCGCGCAGTGTGGCGATGAACTCGCCGACGTGCCGCACGTAGGCCGGCTGGTTCTCCTTGCCACGATAGGGCACCGGGGCGAGGTACGGGCAGTCCGTCTCGACGAGAAGACGATCCGCCGGGACGGCGCGGGCGACCTCCTGGAGATCGCCGGCGTTTCGGAAGGTGACGATGCCCGAGAACGAGATGAGGAATCCGAGCGCCATGGCCTGCACGGCGGTATCGAGGTCCTCCGTGAAGCAGTGCATCACGCCCCCCACCGCCTCCGCGCGCTCCTCGCGAAGGATGCGCAGGGTGTCCGCCCGGGCATCACGGCTGTGGATGATCAGCGGCTTGCGGCATCGCCGCGCGACATCGATGTGGCGGCGGAATCGATCGCGCTGCCAGGCGAGATCTCCCCGTGAGCGGAAGTAGTCCAGGCCCGTCTCACCGACGGCGATCACCCTGGGATGCCGGGCGTACCGGAGCAGTTGCTCGGCGGAGGTGTCCTGGTCCGCGTCCGTATTCGGATGTATGCCCACGGAGGCGAACACGTTCCGGTGCGTCTCGGCGAGCCGTATCACGCCGGGCATCGACTCGAGATCGACCGACACGCAGAGGAAGTGGCCCACGCCGTTTTCGGCCGCCTGGCGCAGCACGGACCGCACCCCCTCCTCCGTGCGGCCGAGGCTGAGCATGGGGATGTGGCAATGGGAGTCGACAAACAGCGCTGGCGTCGCGTTCATGCGTCTGCGTGCGGGGACTGAAAACTGCGCGGCGACTGCACGGGCCGCCTCGGCACGGCGGCACGCCGTGCGAGGATCTGCCGCTACATCGTATGGGTCGCGCGGTCTGACTTGAGGACGCCGGCGAGCAGGGTCTCGATCCTGTTGCGCGTGGCCCCCTTGTCGAGCTCGCTGAACTGCACCCCGATCCCCGCGGTCTTGTTGCCCTGCGCCCCCTTCGGGGTGATCCACGCCACCTTGCCGGCCACCGGCAGCTTCTCCTTGCCTTCGGGCAGCGTGAGCAGCATGAAGACCTCGTCCCCGAGCCTGTATTGGTTGGGAGTGGGCACGAACAGCCCGCCATTCTTCAGGAAAGGCATGTAGGCCACGTACAAGGCCCCTTTCTCGCGGATGGTCAGCGACAGGATGCCCTTGCGGGGCGCATTGGGATCAGGGGTGCTCATCGGTATCGGATCCGTTCAAGTCAGTCCGCCCACAAAAGGGCAAAGTCCTCCAGCATGTCCTGCGATCGCACGTTTGCACCCGCGGTGTGCAGGCGCCATTGTTCGAGCAGCAGGGCGTGGGCTCGCGTCAGCTTCGACAAGTCTATACGCTCCGCCGTCGCCCGCAAGATCTGATGGAGATCGGCATGCTGCAGCTGCTCGCCCGGCGTGGCGGACTTGCTGCGGATCAGATCCTGAACCAGCGAGACCAGCACCCTCAGGACCGAGGTCATGTCCAGTCCGGCCCAGCGCGCCGCCGTCGTAATCGGCTCGATCCTGCCCGAGACCAGGCCCTGCAATTCGCCCATCATGCGGCTGCGTTCGGCCAGGACGCCTGCCTGTTCCATCGCCAGCGCGAGCAGCGGGCCGCCATTGGCCAGCCCCAGGGCGCACTCGGCCGCGATATCCGACTTCAGTTGTCCGCGCAGCCACTGGAGCTTCAGGGTCCGCTCGCCGCCGAAGTCGATGCCCTGGCAGCGGCTGCGTACGGTGACCGGCAACGTCGCCGGGGCATGCGCGACGAGGATCAGCAGGGTTCTTAGCGGCGGTTCCTCCAGCGTCTTGAGCAGGCTGTTGGCGGCGTTGCGATTCATCGCGTCGGCAGGCTGGATCAGCACCACCCGCATGGCCTCCCCCCCGGCCGCGGTCAGGGCAATCTGCTCGATGAGCCCGCGGATCTGGTCTACCTTGATGGCGTTCGAGTCTTCCTCGGGGGAGATCTGGAGCAGGTTCGGATGGGTTCCCGCCGCCAGCAACTCGCAGTCCCGGCAACGGCCGCAGGCGGTCCCCGGCGCGGCCGGCGTCTGGCATAGCAGCGCCCTGGCGAAGGCTGCGGCGAAGACGCCCTTGCCGCATCCACGCGGACCGGTAAGCAACAGGGCGTGCGGCAGGCGGTGACCCGCTGCCGCGGCGTGCAACCGTCTCCAGGCGTGCTCCTGCCAAGGATACATTGTCATCTCAGAGTATCATGCGTTGCACCAGATCGGCGATCTGCCGGCGTACCGCGTCCAGCGGCTGCGTCGCGTCGACGATCCGGAATCGGCCGGGTTCGCGCGCCGACCTCTGGAGATAAGCCGCACGCACCCGATCGAAGAACGCCAGATCCTCGGCTTCGAAGCGGTCGCTCTCGCTGCGGTGCCTGGCACGCGCGCATGCGATCCCGGCGGGGGCGTCCAGCAGCAAGGTGAGGTGCGGTCTGAGCGTTCGCTGTACGAAGGACTCCAGCACGGCGATACGGTCGAGTCCGACACCACGGCCGCCTCCCTGATAGGCATAGGTCGCATCGGTGAACCGGTCGCAGAGCACGTCGTTGCCGGCCGCCAGCGACGGACGTATTACCTTCTCGACGTGCTGCGCGCGCGCCGCGAATATCAGCAGCAGCTCCGCGTCGGCATTCATGCCCGCGTGCGCCCGGTCGAGCAGCAGGGCGCGTATGCCTTCGCCCAGTGCCGTGCCACCGGGCTCGCGCGTCTGGATCACGGAGCGCCCGCGGGCCTGGAGGCGCTCGGCGATGAAATTCATGTGGGTGCTCTTGCCCACACCCTCGATACCTTCCACGGTGATGAAGATCGGCGGTCGGCTCATTGGACGGCCCTTCCCGCAGCGCCCTTCCCGCCAGCCGGACCGAGTTGGTACTTCGCGACCGCCTGGTTGTGCTCGTCAAGCGTACGCGAAAACGCGTGGCTGCCATCGCCGCGTGCCACGAAGTACAATGCGTCCATGTCGGCGGGATTCAGCGCGGCCACGATGGCGTCCTTGCCGGGCATCGCGATCGGCGTCGGCGGCAATCCGGCGCGCGTGTAGGTGTTGTAGGGCGTGTCAGTCTCGAGGTCCCTGCGCCGGATGTTGCCGTCATAGCTCTTGCCGATTCCATAGATGACGGTGGGATCGGTCTGCAGTTTCATGCCGCGCGCGAGTCGTTGCACGAACACGCTGGCGATCTGCGGGCGCTCGGCCGCGAGCGCGGTCTCCTTCTCCACGATCGACGCCATGATCAGCGCCTCCCCCGCATCCCTGTAGGGCAATCCGTCCGCCCTCTTCTCCCACGCCTCGCGCAGCACCTGCTCCATGCGTCCGTGCGCCCGCTTCAGCAGATCCAGATCGGTGGTCGTGCGCGTCACGTGGTAGGTGTCCGGGAAAAACCGGCCCTCGGGGTGCTCGCCGGCATGACCGAGCCGGGCCATGACCGCGGCGTCATCCAGCCCTTTCAGGGTCTGCCGAAGGACATCCGATTTCTCGATTTCGGCCCGCACCTGTGCGAAGGTCCAGCCTTCGAGCAGAGTCACCTGGTGCTGCACGGTCTTGCCGGAGATCAGGTGATCCATCAGTTGCAGGGCCGTCATGCCCGGAACGATCTCGTATTCGCCACTTTTCAGCCTGCCGCCGATGCCGCGCTGCCTCACCTGCCAGAGGAAGTAGCCCGACGGATGGGTCCACCACCCGCGCTCACGCAGATCGTTCACGACGGTTCGAAAGCTTGTCCCGGGCTCCACGTTGTAAACGACCGGTTTCTCGCCGATCGCCAGGGGCGCATTCAAGGCGGCGTCGTAGTCCTTGTAGATCGCCACGGCCACGAAACCGGCGCCCAGCATCGCGAGGAAGAGCAGTCTGAGGAGCATCGCCAGCAATCGCGCAATCATCGGACGGTCATTCCATCCCCAG
Organism: Gammaproteobacteria bacterium; assembly: GCA_022071965.1. GTDB lineage: Bacteria > Pseudomonadota > Gammaproteobacteria > JAJPIJ01 > JAJPIJ01 > JAJVHZ01. Next base: position 44,489 of record JAJVIQ010000020.1, read on the forward strand.
TTCGATCCGCAGGCGATGCACGAGGGGTTGCGAGTCGTAGTCCATGCTTCCGTCCGGCAGCTGGATGCGGCGGACCGCCCAAAGACCGATGAGGGAGTTGGTCAGGAACACCGCGTCCGCGGCGAGCAGATCGGCCAGCGTCATGCGCCGCTCGATGACCACTGCGCCGGCGGCCGTGTGCCGCTCGATTATTTGCCGGCGCACGATACCGGCGACGCCGCAGGCATCGAGCGGCGGCGTGCGGATCTCGCCGTTGGCGCGAATGAAAACATTGCTCATGGTGCCCTCGACGAGATACCCGTCGGCATCGAACATCAATCCCTCGGCGATGGCCGGATCGCTCCACTCGCCGCGCGCGAGCACCTGCTCGAGCCGGTTGAGATGCTTGAGACCGGCCAGGGCCGGATTGCTGCCCAGCCGCAGTTCGCACAACCGTACCGCCACACCCTGCTCGCGGTTGGCGGGCGGATGATCGGGCCAGGGGCCGAGGATCAGGACGCGGGTCGGCGAGGGATCATCCGGAGGTCGGTAACCTCGCCCCCCTGCCCCGCGAGTCAGGATGATCTTGAGCACGCGCGGCCGATCATCGATCGGCAGCTTCAGGAAATCGTCGAACAGCTGCTCAGGCGCCGGCGGCGGGATGTGCAGGCGTTCGCAGCCCGCGCGCAATCGCTCGATGTGCAGATGCCAGTTCCTCGGCTGGCCGCCCAGGACGGCGATCGTCTCGAACAGGCCATCACCGTACTGCAGGCCCCGATCGTTTGCCGAGATGCAGTCAGCCGCCTCGCCGTTTACCACCACGTTGCCCATGGCGGCCATCTTGACCGTCGCGATCAGCGGCGGTCAAGGACGTCTGAAGATGACGGTGCCGTTGGTGCCGCCGAAACCGAAGGAGTTCGAGAGCACGATGTCCAGCTTCATCTCGCGTGCCTGGTTGGGCACGTAGTCGAGATCGCATTCGGGGTCCGGCGTGGTGAGATTGATGGTCGGCGGGGCAACCTGATCGCGGATGGCGAGTACGCAGAACACCGCCTCGGCCCCGCCCGCGGCGCCAAGCATGTGGCCGACCATGGACTTGGTCGAGCTCATGGCGAGCTCGTAGGCATGGGCACCGAACACCGCCTTCACGGCATCGGTCTCGGCCTTGTCGCCGAACGGCGTCGAGGTGCCATGCGCATTGATGTAGTCGATCTGCTCCGGGTTGAGGCCCGCGTTGCGTATGGCCAGGCGCATGCAGCGCGACGCCCCCTCGCCGCCGGGCGACGGGGCCGTCATGTGGTAGGCGTCGCTGTTGGCGCCGTAGCCGATCAGCTCCGCGTATATCCGCGCGCCGCGGCGCCGCGCATGCTCGTATTCCTCCAGTACCATCACGCCGGCCCCGTCGCTGAGCACGAAACCGTCGCGATCCTTGTCCCACGGGCGCGAGGCGCTTTCCGGACTGTCGTTGCGTGTCGAGAGGGCCTTGGCCGAGGCAAATCCCCCGAGACCGGTCGGCGAGGTCGCCATCTCGGTACCGCCGGCGATCATGACATCGACGTCGTCGTGCTCGATGAGGCGTGCCGCATCGCCGATGGAATGGGTGCCCGTGGCGCAGGCGGAGACGATCGCGTAGTTCGGTCCCTTGAGCCCGTACATGACCGATACATTGCCCGCGACCATGTTGATGATGTTGCTCGGCACGAAGAACGGAGAGATCTTGCGCGGCCCGCCCTCCAGGAACGAGCCATAGCCCCGTTCGATACCGGGCAGTCCGCCGATACCGGAGCCGATCAGCACGCCGATCCGCTCCGCGTTCGCCTCCGTGACCGTCAGACCCGAATCGGTGAACGCCTCGATGGATGCCGCCATCCCGTAATGGATGAAGGTGTCCATCTTCTTGACCTCCTTGGCCGGAATGTACCTCGTCGCATCGAAGTCCTTGATCTGGCCACCGAAGGTGGTCGTGAAGGCGGACGCATCGAAGGACGTGATCGTGCCTATGCCGCTCTTGCCGGCAACGATGTTCGCCCAGGCCGTGGGCACGTCGTTGCCCACTGGCGTCACCAGTCCCAATCCGGTTACTACCACCCGTCGCTTCGTCACCGTGCTGTTCCTGATCCTGAGGATATAGTGCGCTGCAATAGATTTCGGTCGAGCAAACAAGAAAGGCCGCGGCGGATCCGGCTACGCGGCCTCGAGGACTGCATCAGGGCCGGTCGTTACGCCGATGCATGTGCCTTGACGTAGTCGATCGCCTGTTGGACGGTGGTGATCTTTTCGGCTTCCTCGTCCGGTATCTCGGTCTTGAATTCCTCTTCCAGGGCCATGACGAGCTCGACGGTGTCCAGCGAGTCCGCACCAAGATCATCGACAAAAGAGGACTCGGTCGTGACCTCCTCTTCCTTTACGCCCAGCTGCTCAACGACGATTTTCTTGACGCGTTCTTCAATGCTGCTCATAGCGGATTATCCTCCCACTGAATTCGGGTCGCCGGGGAAGCGGCGGGCCAGTAGTTTAGAGAAAACTCAACAAGTTGCAAGCAAAAGATCCCCCCGCAAAAAACAATCTGATGCGGGCTCAGCGCCCTACGTGAATCTCCTTTCGCCCTACGGCATGTACATGCCGCCGTTGACGTGCAGAGTTGTGCCCGTAATGTAGCCGGCCGCATCGGAGGCCAGGAACGCCACGGCCTCGGCGACATCCTCGGGCGCGCCGAAGCGGCCGAGCGGGATCTGTCCGGCCAGGGCCGCGCGCTGATCATCGTTGAGGGCGTCGGTCATGTCCGTGACGATGAATCCCGGCGCGACGGCATTGACCGTGATGCCCCGGCTCGCGACCTCGCGTGCCAGCGACTTGGTGAATCCGATGATACCGGCCTTGGCCGCCGCGTAATTGGTCTGCCCGGCGTTGCCCACCGCACCGACCACCGAGGTGATGTTGATGATGCGTCCATAACGCTGCTTCATCATGCCGCGCACGTAGGCCTTGCACAGTCTAAAGACCGATGTGAGGTCCGCATTGAGGATCGTGTCCCAGTCCTCGTCCTTCATGCGCATCAACAGGTTGTCGCGTGTGATGGCGGCGTTGTTGACGAGTATGCCGGGGGCGAGTCCGAGTCTGTCGGTTTCCGCCATCAGCCCATCGACCGACGCGGACTCGGTGACGTCCAGGCGGAGCGCGTGTCCGGTGGCGCCGATATCGGCCAGCGAGCGGCGGATCGTCTCGAGCCCCGCCTCGCCCGTTGCGGTGCCGATCACCTTGATCCCGCCGCGCGCCAGAACACGCAGGATGGCCGCTCCGATCCCGCGGCTGGCCCCCGTTACGATCGCGATGCGCTCCGGATTGGCTGAATTCATGCGCTGGCCCCCGAGACATTGATGGCGGCATCCAGGCTCGCCGGATCGAATACCGGCAGGCACTGCAGGTCGGCTTCGATCCGCCTGCAAAGGCCGGCGAGCACCTTGCCGGGCCCGCATTCGATGATCATGCCGACCCCACGGGCACGGAGGTGCTGAACGGTCTCCACCCAGCGTACCGGCTCGCAGAGCTGTCGTGCGAGGGCCTCAACGATCTCACCGGCCCCGTCGTGCGTCTTCACGTCGACGTTGTGGATCACCGGGATATGTGGCCTGCCCCATGTGACCCGCTGCAACGCCACGCGCATCTGCTCCGCCGCGCCCATCATCAGGCGGCAATGCGACGGCACGCTCACCGGCAGCAGGACCGCGCGCTTCGCACCGGCCTCCCTGGCGCCTGCGATGGCGCGTTCCACGGCCTCCTTGTGGCCGGCGATCACGATCTGGCCCGGGGCATTCAAATTCGCGCAACTGACGACTTGTTCGCCGGCGGCCTGGGCACACACCTGCTCCAGCTCCGGCAGTTCCAGGCCAAGCACCGCGGCCATCGCACCCTGCCCGGCGGCGACGGCCGCCTGCATACTCTTCGCGCGTGCCGCGACCAGTCCCACGGCATCGGCGAACGCCACGGCCCCGCTGCAGACGAGCGCGGCGTATTCGCCGAGGCTGTGTCCGGCGAGAAACGCCGGACGCGTGCCGCCGCTTTCATTCCAGGCATTCCAGACGGCGACTCCGGCCGCCAGCATGGCCGGTTGTGTGTGCTCGGTCATGTTGAGCTCCGCCTCGGGACCTTCCCGCACCAATCTCCAGAGGTCGTAGCCAAGGACGTCCGAGGCCTGGCGAAACGTCTCGCTGACGGAGGCGTAAGCGGCCGCCAGTTCCCGCAGCATGCCCACCGCCTGGGAACCCTGTCCTGGAAACACGAATGCCGTGGTTATCATGGGTACGATGAATCGCCGATCGAGGTATCAGTAGCGGAGCAGCGCCGAACCCCAGGTGAGCCCGCCGCCGAACGCCTCCAGGAGCACGGTCTCCCCGCGGCGGATGCGTCCGTCACGTATCGCGACATCCAGCGCCAGGGGTACGGACGCCGCGGAGGTGTTGCCGTGCTCCTGCACCGTCATGACCACGTGGTCCTCGGGCAGCTTGAGCTTCTTCGCGGTCGCGGCGATGATGCGCTGGTTGGCCTGGTGGGGCACCAGCCAGTCGACGTCGGCCTGCGTCATGTCGTTTGCCGCCAGGGTCTCATCGACGATGCGCCCCAGCGTGTTGACGGCGATCTTGAAGATCTCGTTGCCCTGCATCTCCATGTACGGGTAGGAATCACCGTCCTCGGTCGCGCGTTTGGAGACCCCGGTGGGCACCTGCAGCAGAGCCCCATACTGGCCGTCGGCGTGCAGGTGGGTGCTGAGTATGCCGGGTGTGGCGCTGGCCTGCAGCACCACCGCGCCGGCGCCGTCACCGAACAGCACGCAGGTCTTGCGATCGGTCCAGTCGACGATGCGCGACAGCGTCTCCGCGCCGATGACCAGGGCATTCCTGGCGCTGCCGGCCCGTATGAACTTGTCCGCGATGCCGAGCGCGTAGATGAAACCCGTGCAGACGGCCTGAACGTCGAAGGCGGGACAGCCGTGGATGTCGAGTCGCTGCTGGAGCAGACAGGCGGTGCTGGGGAATATCTGGTCGGGCGTGGTTGTGGCGACGATGATGAGGTCGATTTCGCCGGCGTTCAGTGCCGCGGCCTCGATGGCGCGGCGCGCCGCATGCTCGGCGAGATCGCAGGTCGTCTCGTCATCGGCGGCGACGTGGCGCTTGTGGATGCCCGTGCGTTCCCTGATCCAGGCGTCGGTCGTATCCACCATCTTTTCCAGCTCGGCGTTGGTGAGCACCTTCTCAGGCAGGTATCCGCCAGTGCCGGCGAGTCGCGAATACGTCATCCTGCGCTCCGTGCGACCAGGAGTTCACCGACCTGATCGGCGATGCGTTCCGGAACCTTCTTGCCGACCTCCACAATCGCCTCTTCGATGGCCGTCAGGAACGACACATCGTCGGCGCTGCCATGACTCTTGATCACACTGCCGCGCAGCCCGAGGAAGCTGGCCCCGTTGTATTGGCGCGGATCAGCACGATCTTTCAGATTGCGCAGCACGGACCTGGCAATCAGGGCGGCGAGCCTGGTCCACAGGCTGCGGGTGAATTCCTCGCGCGCCATGTCCAACAGCATCTTGGCCGCACCCTCCGCGGATTTCAGGGCGATGTTTCCCGAGAAGCCATCGCAGACGATGACGTCCACCTCGCCCTTGAAGATATCGTTGCCTTCCACGAAGCCGACGTAATTCAAGGGGCTGCGCGACAGCAGCGCCGCGGCCTCCTTGACGTTCTCGTTGCCCTTGATCTCCTCCTCGCCGATGTTCAGAAGCGCAACGGTCGGGCGCTCCCTGTTCTCCACGGCGCTGGTGAGCACCGCGCCCATGACGGCGTACTGGTAGAGCTCTTCGGCACTGCTGTCGACGTTGGCGCCGAGGTCGAGTACGTGGCTGTGCCCGTGCAGGGCCGGAAGGGCGGCGCAGATGGCGGGGCGGTCGATGCCGGCCAGCGTCTTCAGAACGAAGCGCGCGGTGGCCATGAGCGCGCCCGTGTTGCCCGCGCTCACGCATGCCTGACAGGCCCCGCTCTTGACCAGATCGATGGCCACACGCATCGAGGAATCCTTCTTGCCGCGCAAGGCCTGCGAGGGAAGCTCGTCCATCTCCACACGCTGGCTGGCGTGGCGCACGATGAGCCGCTCGCCCAGGCTCGCGCCGCGGCCATGCAGCGCCTCGTCCAGCACGGCCTGATCGCCCACCAGGGTGATCACGAGATCCGGATGGGCCTGCAGGGCCTTCAGAGCCGCCGGAACCGTCGCGGCCGGACCGCGGTCCCCTCCCATCGCGTCCACCGCGATATGGATCTTCACCCGAGCAGGAGACTCAGCGACATGGGTAGCGAGTGGAGTCGGCGGCGACCGCCTTGCGGCGGCCGCCGGGCCCCGCTTCTTGTTATTCGGCCGGCTTTTCGGGGGACGTCTCGACGACCTTCCTGCCACGGTAGTAGCCGTCGGCACTCACATGGTGGCGCCGGTGCACCTCTCCGGTCGTGGGCTCGATGGAGAGCGCCTGGGCCGTCAGCGCATCGTGCGAACGGCGCATGCCGCGTCTCGAGGGGGTCTTGCGATTTTGTTGGACTGCCATTTCAGAAATCTCCTAACCTGTTGCCAATACCAATTTCGCTACTGCCTGTCCTTCAGGGTCGCCAGGATGGCGAAGGGATTTTCACGCATCTCGTCCTGTTCCTGCCCGGGCGTCGCGCCCGACGCCGGCAGGCAGGCGCTGTCCCCGGCCTCATGCCGCGGGATCATGGGCAGCTGCAGCAGCAACTCGTCTTCCACGATCTCGGTCAGTGACATGCGGTCGCGGCCCACGAACAATGGCTCGTAGCGCGGCGAGGCGGTGTCAGCTGCCGCCTCTTCCGGCACGAGCTCCAGCGTCGTATCGACCGCCACCGGGATCGCCACGCTGCCCATGCAGCGCTGGCAGGTCATCTCCAGATCCGCCGTTGCCGCGAGCTCCAGCACCCGTCTGCCCTGCTCGTCCATACCGAAGCGCGCGGTGACCCGCACGCTGGCATCCTCGCTGGCGAGCATCGCCTTCAGTCTTGCCAGGCGTGCTACCGGCAATTCACCGGCAAGCCGCACCGCCGCGTCGGCCAGGTGCAGGGGATCGATGAGTTCCGGGAGGCCCCCCCTCATAGGGCGCGGTATTATATGTCAGCGACTTACTGACCAAAAGACGCCGAATGAAAACAGATTCCGAGCCGGATGCCAAGGCTGCCGGCCCCCGCGCCCTGGTCCTCGCATCCACGTCGCCCTACCGGCGGGCGCTGCTGGAACGGCTGGGCTACCCGTTCCTCACGGCCAACCCGGGGCTCGAGGAGGTGCCGGAGGAGGGCGAATCCGCCGCGCGGATGGTCACCCGACTCGCCGAGGCCAAGGCCCGGGCCCTCGCGTCCCGATACCCTGGGGCCCTCATCATCGGTTCCGACCAGATGGCCGTGCTCGATGGCGTCGCATTCGGGAAGCCCGGAACGCCCGAGCGCGCCGAACGGCAGCTGCGCGAGGCAAGCGGGCGGCGGGTCGACTTTCTGACCGGCCTGTGCGTCCTCGATGCGGCGAGCGGGACTGCCGCCACGGTGTGTGTGCCCTACTCCGTACATCTCCGGACGCTGAGCGAGCCGGAGATCAGCAACTACGTGCGCCGGGAGCAACCGCACGACTGCGCCGGCAGCCTCAAGTCCGAAGGCCTCGGTATCGCTTTGTTCGAGCGCATGGAGGGTGGGGATCCCACCGCCCTCATCGGTCTGCCGCTCATCCAGCTGACTCAGCTGCTGCGCCGGTTCGGGATCGACGTGCTTGTACCCTGAGCCGGGGTGCGGCCAGTCCCCCGGGGCGTGTCAGCGCAGCTCGATCCGCGAGGCCATCGCCTCGGTCATGGTTCTCCCGAGGCGTCTGGCGAAGCGATCGAGAACGGGCTCGTGCGGCGTGTAATCGACGATATCCTCGGCCTTCACCACTTCGCGGGCGACGTAGCTCGCACTGCCGAGCGCGTCCACGAGGCCCAGCTCGACCGCCTGCACACCGGTCCAGATGAGGCCGCTGAAAAGCTTCGGGTCCCGGGCGAGCCGATCGCCGCGTCCCCGCTTCACCGTGTTGACGAACTGCTCGTGGATCTCCTTGAGCAGGCCGCGCGCATGATCCACCTCCTGCGGCTTGAGCGGGGAAAACGGGTCGAGGAACCCTTTGTCTTCGCCGGCCGTCAGCAGCCGGCGTTCGACACCGAGCTTCTCCATGGTGCCGGTGAAGCCGAATCCATCCATGAGCACGCCGATGGAACCCACCACGCTCGCCTTGTCGGCATAGATCTCGTCGGCCGCGGCGGCGACGTAGTAGCCGCCCGAGGCGCACATGTCGGTGATCACCGCGTAGAGCTTCTTCTCCGGGTATTTCTCGCGCAGCCGAACGATCTCATCACTGATGTAGCCCGCCTGCACGGGGCTGCCGCCCGGGCTGTTGATGCGGAGGATCACCGCCGCGGAATGCTTGTTCTTGAAGGCATCGCGCAGCGCACCGACAATATTGTCGGCACTCGCCTCGCCGTCGGCCGCGATGACGCCGTTGACCTCGATCAGCGCGGTGTGGCGGCCGGCGGCCAGTGGCGATCCGCCCATTCCGCCCGACTTGAACATGAACAGGAGCAGGAGCAGATAGGCGAAACCGAGCAACTTGAAGAAGATGCCCCAGCGGCGTGCCCGCCGTTGCTCCTCCAGTGCGGCATAGGCGAACCTGTCGATGATCTGCTGCTGCCAGTTCGACGCCTGCGGCGCCGAACCCGGCGGGATACTCGTCGTGTTCTCAGTCATGATTTCTTGCGTCCCGCTTGGCGTGTTGGTCCGGCTGCGATCGGCGTCGACGGAGGGAGCGTGCCAAGCACGCTTTCCAGTTCGGCCGGCAGAGGCGATTCTACTGTCATCGCCGTCCCGGTTTCGAGCGGGATCTCCAGCCGCTCCGCGTGCAGAAACAACCGCCGCAGCCCGAGTGCATGCATGCGCCGGTTGAAGACACTCTCACCATACTTTTCGTCTCCCGCGATGGGAAAGCCGGCGTGACTCGCATGCACACGGATCTGGTGCGTGCGGCCGGTCTCGAGATCGGCGCTGAGCAGACTGCAGCCCTCGAACTGCCGGCGCAGCGCGAAGTGAGTGACGGCGTGCTTGCCGGCGCGTTGATCGACTCGCACCACCGCCTCGCCGCCGGTGCGCAATTCCCTCTTCAGTGACGAGGAGACGGTACGGTCCGCTCCCTTCCACGCGCCCCGTGCCAGCAGCAGGTACCGCTTGCCGATCCGGCCTTCCCGGAGCTGCCCGTGCAGGCGCCGCAGGCTGCGCATCGACTTGGCGATGATGAGGCAGCCGGAGGTGTCGCGATCAAGGCGATGAGCGAGTTCCAGAAAATGTCCTGCGCCACGGGCGTTGCGCAGGGTCTCGATGAGGCCGTAGCGAAGGCCGGACCCGCCGTGGACGGCCATGCCGGAGGGCTTGTCGACGACCAGCATCTGCTCATCTTCGTACAGGATCCGGCCCTCCAGGAACTGGCCGCGCACGCCGCTCCCCCGGGCCGCCCGCGGCTCGGCCTCCCGTCGGATCGGCGGTAGCCGGACGAGATCGGCCTCCTCCACCCGGGTTTCAGGCCTGGCCCGCCGCCCATTGATACGGATTTCGCCGCGCCGCAGCATGCGGTAGATGTGACTCTTCGGGACGTTGCCGAGCAGGGAAACCAGCAGGTTGTCGATGCGCCGGCCGGCCTGATCGGCATCGATCTGCAGGTGGCTGACCGCCTCGGTCCGCAGCGGGGGTCTCGGGCTCATGGGTGGCGCGGTTTTATTGCCGCCGGATGACGCGACTGCTATAGTGCTCAGGGCTGACATTGTACAGCTAACTTATAGTTTTGATTCGAAATTTGTGCCGACAACCCCGGCGCGCCAGGAGGCGAAGCCACTGGCGGCGGGAGGCGTGCCGGCACCGCGGCGGATGCATGCAGGGCGCATTGCGCCAGCGGAATTTGGAAGAGTCCCGACATCACCGCAGCGAAAAGCGGTGTTTATCAAGGCGTTCCTCCCTCCTGCGCGGATCGAAGCGCCCCGCATGGGGCCCGGCCAGGCTCGGCGACTGCCGGCCCGGGGTCATCCGATCGCGGGGAATGGGCGCCAGACAGGATTACTCAAAAATGAAAAGAATGCTCATCAACGCGACTCATCCGGAGGAGCTGCGCGTTGCGCTCGTCGACGGCCAGAAACTTTATGACCTCGACATCGAATCCACCGGCCGGGAGCAGCGGAAATCCAACATCTACAAGGGCCGCATCATACGGCTGGAACCCAGCCTGGAGGCCGCCTTCGTCGACTACGGCGCCGATCGCCACGGCTTCCTGCCCCTGAAAGAGGTCGCCCGCAACTACTTTGCCGAGGCCGCCCAGTCCGGCCGCCCGAACATCCGGGAGGCATTGCGCGAGGGACAGGAGCTCGTCGTTCAGGTTGAGAAGGACGAGCGTGGCAACAAGGGGGCGGCGCTGACCACCTTCATCAGCCTGCCGGGTCGCTACCTGGTGCTGATGCCCAACAATCCGAGGGCGGGTGGCGTCTCACGGCAGATCGAGGGGGCCGAGCGCGACGATGCCCGCGACGCCATGAACTCCCTGGTGGTGCCCGACGGGATGGGGCTCATACTGCGCACGGCAGGGGTCGGCAAGGCCGCCGAGGAGCTGCAGTGGGACCTGGAATACCTGCTCAAGCTGTGGAATGCCATCGACGAGGCCTCGCGCCAGCGGCCGGCACCGTTTCTCATCTATCAGGATCGCGACGTCATCATCCGCGCCATCCGCGATTACCTGCGCAGCGACATCGGCGAGATCCTCATCGACGACAAATCGCTGCACGAAAAGGCGCAGGATTTCATGCAGCAGGTCATGCCGAACAACCTGCGCAAGCTCAAGCATTACAGCGACAGCATTCCGCTGTTCACCCGGTATCAGATAGAGAGCCAGATCGAATCGGCATTCGAGCGTGAGGTGAAGCTGCCCTCCGGCGGCGCACTGGTCATCGAGCCCACCGAGGCCCTCATCACCATCGACATCAACTCCGCCAAGGCCACGCGCGGCGGGGACATCGAAGAGACGGCGCTGAACACCAATCTCGAGGCGGCCGACGAGGTGGCGCTGCAGTTGCGGCTGCGCGACCTGGGCGGCCTCATTGTCATCGACTTCATCGACATGATGAGTCAGAAAAACCAGCGCCTGGTCGAAAATCAGTTGCGCGAGGCGCTCAAGGTCGATCGGGCGCGGGTCCAGATCGGAAAGATCTCCCGCTTTGGCCTGCTCGAGATGTCACGGCAGCGGTTGCGCCCCTCGCTGGTCGAGTTCAGCCACATCGTCTGTCCGCGTTGCAGCGGCAACGGGGCCATACGCAGCGTGGAATCCCTGTCGCTGTCCATCCTCCGCCTCATGGAGGAGGAGGCCATGAAGGAGTCCACCGTCAAGGTCGTGGTGCAGGTGCCGGTCGACGCGGCGACGTTCCTCCTGAACGAGAAGCGGCGCGAGATCTGGCGCATCGAGGACCGCTACGACGTCTCGGTGATCGTGATCCCGAACATGAATCTGGAGACGCCTCATTACCAGGTTCAGCGCATACGCGACCAGGATGCCGCGCTGGCAGCCCAGATCGGGACCAGTTACAAGCTGGTCGCGCCAACGGAGCCCGAGGCCGCGGTCGAAGGCACGGCGGCGTCCCCGCGGGCGGCGCAGGAGGAACCCGCGGTGAAGGACATACATCGTCAGATGACGCCTGCACCCATCGTCGCCGAGATCGAAACGCCGGCGGCCGCGCCGCCCCCCGGAGGCGGCTTCGTCAAGCGGGTGCTTGCGATGTTGTTCGGCGCCCGGCCGACGCAGGCGGCGGCCGCGCCGCCCGCGCCCGCACCGCGTCCGGACCGCCCGTCGCCGGGCGGGAGACGAGGCCCGCCGCGCCAGGAGCAGCGTCGCGAACAACAGCGTGACCGACGCGAGCGGCGCGATCAGGGACCACGGCGCGACGATGCCCAGCAGCGACGCCTGCCGCCGCAGGCAGGGGCCGCGGGCGACATGCAGCCTCGCCCGGAACTGAAGGCCCGTGAACGCGAGGAGACCGAGGAGGGCGGGACGGATGACGGTCGGCGCGGCCGACGTGGTCGGCGCGGCGGTCGCAATCGCAACCGGCGGCGTGAGGGCGAACGCAATCCGGCGCCGGCCGGCCAGGGCGCGGCCGCGGCGCCGGGTCGCGAAGGCCAGGATGCGGGCATGCCTGCTGCCGGCCTCGAGCCGACGCCGGCGGAACGGATCGACGACGGTTCTTCGCGCGAGTCGGCCGCCGTTGCCGCGCCGGCCGCGGAGCGTGCCCCGGTGCCCGTGGACCATCGCCTGGCGTTCGCCCCGGAACCCAGGTCCGCCTCGCAGGCCACCGCCCCCGAGTCGGTCACGACTTTTCCGCCGGAGGGCGCGTTCTCCCGTCCCGAACCGGACGACGAGGCCCGCGCGCCCGCGGTCCACGGGGAAAACGCGGCGTCCCAGGGGTCGGGTTCCGAGAGGCATGGCTAGCATCGCCGGGCCGCGCGCTGGCGGACCACCCGCGGGGCGCGGCGTTCAGTGCTCGCGGGAGTCGCCGAAGCTCACCTCCGGCCATCTCTCCATCGTCAACTCCAGGTTGACGCGGGTCGGCGCCAGGTAGGTGAGATTGCCGGCGCCGTCGGTGGCGAGATTGGCGTGGCATTTCTGCTGGAACTGCATGAGCTTCGCCGCATCCTCGCACCGGATCCATCGGGCGATGGCGATGCCGATGGGTTCAAAGGTGCATTCGACGTTGTACTCGTATTTCAGGCGCCAGGCCACCACGTCGAACTGCAACGCGCCGACCGCCCCGAGAATGAGATCGTTGCCGTGGACCGGCCGGAATACCTGGGTGGCGCCCTCCTCGCTCAGCTGCACCAGACCCTTTTGCAGTGCCTTCACCCGCAGCGGGTCGCGGAGCACGACGCGACGGAAGAGATCCGGGGCGAAGTAGGGTATCCCCGTGAACTTCAGCTTCTCGCCCTCGGTAAAGGTGTCTCCGATTTGTATGGTGCCGTGATTGTGGATCCCGAGTATGTCTCCCGGCCAGGCTGCCCCGGCCTGATCGCGATCCCGGGCCATGAATCGCAGTGCGCCGCTGATGCTCACGTCCTTGCCGGTGCGAACCTGATACGCCCGCATCCCGTTCTCGTATCGCCCTGAGCATACGCGCAGGAAGGCGACCCGATCGTGATGTGCGGGATCCATGTTCGCCTGGATCTTGAATACGAAGCCGCTGAACTTCTCTTCCTGGGGCCGGACCCGCCGCTCCAGCGCCTCGCGCGGTCGCGGCGGCGGCGCATGCTCGACGAAATAGTCCAGCAGTTCGCGCACGCCGAAGCTGTTCAGGGCCGAGCCGAACAGTACGGGCGTGAGCCGGCCGGCGAGAAATTCCGTCTCATCCGGAGGGTCACCGGCGCCGCCCAGAAGTTCCAGGGCCTCCTCGAACTCTGCCCGCTGCGGTCCGAGCGCCTCGGCAACGGCGGGATCCTTCAGATCCCGAATGACATTGCCCTCCGCGGCACCGTCGTCGCTGCGCGAGCGGAAAAGGCGCAAGTGCCGTGTGATGAGATGACAGACGCCGCGGAATCGCGTCCCCGAGCCGATCGGCCAGGTCACGGCGGCGCAACGGATCTTCAGCACGCGCTCGATCTCGTCCATCAGGTCGAGTGGATCGCGGCTCTCGCGGTCGAGCTTGTTGATGAACGTGATGATCGGGGTGTCCCGCATGCGGCAGACCTCCATCAGCTTGATGGTGCGTTCCTCCACGCCCTTGGCGGCGTCGATCACCATCAATGCCGCGTCCACGGCGGTCAGCGTGCGATAGGTGTCTTCCGAGAAGTCCTCGTGGCCCGGCGTGTCGAGCAGATTGATGATGCGGCTCCGATAGATGAACTGCATCACCGAGGAGGTGACGGATATGCCGCGCTGCTTCTCGATCTCCATCCAGTCGGAAGTGGCGTGGCGCGAGCTTTTCCTGCCTTTTACAGTACCGGCGATTTGGATTGCGCCGCCCAGGAGCAGGAGCTTCTCCGTCAGGGTCGTCTTGCCGGCATCCGGGTGCGAGATGATGGCGAAGGTTCGCCGGCGTGAGATCTCACGTTGGAGTTCCGACATGACTGAAAACCGATCGGATCAGGACGAATTCCGCGGCTGGCATCCCTCGAGCGTGACCATGGCGATCGAGTACTCACCCTCGTCGCTCAGGCTCACGTGACTGCGCGTGACGCCGAGATGGTCCACCCTGTCCCGCGCACCGCCGACGAATTCGAGCAATGGCTTGCCGCGGGCGTCGCTGCCGACGATGATGTCGCACGCGTAGACGCCGCCGGCGAAGCCGGTGCCCAGCGCCTTGGCGGCCGCCTCCTTGGCGGCAAACCGCTGCGCCAGGAATTCGGGTTTGCGCCTGGAGCCGGCGAACCGCGCGTATTCCGAGTCGTGCAGTATGCGGCGCGCCAGCCGCTCGCCGTAACGCGCCATCCCGGTGCGCATGCGTGCGATTCGCACCATGTCCACGCCTATTCCGATGATCACCGGCGCGCCTCGACCATCAGTCGTTTCATCTCCCGCACGGCCTCCTCCATGCCACTGAGGATCGCGCGCGACACGATCGCGTGACCGATATTGAGCTCCCGCACCACGGCGATGGCGGCCACGGGCTGCACGTTGTGATAGGCCAGCCCATGTCCCGCATTGACATGCAGGCCGCAGTGGTGCGCGAAGTTCGCCGCGCCCTGCAGGCGTTCCAGCTCGGCCTGGCGCGAATGTGGATCGGCCGCCTCGGCGTAGTTGCCCGTATGCAGTTCGATGACCGGCGCCCCGCAATCCGCAGCCGCCTCGATCTGGCGTTCGTCGGCATCGATGAACAGCGACACCCGAATGCCGGAATCGCCAAGCCGGCGGCAAGCCGATCGCACCCGGCTCAGCTGTCCGGCCACATCGAGTCCGCCCTCCGTGGTCAGTTCCTCGCGCCGCTCCGGCACCAGGCAGCAGTCCCGGGGTTTGAGGCGGCGCGCGATGCGCAGCATTTCATCGGTCACCGCCATCTCCAGGTTCAGGCGCGTCTGCAGGACCTCTTTCAGCACGGCGACGTCACGATCCTGGATGTGCCGGCGGTCCTCCCGGAGGTGCACGGTAATGCTGTCGGCGCCCGCCCGTTCGGCAGCGAGCGCCGCGTCGACCGGATCCGGGCAGCGTGCGCGACGGGCCTGTCTGAGCGTGGCCACGTGATCGACGTTAACGCCTAAGAAGATGAATGCGTCGTGCATGCGTCTGGGGGAGGCAGATGAGAATTGCGGGCCGCGCGAATTGTACCAGCCCGGCGGCTGTTCCGCTCGCGCGTGCGGCCGGGGGTGCCGCTCAGTACTCGTCGAACCAGGCGCGGCTGTGCAACGGTTTGTCGCCCAGATGCAGCCGGAGCAGGACGCGCAACAGGCGCTTGGCCTCGGCACGGTGCAGTGGCGCCGTCAGTTGCTCGCGGTTGAGCGCCAGCAGCGTCGCGCCGGAGATCGCAATGCCTGCCTCAGGCGCCGCGCCCCCATCCCGAACGGCTGTCGGTCCATGCCCGGGGACGTAGCGGTAGAGGCGTTCCGGCTCGACCGGTCGCGCGGTGTCCGCGTCGCTGTCGAGAATGACGCCGTAGCCGGCGGTCTGCAGCAGGTGCTTTTCGAATATTCGTAACGTCGGCTCCGCGGCAGCAGGCTCCGCCGCCAGTCGTCCCAGCGCCGCCCGGTAACGTGCGAACAGCTCCGGATGCGCGTCGTTGCGGGGCAGGGCCCGGAGCAGCAGTTCGTTCAGATAGAACGCGCACAGCGCGGTCCGCCCGCTGAAGACGAACGGCTCGCCTGCCGCCTCCACCTGCGCGAGCGTCACCAGCTCGCTGCGGCGCGTCGACCATGCGGCCAGCAGCGGGCGGAATGGCTGCAACAGGGCGGCGAGCGGATTGCCGCGTCGCGTCACGCCCTTGGCCACCGCGCCGACCCGGCCGTGTTTCGCGGAGAACAATTCGACCAGCAGACTGGATTCCCGATAGCTGCGGCGGTGCAGGACACAGGCCTCGTGGAGTTCAGTCTGCACGCTCCGGATTCCCTCGTTGACTGCGGACGGAGCGATCAGTCCGCGACGTCGATACCGAGCTGCCGTAACAGGCGGCTGTCATCGGCCCAATTCTCCTTGACCCGCACCCAGGTCTGCAGGAAGACCTGGCGGCCCAGAAACCGCTCGATGTCGTGGCGCGCCTGTTCGCCTATCCGTCGCAGCATCTGGCCGCCCTTGCCGACAATGATGGGCTTCTGACCCTTCCTCTCCACCCAGATCGTCGCGGCGATTCGTGTCATGCGTTCTTCATCCTTGAATTCATCGATGACGACGGTGGTGGCATAGGGGAGTTCCTCACCCAGCAGCCGGACGAGTTTTTCCCGGACGATCTCCGCCACGAAGAACCGCTCGCTGCGGTCGGAGATCTGATGGCCGTCGTAAAGATGGGCCCGTTCGGGGAGCAGCGCGACGATGCATCGGCGCAAGGCATCGATATTGTCTCCGTTGCGCGCACAGACCGGCAGGATGTCATGAAACGCATGCTTGGCGGCGAGATCTCCGAGCACAGGCAGCAGCTTCTTCTTCTCCCTGAAGAGATCGACCTTGTTGACCGCCAGGATGACAGGCAGGCCCGAGGCCTTGATCCGCGCGAGTGCGTGATCGTCGACATCGGTCCACCGGTCGGCCTGCACCACGAAGAGCACCAGGTCGACACCTTCGAGGGCGTTCAGGGCCTCGCGGTTCATGGAGCGATTGAGCGCCTTCGCGGGGCGCAGCTGCAGGCCGGGCGTGTCCACGTACACGACCTGCGTCTCGCCCTCGGTCTGTATGCCCAGTATGCGCTGGCGCGTGGTCTGCGGTTTGCGGGAAGTGATGCTGAGCTTCTGGCCGAGCAGCCGGTTCAGGAGCGTCGATTTGCCGACGTTCGGACAGCCGAAAATGGCAACGATACCGCAACGGGGCATGCTAGTCCTGCCGGGCGTCCGGGCCGCGCAGGCGCGCGAGCATCCGCTCGGCAGCCTGTTGTTCGGCATGCCGCCGGCTGCTTCCCTCCCCGGTGACGGGAGCCATGGCATCCTCCAGCATGCATTCGACGACGAAATGCTGGTCGTGAGGGGCACCCTCCACCCCCGTCGTGCGGTAGACCGGCAGTGGCCGACCGCGCGCCTGCAGCCACTCCTGCAGCGCCGTCTTGGGATCCTTGGTCGTCTCCGCCGCGGACAGTTTCGCAATCCGTCGACCGAACAGACGCGTGATCGCGGCGCGGCAGGCCTCGTAGCCGCCGTCCAGATAGATGGCGCCGAGGATCGCCTCCAGCGCGTTCGCGAGAATGGAGGCCCGGCGAAAGCCGCCGCTCCTGAGCTCGCCCTCGCCGAGGCGCAGATGCGCGCCGAGATCGAGCTCGACCGCCAGGTCGGCGAGGGTCTCCCGGCGCACCAGCGCGGCACGCAGGCGGGTCAGCAGCCCCTCATCGGCGTCCGGGAAGCGACGGTACAGCTCCTCCGCGACGATCAGCCCGAGCATCGCGTCGCCCAGGAACTCCAGGCGCTCGTTGTGAGGATTACCCGCACTGCGATGGGTGAGCGCCTGCGTGCACAGGCGCCCGTCGGTGAATTCGTATTGAAGTATCGTGGACAGTTTGGCCAAGACGGCCTCCGGCCTGCGCCCGGGTTCGCCGCCGGCGTGGCCGGTGCGCTCAGGGGGAATAGGCCGGGATGGCAATCTGCTTGTCCACCTTGAGGACGACGTCGAGCGCGCCCAGGAAGGGGGCGCGGATCTCGTACTTCATGCTCATGGTGCGGCCTTCATTGTCCTTGTTCTTGGTGACGGTGAAGATCTTCTTCAGATCCTCCTGGCGGCTGAACTTGTCCACATCCTCGATCTCGAAATGCCGCAGCAGTCTGTTCTTCATGTCGCTCTCTTCGAGGGTGCGAATGTCCGGTTGCGTGGCGATCGACTGCATCGCCTTCTCGACCTTGAATTTCTCCATGTACAGCGGCAGGAGCTTGATGACAACCAGCGCCGAGACGCCGATGAGCACGCCGTAGAACAACAATTCCCAAAGACTCAGACCACGCTGCCGATGCAATAGGTTCATCTCGCCCCTCCCCGTCAATGGATACGCTGGCCCAGGCGCCGCCAGTCAATTATATGGTCCTTGTTCTGCAGATCGAAATTCATCCAGATGTAGACCGCCCGGCCGATGAGATTCTCATCGGGGACGAAGCCCCAGAACCGGCTGTCCCGGCTGTTGTCCCGGTTGTCGCCCATGACGAAATAGTGCCCCTCCGGGACGACGCTCTCCCCGTCCACGGACGGCATCTGCGGCCGGATGAGGATCAGGTGCTCCACATCCCCCAGCTTTTCCATCATCACCGGGTCGCCGTTCTGATCGGAGCCCGCCCCGGCGCCGACATAGGTGCCGGCCGGCTCCTGCGCCATCACCCGGCCATTGATGTACAGCGTGCGATCACGGTACTCGACATGGTCGCCGGGCAGTCCGACGACCCGCTTGATGAAGGGTGTCGAAGGATCAACGGGGTAGCGGAAGACGACGATGTCGCCGCGTTTCGGTGCCCCCAGCTCGACGAATTTCTTGTTGAGCACCGGCAGGCGCAGTCCGTAGTTGAACTTGTTCACGAGGATGAAGTCGCCCACCAGCAGAGTCGGCATCATCGAGCCGGATGGAATCCGGAAGGGTTCGAAAAGAAACGACCGCAGCAGCAGCACGACTAGAAAGATCGGGAAGAACGAGCGCGCGTAGTCCACGATCACCGGCTCGCGACGCGAGGCCTTTATCGTCCTGTCGTCGGCGCCCGCGGTGCGCGTCATCGTGGCGCGCTGGCGCCGCGGCGCCAGCACCCATGCATCGGCTGCCCAGATGACACCGCTCACCAGAGTCAACAATACCAACAGCAGCGAGAAGTCGAAGTTCATTTGTCCTTGCCTATGCTCAATACCGCCATGAAGGCTTCCTGGGGGATCTCCACGGTGCCGAATTGCTTCATGCGCTTCTTGCCCTCCTTCTGCTTTTCGAGCAGTTTGCGTTTGCGGGTGACGTCGCCCCCGTAGCATTTCGCAAGCACGTTCTTGCGCATCGCCTTGACCGTCTCGCGTGCGATGATGTTCGAGCCGACGGCGGCCTGTATCGCCACGTCGAACATCTGGCGCGGGATGAGCTGGCGCATCCTCTCCGCCAGTTCGCGCCCCCTGCGCTGGGCGTTGTCCTGGTGCACGATGAGCGACAGGGCGTCGACCTTGTCGCCGTTGATGAGGATGTCGACCTTGACGAGCCTTGCCGGCTGGTGACGCAGGAAGGTGTAGTCCATCGAGGCGTATCCTCGCGTCACCGACTTCAACCGGTCGAAGAAATCGGTGACCATCTCGCTCAGCGGCATCTCATAGGCGATCGCGACCTGGCCGCCGAGGTACTGCATGCGCTTCTGCACCCCGCGGCGCTCCGCGCACAGGGTCATGACGTTGCCGAGAAACTGGTGCGGCACCAGTACGTCGGCCTGGATGATGGGCTCGCGGATCTCCTCGATTCTGTTCACCGGTGGCAGCTGCGCCGGATTGTCGACCTGCAGCACCTCGCCTGCGCTGGTCAACACCTCGTATACCACCGTCGGCGCCGTGGTGATGAGGTTGAGGTCGTACTCCCGTTCCAGCCGCTCCTGTACGATCTCCATGTGCAGCATGCCGAGAAATCCGCACCGGAACCCGAATCCCAGCGACTGGGAGGTCTCCGGTTCGTACTGCAGGGCCGAATCGTTCAGGCGCAGCTTCGCCAGGGCCTCGCGGAAGGCCTCGTAATCGACCTGATCGATCGGATACATGCCGGCGAACACGTTGGGCTTGATGCGCTTGAAGCCGGGCAGCGGCTCCTTCGCCGGCCGGCCCGCGTCGGTGAGCGTGTCGCCGACGGGCGCGCCGTCGACCTCCTTGATCCCCGCGATTACCCATCCCACCTCCCCCGCCTGCAGCACCTCGCGGTCGATCTTCTTCGGCGTGGAGATGCCGACCCTGTCGACCTCGGAGTCCCGGCCGGTCGACATGACCCGTATCTTCGAGCCAACCCGCAGGCTGCCGTCCACGACCCGCACGAGCGAGACCACGCCCAGGTAATTGTCGAACCACGAATCGATGATCAACGCCTTCAGCGGTCCATCCGGTTCTCCGCTCGGCGGCGGTATCCGATCGACGAGCACGTGCAGCATCTGGCGCACGCCGGTACCCAGCTTGGCGCTTACCCGCACGGCGTCGGTGGCGTCGATGCCGATGATCTCCTCGATCTCCTGGATGACCCGGTCGGGGTCCGCCGCCGGCAGGTCGATCTTGTTCAGGACCGGCAGCACCGTCAGCCCCTGGTCGACCGCCGTGTGGCAGTTCGCCACCGACTGTGCCTCCACCCCCTGGGCCGCGTCGACCACCAGCAGCGCCCCTTCGCATGCCGCCAGCGAGCGGGAGACTTCGTAGGCGAAGTCCACGTGACCGGGCGTGTCGATGATATTGAGCTGATAGACCCTGCCGGTGTCGGCCTTGAACTCCAGCGTGACGCTCTGGGCCTTGATGGTGATGCCCCGTTCACGCTCCAGATCCATGGAGTCCAGCACCTGGGATTCCATCTCGCGCTGGGTGAGCCCCCCGCAGATTTCGATCAACCGGTCGGCCAGTGTCGATTTGCCGTGGTCGATATGGGCGATGATGGAGAAGTTTCGAATGTGATCCATGCCGGCGCGGGCGTTCGTCTTTCCGGGAGTTTCCGCGCATCCGGGCCGCGCGCCCGCCGTCGGGCGGGGGAACAAATCAAGGGGTCACTCGATCGCGCGCCGATTCTAGCGTTTTTGCGGCGCTGCCGAAACCTTTGATGCCCAGGTACCGGATTACGGCACCCGCATCCAGGTGGTAATGGCAGATCTCGGTCTGCCCGTCGAGCAGGACCGGGACGAGATCGTCGTAGAGGGACTCGAGCGCCGCGTGATCGGCCGCGTCGATGTCGAGGACCTCGATGTCGAAGTCGTGCGCGGCCTGCAGGGACTTCAGGGTCCTCAGCATCTCCTCGCAGAGGTGGCAACAGGACCGCGAAAGCAGCGTCAGCCGCGGCCTCACCCCTTGTCGTCCCCGGGAACCTTGAGGGCCAGGAATACCGGGCCGCCGCGACGCTGTATCAGGATCGGCACCGACTTGCCCCCCGGCAACCTGTCGACGATCTCCTTGAACTGCCTGGCGCTCTCCACCTTCTGGTTGTCGACCATCATGATGACGTCGCCCTCGCGGATCCCGGCCTTGTACGCCGGCCCGTCCTCCACCTCGCTGACCATTACGCCGCGGTCCTCGACCTCGAGTTCATCGCGCTGCTGCTTGGTCAGATCGCTGACCGTGATCTTGAGCTGGCTGTCCGTGCTGCCATTGGGCGTGCCCTCGCGCCCGCCGAGCATTGGTGCGAGTTCGTCCTCCTTGGGGAGCTCCGCCACGGCGACCTGCAGGGACTCGACCCGGCCATTGCGCATCACCTTGAGCGGGACGGTCTCGCCGATCCGGGTGCTGCCGACCAGAGGCGGCAGGTCCGAGGACGTGTCGATCGGCCTGCCCGCGAACTCGAGCACCACGTCGCCGGCCTGTATGCCGGCCTTGGCGGCCGGTCCGTCGGGCACCACCTTCGACACGAGGGCTCCATGCGGCTTGTCCATCCTGAAGGATTCCGCGAGATCCTGGGTGACATCCTGGATGATGACGCCGAGCCAGCCGCGGCTGACCGCGCCCTTGTCCCGCAACTGCTCGTAGACGTTCATCACCACCTCGATCGGGATGGCGAAGGAAAGTCCCATGAATCCGCCGGTGCGGCTGAAGATCTGGGAGTTCACGCCGACCACCTCGCCGTCGAGATTGAACAGCGGTCCACCGGAATTGCCGGGATTGATGGCGACGTCCGTCTGGATGAAAGGCGTGTAATTTTCGTTCGGCAGACTGCGGCCCTTGGCGCTGACGATGCCGGCGGTCGCCGAGTGATCGAACCCGAAGGGGGATCCGATCGCGAGCACCCACTCGCCGACTTTCAGGTCGGCGGAACTGCCGACCTTCACCGTCGGCAGGTCCTGGGCGTCGATCTTGAGCACGGCGAGGTCGCTGCGCTCGTCGGTACCGATGAGCTTGGCCTTGAATTCGCGCCGATCGCTCAGTCTCACCATGATCTCGTCGGCGTTCTTGACGACGTGATTGTTGGTGATGACGTAGCCGTCGCGCGATATGATGAACCCCGAGCCGAGCGACTCCGCCGGGATGTCGCTGCCGAAGCCTTCCTGGCCTTCGAAGAACTTCTTCAGAAAATCGTGCAGCGGACTGTCCTCGGGGATGTCGGGAATCTTGAAGTCCTTCGGCATGCCACCCCCTCCCTTCGGACCCGTCGAGGTGGTTCCGATGTTGACTACCGCAGGTCCGTATTCCTCCACCAGCTGCGTGAATTCGGGGAGCGAGCGGCCCGAGGACGCGCTCGCCCATGCGCACAACATGATCGCGGCCAGCACGAACGGGTAGCGTTTGATAGCCTGCATGGTCACTCCCTCGAGGATGATTCGGTGGCGCCGTGGGGTGCGGTCAATGCTTGTCCGCAAGGACCACGGAGCCTGCGACCTGGCGCACCGTGAGTGGCGGGACCTCGCCCACGACCGTCACCTGATAGTTGTCGTTCAATCTGCTATAGGTATTCACGGCGCCCACGGCGGTGAAGCCTTCCAGCGAGTCGGCCTTGTCCTTCAGTTTCTCGACGAACACCGATATTGTCGCCAGTCCGTCGGAGAAGACGATATGGTCCACGGGCGAATCGCTGGCCGAGAGGCGCTGGATCTTGTAGTCACGTTGCGAAAATCCCTGCGGCACCCACTGGACCAGCCATTTCTGGGTGACGGGCAATTCCAGGGACGGACCCTCCGCGGATCGGCTCTTGTCGAAGGTCGTGAAATTCTCGCTGTTCACCGCCGGCTGCAGAAGCTCATCGGCGATTGTCGCCGGTAACGTCAGCTGGGTGAAGAGTATCTGCTCCAATACGGCGCCGCGGCTGTTGACGACCTCCGAGCGGAGCAGGAGCCGATTCTCGGCGTCGACCCAGAATCGATAGCCATAACGAAACGCGTTGCGCGGCAGCACGCCGATTACCCACGCGCGCCGCCCCGCGATCCTGTCCCTTCCGATCAGCTCGAACTGGTAGTTGACTGCGATCTCCGATGCGGGCTGCCTGAAGCTGGGGAGAAACTTGCGCATGGTGCGTTTCTCTATCATCACCGCGCGTCTGTCGGGCAGATAGCATTTCACCGTGTCGTTGCTGCGTATGACCTCGCGGGGCGATCCCGAGAGGGAGACTATTCGCTCCTGCTCGCCGTGCTGGTCGGCGCGGTGAATGACGCGCATGCTGTCGGCGTCCGCGCCACGGCTGTAAACGAACACGCCGTCGTAGTTCAGTTCGCGCGTCGCCTTGGCCATGCTCTCGTACAGGCTCTCCGGAGTGGGATCGCCGCCCGTCTCGGCCTGGATGTGCCCGGTGGAGAGCAGCGCGGCCAGCCACAGCCAGACGCGCCCCCCGGACTTTGCCGTCACCGCCATTCGCTACTGTTCCGCGCCGTAACCGACGACCTTGACGTAAGGGAGCACTCCGGGGCTGCCCATCATGGCGCGCTGTTCACTGTAATTCACGATGTAGCTGTTCAGCCTGGAGCGCGCCGAGGGCATGGGCGCGCCGCTCGCTTCATGACCGAACTCGCCCCAGACCGTGTCGTTGGCACCGTAGGCGCCCACCGCCCGGACCGGCGCCTGCGCGGGAGACTCGATCAAGGTCGCCGCCGGCGCGACTGCCTGCTGCGCGACGACCGCTCGCCCGGCGGGGGGCGTCACCGTAGAGGTCGCGATCGCGGCGTTCGGCGAGACCGGCGGGATGCCCATGTTGCGCACCCCGAACACCGCCACGGCAGCCACAGTCGCCGCAATTGCGGCCCCTGCCAGCGGTCTCGCCCAGCGCTCCCGGCGACGCGCCGGCGACAGCACGGTCGGTTCCGCGGTGAGCGCCTGCCGGAGGCGGGTGGCGAACTGCCGGTCGAGGCAGGGCGGCAGTTCCGCGCGCATGGCCTGACCGATGAGGTGGTACCGCGCCCAGGTGGCGCGCATCTCGGGGTCCTTGAGGCCGTTTTCAACGGCACGGCGCTCGGTCTCCGTGCCTACTCCGTCCACGTACGAGGACAGCTGCAGCAGCTTCTCATCTGTCATATGCACCCGCCTACTCAAGTAACGGCTTCAACTGGTTGTCTATCGCCTCGCGCGCCCGGAATATCCGGGAGCGCACCGTGCCGATCGGGCATTCCATCACCTCGGCAATCTCCTCGTAACTCAGACCGTCCATCTCGCGCAGCGTGATGGCGGTCCGCAGATCGTCGGGCAACCGTTCGATTGTCCGGAACACCGTGTCCCTGATCTGCTCGGTCAGCAGGAGGTTCTCGGGTGTTTCGACCTCATGCTGCAACTCTTCAATGTTGACCTCGCCATCTTCGCCGTTGCCGCTCAGGTCGACCTCCAGCGGCCGGCGCGACAGCGTCACCAGGTGGTTCTTGGCCGTATTGATCGCGATACGGTAGAGCCACGTGTAAAAGGCGCTGTCTCCGCGAAAGTTCGGCAGGGCGCGATAGGCCTTGAGGAACGATTCCTGGGCCACGTCCAGCGCCTCGCTGGGGTCGCGGATATAGCGCGACACGAGCTTGACGATCTTGTGTTGGTACTTGAGGACCAGCAGGTCAAACGCACTCTTGTCACCACGCTGTACCCTCTCGACCAACGGTCTATCCGCGCTGCTGTCGCCCATGCGGGCCGTCTCCTTGTATCATCAGCACGGTACGTACAAGCTCCTGTGGGCGTAGACCATTCAGGTGTGAGTAAGGTTCCATGAGATCTCGGGCGGGCGGCCGGAGACCAATCGGCGGATTATCGACGATCTGAAGATGAGCCATCAATACGACCTGGATGTGCTGATCCTGGGCAGCGGCGCCGCCGGCCTGAGCGCCGCCCTGCGGCTGGCGGAGCGCCATCGCGTCGGGGTGGTCACCAAGGGTCGCCTGACCGAGAGCAATACGCTGTACGCGCAGGGTGGGATCTCGGCGGTGCTGGACGAGGAGGACTCCGTCGCCTCGCACGTCGAGGACACCATCGACGCCGGTGCGGGACTCTGCAACCGCGACGTCGTGCAGTACGTCGTCGAGCGGGGTCATCAGTGCGTCCGATGGCTGCAGGATCTCGGGGCGCCCTTCACCACCCGCACCGGCGCCGGCGGCCGCACCGAGATCCATCTCACGCGCGAAGGGGGTCACAGTCACCGGCGGGTGGTGCATGCTGCCGACGCCACCGGCCACGCGGTGGAGACGACGCTGGAATCCCACGTTCGTGCGCATCCCAACATCAGGCTGTTCGAGAACCATCTGGCGATAGATCTCATCCTGGCGGCGAAACTGGGCCTGGGATACCGGCGCTGCCTGGGCGCGTACGTCTTTGACCGCGCCAACCAGCGGGTCGAGACCTTCGGCGCCCGTTTCACGATATTGGCCACGGGTGGAGCCGGGAAGGTGTACCTCTACACCACCAATCCCGATGTCGCGACGGGCGATGGCATCGCGATGGCCTGGCGGGCGGGCTGCCGGGTCGCCAATATGGAATTCATCCAGTTTCATCCCACCTGCCTGTATCACCCCAAGGCCAAGACGTTTCTCATCACCGAGGCCGTGCGGGGGGAAGGCGGCCGGCTGCTTCTCCCCAACGGAGAGCCATTCATGCACCGCTTCGACGCCCGGGGCGAGCTGGCCCCGCGTGATATAGTCGCCCGGGCCATTGACCATGAGATGAAGCGGCTGGGCGCGGACTGCCTCTACCTCGACATCTCGCACAAGGACGCGGATTTCATCCGGGAGCATTTCCCGACCGTACACGGCCGCTGCATGGAGCTCGGCATCGACATGACCCGGCAACCCATCCCCATCGTGCCGGCAACGCATTTCCTCTGCGGGGGCGTCGTGTCGGACATCAACGGCCGCACCGACCTGCCGGGCCTGTACGCCATAGGCGAGGTCGCCTGCACCGGTCTGCATGGCGCCAACCGCCTCGCCAGCAACTCTCTGCTGGAGTGTTGCGTGATGGCGGCCGCGTGCACGGACGACATCCGCAACGCCCAAGTCGGGACATCGCCGGTCCCCGCACTGCCCCCATGGGATGAAAGCCAGGTGACTGATTCCGATGAAGAAGTCGTCGTCTCCCACAACTGGGAGGAACTGCGGCGCTTCATGTGGGACTACGTCGGCATCGTGCGTACCACCAAACGGATGCAGCGGGCGCTGCGGCGCGCTCAACTGCTGCACGCAGAGATCGCTGAATACTATGGAAATTTTCGCGTCACCAATGATCTCATCGAGCTGCGCAATCTGGTCCAGGTTGCCGAGCTGATCATTCACTCCGCCACGCTGCGCCGCGAGAGCCGCGGGCTGCACTACACGCTGGACTATCCTGAGCGCGACGATCGGACCTGGCTGCGGGACACGATCCTGTGCGCCGACACGCTGATCTCCAACCGGCGGGCAGCGTCGCTCTGACCGACCGGTGCCTGGCCCGGCCCCCGATCCCGCGGGAGGCGCGCGGCGGCCTGGCCGCCCCGGCGCCAGACGGCTGTTCTGGCACGGATTTCGCAAATCCCGCTGCAAACCGAGCCACCAGCGAGTCGAGGACCCATGAGCCCAACGCTGCAAGCCGTCGCCAACAGCCAGCAGATGAGCACGCCCAACCCGCCTTCGGCCGTCTCCGAAAAGCACCTCGCCACGCTCGCCCAGCGTCCCGCCTCGGCGCTGGCGGCATCGACCCTGCATCTGGCCAACCTGCTGCAGAGCGCGCTGGACCTCGAGAAGCTCATCGAGGTCTTCGCCGAGGAGGTCAACCGCCTCCTGCCGCTGAGCGGCCTGGAGTACGTGAACATGGAGGAACGGGTGCGGCTGATGCTGGGCCGGGAAGGCCCGCACTCCAACAGCTATGACCTGGTCGTGCTCGACCGGTCCCTGGGAGTGATCGCCTTCCGCGGCGATGAGCCGCTCGAGGAGGACCAGTTGCGGCAGCTCGAGGCGCTCATCTGTGCACTCGTCTACCCGCTGCGCAACGCCCTCATGTACAAGCGCGCGCTGGACACGGCGCTGCAGGATCCGGTCACCGGCATCAACAACCGCGCCGCGCTCAATGCGACGATCGACCGGGAGGTCAATCTCTCGCACCGCCATGGCTACGCGCTGTCGGTGATCATGCTCGATCTCGATCACTTCAAACGCATCAACGACGAGCATGGCCACGTGGCCGGCGACACCGTGCTGCGCACCGTCGCGGGGCGCATCACGGACTGCACCCGTGGAAGCGACATGGCATTCCGCTACGGCGGCGAGGAATTCACCGTGGTGCTGAGCAACACGGACACCGACGGCGCCGCACTGCTCGCCGAGCGCATCCGCAAGGCGATTGCGGCGACGCCGATAATCATCGATGATTTCGAGGTCACCGTGACCGTCAGCATGGGTGTGTCCACCCTCGAAGCGGGAGACTCCGCCGCCACCCTCATCAACCGCGCCGACGCGGCGCTGTACGATGCCAAGACCGCCGGCCGCAACCGGGTGATGATCCAGACCGGCGCGCATTCCGCCTCGTCGTGATCGCCTGAACGCGCCCGGGGGCGTTGCCGCGGCGCACGCGCGCCACGCGTGAATGGACCGGGTCGCCGTCAGGCCCGCCCGCCGAGCATGTTTGCCAGCGCCGCCTCGTCCAGGACGGGGATCCCGAGCTTCGTCGCCCGCTCCGCCTTGCTGCCGGGATCCGCGCCGATCACCACGTAGCTGGTCTTCTTCGACACGCTGCCGGCCACCTTGGCGCCGAGCGCCTGCAGCCGCTCGGTGGCCTCCTCGCGCGTCATCGAGGAAAGCGTCCCGGTCAGCACGAAGGTCTTGCCCGCCAGGGAGCCGGTCGCGGGCCGTTTGCTCTCGCCGTCCTGCCAGCGCATGCCGCGTTGGCGCAGCTTCGCCACCACCTCGCGGTTGTGCCCCTGCGCGAAGAATCGATGGATGCTCGTGGCGACCACCGGGCCCACGTCCGGGACCTCGGCCAGTTGTTCCTCGGTAGCCTCCATGATGGCGTCGAGTTTCCCGAATTGCAGGGCCAGGTCGCGCGCGGTGGCCTCGCCGACGTGACGGATGCCGAGCGAATAGAGGAAGCGCGCCAACGTCGTCTGTTTCGATCGTTGCAGTGCATCGACCAGGTTCCGCGCGGACTTCGTGCCCATGCGATCCAGCTCGGCGAGTTCCCCGATGCTCAGGTCGTAGATGTCCGGAAGTGAGCGCACCCGCCCGCTGTCGACAAGTCGATCGACCAGCTTCTCGCCCAGCCCCTCGATGTCGATGGCACGGCGCGAGGCGAAATGCAGGATCGCCTGCTTGCGCTGCGCCGGACAGTAAAGCCCGCCGCTGCAGCGCACGTCGACCTCGCCCTCCTCTCTCACCGCCTCCGAGCCGCACACCGGGCAGACAGTGGGCATGACGAATTCGCGTGCATCCCGGGGACGGCGCTCGGGGAGCACCGCCACCACCTCGGGGATGACGTCGCCGGCGCGCCGCACGATCACGGTGTCCCCGACGAGAGCGCCCAGGGCGCGGATGAAATCCTCGTTGTGCAGGGTGGCGTTGCTGACCGTGACCCCGCCGACGAATATCGGCTCCAGCCGCGCCACCGGCGTGAGCTTGCCGGTGCGCCCGACCTGGACCTCGATATCGAGGATCCGGGTGAGCTGCTCCTGCGCAGGGTATTTGTGCGCGACCGCCCATCGCGGTTCGCGGGTCGCGAAGCCGAGCCGCCGCTGCAATTCCAGATCGTTCACCTTGTAGACGACGCCGTCGATGTCGAACGGCAGGCCATCGCGCCGTGCACCGACGTCACGGTAGAAGGCACTCAGTCCCTCGGCACCCTCGACGACGGCACGCTCGTCGCACACGGGCACACCGAATTCCTGCAGCGCGTCCAGCACCCCGGCGTGTGTCCGCGGGGCCTTCGTCCAGCCCTGCGTCCCGCCCACCCCGTAGGCGAAGAACGACAGGGGGCGCTGGGCGGTAACGGCCGGGTTGAGCTGCCGGACCGCCCCGGCCGCCGCGTTCCGGGGATTGACGAAGGTCTTGCCGCCCTCCTCGCGCTGGCGCGCATTGAGACGCTCGAAGGCATCGCGCCGCATGTACACTTCGCCGCGCGCCTCGAGCAGCGTCGGCGGGCTGCGGGAGCGCAGGCGCAGCGGGATCTGCCGTATGGTTCGGACGTTGAGCGTGACGTCCTCGCCGACCTCGCCATCGCCGCGCGTGGCCGCGTTCGCCAGCAGGCCGTGTTCATAACGCAGGCTGATCGCCAGGCCATCGAACTTCAGCTCCGCGGCGTACTGCACCGGCGGATCGGTCTCCGTCAGCCCGAGCTCACGACGCACGCGGGCGTCGAAATTCGCCGCTCCGCGCGCCTCGGTATCGGTCTCCGTCCGGATCGACAGCATGGGCACGCCGTGGTGCACCGCGGGGAACTCCGCGGCCGGCTGGCCGCCGACCCGCTGCGTGGGCGAGTCCGGGGTAACGAGCGCCGGATGCTCGGCCTCCAGTCGCTGCAGTTCGTTGTACAGGCGATCGTACTCCGCGTCGGGGATCGTCGGCGCGTCGAGAACGTAGTAGCGGTAACTGTGTTCGTTGATGATCTCGCGAAGCTCTCGCATGCGCTTCGCGGCGGGCTGTCTAGTCGCGGTCATACTGCTTGACCAGCGCGCGCAGCAGGTCGATGCTCTGGCTGTTCAAGGGCTGCCGCGTATCGTCGAGGACCTCACCGTGCAGGGCCTGCGCCAGGCGTTGAGCCGTGTTCAGCATCAGTTCGAAGACCAGGCTCGCGGCCTTGTGACCGGGCAATTGCAGGAACAGCGCGATGCCCCCGGTCTGGAACTCATGCAGCGTCGCCGGATCGAACGCGCCGGGTTCGAACATGTTGGCAGCGGAGAACAGTGGAGTGGTGGACACCAGATTGCCGACGCCGTGGTGATGGAAGATGGCCATGTCGCCGAAATGCATGCCGACGGCGGCGAAGGCGGCGGTAAGCGCCGTGCCGGAAAACGTGGTCCCCGGCGCCGCACGGACGAATACGGCGACGACGCGCTCCTGCAGCAGCGGGCCCGCCACTGCCGCCTCCTCGAACCCCATGTCCAGCTGCCGCGCATCCGCCGTCCTTGTTTCGATCTGCCGGCCCGTGTGGCGTCGCGACGAACGCCGCCGCGCGGGTTCGCGATCCTCTTGCGCGGAGGCAGTCACCGCGCGCTCCTCGCGCCCCTCGCGCATCAGGCCGCTGAGATCGGCGAGCGTCCCGGCGAAGTCGATATCGGCGTCCTCCTCCGCGCGACCGCCGCGCGGTGTCTCCACACCGGGTTCGGCGGGCAGCCGCTCGACACGGCGGGTGGGGATGGCACCGCGACGACGCTGCTGGCGGCGGCTCCACCACCAGACGCCGATGACGAACAGTGTGCCCGCCAGCAAGAGTAATAAACGCAGCGTAGTCATGCCCCTTCCCTCGCCGCTCCCTCGCGGAGCGGTGCCTCTGCGCCCTCGGCTCGAAGCGGTGGCGGGAACTCAGCCGGTCGCCGCCAGGCGCACCGCCTCGTCCATGTTGACCGATACAAGCCGCGACACCCCCGCCTCCTGCATGGTAACACCGAGGAGCTCGTCGGCGATCTCCATCGTAATCTTGTTGTGGGTGATGAAAATGAACTGGATGTCGCGCGCACGCTGCTTCAGCATCTCGCACAGGCGGACGACATTGGCGTCGTCCAGGGGCGCGTCCACCTCGTCGAGCAGACAGAATGGCGCGGGATTCAGCTCGAAGATCGCGAACACCAGGGCCACGGCCGTCAGTGCCTTCTCGCCGCCCGACAGCAGGTGAATCGTGCTGTTGCGCTTGCCCGGCGGACGCGCAATGACCGTCACGCCGGTCTCGAGCAGATCTTCTCCAGTCAGTTCGAGCACCGCGTGGCCGCCGCCGAACAGGGCCGGGAAGAGTGTCTGGAATCCGCTGTTGACCTTGTCGAAGGTCTCCCTGAAGCGCGTGCGTGTTTCACGATCTATCTTCCGTATCGCCTCCCCCAGGGTGGCGAGTGCCTCGTTGAGGTCGGCGAGTTGGGCGTCGAGATAGCTCTTGCGTTCCGCGAGGGTGTCGCACTCCTCGATCGCGGCGAGATTGATGGGGCCCAGTCGCTGGATCTTCCGGCCGATCTCCGCCAGCCGTTCTTCCCACGCCGCCTCGGTGGCATCCGGCGACAGCGCCTCGATGACGTGCTCGGCGACCGCCTCGGCCGCAGCGAGCTGCTCGACGATGCTTTCGAGCCGGGTCTCCAGGCCGCGTGCGTCCAGACGCGCCTGTTCCAGTTCCTCGCGCCGGTGCCCGGCCTCGGCCTCGATCGTGTGGCGCTGCTGCTCGAGCGCGCGCAGCCGGGCATCGGCCTGCTGCAGCGCCTCGCGAGTGCTGCTCAGTTCGACCTCGACCTCCAGCCGCTGCCCCAGGGCGGTCTCCCTCTCCGCCTGCAACTGCGCCTGGGGCGAGCCGAAGCCCTGCAACTGCCCGTGCAGACCCGCGATCTGCTGCTGCAGACGTGCGATCTGCGTGCGATTGCGGCCGAGCGACTGCTCCAGGGTTGCCCTCTCGGAATGTATCGCACCGATCCTGGCCGTGAGCGCATGGCCGGCATCCCGGATGGATTGCCACTGCTGGCGGGCGGTGGCGACCACGGCACGCAGCCGCTCACGCTCCTCGCCGAGCTGCGCGCGTTCGCCCTCCAGGGTGTCGCGCTGCGCGGTCATCGAGGCCAGCCGCTCGGAGCACGCGCTCAGCTCCGCCGCCTCCTCGCCGACCTGCTCCTCCAGTTCCTGCGATTCATCGAACAGTTGGGCGAGCCGCTGCGTCATCTGCTCGAGCCGCGTCTGGCCTGCCGAGACCTCCGATCGCAGTAGCGACATGGTCTCCTGCGCCGCATCGAGCTGCCCGCGCAATGCCGCCTCGCGCGCATCGAGTGCGGCCAATTGCGTGCGCACCTCCTCCATGCGCCCCTGCAGCGCGTCGATCTCCGCTTCGATGCGCGCGCGATCGCCCTGCAGCGCCTTCAACTCCTGGGTGCGTCGAAGCAGACCATCCGCCGCACGCATGTCACGGTTGACCTTCACCCAGCCGGCGCCGAACCACGTCCCGTCGCGGGTGATCACCGACTCGCCGGGCCCCAGATCCGGGACCGCCCGCCACGCCGCCTCCAGCGTTTCGGCCGCGTAAACGCCGTCGAACAGGTCGCCGATCGGCCACGGGGCATGGACCCCGTCCGCCAGCAGCGGCAGCCCGATAACGGGATTCCGGCGGGGCCCGTTGCCATCGCGCCGCGACGTGTCCAGCGCCGCGGCGCTGCCGTCTCGCAACGCCGGCAGATGCTCGAAGAGGGGCTGTAGCGCGGGAACGCAGAAGGTCGCAAGGGGCACCAGCGCCGCGGTCTCCACGGCGTGCTCCCATCCATCCTCGACCTCGATGAGCTCGGAGAGCCGGGGCGTTTCCGCCATCCCCGTGTCACTCAGCCACTGCGCCAGGCCCTCGCGATCGGTGCCGAGGCTCGACTGCTGCAGGGCCTCGAGGGAGGCGATGCGACCGCTCAGTTGCTGGCGCTGCTGGCGGCGCTCATCGAGTTGCGAGGAGATCACATCGATGCTCTGGCGCAGCCGGGTCAGCTCCGCGCGCAGCTGCTCATGCTCGGCCTGCAGAGCCGCGTGACTGCCCTGCGAGCCGGTGAATCGCCGCTCCAGTTCGGCGAGCGCGCCGCGCAGGCTCTCCGGTACCAGCCCTGCCCGCTCCCGCCGGAGCGACTCGAGTCGCTGCCGAGCGACCTCGATGGCATCCTCGAGGTGTTCGCGTCGCGTCTGTTCCACGTGCGCCTGCCGCTGTGCATCGGCGAGGCGCTGGTTGAATGCGTCCCAGCGGAGCTGCCATTCGTTCAGCCGCAATTCGGCCTCGACCACCTGCCGGTCCGCCCCCTGCTCCGCCTCGGAATGGCGGGCCTGGTCCGGCTCGAGCGCGGCCAGCTCCTGCAGCAGGGACGCCAGACGCTGTTCATCCTCGGCGATGTGACGGCGGGCCTCTTCCAGACCGCTTTCGGTGCCGCCCAGTTCCCGCTCCATCGCCTGCCGCCGCTCGATTGCATGCTGCATCTGCTGCTCCAGGCGCGCGACCTCGGCGCCGACGGCGTAGAAGCGACTCTGCACTGCATTGAAATGATCGGTGGCGGCAATCTGGGCATCGCGCTGCCGGATGATCTCCGCCTCCGCGGCACGCAACGCGACGGTCGTGGCCTCGACCGCATTGGTGCGCCGCTCAATGTCCTTTCGGTGCACCGCGAGCTGCCCGTCAAGCGAGCGCCAGCGCAGGGCGTGCAGTTGTGACTGGGTCGCGCGCTCCTCTGCCCTGAGCTCCTGATACCGTTCCGCCGAACGGGCCTGCCGTTGCAGATGCTGCAGTTGCTTGTCGAGCTCCGTGGCGATGTCGGCGATGCGGGCGAGATTCTCCTGAGTGTTCCTGATGCGGTTCTCCGTCTCCCTGCGGCGCTCCTTGTATTTCGAGATGCCGGCCGCTTCCTCGAGAAAGGCGCGCAGGTCTTCCGGCCTGGCCTCTATCACCCGCGAGATCATGCCCTGCTCAATGATGGAGTAGGAGCGGGCGCCCGTCCCGGTGCCGAGGAAAAGGCCCGTGATGTCCCGGCGCCGGCAGCGGGCGCCGTTGA
This sequence comes from Gammaproteobacteria bacterium, assembly GCA_022071965.1. GTDB lineage: Bacteria > Pseudomonadota > Gammaproteobacteria > JAJPIJ01 > JAJPIJ01 > JAJVHZ01. The sequence goes on from JAJVIQ010000020.1 coordinate 78,450, forward strand.
GAAAATAGCTCGACTGGCCATCCCGGCCTACCTGACGCCTGACCGAGATCTCGCTGTACGGCGCGTACTGGCCGCCGATCTTGCCATCGCTGTTATCGAATATGAGTTCAACGGAGGCCTGGCTGACCGGCTTGCGAGTACCAGAGCCGTTGAAGATCACGTCCGCCATCGAATCCCCGCGCAGGTGCTTGGCGGAGCTCTCCCCCATGACCCACTGGATGGCGTCGATGATGTTGGATTTCCCGCATCCGTTCGGCCCGACGATGCCGCTCAGGTTGCGGCGAAATTCCAGGCTCGTCGTGTCCACGAACGACTTGAATCCGGCGATCCTGACCTTGTTGATCCGCATGGCGGCGGAGAATACAAGAATGTTCAACCGCTAAACAAGGCGCCGCCGGCCACCGTGCACCCGGACAGTTCGCGGCCGTGGACCGTGCGCCGTCGTAGGTGATTGTGATCGCGGATGAATCCCGCCGCGAGGCGCCCGCACTGCTCCGGTATGCCATACTTCCGCGCCATGTTATGGTGGGCGTTCACGACCCATCGACGCCGCACGGCTACCGCAGCATGAGCACCAGACCCGACCGGGTCCTCGAGACCTTCGAGAACCCCGCACCCGAGCGCGATTACAGCATTCATATCCGCATCCCGGAGTTCACCTGCCTGTGCCCGAGGACCGGCCAGCCGGACTTCGCGACGTTGGATCTGAGTTACGTCCCGGATCGTCTCTGCGTGGAACTCAAGTCGCTGAAGCTCTATATATGGTCGTTCCGTGACGAAGGGGCGTTTCACGAGGCCGTCACCAATCGCATACTCGACGACGTCGTGCACGCGTGCGCGCCGCGCTTCGCGCGCCTGAGCGCCGCGTTCAACGTGCGCGGCGGAACGTATCCGACCGTGGTCGCCGAGTACCGCATGCCGGGATGGGAACCGCCGCCCCCCGTGCCCTTGAGTTGAGCCGTGCTCGCGGATCTGCTCGGCGGTGCGCGCTACCTGCTGATCGGTCTTCGCCTGCTGTGGCGCCCGCGCGTGCGCACCTTCGTGGTCATTCCCCTGGCCATCAGCGCCGCCGTATTCACCGGCGGCATATGGCTGGCGTGGCACTGGATCGGGGCGCTCACCGAACAGATGATGCAGCACGTCCCGCAGTGGATGGCATGGCTGCGCTACCTCGTCTGGCCCCTGTTCACCCTGATCGCGCTGGTGCTGGTGTTCTTCGGGTTCAACCTGATCGCGAACCTTGCCGGGGCGCCGTTCAACGGCTGGCTCGCGGAGGCCGTGGAAACGCATCTCACCGGTTCCACACAGACCCCGCCGATGACCTGGCGGCAGCTTCCCGCCGAGATCGGCGCCATCCTGCGCGCCGAACTGCGCAAGCTCCTGTACATCGCGCTCTGGTCGATCCCGCTACTGCTGCTCCTGTTCATTCCGGTGCTGGGGCCGGCGCTGTGGTTCCTCTGGGGTGCATGGACGTTCGCGTGCAATTACGCCGACTACCCCATGGGCAACCACGGGCTGAAGTTTCCGGAACAGCGCCGGATGCTGGCCGGTCGCCGCGCCCTGGCGATGGGATTCGGAATCGCCTCGCTGCTGCTGACGCTCGTCCCCGTGCTGAACTTCCTCGCCATGCCGGCGTCGGTAGCGGGCATGACGGCGTTGTACCTGGCCGAACTGCGCGCCGCCACCCCGGCGGAAACGCACACCGAACCGTAATTGCGTGGCCAACACCTTTCTGGTAAAAGGACGCACTTAATTTTGGGCAGGGGGTTAACACCATGGCCGCCAAGAAAAAATCGAAGCTCGCCGGCAAGGTCGCTGGCCGCAAATCCGCGGCGCGGAAGAAGTCGCCCGTGCGGTCTGCGAAGCCGGCTGCAAGGACATCCTCACGCCCCTCGGCCGCCCGCGCGTCACTAAAGAAAAAGAAGACTCCCGCCGCTACCAAGTCACGGACCGCGCCGGCGAAGGCCACCGCGAAACCGAAACGTGCGCCATCGGCGGCAAGGAAACCGGCCCCGGTTGCCACTGTCAGGAAACCCGCGTCGGCGCCCCCCGCGGCCCCACGTGCCGTGACTACAGGTAAGCCCGTGCCGAGACAGAAGACCGCGCCCGCCGTGATCGCGACCGAGACGCCGGTCGCCCGTCCCGCCCCGTATCAGGCCGCGCGGGGCGAGGAGTACATGAACTCCAACCAGGTGGCGCATTTCCGGCAGTTGTTGCTGACGTGGCGCCACGAACTGATGCAGGAGGTCGACCGTACCGTGCATCACATGCAGGACGACGCCGCCAACTTTCCGGATCCCAACGATCGCGCTACCCAGGAAGAGGAGTTCGCCCTCGAGCTGCGCACGCGCGATCGCGAGCGCAAGCTCATCAAGAAGATCAATGAGTCCCTGGCGGCGCTGGATGCCGGCACTTACGGGTATTGCGAGATGTGTGGCGTGGAGATCGGGATCAAACGGCTCGAGGCACGCCCGACCGCCACGTTGTGCATCGACTGCAAGACGCTGGACGAGATTCGCGAAAAACAGCGCGCCTGACAGGCAGTGATCTCCGCGTCGGTCGACTCGCGGCCCTCGGGCCGGATCGGTGCATATTGCGGTCGGTTCGCACCCTCTCCCTCCGGAGCGCTGCATTTCGGCTCGCTGGTCGCGGCGCTCGCCAGCTACCTGCAGGCGCGCAGCCTGGGCGGCCGATGGCTCGTGCGCATGGAGGATCTCGACACCCCCCGCAATCGACCGGGCGCGGCGGCGACCATACTCCGGCAGTTGGACGGCTTTGGGCTCGGTTCCGACGGCGCGGTGCTCGCACAAAGCACGCGGCTGCGGGCATACCATGACGTCCTTGCCGCGCTCGGAGAGCGCCATCTCACCTTCCCGTGCGGCTGCTCGCGCCAGGGCCCCGGCGAGGGCATCTATCCCGGAACCTGTCGCGAAGGACTGGCGCCGGGGCGGCAGGCACGTACGGTGCGAGTTCGCGTGAGCGAGGCGACCATCGTTCTTCGTGACGCGATACAGGGGAAGTTCCGGCAGAATCTCGCCCGCGAGGTCGGGGACTTCGTCGTACGCCGGGCCGATGATATCGTCGCTTATCACCTGGCCGTGGTCGTGGATGATGCCTGGCAGGGAATCACCGACGTGGTGCGCGGAGCGGATCTGCTGGCATCGACGCCGCGACAGATCTACCTGCAGCGTCTCCTCGGATTGCCGACGCCGCGATACGCGCACGTGCCGATCGCGACCAATGCGCAGGGTCAGAAGCTGAGCAAACAGAACGGCGCCAGCGCGCTCGCCGAAGGCAGACCGGCGCGCACGCTTCATGCGTGCCTGGAATTCCTCGGCCAACGACCCGATCCGCGCCTGCAGCGTGCAACACCGCCGGAGGTGCTCGCGTGGGGTATCGCGCATTGGGATCTCTCGAAGGTCCCGCGCCGCGCTGCGATCGTCGCGCGGTCCGGTCAGGACCGTTGACGGCGCATCAGCTCGCGGCGTTCCAGGTACGCCCGGCGGGCGATATTCACATCATCGAGAAACCAGCCGAGTTCTTCCAGCGTCAGGGCCTGCGGGCCGTCCACCAGAGCCTTGGCGGGCTCCGGATGAAAATCGACCAGGACCATATTTGCCCCCGCCACCACGCCCTGCGCCGTCACGTGCATCACGTCGAGGACGCCGTCGGCGCCCGTCGCGCGGCTGCCTACGGAGTGGGAGGGATCGATGCATACGGGCATGCGCGTCAGCCGCTGTACCACCGGCACATGCGCGAAGTCCACCATGTTGCGATGCGGATCGCTGAAATTCGCCTTCATTCCGCGCAGACAGAAGATCACGCGGTGGTTGCCCTCGCTCGCCAGGTATTCCGCGGCATTGAGGGACTCATCGAGCGTGATGCCGAAACCGCGCTTGATGAGCACGGGGAACCGGCGCTGACGACCGACACTCTTCAGAAGTTCGAAATTCTGCGTGTTGCGCGTGCCGATCTGCAGCATCACCCCGGTCGGACGGCCGGCGGCATCGAGCGCCGCACTGATCTCATCGACATGATCATCGTGCGTCACCTCCATGGCGATGACGCGGATCCCGTACTTGCCGGCGAGTTCGAAGACGTACGGCAGGCATTCCCTGCCATGGCCCTGGAAGGAATAAGGGCTGGTGCGCGGCTTGTATGCGCCCATGCGCGTGCACACCTGTCCGTGCTCATGCAGCGCCTTTAACATCTGCTCGACGTGATCGCGGGTGCTGACGGCGCAGAGACCCGCGAACACATGCAGGGAGTCCTGGTCGAAGCGCACGCCGTTGTACTCGAATCCGATGGCGCGTGTATCGCCCTTGTGACGGCCGAGTATGCGGTACTCGCGCGAGACACGGACCACCCGATCGACGACCTCGAATCCCTCGATCTCCTTCTGGTCTATCTGGGAGGTGTTGCCGATCAGGTAGATCTCGGTGAGCGTCTGCTGGGTGCCGCTGACCTCATGCACCCGATACTCGACGTTGGGCAGGCCCGCGAGGTGCGCGAGCAGCCGCTGATACTCCGGGCCGCTCTCCTCGACGTCTGGTTTGAGGATGACAATCACAGGCGCATCATCGCGACGCCCGGGTCAGCGCCGGTCATCGGCGCCCCTTCCGGCTCATTTGTTGGCGCGATTGGAGATCAGGTCGTCGACGACGCCCGGATCGGCCAGCGTGGTCGTGTCGCCCAGGCTGTCGAGCTCGTTGGCGGCGACCTTGCGCAGGATGCGTCGCATGATCTTGCCCGAGCGCGTCTTCGGCAGGCCCGGTGCCCACTGGATGACATCGGGGCTGGCGATGGGGCCGATCACCTTGCGCACGTGCGCCACCAGCTCCTTGCGCAGGTCCTCGGTGGCGTCCACGCCCTTCATCAGCGTCACATAGGCGTAGATCCCCTGCCCCTTGATGTCGTGCGGATAACCGACGACCGCCGCCTCGGCGACCGAGGGATGCAGGACGAGCGCGCTTTCGACCTCCGCGGTACCCATGCGGTGGCCGGAGACGTTGATGACGTCGTCGACACGTCCGGTGATCCAATAGTAGCCATCGGCGTCGCGCCGCGCACCGTCGCCCGTGAAATAGGTTCCCGGGTACATCTTGAAATAGGTCTCGATGAAGCGCTCGTGATCGCCGTAGACGGTACGCATCTGACCTGGCCAGGAGCGCTTGATGACCAGATTCCCGCTCGCCTCGCCCTCCAGTTCCACGCCCTTGTCGTCGACGATGGCCGGCTCGATGCCGAAGAACGGCCTCGTCGCGGAACCGGGTTTCAGCGGAATCGCGCCGGGCAGCGGCGTGATGAGGATCCCGCCGGTCTCCGTCTGCCACCAGGTATCCATGACCGGGCAGCGGCCGCCGCCGACGACCTGGTAGTACCACTCCCACGCCTCCGGGTTGATCGGTTCGCCTACGGATCCCAGCACGCGCAAGGTCCTGCGGCTGGTGCGCGTCACCCATTCATCGCCCAGGCCCATCAGCGCCCTGATGGCGGTGGGCGCGGTATAGAAGATGTTGACCTTGTGCTTGTCGATCACCTGCCAGAATCGGCCCGCATCGGGATAGGTAGGGACTCCTTCGAACATCAGCGTGGTGGCACCATTGCACAGCGGCCCGTAGATGATATACGAATGGCCGGTCACCCAGCCGATATCCGCGGTGCACCAGTAGATGTCACCATCGTGATAGTCGAATATGTACTTGTGCGTCATTGCCGCAAAAAGCAGGTAGCCGCCGGTGGTGTGCAGCACGCCCTTGGGCTTGCCGGTGGAACCGGAGGTGTAAAGAACGAACAGCGGCGATTCGGCCTCCATCGCCACCGGCTCGCAATCCGCTGCGGCACGTTCCATGGCGAGGTGATACCAGAGGTCGCGGCCCTCGAGCCAGGGGATCTCGTTGCCGGTCCGCCTGACCACGATGCACGTGTGGACATTCGGGCAGCTGGCGAGCGCCTTGTCGGCATTCACCTTCAGGGGAACGGGCCGCCCGCCGCGCATGCCCTCGTCGGCCGTCACGAGGATCTGGCAATCCGAGTCGAGAATGCGATCCTTCAGCGCGTCCGGCGAAAATCCGCCGAAAACGATCGAGTGCACCGCGCCGATGCGAGTGCATGCGAGCATGGCAACGGCCGCCTCCGGGATCATCGGCATGTAGATCGACACGCGATCGCCGCGCTGCACGCCGCGGGATTTCAGCACGTTTGCGAAACGACAGACCTCCGCATGCAGCTGACGGTAGGTGATGAGCTTGTGCTCCGCCGGATCGTCGGACTCCCAGACGATGGCCACTTGATCCCCGCGCTGAGCCAGGTGGCGATCCAGACAGTTGGCGCTGACGTTCAACTGCCCGCCTTCGAACCATTTGATGTCCGCGGTATGGAAATCGGCGTTCATGACGCCGGACCAGCGCTTCGTCCAGGTCAGGAATTTGTCGGCCTGCTCCGCCCAGAAGCCGCCCGGATCGGCAAGCGAGCGCGCGTACATGCTCAGATAGAGATCGTTGTCGATATGCGCCATCGCCCTCGTCTCGGGCGCGACCGGGTAGATCTTCTCGGATGACATTACCTTCCCCCTTGCTGCACAGAGCAGCAGCGTGTTTCCCGTACCGGCATCATGGCCTCGGCCGAGGCGTCTGCCGGGAGGCCTTCGCAGCTCGATTGCACGGTCTGCGGCGCGGGCGCGGGCCGCGCATGCTCCGCGAGCCATCGACCGTGACGGAGCGACTGTCCGCCGGTCGGTCGCACGTTAATGCTTCGCGGTGGCAACGACAACCATCGTAGCCGGCCTATGTCGCAGATTGCGACGACGGCGGCCGGAGCGCACGCTCATCGGGTCCGGAGAGGCGATTGCGCCCGCTTCAGCCGGCGATAAAGGGTGCTGCGCGCGATACCGAGCTTGCGCGCCGCGCGACTTATCTCGCCTCCGCACTGCGCGAGAGTCTGGCGGATCCACTCTTCCTCGGTCTCCCGGAGCGAACGGGACGCAAGGTCACCTGGCGATCGGTCGGACCCGGCATCCTCCGCAGGCCTCACGTAACGGGTATGTTCCGCGAACGCGGAGGACGGCGTTTCCTTGCGCCGCAATATCAACAGGTAGCCAGCCAGCCGTCCGCTGTCGTCGCGCATGACCTCCAGTCGCAGGGTGAGCCGTTCCAGGCCGTCGATCTCGCGCTCCAGGGCACCTTCCAGCACATGCTCGTGCAGGCGCATCCCCTGTAGTCCGGGCGCCAGTCGCGGCGCCACCTCGACCAGGCGCCGATTGCGGATGGCGGCGTCTCCATCGGAGATCGTCGCGAGGCCGGCGGCGTTGGCGTCGAGCACGCGCCCGCTGCGGCTCAGCAACACCAGGCCGTCGCCGGGCCATCTGTGCTGCAACTCGAGAAAACGGTTATGGAGATGATCGCGGCGCAGCAGCTCGCGCAACTGCAGTTGCTGTTCAACGGCCTGCGCTATCGCCACGGTGAGCCCCATGGTCTCGGATTGCGCGTGACGCACCGGCCCGGTGATATCGATCACCCCGATGATCTCGCCGGACTCCGGATCGCGCACCGGACCTCCGTAACACACCCAGGGCTGCCACCCCAGGCAGAAGTGTTCGGTCCCCAGCACGACCTCGGGGCGGCCGAGCTTCAGCGGCGTTCCGATGCCGTTCGGACCGACCACCTCTTCGGCCCACATGCCACCGGGCATGAAGTTGATGCGCTCGAGTTGTTCGCGGGTCCCGCGTTGGCCGGCCGCGTGCAGGATGCGCCCCTTGGCGTCGGCCAGCACCAGTACATGGCCGGTGCCGTGCAGGATGGCCTCGTAGCTCCTGAGTATCTCGCACCCGACCACCCCCAGGGCGGCCGTATGCAGTATCTTCTCGATCGCTCCGGATTCCAGCCGGGAAGGGGCGCGGACTGCCTCGGGATCGATGCCCAGATCGCGGCATCGGCGCCAGCTGTCGGCGATGACGTTGCGGGGAGAACGGCCCCCGAAGTCCCCGGTGCTCACGAATCGCTCCCATGCCGAGGCAATCTCGCGGTTGGCCTTGACCGGAGCGTCAAGGATCGCTGCGAAGGGATCCGCGTTTTCGCTGCCCATGACGATGTATTCCGGGATATCCGCGTCAGGTGCGCGGGACGGCGTTCATGCCGTATGCTGGTGTTCGCGCCATGAGTGGTAGCTTTAACATATCGGCACGCCATTTGCGAGGCCGGGCGCACGCCGTGCCCGCTCGAGCCGAGCCCCCGGACGTCGAGAATATCATCAGGCAGCTAGCGGAGAAGGCATTTTCAGACGATGGGCAAGAAGCGTTGCATCGGCCTGCTGCTCGCCGTCCTCCTGCCGCTGGCGGCGGCGTGCGGCGCGGCGGAAGACTGGGGCCGGGTGGTCGGGCTGTTCCGGGATCAGGCCATCGTCGAGGTGGACGGACGGCAGGTGATCCTGACCGCGGGCGGTCCCGCCCGACGAGGCATCCGGCTGCTGTCCACGGACGGCCAGGAGGCCGTCTTCGAGATCGCCGGCGTGGAGTACCGTTATCGGCAGGGCACGCAGATCGGCAGCAACCGCCTTGGCCGCCCTGCCGGCGGCAAGGTCGTGCAGATAGCGCCCGACGCGGGCGGAATGTATTTCGTCAGCGGGGCGGTAAACGGCTATGCGGTGCGGTTTCTGGTCGACACCGGGGCAACGCTCGTCGCCATGAACAAGCGAACTGCCAAGCGTCTCGGGATCAACTACATGCTGGATGGCGAGGAGGGCCTCTCGCAGACCGCCTCGGGCTATGCAAGGACCTACCTGGTGAAGCTGAGCCGGGTGACTGTCGGGGAGATCACCCTCACCGACGTGGATGGCGCGGTCATCGACGGCGACCAACCTCAGGAGGTGCTGCTCGGCAACTCCTTTCTGGGACGCCTGAACATGCAGCGGGAGGGACGTCTGCTGATGCTGAGGACGCAGTAGGCCTGCAAAGTACGTCGCGGCGGTCACCGGCGAAGCATAAAATCCACCTTCCTGCCCACTCGGGCGAGCGGGCAACGGAAGGTGTAAGGGGAGGTCACATTGCTGGAGAGAACCGCGGAGTAACCACATTCCACCTCTCTAGCGCGGTGCACAATAAACTTGATCTAATCGCAGTGCAATATTCCTGGTTGACGATGCTTAGTTTCCTGATCGGAAACAACCGTCGCGCCCCGTCGGCTCAACGGTCATGTACGCTGATCCGATTGATGGAAATTTCGTTACCGAACAACGTCTTGGCGGTCAGCCGGTCCCCGGCGTCAGAAACAGACCTCGCGCACTGGGGAATGCCGTGTTGATACCGCGCTGCAACAACGCGACGCGGGGCCCTATCGACGGTCGGGCGGGTTGGCTCGGTCTGGTGTGTTGTTCGAGTGCGGCAAAACCCGCATCTGCGCGAGTGCGTCGCGCCCGCCTCCAAGGATATATGCGGAGTCGCAGCCCGCGGCAATCAAGCTGAACCCCTGTTCGAGATACGGGCCCAGGGCCCGGGGATCCAGGCTGAAGATGCCCAGCGGCATCTGCCGGCGGGTACACGCGTCGCGTACGATCGAGATGGCGGCGATGACTTCCGCGTGACTCACCTGGCCCATCAGGCCCATGCTCGCGGAGAGGTCGTATGGACCCACGAATACCGCGTCGACACCGGCGACCTCGACGATCGAGCCGACATTGGCAACGGCGTCGATATGCTCGATCTGCACCACCACGCTGATCTCGTCATTGGCCCCCTGCACGTAGTCGCCGAAATAGCCGCCGTAGCCATGCGCACGGGCGATCCCGACCCCACGCGAGCCGGCCGGCGGATAGCGGCACCACCGCACGATGCGGGCGGCCTGTTCGGCGGTGCTGACCTGCGGCACGATGATGCCGGCGGCACCGATATCCAGCGCCCTCTTGACCTCGATTTCCGCGGCAAGCGGGATCCGCAGCAGGCAGGGGCATCGATCGCCGACCGCCTGGATCATGCGCTGGGCCGTCAGACAGTCCAGGGGCCCGTGCTCACCGTCGAGGAACAGCCACTCAAAGCCGGCAGCCGCGAGGATCTCCGCGACCTCCGGGGAGGGAAGGCTGACCAGCGTACCGAGAAGGCGGTTGCGCTCCCGCAACCGCCGCCGAAACGAGTGAAACATGCTGTCCTTCCGGGTCAGGCGTGCAACGGCGGCGTACCGGGCGAGTATAGGGGATGACTCCTCCCCGGCTGCAAGACTATTCGGGGGTCCAGCCGAAGCGGTCGATCAAGCGGAAGATGTCCGTGTCGCTCACGATCCCGATCGGCTGCCCGGCCTCGCCGACGACGACGCGCCGCACGTTGGCCGCCAGCATCCGCTGGCCGCAGTCGAACAACGACGTCCCCGGGGGCAGCATCACCAACGGCCGGCTCGCGATCTCCGCCACCTTGACCTGCGCCGGAGAACGCTGCTCGAGCACGATGCGTTTGACCACGTCCCGCTGGGTCATGATGGCCCAGTCATCATGCCCGTACGGCTCGACCAGCACGCTGCTGATGCCCTGCTCGCGCATGAAACGCATCGCCTTGCCCACGGTCGTGTCGCCTGGTACAGCCCTGATCGAGCTCATGATCTCGCCCACCGTCAGCGGCTGACGGCCGGAGGCCTCCATCTCAGTGTAAGGGCGGGCGGTGCGCTGTGCCTCCCGCTGTTGGCGCTCTGCCTCGATCGCCTGGAGGCGCGCGCGTCGCCTGGCCTCGTAATCGACGCCCCCCTGCATCTGTTCGATCAGCGCAAGGGCGAACTCGCTGGTGCGCACCGGTACCGCGCCGTCCATCTGGCGCGCGAAGTCGTAGGTGACGATGCCCTGGCTGATGACGTCCGGATAGGCGTAGGTGATGAGCTCGGCCGCCTCCTTCCAGCCCATGAAGTCCAGCATCATGACGCCACTGAAAAGCAACGATCCGGGATTGACCTTGTCCAGGTTGGCGTACCTCGGCGCCGTTCCGTGCGTCGCCTCGAACACCGCGACATGATCGGAGATGTTCGCGCCCGGGGCGATGCCCACGCCACCCACCTCGGCGGCGATTGCGTCAGAAAGAAAATCTCCGTTGAGGTTCGGCGTGGCGATCACGTCGAACTCGTTCGGCCGCAACAGCATGAGCTGAAACATGATGTCCGCGATCCTGTCCTTGATGACGATGCGCCCAGGAGGCACCTTGCCGCCGTACCTGCTGTACAGTTCCTCCTCGGTGACAGTCCGATCGCCGAACTCATCGCGGGCGACCTCATAGCCCCAGTTGCGGAAGGCCCCCTCGGTGAACTTCATGATGTTGCCCTTGTGCACCAGCGTGACGCTCTCACGGCCATTGTCGAGCGCATACCGGATGGCCTTGCGCACCAGCCGCTTGGTGCCGTAGGGACTCATGGGCTTGATCCCTATCCCCGGGTTTTCGAAGAACTCCGCGCCCATCTCCTCGCGCAGGAACCGTTCCACCTTGCGCATCTCCTCGGAGCCGGATCTGTATTCGATCCCGGCATAGACGTCCTCGGTGTTCTCCCGAAAGATAACGACGTCGATGAGCTCCGGATCCTTCAACGGGGAGGGTACGCCGGCGTAATAGCGCACCGGTCGTACGCAGGCGTACAGATCGAGGTCTTGTCGCAGCGCCACGTTCAGCGATCGGAAACCGCCCCCGACGGGGGTGGTCAGCGGCCCCTTGATGGAGATCACCACATCCTGCATCGCCCGCCGGGTCTCCTCCGGGAAGATCTCCCCGTAGACCTCCGCGGCCTTCTCGCCCAGCAGCATCTCCATCCAGTGGATGCGACGGCGTCCCCCGTAGGCGTTGGCTACTGCCGCATCCCACACCCGCAGGCAGGCGCGCATGATGTCCGGCCCGATGCCATCGCCCTCGACGTAGCCGATGATCGGATGGTCCGGAACGCTGAGCCGGCCACCCGCAACCCGAACCATCTCGCCGTCGGCAGGCAGGCGGAGGTATTGATATGACATTGTTTCTTCCTCTCTTCGCCTGGTTCGCGCGGATCGCCCGCGGCGATTGCACGCCCCGCCCCCCCGGCATCGCAGCAGGGTCGTCAATCCACAGCGGCGGTGAACGCCGTGAGTCGCACCGGGAGTCGTCGCGCCCCCCAGGCGCCCGGCCTGCTCTCGAATACCCCCGCACAGGGCGTCCGGCAGTGCCGGCAGCGGCCGTCCGCCGTCAGTTCCCAGGCAGTCATGCGGTACCAGTCGCGGCCGATGAGCCGCTCGCCGCATTCATGGCAGTACGTACTGCCGCCAGCCTCGTCGTGGACGTTCCCCGTGTAGCAGTAGCGCACGCCGTTCTTCGTGGCGATGGCCCGCGCACGTGCCAGCGTGGCGGGCGGCGTCGCCGGCGTATCCATCATCTTCCAGTCCGGGTGAAACGCGCTGAAATGCAGCGGGACATCCACGCCCAGCTCGGCGACGATCCACCTCGTCAGCGACTCCAGTTCGCCATCGCTGTCGTTGGCGCCGGGAATCAGCAGTGTCGTGATCTCCAGCCATACCCCGGTCTCGCGCCGCAGATAGACCAGTGTGTCGAGCACCGGCTGCAAGTGGGCACCGGTCAGCTTCCAGTAGAACTGGTCATTGAAGGACTTCAGATCGACATTGGCCGCGTCGATATGCCGGAAGAACTCCGCGCGCGGCTCCGGGCACACGTACCCGGCCGTGACGGCCACGGTGCGTATGCCCTGCTCGCGGCAGGCATCGGCCACGTCCCCGGCATACTCCATGAATACGACGGGATCGTTGTAGGTGAAGGCGACGCTGCGGCACCCCAGGGCCCTCGCGGCGTTCGCGATCGTCACCGGGGTGGCGGCGTCCGCCAGCGTGTCGATCTCGCGCGACTTGCTGATGTCCCAGTTCTGGCAGAACTTGCAGGCCAGGTTGCATCCGGCGGTGCCGAAGGACAGCACGGGCGTGCCGGGCAGGAAGTGGTTGAGCGGCTTCTTTTCGATGGGGTCGACGCAGAACCCGCTCGATCTGCCGTGCGTGGTCAGGACGATCTGCCCCCCCATGTTCGCCCGCACGAAGCACAGGCCACGCTGACCCTCGTGCAGCTTGCAGTAACGGGGGCAGAGATCGCACTGCGTACGTGATTCGCCGATGACGTGCCAGAATCGTGTCGGCACGATTGCCCTGTCGCCGGGATCGATGAAAGAAACAGCCTGCATTCGCATGGACCTTGATCCGCCAATCATTCGATTCTAGCCGTCCCGGAGCGATGCCGCTTCTCACGGCCGGCCCGTGGCGCTGATCCGCATCAATTACCTTTCGTGTCGATTTGACATCTGTGATAACGTAACGTTCGCGCGCCCGCAGGCGAACAGGCGAAAGTGGCGCGCGACTCATCCAGCTGATGGTGTGCTCGAGGAGATGGAGATGCGCAACGCCAACGTACTGGGCATTTCACGTGGGACACCCATCCAGGGCGGTGCGACCGCGTCCCCGGCGATGCAGGTCCCGGACTCGGCCCCCACCACCATGGATCGCAAGTTTGCCCGCCTCGCCCTGCGGCTCGCAAACTCGCCACCGATCGCCCTGGTGCTGTGGGACGGACAGGAACTCGCTCCGGCCGGCAAGAGCCCGGTCGCGCGCCTTCGCCTGAACACCCGCGCCGCCCTCTACGGCATGCTGCGCAACCCGGAGCTGCATTTTGGCGACGCCTACAGCACCGGGCAGATAGACATCGAGGGCGATTTCCTCGAGGCGCTGGAAGCGGTTTACCGCGCGATACACGCCCGGGAATCCGATCGCTACGCCAGCGCGTTGCGCTGGCTGAGGAGCTACCGCCAGAAGAACAATACCATTCTGAAGGCGCGCGAGAACATCCATCATCACTACGACATCAGCACCGATTTTTATCGCCTGTGGCTGGATCAGGCGGGTATGCAATACACCTGCGCCTACTATCCTGCCGAGAACCTGACGCTCGAGCAGGCGCAGATTGCGAAGATGAACCATGTCGCCCGCAAGTTGATGCTGAAACCGGGCGAGACGGTGGTGGAGGCAGGCAGCGGATGGGGCGGCCTCGCGCTGCACCTTGCCCGGCGGTTCGGCGTGCGCGTTCGCAGCTATAACATCTCCGGGGAGCAGGTGAAGTTCGCCCGCCAGCGTCTGAAGCAGACCGAAGTCGCCGGGCTGGTCGAGTACGTCGAGGACGACTACCGCAATATCAGCGGCGAGTACGACGCGTTCGTGTCGGTCGGCATGCTCGAGCACGTCGGCCCGGATCATTACCGTGAAATGGGGCGCGTCATCGATCGCTGCCTGAAGCCGCAGGGGCGCGGACTCGTGCACAGCATCGGCCGCAATCGCCAGCAACAGATGAACGCCTGGATCGAACGCCGCATCTTCCCCGGGGCACACCCGCCCACCCTGCGCGAGATGATGCAGATCTTCGAGCCCAGCGAGCTCTCGGTGCTGGACGTCGAGAACCTGCGGCTGCACTACTCCCGAACGCTCACTGCCTGGCTGGATCGCTTCGAGGCCAATCTCGACGCGGTTCGCTCGATGTACGACGAGGCGTTCGCGCGCGCCTGGCGCCTGTATCTGGTTGGCTCGATAGCCGCCTTCAATGTCGGCGCGCTGCAGTTGTTCCAGGTGGTATTCACGAGGGCGACCAACAACAACCTTCCCTGCTCGCGCATGCACATCTACCGGGATCATCCGTGACCGCGCCGCGCACCGAAGTGGATGTGCTGATCGTCGGCGGCGGACCTTCCGGCTCGTCGGTCGCGTGGGGCTTGCGCGGACAGGGCCTGCGCGTCGCAGTCCTCGACAAGGCCGTGTTCCCGCGCAACAAGGTCTGCGCGGGATGGATAACCCCCGCGGTGGCGCACGCCCTGGGGCTGGACCTGCACGAATACGCGCGCACCAGGACCCTGCAGCCGATCAACGGCTTCCTCGTCGGCATGATGGGTACCCGGGCCAACGAAATCCGCTACGATGTGGGGCCCGTCAGCTACGGCATCCGGCGCTGCGAGTTCGATGAGTATCTGCTGCGCCGATGCGGTGCAGAGCTGTGGCTAGGTCAGCCGCTTGCCCGCATGCAGCGACAGGGCGATCGCTGGCTGGTCAATGACGGCATTCGCGCGCGGCTGGTCGTGGGGGCAGGCGGTCATTTCTGCCCCGTGGCGCGTGCATTGGGTGCCCGCCTCGGCCAAGGGGAACTGGTCGTGGCCGCGCAGGAGATCGAATTCGAGATGGCCGCCGACCAGCGCTCGGCCTGCGCGGTCCGCGCCGACACGCCGGAGCTGTATTTCTGCCCCGACCTCAGGGGATACGGCTGGATATTCCGCAAGGGCGACTGGCTGAATGTCGGCCTTGGCCGCGAGGACAACCACCGGCTTTCCGAGCACGTCGCGCAGTTCTGCGAAGAGATGCGCCTGCTGGGCCGCGTGGGCTTTCGCCTGCCGGCGCGATTCCATGGCCATGCGTATCTGCTGTCGCACCACGCGCAGCGCCCCCTCGCCGCCGACGGCGCCCTGCTCGTCGGGGACGCCACGGGCCTTGCCTATCCGCAGAGCGGCGAGGGAATCCGGCCCGCGGTGGAGTCGGGGCTGCTCGCGGCGCGGGCCATACTGTCGAGCGCCGGCGATTTCTCCGCGCAGCGGTTGGACGGATATGCGGACTCCATAACGAGGCGCTTCGGGACGCGGACGGCCGCCGCGGCGAGCACCCCGCCGAGCGCCTCGGGCTGGAAGCAGGCAATCGCCCGCCGTGCCCTCTCGACCCGCTGGTTCAATCGCCACGTGGTCATCGATCGCTGGTTCCTGCATCGGCACCAGCCCGCCCTTTCCTGAGCTTCACGCCGCGGTTCAACGCGGGGTCTCGATCGGCTCCACCTCCCTGCCCTGCTCGATGGCCAGGGTGGCCGGCGCACGCGCGACGCGCTCGCCGGGGCTCAGACCAGACAGGATCTCCACGTGCATGTCGTCGGCCGCGCCGACGCTGATCTTCCGCTCGATCAGCGTGCGGCTGCCGCGATCGAATACCAGGACGCGGCTTCCGTCCATCACCGTCGTCCCGGGCAGACGCGTTGCCCGCTCTCGCGCCGCCAGCGGGATCTCGACGGTCACGGCCGCGGCGCGCTGCGCGGCCGAACCGCGCTCATCGGGCCTGAATTCGACGACGATCTCCGCACCCCTCCCGCCTTGATCTTCCCCGGCGGTGACCGAGCGGACGACGGCGTCGCAGCGCAGGCGGCCCGGGGCTGACGCGAGCCGCACGCATGCCGGCGCGAGGCGTTCGATCGCGTGCGTGCTGCCGATCGCCGCCGGAACACGCACGCGCGCGGCCAGGCAGTCGTCCTTGGCCAGCCCGATGGCCGCGTCGGCGCCGGCCTGGACGACGTCGCCTGGGGCGATCTTTACGGCAGTGAGCGTTCCAGCGAGCGCGGCGCGCACCCTGAAACGCTCCAGGTCAGCGCGCAAGATCCCGACCTTTCCGATGGCGGCGAAAACGTCACGGCGCGCCTGCGCGCACGGGTTCAGATCCCCTCGATGCTTCGTCTCATCCTCCCCGGAAGTCCGCGCAACGGAGTCCCGGCGCATGTCACCGAGCAGGTCGCGACGCCTGTCCTGCAGCGGCGAGCGCCGACAGAGGTCGTGCGCGGCAAGGCTGGCAGCCGCCGCCTCGCCTCGCGCCCTTTCCAGTGCTGCGCGCACGCCCGCCGGCTCCCCGATCTCCGCCAGCAGCGTCCCGCGCCGTACCGCCTGCCCCGGTCTGGCGAGGACGCGCCCGACCTGGCCGCCCGCCTGAATCCTCGCACCCGGCACCACGCAGGCCTCGATGGTGGTCGCCCGATCGCTGCGGAGGATCGGCCGCACGGGCCCGATGTCGACGGCGACCAGTTCGACCGGTGCTGCGGACTGGTGCCCAACGAACGTCCGGAGTACGCTGGCCAGCAGCGCGAACGCGCCAAGAAGGACGGCCATCGCTATCATCGTCGATCGTCGGAGGGAGCGCATCTGAAGGCCGGGCTACGCGTGCAGGAGGGACGCCGGCTGCACGCTCGCACGGCGGCATGCGAATCCGGTGCCAGATCGTGCCGGGTGAGGAAAACATGCGGCACCTCCGTGTGCCGCCAACGACCGCTGTCAGACGGTCGAGCTTGGAGGGTAACCCCTGCATGGCTTTCCCACACAGGAGGAGGCGGTGCAAGCACCGCAGGAGAAACATACGGGCACGGGCGTACGGGGCTTTGACCGGGATCAATTGGACGCGGCGGCATTTCGCGCCGGCTTGCGGGAACTTGATGCGACGCATCACACTCGGCGACAGGGGCGCGACTCCCAGCGGATGTCCGGGGGCTTTAACATCGCAATAAATTACGCTATTGTTAAGCGTGGTACTCGTCGGTTCGGTACCACGAGGGACTGAGCAGATCTGCCCAAAACAAACCATTAAATCCCAGGAGGTTTCACATGAAAAAGTTCGCCCTGACAGCAGCCATTGCGGCGACCATCGTCGCGGCTCCTCTGGCGTTCGCCGAGAAGGGACATGATATGGCTGGCAACGAAGTGGAACTGCCTGCCAATTTCACCTACGGTGGTGACAACACCGGCGCCTATGCCGGTGGCAAGATTGGCACGGGCGTGAAGGACCCGGCGGTGTGCGGCACGTTCTCCAGCGAGAAGTGCTCGATCACCTACACCAAGGGCAAATAAGCAACAGCGAACCACTCCCGGAGAAGAACAAAGAACATCCAGGTTTTGGTGTAATCTCCAAATGAAACCCCGCGTCAGCGGGGTTTTTTTTGGAACTTTCAGTGGCCTTTCCGCGACGCTCCTGCGCCCGTGACCTGCTGCGCTCCCCGCAAGCCACCGCCCGGGTGGCGCCCGTCGCGAGACTCGTGCGAAGGCCGCGGTGCGGACCGCTGGCGCGATAAACCCTGCAAGGTCTGGAGTGCCCGGGTCGCGTGGATCTCGATGCCCTGCTCGCCGAGATCGGCGAATCGCGCCGCCAGGCCCTCGATCTCCGCCAATACGGCGCCGCGATCGCTTCCCAGCACCAGCAGTGCTGTGGACCAGGCATCGGCCTCGACGGCATTGCGGGCCACAACGGCGACTGCCACGGTCCGGTGCCGCACCGGTGCGCCGGTGGAAGGATCCATCTCGTGGGAATAACGGACGCCGTCATACTCAAAATAATTTCTGTAACTTCCTGAAGTCGATAGGCCTTTCCCGTCAAGTTCAAGTGAAATATCCACTTCCTGCCGGACATCCGTAGGGCGTTCGATGCCGATCTGCCATCCCCGGCCGTCTGGCCGGCGGCCCCGGGCGTAGACCTCTCCGCCCAGCTCCACGAGGAAGGACCGCACGCCGTGCTCGGAGAGGAATCTGGCGATGGTGTCCACCGCATAACCCGGCGCGATGGCGCCCAGATCGACCTCGAGGTCGGGGACCTGTTTTCTGATGGCGGGGGGCGCCGCACGGATCGACAGGTGCTGGAAACCCACCCGCGCCCGCGCGGTCGCCACGGCCTCGGCGCCCGGCGGCCGCGGTGGCCTCGCCGGGCCGCTACCGAAACCCCAGGTATCGATGAGCGGCTTCACGGTCACGTCAAAGGCGCCGCCGCTGCGGCGGCTTATCGTTGCGGCCGTCTCCAGCACCGTCGCCAGATCCTGGGAGACAGGAAACCAGTCCGTCGAGCGGCTGGCGTTGAAGCGGGACAGCTCCGAATCCTCCCGATACGTGGACATCTGCCGGTCAATCTCCTGGAGTACCGTGTTGATCCCCGATCGCAGGGTCTCGTTTGACGGGGCCCCCTGGCCGCTGTCGCCCACGTACTTGACCTGAAACGTGGTGCCCATCGCCTCGCCGACAATCGATGCGATTGCAGCGTGATCGCTCGCCCGTCCGCAGGCGGCCAGCAGCAGCACGCAACCGGGGCCGTACGCGAATCGCGTCAGGGAGCGGATAATGAACCGGCCGCGCCGCGACCAGTCTGACCAAGGTAGACTGGCAATGCCGCGCGCGCCCGGCGCAATGGATCGATCAGCACTAGAGTACCGCACACGGAATCCCTCATCTGATGAATGATCACGCCACTCCCGTCCCGGCCGACTCCGTCCGGCCAGCGGTCAGCGATCTCGAGGAGTTTATCGAATCCCGCATCATCGGCCAGGAAGGGCTCGTCGAGGCCCTGTTGATCGCGCTGCTGGCCGATGGGCATCTCCTGGTCGAGGGCGCCCCGGGACTGGCCAAGACGCGCGCGGTGCGGGTGCTCGCCGACGGTATCGACGCCTCCTTTCACCGCATACAGTTCACGCCCGACCTGCTGCCCGCTGATTTGACCGGCACGGAGATCTACCGGCCCCAGGACGGGTCGTTCCGCTTCCAGCAGGGGCCGCTGTTCCACAATCTCGTGCTTGCCGACGAGATCAATCGGGCACCCGCCAAGGTGCAATCCGCGCTCCTCGAGGCGATGGCGGAGCGCCAGATCACCGTTGGGCTGCAGACCTATCATCTGCCCGCGCTGTTTCTGGTGATGGCGACCCAGAACCCCCTCGAACAGGAGGGCACCTATCCGCTGCCGGAGGCACAGCTCGATCGCTTTCTGATGCACGTGCGCATCGACTACCCGGCCGCCGCGGATGAAAGACGCATCCTGAAGCTGGCGCGCAGCGAGGCCAGCGATGAGGCAGGCGCACATGCCTCGCCGCGTGTGCGCATCCCGCAGACGGCGGTGTTGCAGGCACGGCGCGAGGTGCTGGGCGTGTTCATGTCCGAGCCGCTGGAGCAGTACCTGCTGCAACTGGTGCTCGCCACGCGCAATCCGCAGGTCTACAGCGACGAGATCGGCCGCTGGCTGCAATACGGGGCGAGCCCGCGGGGCAGCATCGCCCTGGACCGCTGCGCGCGGGCGCGGGCGTGGCTGCGCGGCCGCGATTACGTGACGCCGGATGATATCCAGGCCGTGGCGGCGGACGTGCTGCGGCATCGCCTGATACTCAGCTACGAGGCCGAGGCCGACGGCATCGCCGCCGATCGCGTCGTCGGCGAGCTCCTGTCGCTGGTGGCCGTTCCATGAGGCATCGTCCCTGACATGAGCCTGCGCTCGCTACTCGGCCCGGCGTGGCGCGTGAGCGTGCCGCCCGCTGCCGGGTCTCGTCCCGGGGCCTCGAGCGCCGTGCGGGTCTCGCTCGCCGATCTGGTGCGGCTGGCACCGCAGGCGCGGCAGCTGGAGCTCTGGCATTCGCGGCGCGGCGTGGAGGATGGCGGCGCGCACCATACCATGTTCAAGGGGCGCGGCATGGAGTTCGCCGAGACCCGCCCTTACCAGCCGGGCGACGACATCAGGCATATCGACTGGCGGGTCACGGCCCGATCCGGGCGCGCGCACACGAAGCTTTTCCGCGAAGAGCGGGAACGCCCGGTGTTCGTGTGGGTGGACTGCAGGCCGCACATGCATTTTGCCACCCGTGGCAGCTTCAAGAGCGTGCTCGCCGCGCGGCTGGCCGCACTGGTCGCCTGGGCGGCCCACGCCCGCGGCGATCGCGTCGGGGGCAACGTGCTCAGCACCGCGCAGGATTACGCGCAGGAGCCCGGGCGGGGCCGGCAAAATGTCCTGCGCCTGCTGCGCGCGCTGGAGCTCGCGTGCGCATCGACGATCGCCGAGCGCGCCCCCATGAGCCAGGCGGCGGAAGGCTCGCTGACCTCGCTGCGACACACCGTACGCCCGGGTACGATCGTGTTCCTCATCGGCGATTTCCACGACCTCGAGGCGGCGGTGACGGGTCTGCTCGCCCAGATCAGCACACACAGCGACGTGACCCTGTGCTGCCTGCACGATCCGCTGGAGGCCGCCCTGCCGCCGGCCGGGATCTATCCGGTGAGCTCGCCTGGCGGCGAGATCGCGGACCTCGACACGGCCAACACCGCCTGGCGAGTGGAGTACGCCGCCCGGTTTCAACAGCGGATGCAGACGTTGCGTGACGCCGCGCGCCAACACCGGGCGCGATTCCTGGAAGTCAGTACCACGGACGATCCATTGCTGGCGCTGCGCGCGATCGCAGGCACGGTGGCAGCGCGAAGCGCCGGCTGAGATCGCACGGGGCGATCGCCATGGACCCACGGGCCATCCCGCTACGCGACCTGCACCTGCCCCCGCCGGTGGGCTGGTGGCCGCCCGCGCCTGGGTGGTGGGTGCTGGCCGCCCTGGCGCTGACGGCCGTTGTGCTGGGGGTCCTGGCGTGGCGAAGCCGCCGTCGCCGTCGCGTGCCGCGCCATGCCGACATGGTTGCCGAGGTCTGGCGGACCTGGCGGGATCTGCGGAGTACCCTTGCGGATCCGCATGCGATGACCGATGGCGTGCAGCAGTTGTCCGCGCTGGTGCGCCGCGTCGCGTTGACGCTGCACGCCCGCGGTGAGGTGGCCGGTCTGAGCGGGGAGGAGTGGCTGCGGTTTCTCGACGCACCGCTGGGCGGCACGGAGTTCAGCAACGGGCCAGGCCGCATCCTGGCCTCGGCCCCGTATCAGTCCGGACTCGGCCGGATGGCCCCCGGCGAGGTCGAGCGCTGCATGCAGCTGTGCGAGCGCTGGCTGAGAATCGTCCTCGACGCCGGCAGGGCGGGGCGCTGATCGTGCTGCAGTTCGAATGGCCCTGGGTATTGCTGGCATTGCCACTGCCGTGGATCGCCCGACGCCTGCTGTCGCCGGTCCGGCGGCCGGCCGGCGGGGCCCTGCGCGTCCCGTTCTTTGCGAGGATGATGTCCGCCACGGCGTCCACCGCGACGCGTGGCGCGCGCGCTCTCTGGATTGCCGCGCTGGCCTGGCTGCTGCTGATCGCCGCCGCCGCGCGCCCGCAATGGCTCGGTGAACCGGAGGCCGTAGCGATGAGCGGTCGCGACATCATGCTCGCGGTGGATCTCTCGCGCAGCATGCAGCAGACCGACTTCGAGGTGCAGGGCGAGCTCATCGATCGGCTCTCCGCCGTCAAGCTGGTCGCGCTGGATTTCATCGAGCGCCGCGTCGGTGACCGCATCGGCCTCATCCTGTTCGGCGACCGTGCCTACCTGCAGGCGCCGCTCACCTTCGACCGGACGACCGTGCAGACGCTGTTGAAGGAGGCGGTGCTGGGACTGGCCGGCGATGCCACGGCCATGGGTGACGCCATAGGCATTGCCGTGAAGCGGCTGCGAGGCGATCGCGTCCAGAACCGCGTCCTCATTCTCCTTACCGACGGGGCCAACACCGCCGGGGAGATCGAACCCCTGAAGGCGGCGGAGCTGGCCGCCAAGGCGGGTTTGAAGATACACACGATCGGCATCGGCGCCGACGAGGTCCGGATTCGGCAGTTGTTCGGCACCTATCGTACCAATCCCAAGCTCGATCTCGACGAGGCGACTCTGAAGGCGATCGCGGAGCGCACCGGCGGGCGCTACTTCCGCGCCCGCGATAGCACCGAGCTGAACGAGATCTACGCGCTCATCGATCAAATCGAGCCGATCGAACAGGATCCGCGGCGATTCCGTCCGATCGCCTCGCTGTATCCCTGGCCACTCGGCGTCGCGGTACTGCTGGGGGCATGGCTCGTATTGCGCGAGCGGACGGGAGTCCGCGGGGCCGCCGTTTCATGAGCGTGGCGGATCTCCATTTCCTGCGGCCGCTGTGGCTGCTGGCTCTGCCGGCGCTGCCCGCCATCATCCGGCTGCTCCGCGGCCACGCGGTCCAGGGTACGCCGTGGCGCCGGGTCGTGGACGCGGCACTGCTTCCACACGTGCTCGCGCGACCGGGGTCTGCGGCCACCCGATCGGTGCGCCGGCTCCGCTGGCTGCTGGTCGCCGCATACACGCTGGCCGTGCTCGCGCTTGCCGGACCGGCATGGAAGCGGTTGCCGCAACCGGTATTCCAGGACCGCTCGGCGGTGGTGATCATGCTCGATCTCTCTCGATCGATGGCGGCGCAGGACCTGCGGCCGAGCAGGCTCGCTCGCGCCCGCTTCAAGGTGGCCGATCTGCTGGCGCAACGCCGCGCGGGCATGACCGCGCTGGTGGTGTACGCGCAGGATGCCTATGGCGTCGTCCCGGTGACCGACGATGCCGCGACCATCTTGAACCTGCTGCCGGTGCTCGAGCCCGATCTCATGCCGGCGCAGGGCAGCCGGCCGGAACGCGCCATTGCACTGGCGCTGGAGCTGCTCCGGCAGGGCGGTATGCCGCGCGGCGATCTGCTCTTGATCACCGATTCCCTCACCCCGGAACAGGCCGGGGAGATCGCGCGCGAGCTGGAGCCCCACGACCATCGACTGTCGATATTGGCCATGGGCACCGTGGCCGGCGCGCCGATCCCCAGGCCTGGCGGCGGTTTTTTCGAGACCGAGGAGGGCAAGCCCGCGGTGGCGAGACTGGACCCGGCGCCGATGCAGGCGCTCGTCGGCGGGCGGGGCGGACGCTTCCTCATCGGCCGCGGCGACGACAGTGACGTGCAGGCCCTCGCTCGCCTGTTCGCCACCCGGATCGGCGCGGAGGTCACCGCCAAGTCCGACCGCACCTCCGAGCGCTGGCGCGAAGAGGGACCGTGGCTGCTGCTGCCGCTCATCCCGCTGGCGGCCCTGCTCTTCCGCCGCGGGCTCATCGCCGCGGTCCTCATCGCGATGCTGCCGTGGCCCAGGACGGCCGCTGCGTGGCAATGGGGCGATCTCTGGCGCCGGCCCGATCAGCAGGCGTCGGCCGCGCTCGAGCGCGGTGACAACGACCGCGCCGCCGAACGGTTTCATGATCCACGCTGGGCGGCGGTGGCGCGCTACCGCGCCGATGACTTCACCGGTGCGGTGGGGACCCTTGAAGGGCTCGACGGCAGCGACGATCACTACAATCGCGGCAATGGCCTCGCGCGCCTGGGTAAGTACAGGGACGCCATCGACGCCTACGAACGGGCGCTCGCGCTCGACCCGGGCAACGACGACGCGCGCCACAATCGTGATCTCATCCGCCAGTTGTTGCAGCAGTCGGAGAGCCGGGGCGGCGGCGCGAGCGGTCAGCGGGGCGGCGCCCCGCAGTCCTCGCCGCCGCGGGGCGACGCCGGCGCACAGGATGACCGCGAGCAGGGCCAGCCCGGATCCGAGCAGCCTGCCGGCGCGGAAGGCGACCGGGGAAGGGAGACGGCCCGCCAGCAGCCCGGCGGCGAGCCCGGCAGGAATCTCGAAGAACTGCTCGCCAAGCGCCGGAAGGAAGACGGCCGTGCTCGCGATCCGACCGACTCGGGCAGGGAAGGCGGCGGGGAGGGAGACGTCCCGGACCCCGCTCAGCCGGACGGCGGGCGCAGTGAGCGCCGCGAGACCAGCCAGGCCGATGAGCAATGGCTGCGACGGATACCGGACGATCCGGGCGGCCTGCTGCGGCGGAAATTCTATTATCAGTACAGCCAGTCGAATCGCACTCCCGCGGGCGACACGCCATGGTGATCGCATGCCGATAGGCGTTCGCCGAGGGTTACGGCGCGCGGCCAGGCCGTTCGCGGCCCTGCTGCTGGCATGGACCGTGACAAACCCCGCCCGCGCCGAGATCACGGCCGCGGTCGAGGGCGAGGAAATCCGGGCGGGTCAGAGCTTCGTCCTCTCCTTTCAGAGCGACACTGGCGGCGGCCGGCCGGATCTCTCGCCGCTGCAGCGGGATTTCGAGGTACTCGGCACCGCCCGGCGCACCAACATCAGCATCGAGAACGGCCGCGCGATGCGCACGACCCTCTGGCAGGTGAAGCTCATCCCGAGGCACGCGGGCAGCGTCACCATACCGTCCATCGAATTCGGCGCAGAGCGCTCGCAACCGCTGACCATCGCGATCGCACCGGCCACCGGTGGTCCGGACGATGCGGGGAACCGGTTGCGGCTCGAGGTCACTGCCACCCCGCAGGCCCCGTATGTTCAGCAGCAGGTGCTCCTGACCGTGCGCCTCTTCGTCCCGCAGGAGGTCGATCTCGTCGAATCGTCATTCGGCGATCCCCGGGTTGACGGTGGTGACGCGCTGATTACGGCAGCCGGCAAGGTCCGTGAACGTCAGCGCACCGAACGCGGCGTGCGTGAACGGATGATCGAGCGCACGTACGCGATCTTTCCGCAGACCCACGGCGAGCTGGTCATCGAGCCGCTGACGTTCGAAGGCCAGGTCTTCGAATCCCAGGCGACATTCGACAATCCCTTCGGTCAGTCGATACGAACCCGGCGCCTGCAGTCCGAGCCGATTCCGCTGCGGGTAAGACCGGTCCCGCGGGAGTTCAAGGGCAGGCACTGGCTGCCGGCGCAATCCCTCACGCTGGTGGAGAACTGGTCGGAGGAGAACGCCACCTTGAAGGCCGGCGAGCCGATCGCGCGCAGCCTGACATTGCTTGCCAAGGGCCTCACCGCCGGGCAATTGCCCGAGATCGCGGTGGCGATGCCCGAGGTCGTCAAGAGCTATCCCGAGGCGCCGGTGCTGGACGACCACGGGCGCAGCGAGGGGATCACGGGCCTGCGCATGGAGAAGCAGACGTTGATCATCAATGCCAATGGAGCGGTCACGCTGCCCGAGATACGCATCCCGTGGTGGAATACCGGCACGGATCGGCCCGAGGTGGCCGTGATCGCCGCACAAACCCTGCAGGTCGTCGGTGGCATCCCTGCGCCCCGGGAGACGCCACCCACCCCCGCCGCGGCGCCTGCGCCCGCGCCCGCCGCCACCACCCCTGGCCCCCGGACGCCGCCGGCGCCGCCGTTCTGGCGCCATCTCGCGATCCTGCTCGCATCGGGATGGGCGCTCACGTCCCTGGCATGGTGGCGCTCGCGAGCGCATGCCGCGAGACACGCGGGCGGGCCTTCGGATTCGGTTCCGCCCGGATCCGAAGCGGCACGCATCGCCGATCAGGTGCTCGCGTACGCGCGCAACGACGATGCCGTGCGGACCCGCCAGGCACTGCAGCGATGGGCCAGCGCCCGAACGATCAATCCCGCGACCCTGGACGGCATTGCGCGACGACATCCGGATCTCGCGCCGGCGCTGCAGGAGCTGGATCGATGCCTCTATGCGGGGGGCCCCGCGGGCTGGTCAGGGGCGGAGCTCGCCACGGCATTCGCGATCTCGCATCGCTCGCCGGGCGTGGCACGCGATCGGCCCACGACGCAACCCACGGCGCTGGCGCCACTGTATCTCTCGTCCGAAACGGATCCGCGATAGCTGCCCGTGTCCCTCGCCCGTGCGGGCGGGGGTGATGCGGGTGGCGCCCGATCAGGCGCTCAAATGAGTGCGCGCAAGCCCCGCGAGCACCCGCTCCAGATTGCGCACGAGGGCAACCTGAAAGAACGGTTTCTCGAGGAAGTCCACCGCGCCACCGCGCATCGCGCTCACGCTGGCGGCGACGTCGCCCTGGCATCCGATAATCACCACCGGCAGGCCCGGGGCTACCTCGTGCGCCTGCAGCATCAACTCGACCCCGCTGGCATCGCTCAATTCCATGTCCGTCACCAACATTGCCGGAACGACGCCTCGCAGCCTGTCCAGAAGTGCACGCGAACCGGTGAACGCCTCCGTACGGCAACCGTGCTGATTGATGAGCGCGCGCAATGCCGCGCCCATCTCCGCGTCACGCCCCGCGACGAAGACGAGCGGCGACACCGCCGAGCCGGCGGCGCCGTCGTCAGGCAGCTTGTCACAGGTCAATAGCATTCACCCGTTCGCAGTCAGGAGAGGCTTGCCACTCGCGCGTGCCACGGCACGCAGGCGCTCGAGAGAGGGGATGCGGATGCTGCGCCGGTCCACCTCCAGCAGTCCTTCATGCTGGAAGTTCGTGAACAGACGGCTCACGGTCTCCACGGCGAGCGCGAGGTAGCTCGCGATATCCTGCCGTGCCATCGGCAGGTTGAAGGCCACGGCCGAGTAGCCCAGATGCGCATACGCCTCCGACATCTGCAGCAGGAAGGCGGCCAGCCGCTCGTCGGCTCCGCGTTGCGCCAGCAGGACCGCCCGCGCGTGCTCCTTGGTGATCTCCCGCCCGGCATGCTTGAGTATCTGGGCATACAGCGCCGGATCGTGGTGGGCCGCATCGTCGATGACATCCAGCGGGAAGCGGCATACCGTAATCATCTCCATCGCCTGGGTCGAGCTCGTGTGGGTCCCCTCGCCCAGTGCGTCGACACCGATGAGATCGCCGGGGAGATGAAACCGGATCACCTGTTCCAGGCCGTCTGGCGTGGAGACGTAGCTCTTCGCCGAGCCGGAGCGGACGATGTACAGGGCCTGCAGCCGCTCGCCCTGGCGAAAGAGGTGGTGGCCCCGCGGCGACGGCCTGCCGCACTTGATGCCGGTTTCCCCCACGCAATGCGACGCCACCGTGTTCATGATGCAGAGACGCTGCAGGCGGCAGTCTGCACATCGCAGCGCCGCCTGGCCGAATCTCACTACGTTGGATTCCTGCGTTTGCATGTCGGTCCCTCCTCGCCGCCTTTTGGCTGATTCTGCGTGTATTCTCAGGCCGGCAGGCGCAGCCGAAGTATCCGCGCATCCGCGTAGCGGGATTGCGGAAACTACGTAGTCGATGACCGGGCGGTCGACGCTCCCGCGCGGGACGCTCCGGGCTGCTGGCCGCGAGGTTGCTTGCGCCGGATCAGAAAGGCGCCGGGACGGTGGCCTGCCAGGCCGGGAAAGGGGAGAATGACGGCGAGGCCTGTGTCGCGACGTCATGTCGCATCGGCCGCAATGCGAATCCTCCGAGATAAGGAAAACGAGAAATGATCCAGTTCAGGCGATACGCTGCATGTCTGGCAGCCAGCGTTGCGATTCTCTTCGCGGCCGGTGCCGCGGCGGTGGAATGCTATCCGGAGGTCCGAATGCAGCAGGACCTCGACAGTCGCGGATTCACCCTGCACGAATCGGTGAAGGCCGAGCGCATGGACCTGCTCGCTTACGCCAGCGATGCGGAGAAGAAATGGGTGATCATGGCCCGACCGGAGGAAGGCATGGTCGCGGGCGGTGTCCCGGGGGAGTCCACGCTCTGCCCGCTTGACGCCGGGGATGGCGACCTCGAGGCCTTGAAGGGCAGCCCGTACTTCCGGAAATTCTTCGTCAAATAGCACGGGCAGAAGGGCTGCGTACGTCGGCCGAGTCGTCCTCGCTCTCCAGCAGGCCGCCGGTTCGCGGCACGCGCGTGATTCAGGCGATCGCCTCCGCCCCCGAACGGCGGCGGGAGAGCGCCGCCTACCGATAACCCTGTTCGCCGTGCCTGGCGTCGACGGCCTTGCCGAGCGAGAGCGACATCATCAGCAGCGCGATACGCTCGTGCATGATGAGTGTGTGCCGGTTGCCGCTCTTCATCATGTGCTGGCGCAGCGCCTCGCGCACGGCACCGGAGCCGGTGACGTCGATGATGATGTCGATCTTTTCTCCCTCATCAGCCAATTTCATGAAATCGGAGGTGACCGCTATCCCGTTCTCGCGTGCCAGTCGTACTCCAGGGAGATCGAGGTTCAGGTCGGCGACGCCCGCCAGCTCGACGAACGGCGCGGCGATCAGTTGCTTCAACAGCGGCGTGCCGGTTTCACCGGCACCTATTACTGCAATGCGAAACGTTGTCATGGGCGCGATCTCCAGCCGGGGAATGGGCATGCTCCGGGACATGCCCGACGGTTCTAGCGAGAAGCATGCCAGCCAGGAGCACCCGATCATGGTGCCCCCGCACCTCGCGGGCAGTCAGGAATCCGCCCCCGCGCCCTCCCGTCTCATTTGAGCCCGAGGTTCGCCGCCACCAGTTCGGCGAGCGAGCGCACCTCCATCTTCTCCATGACATGCGCGCGATGCAGCTCCACGGTGCGCTCGCTCAGCCCGAGCTCGATCGCGATGACCTTGTTGGCCTGACCGGCGACCACCCGCTCCATGATCTCGCGTTCGCGCGGCGTGAGCCTGTCGCGGCGTTCACGCAGGGACTGCTGCTCCACATCGGAATTGCGCCGCGCGATGTCTTCGCCGAGTGCCGCCTGCACGCGATCGAGCAGATCCTGATCGTTGAACGGTTTCTGCAGAAAATCGAAGGCCCCCTTCTTGATGGCGCGCACCGCCATCGGCACGTCCCCGTGGCCGGTGATGAAAATGACCGGAAGGCGCATCCCCTTCGCGCACATCTGCTCGAAGAGCTGCAGGCCGCTCATGCCGGGCATGCGGATGTCCAGCAGCACGCACCCTCCCTGCGCGCCCGAGACTTCGGCCAGGAACGCCGCCGCCGAGGGGAACAGGGCGGACTTCAGGCCGACTGAGTTCAGCAGCATGCGCAGCGAGCCGCGAACGGCATCGTCGTCGTCGACGACGAAAACGGTCTGTTCGGATTCACTCATGTTCGACGGGTTGTGCGACCGGCAGCGAGACGTGGAATTCCGCGCCGCCACCCTCGTGTTCGCTGTACCAGGTTCGGCCGCCGAAGGCGGCCACGATGCTGCCGCTGATCGACAGGCCCAGGCCAATGCCGTGCGCCTTGGTGGTGAAAAAGGGCGCGAACAGACGCTCCACATCTCCGGGGCTGACGCCCGGGCCGCGATCGGTCACCGAAAATTCTATCGCCGCACCCGGACCGCGCGCCGACCGGATCGCGATGACGCGCTCCCCCGGCGGCACCTCGGCCATCGCGTCGACCGCGTTGCGGATGAAATTCAGCGCGACCTGCTGAAGCTGCACGGCGTCGGCCTGCACCGGCGGCAGATCCGGGGCGAGCGCGAGCTCCACGCGCGTGTAGTGATGCCGGAGATCGACGTCGGCAAACCGGATCACCGCGCGCAGCTGCTCGTTGATGTCGACCAGCTCGCTGCGGATTTCCTCGCGGCGCATGAACCCCCGCAACCGCTGGATGATGTCGCCTGCCCTCTCCGCCTGGCGCGCTATCTGCTCGAGGGCCTCCTCGAAATCCTGCGCTCCCTGTGCGCCGCGGGCGAGCATGCGGCGCGCGGCCTGGGCGTAGGTGGCGATGGCCGTCAGAGGCTGGGTGATTTCGTGCGCGATGCCCGAGGCCATCTCGCCCATGGTCGACAGCCGCCCGACATGCGCCAGCCGGTCGCGCTGCTCGCGGACCTGCTGTTCCATCATCAACTCCGAGGAACGATCCAGCACCTGGGCGACGAACAGGGGCTGCCCGTCCTGTACCGTATAACTGCAATGCAGGCTGCACGGGGTGAGGCCGCCGTCCGGCCTGCGTATGCGGACATCCTGTGTGTCGGGCTGGCTCGCGCGCTGCGCCGCCTGCCTCATCTCATCGACGATGCCGCGATCCTCGGCCGCCACGAGGTCGGCGAAGTGCATGCCGAGGAGAACCCCCTGCGCGCGGCCGCAAAGCCGGCAGAACTCGGGATTGACGGTACGTATGCGGCAGAGCCCGTCGGCCATGAAAATGCCGGCCGGCGCATTGTCGATGATCAGGCGCAATTCGGCCTCGCGCGCGCGGATGGCGGCCTCGGCGTTCTTGCGCCACGAAATATCACGCACGATACCGACGAACTGCATGCGTTCGCCGCGCGCCTCGCCGATGGCGATGTCCAGCGGGAAGACGGTTCCGTCCTTGCGCAGGCCCTGCGCCTCACGGCCGATCCCGATGATCCTGGGCACGCCCGTGCGCAGGTAGTTCCTCAGGTACCGATCGTGCTCGCCCTGCCAGGGCTCCGGCATCAGCATCTTGACGTTTCGGCCGATGACCTCCGCGGCGCGATAGCCGAAGATGCGCTCGGCCGCGGGGTTGAACACCTCGATGCGGCCCCATTGATCGATGATGATCAGTCCGTCGACCATCGCGTTCAGCGCCGCCTCGAACCGCGCCCGATAGCCACCGGGATCCTGCTGCGTAGTGCCGGCCGGTGTGCCTTCGGGAGGCGCGCCCGGCATGGGAACATGGTCCATGGCGCATATTGTCGTTAATCTGCGCGCCATACTCCACTACCCGGGCCCCGCATATGGGCATCGCCCTGCTGCCGGTGCGCCGCGCCTGGCGCACCGCAGGCTTCGGGCTTCCGTGGGGCTGGATGCCCTGCGGCCTGGTCTGCCGCGCCCTGGGCCACGCCGCCGCATCCGGCCACCGGCACGACGGGGCGCTGTACATGCTTGTCTTCGGGGCCGGCACGCTGCCGGCGATGAGCAGTCCTGCACGCGGGCAAGTCCCATCGCCGCCAGCGCGTCCGGGCGTCCCGCCACGACAGAGGCCTGGAGGTTGTTCAGTCCCCGCCGCCTTGCGCCGGCGGAACATCGTCGTCGTCCATGAGTATCTGGTGAGCGGGGCCCTCCAGGTCGTCGAACTGACCCGAGCCGACGGCCCAGAGGAAGGCCCAGACGATCACTCCCACGATCACCAGGGAGATCGGGATCAGCAGATAGATGATCTCCATGCAGCATCCTCACCGCGGCTCGGCAACGCTGCGCAGGCGCAGCGCGTTGCCCAGCACGAACAGCGAACTCAATGACATGCCGGCGGCGGCGATGAGCGGGTTGACCAGGCCGAGCACCGCCGCCGGCAACCCAGTCACGTTGTAGAACAGCGCCCACCACAGGTTCCCGCGGATGATCCGGCAGGTCTTGCGCGCGTGCTCCACGGCCAGGAGCACGCCGCGCAGATCGCCCCGCAGCAGCACCATGTCGGCGCTGCTGTGCGCCAGGGCGGCACCGCCGCCCATGGCGATCGAGACCTGGGCGCCGGCCAGCACCGG
Organism: Gammaproteobacteria bacterium; assembly: GCA_022071965.1. Taxonomy (GTDB): domain Bacteria; phylum Pseudomonadota; class Gammaproteobacteria; order JAJPIJ01; family JAJPIJ01; genus JAJVHZ01. The sequence continues at coordinate 110,091 of JAJVIQ010000020.1, forward strand.
GGCATCGTTCACGCCATCCCCGATCATCATCACCACGGCGCCGCCACGCTGCAACTCACGCACGGCCTGCAGCTTCGCCTCCGGGTTCATGCCGGCACGCCGGTCCTCGATCCCGACGGCGTCGGCGACCGCCGCCGACACCGGCTGCTGATCGCCGGTCAGCAAAGTCACCCGCAGCCCCCTGGCGCGCAACGCCCGCACGACAGCGGCGGCCTCCGGCCGGATCTCGTCGAGCAGCGTGTAGGCCGCGACCAGGCGATCCTCGCTCGCGAGCACCACGGTCGTGCCGATCGGCCCCGGCCCCGGCCCCGACCCCGCCGCCGGGAGCGGTTGCAGGCCGGTGTGCCCGGCGATGAACCGCGGGGAGCCGAGGAACCATCGCCGATCGCCGATCTCCCCGTGGATCCCGGCACCGGGCTCGCTGATCACGCCGGCGGCGCACGGCACGCACAGCCCCCGCGCCGCCGCGCGGAAGGCGTGCGCGATGGGATGCTCCGAGTGCTGCTCGAGCGCGGCCGCGAGCGCGAGGCATTCCGCCGCGCCGTGGCTGCCGAGCAGCGCGGTATGCGCCAGGCGCGGGGCTCCGTGCGTGAGCGTGCCGGTCTTGTCGAAGACGATATGTGTCACGCGCGCCGCCGTCTCGATGGCGGCGCTGCGCACCACCAGCACGCCCCTCGACATCAGCGCATTGATGGCGCAGGTCATCGCCGCCGGAGCGGCCAGCGACAGCGCGCATGGACAGGTGATGACCAGCACGGCCAGCACGTTCGCGAACCAATGCCCGGTGTGGGCGGCGATGCCGGCGAGCGCGGTCAGCGCCGCGATGAGCAGCACGGCGCCCACGAACCACCCGGCGATGCGGTCGGCGAGCGCAGTCAGCCGCGGCCGCTCGCCGAGGGCGCGCTCCAGCGTCGCCACGATGCCCGCGAGCAGCGTGTTCTCGCCGACGCGCGTTACCGTCATCTGCAATGGACTGTCGACGTTGATCGAGCCCCCGATGAGCACGGCGCCCTCCTCCTTGGGCACCGGCGTACTCTCGCCGGTGAGCAGGGATTCGTTGACGGTCGAAACGCCCTCCGCGACCACGCCGTCGGCGGGGATCTCCTCGCCCGGGCGAACGAGCAGCCGGTCCCCGGGAACGAGCTCCGCCGGTGCAGCCATCTCCATCGTGCCCCCGGTCGCGGGATTGAATCGGCGCGCCAGCAGCGGCAGGTGCCGTCCCATGCGCTCCACGGATTCGATGGCCCGCGCCCGCGCCATGAATTCCAGGTACCGCGCCGCGAGCAGGAAGGTCACGAACATCACCACGGCGTCGAAATACGTCGTACCGCGATCGGCCAACGTGTTCCACGCGCTGCCCACGTAGGCCAGCAGGATCCCGAGGGACACCGACAGGTCCATGTTGAGCGTGCCGCCGCGCAGTCCGCGCCACGCCGACTGCAGGAAACCCGTGCCGGAGTAGAAAACCACCGGGGTCGTCAGCAGCAGGTTGATGACGTTGAGAAACTGACGGTGATCGGCCGCGATGTAGCCGTCGTCAAAATAGAACGCGGTGGCCACCATCATCACCTGCATTCCGAGCACCAGGGCCACGCCCAATCTGCGCAGCAGCGTGCGACGTTCGCGGTCGCTGCCCTGTTGTTGTCGCCGCGGATCGTAGGGTTGCGCACCGTAGCCCAGCCGCTCGATGCCGCGGATGAGGCCGGAGATTTCCACGCCGGCGCTGTGCACCACCCGCGCGCGGCGCGTGCTGTAATTGAGCCCCACCTCCAGCACGCCGGGCTGCTGCGCAAGGTAGCGCTCGATGAGCCACAGGCAGGCCGGGCAGGCCACCTTCTCGATCATGAGCGAGCTCTCCGCGGAGCCGTCGACGCGCTCGCGCGTGAACTGTCTGCGCACGGCGGGATGATCCCACGCCGCCAGGCGTTCACGCACGGCCGCCGGCATTTCCTCGACACGGGGCGAGACGACGGTACGGTGCCGGTAGAATTCCGAGAGGCCAGCTCCGACGATCAGCGTCGCCGCGGCCTGGCAACCGCGGCAGCACATGGGTTGCCGCTCGCCCTCGATCTCCACCCGCAGGTCCGTGCCGGCAGGCACGGGTTCCCCGCAGTGGAAACAGGGCGCGTCCGCGCGGGTGGGCATGTCCATGGGCATCGGGGGGGCGATCTCGACGGCAGTGCTCAACATCCTGACTCCCGAGGCTCGAATGTCAATTGCCCGTCCCGGTGCCCAGCGGTTTCCCCTGCGCTGACGGTTTTTTGACGTTTGGGGGTGTCGGTGTGCAATTCCACGCCCCCGCGCTCCATAATCGCCTTACCTGAGCATCTCGATGGAAGTGCCTGTAGACGGAGTGTTTTTCGACATTCGCGGGCGGACGCGCGAATGGCGGCGCTGACCGGGGGGATCGGCGCGGCTGGAGCTTTTCTTGCAGTGCGGTTCAAGCCACTCGAGGGCGCCGCGCCGTGCGGCATTAGCAGGGGGCCACACCGAGTTCCACATGAGAAACCCAGCGCTCATTATCCCGTCCGCCGCCCGATCGGGGTTGATCGGCATCAACGCCATCGGTCGATGAATCCGCGGATCCACCCTCCAGGCACGTTCACTCCGGAGCCGCATTCGCCACCGACCGTGCGATGAACGATCTGACGCCCATCCCGATCCCCCCTGACCCGCCGGCGTCCGACGCGCCGGCAAGTGCCGCGATCGATGCCGCAAGATCCGCCGCCCCGCCACCCGGGGGCAACGCCCGCGCCCACCTGCAGGCGGTCGTTGCCGCCGACGGCACCGGCTACGCGGTGATCGATCCGCGCGCGCGGGTCGTGGAGGCCAACGACGTCTATGCCCACATGGCGGGGTTCGAAGACGCCGCTGCGGTGCTCGGGCGCAGCGTGCTGGAGTGGACGAACGGCCGCGACGTGCCGCGGACCGTCGAGCAGATCCGCCGCTGCATGGCGGAGGGCAGCGTGCGCGCGATGCTGGTGGAGTATCACGATGCCGGTGGCCGGCGAGTGCCCGTATCCATCAATGCACAGCGCACCGAGACCGGCGATGGGCCGCGTATCGTTCTGCTGTGCCGTCCGCCGCGGCAGCGACCGAGCGCGGCCGAGGCGCTGCAGGCCAACCGCGTGCGCATGCGCGAGCAGCAGGCCGCGCTGTCCTGGCTGCTCACCAGCCAGGCCTTTCTCGAGCACGACCTCGGTGAGTTCTTCCAATTGGTCACGCGCTGCGTGGCCGAGATGCTGGAGGTCGAACGCGTCAACCTCTGGCGGCTGAATCCCGCGCGCACCGTCATGACGCTGGTGAGCGGCTTCGATCGGCTGAGCGGCACGCACGCCAGCGGCACGGAACTGGACACCGGATCGTACCAGGCCTACTTCCGCGCCCTGGAGAACAACGAGCCGATGCAGGTCGACAACCTCGGCGAGGACGAGCGCACCAGCGAGCTGTCGGATCTGCACCTGCGCCCGTTCGGCGTCACCGGCCTGCTCGACGTTCCCGTATTCGTCGACAACCAGCTCGACGGCGTGCTGTGCCTGGAACAGGTCGGCGAGGACAAGCCCTGGTACCCGGACACCCGCCTGTTCGCCGCGGCGATCACGAACATCGTCGCGCTCGCCCTGCAGCACCAGGAACGCGCGCGCGCGGAGAATTCGCTGCGACAGAGCGAGGAGCGATACCGCCAGCTCGTGGAGCTGTCGCCGGACGCCATCCTCGTGCTGCAGCACGATCGCATCACCTTCGCCAACCCCGCGGCGCTGCAGCTGCTCGGCGCGCGCCGCGCGAGCGAGATCATCGGCGAGGGTCTGTTCCGCTTCCTGCATCCGCATTACCACGACACGGCGCGCAATCGCCTGCGGCTGACGGCCGAACTGCGGGCCTCGATCCCGTTCGTGGAGGAGAAGTACATCCGCCTGGACGGGACCACCGTGGACGTGGAGACGACCTCCGGACCCTACCAGGACGAGCAGGGAGAGGGTCTGCAGGTGATCGTGCGCGACATCACCGCCCGCAAGCGCACGGAGATGAAACTCGCCAAGAGCGAGCAGCGCCTGGACCTCGCCCTGAAGGCCGCCGACCTGGGCCTCTGGGACTGGAACCTGCAGACCGGTGATGCGTACTTCGACGATCGCTGGCTGGGTATCGTCGGTTACGCGCGTGAGGAGTTTCCGCCGCACATCAACACCTGGGAGATGATCGTCCATCCCGACGATCTGCAGCGGGTCATCGCCGCCACCAGGGCCCATGCCGAGGGGCAGACACCGTACTTCGAGAGCGAACACCGCGTGCTCACGCGCGGCGGCGAATGGCGCTGGGTGCACGACAAGGGCCGCATCGTCGAGCGCGACGAGGCCGGCCGTCCGCTGCGCGAGACCGGCACCATGCTGGACGTCACGGCGCGCAAGCGGCAGGAGGAGGCGCTGCGCGCGAGCGAGGCCAAGTTCTCGCGCTTCTTCCAGTCCAACCCGCTGCCGGGCATCATCGCGATCTTCCCCGAAGGACGCGTCATCGAGGTCAATCAGGCGTTCCTCCGCGCCACCGGCTACCAGCGCGACGAGGTCATCGGTGTCGCCGCCGCCGATCTGGCCTTGCGCTTCGAGGCCCAGCAGCGCGATCTGCTCTATCACGCGCTCGAGACGGGTCAGACGCCGTACGCCTTCGAGGCCCGGCTGCAGCTTCAGTCCGGCGAGATGCGCGACGTGCTGGCGACCTACGAGCGGGTCGATTTCGGCGGTCAGCGCTGCTTCGTCGGCATGTATTACGACATCACGCATCGCAAGCTCATCGAGGCGGAGATGCGCCGTATCAACGAACAGCTCGAACAGCGCGTGGCGGAACGCACCGCGGAGCTCGAATCCAGCAATCGCGCGCTGCGGGCCGCCGAGGGCCGCCAGCGCGTGCTGCTCGACGCCATGCCCGACCTGATGTTCCGCATCGACCGCGCCGGCCGCGTGCTCGACTTCTCCGCCCCCCGGGGCGACAGTCTGATCGATCCGGAGAAGCTCATCGATCGCAACCTGCGCGACGTCGACCTCGACGCCCCCACCCGGCAGTCGATGCTCACCACCATCGATCGCGCGCTTCACGGCGGCAACATCGAACAGATGGAATTCCGCCTCGTCACCCCCGTCGGACCGCGCGAGTACGAGGCGCGGGTCCTCGGGAGCGGGACCGACGAGGTCGTCGCCATCGTGCGTGACATCACGGAGCGGCGGCACATCGAGCACGCGCTGCGGCTGAGCGAGGCCGGGCTCAGCGCGGCGCAGAGCATCGCCCATCTCGGCAGCTGGGAGCAGGACATCGTCAACCCCGAATCGATCGAGGCCAACCCGCTGCGATGGTCCGACGAGACCTACCGCATCCTGGGCTATACTCCCGGGGAGGTCGAACCGTCGGTTGCGCGCCTGATCAACAGCTTGCACCCCGATGACCGCCAGGCCGTGCGTGAGCTCTGGCGCGCGGCCCTGCGCGACGGCAGGGACTTCGACCACGTCTGCCGGGTGCTCCGCCCCGACGGCGGGGAACGGATCGTGCATACGCAGTGCGGTATCCTCGGCGGGACGCCTGGCCCAGGGGCAGGCGTGAAGATCCTCGGGGTCATGCAGGACATCACCGAGCGCAAGCACGCCGAGGACGCGCTGCGACTGAGCGAGCGGCGGCTGCGCCAGATCATCGATGCGGTCCCGCACCTCATCTACGCGCGCGAGATGGGCGGGCGCTTCATCCTCGTCAATCAGTCGGTTGCCGACATGTTCGGCACCACGGTGGACAACGTGCTGGGCAAGACCGAGGCGGCGTTCGGGCGCCGGCCGGAGGAGGTCGAGCGATCGCGGGAGACGGACATGGAGGTGGTGCTGGTGGGGCAGCCGCAGCTCATTCCAGAGGAAACGATCACCGACGTGAACGGCAACGTGCACGTGCTGGAGACGATGAAGATCCCCTTCACCTTCTCCGGGACGAGCCTGCCGGCCGTCCTCGGAGTATCCACCGACATCACCTATCGCAAGCAGGCGGAGCGGGAGATCCGCATCCTCAACGAGCAGCTCGAGCATCGCGTGCAGCAGCGCACCGCGGAGCTCGAGGCCGCCAATCGCGAGCTGGAGAGTTTCAGTTACTCCGTCTCGCACGATCTGATCGCCCCCCTGCGCGGTATCGACGGCTGGAGCCTCGCGCTGCTCGAGGACCTCGGCGATCGGCTCGACGACCTCGGACGGAAATACCTCGCCAACGTGCGCGGCGAGGCCCAGCGCATGGCCATGCTGATCGACAACATGCTGAAACTCTCGCGGGTGACCCGCGCCGAGATGCGCCACGAGCCCGTGGACCTCTCGACGATGGCCGAGGAGATCGCCGCGGAGCTGCGGGTCAGGGACCCCGGGAGGCAGGCGGACTTCAGCATCGATCCGGTGCTCATCGCCAGCGGCGATCCAATCCTGCTGCGCTCGGCGCTGCAGAACCTGATGGAGAACGCGTGGAAATTCACCGGCCGCTGCCAGCACGCGCTGATCGAGGTCGGGATGACGACCGAGGGCGAGGAGCAGGTGTTCTTCGTGCGCGACAACGGCGCCGGCTTCGATCAGGCCTACGCCGCCAAGATGTTCGCGCCGTTCGCCCGTCTGCATCGCGCCGCCGACTACCCCGGCACCGGCATCGGTCTGGCCAGCGTGCAGCGGATCATCCGCCGCCACGGCGGACGGATCTGGGCCGAGGGCGCCGTGAGCCGGGGTGCCACCTTCAAGTTCACCCTGCCGCTGCCGACGTGATCCCGCCACTCGAGCCTTCCCGTGCGCTCCGAGGCCGGGCCGCCGGATCGACGAAGGGGACGCGCGCATGATGGAGCCGACGGCCTCATCGCAGAAGCGTGCCGGCGGCACCGCCGAGGGCGGCGCCGCGGATCCCTCCGATCTGCGGCGCCACTTTCGCACGACGTCGCACTTCCTGCGCGCGCTGATCGTCGAGGACTCCGAGAGCGACGCCGGCCTGCTGCTGCGCCATCTCGAGCGGGGCGGCTACATCGTCGAGCATGTCATCATCGACAATGCCGCGGACATGCAGGCCGCCCTGGCCGAGAAGGCCTGGGACGTGGTGATCGCCGACTACGTGCTGCCGCAATTCGACGCGCCGACCGCGCTCAAGCTCCTCAAGGAGAGCGGCCAGGACATACCCTTCATCGTCGTCTCCGGCAGCATCGGCGAGGACATCGCCGTGCGCATGATGAAGAGCGGGGCCAGCGATTACCTGCTGAAGGAGAATCTCACCCGCCTGGTGCCGGCCGTGCAGCGCGAGCTGCGCGAGGCCGCCGTGCGCCGCGAACGCCTGCGCGTCGAGGAGGACCTGCGGGTCTACGGGCAGGTCTTCGAGGCGAGCTGCGAGGCGATCACCATCACCGATGCCCGCCGCCGCATCATCGCCGTCAACCCGGCGTTCTCGGAGATCACCGGCTATCCGCCCGAGGACGTCATCGGCCGCACGGCGCAGCTTCTGAGCTCCGGCGGCTACGACCCCGCCTTCTACGACTCGATCTGGCAGACCGTGGATGAATGCGGGTACTGGACGGGGGAGATCTGGGCGCGCAAGAGGTCAGGCGACCTCTTCATGGAGTGGCTGTCGATCTCGGCGATCAAGGATCCATCCGGCAGGATCAGCCACTATGTGACGCAGGGCGTGGATATCACGAGCCAGAAACGGGCCGACGAGCGCATCCATTATCTCGCCCACTACGACTCGCTGACGAGACTGCCCAACCGCACCCTGCTGCAGGATCGCATCTCGCGCGCCGTCGCCGCAGCCGAGCGCAACGGCAACCGCGTGGCGATCATGTTCATCGACCTCGACCGCTTCAAGAACATCAACGACTCCCTCGGCCACCCGGTCGGCGATCGGCTGCTGCAGGCGGTGGCCGACCGGCTGCGCGGGTGCGTGCGCGACAACGACACGGTGGCGCGCCTGGGCGGTGATGAATTCGTGGTGGTGCTGCCGGAGACCGGTCAGGAAGGCGCCTCGCACGTGGCGCAGAAGATCCTCACGAGCCTGAGCGGACCTTACCAGATCGAGAGTTTCCAGCTCATCATCACGCCCAGCATCGGGATCAGCGTCTTTCCCGAGGACGGCACCGACATCGAGACGTTGATCAAGAACGCCGACGCGGCGCTCTACCACGCCAAGGACAACGGGCGGAACAACTACCAGTTCTTCACCCAGGAGATGAACATTGCCGCCTACGAGCGCATCTCGCTGGAGAATGGTCTGCGCATCGCGCTGGAGCGCGGCGAGTTCGAGCTCTACTACCAGCCGCAGGTGAGCGTACGCACCGGCGCGGTCACCACGCTGGAGGCGCTGGTGCGCTGGAATCACCCGCATTGGGGTGTCGTGCCGCCCAGCATGTTCATACATGTCGCCGAGGACAGCGGCATCGTCGTGCCACTGGGCAAATGGATGCTGCGCGAGGCCTGCCGCCAGGTGGCGCAATGGCAGAAGAGCGGCTTTCCGCAGGTGCCGGTGGCGGTGAACATCTCGGCCGTGCAACTGCGCGACAAGGGTTTCGCGCAGTTCGTGCAGGAGGTGCTGGCGGAGACCGGGCTGAAGCCCGCGATGCTCCAGCTCGAGCTGACCGAGAGCATCCTCATGCAGGACGAGAGCCGCAGCAGCCCCGGCATCAAGGAGCTCTCGGCGCTGGGCGTACATCTGGCGCTGGATGACTTCGGCACCGGCTATTCGAGCCTCACCTATCTGCGCCGCTTCCCGATCAGCAAACTGAAGATCGATCGCTCCTTCATACGCAACTGCGCCGAGACCCCCTCCGACGGCGCGATCGTCAAGGCCATCATCAATCTGGCGCACAGTCTCGGCCTGCGGGTGATCGCCGAGGGCGTGGAAAACGAGCGGCAGTACGACTTCGTGGTGGCGGAGGGGTGCGACGACATCCAGGGCTATTACTTCAGCCCCCCGAAGTGCGCCGAGGATCTCATTGGCTTCCTGAGCGTGGACTCCATCGGTACTCCGCCGGAGCTGCTGGAAGGCACCGCCAGCAGCCACGCCGCGGAGTGACGGCTCAGGGAACGACGCGGCCGACCTCGATGTGAATGCCGTTCGCGCCCGGTCGCACCGGACCGGCGCTGCCCTCGAGATCGCCGGATTGCGGGGCGACGTTGCCGGATTTGGATATCCGGGCCACCAGCATGATTTCCCCCGCACTGCTGAGATCCATGCCCGGGGACATGGCCATCGAATCGTCCAGCGTGAACGCGAGCGGCAGTTCGCTCGCCGGCCTGCGCAGCACGGCCAACGGCATGCGCGGACCCTCCATCGCGCGGGCGAAGACGAAAAGCGTGTCGCCGGGCGAGACCCTCGCCGCCATCCCCTCCTTGAGCGCCACCGTGCCCGCCACCGTCGCGCCGGTGGCGGCCGGCGCTGCATCCGCTGCCGCGGGCATACCGGCGCTGGCGCGCGCCTCGGCCAGGCCCGCCTCGATCGCTGCGTAGGTCCGGGATTCCTTCGGGATCATCTCCCGCAACGTCTCCCAGTGCCGGATCGCAGCCGCATGGTCGCCCGCGTCCAGGGCCAGGCGGCCGGCCAGCGCGAGGCCGCGTGCGTCGCGCGGTTCGAGCGCCAGCGCCCGGGCGAGCAGGGCCCGCGCCTCGCCGTGCCCGTCGCCGCTTTGGTACAGCAGTTCCGCGAGCTCGACCAGCGGCGCGGCCAATTGCGGCCCCGCCTCGATCGCCTGGCGGTAGGCGGCCATCGCCGCCTCGGGCTGCTCCATGAATGCGTGACTGCGCGCGAGCAGCAGCCACGCCTCGGCATCCCCGGGGTTGTCCTTCACGCGCGCCGACATCTGCGCGACAAAATTCTCGACCTCCGCGGGCGTGAGCTCGCCGCCGGTGCCCGCGTCTTGCGTCTGCATGGCGCGGCTGGCCAACTGCGGCGTGCCGACGTGCAGATAGACGACGGCGGCGATCACGGGCACGGCCAGGCTCGCCGCCATGACGGTCGCACCCGCGGCCCGGCTCCACGGCCGCGGCCTAGGCCCGGCAATGCCCGCCTCCTCGACGACACGCCGCTCGAGTTCCTCGCGCGCCTGACGGTGCTGCGCGGGGCTCAGCACCCCGCGCGCGAGATCCGCGTCCAGCTCGGCGGCCTGCTCGCGCAGCAGATGCACGTTCGACTTCCCGGCTTCGGTCTCGCCGCCATGCCGGATCCGCAGCAGCGGCAGGGCGACGAAGACCATGGCGATCAGCGTCATCGCGATCGCTACCAGGGTGAAGGCGTTCATCGCGCCTCGTCCCTGCCGGCCGTCGCCTCCCCCCGCAGCAGCCGCGCGGCCAGGGCCCGCTCCGCCCCCGTGAGCGGCGCCGGCGCCGGGGTCTCGTCCTGCTGGCGCAACGCCCGGCGCAGCACGAGGACGGCGAGCAGCAGCAACAGCGCGGGCCCGGCCCACAGCAGTACGGTCGTGGCCTTGAGCGGCGGCTGATAGAGGACGAAATCGCCGTAACGATCGGTCATGAAGGCGACGACCTGCGCGTCGGTCCTGCCGGCGGCGATCTGCTCGTCGATCTGGCGACGCAGGTCGACGGCGAGATCGGCATTGGACTCGGCGATCGATTGATTCTGGCAGACCAGGCAGCGCAGCTTCCTGGCCAGTTCCACCGATCGCCTCGCCGCCACGGGATCCTGCGCCGTCGGTACGGCTTCCCTGGCGCCCACGACGCCGCCCAGCGCAACCAGGATCGCCAACAAGGCCGCGGCGGGCGCTCTCATCCCTGTTCGAGCTCGCGGATGAGCGGCAGGATCTTCCCCTGCAGGGCGTCGGTGGTGACCGGCCCGATCTGCTTGTAACGGATGACGCCCTGCTTGTCGATCACGAAGGTCTCGGGCACGCCGTAGACGCCGAAATCGATCCCCACCCTGCCGTCCAGATCGCTGACCGAAAGCGTATAGGGATTGCCGAGCTGCGCCAGCCATGCCTGCGCGTCGCCGGGCTTGTCCTTGTAGTTGAGGCCGACGACGGCAACCGGGTGACTCCTGGCGAACTCGACCAGCAGAGGGTGCTCGTCACGGCAGGACACGCACCAGGACGCCCAGACGTTCAGCAGCCATACCCGCCCCCGCATGGACCGCGGCGAGAACGCCTGTGCCGGCTCGTGCAGTTGCGGAAGCGTGAACTCCGGTACCGGTTTGCCGATGAGCGGCGAGGGCACCTCGCGCGGGTTGAGCTTCAGTCCGACGAACAGGAATCCCAGCAGGACGAGAAAGGCCCCGAGCGGGAGCAGGAATCGGTTCATGATCGCGTCAGCCGGAGATCACGCCGCCGAGGTCACCGCGGTCTCGCGTTGCTGCTGGGTGCTGCGCAGCCGGTAGCGCCGGTCGGTCAGCGCCAGCAGACCGCCCAGGGCCATCAGCACGCAGCCCGACCAGATCCAGGTCACGAGCGGCTTGTGATAGATGCGCACGCTCCAGCTCCGCGCATTGATGGGCTCGCCCAGGGAGACGTACAGGTCGCCCAGCACGCCCGTGGAGATCGCCGCCTCGGTCATGGCCATGCCACTGGCGTTGTAGGTGCGCTTTTCCGGATGCAGGACCAGCACCTCGCGGCCGTCGCGCAGCACGGTGACGGTGCCGCGTGCCGCCCGGTAGTTCGGCCCGGTGACCTCGGTCGTGCCGTCGAAGCGGAACACGTTTCCGCCCATCTCGACGGTATCACCGATCGCCATGCGCACGTCGCGTTCGGTCTCATAGGTGCCCACCACGGTCACGCCGGCGACGAATACCGCGACGCCGAGATGGGCGAGGGTCATGCCCCACCACGCGCGCGGCTGCATGGCCAGCCGCTCGTGCACGGCGCCGCGGAAATTGCGGATCCGCTCGCGGACGCTCGCCACGGTCGCCGCGAGTATCCAGATGGCGAGGAAGAGCCCGAGTCGCAGGCCCCACGACCCGCCGCCGGCGGCGAGCGGTGTCAGCACGGCCGAGGCGAGACTCACCGCGAACGCCCAGCGCAGCAGGGTCCACAACTCCGGCAGCGCCGCCTGCTTCCAGCGCGCCACCGGCCCGACACCCATCAGGAACACCATCGGGCTCATCAGCGGCACGAACACGGCCTCGAAATACGGAGGCCCGACGGAGATCTTGGTCTGCCCGCCGCTCAGGGCGTCCAGCACCAACGGGTACAAGGTGCCCAGCAGCACTGATCCGGCCGCCACAATCAGCAGGACGTTGTTGGCGAGCAGGAAGGTCTCGCGCGAGATCATCTCGAAGCGCCCCCCGCCACCCACGTGCGGCGCCCGCAGGGCGAACAGCATCAGGGCGCCGCCGATGACGAGCGCCAGGAACACGAGTATGAACAGGCCGCGCGCCGGGTCGGTGGCGAAGGCGTGCACCGAGGTGAGCACGCCGGAACGCACGAGGAAGGTGCCGAGGAGCGACAGCGAGAAGGCGCAGATCGCGAGCAGCACGGTCCAGCGCTTGAACGCGCCGCGCTTCTCCGTGACCGCCAGCGAATGCACCAGCGCCGTGCCCACCAGCCAGGGCATGAAGGAGGCGTTCTCCACCGGGTCCCAGAACCACCATCCGCCCCAGCCCAGCTCGTTGTATGCCCACCAGCTTCCGATCAGTATGCCCAGGGTCAGGAAGCACCACGCCGCCGTGGTCCACGGGCGCGACCAGCGGGCCCAGGTCGCATCCAGGCGCCCGCCCAGCAGCGCGGCGATGGCGAAGGCGAAGGCGACCGAAAAGCCGACGTAGCCCATGTACAGCATCGGCGGGTGCGCCACCATGCCCGGGTCCTGGAGCAAAGGATTCAGATCGTTGCCCTCCGCCGCCGGCGGCGAGAGGCGCTCGAAGGGATTCGACGTCAGCAGCAGGAACAGCAGGAACCCTACGCTGATCAGACCCATGACCGAGAGCACGCGCGAGAGCATCTCGCGCGGAAGGCTCTGGCTGAAGATGGAAACCGCCTGCATCCACAGCGACAGCATGAGCACCCACAGCAGCATCGAACCCTCGTGCGATCCCCAGGTGGCGGCGATGCGGTAATGCGCCGGCAGTTGCGAGTTCGAATTCTTGGCGACGTTCACCACCGAGAAGTCGCTGCCGAGGAAGGACCATGTCAGGCAGAGAAACGCGACCGCGACGAACAGGAGTTGCCCGGCCGCCAGCGGCCGTGACAGCGCCATCCATGCCTTGACTCCCCGTTGCGCGCCGGCGAGCGGCAGGGTGCCCTGCACGACCGCGAGCAGCAGGGCGAGAATGAGTGCCAGTTGTCCGATCTCGGGAATCATCGCCACGGGCCTCCCAAGGTCAGTTGCCGATCAGGGTCTTCTGCGCATTCTGCGCCTGTTCCACGGCGTGGGCGGCCTCCGGCGGCATGTAGTTCTCGTCATGCTTGGCCAGCACCTCGGTGGCGACGAACACACCATCGTCGCCGACCTTGCCCTGGGCGACCACGCCCTGCCCCTCCTTGAAGAGATCGGGCAGGATGCCAGTGTACATGACCGGCACGGACTTGACGGTGTCGGTGACCACGAAGCGTACGGTCAGCCCATCGGGTTCGCGCTGCAGACTCCGCTCCGCCACCATCCCGCCGATGCGAAACGGCTTGCCGATCGGCACCTCCCTGGCCACCACCTGCGAGGGCGTGAAGAAGAAGACCAGGTTCTTCTGAAAGGCGGACAGTACCAGCCCCGCCGCCACCGCCAGCACCACCACGCCGGCGGCGATCAGCAGGCCGCGTTTATGACGTGCCTTCATCGGGATCTCCCGCCAACTGTTGCCGTGTCCGCCGGACTGCCGCCAGGGCGCGCGCACGCCGCCGCCGCAGCAGGCACGCCTCGAGCGCGAGCGCGAGCAGCGTCACTCCGTACGAACCCCAGACGTATCCCGCGTACCCGCCCATCGCCCAGAAATCGTTCCAGCCGCCCCAGTGCACGTCACGTCACCCCGCGCACCCAGTCGGCGCGCCGCTCGCGTTCCAGGATGATGCTGCGGACCCGATGCAGCGCCGCGGCGATGCAATACATCCAGAAGCCCAGCGCCAGCATGGCCATGCCGGCAAGCATCGTCGTTGCCATCCTGGGCGCGGATTCCAGGCTCACCGTGGCGCCCTGGTGCAGCGTGTTCCACCACTTCACGGAGAAATAGATGATCGGCACGTTCACCACGCCCACCAGCGCCAGCACCGCGCAGGCCCGGTCGGCCCGGCGCGTGTCCTCGATGGCGGCCTCGAGCGCCAGGAAGCCGAAATACAGGAACAGCAGGATGAGCTCCGAGGTCAGGCGCGCGTCCCAGACCCAGTAGGTGCCCCAGGTGGGGCGCCCCCACAACGCCCCGGTCCACAATGCGATGAAGGTCATCAGCGCGCCGGTCGGGGCGAGCGCCGAGGCCATCATGGAGGACAGGCGCGTGTTGAAGGCCAGCCCCAGCGCGGCCCAGAGCGCCATGACGACATAGGTGAACATCGACATCCATGCCGCGGGCACGTGTATGAAGATGATGCGATACGCCTCGCCCTGACGCGCCTCGGTGGGCGCGACGAAAAATCCGATGTAAAGGCCGACCAGGCAGAACACCAGCGCCAGCCCTGCGAACCAGGGGATGAGCCGGCCCGCCAGCGGATAGAAGGTATGCGGCGCGGAGTACTTGTACCAGTTGATACCGGTCCCTTCCGCTGCCATCGATCTTGCCTGCACGCTCATGTATAGGTCTGAAAACGTCTCGCCACTCCTCGCGTCCCGGGCGCCGTGCCCCGGACCTCACTCGATCGAGATGCGCAGCGCCGCGGCGATGGCCCATGGCGTAAGGACCATCGCGAGCAGCGAAAGTGCCGCCAGCAACAGCAGATAGGGAGTGCCATCGAGCCCTGAGGCCACGGCCTCCGCGGCGCCCGCGCCTAGGATGAGCACCGGGATGTACAAGGGTAGGACCAGCAGGGAGATTAGCACGCCCGCGCCCCGCAACGATAGCGTCAGCGACGCCCCCACGGCACCCAGGAACGACAGCACGGGCGTGCCCGTGGCCAGCGACAGGCAGAGCGTCAGCGCCGCATCGCGGTCGATGTCGAACATCAGCGCCAGCAGGATCGAAATCACTGTCACCGGGATGCCGGTCACCAGCCAGTGCGCGACGACCTTGCCGAGCACGATCACCGTCAGCGGCTCGCCGGCCAGCAGCATCTGCTCCAGCGTACCATCCTGGTTGTCCGAGGCGAACAGCCTTTGCAGCGACAGCACCGCCGCCAGCAGGGCCGCCACCCACACCACGCCGGGGGCGATCGCGCGCAGCAGGTTCGGGTCGGCACCGACACCGAGCGGAACGATGGTCACCACCACCACGAAGAACAGCAGCGTATTCATGACATCCATGCGCTGGCGGAACGCCAGCATCAGGTCGCGGCGGATGACGGCGAGGAAGATCCTCAGCATCGCGGCCCCCGCGCCCGCATGCCCAGCTCGATCGCCGTGACCTGCCGCGCCTCCAGCGGCACCTCCTGATGGGTGGTGAGGACGACGATGTTGCCGGCATGCAGATGCCCGCCGATACGCTCGCTCAGCACCGCGGAGCCCCTGGCGTCGAGCGCCGTATAGGGCTCATCGAGGATCCACAGCGGCGTCTCCCCGCCCAGGAAGAGGCGGGCGAGCGCAATGCGGCGGCACTGGCCCTGGGAGAGGTGCCGCGCCGGCACGTCTTCGAAGCCGTCCAGTCCGATCCTCCCCAGCGCCTCCGCGGCCTGCGCCGCGGTGATGCGCCGCGCCGTGAGCGCGGCGCCGATTTGCAGATTCTCCAGCGCCGTGAGGTCGTCCTTCAAGGCATTGCGATGACCGATGTACAGCAGGTCGCGCGCGTAGTCCTCGGCGAGATCGCCGATGCGGACGCCACGCCAGCGGACGCGGCCGTGCGTCGGCTGCATGAGCCCGCACATGATCCGGAGCAGGCTGCTCTTGCCACTGCCGTTCGGGCCGTTGACGCGCAGCAGCGTGCCCGCCTCGGCACGGGCGTGCAGGCCGTCGAACAGCACGCGGTCGCCGCGCGTGCATTCAAGATCGTCGATTTCCAGCATGAGCGGGATGTGCGCAGATGGCTGTGGGCGCGTCCGGGGGGCGCACCATTATGCCTCAACCGCGATCCGGATCGGACCGGCAGCGTTTGGCATTGCAGCATAAACGCGGGCCAAAGCGCCATGTTTCCGACGATCGCAGCCGCTTCGATGAAGGCTGACGTCATCGCTTCGACACATGATCTCGAGGTTCAAGATTTTTCTGCGCGGCCATTCACAGCATGACCATTAATGTGCTTTACTCATTCCAACGTGAACCCGAGACTCGCGTTGCACCGGGGTATTCCGTTGTGGTGCGAAGGCAGCATGAAGAATAACAAGACCGTGCGGCAGTGAGGGCGAGCCGCCCTCGCGTTGCTGTAGCGGCGCGGTACAGATCTCAACGGGAAAGTGATGGATCGGTTGCTCCGCGGCGAACGGAGTGAGGACCGATCCGGATTGCTCGTAGCCCGTTCGTAGAGAGGAGATCTGTATGCGCCAGAAGGCCGCAGTATTCCTGACATCGTTGTTCCTGGGAGCCGTGTTGCCGCCACCGGCGACGGCGGCGTTGTCACCACCGCTGATACCCGAAATCGAACCGGGTGCCGGCATCATCCGGGACGAGGCGGCAGCCATCGCGCTCGGCAAGGCCCTGTTCTGGGACGAGCAGGCCGGCAGCGACGGCATGGCCTGCGCGAGTTGCCACATGAGCGCCGGCGCCGACAACCGCATCCGCAACCAGTTGTCGCCGGGCTTCAACGACGCCCTCTTCATCCCCGGCGGCGACACCACGTTCGGCTCCACGCACTCCGATACCGGCCAGGTTCAACCGGGCCATATGCCGTCGGGCGCAAGGGCGGATTCGAACTATGTGCTGCAGAAAGCGGACTTCCCGCTGCACCAGCTCACGGATTACAAGGACAGGAACTCCGATCTCATCACCACCACCAATGACGTCGTTTCCTCCTCGGGTTCGTACGACACCGAGTTCAATCGCATCAAGAGGAAGGGCGGCAAGGCGGGCAAGGAGAGCTGCACCAAGCCGGACGCTACCATCTTCCATGCCGGCAAGTATGCCGGTCGCCAGGTCGAGCCGCGCAACACGCCGACCACGGTCAACGCGGCCTTCTTCCACAGCAACTTCTGGGACGGCCGCGCCAACAACCTGTTCAACGGCGTGGGCGTGTTCGGTCTGCGCGACATCGAGGGTGATCCCAACAAGCGGCTGATCATCCTGGATGCGGCCAACATGCCGCGGCTCGGTTATCTTCAGATCCGCAACGCGAGCCTCGCCTCGCAGGCGGTAGGACCGCCGTTGAGCGCCCTGGAGATGTCCTGCGACGGACGCACGTTCCCGGACGTCGGTCGCAAGCTGCTGCTCAGTGCGCCCCTGCACAGGCAGAAGGTCGCCACCACCGACAGCGTGCTCGGACCTTACGCCAATCCATATGGCTATGGTCTGAAGCGCCAGCACAGCTATGTGGCGCTGATCAAGCGGGCCTTCGAACCCAGGTACTGGTCGGCGCCCGGCAAGTTCAAGATCGTCGATGGAATGCTGAAGAAGGATCCGAAGGGCTACACACAGGCGGAGATGAACTTCTCCATGTTCTGGGGCATCTCCATCATGATGTACGAGCGGATGCTCATCTCCGATCAGAGCCGCTTCGATACGTGGTTCGCGAGCTGCCGTCCCACCGTGGGACCGCCCCCGACGCCGGGCCTGCCGATCTCGACGCCGAACGTGCGCTGCAACCCCGTGGATCCGGCCGGAAGCACCGTGCCGACGGATTACGGTCTCACGGACGCGGAGGTGAAGGGCTTCGCGCTCTTCGTCGGCGCCGGCAACCCGCGCGTCACCGGCAACCCGGCGTGCGGCACCTGTCACGGGCCGTTCGCCAATCCGACAAACACTCCGCTCGTCTTCCCGGTGACCTCGGAGGCGGCGTTCCAGAACGGACAGACCTTCGTGCCGGTGGAACGTTCACTGGTCACCGAGCTCGGGGATGGGATATCGCCGCTGACATTGCCCCTCAATCCGATCGCGGACCAAATTGGCGGTGGTATGCATGACCGCGGTTTCTTCAACGTCGGTGTGACGCCGGCGCACGCCGATCCTGGCAATGGCGGACTCGATCCATACGGGAATCCGTTGTCGCTGTCGCGCATGTTCCTCGGTGTTGAGGCCGGTGAAACGGTGGTCGACCCGCCGCTCGCGGTCACTTTCGCAGGCGGCCTGCATGGCGTGCAGCCGCTCAACCGCTGCCTGCCCGCCCCCGGCGATGTCGAGCGTGATGTGAACGGAAACGTAGTCCTCGGGCCGGATCGCAGCAATCCTCCGGATGGCACTCCCGATCCCATTCCGTTGATTCCCAGTCCGTTCGCGGTGCGCGAGCCTGGCGGCACGCCACTGTTCCTGGGTTGCCAGTACATCAACAACCCCCCCAGTGGAACCGTGCTCGACAAGACCACGGAACGCGAGTTGGTAGACGGTAGCTTCAAGACCCCCACGATACGCAACGTCGGGTTGACCCCGCCGTACTTCCACTCCGGCAACTACGCCGATCTGCGCAGCGTCGTGGAGTTCTATGCCCGCGGCGGCAGCCGGCGCAGCGCGAGCCTGGAGGCCAACGGCGTGACGGGCGACACCTCCGGCACCGGCCCGTTGGGCAAGGGTCCGCACGCCCATCCGGGTCCGGAGTACGGCACTAACGTCGACTTCTTCGTCCGGGACATCAAGCTGGACGACGGCGTACCCGACGAAGTGCCGGCGGGCGAGACCGAGGAGTTCGACCAGATCGGTGCGATCGTGGCGTTCATGCTGACGATGACCGACCCGCGCGTGCAGTGCGACGCAGGGCCGTTCGATCATCCGTCGCTGACGCTGCGCAACGGCCACCTCGCCATGGACAGGAACAGGGACAAGAAGGCGGATGACCTCGCCTTCGTGCTGCCGGCCGTCGGCGCCGCCGGGTACAGCAAGTACTCCGGTCTCTGCCTGCCCAATGGTGGCGATCTCTTCGCCCCGGGCATGCAGGGCCGTCTCGGCGGACCGAAGGTGGCCATTCCGTAGGCGCGGGACAGTCCGTTCGTACCACACCGCGGGCAGGGAATCCTGCCCGCGGTCCTTTTCCAGGCCGGGGGCGCGCCTCGGCCTGCCGCGGCGTCAGCGAGTGTTCGCAAGTGGTTGCCGCATGTATTACGCTCTCCCGCACGCCAGCCATATCTCCGCGTCGTCCCCGGCCTCCGCGCAGCGCTCGCCAGAGGGTACGTCCGGGGGACCCTGTGCGTCCGAGGAGACGATTACCCAGACGAGGACAGGCATCCATGCCATTACTGCGATTCGATATCTACGAGGGCTGGTCCGACGCCGAGGTGAAGACGATGCTCGATGCCGCGCACCGCGCCATGGTGACGGCCTTCGGGGTGCCGGAGCGCGATCGCTACCAGATCGTCCATCGGCACCCCGCCACGCACATGATCATGGAGGACACGGGGCTCGACATACCGCGCACGCCGAGGTTCGTCTTCATCCAGGTGACCACGCGGCCGCGCACCCGCGAGATGAAGGAGCTCTTCTACCGTCTGGCCGTCGAGGAGATCGAAAAGCGCTGCGGCATCGCCCCCTCGGACGTCATGATCAACCTGGTCACGACCACCGACGAGGACTGGTCGTTCGGCTACGGCCGGGCGCAGTTCCTCACCGGGGAACTCTGAGGGCGGCGGCGGGATCACCACCACAGCCGGGCCAGGCGGCGTTCAGCCGCACTTGGATTCGCCGCAGTTCAGGCAGGTCAGGCAGTTGTCCATGCGGATCATCGCCTTGGTCAGGCACTTCTGGCAGAGCACGGCGCCGTCGGGGAATTCGTCCGGCGCGTTGGCCTCGGCCTGCTGCAGCGACTTCTCGTATTCGGTGCGCTTGGCGGCGAGTTGCTGGCGCAGCGCCGCATCGCGCGGGTCGTCGCGCAGCAGCCCGATCATGCGCAGGTGGCTGTCGAGCACGTCGCCGATCTCCGCCACCAGCGACGGGATGAAGCGCCCGCCCTTCTTGAAATAGCCGCCCTTCGGATCGAACACCGAACGCATCTCCTCGACCAGGAAGGTGACGTCGCCGCCCTTGCGGAAGACGGCGGAGATGATGCGCGTCAGCGCCACGATCCACTGGAAGTGCTCCATGCTCTTGGAGTTGATGAACATCTCGAACGGCCGCCGCAGCTCGTGCGGCGTGCCCGGATTGAGCACGATGTCGTTGATCGTGACGTACAGCGCGTGGTCGGAGTGCGGTGTCTTGATCTTGTAGGTCGAGCCGATCAGCATCTCCGGCCGCTCGACCTTCTCGTGCATGTGCACGACCTTCGGCGCCGGTTCGGCCGCGGCCTCCGCCCTGGCCGGATCCGCGGGCGGCGCGTTTTTCACCACGCTCACGTCGATGATGCGCTTGTCGATCTTCCTGGCCATGATGGTTGCTCAGAATCTGCCGTAGTAGCCCTCTTTCAGGGCATCGTAGAGATTGGCGGCGGTGTGCGTCTCGCCGTCGTATTCGATCTCCTCGTTGCCGCGCGCCTCCACCACGCTGCCGTCCTCGAGCACGAAGCGGTAGAGCGTGTTCTCGAGATCGGCAGTCTTCACCAGCACGCCCTGGAAGACCTCGGGATTGAAGCGGAAGGTCGTGCAGCCCTTCAGGCCGTTCTCGTAGGCGAAGAGATAGATGTCCTTGAAGTCCCCGAACGGGAAGTCCGTCGGCACGTTCGCCGTCTTGGAGATCGAGGAATCGACCCATTTCTGCGCCGCGGCCTGGATCTCCACGTGCTGCAGAGGGGTGATGTCGTTGGCCGTGACGAAAAACGGCGGCAACTGCGCATCCGTCTCGACGCCGCCGGGCATCGCCTTCGGATTGACCAGCGCGCGATAGGCGAGCAGCTCGTAGGAATACACGTCGAGCGTGTCCTTGCTCTTCTTGCCGGCGCGGATCACGTTGCGCACGTAGTGATGGGCGAAGCTCGGCTCGATGCCGTTGCTGGCGTTGTTCGCGAGCGACAGCGAGATGGTCCCGGTGGGGGCAATGGAGGTGTGGTGGGTGAAGCGCGCCCCGGCGTGGGCGATCCTCTCGGCCAGTTCCGGCGCCACGCCCGCGAGCCGCTGCATGTAACGGCTGTAGCGCGCATGCAGGATGCGGCCGGGGAGCCGGTCGCCCTCCTTGTGGCCGTCGCGGGCCAGCTCGGGCCGCTGCCGCAGCATCGCCGCGGTGACGACGAAGTGCTCGTTCATGATCGGTGCGGGGCCCTTCTCCTCGGCCAGCTCCACGCCCACCTCCCAGCCGGCCACCGCCATCTCGCGCGTGACCCGTTCGGTGAAGGCCAGCGAGTCGGCGTCCCCGTACTGCATCCGCAGCATGGTCAGCGTGGAACCCAGGCCGAGATAGCCCATGCCGTGCCGGCGCTTGCGCCGGATCTCCTCGGCCTGCGGCTCGAGCGGCAGCCCGTTCAGCTCCACGACGTTGTCGAGCATGCGGGTGAACACCCTGACCAGTTCGCGGTACTGCGGCCAGTCGAAGCTCGCCCTTTCCGAGAACGGATCGCGCACGAACCGCGTCAGGTTCACCGAGCCGAGCAGGCAGGACCCGTACGGGGGCAGTGGCTGTTCGCCACAGGGGTTGGTCGCGCGGATGTCCTCGCAGAACCAGTTGTTGTTCTCCTCGTTGACGCGGTCGATGAGGATGAAGCCGGGCTCGGCGTAGTCGAACGTGGACCGCATGATCAGGTCCCACAGCGCCCGTGCCCGTATGCGGCGATGGATGCGGCAGGCCACGAGACCCCGGGCGTCGACGATGTAGTTGTCGCTGACCGGCCATTCCCGCCACAGGACGTCGCGGCCGTCGTGCAGATCGATGCGTTCGCCCTTGACCTCCGCCTCCGTCAACGGAAACGCGAGCGGCCACTCGGCGTCATCCTTCACCGCGCGCATGAACGCATCGGTGATGAGCAGCGACAGGTTGAACTGGCGCAGGCGGCCGTGCTCGCGCTTGGCGCGTATGAAGTCCAGCACGTCGGGATGGCCGATGTCGAAGGTCGCCATCTGCGCGCCGCGCCGGCCGCCGGCTGAAGAGACCGTGAAGCACATGCGGTCGTAGATGTCCATGAACGACATCGGACCGGAGGTGTGCGCGCCCGCCCCGGTCACGTAGGCGCCCCGGGGCCGAAGCGTCGAGAAATCGTAGCCGATCCCGCAGCCGGCCTTTAGCGTGAGACCCGCCTCGTGCACCTTGCGCAGGATGTCATCCATGGAATCGTGGATGGTCCCCGATACCGTGCAATTGATGGTCGACGTGGCGGGCTTGTACTGCCCGGCACCGGCGTTGGAGGTGATCCGGCCGGCCGGGATCGCGCCGTGACGCAGCGCCCAGAGGAACCGTTCGTTCCATTTCTCCCGCAGCGCCGGGGTCGTCTCCACCTCGGCCAGGGCGCGGGCGATCCGTCTCCAGGTGTCATCGACGTTCCTGTCGATGGCCACTCCCTGCCGGTCCTTGAGCCGGTACTTCTTGTCCCAGATGTCCAGCGCGGCAGGCTGGGCCACGATGCGGGCGTCCACAGTGATTGCGTCGGCGGCGGTACTCATGGCGTTGCGTCTGTCTCCCCCAGGATGCGCAATATTTTGTGCATCCTGCGACGATTGAGGGCTTCACGCAAGTCGCCTTCGGACACCCGCGGTCCCGCCGCCCGGGGAGGTTTGATCCAGATCAAGCCCTTTTCCGCCCCCCCTGCATACAGTGGCGGCCAGCAAAAAAATCCCAAGAACGCCAGATCTCCTGTCCAATGAATGGATTGAGCGTCCTCGTCCTGGCCGGCATCGCCCTGCTGGCGGCATACGTCGTCTCACGGATGACCCACGCCATCCTCGCCAACTTCCACACCGGCCGTCAGTTCCGCCAGGCGCTCATCGGGCGCGTCAAGCGGCTGCGCCTGTACCGGATGCTCGAGCGACGCGGGATCGACGCGGAGGAATACCTGCACCATCAGCCGATCGTGGAGATCGAGAGGCACATCCGCGCCTGCGAAGGCTGCGGCAGCACCGCCGTCTGCGACCAGGCGCTGAAGTCGCGCACCGCGCAGGTCGACCTGAGCTTCTGTCGAAACGACGCCGCGTTCAACGCCATCAGGCCGGCCGGCCCCGTCGTCCCCGCGGTGTCGCCGAACGACGCGGTGGCCGGGCCGGAGCGTTGAGGGCGGATGGCCATCCTCGAATTTCCTCCGGCACCCGACCGGAATTCCACACCCGACAATTCACAACCATGAAGGGGGCTCTCATGCCATTCAAGAAGAACACGTTGGCCATGGCCGTCGGATCCGCGCTGCTTGCGGCAAGCATGGCGGCGGGCGCCGCATCCACCGCGGACCTGGAAAAAAGACTCATGCAGCTCGAGGCCGAGCTGGCCGCGCTGCGCCAGGAGCTGAAGGCCACGCAGGCCGCCGAGCCCGCGCAGACCCAGCAGGTGCAGAGCCTGGAGAACCGCGTCACGGCCGTCGAGGCGCCGGTGAAGACGCTGGAGGACCGCGTGGCCAAGGTCGAGACCATGGCCACGCCGCCCAAGATCCCCGGCAACATGATCTTCTTCCGCGGCGGCTACACCGGGCTGGCGGACGACCGCGCCTTCGGCGCGGTGACCGACGTCTACGGCCTGGGCAACGACAACAGCGGCGACTCCGGCTGGAACGTCGGCGCCGGCTTCGATTTCCTGCTCAGTCACGACGTATGGAAGCTGATGCCGGGCACCTGGGTGCTCGCCGAGCTCGGCGTGGAGTTCAGCCACATCGATTCCGCGGAGACCGTCCTGCCCGTGCCAACGGCGGAATGCGCCCTGGCCACCGGCAATGTCGGACCGGCCCTTGGCAATTGCCTCATCACGGGCACCAACAACCTGACGATGCTGACGGTCAGCGCCGCGCCCAAGATCAAGTTCATGGAGGACAGCAGGCTGCGTCCGTGGCTCATTCCGATCGGCCTGGATTTCCGCGTCATCAGCCCGACCTCCGACACCACCTCCTATCTCGACGTCGGCGGCCAGGTGGCCGGCGGCGCCGAGTACGAAATCATCCCGGGGATCAAGCTCGGGGCGGATGCGCGCTATCATTTCGCCGCCGACTTCACGAACCCCGATTACAGCGATGCCACCGTCGCGGCGATCCGGGGTCTGGGACTGCAGGTGCAGGAGCCTTCCAACGACTACTGGACCATCGGCGGCTACCTGGGTATCGGCTTCTGACGCTGACGGCGTTACGATTCACGCGGAGATGCAACGAGCGGGGCGGCAGCGATGCCGCCACGGTCCCGCTGCGGTCGTGGATCTGATTTTTGACGAGAGGAGGGCCGGATGGCCACTAACGAAACCTACAACTATACGGTGGTGCGGCAGTTCGCCATCATGGCGATTGTCTGGGGAATCGTCGGCATGCTGGTGGGCGTTTTCATTGCCGCGCAGCTCGCCTGGCCGGCGCTCAACTTCGATCTGCCATGGCTCACCTTCAGCCGGCTGCGGCCGCTGCACACCAATGCGGTCATCTTCGCGTTCGGCGGATCAGCGCTGTTCGCGGCGTCGTACTACGTCGTGCAGCGCACCTGCCACGTGCGGCTGATCTCCGACAAGCTCGCCGCCTTCACCTTCTGGGGCTGGCAGCTGGTCATCGTGCTGGCGGCGGTCACGCTGCCCCTCGGCGTGACGCAATCCAAGGAGTACGCGGAGCTCGAGTGGCCCATCGATCTGCTGATCGCGGTGATCTGGATCGTCTATGCCATCGTCTTCTTCGGCACCATCGTGAAGCGCAAGGTCCAGCACATCTATGTCGCCAACTGGTTCTTCGGCGCCTACATCATCACCATCGCCATGCTGCACATCTTCAACGGCGCCGTCGTGCCGGTGACGCTGTGGAAGTCCTATTCGGCCTATGCGGGCGTGCAGGATGCGATGGTACAGTGGTGGTACGGCCACAACGCCGTGGGCTTCTTCCTGACCGCCGCGTTCCTCGGGATGATGTACTACTTCATCCCCAAGCAGGCCGGCAGGCCCGTGTACTCCTACCGCCTCTCGATCGTCCACTTCTGGGCGCTCATCTTCACCTACATCTGGGCCGGTCCGCACCATCTGCACTACTCCGCGCTGCCGGGCTGGACGCAGTCGCTGGGAATGGTGATGTCGATCATATTGCTGGCGCCTTCCTGGGGCGGCATGATCAACGGCATCATGACCCTTTCCGGCGCGTGGCATAAGCTGCGCACCGATCCGGTGATGCGCCTGATGATCGTGTCGGTGTCGTTCTACGGCATGTCGACGTTCGAGGGCCCGATGATGTCCATCCGCACCGTCAATGCGCTGTCGCATTACACGGACTGGACCATCGGCCACGTACACTCTGGCGCGCTCGGCTGGGTCGCCCTGGTGACGATGGGCTGCCTGTACTACCTCATCCCGCGCCTGTTCGGCCGCGAGCTGCACAGTCTCAAGCTGGTCGAGCTGCATTTCTGGACCGCCACCATCGGCATCGTGCTGTACATCGCCTCGATGTGGGTATCGGGCATCATGCAGGGTCTGATGTGGCGCGCGGTCAACGAGGACGGCACGCTCACCTACAGCTTCATCGAGTCCGTCGAGGCGATGCATCCGTTCTACATCATTCGCTTCCTCGGCGGCGCGCTGTTCCTGGCCGGAATGCTGGTGATGACCTACAACCTGTGGCGCACCATTGCGGGGGCGAGGCCGGTGGAAGCGCCCGTGCTGGCTCCGTCGCTGGCGCATTGAGGAGATCAGGCAATCATGATTGCTCATGAGAAGATCGAGAAGAACATCGGCCTGATGATCGCGCTGATCATCTTTACGGTCAGCATCGGCGGCCTGGTGCAGATCGTGCCGCTGTTCTTCATGCACTCCACGACCGAGCCGGTGCAGGGCGTGAAGCCCTACTCCGGGTTGCAGCTCGCCGGGCGCGACGTCTACGTCCGTGAGGGCTGCTACGTGTGCCACTCGCAGATGATCCGCCCGTTCCGCGCCGAGACCGAGCGTTACGGGCATTACTCGCTGGCCGGGGAATTCGTCTACGACCGGCCGTTCCAGTGGGGCTCCAAGCGCACCGGGCCGGATCTGCAGCGCGTAGGCGGACGCTATTCCGATGAGTGGCACCGCGCTCATCTGATCAATCCGCGCGACGTGGTGCCGGAATCGATCATGCCGGGTTACCCGTGGCTCGCCGACGCGAAAGTCGACCCGGGGCTCACGGTCAGGAAGATGACGGTGCTGAAGGACGCGTTCGGTGATCCCTACACCGAGGAGGACTTCGCGGCGGCGAAGACCGAGATCGAAGGCAAGACCGAGATGGATGCCCTCATCGCCTACCTGCAGTCGCTGGGCACTGCGGTGAAGACGCGGAGGTGATGATCATGAACTTCCCGACCATACACTCGGTATTCACCGTCGCGGTGCTGGTGATCTTCGTGGGCATCGTGCTGTGGGCCTATGATTCCCGCAGCAAGGCCCGCTTCGATGCCGCCGCCCGTATCCCGCTCGACGACGATGACGCGCCGCCCGCGAGCGGCTCGCCCGGCAAGGAGAACAACGATGCCTGATTTAAGCGGTTTCGATTTCACTTCCGGGTTCTGGAAGTGGTTCATCACCATCCCCACGGTGCTCGGCGTCCTGTGGTGCGGCTATTTCGCCTGGCGGTATTCCGGACGCTCGGCCGGACAGAAGATCGAGACGATGGGCCACGTCTGGGACGGCGATCTCGAGGAATACAACAATCCGCTGCCGCGCTGGTGGCTGAACATGTTCTATCTCACCGTCGCCTGGAGTGCGGTTTTCCTGGTCTTCTATCCCGGCCTGCCGGTCTTCGAAGGCCTGGGGAAGTGGACGCAGTACAAGCAGTACGACGCGGAGATCGCCGCGGCGGATGCAAAGTACGGCCCCATCTTCCAGAAGTTCGCCGGACAGGACATCCCGGCGCTGGCTGCGAATCCCGAGGCGATCACCGTCGGCAAGCGCCTGTTCGCGACCTACTGCATCCAGTGTCACGGCGCGGACGCCCGTGGTGCTCGCGGCTATCCGAACCTTGCCGACGACGACTGGCTGTGGGGCGGTGCGCCGGATCAGATCCAGCAGACCATCCTCAACGGCCGCCAGGGGGTCATGCCCCCGTGGGGTGAGTTGCTCGGCGATGAGAAGGTCAACGACGTGACCGAGTACGTGTTGAGCCTGAGCGGGCGGCCCGTCGATGCGGCGATCGCGGCGCGGGGCAGGGAGGTGTTTGCGCAGAATTGCGCGGCCTGCCATGGCCCCGACGGCAAGGGCAACCCGGCGCTGGGCGCCGCGAACCTCACCGACGACACCTGGCTGTATGGCGGTTCGCAGGAGCGGGTGCGCGAGACCATCATCGGCGGCCGTCAGGGCCGCATGCCCGCGCACAAGGAGTTCCTCGGCGAGGCGAAGGTGCATCTGCTCGCCGCCTACGTCTACAGCCTCACGCACCAGGGCGGGCAGCAGGCGGCGAGTCCCTGAGCTTGCCGCCAACCCCGACCCATGGTGGTCCTGCCCTGCCCGGCGGGGCCTCCGCCCGGCTGCGCGCGGCGGCGGACGGCGCCCCGCGCCGGGCGGTTCCCACGGACGGAGATGAGGTGTATTTTGTCGGGCGGACGGCAGCTCGGACACGCAGATGAAGCCGGTGATGGAAGAGATTGGATACGTGCCAGGGCCGTATCGGCTGCTGGCCGCGCTGTGGCTCACCTTCCTGCTGGCCGGCATGGCGACCACCGTCTTCTTCGCCGCCATCGATCCGATGGAGCTGAAGGCGTGCGTGGACTTCCCGGCGCTCGGCCGCACGGCCGCCTATACGGTGGGCTTTTTCCTTTTCTGGCTGCTGACCGCCTCCTCCGGCCTGCTGTGCCTGTTCTTCCTCTACCCCCGACGGCGCGACGTGGAGACCCCGGCCGTGAGTGCGGCGACCCGTGAACAAGTCTCTTGATGGCGGTCGGTTGAAACCCACGGCAACGGTTTCACTCGACGAGGTCCAGCAGTCACTCTACGAAAAGCGGCAGAAGGTCTACCCGCGCGAGGTGCACGGCCTGTTCGCCGGCCTGCGGGTGGCCACGGTCTTCCTGCTGCTCGGCCTCTATTACGTGCTGCCCTGGCTCACCTGGGACGGCCGGCAGGCGGTGCTGCTCGACATGCCCGCGCGCAAGTTCTACATCTTCGGCCTGACGCTGTGGCCACAGGATTTCATCTTCCTCGCGGCGCTGCTCATCATCGCGGGCCTGAGCCTGTTCTTCTTCACCGCCCTGGCCGGACGCCTCTGGTGCGGGTTCGCCTGCCCGCAGACGGTATGGACGGAGACCTTCCTCTGGATCGAGCACTGGATTGAGGGCGACAGGCTGCAGCAGATGAAGCTGGACCGCTCGCCGATGTCGGCGCGCAAGTTCCGCATCAAGGTCACCAAGCATTCCCTGTGGGTGGTGTTCGCGCTCTTCACGGGCTTCACGTTCGTCGCCTACTTCACGCCGGCCAGGGACCTCTACCAGCGCCTGATCACCTTCGATCTCGGGCCCTGGGAGACATTCTGGATGCTGTTCTACAGCTTCGCCACCTGGGGCAACGCCGGCTTCCTGCGGGAACAGGTCTGCAAGTACATGTGTCCCTATGCGCGCTTTCAGAGCGCCATGTTCGACGGCGACACGCTCGTCATCTCCTACGACGAGAAGCGCGGCGAGCCGCGCGGCGCCCGCAAGCGCGGCGTCGATGCCATGCGCGAGGGGCTGGGCGACTGCATCGACTGCACCATGTGCGTTCAGGTCTGTCCGACCGGCATCGACATCCGCGAGGGGCTGCAGTACGAGTGCATAGGCTGCGCCGCCTGCATCGACGTCTGCAACGACGTCATGGACAGGATGGGCTACGCCCCGGGCCTCATCCGCTACACCACGCAGAACGCGCTGGCCGGCGAACCCACCCGGATCATGCGCCCGCGCATCTATGTCTATGGCGCTATCCTGCTCGCCATCATCGCCGCGCTGGTCTACGCCGTGGCAGTCCGCGTGCCGCTCGAGCTCGACGTGGTCCGCGATCGCAATCAGCTGTTCCGCGAAACCAACGAGGGGCTCATCGAGAACGTCTACACGCTGCACATCATCAACATGGACAACGCCCCGCATACCTTCGCCATCGATGCGACCGGCATCGACGGGCTGATACTGGACACGGAGTCCAGGGAGATCTACGTGGATGCCGGGGCGGTCCAGAATCTGGTCACGCGTCTGCGCGCGGAGGAGAGCGACCTGGAGCATCGGAGCTCGAAGGTCACCTTCCGGATTACGGCGGTCGACAAACCGGATCTGCGCGACGAGGCGGAGGCGCGGTTCCTCGGTCCGACGCCGTCGAGGTAGAACCCCGTGCCGGAGAAGCAGACCGCTGTCACCCGCTGGTACCAGGAGCCTTACGCCTGGCTGGTGGCGCTGCTGCCCGCCGTGGCCGTGATCGGCGGTTTCTACACGCTCAGGCTCGCCATCGTCTCCGACGACGGACTGGTCACCGACGACTATTACAGGAAGGGCCTGGAGATCAACCAGGTCCTGGAGCGCGACGAGCGCGCCGCCTCGCTGGCCATCGACGCGCTTGTCGACGTCGATCCGGCCGCCCGCACGGCCACGGTGCGGATGCAGGCCCGTGACGCCGGCATCCTGCCCGCCACGCTGCACGTCCGCCTGATGCATGCGACCCGGTCCGGTTTCGATCGCGATATCGTGCTGGAGCGCGCCGCCGGGGGCGAGTATTTCGCCGCCCTGCCGGAACTTCCGGCCGGGCACTGGTACATGCAGATCGAGACGGACGACTGGCGCGTCCTGCAGACCTTTACCGTCGGCAGGCAGGGGGAGTAACGCCGGCTGCCGTCACGGCACCCGGCGCCGCCTTCAACGCGGAACACGGACCTCCTCCTCCTCGTAGACGCCCCGCTCGGCGCCGCGATGGCATGCCCCGCAGTTTGCCGCGCTGCCGATCGACGCGCGCTTCCAGACCTCCGGCCCGATCTCGTCGTGCTCGTCACGGAACCAGGCCGACGTGGTGATGCGCGGCAGGTCCTCAACGGACGTCCACGCACCCGGGCCATCATCCCATCCGGCATTCGCCTGCAGATGGGCGCCCAGCGCGCGCGCCGAGTCCGGCGTCATCTCCGCGCTCTCGCCATAGTGATTGTTCAGGCGGGCCATGATGACCGCCCACTGTTTCGCGCCGAGCAGGCTCGGTGGATACGGTACGTGACAACTGCCGCACTCGCTCGTGTACGAGTCCCCGCCGGGCCCCGCCGCGGGGGCGGCCCAGCCGCCATCCGTCTCCCCGCGTTCGTGCTCGTGGCTCTGCCCGTGCTCCTCATCCTCCTCGGCACGCAACTCGCCCACGCCGGCGGCGAGCCAGCCAAGGCCAAGAACGGCACCCGTGATCAACGAACCCATCAACATCTTCTTGCGCATGGCATCCTCACTTTATGGAAAGCAGCCAGGTCATCACGTCGCCCTTCTCGAGCGCCGAGCACTGCCGTTGCAGCACGTCCTGGCAATTGCGGGTGAACCACTTCTCGACCTTGTAGGCATTGCTCAGCCGTTCGGGGTTCGCGCTGGGGGCGAGCGGCTTGATCCGCTTGCCGGTCCTCCGGTGTTCACCCGCGCCCTGCGGATCCGCCGTGTGGCAGGAGGCGCACGCCATCGCCGGATCGGCGCCGCGCGGATGTTCCGTCGTGAACAGTGTCCGGCCGCGCTCGGCCGAGAAGCCATTGAATGCGGGATTCTCCCGGGCCGCCTGCTGCGCATAACGCGCGAGCAGATCGGGCGCGGGCTCGGCCGCCGGCGAGGCGAGCGGCACCAGGGAGAAGCCCAATGCGATGATGTGTTTCATTCAGAACTTCCTCCGTTGTCGGCATCGGTGTCCGATTGGTGTCGGGCATCCTGGACCCGGAGGATGAAACCAGCCTTAAAGCACATTCCCGGCGATACGGCGTTGCGGCGGGCGCGCTCGCCCGGCTAGATTGCGGACGAACTGGCGGGCGGCGAGCCGCTCGGCCATCGAACTCCCGATCGACGCGATGCACGCGCCCACGGACTCCGCCGCCACCACCTCGCCGACATGTGCCTTGCCTTCCGACTCGCCGCCGCGTCGGCGTGCCTGGAGATCGTGGCGATGCTACTTCCGCCGCCGGCGGCGGCCGCCGCTTCCCGATTCGAAGGGATGTGGCACAGCAAGACAACCGTCGCCCGCGACCACGGCCTGGCCGGCGCAACCACGCTCGCCTTGCGACAATACGGCAACGTCGTCTGCGGAGAGTGGTCCGAAGGCATAGGGACCGGCAGACTCCTGGGAGGCAATCTCGTCGGCCGCGTCCACGGCCGCCGGATGAATGCCCGCATCGGCGAGGAGATCTACTGGGCCCGGGGCGCCGAGTTCCCCAACCAGGGATCCGAACCGGCCCTGTTCGTGCTGCAGGGTCGCGAGCTCGCCTGGTACGTGCGTGACGATGCCGGGCGGCTGGTGAAGCAGCAGGCCTTCGTGCGCGCGGGCGATCGCGGCTCGGCGAACCCGGTCAATGTCGAGTTCACGGATCGGCGCTTCGCGCGCCTCTGCCCCACGGGCACGGACTTCGTCTCGCCGAACTAGCGCGGACCGCTCGCACCGGCGTCGTCACTCCCGCTCCCCGCGCATGACTGCCATCCACGGCATCCGCAGCTGCGACAGAATGAAGAAGGTCATGGCCCCGCTCGACGGGCACGGCATCGCCTGCGAGATTCACGATCACGGGAGGCGCGGCGTCCCCGTCGGGAAGCGGCGCGGCCGCCTCGGCCTCGTGCGCTGGGAGACGCTGCTCAACATCCGTGGCAGGACGCGCTCGGCGGGGCGCGGTCCCCGTGGCCCTGGCGCCCGATCATCCGCCTTCCGGCCCGCCCAGCCGCGCCGCGCGCAGGCGCAGTGCGTTGCCGACGACCGATACCGAGCTCAGGCTCATCGCCAGGGCCGCGATCATCGGCGAGAGCAGCCACCCGGTCAGCGGATACAGCACACCCGCCGCGATCGGGATGCCGAGCGCGTTGTAGAGAAACGCGAAGGTCAGGTTCTGTCGCATGTTGGCCACCGTCGCGACCGACAAGGCTCGCGCCACGGCAATCCCCCGCAGATCGCCCCTGACGAGCGTGACCTGCGCACTGTGCATGGCCACGTCGGTCCCCGTTCCCATGGCGATGCCGACGTCCGCCTTCGCCAGCGCGGGCGCATCGTTGATGCCGTCGCCCGCCATGGCCACCACGCGGCCATCGCGCTGCAGCCGCGCCACCAGCGCGAGCTTGTCAGCCGGCTTCACCTCGCCGTGGATCTCCTCGATCCGCAGTGCCCGCCCCACCGTCCGCGCCGTCGCCAGGCCATCGCCGGTCGCCATGACCACCCGCAGGCCGGTGCGCCGTAACAGCGCCATGGCCTCCGGTGTACTCGGCTTGATGGGATCGGAGACGGCAACCAGACCGACCGGACGGCCGTCGCGCGCCAGGTACATGACGCTCGCGCCGCCCGCGCGCGCGCTGTCCGCGGCGGCCCCAAGCGCCGAGACGTCGATCCCGAGCTGACCCATCAGGGTGCTATTGCCCAGTGCGACGGCGTGGCCGTCGACGGTGCCGCGCACGCCAATGCCCGAACCCGATTCGAAATGTTCGACCTTCCGCAACGCGATGCCGCGCTCGCGCGCGGCGGCGACGATCGCGGCGGCGAGAGGATGTTCGCTGCCCTGATCGACGGTGGCGGCCAGGCCCAGCACCTCGTCTTCCTCGTGGTCGCCGACGGCGATCACCCGATCGAACACCGGGCGGCCGGCCGTCAGCGTGCCGGTCTTGTCGACAATTAGCGTATCGACCTTGCACAGATGCTCGATGGCCGCGGCATCCTTGAACAGCACGCCCAGTGTCGCGCCACGACCGGTGGCCACCATGATCGACATCGGCGTGGCGAGACCCAGCGCGCACGGGCAGGCGATGATCAGCACGGCCACGGCATTGACCAGGCCATGAACCCAGCTCGGCTCAGGTCCGAACAACCCCCAGCCGAGGAACGCAAGCACCGCGATGCCGACGACGCCCATGACGAAATAGCCGGCGACCACATCGGCCAGACGCTGCATGGGGGCCCTGGAGCGCTGCGCCTGCGCCACCATCTGCACGATCTGGGCGAGCATCGTCGCCGCACCCACCCGCTCCGAGCGCATGACCAATGCACCGTTGGTATTGAGCGTCGCACCGATCAGCTTGTCCCCGGCGCGCTTGCCGACCGGGATCGGCTCGCCGGTGAGCATGGACTCGTCGACCGCACTGCTGCCCTCGATCACGACGCCGTCGACCGGCACCTTCTCTCCCGGACGCACGCGCAGGACGTCCCCGACGTGGACGTGCGTCAGCGGCACGTCCTCCTCGCCGCCGTCCGCGCGGATCCGTCGCGCGGTCTTCGGCGCCAGCCCGAGCAGGGCCCGTATCGCCGCGGAGGTCTGCGAGCGCGCCCGCAGCTCGAGCACCTGCCCCAGCAGTGTCAGCGATATGATGACCGCCGCGGCCTCGAAATAGACGGCGACCCTGCCCATCGACATGAACGAGGGCGGGAAGGCCCGGGGCGCGACGGTGGCGACGACGCTGTACAGGAACGCCGCGCCTGTCCCGAGGCCGATCAAGGTCCACATGTTGGGACTGCGATGCCGTACCGACTGCCAGCAGCGCCTGAAGAATGGCAGCCCTGCCCAGAGTACGACGGGCGTGGCCAGCGCCATCTCGAGCCAGCTCTGCCGCGACATCTCCAGCCACCCCGCCCGGTGACCGAACATGGCCAACACCGTGACGACCACGGTCAGGGGCAGCGTGTACCAGAAACGACGGCTCAGATCGCGCAGCTCCGTATCCCCGCGTTCCTCCACGGCGGGCAGCTCCGGCTCCAGGGCCATGCCGCACTTCGGGCAGTCCCCGGGTCCATCCTGCCGAACCTCGGGGTGCATGGGGCAGGTGTACATCGTGCCCGGCGTGACGCCCTCGCCGGGCCCCCGCGACACGGCATCGACCCGCGCGAGGTATGCCTGCGGACGGGCGGCGAACTTCGCCTGGCAATGCGCGCTGCAGAAGTAGTAGACACGGCCATCGTGCCGATGCCGGTATTCGGAGCGATCGCTGACCGTCATGCCGCAGATCGGATCGATCAGGCCCGGCATCGCCTCCGCGGCCGTGGGCGAGGAGGGCCCGTGGCTGTGGGATGCCTGTGAACCCGACTGCCGGCCTTCGCCGGCACGATCGTGGTGGTGCTCAGGTGTGTGCCTTGAATTCATACGTCGATCTCCCGGTTGAGCCGGACATGGATCGCCTGCGCATGAGGCGGTAGGCGGCGGGGATGACCAGCATCGAGATGAGCGGCGCACTCACCATGCCGCCGACCATGGGCGCGGCGATGCGGCTCATGATCTCCGAGCCCGTGCCCGCGCCCAGCAGGATCGGCAACAGGCCGGCGAGGATGGTGGCCACGGTCATGGCCTTGGGCCGCACGCGCTGGACCGCGCCCTCCCGTATCGCGTCGTCGAGCGCGGCCGGCGCCTCGCCGCGCTCGGCCCAGGCCTGCTTGAGGTAAATCAGCATGACCACGCCGAACTCCGCGGCGACGCCCGCGAGCGCGATGAAACCCACACCGGTGGCCACCGACATATCGTAGCCGAGACGATACAGAAGCCACACGCCGCCGGTCAACGCGAAGGGCAGGGTCAGCATGATGAGCAGGGCCTCGTCGACGCGGCGGAACGTCAGGTACAGCAATATGAAGATCGTCCCGAGCGTCGCGGGCACGACGATCTTCAACCGCGCGGCGGCACGTTCCAGGAATTCGAACTGGCCGGAGTAGCTCAGGCTGATCCCCGCCGGCAGCTTCACCTCCGTTCGAACCGCATCCTGCAGATCCGCCACCGTCGATGCCAGGTCCCTGCCGCGCACGTCCACGTAGACCCATCCGCTCAATCTGCCGTTCTCGCTCTTGAGCATCGCCGGACCCGCGGCGACCGCGATGTCGGCGATCGTGCCGAGCGTGATCTGCTGCCGGGTGGGCGTCAGCACGGGCAGCGCCCTGAGCTTCTCCACCGTATCGCGCCATTCGCGCGGGTAGCGCACGTTGATGGGAAACCGCGCCAGCCCCTCGATCGTGACGCCGATGTTCTCGCCGCCGATGGCACCGGAGATCACCGATTGCACGTCCTCGATGTTCATGCCGAAACGCGCCGCGGCGTGGCGATCGATGCGCACGTCGATGTAGCGGCCGCCGGTCAGC
This sequence comes from Gammaproteobacteria bacterium, assembly GCA_022071965.1. Taxonomy (GTDB): domain Bacteria; phylum Pseudomonadota; class Gammaproteobacteria; order JAJPIJ01; family JAJPIJ01; genus JAJVHZ01. The sequence continues at coordinate 145,457 of JAJVIQ010000020.1, forward strand.
CGTTCCGCCAGCGCCGAGCTGACGCCCGCGACCGTCCTGGCGGTGCGCTCCACCGCCTGGGCGACCTCGTCGATGCCCGCGAGGCTGGATCCGGCCACCTTGACCCCGATCGGGCTCTTGATGCCCGTGGCCAGCATGTCGATGCGATTTCGGATCGGCGGGATCCAGATGTTCGCCAGGCCCGGCACGCGCACGATGCGATCCAGCTCCTGCACCAGTTTCTCGGGTGTCATCCCGGCGCGCCACTCGCTGCGCGGCCTGAACTTTATCGCGGTCTCGAACATCTCCAGCGGCGCCGGATCGGTGGCGGTCTCGGCGCGTCCCGCCTTGCCGAACACGTGCTCCACCTCCGGCACCGTCTTGATCAGCCGATCGGTCTGCTGCAGCAACTGCGCCGCCTTGGCGGCCGACAGTCCCGGCAGCGCCGAGGGCATGTACAGCAGATCGCCCTCGTCGAGCGGCGGCAGGAACTCCCCTCCCATCCGCGTCAGCGGCCACCACGTGCTCGCGAACACGGCTGCCGCCAGCAGCAGTACCGTCTTCGGCCAGCGCAGGGCGAACTCCAGGCACGGGCGGTAGAGTGCGATCAGCAGGCGATTGAGGGGATTGCTGCATTCGCTCGGGATGCGCCCGCGGATCCAGTAACCCATCAGCACGGGCACCAGCGTCACCGAGAGCGCCGCCGCCGCCGCCATCGCGTAGGTCTTGGTGAACGCGAGCGGCGCGAACAACCGCCCCTCCTGCGCCTGCAGCGTGAAGACCGGCACGAAGGAGAGCGTGATGATGAGCAGGCTGAAGAACAGCGCCGGCCCGACCTCGCAGGCCGCCGCGGTCACCGTCTGCCAGTGTTCCGGCCCGCGCAGCGTTTCACCGGGATGGGCGTGCTGCCAGGCCTCGATCCTCTTGTGGGCGTTCTCGATCATGACCACCGCCGCATCGACCATCGCGCCGATGGCGATGGCGATGCCGCCCAGCGACATGATGTTGGCGTTGATGCCCTGTCGCTGCATCACGATGAAGGCGATCAGCACCCCCAGCGGCAAGGAAACGATCGCGACCAGGGAGGAGCGCAGGTGCCAGAGAAAGGCGACGCAGACCAGCGCCACGACGATGAATTCCTCGATGAGCTTGTCGCGCAGGTTGGCGACGGCGCGATCGATGAGCTGCGAGCGATCGTAGACGGTGACGACTTCCACGCCGGGCGGCAGGCCCGTCTTCAGCTCCCCGAGTCTGCGTTCCACCGCCGCGATGGTGGTGCGGGCGTTGCGGCCGCTGCGCAGCACCACCACCCCGCCCACGGCCTCACCCTCGCCGTCCAGCTCGGCGATGCCGCGGCGCATTTCCGGCCCGATCCGCACGTCGGCGACGTCGCCCAGCCGCACCGGTACGCCGGCGGTGCCGAGCTTCAGCGGGATCGCGCGAAAATCCTCGAGCGAGGCAAGATAACCGGAGGCGCGCACCATGAATTCGGTCTCCGCCAGCTCCAGTACCGACCCACCCGTCTCCTGGTTCGCCCCGCGCAGCGCCGATGTCACCTCGTCATGGGTGATACCCAGCGCGGCCAGCCGGATGGGGTCCAGCACGACCTGATACTGCCGAACCATGCCGCCCACCGTCGCCACCTCGGCGACGCCGGGCAGGCTCTTGAGCTCGAAGCGCAGAAACCAGTCCTGCAGGGCGCGAAGCTGCGCGAGATCATGCCTGCCGCTGCGGTCCACCAGGGCGTAGGTGTAGATCCATCCCACACCGGTGGCGTCCGGGCCGAGGGCGGGACGCGCACCGGGCGGCAGCTGCGATTGCACCTGACTCAGGTATTCCAGCACGCGCGAGCGCGCCCAGTAGAGATCGGTGCCGTCCTCGAACAACACGTACACGAAGGAATCGCCGAAGAAGGAATAGCCGCGCACCGTGACCGCTCCCGGCACCGAGAGCATCGTCGTCGCCAGCGGATAGGTCACCTGGTTCTCCACGATCTGCGGCGCCTGGCCGGGAAACCCGGTGCGCACGATGACCTGCACGTCCGATAGGTCCGGCAGCGCATCCACGGGCGTGCTCCTCAGCGCCCAGATCCCCCAGGCGGTGGCGAACAGCGCGGCGACGAGCACCAGGAATCGGTTGCCGACGGACCAGCGTATGAGGCCCGCGATCACGGCTCGCCCCCTATGCGCTCGATCCGCTCGACGACGAGCCCGTCCTCCGTCTCACGCACGGCGAAGCGCACGCGCTGTCCCGGCTCGATGCCCTCGGCGAGGCCGGTATCGGCGAGCCGATACGACATGCGCATCGCGGGCATCGCCATGGTCGTGAACGCCGCGTGATCCAGCTCGATCTGCATTCCGGAGACGCTGACGACGGTGCCATCGGTCTCGTGCAGAGGGCCGTTGCCGCCGGTCTCGTGCAGGGAGCCGGTGCCGGCGGCGGGCGGCGCATCGGTGCGGGCCATGACGCCGGCCAGGCTGGCCTCCGAGTCGATCAGGAACTGTCCGGAGACGACGACCCGATCGCCGACCTCCAGTCCGCCCAGCACCTCTGCAAACCCGCCGGCCTGACGGCCGACCGCGACCTCGACCGGACGATAACTCCCGTCGGACTCTGTCTTCATCACCAGCGTGCGCTTGCCGGTGCGGAGCAAGGCCTCGACCGGCACGAGCGGGTGCGCCGGCGGCTCGTCACCGCGCAACTCGACCCGGGCGTACATCCCCGGCCGCAGGCGGCCGTCCTCGTTGTCGAGTTCGGCGCGCACCACGACCGTGCGAGTGTCGCTGTTCGCGGCCGGGAGGACGGCAGCCACGCTGCCGTGGAACGTCTCACCGGCGAAGGCGACAAGCCGCGCATCCACGGCGTCGCCGACCTGAACCTGGGCGCCGTCGGCCTCCGGCACGGCCACCTCCAGCCACACCGTGTCGATCCCCTTGACCGTGGCGAGAGTCTGGCCGGCGACGACCGTCATGCCGGCACGGACCTCCAGCGTGTCGAGGACGCCACCGGTCGGGGAGGTCACCGTAAACGTCGTCTGCAGCGACCGCATGCGCTCGACCCGGGCGATCAGGTCCGCCGGCATGCCGAGTAGTCGCAGGCGCTCGCGCATGGCCGCAACCAGCCGTTCATCGCCATGCCGCAGCAGCGCGAGAAACTGGGTCTGCGCTCCGGCCCATTCCGGGACCAGCAGATCGGCCAGCGCGGCACCGGCGGCGATCACGTCGCCGGGGGCGCGCCCATAGACACGTTCGACGAAACCGGCAGCCCGCGACTGCACCACGGCGACCTTGCGGCCGTCGAATTGCAGGGTGCCGACGGCATCGATGCGGTTCGGCAGCGTGCCGGACGCGATCTCCGCCACGCGCATGCCGAGGTTCTGGGCGATGGCAGGATCGATGCGCACCGCGGCCGTCTCCTCCGCCGCCTCCGCGTAGCGCGGCACCAGCTCCATGTCCATGAAAGGGGACTTGCCGGGCTTGTCGAAGTGCTGCGATGGATGCATCGGGTCGTACCAGTACAGCACGCGCCGCTCCTCGCCGGCGGCTGCCGTCCCGCCGGCATGATCGCCGTCGTGCCCCCCGTGCGAGATCAGTCGCACCGGGTTCCAGGCACCCTGCCCCCAGAGGTACCCGCCCGCCGCCCCGGCCCCGGCCGCGACGATGATGATGCCCAGCGTCGTCAGGCGTTTCATCGTCCCTCCTCCCCGTAGGCGTAATGCAGGAGCGCCTCGAGCTGCGCGAGCTCGGAATCCAGCTCGATCGACCTCCAGCGGGACTCGATAAGCTCGCGGCGCGCGGCCAGCACCGCGTCGAGATCGCTCTGTCCGGCGCCGTAAGCGGTGAGCGTGAGCTCCACCTTCTCGCGCGCCAGGGGGATCACGGTCTCCCGCTGCCGCCCGACCGCCCGCTGCAGGCGCTCGTGATCCGCGAGCTGGCTCTCCAGCTCTTCGCCGTGCTCGCGCAGCATCGTCTCGCGTTCGGCATCGATACGATTCAGCTGCGCCTGCCTGGCGGCGATCAGCGGATCCTGGCGCCGTGCCGTGAACAGGGGCAGATCGATGCTGACCTGCAGCGACACCAGGTCGCCGAAGTCCGGATCGCGTCTCCCGTAGGCAAGTTCCACGCCCCAGTCCGGGGTCTTCATGGCATCCGCGGCGTGCACCTCCGCCTCGGCCTCCGCGCTCAGGGACGCGAATTCGGCGAGCTCCGGATGGCGCTGCAGACGATGGCGCAGCGGCTGGTGCTCAATGGCGAAGGCCGGCGGCGACCCCGCCAGCGGCGCGGCGGCGGCATCGCCGAGCCATCGCCGCAGCGCGGCGATGCTGCGGGTCACCTCCGCGGCGAGCTCGTCGCGGCGCTCCTCGAGGGCGGCCGCCTCCTGCCTGGGCAGCACCGCCTCCGGGACCCCCGCCTCGCCCGCGGCGATCCGGGCATTGACGCCCTCGGCGAGCAGCCGGTTCTCGCGGTCGAGCTCATCCAGCAGCGCGCGCTTGCGCTCCAGGTGATAGCGCCGGAGCCAGGCGACCGCGGTCTCCCGGCGCACGCGCAGGCGCTCGACCGCGCGCGCGGCCTCGGCCCGCGCTATCCCTGCCGCGGCGAGCTCCTTCTCGGCCCGGCGCTTGGCGGAGTTCGGGATCTCCTGCATGACGCCGATGCGCGCCATCGTCATCGGCTCCTCGTCCAGTGTCCAACTGGCCGGTCCCGACACGGGCAGGCTCTCGATGCCCGCGAACAACCTCGGATCCGGGAGACGGCCGGCGGCGATGGCCGATGACCGCGCCGATTCGACACCGTCGTCCTGCGCCGCCAGCGAGGGGGCGCTGCTCTCGGCCAGCGCCAGCGCGCGATCGAAGGTCAGCACTTCCGCCGCGAGGTGCGGCGAGGTGGCGAGTAGAGGAACGATGAATACGCCCAGGACCGAACGCTGAGCGCGGTGCTGGGCCATTGATGCATGCATGGTGTAGCTCCCGACTGCTGCGCCACGCCCGCGCATCGGTATCCCCATGCGCCGGCGCGGCCGGAATCCCGCGCCCTCGCGGGCCGGGTCGGCACGACATCAGGGAACTACGGAGTTGCTGGAGGTCGCCAGATGGCGAAGAGAGCGAGGGGGTGCAATGCCGGTGTATGGCGCCGCGAGACGAGGTCCTGGGGATGGTGCGGCACGCCGGGCAGCGCTTCGAGCGCGAGAAACGTGGGGCTGAGCATGCAGTGTGCGCAGGTGTCGCAGCCGGGGGCGGCGAGTTGATCCTTCTGCTGATCCTGGGAGCAGGGCATGGACTGGCAGCCATCGTGCCCGGCCGCCGCATGGCCCCCGTGCAACAGGGCCGCGCCACCGTTCATGGCCGGGCACGGGGTCGCCGCCATGCGCAACGACGCGGCCCCCTGCAGGGGCAGCGCGAGGCAGAGCAACACCCCGACGATCACACGCAACGCCTTCATGCCCGATCCAGAACGTTGGTCACGACGGGCCGTCCCGCCCGTCCCCTCTTCGGACTCCCGGGCCGGGATTCTGGTTCATTGCCGGCGGCGTTGTCCAGCCCGCCGTTTGCCGGTTCGTCCACATGGATTCAATTTCGGGCATCGGTCCCGCCCACGCACCGACGCAGCGCGAGGAATCGTATTCCGTGGGGAATATCCACTCGGTGTAATGGCGTTTTTCCCGGCCAGGGACCATATTCGCCAGCCGGACCCGCCGTCGTACGCGGCCATCCGGTCACCGCCAGGCGCCCACCCATCCGGAGGAGCACGTACCGTGAACGAGACGAGCAGACCCTGCGCGCCGGCCCCGCGGCGTCGCTCCCCGTCATCGCCGGCGACACGCCAGGCCCTGCCCGCATCGCTTCGCCCGCCTGCAGCGGCGTCCATCGCGACGGCGGGGACCGGTGCGCGCGCAGGCGCTCGACGAGGCGCGTGTCGCGTCGCCCGGCCGGCCGCCGGAGCATGGCCATCCCGACGGGCGCCCTCGGCCCGCGCGATGATCGGAGGATACCGCGCATGAAATCCTGGCTGTTGCCGGCGCTCGTGACCATGCTGCTCTATGGGCTGTGGTCCTACTTCCCGAAGCTCTCCGTCAGATATCTCAGCCCGTCGAATGCCGTCATCTACGAGGTCATGGGCAGCATGATCTTCGGCGTGATCGCGATAGCTCTGATGGGCTTCAACCTCCAGTACCATCCCAAGGGCGCCTTCTTCGCCATGATCACCGGCTTCTGCCTGGTGCTGGCCGGCTTCATCTACCTGGTCGCGGCCTCGCGCGGCCCGATCGCCCTCGTGTCCGCCGTCTCGGCCCTCTACCCGATGGTGACCCTGATCCTGGCCTCGCTGCTGCTGGGGGAGACCGTCACCATCAAGCAGGGCTGCGGCATCGTCCTCGCCATCGTCTCGGTCGTACTCATGGCCTCCTGATCGCGGCGGACCGAGATCGGTCCGGCGCGCGGTTGCCGGAGGGCCGTCGAGCGCAGGGGGTACTGCCGGCGGCGAGAATGTGCAATCATCCGTCCTGCTGACGCCGCAGGCGATCTCTGCAGCCCCGAGCGGCGGCCGCGCACACATCGGAACGTCGAACCGCTGCCCGCAAGGCACGCCGCCGGCGGGGCACGCGGGAAAAAATCACATCGAGGAGGTTCGAACGATGAGAGCGTCTCCAGCCCGACTGTCACAGTCCCTGTACCGAATCGTCACTGCACTGACCATGGCGGTCCGGCGCGCGCTGCTGCGGGGCGGCGTGCATGCCTCGCGCACCCCCGAGCCGGTGCGGCTCCCCGCGCATTTCGTGCCCGACCCCAGCGCCCGGGATCGATACGTCTGGGTTCCCGAGTACGACCTCGGCGACCGGCAGGAAGAGGGCTACGCCTACTACCTGCACCCGGCCAGCGGGGCAACCTGCTACCGCCGTGTGCAGCGGGGCAACCATGTCAGCCATGAGTTCCTGATGGTGCTGCCGGCGAGGCGCATCGCGGCCTGAGATTCGCCCCGCCGCGCAGGGGTCCGTACGGCGGATTGCCGACATCGATACGATCCCGCGCGAAGATGCCGTCCCTGGAGCTCAGGATCCCGCCTCCGCTGATCGCGCTCTCCTGCGCCGGCCTGATGTGGCTGGTCGCCGCGGGGACGCCGTCCGCCAGCTGGCCGGCCGCGGGGCGACACGTCCTCGCAGGCATGCTGGCCGCAGCCGGCGTGTGCGTCAGCATGTCGGGCGTCGCGACGTTCCGGCGCGCCGGCACGACGGTCAATCCGCACCGCCCGCGCGCCGCGACTTCCCTGGTGACCGGCGGTATCTACCGTTATACGCGCAACCCCATGTACCTCGGTCTCCTGATGGTCCTGCTCGGCTGGGGCATCTTCCTTGCCAATGGCCCGGCGGTGCTGCTCATCGCGGGCTTCGTGCTGTACATCGGCCGGTTTCAGATCGCTCCGGAGGAACGGGCGCTTTCCGATCTGTTCGGCCCGGAGTACGAGGCCTATCGGGACAGGGTTCGTCGGTGGCTTTGACGGCGGCTTCGGGCAGTCCTGCGGCCGCCCCGGCGTCCGCTCGACGGCATTCATGAATACCGCCGACGCCAGGCGCGTGGCGGTGTGGAGCCCGATGTTGCGCGCCAGCCACTGGCTGATGGCGGCGGCGACGATCATGCTGCTGCTCACCGGCTGGCTGATGGGCGCGACGCCGGAGATGCGCGAGGCGGCCCGCGACTATCATTTCCTGGCCGGCTACGTGCTCATCATCGCCCTCGCGCTTCGCCTCTGGCGTCTGTACGCCGGCGCCGGCGCGGAGAGCTGGCGTGCGCTCCTCCCCAGGCCCGGCCACGCGCGTGCCGCGCTCGCGATGGCGCGGTTCTATCTCAGCTTCGGCCGCTCGTCGCTGCCGCGCTGGTATGCGCAAAATCCCTTGTGGGCGCCTGTCTATCTGATTTGGATCCTGCTCCTCTCGGGACAGGCGGTGCTGGGTCTGGCGATGCAGGGCGGCCAGTTCGATACCCTGCTGCTGGAGGATCTGCACGTGCTGGGATCACGGGCGATCGCGTTCATCACCGTCGCGCACGTCATCGCCGTGCTCCTGCACGACTGGCGCGGTGAAGGATCGGATGTGTCGGCCATGATCAGCGGCTACCGGATCTTTCCCATCCATCCGCCGCCGCCGTTTCTGCCGGCGGCTCCGCGGAGGAAGCCCGTGCGGTGATGCGGCAGCCGCCAGCGAGCCGATGACGGCCGCGCCCGCGGTCGTGAGTCCCCGGGAGATCGTGCTCGCCGCACTCGCCGGCCTGGCCCTGATGTCCGGAGCCGGGGCGGCGCACGCACGGGAGCCGCGCGACGCGCCCGCGACGCCGTGCCGCGCGATCGAGGTATTCACGCGCCCCGGCTGCCCGCATTGCGCGCAGGCCCGTGCCTGGCTCGAGGCGCTGCGGCGGGGGCAGCCGGAAGTCGCCATCGTTACGCGTGATGTGCATGCCGGGCAGGCCGACATGGACCGCCTCCTGGAGCTGAGCGCGCGCTTCGGGATCGAACGCCCGGGCGTGCCCTCCTTCCTGGTGTGCGATCGCTTCCTCGTCGGCTTCGATCCCGTGACCACTCCGGCGCAGATCGAGGCCGCTCTCGGCATGCGCGATCACGCGGTCGACGCCGCGTCCGCGCCGGTGGAGCTGCCGTGGATCGGACCGGTGAGCGTGGAACGGCTCGGATTGCCGTTGTTCACGATCGGCATCGGCCTCGTCGACGGCTTCAATCCGTGCGCGATGTGGGTGCTGCTGTTCCTGCTCGCCCTGCTGGTCAACCTGCGCAGCCGCGCCCGCATGGCGCTCATCGCCGCGAGCTTCGTCCTGGTCAGCGGCGCCGTGTACTTCGCCCTGATGGCCGCGTGGCTCAACGTCTTTCTGCTGGCGGGATATTCCCGGAGGGTCCAGATCGGCCTGGGGCTGATCGCGGCGCTCGTCGGTGCGGTGCATCTGAAGGACGGGCTGGCGGGGCGCGGTGGCGCCACCCTCGGCATCGCGGATTCCTCGAAACCGGGACTGTACGCGCGCGTACGCGGGATCATCCACGCGCGCAGCCTGCCCGCCGCGATGGCGGCCGTGATCGCGCTCGCCATCGCCGTGAACGTCGTCGAGCTGCTGTGCACGGCCGGCCTGCCTGCGCTCTACACGGGCATCCTCGCACAGCACTCCCTGGACGGATCGTCCTACTACGGCTACCTGCTGCTGTACAACATCGCCTACATCGCCGACGACGGGCTGATGGTCGGCATCGCCGTCTTTACGCTGAGCCGTCGCAAGCTTCAGGTCGGCGCGGGACGCTTCCTGCAGATCCTCAGCGGCTCGGTCATGATCGCGCTGGGCCTCCTGCTGGTCCTGACACCCGAATGGCTGCTCTGAAACGACGGCTCCAGACGAGCGATCGGAGATCGGGACCAGTCACGACGCTGTCGCCGGAGCGGGCGCACTGCGCCGTCATTCAGAGCGACATGCCGGCGCGGCGACGGGCCTCCAGGCAGTTGGCACTGCCGGGCCTGAAGTCGCGGCAGGCGCGTGGCCGATCCGCGTAAATGGCGCAGGCGTACGACTCCTGGGCGTCCCTGCCGCCGGCCAGCGCCGCGCACCGATCGCCGTCACGCTTCATCTTGCGATGCGTCTCGCGCACGATGACGAGCTGCGGATGGCGCTCGAGCACCCGCTCGCGCGCGCCGATCTCCACGGCGTCGTAGGCCTCACGGCAGCACGCGCCGCAGGCGCGGCAGTCCAGCGCCGTGGCGGGCTCCCAGCGCATGCAGGCCGGCGCGTCGG